>NZ_VEIP01000010.1:0-92763 GCF_007680655.1 Pantoea sp. PSNIH1
CGTTGGTGGCACCAGCTATGGTCTGCCTGACAGTGCTTATGCGATGGAAGTCAGGGGGAACCTGAAAAGCGACAGCATCAGTCTTGGTAAAGCTGCCACAGGGGTATTTGCTGATGCCACACCGTCGATAAATATTGGCGATGCCGACAGCGGATTCGTTGGCTCTGCTGATGGCACGATTGACCTTTATCTCAACAACGAAAAGTACATCAGCTTTATCAGTCCTGACGGGCCACGGGCTGAAATGAGCATGCAACTGATCAGTTCCGTACCTGACAATTACCGCATTGCTTATGGCGATTACGCCTCATTCTTTCGTAACGATGGCACCAGACTTTATCTCATGTTTACGGATAAAGATGATCAAAAAGGTACCTGGAACTCACTGAGGCCAATGTTCTTCGACCTTGCTACAGGTAATGCGGGTTTTGGTCAACAAGTTGACTTCCGGGGCGATATAAGAATCAACGCGCATACCACTCATGTGAAAAACGGTGAAAGCATCGTACTCAGGCCAGCGGAGCTCAATCAGGGCTACTGGATGAAAGGAGAAAAATACGATGGCACTAAACACTGGTACTTAGGTCAGGGGTCAGCCAACTCAGATAACATCGCTTTTACCAACTATATCGGAGATAGCTCTGTATCTCTGCATGATAGCGCTGTTTTTATTGGCGGAACGGGTGGTCTTTATATCGGGGCAGCACGCGTTCCGCCTGACGGCAACCTGTATGGCACAAAGTGGGGCAACACCTGGCTTTATGACTGGATTATGGCTCGTATGGTTACCGCTGTCCGGCTTGGTGCGGTCCGATATGCAACAGCCTGGAAAGGGCCGGGTTTACAAGAGCTGAAGGGCTATGTGTTAACCGCCGCCACGAATGGCAATCAGGATGAATACATTGATGGCCTTTATTCCCGTCCGCTTCAGTACTGCATTAAAGGCGGCTGGTATACAGCTACCTCAACATGAGAAACTTTATGAAATTTTCTGAATTTGCAGCTTATATGCCAGAGCTGCCGGTTATTACCGATGAATCTACAGACGAGCAAAAAGAAGAAGCCCATTTTCTGAACACTCTGCTTGAGCGCAATATTTCCTTCACACGGTGCGCAAATAACGTCTGCTGGTATGAGGCGCAACATCAGTTTGCCGAACACACCATTAAACTCATGGTATGTGCTGACGATCGTATCTGGGCGTTGGATAAAGACGCATCAAAACTCTGGCCGGACGGCTATTCCGTTATTGAGGTGGATGAACACCAGGTACCTGATGATATTCAGCCTAACGGCGAGTGGGCGTATAAAAATGGCGTCATCGCACCACGCGCACTGCTTCAGGAAGAAATCACGGAGCGTTTCAATATGCGGCGCGATCGCCTGCTTAACGAGGCGCGGACAGCAATCACAGAATGGCAGGCGGAACTTTCGCTCGATATCCTGCCTGACAATGAAAAGGCGCTGCTTGTACGCTGGCTGAGCTATATCCGGGCGCTTAAAGGCATGGAACCGGGGCCGGTTGACAGCGCAGCCTGGCCGGAAGTACCGCCCACCAGCTAACCTCCTCAAAAAACAGCGCCTCCGGGCGCTGTTTTTCTTTACCTCTCTAAATTACAGACTGCTTACCCTCTCGCCACCTGATAACCAGGTACCAAAGGGGGGTATGTGACCGATGTAGAAAAAATGCTCGCGGTTTCGCTTCTCCTGTCCCTGCTGAGTGGCACAGGCGTTTTCCTGCTGGGAGTGCGCGAATACCGGATCAAACCGAACGTATTCAACTTTGTCACTGAGCTGGTGCTGGCGCTGATTACCGGCCTCACGGCCTACTTTTTTGCGCGGCAGCAGGGACTGGACGAAATCGTGATTTACCTCGCCGTGCTGGTGGCGAGCAACAACTGGCGTGAACTTTCAACTGTATTCAAAGAACGACTCATTGCGGCAATAAACGGCGTGCTTGGGTCAAAAGGAGGCTCCGGCCAATGATTGATTATCAGAACCTGTTTATTACGGCGATGGCTGCAGCAATGGTGGCGGATCGCTGCGTATTTGCACGTAAAAAGGTGGAATTGCTGGGATGCGGTACCGCCGTGGTGCGCGATAACGCGCTGGCGTTCCCGGTCCGGCTTAACATCGCCTGCGCCGGCAAGCTGGCGGGCGCAAAAATTGAGTACTGGCTGCGCGACAGCAATGATCCGACGGTGGTTATTTCCGGCAAGCAGCGCACGCTCGACCTCTCGCCAAAAGGCGTGAGCGAGGAATTTTTGCTGATCGACACGCGTTATCTTGAGCCGGGTGAATGGCTGCTTACCGTGCGCGTGACGCATGGCAACAGCCGCCTGAACCCGCTTTACCGGATCTTCCCGCTTCAGGACACCATTTCCAGAAAGTACCAGCTGAGCAAGTCAGAGCAGGGGGTATTCAGTGTCGAATCCTAAAGGCTATGTGCTGCTTAATTTTGACGAACTCAACGATAAGGGCCTGGCGAAGCTGAAGAAGGCGATCGCCACCGGCGGCTATGAGATTGCCAAAGTCACCGCCGCCGGCACCGCACGCAGAAAAGACGGCGTACCGACCAAAACTTTCAGCCTCACTGGCATGGACGAGCAGGTTATGACCGTGCAGGTCAACGACAGCGGCGACATTTCCGGCCTGAAGCTGAACGGGAAAAACGTGCCGTTTACCCACGTCACCACGATCCCTGAACTCGGGCGCCAGCTGGCCACGCTATTCAGCAAAGGCTCAACGGCTTTTCAGAAAGCCCTGGCGCGCAGGATGGCGCGTGCTGCTGCCACCAGCGATGACACTGCGCAGCCCAAGCGCGGCGTGAAATCCTCGGTGCAGCTGCTGGCCGAAGTGCGCCAGCAGCGTGACGCCTATAAGTCAGGCATCGCGGAAACCAAAGCGAAGGTGGAGCAGCTGACGCGCAGCGCGGACGACGCGCAGAAAAGTGCGGACAGCCTGCAGACGGAGCTTAATCAGGAGCAGGCACTGACACGGCAGCTTAAAGAGCAGATCGCCCAACTGGAGGAGGCAGCGTAATGAGTGAGATCCTTAAAAACCGTATGGTGCTGGACTTCCAGCGCCGCACGCAGGGCGCAGAGCTGGCGCAGGCGGTGTACGACGGCCTGATGAACGGCAGCAGCGCGGATATGATGCTGGAAAGCGCCACTATCGACGATATCGATCACGCCTACCTGGGTGAAGAAAGCGTGTTACCGGGCGCGATGTTTGAGGCGATCAGCACGGAGCGTATGCGCCTGGCGCAGACCATGCGCGCATTTGTGAAGGCGCTGAACCGTGGCCTGAACGGCACCGACATTATCGCCGGGACCGACGACGCCGGCGCGGACACGACCGGGCAGAAAACCGTGGGCGGCGCGGTGATCGGCAAAGTGCGCCGCGTGGCCAGCATTCCGGTTCTGAGCGCGCTTATCCCGTTATCCGACGGGCAAACCGTGTCGCTGGTGTTCCACTCACCGACCGCTGACAACGGCAAGATCCGTAACCAGGACACGCTGGTAGCCTTCCAGTTCCTGATCAACAAGCGCGACGTGACGCACATCGTTGCGCCGATTGGCGGGCGTGACGTGTCGCTGCAGCAGGTGACGCAGGCGCTTTCCAACCTGATCGAGAAGAACAGCGGCAAATTTACGAAGCAGAAGGACGCACAGGCGAAGCTGCGCGCGGAAGTGGAAACCACGCAGGCTGAGACCGATCAGCTGGCAGAGCAGCAGTCAGCGCTGCTGGAGCAGGTGGACACTCAGACCGCACGCGCGCAGCAGATGCAGGGCAATGAGCAGACGCTGCGCGGCAAACTCGCCAGCCAGAAACAGCTGAATGCCGACCTTACCGGGCAGCTGGCCGCGCTGCAGCATGCAAAAACCAGCGAGCCGGAAAACACGGACACTTTCAGCGATCGCACTATTCAGGTTAAAGCGCGCCTGAACATGGACGGGCAGGCCACGCTGAGCAACGGCGCGACGGTTCGTTATCACGTCGCTGACCAGAACGGCGAACTGGAAGGCAAAGTGATCATCACAGAAGCCGACGGCACCACGTATGAAATGCCTTCTAAATCCAGCCAGGGTGCGGAGATGGGTAAAACGGCAACAAAGATGCTGAAAGCCTACCGCACCGGCGCGGCGGAAAAGTACCGCGTTGCTGCTGAGCCAGCCCCAGAGCCTAAACCCGCGTCACAGCCTGAACCTGAGCCAGCACCAGCCCCTGAGCCACAGCCGGAACCCGTTACGCCGGCAACCGTCTGGCGCTATGCGCTGGTTAACCGTCCTGCAGGTATCGGTGCGGTACCGCCGAACTTTGCCGCCGTGGCGGAGCAGCCAGCTGCAGGCGAGCCCTACAGCGGCGTTGCCCGTAACGGCATCATTTCCTACGACCGTCCGCTGACTGACAAAGAGATTGCTGACTTTGAGCTGAAGCTGATTCCGACGCATGCGGATCTCGATGCGCTGGCCGCGACCGTGGCGGAGAAAATGAGCGACTACGCCGCGCAGTATCTGGAAATGTCAGAAGAAGATCCGGACACCTACGCCAAACAGGTGCGCATGGTGGCCCGTAAGCAGCTGACCGGCGTGGCATATCCGGAAGGTGAAGATGAGGCCTATTTCACGGGCGCTATCAAAGCCGCGCTGCAGCAGCTGGCAGCAGGCGAAGGAGAAGAGACCGACGTGACTGACGATCGTGAAACCACAGACCCGTTCTGGATTGCTGCTAAACGCCTGGGCGACCTGGTGGGCTGGGCATCTGACCTGGTAAACGCCTGGGCTGAGGCGCTGGGCTATGGCAGTGAGCAGCTGAAGCAGGCGGCTGACTACGTGGAAGCTAATCAGAGTCCTGAATATCTGAAGGCAGCACAAACCGCGATGATCACCGGCAAGCGTATTCCGCTGGTGGAGGAACTCAACACCCCGGAACCGGCACCAGAACCACAGCCAGAGCCTGAGCCAGCACCACAGCCGGAACCGGAGCCCGTGCCGGAAGCAGACTCTGAAGCGCAGAAGGCGATCGACTACCTGCAGGGGCTGACCTCACTTGATACCGACGACATGGACGTGATCCGCGCCGGCCGCAATCAGGTGCGCGAGGCGATTGCCGCGCTGACGGCTGCAGGCGTGTTTGATGAAAACGAAGCGCTGGTGAACGGCGCGGTGCAGCACCTGAGCGATCTGCTGGTGGCCGTGCAGCGTAAAGGGGTAGCAGCATGACGTTAACCGCCCTTGAAAAGCTGGATTTAGCCGATCAGCTGGACGAACTGATTATCAAAGCCCCGACGGTAAAGGGGCTGGACCTTCTGGATCTTAATGACCAGATGGAAGCAATCATGCTGCAGTTGGGTTATGGCGCAGCGCCGGCACCAGCCACCAGCGCTCCCGATCCGGTACCGGAGCCAGCGCCCGCCCCGGCGCCGGAACCGGAGCCACAGCCGGACCCTGTTAAAGAGGATCAGCCTGTCCCGGAAGTGGTTAAAGACTTTCTGGCCGGGAAATTCACGAATCAGGCACAGCTGGATTTTGTGGAGACGCTGCGCAAAGTCGGTGACTACATCGGCGTTTATCTGGCGCTGGACGACGCGAAAGAGCAAACCGCCAGCTGGATAGCCGCCAGCGGCCTCGCAGCTTAATCAGCAACCCCGTTTCGGCGGGGTTTTTTATTACCTGGATCACAATGCTTAACGAGAAATTAAAGAGCCTGCTGGGCGACGCCGGCAGCATTTTTGCCCTGATTGGGCTCGTTGGTTCACTGCGCAAAACAGAGACCCAAACCGGGCGATCATCCTACGTCGTGACGGGCAAAGGTCAGGAAGTGAAAACTGCGTTTAAGGTGGTGGATGCCCGCGACCTGATTATCTCAAACAACCTCGACGGTACCATTAATCCGGCGTTTCCGGCAGAGCTGCAACCGCGCGACCGCACGCGCCTGACCAGTAAAGTGCAGGTTTCAAAAATTGCGGGCAACCTGCGGCCGGCGAAGCTGACCGACTCCGGCATGAGCAGCCACGGTGCGCCAATCGTGGGCGCGGATAACGTGGTGGAGTCAGGCAACGGGCGCTCAATGGGGATCACGCGCGCCTATGAACAGGGGCAGGCCGATGAATACCGCCAGTACCTGATTGAGCACGCGAAAGACTATGGCCTGAAGGCGTCGGATATCGCGCAGATGGATATGCCCGTGCTGGTGCGCGAGCGCCTGACGGACGTTGACCGGGCGCAGTTTGCGAAGGATTCCAACCTCTCCGATCTGCAGGAAATGGCGGCGAGCGAAAAGGCATTTGTGGATGCGGAAATGCTCGACGAACGCCTGATGGCCATCTTCAATCCGTCCGACGATGGCAACCTGCTGGCGCGCTCAAATGACGGTTTTATCCGGGCATTCATGAAAGAGATAGGCGACACGGCAACGGCAGGCCTGCTGACCGACGACGGGCGCCCGACAAAGCAGCTGATTGACCGCATTCAGAATGCGATCTTTGCCCGCGCCTATAAGGATGAACGGCTGGTAAAGGTGGTATCTGAGGAACCCGATCCGGATATGCGCAACATCCTGACGGCGCTTAATACCGCGGCCAGTGAGTTTGCGCAGATGCAGACGCTCTCCGGAGACGTTCACCGCCAGGCGGTTATCGGGCTGGTGGACGGCGTGCAATCGGTGAACGGGCTGGATCAGCAGGCGATAGCCGCGCTGCAGGAGGCGATTAAGCTGGTGCGCCAGGCGAAGGACAGCGGGCAGGCGATACAGGAAGTGCTGGCGCAGCAGGGACTCTTTGAAGAGGCCAGCAAAGAAGCCGAAGCCCTGGCGCTGTTTATCGTGGCCAACAACCGCAGCGCGAAGCGGATCGGTGCAGCGTTTAAAAAGATGGCGCAGAAGATCAACGACGAGCTGTTACACCAGCAGCAGGCGCTGGGGGATATGTTCGGCGGCGGAGAGCTGACGCTGAATGACGTGCTGACTGCGGTATCAGGAGAAATCGAGGAGGAATTTGGCGAAGGTAAGGGGTTGAGCTTTGCCATGTTCGAGTCTGTCAGCCCGCCGGCAACGAATTGATTTCACTCGTTCAAAATATGCGTCAGCTCAGACTTGAGCTGACGGTTTTCACTGGGTGCAAATCGTAGCCTGCATCACAAATTCTGTACAAAATTCAAGCTATACAAAATGTGTCGGTATAACGCCGCATTTACCTCTGGAGAACATAAATGAGAATAAAATCTTCGTTAATCATGCTGTCTCTAGTATCCACGCCTCTCTATGCTGTTGAACAAGAAACACAATCCCTTAGCACTGACATAAGCAATGCTCTGGTTGCTGCCCCCGCAACATGCGCTAATATCTCGAATGTAGATACTGATGCCGTGAAGATGAAATATGAAGGCATCATGAATACGGAAAAAACCAAGATTGAAGATGGTATTAAGCAGCTTAAATCTGAAGCCCCAGATCCTAACTCAGGAATTCTGGGCATAACCTTTCACTTCAGGGATGAAGTTGCGGAAATAATTTTAGACCTGCCAACGGTGACAATGGTCGACCAAAAGATGTCTATGGATTTACCAGAAACCACAATGAAAACTCAAACGTGGTCATGGGATTTTCCTGAAACGAGGATGGAGCTTCAGTGCGTTCCAGGAATACCGGAAACTGTCGTATCAATCGGTACGTGTGAGGCGTTTGGCATTAAATTCGACTGTCCTAAAGTCGAAATAAGGCCGGGTAAAGAGATGTGTACTCATATTCCTGTAATTAAAATGGTCCGCAATGAGATTAAGCTTGATGTTCCAGAATTCACAATGAAACGGCAAGACTGGGTTATGGCCATACCTGAGACGAAAATGGAGACACAGAAAATATCGTTTACTTATCCTGCACTGGTGATTGATAACATAGAAAAAAAGAGCAAAGTTATCGGTACTAAAGCGGAAGCACTTGCGTCTAAATCAAAGGACACATTAAACGGAATTAGTGCGGCGATGAAATCAGAGATGACACTGGCATCAATGACAAGCGTAAATAAAGGTTTTGATTGCCAGAAAAAGGCGCTGGCATCACAAATCAGAAAGGCCTATGACGATCTGAATGCTATGCAGGAAGGTGCAAAGGCATCTGTAGATCGCGCCACAGCAATGCATGCATCGAAAGAAGCCCTGGACGCTCTCTCTGCATCGGCAGCTAAGCTGGTAGATGCGAAACACAAGTTGCTAACTCAATATGTCAAAGCCCGCCGCGATATTGAATCCAAAAGAAAGAGTATACTGGTTCAGATGAACGATGCTCTTAATAAGAAACCAGTGACCGAGGTTGCAACCGCACAGTGATATCGCCTCAATCCCTGGCGAACCTCTACGCGGAGTTAGCCAGGGTTTTGCTCCCCTAACTAATTTGATTAGCCAATAATCCACTAGCCAATTTACATCGCTACTACCTTTACCTGCGGGCGAAGACTTTCACCCTCATCCTTAGTTCGAGATTGTCTCACATCCGATTATGATGGGAGCATATTCGTGATCAGAATCATGATGAAGGCAATACTAAATTGGGGTATCTTAATCAACGTTGAGCAGGTCACCTGCAGTCTAATTACCTGCCCTGTACGCATGAGTAAACAGTGGAGAACGCACCTTCGATAATTGTTGGATTTCTACACAACCAATGTAAAGCCTCTCACATAATGAGAGGTTAGATATAAAACATAAATATTGGATGTAAATATGGGAAGAAAGATAACTTTGTACCCTGAAAAGGCAACAAGAAATGAACTTAAAAATTACCTTGAAAGTTTGGGGTTCGAAAAGTGTAAGCATCTTTGGGAATGGCCTAAAGGAACTTTGAATTACTCTTGGTTTGATAACACAGACTTCAAATCAATTGATGGAGTTTCAGCTGATATATATCCTGTTTCAGATGACGAATTACACATATCTGGTAACAAATGGGCATTGCATGTGCGTAACTTATATAGCGCCAGCTGGCATGATGTAAAAATGCTCAACGATGTTCTAAAAGGTGCAAGGAGCCTTTTTGGCGGAACTATTATAGGTGATTACGGAAAAAATAGATATGCCACCCTATGGGAGGATTGTAGCACGCCTATCAGCAGGGGGATTTCTTCAATATATAATCATATTCACCAAGAAATATCCTCTGTTAAATATGCCCTACCTGAATCCTCAATTAAATTAAATTCACCGGAAGATGGCAAATCGTGCGAATTATTTTATCTCATGCAAAGCATTGATCCGAGTAGGGTTATATATAATGGATTAGTGCCTTTTGCGGTTGCAATGTTTGAATATTTCTTCTCCCAAGCTTTTCAGGTGCTGATAAAATATGACCCTTTTGCAATAAAAAAGAGATCATTGCATAAGCAAAAAATTGATTTTGATGTTCTACTTGAAATAGAAAAGGGAAATATATCAATAGAAAATGTCATTGCAAGGAACTTCACCTTTCAAAATTTAGACCAACTTAACAAAGCTTATAAAGAATGGTTAGATATAGATGTAAGAGCAATTCTTTTCAAGAAAAAAAGAATTGGAAAGTCAGTCAGTTTTCTTGAGAATAGAATTTCTGAAATCATACAGTACCGGCATGGGATAGTTCATCATTTTGCATTAGATAGATCCTTAAATCGGGATGGATACATTCATATATTAGAAGCAATCGAAAAAAGCATAATGGAATTTATCCATTTCATGGAAGTTAAATACAAATTTAAATTAGATGCGTATTAAATGATAACCTTAAATAGTGATGGCAATGTCGGCTTCTGGCACAGAGCGGACTGTAGATGCTTAATGCCAGCTATGAGCTAACACAATGGCCGCACCATGCGGCCTTTCCTCCCATCGCAAATTACAAACTCCATACAGTTCCGCTCTCAATCATTACAGAGTGGTATCACAATGGAGCAATCCGCAAACCGTAAAGCCTTTGGCGACATGCTGGCGTTCTCAGAAGGCACCAGTACTCACCCGTTAACCCGCATGCGTGGCTATGACGTTATCGTGACCGGGCTGGGCGACAAGCTGGGCGAAATCTTCACCGACTTCACCGATCACCCGTTCACAAATCGCAGCCCGAAAAAACTCAATAAGCAGGGTCTGGCCTCGACTGCAGCAGGGCGTTATCAGCAGCTTTACCGCTACTGGCCGGTCTACAAAAAACAGCTGAAACTGCCCAACTTCAGCCCCGCGTCACAGGAGCGCTTGCTTGACCAGCTGCTGAAAGAGCAGGGCGCATATGCCGATGTTCACGCCGGACGAATCCGCACGGCCATTGGCAAAACCAACGATATCTGGGCGTCGCTAACCGGCTCGCCGTATGGTCAGAAAACGCACGCCATTGAAACGCTGCTGACTGCCTATCGTGATGCTGGTGGCACAGTTACGGATTAAGCGCCTCTGAACCCTTCCGGGATCGCGTAGTTATCATGCTTCAGACCGTCGCCGGCGAAATCACCCGTCTGGCGGCGGCTTTCTGGTTTCCGGCCCGCAGCTGGTTTGGGCTTAAACGTGGATTTAATATAGCCGTACACCTTGTGCATCAGCTGGCCGTTGCGCTGATATGCCTCTGCGCGGCGCTCTTTGTCTGCTGCTGCTGATCCTGCTGCTAGGCTTTGCAGTGATTCCTGATAAATCCCGAATTTTTTCTCTGGCGCTGGTGGCTCTGACGCAATCTCTTTCGATTCCGAAATTGCTGACTCACTGTATTGTGTTTCTCTTGTTCTGGAGAGATCTCTTACTTCTTGTTGGTCATTTTGACCAGGGGTAGCCTGTTCATTCTGACCAGGGGTAGCGCGGGTGAAATTTAATTTTGAGAAGGTGTCAGCAACGATTCTCCGGACGAGACTCTGACGCCCCGCAGGCTGAAGATTAGCCGCTTTCAGTTCAGCCAGACTCGCCTGTACAAAAGCCAGTGCTTTGCTGGTGAACGTGTATTTGCTGGGCTTACTCCATTTGTGGTTATTTTTGCAGCGCTGCTCCTCATGAGTAAGGATGCCGAGTTTAACCGCCAGGCGATAAGCGCGCTGTACGGTTGAAACGCTCACGCCTGCTTCTTCTGCCAGAGTGCTGAGGGATTTGATGATCTCAAATCTGGACGTAGAGCACGCCAGATTACACGCGAATTTCAGTACGCGGGTGAGGGACTTAGGGAGAGGTGACAGCTCAATAACGTGGGTGAAATCATACCCGGTAATTCGTACAGGATTCTGCTTATTATCTGAGCAAAATGAGGGAAAAGAGTTGCCGTGATCGGCGTTTTTAGCTAACATAAATCCCACTTACCTCCTAGTAAGTAACAAGATGAATACCACTTACCTCCCAGTAAGCATTCATTGTGTTTGTGTAGTGCGGCGCAACGCCGATACGGTCTGCTAAACCGTGTAAAGTTGTAGAAAAATCGACTGTTACCAGCAGGCGATTTTTTTTTGTTCTGACCAGGCTTGCCGGCTTGGTCAGATGCGGATAATAAACGTGATCTGTAAAAGGATCAACACAGGTAAGAATTTTCCGGTGTTTTAGAATCCGCGCAGGGAAACGCCCTGTATAGGGCGTACTCTCCTTATCCCCTTTATTTTACTGAATTTATCCATAAAAGCGGGTTACATTCCGTCGCTTTTTGACGCGTCTGCGGAAGCGAATGTTTTTGCTGCACGCCAATAGGAAGCGTAGCCGTAGCGTTCGATCCGATGGATTCCAGCATGGCGGCGACGATCTGCGCATCTTCCGGGGTGTCCATCCGGCACAGCGCGGCAGTCTGCTCTTTACTGATAAACAGCGGCAGGCTGGCCAGCGCCTCTTTCATAACTTTGCGGCGGGCTTTTGCCACGTTGCCGGCGCTCTCGATCATCAGATTGGCGCTGCGCAGCCGATCCTCCAGCTCCAGTCGCTTGCCGTGCTCGATGTGCAGCGCCGATTCCAGCAAAGATGCATCCCCCGATTCAAACATTGCTGCCTGGCCGCGCATGCTTTCAAAGTGCTGGAAAATGTCCGCTGCCTGATTCTCCGAATACCCTTTTTCCACCAGCCCTGCGCAAATCATACTTTCACGATCGCTGGCTGATTCCAGCATGGCTGAGGCGTTATCCAAGCTGATGTAGTTAGGGAAAGTCACGTAATCAAAGCCGTGAAGGCTGTTGACTCTGGAGACCGCGCTATCATCGCCGCCGGTTGCCCATGACCAGCCGCCAGCGCGGGAACGGCTCATGCCGTCTACGATGTTGCCGGGTTCAGTATCAAGAATTTCCTGAACATGGGTGACCACGCCGTTATCGTCCAGGCTTACCTCAAGCGTCCGGTTAGAAGGCACATTTTCAAGCGTGACCGGCTTGCCGTCCACCATGACCACAGCAAATTCCGGCAGGTTCAGACGTCCGGTTTTCGCATAGTAGGCGGCGCGTCGCCCGTGGCCGTAGTAGCCGAACATTTCCCCCAGCTGAATACGTTCCTGCGTTTCCGGGCTGCTGAACGTTTCCCGGACCGAGCGCAGCAGGTAATTGCGATCATTTTGCGGCGTGAAACGACGAATTTTATCAATGAGTGAAAAACGATCCGTTACCGTGCGGAGTGCTTTCATGTTGTCCTCATAACTACAGGTGATGCCCCGCAAAGCGGCGGCAGCGCTGGCGGTTGCCTGCGCGGACTGATGGTAGGAAGGTTGTAATTTGCGTAGGTAACTTTTCTTGATTCATGCGTGGATCTAATGACCAGTGGATAATTTCACATTAGACATATTGAATTTATCAGCACGGCGGATATAGTGTGCGCGCCGCTGCAAAACAGTGGCCGGGATTGGAACCCTGAAAAAGCATGAGAGCTGGCACACAGTGCCTTCGGCGCTACCACGTCCGGAAAATTCCGGGCGTATCTATGGTGGCGTTGGCGGGGCTACCTTCGGGTAGGCCGGTTTTCTTGTGCACCGGTAGTTCCAACCCTGTCAACGTCACCACCCGGAGATTGGAACCTCCTGTCGTGACGCTTCTTAAAGCACAGGGAGCACACCATGTCTGATATCCCTCACGCGCCACCCCCTGCGGCGTATCTGTACTGCCAAGCTATTTCAATTATCTGCGAGAACGCTGGTGTTATTTGCCGCCGCGCACGGTGGGGCAACACTCCCCGTCACGTATCTTTCCAGGCTGACGCGCAGGATCTGCTGAGTCTCATCTTCATGAACGAGTCCGGCAGGCTGTCTGTTTACGTTCCGTCGCCTGCAGATCTGACTTCCGAGGACTGGCAGATTATCCGGGTTACAGAGTGACAGCTGGAGTCAGAAGTTTATTTAATCAGATGGTCTGACCACACAACGGCTTTGCTTACAGATTGTTGCCAGAGTGGATTATCATCTTTGTATGGAAAAAGTGAAGCGGCAAATATTCTGCGCATAAGCCTGCGTTTAAGTCAGAAATACTGAGGGAGTGAGCCCGTGGCGCGAGAGGGTAAATAAAGCACTCAGAAAGCGTCTGGTTTTTTTCAGCGGGGGGTTTTCCTAATACTTCCGGTTACTACTGCGCGATAATGGTAACCGAAGCGCGAAAAATCATACACTTAAAGATTGTGTACCATTAAAAGAGACATTTTGCCCCCCCCTCTTTAAGGGCTGGACATTA
This sequence comes from Pantoea sp. PSNIH1, assembly GCF_007680655.1. Taxonomy (NCBI): domain Bacteria; kingdom Pseudomonadati; phylum Pseudomonadota; class Gammaproteobacteria; order Enterobacterales; family Erwiniaceae; genus Pantoea; species Pantoea sp. PSNIH1. The sequence continues at coordinate 13,622 of NZ_VEIP01000010.1, forward strand.
ATTTAGACCTGAAAAAGTGCTTCTTTAAATTAAATTAATGATGATACTTTTAGTTAACGCAAATTAGTTAATGTGTTGACGAAGTTAAATAAACATCACGTAGCTTTTGCGGAAACTTTCACGCGTAAATTTACGCTGAAAAGTTTCATGTTCAACATGGAAGTTTTATGCACGCAGCAAGAGGATGAAGCATGTACAAGGCTATGAAGTTTTATGTCAGCGACCATTTCCCGTCCGGGTTGCTCCTGCACCGCGCAGACTGCCCGCAGCTGCCGACCATTGAGGAGCGCACCTTTATCGGCAGCTGCTATACGCTGAATCAGGCGCTGACCGTAGCCGGAATACACTTTTCGGGCGTTAAGGTTTGTCCGTTCTGTATTACCAGGCCGGACGAACAAGAAGGGCAGAATGAATACCTGGTACTTAATACCCCGAAAAAACCTAAAAAACCTGCCGAAAAAAAGATATTCAGACCGGTAAAGCATCTGGATAACAATTAAAGGCAGGGCAAGTAATCATCCCGGAGCGCAGATATATTTTCCTTCAGTTTTTATATCTGCTTTCGATGACGGATTTCATCAAGCCGCACACTCCCCTGTGAATTTGTGTGCGGCCTTTTTAGTTTTTCCGGAAATTAGCTTTCCGGCCTGACAACATACCGGGCAAACGCCACCAGCTCCTCATGCGTCCAGCTGGCCGGATCGTCTCCTTCAGGCGCTGACTCGTTCATCATGCTGCCGTTCTCTTCCTCCTGCGCGTCGGCTTTGTCCCGGCTTTTGCTGAACTCCGCCAGCATTTTATCCAGGGTGCCGCCGTCCATTTTCAGCTGATCGCTGAACAGGTAGCGCATGAACGTGTCATTCTCCGCCAGCTTGTTGTTAGCCTGCAGCGCGTCCATAACCTGCACCATGAGCGTAATGAAGTTGGCGCGCGCGTCCATTTCGCGGCTTTCTTCTTCCTGAATCGCCGTGTTCATGGAGTTAAACTGTACAACGTAGGGCCGATCATTCACCGGGTAAACCTTGCCGTATTTGAACGCCAGGTGAATATCTATGAGCCGGTAAATCATCTCCTGCGCACCCTGGCGCAGCCACTGCGCCCGCAGCGCCGCCTGTATGGCCGTCTGAATCCAGCCGCCTTCCCCCAGCCCGCCGGCCATCTGATCCGCCCAGCCCAGCATCGTTGAATCAATACCTAGCGCGGCGCACAGCTGGCGCAGGTGAAACATCACGTCCTCGATGCCGGTAATGTCCGCGGGTATCGACTGCGTATCAATCGTGATCCCGTTTTTACCATCCCCCATAACCGGGATCACATGGTTCATCACGGTTGGCATGGTGTTCCCGTTCACCGCCTTTTTCTGCAGCGCCTCGCCGTGGCGTTTAAGCGTCTGCGATACGGTGCGGGTGTAGTTGGCGCCCACAACCGGATCGAGCGAATTGGTGGTGAGCGCAATCAGGCGGTCAATTTTGGCGGCGTTGTAGCGCGTGGCTTTCAGCGCATTCAGTGCGCCCGTCAGATTGAGGAACGGCTCATAGGCGTGCGCGAGGAAGCTGGTTCCGTAGTTCTGCGTCTCCGCGACTTCCTTATCCTCCTCCTCAGTCAGCAGCGAATAGCCCCGGTTGCCGGATGTGACCGGCTGCACGTTGCGTGTGGGTGTCCAGTACGGGTTTTTCATGGGTACCAGAGACCACGGCGAAGAAAGCGTGCGCGTATGCGTATCGGGTGACAGCACGTAATCCCCTCCGAAGCCCACCAGCTGATCGCCCTTATAAAACTCCTGCACAAAGTAGGGCAGCGAGTAATAGCTGTTTTCCAGGCTGGTGATCCCGCTGCCGGTCCGGGCATAAGGACGCACGTAGGAGACGCCAAAAATCGCCATAGTCATAGCCAGCGACGGTAAGTGTTTATTGATCATCACCCCCAAATCATCCTGCAGCTCTTTTGCGCGCGCCGCGCCTTCTTTGTCCGACGGGTCAACCGGGGCAATGCAGAACGCCAGCCCGGTCTTTTTGTCCGGCGCGAGCGCGTGGCCAATGTGGATATTCAGCGCGGCGGAGCAGGTCGGGCTGTTGGCCATTTCCTCAAGAATGGCGTAACGCTGCAGCCGGTCCAGCGGCAACTCTGCGCCGAGGTACAGGCTGTCGCCGGCCGTGGTCATTTCACCTGCCTTACCTTCCTGATACGCCAGTGCTGCCAGCCCGGAACGGGACACCACGACGTTTTGGCCGTTACTCCACGGCAAACTTTCAGGCGCGTCAGCATCTGCGGCCCTGAATGCCTGCCTGAGCGCGCTTAATACGGAAAGCGCTTTATTTTTCTTTGCCAAAATATACCTCTGTAAAACATTAACAATTTAGAATGTGGAGTGTATTAGCTTTATGCAATCTGTAGATAAGGATGATTGGTGGAAAACTCAGCAAATAAGGCCATACAGGAGGCGGGGACGGTCGAAGATCTGATCCGCCTGGTGATGCGTCTGCACAAACAGCGAACCGTTGTGGCGTTTGGCGTGACAAAACGGGAAGGGGTAAGCCTGCAGCGCGAGCGCCGCACCGCAAATGATAACGCGGTGAGCCTGCTTAACTCGCTGCCGGCGGGTTTTGACGGGAACAAACTCACTGATGAACAGCGCCGGATTCTGGCCGGGTACAGCGGCGAGGGTGGTCTGGAGGGCGGTGGCGGCAGTCAGTACGAATATTACACGCCGCCGTTTATGGCGGAGGGAATATGGGATCTGTTTGCGGACTACGGCATTACCGGCGGTCATATGCTGGAGCCGTCCGCCGGCACGGGCGTATTTCAGGAAACTAAGCCCGCCGGCGCAATGATGACGTCCGCGGAAATCTCCGACACGTCAGGGCGTATTAACCAGCTGCTGCACCCGGAAGATGACGTGCGCATGGGCGCGTTTGAGAAGCTGGCCGCGTCGGTACCGGACAACAGCTATGACCACGCCGTCGGTAACGTGCCGTTTGGCGACTCGCGCACGGGCTTTGCCGAGCTCGATCCGGCCTATCGGGATGAAACCAACGTCGGGCATTACTTCGTGATGCGCACCATCGACAAGGTGAAATACGGCGGGCTGGTGGTGCTGGTGGTGCCAAACGGCATGACCGACGGCGGCGGCGCTAACAAAAAGCTGCGCGATCGCGTTTCCCGTGTGGCGGAGTTCCTGGGCGCACACCGCATGCCGTCCGGCACGTTTGCCGAGAGCGGTACCGCAACAGTAGTGGATGTGTGGGTGCTGCGAAAGCACACCGAGGCGCTGACGCAGCTGGTGCATGACAGCGATGAACCGTCACTTGAGGCGGCAAGCGTATTGTGGCCAACGTTTATCCGGGGTAAGTGGTTTGAAACCGAGGGGCGGCGCTTCGTTCACGGCGAAACCGAGCGGTCTGACTTCAATAACATCCTGGTGGTCAAAAAAGATGGCCAGCTGACCAATGCGGCCATGAAAGCCGCGCTGTCGCGCCGCTTTGACAGCCGTATTGACTGGGATCAGCTGGGTACGCCTGCTGCCGTGTGGCAGTCGCCGGTAGAAGGTGATAAGCGGCTGATGGCCGGCGTCTGGCACACCTACGACGGCACGCGGTTTATTAAGGATTCCACCACGGCATCGAGCGGGATCGACGCGAAGCGGTTCGGTGCCGCCACGTTTGGCGACCTGCAGACGAAAACGCGCACGATTAACGGCATGCTTTCGCTGGACAGTCGCGCCCTGTACGCGGCCAGCGTGGAATACCCGCAGCTGTTTGACGATCGCATTCACGCGGCCATTCGGTTTGCGATGCAGCAGAAGCCAGGCCACCGCTGGCGCGTTATGCGCGCGTCCATCATCGGCCTGCGCATCAACGACGCGCTTGATACGCAGATGCTGGGCGGCGACGCCAGTGGCATCATCGCTGACGCCGCGCGCCTGGTGAGTGAGGAAGTCGGGCAGTACGGCACGCCGAAAGGCCTGAAGCTGGCCGGTCTCTCTGATGCGAGCGCCAAAGGCTGGCTGAGTTTTCAGGCCAACGTCAGCCGCGAAGGGGATTTGTCCGCGCTGCTGAGCGGGACCATTGACCGCAGCGAAGCGGTGGCGGTGGACTTTGCCAGCCCGGAGCAGGTGGTATCGCACCTTTTCAGCGACGTGGATCTGGTACCGGTGGCACTGGCCGCTTTCCGCGCCGCGTTTAAAGGCGAACTGCCGGAAGATGACGAGGCGCTACTGGCGCACCTGGCGACCTTCCCGGAGATTGCGCTCGACGGTAACGGCAACATCATGCCGCTGGCGCGCGCCACAACCGGCAACGTGCGCGGCAAGGTGTCTCGCCTGGCGGCGCTGATTAACGACACGCCGGACGGGCCGGTTAAGGCTAACTACGTTCGCCAGCTGGAAACGATCAACGAGAAGCGCAACCACACACCGATTGAAGATATTACGGTCAACCTTAACGCACGCTGGCTGGATCGCCGGTTTATCAAAGAGTTCCTGATTGACCAGGGCTTTGATGACTTCAAGTACACGCAGGATCTGGAAAACGAAAACGGCTACCTGACCGCGGAGGATAATTACGCGGGGAAAGACGGCGTATTTTCCGGCTACCAGGTGCGCTCCGTCACCGGCAAAGGTGGCGTGACTGAATTTAAGCGCGCCAGTTACAAAGATGGCTTCTACAACCAGCTGGAAAACTACCTGAACGGCGTGAAGCCGCGCGGCGTGAACGCTAACGTCTACCTGAAGCGCATCAGCGGCCTGGAGGCGCAGTTTAATCACTGGCTGCGCACGCATCCGGACGTTGAATCGGTTGTCAGCGACTACAACGACGCGTTTAACGGCTACGTGCCGTTTGAGCATTCGTCCTCGTCCCTGCAGCTGCAGCAGATCAGCGGCAAGCGCATTCCGCTGAGCTATCAGAACGCCGAAGTGCGCCGCCTGTCGGAAGATGGCCGGGGCATTATGGGGTTCGGTACCGGGCTGGGTAAAACCACTACCGCGCTGGCGCTGGAGGCCTATAACTACGAGGTGGGGCGCAGCAAGCGTACCGTGTACGTCGTGCCTAAAGCCGTGCTGCAGAACTGGTATCACGAAGCCCACGGTTTCTATAGCGCCGAGGCGTTTGAGAAAATCCTGTTTGTTGGCCTGGACGAAGTGCGCGGCGATGATGGCCAGATCATGCAGGCGCCGGAGCGCGACGAAAACAACGAGCCTAAGCTGGACAAAGATGGCCAGCCGGTCATGCGCAACGTGGTAAAAGAGTCCGCTGCCGCGACCGTACTTGAGCGCATGAACATGATCCCGGTCTCCAACTACCGCGCCGTGGTAATGACCAAAGAGCAGTTTGGCGATATCCCGATGCGCCCGGAGACGATTGAAGAAAACTCCAGCCAGGCAGTCTTTAACCAGATTGAGAATGGCCGCACGGATCTGATGAAGTCCACGCACCGCGCCGCCACGTCCCGCAACAAACTCCGCGATAAAGCCGCCGATACCGGCACGAAGAAAAAGAGCCAGATCCCCTATTTTGAGGATATGCACTTTGACAGCGTGATCGCAGACGAAGGCCATAACTACCGCAACTCGCACAGCGCCGGCCGTGAAGCTGGCCAGCTGGCTTACCTGCCGAATCCGTCCGTCTCCAAAACAGCCCGAGATATGGCCGTGAAAAGCCAGTACATGATGAAAAAGTACAACGGGCGCGGGGTGGTGATGCTGACCGCAACGCCGCTGGTTAACTCTCCGATCGACGCATTCAACATGCTCTCACACGTTGTGTCGCTGGAAGAGTGGAAGGCGATGGGGATTCTGACGCCGGATGACTTTGTGCGGGTGTTCGGGGAAACCGACACCGTAACCGTGCAGAAAATTTCCGGCGAGCTCGAGGATAAGCAGGGGCTGGTGGGCTTTAAAAACCTTGATGGCCTGCGCGGCATCTTCCACCTCTGGACGACGCTTAAATCTGCTGCTGACGTGAAAGACAGCGTGAAAATCCCCGGTCTGGACGAGAAAACCGTGGGCGTGCCGATGACGCGCGATCAACAGGCGCTCTATGAGGAGCTGCGCCTGCGTGCCAGCCGCATCGGGCAGAAAGAGAGCGTGCAGGATAACGGCGACGGCACCGTGTCCATCGTGCAGAACGATGATGACTTCATTTTCTCCGTGATCCGCGACATGGATAAGGTGGTGATTGACCCGGATCTGTATCGCTCCGCTATCACGTTCCGCTTCCGCGAAGAGGATCTTGAAAAGGTGAAGCAGGTTGCACGCGCGCTTCCGGGCGAAGCGGGCGGCGTGCAGCTGGCGGGCGACGAAGAAGAAGTAGCGGAGGACGCAGAGAGCGGCCTGACCGACACGCGCACCAGCAAGGTTGTTAAAACCACGCTGAAGAACCGCGGGGGCGTCGTGGAGCTGGTGGTAAGCGACACGCTGGAGCAGCAGGTGCTGGACGCGATCGCTGCCGCCGGCATTGATATGCAGCACGTCTCGCACCCGGTCCCGCCGAAGTACGCCGCGCTGATAGAAAACCTCAAAGCTGGCCTGCCGGACGGTAAGCAGATCATCTTCATGGATGAAAAGACGCAGCACAACAAACTGCGCCGTATTATCGCAAGCGCCCTGGGCCTGCAGGAGCAGCAGATAGGGATCATCAACGCCACGACGGTAGCGAAAGCATCCGGCGTGAAGGTGAAGCCCGTGAAAAAGCCCGCAGAATCGGTAGAGAAAGCGGACGGCAGTTTTAAGGAGGGCGCGTGGGATAAGTACTATCAGGAGCTGGCACGCTATGAGGACTATCAGGCCGCGCTGAATGACGCCTCGCTTGCAGGAATGGAGGGGATCGCCGCCGACTACAACGAAGGCCGCACGCCGATCATCATCTGCAACAAAAAAGCCGAAGTGGGGATCAACCTGCACAAAGGCACCGCTGATACGCACCATCTTACGCTGCCCTGGACGCCGGCCAGTATTGACCAGCGCAACGGGCGCGGCGCCCGCGTGGGCTCGGAGCGCGACAGCATGCGCGTGCATTACTACTGCGGTAAGGGTTCGTTTGACGAGTTCCGCCTGGAGACGCTGCAGCGTAAGAAAAACTGGATCAACGATGTCATGAAGTCTGACGTGTCCAGCATGAAAAACGGCGATGTGGAATCCAAAGAGGAGCAGAGCCTGCTGCTGGCCGCAAACCCGGAAGAACGCCGCGCACGCGTGGACGCACAGCTGAAGGCAAAACGCGAAGCAGAGCGCCAGCAGGCCGAGCGCGAAGCCGCCGCCGCGCTGGATATCTACCTGAAAGCGAGCGTTGCCGCTGCCACGCCGACAGAGGTACTGGAAGCGAATATCACTGACCTGTCAGCCGCTTTTGACGAAATCAACGGCAGTATTGACGGGCTGCGTGCAGACGTCACAGATGCCGAAACGGCTTATAACATTGAGCTCGAAAGAGACGGCAAGCGGTCTGCGGACAACTGGCGCGGGCAGGACCGCCGCAACGCGCGTGCGGCACTTAAAGAAGGCCTGGCGAAGCAGAAGAAGCTGGAGCAGGAGCTGAACGGCGCACGCAAGGCGCTGACGCGCTCTAAAAGCGCCGCCAGCACCATTAAGCGCTCACGCGGTGAGGTTGAGCGTGCCATTCTGTCCGGCGCGCTGGAAGTCGATCCTGACGTGCTGCGCGCGCCAGAGCAGTACATGAAGCTGGCCGGCGGGCAGCTGGTGCGCATCGGGGCGTGCTATGAAATCTGGATGGATGACGATAAGCAGGAAAAGGGCGTCTTCCAGATCCGCAAATTCTTCCCGGAAAAAGGCACGGTTGAGGTTGAGCTGATCCACAAGCCGCTTCGCTGTTATACCAGGCCGGACATTGGCGGATTCGCGGAAATGCCGTCGGATCTGGTTGGCGATCGCGTGGAAATCACGACTGACCAGGCGAAAGCGTTGCAGAAGGCGGCAAGAGGTATCGATCCGGTTTCGCTGGCCGACACGCTGAGCCGCGCGGACTTCTACGCCGCCATTCGCGCCGGCGTGATGAATGTGAAGGCGGACGCCTGGATGTACCGCGACGCAGCCGGCGAGCTGAAGCATGAATATATTCACGCGGGCATTACCGTCCGGGACAGCATTAAAGCGGAGGACTGGCTCTATCCGGATCACGGCGACGAGCAGCTGAAGCGCGAGCTGTATCAGTACAGCCTGACCAGAAACCTGTATTCAGTGCAGGCCGTATTTAAGGCCGTATTTGGCGGTAACTACAACACGGCAATGCAGGGCTACGGCGAGCAGGCGGACATGGAAGACGTCGTTAAGGTGTTCAGCCAGCTGGTAGCGGAGTTTGAGGCAGGCGACGCACAGGGGCGCAAAGTGACCGGCGCAACAGACGCTGAGGCAAAGGCTTACTTCTTAGGCACCAGCCAGGACAGCTTTTTCTGGAGCAACAGCATCAGCATCCGCCAGTTCCGTAATGCCATGAGGGGCTTTTCCAACAGCAACGAGTACGAGGCGATGTTTAACCAGCTGCGCAACGAGATGGGGCAAAGCAAGGTTAAAGCCGTCAGGGCGCTGGCTGATCAGTACGCCGCTGCAGCGCTGCAGCAGTTCCGCCAGTACACCCCGGAAAGCATCCAGGCGACCATTGCCACGGTGCTGGATAAAACACGCTACGAAGCGATGGGCGATATTGATAACGCGGCCAACGTAACCGAGTCGCCTGCGGCACAGTTCCTGCGCGCCAGCGTGGCGCTGGGCGATCTGAGCGAATCAGAAGTGACGGCTGAAACCTTCCTGTCCTCCCGGACCGTCAAGGCGCTGGTGGGCGGTCTTTATACCTTCCTAGAGCAGATGGAGGAGGGCGGATATCGGGATCACGCGCCGACGTGGACGGACTATAAAGCGCTGTTGACCGGCAAACTCTCGCCTGAAGAACTGGCGGAGCGCCGCGCGTCAGCGAACCTTGCGGCCACCACAGCGGCAACCACCGTGCGGGCTGAGCAGTCGCAGAAACAGGCGTCCGGCTTCCAGGTGCTGAAAAACGAGCTGGAGCTGGTGGCCTCGCGTAAGTGGAAGAACCGCACCTTTAAAATCGACTTCCCGGCCGGCGGCGCCTACGTGCTGACGGACACCAGCGATAAGCCGGTGCTCAAGCGCAAAGCGGTGCGCGACCTGATGAAAGAGAAGTACGGCGCGAAATTCTGGAACTTTGAAGCCGATCCGGTAGCCGGGAACGAGTTCACACAGCCTGCATGGCTTATCCCTTCCTCACACGATCTCGATGCGCTGCGCGCGGATATCGAAAACGCATAACACAGGAGCGGCCCGAAAGGGCCGTCACACATGACGACACTGATTGATACCATTAAGCCAACCGAGACCTACATAGAAAGCCTGCTGCCGCTTGCCCTGGACGGGCGCACTGAAGAGGCGTTTGTCGCATATTACCTGGAAAACGTTGTGAAGCGCGTCAGCAGCGCGCGCTTTGCGTATCGCGCGTTTGGCCCGTGGTGGCCTGCAATCAAGCTACTTTTACTGGAAAGTGCTATTACTCAATTTGGGCAGGTAGTCGAAAGCGACGTTGCCGAAATATACTCGCTCTCCCGGCCAGCCCTGACGGTAGTAGCAGCGCACCTGTACGCTGACGATCGAACAGAAAACGACGCGGTATACAGTGCAAACCACCTGCTGCCCGTTATCCCGTCAGCGGACGATACAGAGCCGTATTTGTATGTCAGTTATGACGAGTCCATAGAAAAACGAAGAATTAGGAGCCGCCGTGCCACGAATTAATAAGCACATTAAGCAAGAGGAAATCGAGCAGTATGTCAGCGCAGCGGGAGCACTATTACACTTCAACCGGCCCAAAAACGTGTTTTACGTTTACGCCGACGGTGACTTTGAGACGTGGGCCTGGGTGATCAATCCGTACACGCAGCAGCGCGTAAAAACGCTGCGCGAACTGGATAAACAGAGCTGGTATATCGCACTGGACGACGCCATAAAGCGGCTGAAAGAGGCGCTGTAGGCCTTGCCACGCCTGAAAATATACAAAAACCTGCACATTTATATTGATCTTTCTAAGGCAAGCATTTAGATTTGCATTTGAAGTTTGGGGAGTCCAGACGAAAAAGCCCGGCCATATGGCCGGGCTTCAACAAATTGCAGGGGTTAAGTTGTGGCGACTGGCACCCCTGCACACAACAACGAGAATATATCATGAAAAATTTTGCACAGCGCGACTTTGTTAACTCCACCGTTTACCAGACAAAAACACCTCAAGAGTCAGGCGCGGCTAATGTATTCAGGCAGGCTGTCACACTCGTTCTTTCAACTTTAGGTATCATTTTCAGCCTTTACTTTGTTTACCTGGCGCACTAACAGCCTGATAAAAGCCTGTAATTGCTAACTTCGTGAAGATGTAAATTACAGGCTTGTTTTTTCCTTTCCAAGCGTTAAGAATACCCCCCGACGCAAATTCCATTTAGAAACACTATCTACAGTTTAAGATTCCGGACATGCGTTTTACTGAAGACTGGCTTCACTCCTACAGGCAGAAAAAACAGACAGGCACTCACTCAGGGAAGAAAGCGGCTCCGGCAAAAGCGAAAGCAGGCAAGGCGGCGGACTGGTTAGCACCAGTTAAAGCGCTTTCCGCCCACGCAACAGCACTCGCTGCTCTCGTAAAAAACCCTGAAAAGCGTAAAGGCAAGCAGGAACACTACGATCAGGTCTTTATCTTCGACCATTTTCACCGTTCAGACAGCCATATCTACGATCACCTTTTTGCCATACCAAACGGAGGATTCCGTTTAAAGGCGACCGCGGCAGCTATTGAGGCCGAAGGAGCCAAGCGCGGTTACCCGGACATGGGGCTTGAGATCGCGTCGGGCATTTACCACGGCATGCGGATAGAGCAAAAGCACGGCAAGAGAATGCCTGCTGAGACACAGGTCACATGGATGAACCGGCTTCGCGCCGGGGGATTTTATGTCCTGCTCTCGTTTTCACCGGAAGAAACCATCAGGGTTATCAGACAGTACGTGGCGCTTGAGCCTGGCGAAGCCATGCCGGCGCATGAGAATGAAAAGTTCTGGAGCAATTAAGTGCTGTTTAATGCAAATTTTTTTCTGCCATGCCCTGCTTTCCGGCTCGCTGCGCGTCGTAAAAAAACGCGCGAAAGCCTACAGCTTGGGCTGGCGGTATTTGCCGAAATGGCAGCAGACGCTGGAACGTTGAGAGTGTCGAAAGACGAGCTTAAATCCCGCAGTGGTTTAAGCGAACGCACGCTGTGTTACTACGGCGGCGTGAAGGGCATTGGTTTAATTTTACGCAAAACATTTACAGAAGGACGCGCACGCATGACAACGGTTCAGGTTGAGGGTTTAGGCAAAATTGGTATCGGTGCCATTGACGTAGACAGCCAGCCTGTCGCGCTTTTCGGGTACAACGACGCCATGAATCGCCTGCACGAAAATCTGGAGCTTGCCGTGAGGCGGACCGAGTGGCCAGCGGGGCATTTTCTGATGGGACGAAAAAAGTCACGCAGCCACAGGCCGAGCGCAATACAGCTGGTGCTTTATCAGGCTGACGGCAGCGAACATCCTTATGAGCCGAGCCTGCCGGACTTTGAAATGACAGACTGGCATACGGTGACCTGATGCGCCGTATGTCTCGTTTCCACTATCACTCCGTCTGCTTTGCCGGCGAATCAGGAAGAATGCGATCCGGCGTGGTTACCCTGAACACGCGCCAGGTGACGCGTCCTGCCCTGGAGCATCTGCGCGCAACGCTCGACTTTGACGAAAACGCCGTGCTGGTGGCCATGAGTTATCTGGGCCATATGACGCAGGAGGAATACGAAACCGGACGCGTGCGCCCGCCGTCCGTTTTGCTGCAGGCGTTCTGGCTGACTGTTGCAGCCACAGCGCTTTACTGCGCGTTTCTCCTCGCAGGCTAAATTTTATACCAGGCAGGGGATCTCCCCCTGCCTCTTTCCTTAACTCCCCCTAAAAATTCACACACAATTCTAAAACATTTTATAGACAGTGGTTAATTTCACGTTAGAATCAGCCGCAAATTTACAGCGGATCTGAAACCAACCATGACTTCTCAAAATGTGCTCAAGCAGCTGCAGCAACTCCCTGAATGCCCCGTTGACGATGAAGTACTGCACCAGACGTTTGTAACGGCCTATGGCCAGCTGAGTTCTATGCGCAAGCGCCTGAAACTCGACGATCTAGAAAAGCGCCTGCTGGACAACTGCCTGTCTGCGCTGGAGCAGGTGCAGATTGATATCAACCTGCGCCTTAACCACGAAGCTGATACCTATAACGTGCTGGCAGATGCGCTGGAGCACGTACAGCAGGAGCTGGACGGCCATTCCGTGCTGGCCGCAGAGATAGCTCAGATTCGCCTTGAGGCGAAGAACGCCGCTGATGAAGCCATTCAGGAAGCCCGTATTCGTGAAGGTGAGGCCGAAAATCGCGCTATCAATGCTGAAAACGCCCGTGATCGCAACTCAGATGCGCTGGTTACCGCGCAGCTGGCGCTGACCACTCTGAATCAGGAATTTGCGCACTACCGCCGCAAGAATCCTGAACGCCTGGCGGCAGATCTGCAGGAGCGCGACAAAACCATATCTCAGCACCGCGCCGACCGCAAAAAGCAAAGCGCACTGATACAGGAACTGCAGCAGAAGCTGAATATTGCAGATAAAGAAGTGGGTAAAGAACGTCGCCTGCGCGGTGAGACGGCCAACGATCTCATTAAACTCACTGCCTCGCACAATCATTTGAAAGAGCGCGTGGAGTTTCACGACGGGCAGGAGGATGTGGCGCAATTCCTGCTACAGCTGCCGGACGGCAGCGGTGACGTGGGCTGCTATATCTATAACTTCCACTTCGGGCTTAGCGTGTTTCACGGCATCCGTGACGTCTCCATTGAGACGGCAAATTTCCACTATCAGATCCGCACGGCGATGATGCTGGCAATGGATGTAGTGCCGGGTATATGGGGTAATCCGGTATTCCGCATCCTGCCTGATTTACTCCCTATGTGGGACACGGCCATCAACGATGAACTGCATGAGCGCATCATGACCCGCCTGGCGCTGGACTTCCCGCGACTCCACAAGCGCATCACTGACGGTAAGGCCGCGCCGGTCTCCGAGCTGGCTATCCCTGCGCGTGCGCTTAACGCGCTGGTTAAAGCCGGTTATGACACGGTGGCAGCGGTGGGCGGTGAGCTGCCGCCGGAGCTGGTGAAGATTAAAGGGCTGAGCGAGGCCACGGTAGACGAGATCCGCGCTGCTGTTAACAGCTGGTGCATTGCCTGGTCAAAAACCAATGGCGATATTGAAAACCTCAAAAACCCAAATACCAGACGTCGTTAAGGGCCAAAAAGCAGCCTGAAATAAACACATACATTTCTAAAATACAGATCCATTTTTAATTGATTTTTTCCGTATTTTTGTGTACATTTCTTCTCGCTGTAACATCGTGTCTTTAAAAACTTAGTGCAATCAGGCTGGACGGTAACATTTTGTTTAGCCTGTCTTTTTCCCCACTCTAAAGCGCATTTTGTGAGTGCGCTTTATATTGGTTGGTAACATTTAATGCCCGATAGTTTTCGGGCTTTTTTTTCAGGTTTAACCGTGAGCGCATGATGTGTGCTCACGGCTGAATCGGAGAGAGGATTCAGCAGCGAGGCAGACGCAATGCAAATCTGGCAGGGGTGGTTCTTCCCTTTTGTTTCGCAAGCGGACAGGTTGACCAGACGCCTAAGTGTCCGCGCCGGGTATGCACCGGCACTAATTCAGCATGGGTAGCGAAGAGGCCGAACGCAGAAGTTGTTAAGTCCGCCGCCGGTTCAAATCCGGCCCCATGCACCAGTTCGTAACAGGCCGCCCCCGGTAGTCTCCAGATTTTCCGGGTGTGTTATGAGTAGGGTGAACGGCATGTAGCCCCTCCTGTCACGGCAGTGAACGCGGTTTTGGACTATCCCGCGCATAGAACGCCCCGTGAGGCTTAAACAAGTTCCCGCCTGATCCCCGTAAGGGATCGCCATTTGTGAGCGTGCTGGCATCCTCTTGCTGCCTGGCGACGGGTGTAACTACCTCTGACAGCACGCTCAAAAATGGGGGAATGCGGCTATGCGCACGCGGGGCGGAACTCAGATATATACTCTTGGTAACTGTTCAATATCCCCGTCCGTAGGTTCCGTATCGGACAGCTGGAGGCACCAGCCCCCCATGCATTACACGCCAACACCGGGCGACGCGCTGCTTACCGGCTAATTTGGCTGCTGGCAGGGCAAGGTCAGCGGCAGACCTCAAAAAAGTTCGTGACAGCCGGGAAAGACCGGCACACAACGGTGAGAGCACTGGGCGGAGACTGGTAAAGGCTCCGTTATCCGGGCAGGGAGTCAGTGCTCTTAGCCGTTGTGGTGATTGCTTTAACACACCGTAGGAGTTGTGGAGTCAATCCACGGGGCGAAAGCCCTGCCGGCGAATCGACGCCGGCGGTCAGCGATGGGCTGCGAAGGCAAAGTGGGTATCACTCCCGCCTCATTGAACAATCGCGCTAACGGAAACCGATCACAGCAACCCGTTTATGGTGATGTAGCTCAGGGGAATGAGCGTCCGGCTTTAACTCAGGAGTACGGAAGGTCGCTGGTTCAAATCCAGCCGTCACTGCCAGTTTCAGTACAGACCAGTTGGATTGGAGCCAGCATCCCTAACAGACAGGACACGATATGCCGTTTTTAGCGTTTGCTGCAGAGCATCCAGCCCTCACCATCATTTACACGCTGGTGATCATTTACGGCTTTGAAACGGTTATTAAAGCCTGTCGCAGCGACGCGAAGAAAAAGCGCCGCAAATAGCACGACACCCCAACAGGAAAGTGCATTAGCCGCTCAGTGCTCTCTCCGTTGTGGGGCATTCGCAGTTGCTGCTGCGATCGCAAGACTGGCCCCCGCTTCATCAATCGCACCGCATAGGGGTTTAAGCCGCCAGTAACCGAGTTGACCAGTCGCTTGAGAGGTTACTTGCCGGGTATGGCACCGGCCACCACTAACGCATAACAGATACGCACGCATAAGCGCTGACATGAAAATTCAGGCATGATTAGAGCAATTCAGTCAGTTAATCAGGGTTTAAGCAGTATGGACACCAGCATGTACACCAAAACAGTCAGAGCGATGCAGTTTGTCATGTTTCATCTGCTGCTGAATGCTGGACTGTTTGCCGGTCATAAATGGCTAATCGCACAGCTGGTGGCCAGCTAATACAGGCCAACAGGTAAGAGCACCGGCAGACGGGCTTTTATCGTTGTGTTGTAGCTCAGCGGCAGCAGCGTTCGCTCTTTTATTCGGCCTGCAGGGCGGTGAAAGGGACAAGCGAAAGGTCGCCGGTTCAATTCCGGCCAGCACAATGCCTACATAGCCACCCGGCCAGTCGCCGGGACAGGCCTCAGAACATCCCCGTGCGCACCCGGCGCCGGAATTAATTAGGTGAATTTTGATCACCGGCAATCGCCGGGGATTCTGCACGCCTGCACGACAGAGAGAGAGCATGAAAAAGATCGCACTGATGGGCGCATTAATGGGAAGTCTCACCTGGCTGGCGCGCCGGCCGCCAACCGTTCCCGTGCTGCAGGTCAGGTCGCTGCAGCTGCCGGACCGCCCACAGCTGACCGCCGAGGACGGAATACAGCGTCTGGCCACCAGCATGGAAGAAGCGCATCAGCACCGCGAACGTGAACGGCAGACCGCGCAGAAGCGCAGGCAGAGCTCCCACAAGCGCAAAATCAAACGGGGTTACTAAAGATGAACGATCAACAAATAAACGGAATGATTGGCATGATTGCCGGCGCTGCAGGCAACTATACCGGTGACTATATGGCGCTGCTGAACGTTCTGGAGCACCTGGGCTTTGTGGTAACGCACCAGTCACAGACCGCAACAGACTGGTCAGCCACGGTGAGCAAAGGCGCACTGACCATGACCGCCCGCGGGGAATCGCTTAATCATGCTGCCTGTCTGGCCATGCTGAAGCTGAACGATCTGATCCTGCGCAACGAGCAGCTGATAGACGAGGGCATGCTGAAATTCAGGGAAGAGGGCGCGCCGATGGCCGTCGCGCATGTGTGGCTCTCTGACGGCGCAAAAGTGGCACGTAAAGCGTGGGGAGAGGGAACACATCTGCGCCTCAACAGAGGCACCACACGGCACCCGCTAAACGGCACCGATATGTACGGCGTGCCGGCGCGATTCTTTGACCACGATCCGCAGGCGTCCGTAACGCGTATGCCTCAGTTCGTTCTGACCAATACTGAGCAGCTGACAACGGCTGACTGGACGCCCGTAACCGCCGATCTGCTGGCAAGCGACTGGAGACTGATTTAATGGAAACGCTAATACTTAAAGGGCTGGAACTGCTGGGCTGGCGTACGGATCACTGCAAAGTCACATCGGTGGCATGCCGCAATAAGTCACTGTCTACAGGTGAGAAGCAGTCAGTAATGCTGGTGGAGGGGACCGTTGTGTTTGAGCTCAGGAATCTGAGTGGTGCGAAGTGTTAGTCAGTTGCATGCGTGCAATTCTTCAGGCTTGAAAAAATGAATGGTCCGCTATGAGCGAGGAGCGGACATTCGCCCCTCTGTCGTATGTCCTTAAAGAGCGCACACCAGATATAAAAGAATTGCGTTAGTGTACCTTCCTATTTTGACGGGATGTTGCATATGTCATCACTACCGCCCCCAGTAGTAACAAACCACTTAAACCAAATGCACTTCTCCATC
This sequence comes from Pantoea sp. PSNIH1, assembly GCF_007680655.1. Lineage (NCBI taxonomy): Bacteria > Pseudomonadati > Pseudomonadota > Gammaproteobacteria > Enterobacterales > Erwiniaceae > Pantoea > Pantoea sp. PSNIH1. The sequence goes on from NZ_VEIP01000010.1 coordinate 30,389, forward strand.
CCAGACTGTCGAATGCCAGACCTCCAGCCGTTGAACCAAGCGCAATCGATAGCTGGATCACCGCAACCATGAGGCCACCACCCCTCTCTGCATCTTCGGGTAACGCTCGTGCTATCCATGTCCACCATCCTGTTGGCGCAGCCGTCGCAAGTAGCCCCCACAGGCTTAATAATACGGCAACGGCCCAGATGTGGTGTCCGACCAGCAGTAACGCACCAGTAATCGCGGCCATAAGCAACGGGATCATGATTAAGGTCTTGTAAAATTTGGCGTTCAGGAATGTTGAGACGATCATTGTGCCGACAAAACCTGCTATGCCTATTGCAAGCAAAATCAGAGAAAGGTTAGAAGGTCCCACTCTGGTGACGCTCTCCAGAAAGGGGCGCACGTAGGTAAACAAAGCAAACTGTCCCATAAAGAAGAGCCCGCAGGCAAGCATTCCCGTTGGTACGATGGCAACGCTGAACAGACGAAGCACAGACCCCTGTGGTTTTTGTGTTTTATCGCTTTCCATTGAAGGCAGGCTGAACCATTGCCAGAAGAACGCAGCTATCGCAAGAGGGACGAGACATAAAAAGGCCCCACGCCAACCGACCGTTGTCCCCAGATAACTACCAAGCGGCGCAGCCACAACGGTGGCCAGCGCGTTACCGCCGTTAAAAATTGCCAGTGCGCGGGGAACCTGGTGCTGTGGCACGAGCCGAATGGCGGTTGCAGCCGACATTGACCAGAACCCTCCGATGACGACGCCAATCAGAGCCCTCCCCAGCATATAAATCGGATAGTCAGGCGCCATGGTGATAACTAACCCTGATATGGCCATTAAGACCGTTAGCCCAAGCAGAAGATATTTACGATTCAGGTCTCCGGCAATATGGGAGATAGTCAGACTGGTCAGCACTGCCAGTGCGCCAGAGACGGCAATTCCTTGCCCTGCCAACCCTTCGGTAACGTGCAAATCGCGGGCAATGAGCGTAAGCAGGCTGACTGGCATAAACTCAGAAGCGATCAGCACAAACACGCAAAGCGTCATGGCAAATACGCCGCTCCAGTATGCATGCTTTTTTTCGTATGATGGTTTTAGACTTACAGTAGACATTATTAGCATCCCTTAATATCGAACCAGCCAGATTCAGGCGCAGTCGGGTCAGAAGTTATTCAGGGAATAACGACATAATAGGTGGGTGAGAATATGGGGCGATGTGACATATTCTGCGTCACACCAGGCAGGTAAAAGCCACCCGTTTATGACAGGTGGCCTGGTAAACCTTTCGGGTTACCTTAAGTTTGCTTTGAAAAATTGCTCAAATTTGGCAAATGGGATCTTACCCGCAACGTTGTCGTACAGATCAACATGGTTTGCCCCAGGGACAATCACTAACTCTTTCTCTTTGCTGCCGATTGCCTTAAAGGCATCTTCAGCAAAATAGCGTGAATGGGCTTTTTCGCCGGTCACGATGAGTGTAGGGATAGTAACTTCATTGGCGTAACTCAGCAGCGGCATATTCATAAATGACAGCGGCATGGTTGCATTCCAGGCACCGGTTGAGTTGACCGAACGCTCATGGAAACCACGCGGCATGCGGTAATAATCAAAGAACTCTTTCAATACTGGGTTAGGATTCGCGGGCAGAGTTTCCGGCAGAATACGATCGGAAGCGGTGACGTTGCCCTTCTCATCAACATAAATGTCATGCCCGCCTGGCGCGAAAGCGCCATTTTCCGCATCCTTCCAGCGCTGCTTGTTCAGATACTGCAATACGGCACGACGATCGGCAGTGGTATAGCGGTCTTTGCCATCGCCCACGCCATGCCCCATCGCACGGCTCATGTCATACATCACGCTGGTCGCCACCGCCTTGACACGCGTGTCCATCGCGGCGTCGTTTAAGGCCATGCCGCCCCATCCGCAGATACCGAGCAGCCCGATACGGTTGCGATCCACCTCTTTTTGCAGGCCTAAGAAATCAACCGCCGCGCTGAAATCCTCGGTGTTGATATCCGGAGATGCGACGTTGCGCGGGTAGCCGCCGCTTTCGCCCGTGTATGAAGGGTCGAAAGCCAGAGTGACAAATCCCTGTTCAGCCAGCGTCTGCGCATACAGGCCGCTGGATTGCTCTTTCACCGCCCCGAAGGGGCCGCTAACAGCAATAGCTGCCAGCTTGCGATCCCCACGATCCTTCGGGATGTAGAGATCCCCGACTAAGGTGATCCCGTATCGGTTCGGAAAGGTCACCTTACGGTGATCAACTTTCGTGCTCTCAGCAAAAGTTTTATCCCATTTCTCGACCAGCGAAACGGGCGCGTTCGGATTGGCTGTATCAGCGTAACTCATATTTGTGACTCCACTTAATGATGCGCATAACAACAGGGCGGGTATCGCAGTTGTCAATTTTTGGGTGAAAGCAGTCATCAAAATCCCCTTCATAAAACGTGCCAGAAACAGGTTTCCTACGGACAACGCTGCTGTGCTTTGTTGCAATGCGCACATTATAGTTAGCAGAAATAGTACTGATTAGAGGGTGAAAAATGCTAAGATTGATAACATATTGTTCTGAATTGTGATGCGGCAGCATGGGAAGGATGATGGCGAAACGGGAAAACTATAACGATCTCTATCTGTTTATGCAGGTCGTGCGAGAAGGGAGTTTTACTGCCGCCGCGCAGAGGCTTGGCCTGGCGCAGTCAGGAATTAGTCGTGCAGTGCGCGAGCTGGAAGAACGACTGGGCGTGCAGCTTCTGGTGCGTACCACGCGCAAGTTATCGCTCACCCATGCCGGCGAGTTGCTCTATCGAACCGTCGAATCTGGATTTGACGCTTTAGATATGGGGCTTGCCACGCTGGCCCATTATCGCCATACCCCATCGGGTACGGTCCGTATTAATGCCAGTCAGCACGCCATTGATAAAGTGCTGCTGCCGAAGCTGGCGGTGTTTAAACAACGCTACCCAGATATTCGGCTGGAGCTCATCAGCGAAAGCCGGTTTGTCGATATTATTGCTGAGCGCTTCGATGCCGGTATACGTCTGGGCTCGGAAGTAGGTAGCGGTATGGTCGCTGTGCGCATTTCGCCCGATATGGAGATGGCCGTTGTCGGCACGCCCGAGCACTTTCGTCGCTACGGATTTCCGCAAACTCCCTCCGATTTAGTTATTCATCCCTGCATCGCTTACCAGTTTGGAGACGGCAGCCTGTATGCATGGGAACTCAATCAAGACGGTAAAAAGATAACCCATCAGCCTCAGGGACAATGGGCCTTTGCTGACAGCTATATGGAAGCCAAAGCAGCCCGGCTAGGCCTGGGACTGGCTTATGTTCCGGAGGAATTAGTTTCTGATGATATAGAACAGGGGGCGCTGATCAGAGTTTTGCAATGCTACAGTCAGCGCCTGGAAGGTTCATATATCTATTATCCGCACCGCAATGTGTCACCCGCTCTAAGAGCGGTTATCGATACATTGAGAATTTAAGGGATAAAGATGAGGTGGTTCGCAGGCCTGGGTAATAGTTGAAAAACAACGTCCGCTCCTGGCACATAGCGGACGTTATGTCCGCGTCTCATATTTTACCGATGCTAAGTTCATAAACTAAGCAGGGTTTACGGGGCAAAGGGTAAGTTTGATTACAGCGTGAATATGAGTAAGTCAGGCACGACGGAAGGATTACGGTTTGAGGATGAAGCCGGGGAGCCGCTGCCGGACAACCTTTACAGCCAGGTTGTCCACCGGTTAGCACGTGACACTGTAACCAACTGGTCGAACACTGTCAGTCACCTGCTGAAAAGCTACCGCTGATCTGGATGGGCTGGCCGAACCAGCCCTAAATACAGGTTTCTAAAATAGTCTTTAGGGAACGCATACCCCAAAGTAGAAAAATTCAATTTTATATGGCACTAATTTCAGATAATTCACTCCGCGCAGAACTATTTACGCTCTGCTTCACGCTCCCGTAACAGCCCTTAACCTTAACCAACCTTAAACCAGCCAGACGTAAAAAATTCATAGCACAAAGAAAATCTGAATGGGAAAACTCTAAAATGCGCGTTTTGTAATCCACGCAAAATTCACATCATTTAGAATTGCATGTATTGTTTTCGTAGCGGAGCGATACATGGTCAAAAAGGTGAGCAGTATAGAGGTGGCGGATCTGCTGGTTCGCAATCGTGATTATATGACGGTAGCAGAGGTTACCCGGCTGGTGGAAGCAAAGTACCCGCACTTATTAGTCAATCCCGGTATTATCACTAATATTCTGCGCTCTTTTGTCCGCTCTCCTTTTGCGCAATGCTGCGTACACCCTGACGCTTATCCACGTCAGTACCGCCTGGATGCGTTAAAAGGCTACACCTTCAAAGCGCGCGGACGCCCGGACATTGACTACGATTCGCTGATTGTTACCAGCGCCACGAAGCGCCGCCTCCAGTCAAAAGAAATGGAGCTACGTTCTGTATGCGTGATGGCAAGGGAACTGATGGACAGGTGTATGCGGGGAAGGATAGAAAACACCCCGCTCATGTGAACGGGGTGGAGAAGGCAGGATCAGCTTTTCGCGCCTGCCGGGTTTATCAGGCTGCGCCCTTTACCCGACTTTTTGCGCGTTGAGCCAAACACCTTCGCTTCACCTTCCGAATCTGCGTCAGGGGCAACTGATGCAGACGTTTTCTCTTCAGGATTGCTGGCTTCGGCTACCGGCTCTGCTGGTGGCACCGGGTCCGGCTCTGGCTCTGGCTCGCTTACAGTGGCCACGGGTTCCGGCTGTGATACCGGGGCTGCAGCTGGTGGCTCTGCAGCGGCTGGCGCGGCCTTTACCACTGGCGCAGGCGCAGGCTGTACGTCTGACTCCGGCAGCTCGGGTACATCTTCACACATAACGACGTTAATCAGGCTCAACAGGCGCTTCATACGGTCGCGCTGGTTCATCTTCATGAACTTTTTGCCGTCAGTCGTCTGTATCAGCTCAATAAGGGTGCTAAGCCCCATTTCATCCACTGCGTACCCGTTGCGCACTATGCGCGCCAGATAGTTACGCTTATGGCTGTGGCTTGCCAGACCATTGTATGACTTTAAAACGGCGGAACCGAAAAGCCCATCTTCTTCCAGGCCTACAATTCTTAATACCTGACTCATGATTAACCTTTATCGCTGACGCGACTGGTAATATCGCTGACGTTGCTGGCGTCTTTTACCATATCGCGCAATTCATCTTCTGCATCCATCAGTGCAATGAATACGCCGCGTGCGTTAGCCTCTTCTGGGTTCTCCGGCACCATGACCACATCATGCCAGTCCGCTGTAAAGTCGGTCAGCCCTTCCTGACGGCCAGCCAGATAGTTAGCGCCGCCACCTACCACCAGCACTGCATCAACCGCAATGGCGTTACGCAGCAGAGAGCGCACGTCGCGCCAGATTTCCGCTGCAAGCTCGCCTGCGGCCTGATTAATTACGCTGGTGACGTCGATACGCTTGGCTTTTGCTGCTTCCAGACGTGAGCCGATATAGCCCTGACGGATAATGTCGTCGATTGCACCTGGCGGGATCTCTTCTGCATTAAAAGAGCGGCCAGAGGTGACTTCAAACTCCTGCAGCAACACGCGAACGCGGTTGATCATCTTCTGAATGCCATGCTCAAAGCTGGCCTTTTTGATTGGAACCAGTTCTTCATCCACGATAGCGATATCACAGGTGAAGCGGCCAATATCCACTACCAGAATGGTCTGCGCTTCTTCTTCCAGCTCCGGGAACTCAGATTGAGCCGCCAGAATAGCCGGGATTGCTTCCGGGAATACCTGTACGTGCTTAATGCGCGCCGGCTGTACGTCGTCGCTGTAGTTGCGCACAGGCTTTTTGAGGCTGGCAACTTTCTTATCAATGCGCGCCTGATTGATCACGCCGTTGCCGCTGTAGTACTGCCCGATAGGCAGCGTCTCACCAAGAATAACGTCGCAGTCCACGATACCCGCGCGTTTCAGGCATTCATGCACCAGCACGCGGTGAGGCGCGGAGATCTGATAGTCCGGGTCGCAGGTGTCGTAGAGGTCGGTAAAGCCCTTTTTAACGACGGTGTATGCGGTCTCTTTGCCAAAGTCGCCTTCTGTCAGCCAGATAGAGGAGGCGTTGCTGGAAATAGACTGCTGGTGGCCTACTTCAACGAGGGATGGCGTGATACGAGAGACCCACTGACCTTTTTCCTCATAGGCAATAGTCACGTTTCCGGAACCAGCATCCACTGCTACTAAAACTGCTTTCTTGTTAGACATTTATTTACCCAATGGTTAATTTCGCACTTCGATTGAGACATAAAAATAACACAGTTTTTTATAAAAGTGTCTCTGCATCTGACAAATTCAGATGCGTTTGCGCGCTTCGTGATCATTATTGTGATCACTGCAAAATACAGACTCCTTACCATCCCGGTTTATTGGCCTCATTTGAACGATAAACCATGTCCAAAGTTAACTGGGATGAACACAGAAGGGCTTTCATTGAGCAGAAGGCCGAGAGCGGGATAACCGTCAAAGAGTACTGCGAGTACCATGGCCTGCCATTCAACACGGCCCGCCGGGAGCTGAACGGTAAAGCGCTGGCCGCGATGGGTGATCAAAGTGGTGATCACAATCATGATCATTCGGGTGATCACGCTTCTGATCATCAAAATGATCACACCAGAAAAGACGACCTCACCATACGCCGGAACGGGCGCAAACTCAGGCACAGCGCGGCTTTAGAGGGGGTGCTGGAACCACGCGCTGACGCAGCGCCGCAGCCTAGCGGGAAGAAAAAGCCTAATGCTTCACATGCCAAAAAGATCATAAATGACGGTGATCAAAGTGACGGACGCCCGAAGCACACCGCAAAGCCCCGCGGCGAGGGTAAACCCTTTGAGGAAGGCCATGAAACCAAGCTGGTTGCTAACCGGCGCGCCTACCCCCGGCCGCAGGATTATGAGTCCGCGTTAGAGGTGCTGGGCGAGGGGCTGGAAGCCAGCGCCATGACGGCGTTGTTTGACTCGCTGGCGCATATGGACCTGCTTAAACGCACCACGGCGCGTGCGGTAGAGCTGTTTGAGCTTGAAGCCGAAAACATGGCCAGCGGCAAAAAGAAGGGCGATGACGACGACGGCGGCGGCGGCGGCGGCGGGCCACACCCCATCCTGAAAATGACCAAGCTGATGATCGAAGTGGGCTATCTGGTTAATGACCACGCCTCACGGGTAGCAGCGATCGCCGGCAGTACCGATAAGAACCGACGCGACAATGAAAAGCACGCGCTGACGCACAATGCCGGCGAAGTTATCAGCCGCGCATACCAGCTGCGCGAGGCGGAGGACTGGGATCTGCTGCAGACGGCAGAGTACATCGAGCGCCACGGCATCAAACTGCCTGAGTCTCTGTCCAGACGTCTCGAAAACGAGCTCAAGAACGCCGAGCCGCCGGTAGATGAAAGCGGTCAGGTCAGCGAGGCGGAGCTGGAACTGGAGGCGCAGGAGTATCGCCGGCAACAGGCCGCGTCCGCTGCCTTTGTTGAAACGCGTCGCGCAGAGGTTGCCGCGCTGGTGGACAAAGACGGGTTTGGTGACGTCCAGGCAGACGGAGAGCTGCGCGCCGGCGAAACCGCAGGCGAGGGCAATCTGAGCGGCAACTTTGACTATGAGGCTACTGCTGACCTGTACGACGACGATATCCCGCCGGAGATATCCGTTATGTCCGACGATGAATCCGTTATGACCGATACGCTATCCGTTATGAAAGACAAGGATGGCGCAGAATGAGCGGCAAAAAACGCATCAGGAGCGTCACCACCGATCCGCGCTGGCGCGACATGGTGATCCGCTATCGCTATGACTGGGCGACGGCAGTAGTCGAGCTATTTGGCCTTATCCCCACCTGGCAGCAGGAAGAGATACTTAACTCCGTACAGGAGACAGGAAGCCAGACTACGGTAACGTCCGGCCACGGTACCGGCAAATCATCCCTGACGGCTATGATGCTGCTGATTTACATGATCATGTTCCCGGATGCGCGCGTAATCATCGTGGCCAACAAAATCGGGCAGGTTAAAACGGGCGTATTCAAGTACGTCAAAACCTACTGGGCTAACGCCGCCAAACGTCACCCCTGGCTGCAGAACTACTTCACCCTGACGGACACCATGTTTTATGAGAAGTCGCGTAAGGGGATATGGGAAGTGCTCTGTAAGGGCTTCCGCCTGGGTAACGAGGAGGCGCTGGCCGGCGAGCACGCCGCGCATATCCTGCTGATCCTCGATGAAGCATCGGGTATCTCTGATAAAGCGATCGCTATCATGCGTGGTGCGCTGACAGAGACCGATAACCGCATGCTGATGATGTCGCAGCCCACGCGGCCAAGCGGCTATTTCTATGACTCGCACCATTCATTAGCCCGTAACCCTGATAACCCGGACGGGATCTGGAATGCCATTGTCCTCAATTCTGAAGAGGCGCCGCACGTTACCCTGAAATTCATCAGGGAAAAGCTGCTGGAGTATGGCGGGCGCGACTCGCTGGAGTACATGGTGAAGGTGCTGGGGCGCTTCCCGCGCAACATCAGTGGCTATCTGCTGGGGCGTGACGAGTGCGATCGCGCCGCGCGGCGCAAAGTATACCTGGAGAAAGGCTGGGGCTGGGTGGCTACCGCTGACGTCGGTAACGGGCGCGATAAGTCGATACTCAACATCTGCAGGGTGTCCGGGCATGGCGATGCGCGGCGCGTGGTGTCGTTTAAGCTGGTGGAAATGCCTGGCACGATGGACCCGATATCCTTCGGTGACTTCATCGCTAACGAGTGCACGCAGGAGCGCTATCCGGGGATCACAATTGCCGTCGATGGTGACGGCGTGGGCTCTGCCACGCTGAAGCAGCTGGAGCGCCGGGGCGTGAATGCGGTCAATATCCGCTGGGGGCAACCGCCGTTCAGTAAGAAGGTGCGCGAGCGCTTCAAGAATCAGCGCGCCTGGGCGAACATCATGGCCGCTGATGCTGTCCGGTCCGGCAGGATGCGCATAGACGCCTTTCAGCACACGGCGGAGCAGGGATCGAAGATACCGTATTACATGGATGAAATGGGGCGGATCATGATGGTGCCAAAGCCTCAGATGCGCCAGAAACTCAACATCAAGTCGCCTGACCGCTGGGACACGTACTGCTTTATCTTCCTGATTGGTTACCGTCCGGCAGAGGCAGAGATTGACGAAGGTATGGCAGACTTTGCGGAGAGCAAACTCAAAGAGCTGGAGGAGCTGGACGCGCTGCTGGCGTGACCACCAGCCAGGCAATAAAAAGGGCGCTTGTGCGCCCTTTCATGCTGTCCTGTTACACCTTTCTGAGTTTCTGTGCACGCTCCACCAGCTGCTGCAGAGTGTGGCCACTGCGGCGACCAAACTCATTTGCATAACGCGCGCGCATTTCCGGCACGGTCAGCAATTCAGTGTCGCCGGCTGCTGTTTTCATGTTCATCAGTTCACGATCCATGGCATTCAGTTCAGCAACGGCTTCTGCGCCAGCTTTAATCTTCTCCTGCGCTTTCTGCGCCTGCTCCTGCGTGCTGGAGCGCAGCATCAGCGCCTCGCTGCGCTTTTTAAACAGGCGTTCGCGCTGGTAGATAGCCGTCTCAATGACGTAAATCTGCTTGTGGTGGAGCTTGGCGGCGTCCACGTCGTCCATCAGGTAAACAGTGGCGGACGGCAGCACGGCGCATGGCAGCGGCTTTATCAGGTCAAATACTGATACTGCACCGCTGGAGGGATTCAGGTTTGCCGTGAAATCCGTTTTAAGATCCATGTACTCGCTGTAAATCAGCATGCCGTGAGCGCCGTAACGGTAGTTATCCACGTTTCTTTCATCGTTCGGGCTATCAAACCGCGCCATAACCTGCGTATCGAAGTAGTTGCTCATGCGCAGGCGGTAAAGCGCCCCTTCCGGTGAGTTTTCAAAGGCCTTCATTTCCTCTTTCAGTGAGAGGATAGCGCCGGCAGCAAAAGGAACCTTATCCAGCTTACGCAGCTGCTGGTGATAGCGGTTTAGAATGCTCTCACGGGTGGCTTTGCCTGATGACGTTCCGGGAAAACGGGTTACTGTTACCTTGCGCGGGTTTACCATGATCGTCGGTACCGGCGAGTAGCCCGAGATATGGACGGCCAGCGTTTTAGCCTGGGTCTCTGCGCGCTTGGCGTCCGCCAGGTCTGCAAAGCGCTGCCATTCGGTAATCAGGTGCTGTGCGCGGTCCAGAATCTTTTTGTCGTTCGTGAAGGCAATCGGGCGTGCATCTTCGCCATTGGCGTTTTCCTCTGAGTACACGATTAAAGGTGTAATGAGGCCGAACCATTCACGCTGAACCTGCAGGAAATGTTTATAGCTTTGTTCAAATTCTACGTCGCTAAACTTAGGCATAATGTGTTCCAAAAATTTTTAGGCGGCAGCTGTGCAGTCTCTCTGGACTTAATGAGCGGAAATATAGACGGGCAAAGAAATGCTGTAAAACGATAACTTCTTAGAAAGCCCTATATTAAGAATAGTCCGTATTTAGTGACCTTATAAATTATCTACAAGTCCGCATGTCTCTCACAGGTGTTATCGCCGCAGTTACGCTTTATGTTACCTGCAATGTTACGAGTCAGAACTATAACCCAAAGTAACAAACAAGACTGCCAGATGATCATATATGAAGCCCTGAGACCGATCACGCGGAAAAACCTCCCGGATTCTAAATTTTACACTTTTCTGACGCTTCAGCACGCGACGCGCCTGTTTTTGGCCGGGAAATGAAACTTTAAATAATTACTCTTATATAAAGTTTGATAGCTTTCATGTATGCTTGATCAGTAGTTGGATGATCAAATGATCAGTTGGTGCGCATCGTGGCATTTTGTACAGATTCTGAGCTATACAGCAGTGAGGCATAGTCAGACGCCGCTACGTGAAATCTGACGCATAACCCCCCTGACGTTTTGATAACTTTTGCGTAGCGACGCCATGCCGTTTTTTAAGGAAAATATTTAAATGAAAGATTTAGCGGAAATTAAAAGCAGCGTGATTCCGGCGGAATTAACCACATTAACGCCGCAGGACGTCGCTAATAATCTGCGCCGCTTTATTGCGGATAAAGGCGCTTATTCTGAGAACACCTTTCGTGACCTGCTTTCGGTGATCCGGCGCTGGGCGACGTGGTGCAGCGCGCGCGGCCTGACGTATCTGCCAATCGATCCGGAGCTGGCCCGCATTTACTTTCTGTCCATGGCGGAAAGCGGGCTTGCATCGAGCACCATCGAAAAGCACTACGCCATGATGAACATGCTGTGCAAGCAGTGCGGCCTGCCGCAGCTGCTGCTGAACGTGGACGTGCAGCGCGCCATGAAGCGCATCAAGCGCGAGGCCGTGGTGGGCGGCGAGCGCACCGGCCAGGCTATTCCGTTCCGGCTACCGGATCTGCAGCTGCTGTCGCACATCATGAGCCGGTCTGACAAACTCACCGATATGCGCAATCTGGCGTTCCTGTATCTGGCCTATAACACCCTGTGCCGCATGTCCGAACTGAGCCGCATCCGGGTGCGCGATCTGGATATCGACGAAAGCGGCCATGTAATTGTTAACCTGACCCACACAAAAACGATGGTGACCGCTGCCGGCGTGATAAAGCACCTGAGCAAATCTGCCGCCGGCCACCTGCTGCGCTGGCTGGACGTGTCCGGACTGATTAACTGCCCCGACGCCGTGATATTTGGCCCCGTCCGTCATAACAACACGGCCGGCGTGTCGGAAAAGCCCATGAGCGCCCCGGCCACTGAGAAGATTTTCAAAGACGCGTGGGATTTGCTGGGTAAAGATCCGGTTAAAGACAATAAAGGGCGCTACACGAAATGGTCCGGCCATAGTGCGCGCGTGGGCGCAGCAATGGATATGGCGGAGCGCGACGCGACCATCACGCAGATCATGCAGGAAGGCACCTGGACTGACCCAAAAACCGTCATGCGCTACCTGCGCCGCTCCGAAAGCCAGAAAGGCAAAATGTCCGGGATTCTCGACGGAGAATGACCGATATGAAACACACATAATTCTAAATAAATTACCGTTGTAACATGGCGTTTTTTAGCCCACAATTCAGGCCGTCCCGCACCTGCGATTAACGATGGCCATACAACAGATACTGCTGCACCGCACCTTTGACATAGACGCCCACCAGCTGAGCTTTACCGCCATTATGCGCGGCGGAGTTGCGCTGGTGGAGTTTGGTGTCAGCACCCTGTCAGAAGCAGCCCCGCTGCTGACCCTCGATAAGACCTACCGCGACCGACACAGCGCCTGCTACTACGTTTCCAACATCACCGACCGCGCCGCAAATAAACTCCTGGAGTATTACAGAAAGGAATTTGCCGGATTTGTCAGGCTGGTGGACGACGCATTCAGCCAGCAGGGTAAAACCATGTTCAGCAGCCGCCAGCGGCTTTTTGCGGGGCAATAATGTCTGTTACCGGCAACGTCGTTAACTTCTTTGTCGCAGTGGCGACCGCACACGACGTCTCTAATCCTATCGGCACCTATTCCAACGGCTCCTACGTTGACTCCTGCACCGGGCATTACTGGGGCGAGGAGATTTTCAGGCACCCCAAAACTATTGCCAGCCTGGCGAAGTATGGCGCGATTGAGTACGCCCGCTGCCAGGACCGGGGCGAAACAATACGTTTTGAGGATCGGCGCGAAGTGCTGGACGAGTTTGCCCGCGGCTACAGCGATGCTGAGGACGGCTTGTGCACCGAGGAAGGGGCGATTGATTCCGCCGTTCCGCATGCCTATCTGTCAGGCGCGCAGCACTGCCGCAAACGCATAAAGCAGGGGGGCATGGCCTACCGTCTGGATCAGGGGCGCGTGTGTCATGGCGTGGAGTGTGCTGATACGGGCGAGAAGTGGACGCAGGACTAAAGAAAAAGGGAGCCATCGCTGGCTCCCTGATTCCGTTCAATCGGGTTTACTCATAACCATTGGGTTTTGGATTCTGAAATAAACCACTGGCAAGGATAACAGAACTTTGAGCAGACTTTTAACTAAATTAGGTATTTTTCGCGCCAGGTACCCGGAAACCGCTTCCGCTATTCTGGCGCTGCTGACCGAGAAGCCATCAGCCCTGCGCCGGGGCATTACCGCCGCCCTGCCCGCTGACACGTCCGCCTGCGCTATCCGCGAGTCGCTGGCCGATCTGATGGATATCGGCCTGATCAAACTGTCGCCGGAGAAAAGCTATCGCCTGGCGCGCCCCGTGAAATTTATTGCGTCCCTTGCGCCGGTCCGCATGTCCAAGATGGAAAACAACATTCTCGCCCTGCTCAACCAGAAAAACGTCATTACTGCATCAGACGTTTTCAACGAGTACGGCGTGATCCGCGCGCAGTTTCTTAAACCCGTCCGCCGCCTGATTGAGCGCGGGCTGGTGGAATTTCACGACGTCCCGCTTGCGCCTCTTTCGACAAGCTACCGCCGTCATTACACCTTCAAAAACCCGGAGTAAGTCATGCCTGAAGTAAAGATTAAACGCCTCACCCCTGATGCCGTCCTGCCTTTCCGTGGCTCAAAAGGCGCTGCAGCGTGGGATATCACCGCGCTGGACGTGAAACTCAACGTTGTACAGACGCAGGGCGGCGCCCGCCAGCCGCGCGCGTGGTGGATTACTACCGGGCTGGCCGTGGAGATCCCCGAGGGCTACTGCATGAAGATTTACGCGCGTTCCGGGCTGGGTACCGCTAACTTCCTGCGCCCGTCTAACTGCGTGGCCATCATCGACAGCGACTACCGCGGCGAGATCAAGCTGCGCATGATTGCCGACGAAGGCGGTCTGGCCATCGAGCCGAAGGCGGGCATGGTCATTGCGCAGGCCGTGATTGAGAAGGTGGAGCCTGTCACCTGGACAGAAGTTGATGAACTGTCCGAAACCGACCGCGGCGACAACGGCTTTGGCTCCACCACCCCGGCGGAAACCGATCCGACGCCTGCTGCCGACAGCACGCCGGCCGACGACAGCACCGCAGCAGTTTCGCAGGAGCCAGCACCAATCGACGTGCCTGTAACGTCGCAGGATGCCCCTGCAGAGTCGTCGGATGCTGAGCCAGCTGAAGAGACCAAAACCACCACGACCACCAAGAAAACCACCAGCAAGTAAGGCCAGACCATGACCAAATATATTCTGAGCAGCAAAACGTCCATTGAGCTTAACGGGAAAGGCGAGATCAGCCCTGCCGATCTGGAAATCGCCCTGCTGGCCACACTGGGTTTTGAATCGAAAGACGTTGATGGTGTAACCGTCTGGAACAACCAGAACGAAGCATATTGGCTGGCGCATGAGCAGCCGCTGCCGGCGGACGACGAAGAACGCGCCGCAGCGGTGAAAGCCATCAATGAGAAAACGGGCGCCCGCCTGCTGATGCCGTCAATGGATCATAGCTTTGCGCAGCACCTCATGAGCCAGCTGCCGATGAACGTAACCGGCGAAGCGTTTGTGTCGGGTTCCCTGGCGGGCCAGTGGCGCGCGGAGACCGTTTCCCGCTTTAACCCCTATGATGTGCAGAGCCACGGCCTGCTGGTAGACAGGCAGCAGCACGTCAGCTGCGCGTCGCAGTCTCTGCCGCTGGCGGTTTCCCTGCTGTTCCTGCAGGTTCTGGGCGTGGGCCAGCGTGCCTGGGTGTTGTTCCCTGCCGGCGCAGACGCGCAGGGGCAGCTGGTCTACCTGACGCCGGATAACGAAAAGAACATGCTGCAGTTCGTGCCGGAGCTCGACCGTTACCGCATGGAAGGCCTGGATAAATATGCTGTAGTGGGTATGGATCAGGATCTGGTGCAGGAAGCGGTTGAAAAAGCGCAGCTGCTGCGCACGATTGCGCTGGGAAAGGCGAAAACTGACGCCCCACAGCCTGAGCCGGAGCTGGTGGCCGCAGCGTCAGAGGCTGCGCCGGCGGCAGCGGAATAAGCACCGGTAACGCTGATCAGCATCAGGCAGTGTGCGGAGCTGGGGTAAATTAACTACCCCACTATCTAAATTAGATGCGATTATAGCCTTTGATTAAGTGACCCATGCAGCCTTGCCAAAAGCCCCGTGACAGGGGCTTTTTTATTGGCTCTAACTCACTCACTACAGCTTATACACTGATTACAGTGAACGTTACCGCCCGACCGCAGGCGGTGAACTTCCGCCCATAGCGTGTCGCGCTCTTTCTCTGCGTCCACCAGCCGCTGTGAGAGCATCATCAGGCCATTATGGTGCGAGTACTGCGCCAGCTGCGCCTCCGCTTTATCCAGCCTCGCCTGCTGTTCGGCCCATTGCTGCGCGTGCCGGCGCGTCACCGCCTCGATAAACATCTCCGCTGCAGCGTCAGGATCGCCCTCAAACGTCACCTTTCCGTTATTCACTGTAAGCTGCGCCCGCGTGCCGTCGTTGCCGATTAACGTCATCACCAGTGGCACCGGGGCAAGCGGATAAGACAGGCCGATGCCCTCTCTGACGGAAAGCGTTTCGCCGGCGACGACTGGTACGGGTGTGAAGGTTTCGTTTTTCATGCTGGTGGCCTCAGAGTCAAAGGGGCCAGGTTAAGCGGTTTGTAATTTAAACCGTGAGCGCGGTATCGCAGTTATCTGAATTGAAAGGCTTTACTCTGTTCTCTCTCACCGCAACCGCGTATCGTGGCCGCGAGTGAGATAAAACCTCCGTTTGAATGACTTAACCCGCTCTGGCGGGTTTTTTTACGCCTGCTGGCTGGCGCCCGCCGCTTCAACTACTCTTAATATCAGCTTCTAAAAATAATGATAAGTCCTACTCTGTTGGCCCGCTCCTGCGGGTCATTTTTTTGCTGCCGGCGGGCGCTGGCGCAGCGCTGCTGCAGCTGAACGATTTACGGTTTTGTACAGAGAATATTCTTAATTTAAGACTAACCTTTCCCGTGTAATATGCCGTTGCGCTTGCAGGTTACGCCCTGCAGGCGTGCTACGAGATTTCCCCCTTTTGATTCGCCTGGCCCGCCCCGCGCGGGCAGTTTTTTTACGCCAGCCCGCGTCCGCCCGAGGTAATTATCCGCGCCGGCACGTTCCACCAGCGCCAGCCACATCTGGAATTAACATCACGCCAGTCATTATCACCGCTGTCATCGCTATTTGTGCTGGAAAAACAATCACTTTCCCTTTCTGCGGCTTCGCCTATGCTGGCTGTTCATAAGTCCACGTCAGAGGGAATGACCATGTTTATTATGCCCGCATCCTATAGTGCAGAATCTGTACAACAGTTACATGAAATTATCGACACGTTCATCCTGAACGGTGCGCGTTGCCACGTCATCTACAACAGCACGGCTCCCAGTGCTGCTGTCATTGAGATGGACGCCATACAGACGGAAGGAGGGACGTGCTACCGGACGCTGGCGGTGCTGGAACTGGAGCGCGTGAGCGGCATAAACACCCTGCTGCGCATTAAATCATTCCGGGCCGATCCAGACGGGGCGCAGTCAGGGGCTGGCTTAGTGGAGCCTGCAAGTCTGGCTAAAGCGCTTTATGAGGCGCTAACGGTGAAGAAACACATCACGCTGGTGGGTTTGTAGACAGCTGATAAATGACGGCCAGCGCGCGCAGAAATGGCCTGTGCCATATCAGGTAGTCGTCAACAGGCACTAGTTCTGGTAAGGGATGCCACTTATCCTGCCAGCTATTATTCAGGCTTACTACATCAGCCAGAGAGGGAGCAACGCCGATAATCTTATCAGCTTGCCGGATTGAAGATCGCAATGCATTCCTGGTGATTCGATCAGTCGTCAGCTTTCTGTCCTCGCTCCACTCTTCTGTTAGATCAGTTAACGCCATCGAGTAACCGGTCCAGTCCCAATAGTAGCCTTCCTGCTCTGGTCCGTTATTAGAGTGTGAGAACAGATTCTGTTCCCAATCTTCCGGACATATGGGTTCTTCAGCAATCATGACTGTAAGCGGATTTCGGGTTTTAGTTTTGAACATATACCCGTTGCGTGTGTCCCAAAATGCCACTGAAACCAGATTAGGCGAGCATGTAACAGAAATGGTTGCACGGCCATCAGTCTCATTGACCATATGGAACACCTTGTAATCAGTAAGATCGACAACATTCAACCAGCAAAAATCCTTTTGCGATAAGTCTTGCTGGATTTGTTCAAGGTCAGTTACAAGCTGGCGGGCGCGGCGGTTTGGCTGGTCAGTCATGGGCAGATTCATCGTATGTGGTGTTTGTAGTCACCATACAAGGCTCACTCACCACTTACCACAAAAATCTATGTATGTTTATGATTTAATTGATTTTTGCAAAGCTAGCTTTGCAGAATTTGATAAGTTTACTTGCCAGTTATGCATTTCAGTAACTCAAGGCATTAAAAAGCCCGCTTGATGCGGGCTGTTGTGTCAATGATTGTGTGCCGCTGCAGCTTCCAGTGCGCTGACCTTCCTCATGAATGAATCGGCCTCTGACATATCCACGATCACCTCTCCGCAGGCCAGGCAATGACTCCCTTTTACATCCTCTACAATGTCATCCGGGTTGCCCGTATTCAGCTGGACGTCGCGCGTGTCGTAAACAAAAGCCTCTGCACCGCATGTCGGACATTTCATCGCTTACTCCTTTGTTGAGCCTGTTCACTAAGTATAGCTGACAGGCTCAAAGCCTTGCTGCAGAAGGGTTACGGGCTATGCGGCATCGCTTGCGGTGCGGAGCGCTTTCTCTTTGCGCCGGCGCACAATCTTCTGTCCAATTGGCTCAATATAACGGTAGCTGAGCCAGCCGAGCAGCAGCGCCAGCAGGACGTTGCACACGAAGAACGCCATACCCTGATCCGTAAAGGATTTCGATAACCGGTCTTTGGTCACAATGTGGATCAGGTAGACGGAGAAAGAGATATCCCCCAGGAACACCAGCCAGCGCGGCGTGATGCGGCCTAACCAGCTGTCGTTGAATGCTACAGCGGCCAGCAGCAGCGCCAGCACGGTACCGGACGCCATCAGACCATGCCCGATATGCTGGTGGCTGATAATGTGCTGCACAAACAGGGCAACCGCTGCCAGCAGGAACGGCACACGGGTTGCCACCGGCAGACGCGCCATGTACGGGTAAACCAGGCCAATCAGCACGCCCGCGGCAAACTGCCAGATAATCGGATTGGTCATCAGGTTAAGGTAGGCGTAACCCATGTCATATCCGCGCACCAGCAGCGTCGGCTGGTGGCCTGCTGCCATAGGTACTGCCACCAGCACCGCGCCCAGCATTGTGGCCAGCGCCACCCAGCGTGCGCGCACCAGCAGGCATACGGCCATCATCAGGTAAAACAGAAACTCATAGTTGAGCGTCCAGCGCACGCCCATAAACCCGCTGTCGTCCACGTAAAACGGCGCGTGCTGCGGCAGGTAGACAGAGAGCGTCGCCGCGCTAATCAGCGCCTGCGTCTTATCAGCATAGTGAAACGTCGCCATTGCCCCGCTTAACAGGAAGTTAATCAGCAGCAGAATGAAGTAGGCGGGCAGCAGGCGCAGCGCGCGGCGCTTCAGGAAGTCACCCGCTGCAGCAAAGCCAGTACCCATGCGCGATACAGAGAGCGTGATAACAAAGCCGCTGAGGATGAAAAACAGATCCACACCAATAGCGCCGGTTGAAAGCAGTTTGGTTAATGCCGGGTAGTGCGCCTTTATCTGGTAGCGGAAATGAAAGGTAACGACGGCAAGGCAGGCAAGCCCGCGCAGCGCCTGAATAGATTTGAGCTGTTGTGTCATAATTTCGTAAGAAAATCGTCTGTGTAGCGTAAAGAAGGGCGCATTTTAGGAATGGTGGCGGCTGAGGGCAACCGCCATGCAGGCGTAGAGAGCGCCTGCTTTAAGTGGATCTGTTATTCCTGCGGGCTGGTGGCCCCGGTGGTGAACGGGATTGCCTGCTTCTCCACCAGCTGCGCCAGAGAGAGACGCAGGAACGCGGCCATCGACAGCCCTGTTTGTGCCAGTACGGCCTCTGCCTCAGCCTTAATCTGCGGATCGATCCGCGCGGTTACTTCGACCTTACTGCTCATGGCGCCTGCTCCTTTTCCATGTGTTATGCGCTGGCAACGTTATCACGCAAAAATGTGTCGCCGCATTTACTGCAGTACCACTGCTTCTCGTAAACCTCTTTCAACCTGCGTCTGTAATGCCGGTTGAAGAATCGCGCTATCCAGTACGATACGAACCCGAAATAAAGAGCTATCAGCGCCGACGGCATGAGTTCAACATCCAGGCCATTGAAAAAAGCCAGGAAGGTTGCGGCATAAGTCAGACAAAATACCTGGGCTTCTCTCTTGCTGCGTACTGGTGCATTACGTGCTGCTGCGCCTGACTGACGCGTTGATCGTCCTACGCTTCCACTACTACCCGATCCGCCTCTCGACACCCATCCTGTATGGCTAACGCTTCGGGTGTTAGAAGTTCCCTGCTCAAAAACCGCCCTGCTTTTTTTGACGCTCCCTGATCCGCAGTTCGGGCAATTAATCCTGATTTCCATTTTGTACCGTTCTGTATTGCTGTTGTTGAAAAAACTGTCACCAGCCGGATAGCTGGTGGTCAGTCAGTAAAAAGGTGTTAACGCCACTTAGGCAGGCCAAGCTGATCAAACTCCACGTACAGCGGCATGCCTGTTGTATGCCGATGCCCCACCAGCGACTCCCGGCGCACAGGAATTTCGTCACATTCCACGGCGGTTTTGTAGAGGTGTACTGCCTCTGCCGGATCTTCAAAGCACCAGCGGTACATATATGCATCAGTGGGCGTGATCCCCATGCAGACGCTGAGCGTGTACAACAGCTGCAGCAGCCCGCACCAGCTGCCGTCGGGTAGCTGGCGGGCGTGGAGTATACGGCATTTGTTAGTCAGGAAGTCGCGCACTTCACTTTCCGGCCAGCCCTCAAATGAGTTCCAGCCGTACTGCCTCAATCGTTCGTCCATCAGCGCACGAACGCCGGATTGTTGCTGGTGGCCAGCGCGGGCTTTTGGGACGGCTCACGCATGACATACACGGGAAACTCAATACTCGCTGCCTTATCGTGAAAGAGCGGCATTGTTCGCGCCTCTGCGCCACCAGCAGCGGCGATCTCCACGTTTCCTACTGGTTGCCCGTAAATATCATTAAATCGCTCTGCGAGCGCCTGAGCGACGCTGTAATACGCCGGGTCAAAATCGGTACTGCCGTCAGGTTGATGCTCCATTTTGAAGCCGTGCGCCAGAAACAGCGCCCTGATTTCCTGTTTAATCACTGGTGTTCTAATCCTGTCATTGCTTTTCTGTGGTAGTCGGGGGCTAGTCCGATAGCCAGGCACGCAACTCAAGCTGATCTCGCGTTGGCGTAGACTCAATGAGTTCTTCACCCTCCCGAAGATGCATATGTGAATACGGGTTATATGACGCGGCGCGAATTTCGATTTTTAGCCAGATGCCTGCCTCTGATTCGTTGTCAGTGTAATCAGGATATGGCATCCCAAATATGTCAGTACGCGGTGATTGCTTTCTCCAGGTGTTATCCCGCTTTCTGTAAATGCGGAAATATTTATTATTCTCGGCGATCTTCTCTTCCCACTGACGATCAGCCTCTGCTTTATCGCACACCGCATTAAGGTGAAGCTGAATCCACTCTGACAGCTTCATGCCCTCCCGCCGTGCCTGAGTGACATAGCGGGCTTTGATATCAGGCGTAACGCGCATCTGAATCTGAGACGTCGCCGGGACGTCTCCCTTAACTGAGTTTAAAGCCCGTGGGTCGCGTGCTTTATCGGTCATAATTAACCTCGTTCAGTGGCTCCTTTAGCCGGAGCGTATTGTTTGTAAACGTCCGGGAAGAACTCAACACAAAATCCCAGACCGCAATCCATTTCCTGCAAAGCTGTCAGCGCATCGAGCGGGCGTCCGTCATCTTCAAACAGTTCAAACTCATACGGCAGGGTAAAGCGTGCTGCCGTGATGTTTACCATGAACGGTATATCGTACTGCTCGGCCTCTTCGCCCATGATCATCGTCCACTCAAACGAAAACTGATACTCGCCCTCAGTGTCTGTCATGGTGGCTGTGCCGCTGACTTCAGTGTCGGTGTGGGCTGTTACCACGATATCCTGTGGTTCCCACCAGTCCAGCTCATACATATTGCTGAGCACCAGCTTATTCGCAGGTGCAGTACCCGGACGCCAGCCAGACTTGAGGATGAAGTCATAGTGATCACGGTATTGCAGATTGACCTCTTCAAAGGTGCAGTCATCGCCTATGTAACCAAAGCAGATGTTGTTGCGCAGCCAGACTACGGTTGCCAGGTCAGTACAGCTGGAGGCCACCAGCTCATAGTTGGCTTTGATATCCGCATACGCTTCAGCAGCGACGAAACCAGGCTGGTGGCTCTGAGCAATCGCACCGGTCAGGGTGTGAGACATATGCTGGATAGCGGCGGTAGAAGTCATTGATGCGTGAGTCATGAAGAGGTTCCTTTTATGCCTGGTGCGCCAGGGCGACGGCGCACCGTTGCGCCATGAGGTGTAATGTACAGGCAAAGGTTTTGCTTGTCAATACAAGCAAAATAGATTATCTTGTCGTTAGTCCGGGCTGGCAGTCAGCAGCGCGTGACCAGGTAGTCAGGGGGTGCGGGCATCAACGGATAGAGTTACCACCGTTGACGGATGTCAACACGGAGAATAGAATACTGTTATTCGGAGGAGAATGAAGAAACATCCGAACAAGCATATTCAGGCAGCCATTGATTATGCGTTAACGAAAGGCTGGGTTTGGGTTCCACCGGGCGATTCAGCTCACTGCTTTTGCAAGCTGCGCTGCGGTAATCCAGAAGATGAACACCGAGATCATCAAATGAGTGTGTGGTCTACTCCGCGAAGCCCGGAGAACCACGCGAAGCAAATCAGGCGCAAGGTCGATCACTGCACATGATTTTGCCCGGTAAGGAGTGGTTAACGCCGCTCTTTACCGAGTTACACACCCACGAAAAAGAAGAGGTACTATGGCGCTTTATAACTTCACTCTGACACTCTCAGGCGTAACGTATGAGACCGAAGGACTGGAAGATGCGCTGTTTGAAAGCGGCTGTGATGATGCGCTGATTTGCGCATACGGCCACGCCGTTTATCTGGAGTTTGACCGCGAAGCAGAATCCCTGCATGAAGCCATTATGTCGGCGGTTGAAAACGTTGAATCAGCCGGAATCGGCGCTGTAGTAGCGTCTGTCGATTCGGCGCTGGTGGGACTAAGCGACATTGCAGATAATACCGAAATGTCACGCCAGGCAATCGCCATGCTCAAAGACGGCACACGCGGCAACGGCAATTTTCCCTGCCCCGTCCAGCGCATAAAAGGCCAGTCTCCTCTTTGGGACTGGTCAGAAGTAGCAGCCTGGCTGGAAGAAAGTGGACGCGTGAAAGCAGGAAGCGATCTGGCTAAAAATGCGCGCACACTCAGTAAATGGAACCTGATACTGAGAACCGCAGCCTCAAGAGATTTTGAGGAAGTGGAATCTATGGCACATATGCTGATAGAACGCCGTCGCTGTGCCTGATAATTAGGAGAAAACAACATGGCAACACTGAAAGAATTAATGGACAGGCTCACCCCGGAACGCCGCGCTCGCGTGAAAGCCCGCGCGGCGGAACTTCGTAAAGAAATCGAAGAAGGCACGCGCCGGGTAACTCCAAAAATGCACCCAAAAGCTGACTAATAGCGCGGCTGTCCAGTCAGCAGCAGCTGCCTGGCCTCGTTAATAGTGTCCTCCGCCCAGTCACGGCTAAACCCCGGCATTGCTTCAAACTTACTGGCTATGTCCGCCGGGATGGCGTCAATATATTCCAGCCCTGCCCGTGTTATCTCCACCAGCTCAGCGGCAGCGTGTCGCAGCGCCAGCAGCTCTGCGGCCATCTTCTGCGTCATGGCGTGATTAGGCATCAGCGCCAGATTGTTTTTAGGCTCTGCCGCGAACAATTTCAGCTCGTCGTCGGTGATGCGATCGGTAATCATGGTGGTGTCCTCAGTCTTTCGTGTCGATCATGGCGATTGCCGGTTCAAAATCAGCGGGCTTTATTACCCCTTCATCAAACGCCAGGCGCATGGCGATGTTCTGACGGCCGCGGGAAAGCAGAAAGGCGGCTGCACCGGCGCAGTGTGCCTCTCTGCCGGACGCGGTGTAACCCTGTTCGCCGTCCTGGTCCTCTTCCTCGCCTGTCAGATGCGTGGTTTTGTGGCAGTAAAACGAACTGAAATCATCGCGCAGAAGGTTAGCTTTGATCCCCTCCAGCCGTCCGGTGTTCAGCTCTATGCCACCCACTTTTAAAAACGGGCAATTTGCGCAGGGCGCTTTCAGGCGAAAAAATTTACGAAGGTTCATTGCCCGGTACTCACTAACGCTGGTGGAGCGGTATAAACCGGCACGGGGGCTTCGTTGGTTACACGAAGTCTTGGCCTATGCTTCCTGAATAATGTGTTACCTGCTCCGGTAACAATCGTGTACCCGGCAGGCTTTGCAGTCAGTGCGGCCAGCGCGATCTCCTCCCCCAAAGCGTTTAGTATTGAAAACATATGAGGTGGAAACTCGATACGCTCCTCACGGTCGGACAGAAAGCGGATCAAAGGCTCCACCAGCTCCGCCGGCACAACCGGCATCGGGTAATGTTTTACTGCCTGGCTCATTGAATATTCCCTTTCGCTGCTGTAACACCTTGTGGAGTCAGATCCACTTCGTAGTAGCGTGTCATGTCTGTGGGTTTGGTCTTGAAGCGGATAAGCCCGCTGCGCATCAGCGGTGCGAGACTGCGGCAATTAACATCGTCACGGTTCCCGGTCGCAACGTCATAGCGAACTTCAATGCCATAGCCCTTGTCGCCCCGCATCATGTAGCGGGTTCCGTTGCGCATTCTGCGCAGAGTAAATAGCTGTGCTCTGCTTACCGGCATCTACATACCCTCCATGCGCTTAAATCGGACGCCAGCGCTATGATCATTATTCATCAGCCTGTTCAGCGGCTTCAGGCCTGAAAGCGTCGATAACCTTGTTAGCGGCTTTGGTGATCGCTTTGAACTGTGCGGCGCTGATGGTTGCACCCGGTTGCTGATTGCCAATTTCTGACATGATGGCCCCGATAAGCGCCGGCTGGTTTAAAGAAGGAGAGGTACTTTTACTGGTCAAGTTCTGCAATCCACTGGTCAATTTCATAATTAGTAATCTGGATTCTAAATTAATTTTGTTTGTTAGTGTTATATTTTGACGAAATGAGGCGTCATTTCCGGCTGGCGCAATGTGTAGCCAGCCGGGAATGAGAAAAATGAGGGGTTACGCGATGTGTAAAGCGGTGATCAGGCAGACAGGTTATTTTTTGCTACTTCGGCATCAAATGCTTTGATCATGCCGGGTAATCGGCACATAACTACAGAAGAAGCCAGCGCCAGCAGCGCATAAAAGCCCATCATCGCAGTGTATAAAATATCAGCCATATCCGTAAAACTCCCTGTCCGGAAAATTAACGCACTCAAAATGTACGTTTTCAGTTTTTTCTGATTGTATGCACATTCTAAAAGGTGATCAACATTTGATCGGCTCTTTCAGCAAATAAATCGGAATAACATAATGGCTGAGTACACTTAACCTAAATTACTGTAATTCCAGGGATTAATCCCGGCTATTTTAGTTTCACGACTGGCAATTCTTCCCATCGCGTGAGGTAGCGCGGTGAGAGCATTTCGCGTTTCATCTGGTAAGCCGGATTCACGCCCTGCCCTGCCAGAAAAAGCGTGCCGCGCTGATAGCTGTTCAGTTTGTCCATGACAGCCATCAGCTTATCGCTGCCGGGTCGCGGCGGCGCTTCATCAAACAGGTTTAACTGCTGCTCTGAGCCGCAAAACTCCCCCAGCATCACGCCTGCCTTTGCATACTGGTAGCCATCGCGCCAGATAGCCCGCAGGCCGCGAACGGCGGCATCAATCAGATCGCGCGTGTCCTGTGTGGCCGTGGTAAACGAATGGCTGGCGCCGCGCGAGTAATACGGGTAGTTCGGATCGTGTTTGCTGGTCTGGATGAATACCGTGATATTCCGGCAATACTGCTTTTCACGCCGCAGCTTTTCGCCGGCGCTGGTGGCAAAGAAGCAAACTGCGTTGCTCACTTCGTCCAGGCTGGTGAGGCGCTTGCCAAAGGATCGGCTCACCACAATCTGCTGCTTCGTGGGCGGGTTCTCCTCGAGCTCAAAGCAACGTTCGCCGCGCAGCTCTCTTACCGTGCGCTCCAGCATCACATTAAACGTTTTGCGGATCGTGGTTGTATCAGCGCGGGCAAGGTCTAGCATCGTCTTGATGTTCATCATGCGAAGCCTGGCAGCTATCCGGCTCCCTACTCCCCACGTTTCGGACACGTCCAGCAGCGACAGCAGCTTGTCACGCCGCGCCGGGTCGGTCAGCACCACCACGCCGCCTGTTTTCGGCCAGGTCTTTGCTGCGTGCGTGGCAACCTTACAGAGCGTCTTGGTTTCCGCTATCCCCACGCCACACTTCATCGTGGTGTGCTGTATGACGGTCCGGCGGATCGCCTCTCCAAACGCCTGATAGTCCACCAGCTTTGACATGCCATCCAGAGAGCCAAATACCTCGTCGATTGAGTATGCTTCCAGGTTAGGAACATGCTCACCCACAATGGAATGAAAACGCTTACTGAATGCGTCGTACAGCGTGTAGTTGCTGCTGAATACCACCACGCCATAGCGCCGGATTGTGTCGCGGATTTTAAACAGCGGATCGCCCCGCTTCAGCCCTGCGTTTTTCGCCTCTTTGTTCAGCGCGGCTATGCACCCGTCATTGTTCGTCGCCACCACCACCGGGCGCCCGTACAGGTCCGGTCTGAATGCCAGCTCGGCGGACACGTAGAACGCGTTAACGTCACTGTGAAGAAACATTGTCAGTACTGTGGATCACGTAAGTGACCACGCCCCATATTTCCAGTGACTCCGGCTCAATCGGGATCGGCTTATAGCGCGGGTTCATCGCCAGCAGCATCGGCTCCGGCTTCAGCTGCAGCTTTTTTACCGTAAATTCCCCGTCCACTGAGGCAATCACGATCTGCCCGTCTGCTGCCGTGCGGGACTTATCCACCACCAGCAGATCGCCGTCAAAAATACCGGCATCAATCATCGACTCGCCCTGGCAACGGACAAAATAGGTCGCTGTTTTAGCCCGGACGCAATACTCATTCAGATCCAGAGGCGTATCTTCGTAGCCTATTGCCGGCGACGGAAAACCTGCTGCCACCTTCTCCAGAAACTGTAAGTACGCCTGTCGTGGCGCGGTGTGTGCCGGTTTGGCTATTAGTTCTAATCGCATCATATCCACCTCCTTTGGCTGTATAAAAATACAGTATAAGATTAAGCGCCGGGAATTGACCAGTGGATGATTTCAGGCGAGAATGCGCGCCATTCTAAATTACTAATGTTTTTATGATGATTTGTTTGGGCTTAAAGAAGATTGAATTGGATAAGTGGCGCGGGTACTGGAGAGCAAAAGGATTCCGGGATTCACGCGTGAAAGAGCAGCCATTACGCATTGATCGCGGTGACTATCACATTGTATTTGAGAAAAAGCAGTGGGTGTCATATGACGACAGAGGAAAAGCAGTTAATTCTAATGTCATGCTCTATCCACTGCTTAAAACTATATCCTGAGCCCAACAAAAAAGCCGCTAAATGCGGCTTTTTTATGCTGGTGGCCAGCGCAGGCTCTATCTGTCAGCCAGCGCTTTAAAGGTGCCTGCGTGACGTTCCAGCAGATACTCCATATCCTTTTCCAGCAGCCACCACCAGCGATGTAAGATTTGCCCTCATGTTGCTGGTTTCATGGCAACGTTAGTCTATTCATGGTAGCCACCAGCGGCAGGGCCGATTGTGGAAATGTGAGAAGTGTAGAAATTGCCCTCACGGCCTGAACGGCCAATCGCTGCCGTGTTGCTGGTTCATGGCAGGCGTCAGCCGTTGCCATGAATAGACTAACAGTGTTTATAAACATGATAGGATCGGGTGCCAGGCTGAAAAGTGTTTATAAACATGCTGACGAGCGTACCAGCTCAATTGCGCCAGGGCGGTTTATCGTGCTTGAGCAGCGTCCATCATGTTTACAAACACTTTCCGGCGAAATGCTGGTGGCTATCATGTTTGCAAACATCATTGCCAGCGTTCTGCACCACCAGCCGCGGCAGTATTAGCCCAGAGGTAATGTGTAGTGATTGCCCTCAGCTATGATTTTCAAACGCTTCATATGATATTGATAGGAAAGTGTTTTTTTCCATAGATGGTGGGTGATAAAGGGAAAAAGGTGTGCCGTGGGGGGAACCACAGTACTCAAAGGAGAAAAAAGGCGTGATTGAAAAGGAGAGCCGTCACATAAACTACTCCAAAGCTCAAATCATAATCATGTCCACCCTCATACCTGCGTTTAAATGCCTGAAATTGTTGTTAGGCGACCTTATTCTCTACATTTTTAATAATCAAAAATGCCTCTTATCGGTTAACTCCTTCACTTCCCCTCACGGCACACCTTATCCTGACTATATAACTGTTTTTATTTATTTTTTAAGGTTGATCCAATGTGTCGTTTTTTGCGTGTTCCATCACATAAAGGTGTGCTGTGAGGGGAAAAAGGTGGGCTGTAAGGGGAGGCGCTTGATGGATGTGTTGAAGCGAGTAGGTTTTAGTGCAAATCATGATCAATAAGTGTTCGTCGGAGTATAAAAAACAGGCGCATTTCTATCATGTATCTGATTATTGGAGGAAGCGAGCTAAAGATTCCCCCCACAGCACACCTTTTTCCCTTAACCAACCACCTTCTATCCCCTCACAGCACACCTTGAGTCATAGGCTAAGGCTTCAACTTTGGGTTACGTTTATGAATTAAAACGTAATTTTCCCGGCCTTCTTTTACAACAGATGCTTCCAGATAACCTATGTCTTGTAGCTGCTTCACAGCGTTTTTAATCATTCTGTTCTGCTCTTTTACCAGGCTTGTAAGTGATAGCCGGTCACGAATACGAGCAAAAGATACAGGCTGAGGTTTAGCAGGAAGGCTTTCAATAAATGTATACAAAGCCTGCGCTATCTCTTTCTTCGGCAATGCCTTAATAGCGTGCTGCTGTAGCAATACTCGATGATCAAAGTAATACAGTTCCCATAGTCTTTCATCAGCCTCAAGCTCAATTGTATCTTCTGAGGAATCGTACCCTCCGCTTTTTAGTAGCCCCGTTATATAACCTGCAATAGCTGTCTTGCCCCGCTTAAAAGCTATTGTCTTGGAACGTATTTTAATCAGAGATTGATGAATGTTTTCACGTAATTCAGAGTCAATTTTTTTGGAAGGGAAACCGCAATTACGGGCAAACTCAGTAAACTTCAACGAAATTGAATTTCCCTGACGACCGTGGTCATGAAAAGATCGAACAATGCCTATCCAAACCTTAAAATCTGTATCCATATCCAGACGCGGGCCTGTGATCTGAATGCTGTCATAACCTTCTGCGCGTGCAAGAGATAACCCTTTCAGTAATTCAGAGGCATCTACCAGCGGACTTATTGCAGCATTCTTGGCTGGCTTAGGTACAAACACACCTAACCGCATTATGGCTACCGGCTGAACGGTATTATGTTGGTTAACTGTGAGCTCTTTGTTTTTCTTCAATGTATCAGCATAAAGAACATCAGAGATTAACATTTTACTTTTCATATGTTTACGCATTCAGCCATACAGATTATGAATTATACATGAAAATAACATGCTTTCCCCTCATAGCACACCTTTTTCCCCTCACAGCACACCTTTCTCCCCCCACAGCACACCTTTCATCCCCCCACGGCACACCTTTTTCCCCTCACGGCACACCCTGACCCCTTCTCATCCCTTGTGGCAGTAAGGCTAAAGGCTGCGGGGATCTGTTGGATCTTAAAGAAGGATCTATACGGTACTATTATTGGATCTATCCGGTGGATAAGTGGATAACCGATGTGAATATGCAGTTACCCACATTCCAGCGCTCTATGCTGACCGGTTCGGAGCGTAAACCTCAACGGCAGTGAGTCTTACTGCACGCCCGAGCTGGTGGATAGCTTTTTCAACTAACTCCACCTTTGAGGGATGGTGCAAATCCAGCAGCCGCTCTATCTGCGGGTTCTTCAGGTTTAGGCTGCGCCCCAGGTCTGCTTTGCGCATGCCTTTCTCAATCATCGTGTTGTGCAAAACTACTTTCATGGCCACCAGCACTGGGATGCTGACCAGATGCTCCCCTCTCTGCACCTTACTGCCCGTTGGCACCATGCGCCGCTCTCCCATTACTGCGCTGATCGCCAGAATCACCGCCTCAGAGGCGTTCTGCAGCGCTTTCTCTGCCGAATCGCCTGTGGCATACAGGAATGGCAAATCACGGCAGGAAATAGCGTATACGCTCGCTGACGTGTTCTGAACGAGCCGTACCGGGTAAACAAACATGCTGCGCTCCTTTTTTTTTAAAATCCTGAATGTGTGGCACTTCTGGCAAGGAAGGTAACACGCACGTTACTAGATCAGAGCATGCAGATTGTCCATTGGACAATTTCATATTGCTTTACAGCGCCTTGTAAACGATCAACAATTCTAAATAATGTATTTAGAATTAGGTTTTTTATGGAAGCGTTACAGTATCAGGCCGCACGGGAAAAACAGGCTAAAGCGCTGCAGCGCCAGCGTGAAAGGCAGGCGGCAAAGCAGGCCGATCCGGAGTACCGCCAGCAGCAGTACGACAAGCAGCAGGCCAGCGCCAGCAGAATGCTTGCCAGGCAGATTGAACGTCGTAACTCCCCGGAGTGGAAAGCAGAGCAAAGAGCTAAAGCAGCAAAACGCGCTATAAGCGCCTCTGAGCGCCTGAAAGAGAAAAAGCCTGCACGGATAACAGCGAAGCCGCAAACGCGCGCCAGCACGTCAGGAAAAGGGCTTAAAGGGCGAACGCCTACTGCAGCAGAGCGCGTGGTTATGGATGCATTAGGCAAACTACCCTGTATTGCCTGCCTGCAGCACGGCAAGGAATCACCGGTAATCAGCTTGCATCACATCGACGGTCGCACCAAACCCGGCGCGCACCTGCTGCAAATACCCCTTTGCAAATATCACCACCAGCATGCCGCGCCAGCACACATCCGCACAGAGTTTCCCTGGCTGGTGCCAGTACACGCGGACGGCATAACAGGCGGCAAAGCAGAGTTCAGCAGGCATAACGGTACTGAAAATGATCTGATGATTAAGTCCTATGAACTAGCCAATTTAAATACAGACTTCATTTATAACATGCAAAAGTATAATCCATAAGATAAGCTGCACGATGTTCATTAAACAAGCTAAAAGGAAGATGCTAATGCTAAGTTCAAGTGATAGACACATAGAAATGCAGGAAGAAGCAGCTATAAAAAAATGGATTGATTTTAAAGCTGGTAAAGATGTGGAAGAAGGTAGTGACGAATGGGTTCATTGGGAAGATGAATACTACTCCCGTTCAGATGAAGAAATAAATGAAGATTATGAAGATTATTTAAACGGTGTAATGTCTGAGGAATACCTTAGCCATCAAGAAGACTTTGAAGATTCATTTACTGATGAAGAAATAAACGAAAGAATCGAATTTCAGAGTCAGCGAGATATGGTTGCTAAGTATACGAAGCACAGAAAGCCATACAAAGATTTCTTAGCCCAAATGAAAGAGCTTGAAGAACTTTCAAGTGGACATAAAGACCAGAATAGTAAGATTTTATTAAAGATTAGAATGAGCTATACAATCGGTCTAATGGAGACTTGTTTGGGTGAAATGTTGAGAGCAGCAGCCTTTGCTAAGGACGAATTTAAAAATAACGCTGCTAAAAATCTCAAAGGAGTTAAGGATACAAATATTGAAGCCCAACATATTTTTAATAATAAGGGTCGTGAAATTTTAGAAAGAAGAATCTTTAATACCCTGAATAGTTTGCTTTATCATAGAATTTTAGATGTTTTCCATTACTATAATGCTGTTTTTGGTAGTAGCAAATTTGGCATACCTAGAGCCGATAGAGCAAATATATTTAAAGCTGTAACGATGCGTCATGCCATAACTCACCGGAATGGCAAAGACAAAGATGGTAATGAACTAGATATTAATAAAAATGTTGTTGAAGAATACATTAAAAGCGTTAGTGTTTTTGTAGAATGTATGTTCTTGTTTATCGAAGAAAGTCTACGCAAAGGCGACTCATTTGAGCCTGATGATGTTGAATAGCAGAAGATAAAGCTGACTATTTTTTGAGTCATTTACGGCCTGATGGGGGGTAAAAAAAATGATTGACAACTAACACTGCAAATTACAAACCGCTTAAAGTCGCCCCAAGCTGTTAGCGGTTCCCTGATGGAATTTTTGACAACTTACCTAATCTGCAACGCGCGGTTGGGAACGTTAAAAGCCAGAGAGGCCGCTATATGCGGCCTTTCGCCTTTTCAGGGGTACAGACGTGAAACAGAAAATTGCAGTAATCAGTCTCTCAACCAGTCAGCCAATGGCGATCACCGCCATTTACGAAGATCACACGCTGGTCATGTCAAAGCCGCAGCCGCTGCCAAAGGGCATGCGGGCGCAGGTAGCCAAACTCACGCCCTATATTGAAACGCTGCGCGCGCAGGGCTTTAAGGTGCTGGTAGATGAAGCCACGGGCAAGGTGTCAGGCGTCGTGGGCGGCAATCACGTTTCTCTCAAGGCAAAAGGCAGCGATGGCCGCGCGGCGGTGCTGATCGGCATTGAGCGTTACAACGAGCTCATGCTGCAGGAAAATCTCGCGCTGCCAAAAGAAAACAAAGGCGCTTTTGAGATCCCCGATTCCATCGTGGAGGTGGAATACAACGCCAGCGGTGAGGAGGTGTACCGCATCAACTGGCGCGATATACGCCCGGAGCATGTGCTCACCATCCTGTGCTGCTTTGCCGTGGGCTATAACAACGTGGCGTCAGCGGATTACGTTAACGCCATGAGCGCTGCTGCAGTAGAGGAAAAGCCGTCCGTCATGGACGCGTTTAAGCGCCTTATCGGCTACGAGAAAATCAAAGCCGCAGAAGCCGTACCGGAGACGCTGGCCGGGAAGCGCATTAGCGACGAGGAGCGGATTCTGTGAGTTATAACCGCCTCGACGATCGCTCTATTGAGGATGTGGTACTGCGCAGCCTCTTTCACCAGGAAGTCATAAAGCGTTCCGCCTCTTTTCACGAAGAGAACCAGGACTACACCATCCGTCTCGACGAGATATTCCGCGCTGACCTGGCGGCATACCGCGCCTATGAAGGCAACGCGGATTTGCGCTGGATCTTCCGGCTGCTATGCGGGATTGAGTCAGAGATGGAGCCGCTGCCCGCCGGCCAGACGCTTTCCCTGCCGGATATGGCGTGGCTGCGTAACCGCATGCGCGAATACGCGGGCGGCAAGCCGGAGTTAATCAGTGGCTGATACTCCGTTTGCCCGCACCGAATCCGGGCGCTACGACACCGCCGGGCTCTCCTCGAAAGAGTTCTCCCGCGTGTTCGACCAGATAGACAAAGACCGCCGGCGTTCGCGCCGCATTGCGCACCGCACGCTTAACCCTCTCACCCTGAAGAACAAGGCGCTCGACGACATTATTGCCCTGGGCAAAAAGAAGTCCGGCACCTTCTACACCAGAGAGGATCTTAAAGGGTTTGAGAAAAACCGCGCCGGCGCACGCCAGCAGTTCAACGCGGCTGTTGCGGGGATCACGTATGCGCAGCTGGTGGCGGGCAGTCAGCAGATCGACATTAAGCGCGCCAATAACCGCGTGGATGACGGTTCCGGTATTAAGCGCGCCACGCCCACCACGCTCAAACACAACGTGCTCACGGTAAGCGTGGAGGCGTCCGCCGTATCGGTTGATAAACATCACCGCGTGAAGTTCCGCTTTGAGGAGTGGGATCAGCTGATCGAGGAGGTCACTGATGGCAAAGACAGCGCCAAAATTGCCAAGCGACTCTGCGCTGGCCGCGTCTCTTTTGATTGCGATTGTGGCCGTCACCAGTACTGGTACCGCTACATTGCCACGGCGGGCAACTTCGCCCTTGCCCCGCCAAAAGAGTACGCCTACCCGAAAGAGAAAAACCCGAATCTGAAAGGCGTGGCCTGTAAGCACGTCATTCACGCCTTCACCCGCCTGCAGTCCGCCTCATGGCAGGTACGGATCGGCCAGGCGATGCTCAAAAGCGCCGGCAACAACGCCTACGGCGACGATCCGCGCAAAACCACTGAGCACTTCACCGACGCCGACAAAGCGAAGTTCAACCGCAACCGCAACTCGCAGACCAACGCCGCCGCCGTAAAGCGCGAGCATGAAAAATACCAGAAGCGCATGGGTGCGCTGGCGAAGCGGCTGAACAACGACGATGGCCGGATCGACAAGCTGCGCGGCCAGCTGACCCGTGCCAAAAAGGTCACCGCCACGGAGCGCGCCCGTGCGGCGAAAAAGCAGGCGCAGCTGGCGGACGAAAAGGCGAAAAACGCGCTGCTGCGTCAGCAGCTGGCCGACCAGGCGAAGATCCAGCGCCAGACGTTCATTGATGCCCTGGTGCTGAGCGGCACGCCGCGCGCGCAGGCGGAAAAAATGTTTATCGACTATGCAAAGAACCAGACAAAAGCAGGTAACCAGTAATGGGACGCTACGACGAATTTCTTAATGACACGCCCCCTTCCACCAGCGAGGAAACCCGCAGTGAAACAGAGCAGACCGCGCCTGCAGAAGATGTGCCGGACAGCAGCAGCGCTGCAACCGATCTGGAAGCGTCTGGTGAATCCGCCGCCGCCTCACCCGATGGCGCTGCCACTGGCGGTGCTGATGACCCTGACGGCAGCAGCAGTGAAGATTATGACCCGCTGAGCGCCCTACTGCCGGATGCCCTGGCGGCACGCGAGCAGAGCACGGCGATTAAGCCCCGCTTCAAAGGTCACGCCCCCTTCAACAACATGGTCCGCCGCGACTGGGTTAAGGCAATAGAGAGCGACTACAGCGCGTTTCAGGCGCTGCTGTACCTGCCGGATATGCGCGACGTGGGCGAGGTGGACGACGAAACCGGCTTTGAACAACCCGCGTTTACCGAACTGAACAATAACCAGCGCACGCTGAGCTATCAGGATGCCGATCCGGCCATTGTCACGGTGCTGGACTGCCCGGACGAGCGCGAGAGTTTCCAGGTGCTCGATTCCGGCGACGAGCAGGACGGCTTAACCGATGACGTGCTGATCCTGCGCATTGCTGCAGAAGGCGTGCCGGTTGGCTCAATTCTTGAGTGGAACGAAGAGATGGCCAGCGGCACCCTGGCGCGCCGCTGGTGGTACGTCCACCGCATTTACGGCTTCGGCACGCAGAACGTCGGATCGCTCTACTACTGCATTCCCGCCCGCAACTTTGACACCACCAGCAACGGACGTATCGAATGAAACAATTACTCGCCCGCACCCGCGAATGGGACACCACGCGCACCGGCCAGATGCAGAGTACGGGCTTTACCGCTGCTGATGCCGCCATTGCAAAGGCGCTGAATGACGTGTTCCGCGGTGCTGTCATTGTCGCACCGCGCCCGCATGAAGCGCGCTACGCCGCCTTCCTGGCACGCAAACCGGAGGATCGGGTATTCGTCGGCAAGTTTGATGACGTGCTGGAGTTTCTGCGCGCCGTCCGCCTGGCGGGCGCCGGACGCCACAGCGTAAAGCAGGAAGATATGCCGAACCTCAACCGCGACGCGCTGCCGGTTATCAACCTCTCCCGCGGGTTCGATATCACCTACGACAACAACGATCATGAGATTGACCGCCGCAACTACGCCAATGTGATCGTGTCTGAGCAGGATGCTAAACCGCTGGCGGAGATCGAAGCCGCGCAGGCCTCGCTGAACTACACCATCACGCTGATTGCCGGCGACAAAGATACGCTGTCGCTGATGTGCAATACGCTGGCCGCTAACTTCCGTTCCCGCCTTTCCACCCGCTTTATGGCGCATGACAAGCTGGCTGGCTGGCCTGTTGAGCTTAACTGCAGCATTCAGGATGCAAAATCCATCATGTACAGCGATATGTCGCCGCCGTTCACTCAGGAGCGCATCTACGCCTGCCAGACGTCGATGATTGTCATGGTGGACGTGCTGACGGCATACGAAGTCACGGCGCGCAGCGTGCGCCACGACACGCAGCTTGCGCCGGCGGGGGCATAACGGATGGCAGCAGAGCAGAAGAACAAGCCCATGCAGTACTTCCTGCAGTCGGTGATCATCAATGACAAAGAACTGCCGCGCAGCTGGATAACGTCGGCGCTCTACATTGAGAAAACCGCCCTTACTGCCCCGCTGCTGGTGCTGGAGGCGCACGATCCGGAAGGCAAGCTGATGGACGAAATGGGCGCCCGCTACGGCGCAACGCTGGTGGCGGAGCTGGGCGATCCGACCGGGAAGCGCGGCGCGTACCGTGAGACGTTTTTCGTTACGTCCGCGCCGGCCAGCGGCGACGTGGTGCGCATTATCGCCGTGTCAGCCGACCTGAAGCGCCTGAAAACGCCCTCAGCCCGCGTGCGCCTGTACGCCGATCGTCAGCCTGGCGACGTCATGAAAGAGTTCGCCGGCACACTGACGATCGAGGCTGATGCGTTCAAAAAAGCGATGACCTATCACCTGAATATGAGCGAGAAGCCGTCCGGCGTTCTGCGCCAGATGGCAGAGGATCATGGCGCGCTGGTGTGGTGCGCCCGCGGCATGTTCTGCATGAAGGAGATAGGCAAACTCATTGGCACCAAACCGGCGGTTGTCTACGAGGCCAATAACCCGAAAGCGGAATACACGATAAGCAAGCTGAGCCATATCAACCAGGACGCCGCCGCCACCAGCAGCGCTGATTATCAGTTTGTGGGTTACTCCATGACTGATGGCTACATTGCCGTGGGCGATAAATCCAAGCCGGTTAAATATATCTCTGATGCCGACGTGGCCACGCTCACCAATATGGGGCGCGTGCTTATTCCAAAGCTGGATATTGAGGTCAGCGGCAACGCGGACATTACCGCTGGCATGGTGATAGGCGTACAAATCCACCGCTATGACCCGGAAAACCAGACTGACGAGACGCTGCCGAAAAACTTTATCGTTACCGCGGCTATTCATCATGAGGATCGCATCGGCTACACCACGCGCATGATTTTAGGAGTACCCAACCAGTGAGTAAGCAACGCGCCGTAATCACGGCCACCAAAGACCCGTCAGGACACATGCGCGCGCAGATCCGCCTTACACCGCAGTGGGCGGACGTCGAAGCGGAGACGCTGCCCTGGGCTGAATACCAGCTGCCTGTAGGCAACGCGTTTATTCCCTGCAAAACGGGGGATGAAGTGTGGGTAGAGTTTCCGTACACCGACGCGCGCGGGCGCCCGGACACGCGCCGGCCGCTTATCACCGGCGCGGCACAATCAGCGCCAGGCGGCGTGCCAAGCGTGGCACCTGAAGCCTCCGGACAGGGCAGTACATACGAGCCACCAGCTGTTGATGGCGCACCGGCGCGCCCTGCCCTGAGCGCAACGGAAGATTTTGTCTCGCATCGTAATAATCTGCTGGAACTCCGGTCCGCTGGTGGCGGGTATGAAATTACCAACACGGCCAGCGGTTCACGCATAGGCATGAATGAAAGCGGGCAGATTTACATTCTGGGGCCGGGTGATCTGGTTATCGACGTGGGCGGTAATGTGAAGGTCAAAGCAGGCGGGAAAACCGTGTTTGATTCAGGCGATACCTTCAGCGCTAAAGCGCCTCAGTTTGAGTTCAGTCAGTGATTTTAAGTGTAATTCTAAAACATTAATTTAGAATGGCGGCTATTGTTATCTAAGAGACATAGCCGCATGAAATCTCCCTTCTTCAAAAACGTCATGGTCTACAGCCTGAGCCGGGATATTCCGTTAGACGCGGAAGAACTGGCGCAGCAGCTGCAGACGATGGCGTTTACTCCCTGTACCGCGCAGGACATGGCGAAATCAGGCTGGATCAACGTTACCTCAGAAGAGTTGCTGCTGGCTGAAAACGGGCAGTACCTGCTGTGCTGTCAGACCGAAAGCAAGATCATGCCCGCCGCCACGCTTAACGAGTTTGTGGCCGATCGCGTGGCGAAAATTGAGCAGGAAGAGGCGCGCAAGGTACGTCGCAGCGAACGTGTTTCCCTGAAGGATGAAGCCCTTCACACGCTGCTGCCGCGCGCCTTTACCCGCCGCACGCAGGCTTATCTGTGGATAGACAGCGTGAATAGCCGCATCTACGTTGACGCGGCCAGCGCCAAAGCGGCAGAGGATATGCTCGCTATGCTGCGCAAAACTATCGGCTCGCTGCCGGTTGTGCCGCTGATGGCTGAGGAGCCTGTCGAGCTCACGCTGACTGAATGGCTGCGCTCCGGCGACCTGCCGGCGGGCTTTATGCTGGGCGACGAGGCCGGACTTGCGGCGATTCTGGAAGAAGGCGGCAAAATCCGCTGTAAGAAGCAGGATCTAATCAGCGAAGAAGTGCGCGCGCATATCCAGGCCGGGAAAGTAGTCACGCACCTGAGCCTTGACTGGCAGGAGCGTATTTTCTGCCGTGTGGCGGACGATTTGAGCATCAAGGGCATTAAGTATGCCGACATGCTCACTGAGCAGAACGACGACATTGACCGTGAGGATCAGCGCGCACGCATGCTGGCTGATTTTATGCTGTTCACGTCCGAATTTTCTGCTTTCTTCTCCGGGCTGGTGGATGCGCTGGGCGGTGAGGCAAAACGATGATCACTTACGGCTCTGTCTGTTCCGGCATTGAAGCGGCCAGCGTGGCCTGGGACGGGCTTGGATGGAAAGCAGCATGGTTTGCGGAGATAGAAAAGTTTCCTGCAGCCGTGCTGGCTCACCGTTACCCGGACGTGCCGAACCTGGGCGACATGACAAAGATTGCGGCCGGCGTTCGCGCCGGTTCTATTCCGGCGCCGGCCGTCATGGTTGGCGGCACCCCCTGCCAGGCGTTTTCTATCGCCGGGCTCCGTAAAAGCCTCGATGACCCGCGCGGTCAGCTCACCCTGTCTTATGTAGATTTAGCGAATGCCATTGATGAAAAACGAATTGAAAACGGCGAGCAGCCTGCCGTCCACCTGTGGGAAAACGTGCCGGGAAGTCTCAGCACACCTGACAACGCATTTGGATTCTTCCTTGCCGGAATGGCTGGCGAAAATGAAGCATTTGAACCAGGCCCAAGACCTGAGCACGGCAAAAGCGGACCGGGCTGGCGCTGGAACAAAAGCGAGCGTAAGCATGTTCCGAAGTGGCCAAAGTCTGGTTGCGTTTATGGGCGACAGCGCAAACTCGCCTGGCGACTCCTTGATGCCCAATACTTCGGAGTGGCCCAACGCCGCCGTCGTATCTTCGTTGTCGCAAGTGCTCGAAACGATGTTGATCCCGCAGAAATACTTCTTGAGTTCGACGGCATGCGTCGGGATTCTCCGCCGTGCCGAAAAACGGGGAAGGCAGTTGCCGCCCTTACTGCAAGTGGCGTTGGAGTCGGTGGCCCTGACTTCGCACACGCCGCAGCCGGTCATTTAGTTTCTGAGTGCGATAACGGCCTTAAATCAGCAGACTGCGACGGCAGCTATACTCCTCCTGTTGCTTTTGGCGGCGGAAACTGTTCCGGCGCACTGGATGTGGCAGCGTGCCTGACGGCTAAAGGGCAGCGTAATGACTTTGACGTTGAGACGTTCGCAGTACAGAGCGCCACGGGCGAAGTGAGCCACACCCTGACAGCTGAGGGGCATGATGCCTCAGAAGATGGTACCGGGCGCGGCACTCCCGTTGTTGCCTTCTCTTCCAAAGACCGCGGGCAGGGTGCGATTAAGGATGTATACCCAGCGTCAGATGCTGCCGGATGCACCCAGAGTCAGGCGGGCGCCGACGAGTCACCAGTAATTACTTACTGCCTGCAACACGCACAAATAGGGCGTAGTGACATGGGCGAACTGTGCCACACGCTTAACGCTGAATCCGGCGAAACGGGCAAAGGTGATGCAGCGCCATGTGTTGCCCGCTGTGAGGAGCACGCAGCGTTTGCTGAAAACACCCGTGGTGAAGTCCGCCTGTTCAACGGCGACGGACAGATAACGGGCGCACTGTCGGCCGGCGGCGGAAAGCCCGGACAGGGCTACCCTTCTGTTGTCACCCGCTGCGAAGTCCGGCGCCTGACGCCTAAAGAATGTGAGCGCCTGCAGGGCTTCCCGGATGGCTGGACACTGATACCGGAGAAGAAACGCAACGCGCTTGCTGCTGATGAACTGGCTTACCTGCGCCTGACGCACCCTGACATGCCTGAAGAAGAAGCGCACCGCCTGGCGGCTGATGGTCCGCGTTATAAAGCGATTGGTAACTCTATGGCGGTACCGGTTATGCGCTGGATTGGCGATCGCATTGCCAATCAGATCATGCTGGTGGCCACAACCACGCCGCCGGAGGCACCGACAAAAAATAGCGCTGATACGGATGGCACGATTTACGGGATTCCGGGCAACTGGATAGGCCGCGCTCCGGGCAGCGGCGGTAACGCTACTGAGCCGATGATCGACATAGCGCCCTGCCTTACTGCTGCTGACCGTCACGGCGTAGCCTACGTCCGTGAAGCGCCCGCGGCAAAGAAAAAGCGTGCGCCGGCGCGAAAGGTTGCAGAGGACAAATACCCGCGTTCGTTCCTGAAATGGGCGGGCGGCAAACACTCTGTGCTTGATGAAATACTGGCGGTAATGCCAGCCGGGAAGCGCCTGATTGAGCCGTTTGTTGGCAGCGGTACCGTATTCATCAACGCTGGCTTTAAGCGCAACCTGCTGGGGGATATCAACCCGGATCTGATTAACCTCTTCAATCAGCTGCAGGGCAACCCGGACGCCGTGATTAATACGGCTCACCAGCTGGAAAAGGGCTGTCTCACTAACGAAGCCTATGTGGCCATACGCGATGAATTTAACGGACGCCAGGCGCACGCGGTGCGGCATGCGGCGCTGTTCCTGGCGCTGATGCGCACCTGCTTTAACGGGCTGTGCCGGTATAACCTGAAAGGCCTGTTTAACGTGGGCTGGAACAAAAAGGCAGGGACAAACTACTTTCCGCTGGATGAACTGCAGCACTTCGCTGGCCTGCAGAAAGAAATGACTTTTGTCTGCGCCGGGTTTGAGGATGTGATCGGCCAGGCGGGCGAAGGTGACGTGGTTTTCTGCGATCCGCCTTATGAGCCGATGCCGGACGAAAACGGCTTTACTGCCTACAGCGGCAACGCCTTCACGTTTGAGCATCAGACGCGGCTGGTGGAGTGCCTGGTGGCAGCGCGCAAGCGCGGCGCTAAGGTAGTCATTACCAACAGCAGCGCGCCGTCAGTCGTGGATTTGTACACGCGTAACGGCTTCAGGATCATGCCGCTGGCCGCACGCCGATCCGTGTCCTGTAAGGGCGATACGCGCAAAACGGCAGACGACATAATTGCTGTTCTCTAAAACAAAAAACCCCGCTCTGTGCGGGGTTCTTTTTGTTCGTGGTGCGTCACATTGGATTGTGAGCGGGCAGAAACTCTGCCGGGATGCCGCGCGGTGTGTTCTGCTGCGCCAGCGCGTCACTAAGCGTTATGCGGTCATTGGCATAATCCCGCACGCGATACCCGCTCAGCCCTGCTGACTCTGCCTCTCTGACCTTAGCGTTATAGCTGGCCTGGCTTTCAGCGCTGATGCGTGCGCTCTCTTTAAAGTAGTAATCACTCGCTTTCGCGTAATTGTCGGTGCAGGCCACCAGCACGCCCTGAGAAACCACTTCATAACGGCCCTGACATTCCTCGCCACAGTCCAGCAGCTGCACGCCGGATTTGCCGGACGACGCCAGCACGGTTTTGTCGACAGGCAGACCACTCATCGGGACAACGTTTCCAAAAAGGTTTTTCATTTAATGTTCCTTATTTTTTATGCGCAGGCACTACCTGCCCGCAGGCCAGACTATAAGCCAAAATATACAAAAACTGCAACATGGTTTCTAAATAAATTAATCAGAAACTAAGTATATAAATTCCCTTCTTGTTCTCCGCCTGCAAATTACAAACTGGTTAAGGTGCCGCTTCCTTTAACTCAACAGAGTAAATTATGAGCAACCGTAAGCCTACCGCATTTGAGCTTTTCCACAACCTGAGCATGGCGCTGCGCGAAGATCCGCAGTTCCAGTACGAATATAACTACTCCCCTGAAACCCGCGTGCTGCTGGAAACGCCTTACTGGCGCTTTACCCCGTCGCAGCGCGCCACACGCAACATCATGATTGAGCAGATCATGGCAAACGCCACGGCAGAAGATACCCGCGTGCGCCTGATGGCCATGCGCCCGGAATCGCGCTACATGCTGACACCAACCTACGTCTGCCAGGTCGCATATGAGTTCTATCTGGAAGCGCAGGCAGAGCTGCCGGACGAGCCGGAAACCGTCGATCTGATGCCGGTAATGTGGGCCACCATGTACGCCCTTAACCTGGCCCGCGAAATGGCTACGGATAAGTGGGATGAAATGTCACCGCTTGACCAGCGCACGCAGACCAAATGGGTCAGTAACGTGCTGTCTACCGTCAAAATGTCGCGCTATATCACCGACGCAAGCCGCGCCGTCTGGCTGGGTATGTTCATGTCGTTCAGCGATATCCCTGATGACTTTTACGAGCTGCTGGAATCCTGATGGACGCAGCTGAGAAGCCGATCCGCAAAGGCTCCCGCGTGCGCATACGCGGCAACCTGTTTAACGGTGAAGTGTGCGTAGTTGACCGGGTGGACTGGCTGGATAACGGGCAGCGCTTCGTGCTGAAACACCCGTACTACACCTGCCCGCTTAACTACACCCGCGGGGATCTGGAGCTGATACCTGATGACGAATAAAACGCGCTCCGGCGCCGGGGCAGTCTGATGCCTGCCGCCGGCACGCTGGACTCGGTTTGTTCCGGACACGATGGCTTCCCCTCGCGTCAGACCGCTGAGGCTGACGCGGGGCTCACCATCAACGGCAAGCCCGTGCTGGTGGACGGCAAGCTGTTTCCGGATCACACCGACGGCAGCAGTACTCACAACGGCACGGCTGTTACGGGCCGTCCGTGGTTCACCATCAACGGCAAAGGCATTGTGTGCGTCAACGATCCGGTTTCGTGCGGATCGGTGGTCGCCACGGGCGAAGCCGGATTCGAGGTTAAGTAATGCTCGACAACGACAAACAGATCAACGCGTTCGCTGCCCTCTCCGCCTCCGGCATGGTTACGCCAGCGCCGGTCGTAGTGTGCGAGGGGGCGCAGGCGCGCGCTGAGCAGCTGGCCGCATCTGTCAGGGCGCTGCTGTTGCCGGACGTCACCTATCCGACGGACGTCTCCGGTTATACCGGGAAGCTGTCAGGCTATGCGGCGAGCCTGGACGCTGCAGCAGGCGCTGCTGCTGGATTCGTAGCAGCGGTTAAGCCCTTTAGCAGCCCGTCAGAGCTGCTGCAGCTGAAAACCGGATGGGAGTGTCACGTAAAGGGTAATCGTCTCTCTCCGGCTCCGGCGTTCGCGCTGGTGGCCGCAATGGGGGATCAAGCCATTACAGGCGCAGTGGGCGATCTGCTGCAGGCTGTATCGCTCTCCGCGCTCTCCGGGGCAATGGGGGCAATTAACGCAAAAGCAGGTGCTGCTGCAGCACCGGGCGCTACGGGAAGTGCCGCAACCGCGCCGGCGTTCACCGAAGAGGAAACAGCCGCGCTGAGCGAGGCTACCAGCGCGCTCGATGCACTGCTGTTGCCCCTTCCCGGCAGTACGTCTGCACTTGCCCGCCTGGCGGATCAGGTCAGCGCGTCCACCAGCACGGCAAAAAAAGCCATGTCGGATGCGGTGGCCATTGCGCTTACGTCCGGCCTGAGCGGCGATCCGATTATGGGTCAGGCCGTCAGCGCCATTATGCCCGCGGCCGTTCTGGCTGCGCTCAACGAGGAGTAACTATGTTCAGTCAAATCACCCTGACCGGCTGGCTCAAGCGTGCGGTAGCCGTGGCGCTCTGCGTCGTGCTGCTGACCGCAGGCCATAAGGGATATGTGATTGTCACGGATCACTTTGCGCACGTTGCGCAGCTGGAGGCGGCAAACAGCACGCTTACTGCGAACAACAAAACGCTGACCGGTAATAACAGCACGCTTAAAACCTCGCTCTCTGAGCAGCAGGCGCAGCTGCAGACGCTGCAGCAGGCGCTGGAGAAACGGGAAAAAGAACGCCAGGACTACGCGCAGAAACAGGCGCAGCTTGAGCAGGATCTGCAGAGACTTAAAGAGGATAGTCAGAATGAAATTGATGAAATTAACCGGGCGATACTGCTTGCCGGCGTTAATCATACTGCTTTGCCTGCCAGCGTTATTCGCATGCTCCGGGACAAAGCCCGCGCCGTTAATTCCCGAAGTCGTGACGGTCACAAAGCTGGTGGAACTGCCGCCTCAAAAGGCGCTGGCCTACCA
The DNA here is from genome assembly GCF_007680655.1 of Pantoea sp. PSNIH1. Lineage (NCBI taxonomy): Bacteria > Pseudomonadati > Pseudomonadota > Gammaproteobacteria > Enterobacterales > Erwiniaceae > Pantoea > Pantoea sp. PSNIH1. The sequence goes on from NZ_VEIP01000010.1 coordinate 73,965, forward strand.
GCCGTGCCAGGTGGATGAAAACATCCCCGGATTCACCGACAGGTTACCCGCTTATGTGGCAGGAATACTGGCCTCAGTCGATGAATGCAACCGGCGAAACGGTCTGATATCAGACTATAACGCCAGTCGCTGAAAGCAGCCCTTCGGGGCTGTTTTACCTAGAGAATGAATCAACTAACTTAGAGCTAAGATGCCCCACTTTATCGTTGGTTTCTTTATCCAACGTATATATCCCAAGCACATTGTACAAAGATGAACCCGATTTTCTCAGGTAAAGTATAAATCCGTGGTCTGGCTTACTTATTAAGTAGCCGGATGCAAACCATGTTAATTCGTTTTTGTAATTAAAAAATTCTGAATGAGTAAAATGGTACTCGCCGTTACCGTTAGTGTTCAAAAGGTATTCTGCGTTACTTTTTAAATCTTCCTGACTTTGACCAATTACTACACTCAATCCACCAGATATAGTTGGATCATTAAAGGTGCTGACTGGGTTTCCATTCTCATACTTTGTAGTAATGTTCCAGGAAGAATCCATATAAACTCTGTTGTGAGTAATGGGATTAGTCCAGATTGCCTGATAGTAGCTGCTAACTTTCTGATATTGAAATGCTGCCATATCGTTTTGCGCCACCGCTGGTGTGCCAGCGAAGGCAGTTGATGCTAATGCAGCCAGTAGTATGCTTCGGCAGTAGTTACGATTGGATTTATTTTTATTCTGAGTAGAAATAATAGCCATGTGTGTTCCTTGCAAGGCGCAAATCGCGCGCAAAAAAAGCCGCTGACATAGCGGCTTATGATTTATTAATGTATGGCTATTTTATTTTATTCAGACTTTCAATTCACTGGCTGCGCGGCAGTTTCAGAATTACCCGCTGTGTCTGCCATATACGCTGCTGTGATTTCCGGCCTGCCTGTTTCCAGCATGATTTTACGCATTCCTGCCGCCAGATTGCCCTCACCCGCCAGCAGCAGAAAATCACGCGCCGCGCTTGGCATGTAAATAGACGCCGTAACCGGGTTGTGCATCTGCTGCGTATTCCCGGCTTTGCGCCAGCGAGGCAGTGCGCGAATCCCGTCATCATCTAATGTCGGGCTGACTTCCATAATGATTTCTGAGCCGTACATGATGATGATCTGCTGCGCCAGTGAGCGGGGTTCGGCCTCACTCAGAAGGTAATCAAGGTGCTGTTGAGCGTCGCGCCGGCTGCCGGTCGAAAGCATGTGTGAGCGGGAGCCGTTTGCGTATTGAAAGTAGAGCTTATAAGCCATGAGGTATACCAGTGGTCAAATTCATTGCCTAAATGTACATTCATTTCTAAAATAAATCCTCATAATTGCAATTTTTTCTTGCCTATCGCACAACGCAAATTACAAACCGCCTAAATTTGCCCCGTCAAAAGTTCCCTCGCAGCCGCGCCCTGAAAAAAGGGTCTACTTGTGAGTAAAGATATTTCCCCGGCTCGCCAGCGCGAGCAGGACGTTATGCAGCGTGCATCGCGCGTTATGGCTTTCACCGTTGACGCACAGCGCAACGCAGATGGCTCAATGATTTCTAACCGCCAGGATATGTCCGTCAGTATTGGCGAGGCGGCTGGCCGTGATCCGATGTTTGAAGGCGTTAACCCGGAGTTTTGCCGTCTGGTAGGCACCGCGTGGGCGTCGAGCATGATCGAATACAAAGAGCGTAATGGCACCTATCCACCTGCTGACCAGCTGGCGAACGCCAGCCGCGCGCTTGAAAACCTGATGATCGAATCAGCGGCTGAAAAGCATGAAGGCAACGGCAAAGCGATGTTTGAGTCCGTGGCTGCTGATATGCGCACCTCTGACGGCGTAATGCGTCAGGCGCAGTTTGCAGCGCTGATCCTGCCTGCGGTGCTGGGCGCTGCCACCAGCGACGCATGTACCTTTGTTCCGTGCGAGCGCGACGAAGCGAAGATTTATGAGCTGATGAACGTGGCCGGTACCAGCTTTGGCACCTTCCAGAAGGGCGATGAAATGCACATGCAGTCTGCGGCGGTTTACTCGCAGATGAAACGCCTGTACCTGTTCCCTGCTGCCGCGCAGCCGGACGGCACCAAGAAAACCTTCACCTTCAGCATTAAGGCGATTGAGAACGCGGATATGCCGATCCGTGCTGGCCGCACCAAGCTACTGATCAACCGTCGTCCGAGTAAAGTCGATGATACTGATGGCAACCTGTTTTTCTCCGACAAAGACGTTAAAGGCAACCAGTTCCAGGCTACCTGTAAAGTCGATTACGACAAAGGCACCATCGCTGTAACCTTTACCGATGCGCCGGCTAAAGGTACTGAGCTGGCCGCGCAGGTCGAGATCAACGTTGAAAAAGCGCCAGGCCTGATCCCGGTTATCAACCAGTCCATGCGTGAGTTCACCATCAAGCCGTCGCAGTTCGTTATTGCGTCCGAGCACACCGTGATGTCTGCGTCCGATCTGAGCCGTGAATTTGGCATCAACCTGTCGTCCACGCAGTTTACTGCAATGCGTAACTGGCTGAGCCATGAGCAGGACATGATGCGTCTGCGCACTATGGCATTCCACACCGTTTACAATCGTGAGTTTGACGTAGCGCTGCCGGAAGGCCAGACCTACGAATCGTGGGTAACGCTGCTGAAGCATGCCATTACGCAGCTGAGCACTGACATGGTGAACCGTACCCGTAAGGCTGGCATCCGTGGCGGTTTTGCAGGTGGCGAGGCGGCAAACTTCCTGAAAAGCCTTCCGGCTAACGTGTTCCAGGCCGATCCGAACTTCGTCCAGTCGCCATACATTCAGCGCATCGGCACCCTGTTTGGCATCTATCCGATCTACGAAGTACCGACCGCTATCTGCGATCAGTTCGTGGCCAACGGCGTCGCACTGAGCAAAGAGGACATTCTGTTTTATGGCCGTGGTGATTCCATCGGTGACGCTGGCCTGATCGCCGGTGACGCCGTTCCGGCAATCCCGTATGTCCACGAAACCAACCCGTCTCTGGTCAACCGCACCACGCTTTGGGGTTCTTCCCTCAACGAGCTGCACCCGCGCAATGGTGAAAACTACTTCGCCAAGCTGACGCTGACCAATGCGAAAGAAGGCGCTTACGACATGCTGACCGGCAAGAAAATTCAGGGCGAAACCGCACCTGAAGCTGCCACTACCGGTACTGCCAGCTAATCCCCTTTAACGCCCCCGTTAAGGGGGCATTTCATGGAAATATCACATGAATAAGATCCCTTTTGCAGTAGGCCAGGCGGCTGGCGTCGGCATAAGTGAAGTCAATGCTGACGCAACGACGTCGGTCACATCCGGCGGCGCGTCTGTCTTTGCAGGTTTGGTCATTTCCCGCCGCGGTAAAATTGGCTCCGTGCTGCGCGTTACCGCTGACAACTTTCAGGCGGTGCTGGGCGCGGCGATTCACCCGCGCAGCGGCGCTGCCTTTGAACCTCTGCGCCACGTTGCAACGGCGGTAAATGGCGGCGACGGTTATGTGGTACGCGTGCCGGCGCCGGGAATGAAGATCCCCGCTCTGACCCTGACTGCTGATACCACCATGCAGGAGCTGAGCGTGGTGGCCACCAACTTCGCGCCAGGGACCGACCCGGTTCTGGCGGCTGGCGCTGCGGCCATGATTTACATCGAGGATGGCGACGCTTCTGCAGACCGCACGCTGAGCATGGAGGCGGATAAAACCGCTCCGGGCTTCTACATCCTGACGCTGAAGCAGGTTGATGCGGCTGGCGGTGAAACGCAGCTGGAGTCACATCAGATCTCCTTTAATCCCGACGCCTCAAGCGATATGGGATCTCCGGCGTTTCTGCCGACCGCGCTGGAAAACGGCTCTACCCGCCTGCGCGCCGTGGTAGCTGATGACGTTGAAACGCAGATGCTGCAGATCACCGAAGGCTTCGAGGATATGCAGTTCAGCGGCGGTACCGACGGCGATCTGTCTGCGATTGAAACGGCGGATTACTCCAAAGCGCTGACCGTGCTGCGCAAGTCCATGTTCACCTGGACCGCCGTGCTGTCGCTGGGCTGCTATGACCCGACCATCCTCGCCGCGCTGGTGAAGCTGGCTGAAGATACCCGTACCGATATGTTTTATGACATTCACGGGGCGCAGCTGTCAGCCGCCGCTATTGCCGAAGCGCAGAGCCATAGTTTCGGCGGTTCGCATCAGGCGGCGCGTTACTACTGGCCATACACCGCGCGCGACGCGTTTACCGGGACCAACGTCAGCTGGGGGATCTCCTGCGATGCGTTTGTGGCGAAAGCGAAAGGCGTTGCGCTGGTCTCCGACGTCGGTGGCTGGCACTACGCGCCGGCAGGCGTATCGCGCGCCATTATCGGACGCCAGAACATCAAGCCGATCCCGAGCCTGGATGAAATCGACCGCGAAGCCTTTGTAAATGCGCGTATTAACCCGGTCAGCCTGGACAAGAACGGGAATATGTACATTGACGATTCCCTGACCACCTTCGCCAAAAACAACTACCTGCGCCTGCAGCACATCAGTTCACTGATGAACGCAATCGCGCGCAGTTTTTACGACGTGGCGGAAGCGCTCAAGCATGAGCCGGACGGTATCACCTTTAAAGGCCTCACGGATGGCCTGAAAGACGTTCTGGAGCGCTTCGTTGCCGCTGAGGCGCTGGTTAAGCCGCGTGACGCCACGCAGGGTACCGAGCCGTTTGTCATCGCCGTTGTGCAGAAAGATATCGACCTGTGGGAAGCCACCTGGTCTGTCTGCCCTACCGGTTCTTCACGCCGCATTGTCGGTAAGCCAACCCTGCTCCGCTAACAGAGGAAATTATGAACAACATTTTTAACCACAAGTCTCATGGCCTCCTGGGCGCGGCGTTTGCCGCGCCGGCAGCTGAGCCCGTAAAACAGGACTTTATGGCGGAAGGCGTCAACGACGAAAAAGCGGCAGAGTCGCGCGTCATAGCGATGTTTGAAGCCGTGGAGCGTCGCGCCGGTGAGGATGCCCGCTCTGTTGCAGCGTCCCTGCTGGCGGGCTGGATTGCCGACGGCGAAGCCGACGCTGAAAGTTTTGAAGCGCTGGCGCTGGTGCTGGCCGGTCTGGATGGCATTGCAGAGGACGACGATCTGACTGATGACCAGGTAGATCAGTTTAACGACGCACTGGGCCAGCTGGCTAACGCTGCCGTTGCACTGGGTGCGGATCAGGATGACGTCACCAGCATGATCGACGACGACGACGACAGCGCCGCTGAGAACGTATTCGAGGCGCTTTCCGGCCTGAGCGACGACGACGAAGCCATTGCTGATTACACCGTTGCTGGCGGCAAAGGTGGCGAAGCCATGCTTGAGTCAGCCACGTTCAAAGCCGTGCGCGATGGCGTGGTAACGCTTATCCGCAAGCGTCCGAAGAAGCGCCGCATGACGTCTTTGCAGAAGCAGGCGCTCAAAAAAGCCCGCATGAAGGCGCACAGCTCAATGGCGAACGCGCACCGTAAGAAGTCGATGAAGCTGCGCAAAAAGCGCGGTCTGTAAGGGATAGCCGCCGGTTAACGCCGGCGGCAATGAGGATAGCGCGATGATCTGCGGTGCAATCATGCCGGACGGGGTAAGCCCATTCCTGAAGCTCTACATCACGTCTCAGACGGCGATGGTCGTGGGCTATATCGGGGAAGGGTCGAGCGCCAGTCTCGAATCCATGTGGGAATCTCCTTTTTCCAATGACTCACTTGGCGGCGTTGCCGGCGCGGTCAGCACGGCAGCGGGCAAGCTGGCGAGCGGCGCGCAGGCGGCAACCGGAAACACCTCAAAATCAGAATTCAACTCCCTGCTTATCTGGGAAGGCCAGCAGCCGCCAGAGTTCAGCATCGTGGTAGACCTGATGGCCACCGTGAACGCGAAGATCGAAGTTATGGACGCAATCATGGCGCTTCAGCAGATGGCTTCGCCTGAGCTGAACGCCGCCCTCCCCGGCGGTCGCCGTCCTCTCCCCGTCATTCTGGATGTCGGTCGCCGCCTGAAAATCATGGACGTTGTGATCAAAAGCGTCAGCTACCAGCTGGACGCGCCCCGCACCGCTGAGGGGTATTACACGCACAACACCGTTACGTTGCAGTGCTCCGGCCAGAGCGTCCAGAACCAGTCTGATATTCCATTTATGTTTATCTGAGGAACAATTTATGTCCGGCTTTTCAAATACAAAACCCGACGTGGCATTTCTGAAAAAACGCTTTAACCAGAACCTTGCCGCCGGTGAAAAACTTATCGGCTCCGAATACTGGATGACCGTTAAGGGTTACCCGAATCTGTCCATTCTGGTCCGCACAACTCAGCTGCCTGAAATGGCGCGCGAGGACGTTGAGGACGTTGCGCCAGGCGGCATGAAGTTTAACCAGCACGGCGTACTGAAAAACTCCGGCGAGTTCCAGATGACCTGCGTTGAAACCATTAAGGGCGACGTCTTTGCAGCCGTCCGCAAAATGGTGCTCAACAAAGAGTATCTGGATCTCACCTTTGCCGCCGCCGCCGAGTCAAACAGCGGCGCTGACGCTGGCCTGACGCGTAACTACCTGCACTGCAAAATCTACTCAGATGCCGTGGATTTTGGCTCCGAGGACACGACTGCAGCCGTCAAGCTGCCGCTGCGCGTTGTGTACAACTGGGCTGAATAATCATGACGCCGGCCGAACTGCTTGAAGCCGTAAAAACGCGCTTCACGACGCTGCTGGTGGACGAGGCACCGCTGCTGCAAAGCCTTCTCCGCCAGGCACTGGGCGTCTATCAGGATCGGGCCGGCGTAACCGGTCGCATACGCATTGAAAAAACGGGGGGCGCAAGCCTCCCGTTTCCGTCTGATTACCTCTCGCTGGTAAACGTGAACGACTTCAATGGCGCGCTGGTATACGCCGATCCCTGGGAATCCACCATAGAGCTTGAGCTGACTGGCCGCGAAAAGTGGCCGCTCACCCTGCTCTACTTTCGCAATATCCGCGACTGCGATTATGACGTGGCGACGCTGCCGCCGGACATTACCGGGCTGATTGAAGATTACCTTGAAGCGCTGATAGCGATTCCTAACGTGGAGCGCCTGCGCCGGCTGCATATCGCCGGAAAGTTTGATGCAACGTTTCTGCCGGATGAAGCCACGCTGCACCAGCGCAAAACCGATCTGGAAGCGCAGATCTCCGCTAACCGGGCAATTATCCCCGCAATGAGTTCCTGGTAAGGAGACTGCATGAGCTTTTTTGACGGGCTGGCCGGGAACATCAAAGGCCTGGCTTCCAGTACGGCCAGACAGGCTGGCAGTAGCCTGATATCAAACATTCTGGCGCGTGCCTCCTCAAACATGAGCGGCGGCGGTGGCGCGTCTTATGCAGGCCTGCCGCCTGAGCTCTCCAGTGCTAAAGCCATTCTGGAAATGGCGATGCGCATTCGCTACGCGCAGGGCTGGCAATGGAACATCGAAATAGACGGCTTCTCGCGCGTGGATATGTACGTGAAAGATATCACCTACAGCGCTAACAACGTGGAGACCGAGAGCAAGCTGATTGGCGGCGTGGAGTTCGTGAAGCCAACCCACGTTACGGCGGGCTCTGTCACCATGACGCTCCGCGACAACGAAAGCGGCGAACTGCTGCAGAAATTCAAGGAGAAGCGGGCGCGCATATCCAACGGCGACGGCACCTTTAACCTCCCTCCTGCCTACCTGTTAAACATCCGGATTTACCGGGTGACGCAGGATGGTCAGGCCTCACTGGAAGAGGAAATGAAGGGTTTCATTACCACGATTGGCGAGATCTCCCGCGCGCGCGATGCCGTGGGCGAGTTTGCCACCTTCCCTGTGACCTTTGTGAAGTACACCAGCGCCGGCGGCGCATTAAACGGATTGGTAAAAGGATTAACCGGGGGAATTACAAACCAGGTTCAATCGTCCGCATCAAACCTCATTAAATTCTGAAGGACACTGCCGTGAATATTCCTCCGCTTCCCCTGGCCTCGCGTCCCGGTACCGAAATCCAGTTTCGCCAGCCGGTCATGAAAGACGCGCTCAAATACAGCACGCCGGATGAAATCGGTGACGAACGCCGCGTGACTGAATACCTCAATCACCTGCAGGAAGGCCCGCTGAGCGACAGCCGCGACTGGACTGCGCAGGAACGGCGCACCGCGCTCTGGTGGATCATGATTAACAGCCGCGCAGATAACCTTGAGGCGTTTCACTACACCTGCGAACACTGCCGCGAAGTGCATACCTACGACTTTGACCTGTCAGACCTGGCGGAAACCGTCGAGCTGCTGACCATTGAGCCATACGAGCGCGTGAGCGTGCCGGTCAACGGCGTGGCAACCAACTGGACGCTAAAGCCGCTTACCGGGCGCGGTCAGGAGATGCTGGAGCGCCTGCGCGTGAGCCTGCCGGATGCAGACGCGCCGGAGTATGAGGCAGCGCTTGTACGCATGCGCATTGCTGAGTTTGCGCTTTGCACCGCGCTGGATGACGATCCGGAGGATTTTGAAGCTGCCGCAAACCGTCGCTTCGACATCATGGAAAACATGGTTCCCGATCTGGAGTTTGCACCACTGGTGGCGCATATCCAGCTGATGCAGAGAAACCTGCGTCACGGTCTGCGCATGCAGATCACACAGGGTCAGGTGCGCCTGCTGCTTCCGCCAACACCATGCGAAAAGGAGGGCATGCAGATGAACACCACTCAACTGTTTATCACCTTTCGCTCTGGATTATTTATTCCGAAATTTTCAACTCAGTGGATGGCTAACCATCATTGACAACCTGACGCTGGTTGCGCGCCAGCCTGTCAGTGACGTGGATGCCCTGCCGCTATGGCGGGCAATCCAGATGAACAAAACGCTTATCGACCAACTGCAAAGGAGCCGGGGCGGATCGGAATGAAAAACGTAGAAGAATTTTCACAAATAATTTCAGCCATAGAGCATGCCAGCCGCGAGGAACTGAAAGAACTGGCGATAATCAGGCGCGCCCTGCTGAATAATGCTGGAAAGATAACAGAAAAAAGCAGTAAAGATACGGGCGGGTTAACAGTAAGGCGATCCCTTTCACAGCGGACTTCATACAGTGAAAATGAGAAAAAATTGCCAAAAAATGACGCAGGAAACGATAAAAAAGAGAGAAGAAAATCCACAAATAATACAAATGAGAAAATTAATCACAAAAATGAAAATTCAGGTGATAAAAAAGTCAGATCATCCGTCAAAAAATCGCGCTTTAATGTGTCTGATAACGACAATATAGTAACGCTTTCAGAATTTAGACGTAATGAAAGACAAAAAAATGAAAAAATTAAGCAACAATCGGGGCATAAAAATAGAATTACGCGCATAAATAGCGGCACAAATTTAGCAGGAAACCGTGCGCCTGCAGCCCGTGATTCCGCGGCTAAAAATTCTGATCCGCAGGCTGAGGGGCAGTCCAACCGGGACGCTAACGGACGCTTCAAATCGCGCACTGAGTCAGGTGATGCATCGGCTGCGCAGCAGGAGAAAAATGCCCGTCGCGCCGAGCATAAGCAGCAGCAGGGCTTTTACCGATCGCTAACCAGCATGATGAAATCTGCTACTGAAACAAACAGCGATGCCATGTCATCAGGGACAGACATTGCCGGTACCGCCGCAGGGGGGCCGCTCTGGATGATGGGTAAAGGCATGTACGACATTTCCGCCGAAGTCGGTAAAAACGTCGTCTCGCTGAAAAACTTCATGCAGGGAAAAACCGAAGGCAACGCCGCGCTGAAAATTGAACCGCCGGTGACGCACCCGCCAGTTACCGCAGCAGCGAAGCAGCCGCCGGCCGTCGGCAAGCCAAAATCAGCTGATGGCTATAAGAGCGCGCAGCAGGCAAAGGCCGTACAGGTCACGCAGGAGCAGACCAAAATACTCGCCGCCAATGACGATCGCATCATCAGCGGCCTGGACGACGTGCGCGACGAAATCAAAAAGCTCGCGCATGCGTCGGGTGGGAAAGACGGCGGGCTGCTGGACTCGCTCATACCCGGCAGGCGTAAACGACGCTCCCGCGGACGAAAGCGTGGTGCGCTTACTGCCGCTGCAGGGGCGCTTGATACCGCAGGCGATCTGCTGCCGGACGGCAAGAAGAAGCCTCATGGGGAAAAAACCCGGCCTGAGCCTAAGAAGAAAAGCCTGCTGACAAAGGCAATGGAAGCCCTGAAAGGCGGCAAAAAAGCGGCAACTGTTGCCGGCGCTGGCGCTGCAGCAGCAACAGCGGCCACCGGCGCAACAGTGCTCGCCAGTACGAAAGCAGCAGGCGAGGCCGCCGCAAAGGAAGGAGCTAAAGCCGCTACAGATACCGCAGGCAAGGTAGCAGCTAAAGAGGGCATTGCCGTATCTGAGAAAGCCGCTGCCGCTGCCGCTGAGCAAACCGCTGAGAAAGGTGGTCTTAAAGTGGCCGGGAAGGTCGCCGGAAAAACCGCGCTGAAAGCGATCCCGCTGGTGGGTACCGCAATAGGTGCGGGAATGGACGCCTATGAAGGCTTTCACGATACCGACGGCCAGAAAAAGGCGTTCGGCCTGAAAGAGAATCAGGCTGTCAGCGGCAGACAGAAAGGCGAATACACCGCTGCTAACGTGCTGAACATGGGCGGGCTGCTGTCGGGCGGCGCCGGGTTGCTGGCGAAGGGCGCGAGCGCGCTGGGTATGGATGGTGCGGCTAAGGCGCTGACGTTTGACACCGGGGATATCGCTAAGGGGCTGGATTCGGGGCTGAGCAAGGTAGGCGACGTGTTCACCTCGTTTTCCACCAGCGCTGTCAGCGCCTATGACAAGCTCACCGGCACCAGCGCTGAGCAGACGAAGGCGATCACGGACGGGACCGAGAAAACCGTTACGGCGATCAACCGGCTGGGCTCACAGCTGCAGGGTGGAACATGGGGTGAGGATGGCGTAGGTGCACAGGGTAAAAGCACAGCTGACTATGCCGACGTGGCGAAAAACAGCATCGGCGCGGGTCTCAACATCGGCGGCGCCAACGCGAAAACCCGATCCTTTCGCAACAACAATTTTGGCAACCTGAATTTTGTCGGGCAGGAGGGCGCAAGCCTGGAAGCGAAGAACGCCAAAGGCGAGGCGCGCTTTGCGAAATTCAACACGCCGGAGGAAGGTTTCAGGGCGCTGGCCAACCAGCTCACCAGCTATTCCGAAGGCACCTCTAAAGCTGCCGGTTACAAGAAGCTCAATACCGTTGAGGACATTATCAAGCTGTATGCCCCGCAGAGTGAAAATGACACGTCAAATTACGTCGATTCACTCTCTAAAAAGCTGGGTGTGAAAAGCAATCAGCAGCTTGACCTCAAAGATCCCAAAGTCATGACGCAGATGATGCGGGGTATCGCCACCATTGAGGGCGGAAACCCGCAGGTGACGAATGACTTCATGATGAATGCCATTGGCCACAATGAAAACGGCAAGTGGGTAGGGGGCAAATTCAGCGATGAATCCCTGAAATCGGTAAACGAAGCGCGGACAAAGCAGGGGCTGGCACCCGTTGCCGCCGATTCGCTTTATTCAGCCGGCGACAAGGTAAAAGTAACGCCTGGCGCAGCGGCACCCGCTGCCGCAACTGCCGTGCCAGCGACACCTGCTGCAGCACCCGCCGTCGTGGTAAATGCGCCCGCTGCGCCAACCGGCTCACAGGTTGCCGCCGCCGCCGCGAAATCTGACAAAGACAAACCTGCCGCGGGCTTAACCGACAAAATCAGACAGAGTGCGTCGTCCGCCTGGGGCGGCGTGAAAGGCCTCAACCAGTGGGCTGACGGCAAGTTGCAGGGCGCAGCTGAATCACTGGGCGTGGAAGGTCTGGCCCGCAACCGTCCAACCAGCGGCCTTTCGCTGCCTGCCGGCGATTCGCTCCCGGCTGGCCTGCAGCTGGCGGCGCTTTCACCGGGCCAGATTGCCACGCGCTCACGTCCCGTTGCTACGTCAGGCGTATCGTTTGGCCGCGCCCGCGTCCGTCCGAACTCTGCCACGTCCGGCAGCGTTGTTAATGCGGCAAAAGAGCAGGTCATCAACAGGGCTATGGCGGCTGACAGCGCGCCAGCGCAGCCTGCAGCAGAAGCCGGATTTTTTGATCGCATGATGGGTGGCGCGATGGATGGCGTGAAAGCCGTTGGCTCTGCCGTCATGCCTGCCCTGGGCGACACTTTCAGCCAGACGCTGGGGGGCTTCAGCGGTAACGACATGATAAGCGGCGTGCTGGGTCAGGCAGGCATATCCGATCCGGGGATTCTCAGGGCCGTGTCACCGCTCACCAGCAAAGCGGGCGGTTTTCTGGACAGCGGCATAGAGTCGCTGGCCAGCGCCGGCCAGTCATTTTTTACAGGCGGCAGCGCATCCCCGGCACGTTCCGCACCGCAGCAGCCGCTGCTGAGTCACCCGGCACAAATCCCGAACGTCACTGATTTAGGCGCCAGCGGCATGCGTCCGATGATGAAGGGCGACAGCGCCGGTCAGGATTCAGACATGCTCAAAGAGCTGAAAGCCATGCGCACGCAGCTGGAGGCGCTGCTGGGCGTCACCAAGAAAAAAGGCGAAGAAGCACCGGATAAAGTGGTCAATACCGCGCAGCCGGCGCCGCGCCAGTCGTCGTCGCTGAGCATCAGCGATCCGGCGCTCAACGAATTACTGAGGGACTAACGCATGCAAAATGAAATTGACTGCCTGATGCGCGTGGATCAGGGCGGCGTCGTGCTGAAAGAGGGCGATTCTCAGGCGTGGCTTGCCCGCCTTGAGGAGTGGCTGAGAACCCCGCAGGGCAGCGTCTATGGCCTGCCTGGCTGGGGGAACACCATGCAGGACTACAAACATGAGCCGGTCGGATCGGAGACCGGCCATTTAACCGAAGTCGCCATAGAAGCGGCGCTGCTGCGCAAGCTGCGTATCGATCTGCCGGGGCTGGGGCTGCGTGCTATCCGCTGCGCCCCGGAGAGCGTTGATACCTGGCAAATCACATTCGTCACATCAAACGGCACGCTGGCCGTGTCCATGAACAAAAGTTAATCGGGGAATATCGTGAACATTCAGGCATTACAGGACAAATTTAACGGGCTGCTGCAGAGCAACAGCTGGTGGAGAAAGTTTACCAATAGCCAGTTCATTCAGATGATGGCCGTGTTTGGCGCGCAGATCATTTACGCCGCGCAGAGCACCGCTGAACGCGGGCTGACTGAGGGCTTTATCTCCACGGCAACGAAGCGATCGAGCATTCTGGCCGCAGCCGAAGATCGTAACTACATTGGCCACTTAATCACGCCGTCCTGGGGCAGCGTGAAGATCACTAATAAAACGGATCAGGACATTCAGCTGCCGATTTATGCAGAATTACTGTCGCTGGCGCAGCTGCCCTACGTCACAACCGACGTGATTTATATTCCGGCAGGCAAAAGCGTGACGGTGAACGACGTGCGCCAGATGGAGTACGTCAACGTGTCCACTACCATTGAGGCTGAATCGGCGTTTTACACGGTTATGCTGCCGCGTGACATTACCGAGGAAGCCGTTTCACTCGACGTTTTTGTAACGGAAAACGAGGACAAAACGCAGTGGACAAATAATCCGTTGTTTCGCCTGTCGCGCGGCTCCAGTAAGCATTACGTGATGGTCTATAAGCCGTCCGAACAGCTGGGCGTTCGCTTTGGCGACGGTGCAATCGGCAAAATGCCAACAACCGGCAGCAAAGTCGATCTGGACGTCTGGTGCAGCCGGGGCGATACCACGCTGACGCAGGGCCAGAAGCTGACGCCGGCGGGCAATATTGCCGATTTGAGCGGTAAAATTGAGGTAGTGACAACCACGCCAATAACGGGAGGCAGCGGCTTTGAAACGACTGAAGAAACCCGCAACCGGGCGCAGTACTACGTTGCCTATGACGAGCAGGTTGTGTGGGGCGGTGATTACAAATACTTCCTGAATCGTAAAGTGCCGGGTATGTCGTGGATCAGCGCCTGGGGTGAGCAGGAGCAGGAGAAGTCAACCGGCATAAAATCGCTTTCCAACATCAACACGATTTTCTTTTGCGGCCACAAACCAGGTTACACGCAGGCAGAGCTCGAAGAACTGATCATGACCGCCGTTCTGTCGGTACCCAACGAGCTTAATAAAACCTTCCGCTACGTGCGCACGCAGGAGGAGCCTTTCACGGTAAGCATCAACGCCGTGGCGAAGAAGAACGTCATTATCTCTGATGCGAAAGACGAGGTGCAGAAGCTGCTTGAGGCGCAATTCGGGCGCGACGCGACTACGTTTGGCGACAGCTATCAGAGTGATGTCGCCGCCGGCAAACAGTTTGCGCAGGTGCAGGTAAAAGACCTGTGGCGCGTCATTGAGGAGCTTGGTCTGTTTATCTCCTATGACGTGCAGACAAACAATCTGAAAACTGCCGTGCAGCTGAATGACTTTATCTATCTCGACGTTGCTAACTCCAGCATCGAAATTAACTATCTCTGAGGCTGAGCCATGATCAGAAACTGGGTAAAAGACCGGCTCACTAAAGAGAAAAGCACGTCAGAGCTGTGGTCAGGCTTTGCAAATATCCTGCAGTCAGTATTTGAGCAGGCGGTAGAGCCAACGCTTGAGCGCATAACCAATCGCAAAAGCTATTTCACGATGAACAAAGACGATCTGACGCTGCGCATGAGCGAATATGGCCGCTTTTTCATCGTGGCGGAAACCACGGACACCAGCAGGCCGGTGCTGCTGGCGCAGCGCCTGGACGAAGTGCATTTTAAGGGGACCGATAAGCCGATCACGTCAACGTTCTGGCGCGAGTTCGATAACCTGCCCGTGACCTGGCAACCGCTCTATGCGCCGGTGGATCAGGAGAAAGCGCCTTATGGCTCATTCTTTACCACACAAGAGGGCGTGGACGTCGCGCAGGAGCATTACGGCGAGTTTTTCCTGACGTCGCGCGCGCAAATCTCCGTGGCGCTTAACGAGCTGTACGAGCGCTACGGCTATCAGGAGCAGACGGAGGCGGTGAACAAGCTGCTGAGCCAGTTTGACCAGATTATCGAGCCGCTGCTGCCGCTGCACATCGTGTTTGACGGGGTAGCGCTCTTTATCTCGTTTGAAATGACCGCGGACCGGGATCGCATCCGGCTTATCAGCGCCGGCATCGACTACCAGGCCAAAATGACCTACGCGGATCTTCAGTCGGAGATTAAAAACCTGCACATGGCCACACGGCATCAGTATGCGGTCCCTGCCGTGCCGGTGCGGGAGGTGAAGCGGTGCGAGCGCTACGATATGTTTGCGGCGGACGCGTGGTGGAATGACTACCGGAGCAAACCCGACGCTGCCCCGGCGCCGGTTGTTATTGCCAGCGCTGGCGACGACAGCCGCGCGCGGCTGTTTACAGAGGAGGGCGTGGAGTATATCGCTATTCTGAAAAGCGATTATCAGGGCGTTACGATCGCGCGCGACGACGGCAGCAGGGAAACAGTGGCGTTTCCCTTCGATGGCACGCCGGAGTTTGTTCTGGCGCTGCCCGCGGGCGACAGCGGCACCAGCACGGTCACGACACTTTTTTATGAGCAATTTGTCTCATAGTTGACCTGCGGATTTTACAAACTCCTTACCCTCTGGCCTCTTAACTCTGAGAGGCTTTTTTATGGCTGATACTATCTCCGTCAGCAGCAAGCTGTTTAAGGCGAAGCTGCTGGACTACTACTACATCCGACGCGCTGAATCATCCATCGGCAAGGGTAGCCGCTTCCTGATGGTCAAAGCCTACTGGGGCAAGTCTGCGTTAGTCACCAGCAATCCCGCCGGCGGCTGGAACATTGCGGATATTCCTTCCACCTTCAGCAACGCCAACCTGACGAACAAGTTCACGGAAACGCCGCTGATCCTGACCAGCACGGGCGCGGATATCTCTATCTCCATCCAGCTGAATGACGCTGCGCTGGCCGCTGATAAGTCCTATGACTTGAACACCCTTACGCTGGTGGACGGCGACGGCAACGCCTTTGCCGTGCTCTGTCTGCAGCAGGACAGCGTATTCCGCGGCAAGGCCTATAACCTGCTGGTTACCATTGAACAGAAAACGGCGTAACGCACATGACTGATAACGAAATTACCGACGTAGGCGTTATGTCCGGCATTCCGTATGGTACCGCGCCGCTGTCAGCGGACATGCAGTACCTGGAGACCTACACCAGTTCCGCGCTCAACAGGAAGTTAAAAGGGGTGGTGCGCCCCGGCTTTTACCTGGGCTTCTCGCCGGTTGCCGGGACCGGGCTGAATGTTGTCGTCACCTCAAAAGGGGCAGAGGACGGGCAGGGCGCCGCCTCCATTGACGTGAACGCGCACCAGATCACGGTACAGCACCTGGCGGATCTCACGCTGCCGGTAGTGGCGGGCAAAACCACCCGCATAGTGCTGGAGGCGAACTACAAAGTCGGCACTGTGACAGAACAGGTTAACCGCGATTCCGTCGTTAAGGCCGCGCGCGTCTTTGCGCAGGATCTGTCGGTTGCGCTGGCGCCGAACCAGCTGGAGCTTTGCCGCGTGCTTGTGCCAACCGGCACCACGCAGGTGACGCAGGCAATGATCGTCACGAACTACCGCATCAACCGGCAGGTAGGTATCACCCTCGACTCCGTGAACGACAGCGACGACGAACTGACCGCCGCTAACCTGAAGGGGCTGAAAATCCTGAAGGCCTTGATCGATAACAACATGGTCAGCGCCAACAACGGCTCGGACATTGAGGATAAAGCGCTTTTTCGTCAGAACATCGGGCTCGACCAGGTAACCAATGACAAGCAGCTGAAGGCCTCTGAAAACCTGGGGGATCTGCCGGACGTTCCGGAAGCCCGTAAACATCTTGGGCTTGGTACCGCCGCGCTGGCGAACGTCCAGCAATCAGCGATTGATAATACGGCAGGCGCGCTGATGGCCGTGGGGGCGTTTGGCCTGGGCGCCGCGTCTGCCGTGCTGGACAGCAAAATCACTTCACTGTCTAACATAGTCGTCACCCGCCTGAGTGCCTTCTGGACGCTGAGCGGCAGCTTTACGGACGGTCCGGTTGAGCTTGGTAAAGCGCCACTGGCGCTGAGCGGGCAGCTGATTAACATGCGCCGCAGCTATGATGCCGGCGCGTCGCTGGTGCAGCTGCTGGCCGCGCAGAACGGCACGGTGTATATCCGCACCGCAGGCGGCGGTAACGGCTCCTGGGCGTGGCATGGCCTGACAAGCGGCGCTGATGCAAACGGCTGGCGTAAACAGATGGACACGGCCAGCATGACGCTGACCGATCTGCTGAACCTGGGCGCCGCAAGGGCGGGCTGGAACAACGACATTACCAGCCTGAACAGCCTGACCGATATCAATACGGCAAAGGTAAGGCTGGCAAAGAATCTGGAAGTTAATTCACAGATTCAGGCCGGATTCCGTATGGGTGTGATCCGCTCTGAGCCGTCAACGCCGGTCATGACGTTTGTGCGTACCGATCAGCCGGAAGATACGCCGACGGCGTATGACACCGACGTGATGAACATCTTCGGGCGTCTGGCGTCCACGACGACCGATACCTGGGGCGGAAGGGTGCTCGGCAGTATCACTATCACGAACATGACGCACGGCGGCGGACAGCTTGCGCTCGATGCGCGCGCGCGTTCCGGCGCGACCACGGCGCGCTTTGCTCTCAACAGCGGCGACGGTACCGCCACGCTGCAGGGGTCCGGCGGGCTTTCAGTGCTTGGCGGCGGCGGTCTCCGGTCAGATGGCGCAGGCCTGTTTACGGCTGATGAAATCGCGCTGCAGCTGAAGCCTGCAACCAGAGACAAGGCTTACTACCTGCGCGGGCGTAAGCAGGATAATACGCTGCACTGGTATCTTGGCCAGTCAGTTGATAACACCGATACCGTGACCTGGGGAAATTCGGTCCCGAATACGTGGATCAGCCTCTCAGCCGACGGCACGGGCGACACCAACGTCTCGACAATGAAGTTCCGCGGCGGTGCTTCAGTCGCAGGCAGTCTGACTGTTGCGGCCGGCGCTGACTTTACCGGTCCGGTGACCGTCCTGGCGAAAGGCTCAACTGCCATTGGCGATCTAACTAATGCGGCGCTGGTGGTGAACGGCAGCAACAGCGACGGCAGCCAGGGCATTACCGTTAACAGCTTTTCGCCTGCGCTGGCGCTCGTCGATCGCACTACAAATAACCCGTCATATCGCTGGCGAACCTCCGGCACTAATCTGCTGCTGGAAGCGGATAACCGGGATAACGGGAAAACGTGGAGTAAGTATTGCGCGGCTTTTGGTTCTAAAGGTCAGCTGTCAATTGGCCTGGGTGCTGGCGCGTCCGCTTCACGATTGCTGACGCTGGGTAACGGTACCGCCGGCAACGGTAATCTGACAGGCACCACGCAGCTGATGGCGATGGCCTATGCAAATATCGGCGCAGACGCGACGACGCGCGCTATAGGCTTTGGTACTGAAATAACGTTTGGCGACGGGCTGACGGATCATACGCTGGGTGACGCGGTAGAGTTCTGGGCGAACTCCGGTACCGTCAACAGCACCACGAAAATCAGCAATTTTTCGTCGTTCCGCGCCTACGATAAAACCAGCGCAAATATCCTCTCGGCTGTCGCTTTTGACGGGCGTCTGAACGCCCGCGACGGCGTAACCCGCTGGAACCTTTGCATGCAGGGTACCGCGCCAAACCTTCTGATGGGACAGACAATCGTTGGTGGCACCAGCTATGGTCTGCCTGACAGTGCTTATGCGATGGAAGTCAGGGGGAACCTGAAAAGCGACAGCA
>NZ_VEIP01000011.1:0-40885 GCF_007680655.1 Pantoea sp. PSNIH1
GGAGCGGGAAACGAGACTCGAACTCGCGACCCCGACCTTGGCAAGGTCGTGCTCTACCAACTGAGCTATTCCCGCATCATCATCGCGACTACCTGAACCGGCGTAACCTTCACGCGGGGATAAACGCTGATGCTTTACTGCTGCGCACCACACGAAATTCTTCATCGGTACGGGGTGCGCATTATACGAGAATTCGTTTTTGCCGCAAGCCTCTTATCGCAAAATTTTGCGCTTTCAGCGCGTTTGCTGCTTTAATCGACAAAATGATGCTTTACTGTGCATTTCATGCCGTTAAAGCTGTAAAAAATGCTCGCGATAGTACGCCAGCTCCGCGATTGACTCGCGAATATCATCCAGCGCCTGGTGCGTACCCGCTTTTTTAAAGCCCGGCAGGATCTGCGGTTTCCAGCGTCGCGCCAGCTCTTTCAGCGTGCTGACATCCAGATAGCGGTAATGGAAGTAGGCTTCCAGCTCTGGCATATAGTTAAACAGAAAACGGCGATCCTGACCGATGCTGTTGCCGCAAATCGGTGAAGTGTTGGCAGGCACCCACTGCTGCAGAAACGCCAGCGTGGCTTGTTCTGCCGCCCGATCGTCATACTGACTCGTTTTGACCCGCTCCACCAGGCCACTGCCGGTATGGGTGCGCACGTTCCACTCATCCATCAGAGCCAGCTGCTCATCAGACTGATGCACCGCCAGTACCGGCCCCTCTGCGAGCACATTTAAGTTTGCGTCTGTAACGATCGTCGCGATCTCAATAATGCGATCGCGAAGCGGATCGAGTCCGGTCATTTCAAGGTCGATCCAGATCAGGTTATTTTCGTTTCCAGCTGTCATCTATTTTCCATCCATTGCCAGTGTCGTCATTCGACCGCGTTAAGGTGTATCATAGACGTTTTGCCCAGCGGGGCGAAGCCTGGCGAAAGCGTGAGAGGATGCGTGAGCAAAAATAAACTGTCGAAGGGTCAACAACGTCGCGTAAGCGCAAACCATCAGCGTCGTCTGCAGCAACGGAGTGAAAAACCGGAGCCTGATGATAGCCTGTTTGGCGATGCGTCTGAGGGCGTGGTGATCAGCCGCTTTGGCATGCACGCAGATGTCGAAGACCAGGCGGGCGAAGTGCATCGCTGTAATATCCGCCGCACTATCCGCTCGCTGGTTACCGGCGATCGCGTTGTATGGCGTGCAGCGAATGAAAATGGCGGTAAAGGTATCGTTGAAGCGGTACACGAGCGTAAAACCGTGCTGACCCGCCCCGATTTTTATGACGGCGTAAAGCCTATCGCGGCCAATATCGATCAGATCATGATCGTGTCAGCTATTTTGCCGGAGCTTTCGCTCAATATTATCGACCGCTATCTGGTCGCCAGCGAAACGCTGGGTATTGAGCCGTTACTGGTACTCAACAAGATCGATCTGCTGGATAGTGACGCGCGTGCGTTTGTTGATGAGCAGATGGATATCTATCGCCATATCGGCTATCGCGTGCTGATGGTCTCCAGCTACGCACAGGATGGCCTGAAAGATCTGGAAGCGGCACTGACCGGGCGCGTCAGCATTTTTGCCGGCCAGTCAGGCGTGGGTAAATCGAGCCTGCTGAACCGGCTGCTGGGACTGGATGTTGCCGGCAGTGAGATTCTGACCAATGATGTGTCGGATGTGTCCGGACTGGGTCAGCACACCACGACCGCCTCACGTCTTTACCACTGCCCGCACGGCGGCGATGTGATCGACTCGCCCGGAGTGCGTGAATTTGGCCTGTGGCACCTTGAGCCGGAACAGGTTACCCGCGGATTTATCGAATTCCGCGAATTTCTCGGCAGCTGTAAGTTCCGCGACTGCAAGCACGATACCGATCCCGGCTGCGCAATCCGTGAAGCGGTAGAGAATGGCCTGATCAACGCGTCGCGCTTTGATAATTACCACCGTATTCTTGAGAGTATGGCGCAGGTAAAAACGCGTAAAAACTTTTCTGCCGATGAAGATTGATCGGTAAAACGACATAGTCGCTAACTCACCGGGGCGCTGCTACAATCCGCCCCCCTTTTTTACGTAAACCACAGGTATTAAGCCAGGAGGCAACGGTGTTTGATCGTTTTAAACTCGGCCTGAATCATATTCTGCCCAAGAAGGCGCTGACCGAACTCGCCGGCTGGGGCGCCAGTCGCCGCGGTGGCTGGCTGACCAAAGCGGTCATTGATGCTTTCGTCTGGTTCTATAAAGTTGATATGGCGGAAGCCAGTAAGCCACATACCGGCAGCTATCGCACGTTCAACGATTTCTTTGTCCGCCCGCTGAAAGAGGGTGCGCGCCCTGTCGATCCTGACGCCTCGCTGCTGGCGCTGCCGTGTGATGGCGCGATCAGCCAGCTGGGCCGCATCACCGGCGATCAGATTTTTCAGGCGAAAGGACACTACTATACGCTGCAGGCGCTGCTGGCAGGTAACGACGAGCTGGCAGAGAAGTTTATTGATGGGGAGTTCGTTACCACTTATCTTGCCCCGCGCGACTACCACCGCGTGCATATGCCCTGCAACGGCATTCTGCGTGAAATGATCTACGTGCCGGGCGACCTCTACTCCGTTAACCCGCTCACGGCGCGCAATATTCCTAATCTGTTTGCGCGTAATGAGCGCGTTATCTGCGTATTTGATACCGATCACGGCCCGATGGTGCAGATTCTGGTGGGTGCCACTATCGTCGGCAGTATTGAAACTGTCTGGGCAGGAACCGTGACGCCGCCGCGTGAAGGTGTGATCAAACGCTGGCGCTATCCTTCTGCCGAACATGATGGTGCGGTCGTACTGCTGAAAGGTCAGGAAATGGGCCGTTTCAAGCTGGGTTCAACCGTGATCAACCTGTTCGCTCCTGACCGGATAAAACTGGCGGAAAGCCTGGAGGCGGAAAGTAAAACGCGTCTCGGCCAGCCGCTGGCTATTGCACTGCCGCAGTCTGGCGACAGCGCCCCGCTGACTCAATAATCAGAGACCTGCTCCCGTGCGCGCTTTCCTTGTTCTACTGCTGAGCCTCGTGCTCAGCAGCCCTCTCTGTGCCGCCTCCCTCCCCTCCACTACGCAACTGCAGCAGGAGCTGGATGAGGCGAAATCCGCTAAAAACAGTCCTGCACAAACCGAACAGGTGCAGGCGCTGGAAGCGGCCATCAATTTTCTCTCTGAACGCAGCGACTCGCTGGAGCGGGCGAAGCAGTATCAGCAGGTGATCGACGATTTTCCCCGGCTGGCACGCGAACTGCGCCAGCAGATCGCCACGCTGAACGAGACCAGCAAACCCGTACGCAGCAACATGAGCAATGCGGAACTGGATCAGGAAATACTCCAGGTCAGCAGCCAGCTGCTGGAAGAGGGACGGCAGGCGCAGCAGGAGCAGGACCGCGCACGTGAAATCAGCGACTCGCTGGCGCAGCTGCCGCAGCAGCAGACTGATGCGCGCCGTGCCATGACGGAGAATGAGCGTCGCGCGCAGGGCATTTCAAACAACGCGTCACCCCTTGCCCAGGCGCAGGTGTATGCCCGTCAGGCGGAAAGCGCAGCGAGCAAAGCCCGGGTGGATGAGCTGGAGCTGGCGCAGCTTTCAGCCAATAACCGTCAGGAGCTGGCCCGCATGCGGGCAGAAGTGCATCAGCGGAAAGCCACGCAGCTGGATAACTATCTGCAGGCGCTGCGCAGCCAGCTGAACAATCAGCGTCAGCGCGAGGCGGAACTGGCGCTGGAGCGCACGGAGCAGCTGGCGGAAAACAGCGGCGATCTGCCGCCCACCATTAGCGAGCAGCTGCGTATTAATCGTCAGCTCTCTGCCGATCTGAATCAGCAGGCGCAGCGTATGGATCTGGTCGCCTCCCAGCAGCGTCTGGCAACTAATCAGACGCTGCAGGTGCGCCAGGCGCTGAGCACGCTGCGCGAGCAGTCACAGTGGCTGGGCGCCTCTAATTTGCTGGGTGAAGCGCTGCGCGCGCAGGTAGCCCGTCTGCCCGATATGCCAAAAGCACAGCAGATCGATAGCGAAATGGGCGAGCTGCGGGTACAGCGGCTGCACTATGAGTCACTGCTCGAGCGTCAGCAGACATTGCGTAAAGAGAAGCAGGAAGATGGCACGCCTTATACCAGCGAACAGAGCCGGATCCTGGACGCGCAGCTGCGCACCCAGCGTGAACTGCTTAATTCGCTGATCTCCGGCTGCGATACGCTGATTCTGGAGATCACTAAGCTGCGGGTGTCAAACACGCAGCTGCAGGATGCGCTCAGCGAAGTTAAAGAGGCGACGCATCGTTACCTCTTCTGGACGGCAGATGTCAGTCCGGTGGGCCTGAAGTATCCCCTTGAGGTAGCAAGCGCCCTCACCCGCCTGCTGTCGCTGGATACGCTGGGTCAGATGGGCAAAGCGCTGGCCATGATGTTTACCAGTCGCGAAACGGTGCTGCCGATTATGGGTGCCGTGCTGCTGGTGGGTTTCAGCATCAGCTCACGCCGCCACTACA
This sequence comes from Pantoea sp. PSNIH1, assembly GCF_007680655.1. Taxonomy (NCBI): domain Bacteria; kingdom Pseudomonadati; phylum Pseudomonadota; class Gammaproteobacteria; order Enterobacterales; family Erwiniaceae; genus Pantoea; species Pantoea sp. PSNIH1. Next base: position 4,499 of record NZ_VEIP01000011.1, read on the forward strand.
ACGCGTTTATGGCGCGCGCCGCCAGCCGCGTGGGCAAAGTGACACAGGATCGCTTCAGCCTGACGCTGCGGACGGTATTCTGGTCCATTCTGGTGGCGCTGCCGCTGCCGGTGCTCTGGGCGGCACTGGGGTATGGCCTGCAGCATGCGTGGCCCTATCCGTTTGCCGTGGCGATAGGGGATGGCATTACCGCCACGCTGCCTCTGCTGTGGGCGTTTATGATCAGCGCCGCCTTTGCCCGTCACGACGGCCTGTTTGTCGTGCATTTTCGCTGGCCGCAGACGCGGGTGGCGCGCGCCATGCGCTACTATTCGCTGACGGTTGGGCTGATTGTACCGCTGATCATGCTGCTGATCGCCTTTGGCAATCTGGAAGATCCGCAGTTTTCCGCGACGCTGGGACGACTCTGTTTTGTGCTGATTTGCGGTGCACTGAGCATTGTCACGGTCAGCCTGAAGCGCGCCGGTATTCCGCTTTATCTTGATAAAGAGGGCAGCGGTGATAATTTTGTCAATCGCATCCTGTGGAACCTGATGATCGCCATTCCGCTGGTGGCCGCTTTTGCATCCTGCATCGGCTATCTGGCAACCGCCCAGGCGCTGCTGGCTCGCCTGGAAACCTCAGTCTGTATCTGGTTCTTCCTGCTGGTGATTTATCACATTATTCGCCGCTGGATGCTGATTCAGCGCCGACGCATTGCGTTCGATCGCGCCCGCCAGCGTCGCGCTGATATGCTGGCCAATCGCGCCCGCAGTGAAGAAGAAAAAGAGCAGCAGAGCGCCACCAATACTGACACCATTGAAATTGATGAGCCGGTGATTGACCTCGATGCCATCAGTGCGCAGTCGCTGCGGCTGGTGCGCTCTATCCTGACGCTGATTGCACTGGTATCGGTGATCCTGCTCTGGTCGGAAATCCACTCCGCGTTTAGCTTCCTCGATAACATTCCGCTCTGGGATGCCAGTACCACGGTTCAGGGCGTTGAGAGCGTGCAGCCTATCACGCTGGGTGCGGTGCTTATCGCCATTCTGGTGCTGATCATCACCACGCAGCTGGTCCGCAATATGCCTGCGCTGCTGGAGCTGGCGCTGCTGCAGCATCTCAGCCTCGCGCCGGGTACCGGCTACGCCATTACAACGCTGACCAAATATGCGCTGATGCTGATGGGGGGCCTGATAGGCTTCTCAATGATTGGCGTGGAGTGGTCAAAGCTGCAGTGGCTGGTCGCTGCACTGGGTCTTGGGCTCGGATTTGGCCTGCAGGAGATTTTTGCCAACTTTATCTCCGGCCTGATTATCCTGTTTGAGAAACCGATCCGCATCGGCGATACCGTCACCATTCGCGATCTTACCGGCAGCATTACGCGTATTAACACCCGCGCGACCACCATTACCGACTGGGACCGGAAAGAGATTATCGTGCCCAATAAAGCGTTTATTACCGAGCAGTTTGTGAACTGGTCTTTGTCAGATTCCGTTACGCGTGTGGTGCTGACGATACCGGCGCCGGCGCGCGTAAACAGTGAAGAAGCCACCACCATACTCAAACAGGCGGCCGAGCGCTGCACCTACGTGCTGGATATGCCGCCGCCGGAAGTTTACCTGGTGGACCTGCAGCAGGGTATTCAGCTGTTTGAGCTGCGCGTGCATGCGGCAGAGATGGGCCATCGCATGCCGCTGCGGCATGAGCTGCATCAGCTCATTCTGCGGGGCTTCGCGGAGCACAATATTGAGATGCCTTTCCCGCCCTTCCAGGTGCGTATGGAAACGCTGGGACGCAAAACGCCTGCCGGCAATGGCACGGCGGCGACGCAGACCTTCAAATCTGGCGGACTGTAACAAAAACGCCCGGCTTCAGCCGGGCGTTTCACACTGCGTAACAGGAGTTACTGCTTCACAAACTCTTCACCCTGCGCAATATCTTTTTTCAGCGTCTCCAGCATGCCGTTCAGCGCCTGCTGTTCAAATTCGCTCAGCGTGCCCAGCGGGCGACGTTCGGCAATCCCGTTTTTTCCCAGCAGCAGCGGCTGAGAGAAGAAGCGCGCATATTCACCGTCGCCTTCGACATAGGCGCATTCAACTACATTGGCCTCACCCTGCAGCGCACGGATCAGCGACAGACCAAAGCGTGCGGCGGCCTGCCCCATTGAGAGAGTCGCCGATCCGCCACCCGCTTTGGCTTCTACCACTTCGGTGCCGGCGTTCTGAATACGCTTTGTAAGATCGGCGATCTCCTGCTCGCTGAAGCTGACGCCCGGCACCTGCGACAGCAGCGGCAGAATGGTCACGCCAGAGTGGCCGCCCACGACCGGCACCTCTACTTCTCCTGGCTGTTTACCCTTGAGCGCAGCGACAAAGGTATTAGCACGAATGACATCCAGCGTGGAGACGCCAAACAGTCGGTTTTTATCGTAAACGCCGGCTTTTTTCAGCACCTCTGCGGCGATCGCCACGGTGGTATTAACCGGATTAGTAATGACGCCAATCAGCGCTTTGGGCGCCGTGCTGGCTACCTGCGCGATCAGGTTTCGGACAATGCCCGCGTTAACGTTAAACAAATCCGCGCGATCCATGCCGGGCTTACGCGCTACCCCGGCAGAAATCAGGACCACGTCGGCCCCCTTCAGCGCAGGGGTGGCATCTTCACCGCTGAAACCTTCAACCGTCACAGCGGTAGGGATATGGCTGAGATCGACCGCCACGCCAGGCGTGACCGGTGCAATATCATAGAGAGAGAGGGCGGAACCCGCGGGTAACTGCGTTTTGAGCAGCAGAGCCAGCGCCTGGCCAATACCGCCAGCGGCTCCGAGAACGGCAACTTTCATCCTGAACTCCTTATTAAGATGGGGCAAAGATATGCCAGAAATCCATCAGCTTACGAGTTTAGTCAACATCTCAGGCGATAGCGACATAGCCGTTGCGCACAGGCAGCCTGCTGCTATCTGCTTCCGATACCGCTCTGTTTCAGAAGCGCCTGAATGATCTTATCGCAGCCAGCAGAGATATACGGCTTTGATCGTCGATCTGGTTGTTACCACGTCAATAGTATAACAACTTTGCAACCTCTGCTTTGCGCGTCAGCGCGCGATTTTGGTGCGTAGCCAGTTTCTGCTAGAATGCCCGTCCCGCGCGGACGTATGGCGAAAGTCGCTGCTGACGCATTGCATAAAAATTCATCTAAATGCATAATAATTTATCAGCTGCAGGCTTGTTGCCTGCTGCGCCTCTCATTCATTGGTAGCTTATGCGTAATCCTTCAAAACAAGACGACCTTATCAAGGCATTTAAAGCCTTGCTTAAAGAAGAAAAATTCAGCTCTCAGGGCGAAATCGTGCAGGCGCTGCAGGAAGATGGCTTTGAAAATATCAATCAGTCAAAAGTCTCCCGCATGCTGACAAAGTTTGGCGCGGTGCGTACGCGCAACGCGAAAATGGAGATGGTTTACTGCCTGCCCGCTGAACTGGGCGTCCCTACCGCTACCAGCCCGCTGAAAAACCTGGTGCTGGATATCGATTACAATGAAGCGCTGGTTGTGATTCATACCAGCCCGGGCGCCGCGCAGCTGATTGCCCGCCTGCTCGATTCTCTCGGCAAAGCAGAAGGAATTCTGGGTACTATTGCCGGTGATGACACCATTTTCATCACGCCGGCGCGTGCTTTTACCGTTAAGCAGCTCTATGACGCGGTACTGGTGCTGTTTGAGCAGGAGCTGTAACACTTCTTTGCCGGTGGCCAGTCTGCCGGCACCTTCTGGCGTTCAGATACCTGATGTCCTCTGTTACTTCGCCCCGCCTTTATCGCTAAAGGTTATCAGGCTGGCTGATATAGGTCAGACCTTTAAGCTCCTGTTACTCTCAGCCATATATTCTCCTGCCTGTAACCGCTCTTTCGCCCGTTTTAACTAATTTTCTCGCCAGCGTGCAGCGGCATTGACCATAAACTTTGGCACGAAAAGTTAATTTGACGCAGATCACTGTTTTTGCGAAAAAAAAGCGCTTAACGGATGAAAAATAGCCAATTTTAATAACTTAACGTTATAAAAAGGTGGCATAAGGATAAAGGATAACAACGAAACATTATTAGCGAAGTATTAATTTCCCGCGTGATTAGATCTATACTTCTTTTCGTGACGCAAATCACACTAACTAAAAAGATAAAAATCACAGACGAGGAAAATACCATGAACGTTAAAGCGGCTATCGCCACCCTAAGCATTCTTTCTGCACTCTCATTTGGCGCTTCTGCAGCAGATTCTATTTCTGCCGATCAGGCAGCGAACCTGCAGTCTGCCGGCACCATCAGCGTCAGCGGCGTGGGCGGCTCGCCAATGGATATCCACCAGCAGCTGAATGCGAAAGCTGATGCGCAGGGCGCAAAAGCGTATCGTGTTATCGAGGCTTATAACGACAACACATACCACGCTACAGCTGAACTCTATAAATAACTGTCAACCGGCGTGATACAACGCCGATGCTAATCGACGACCCGCTTACTCTGGTGTAGCTGCAGGTTGTTGATGCTAACGAGGAGATACATCATGAAAATCAAAACAACTCTTGCAACGGCTGGCCTGCTCTCTCTGTTTGCCTTTGGCGCCTCTGCGGCTCAACTGGTTACCAGTGAATCAGCACAAAATCTGCAGCCTGCTGGCAGCACCATCTCAATCAGCGGTACCGGCGGTTCACCAATGGATTATCGCGAACAGCTTTCTCAGAAAGCTGATGCGCAGGGCGCCAGCGCTTACCGCGTCATCGAAGCGCGTACCGGCGACAGCTATCACGTGACCGCCGAACTCTATAAGTAATTCCTCGTCACCCCTGACGAACCCTTTGGCCCCGCTTTGCGGGGCCCTTTTTGGGTTGTATTACTGAGCGGTAAAGCGGAGCTGGCCCTCCAGCTCCTCTTCTGCCTTTTCAAATAGCAGGATCAGTGCGCTATACCGGCGTTTCTGCCCTCTCCCCAGATTAACGAAGACAATTTCCAGCGGCAGCGGAAGCTGTTCACCGGTCATCACCCGCCAGAGATCGTCCGGATCGCGAATAGCGGCCTCGTTCAGCATAAAGCGCTCGCCAAACTGACTGTAGAAGTGGGCCTGATCGACGATTTCATCAAAATCGAAACGCTCGGTTCGCATGCTGTATCCTCCTGCTAAGAGAGACCGCCCAGATGCAGCGCTTTGACTTCCAGGTACTCTTCAATACCCAGCACTGAGCCTTCGCGTCCCAGACCTGATTCTTTAATCCCGCCAAACGGCGCTACCTCAGTAGAGACCGCGCACTCATTAATACCGATCATCCCCGCTTCCAGCGCGGCAGCGACGCGGAACACCCGCTGCAGATTCTGCGTATAGAAGTAGGCAGCCAGACCATATTCGGTATCATTCGCCCGCCCGATTACCTCCTCTTCGCTGCTGAAGCGGAAGCAGGCCGCAACCGGACCAAATGTCTCCTCCTGCGCCAGCATCATGCTCTCCTGCGCCCCGGCAATGACCGTGGGCTGCCAGAAATTGCCGCCCAGCGCATGCCGTTCGCCACCGGTGACAATTCGGCCACCTTTACGCACCGCATCCTGCACATGCTCTTCAACTTTTTCCAGCGCGGAGGCAGCGATCAGCGGGCCGACGATTACGCCTTCATCCATACCGTTCCCGACTTTGAGCTGCTTAACCGCTTCTGCCAGCTGCGTAACAAAGCGATCGTAAATCTGCTCATGGATATAAAAACGATTCACGCTCACGCAGACCTGACCGGCATTGCGGAATTTATTGGCAATCGCACCCTGTACCGCAGCGTCAATATCCGCATCTTCAAAGACGATATATGGCGCGTTGCCGCCCAGCTCCATGGAGACCTTTTTCATCGTCTCAGCCGCATTGCGCATCAGCGTTTTGCCCACGGCAGTGGAACCGGTAAACGAGATTTTGCGCACCGCGCGTGAGGCCATGATAGCGTCGCTGATCGCCTGGGTATCGCCCGCGACGGCATTGAGCACGCCGTCCGGCACGCCAGCCTGCTGCGCCAGGGCTATCAGGGCAAAGGCGCTGAGCGGTGTATTGTTCGCCGGTTTAATAATCCCGGTGCAGCCTGCGGCCAGCGCCGGCCCAAGCTTACGGGTCAGCATCGCCATCGGGAAATTCCAGGGGGTAATCGCCGCGACCACGCCAACCGGTTCACGCGTGGCCAGAATACGCGAGCCGGGTTTAGCGGGCGGAATAATCTCGCCGTTAGCGCGCTTTGCCTCTTCTGCAAACCACTGAATAAAGCTCGCGGCATACTCTACTTCGCCTTCCGCCTCTTTGACCGGCTTACCCTGCTCGGCGGTCATCAGCTCTGCAAGCCAGCGTTTGTTTTCCACGATCAGCTGATACCAGCGCATCAGGATCCCGGATCGCTCTTTGGCCGTTTTATCCCGCCAGCCGGGGAAAGCGCGCTGCGCGGCAGCGATCGCCTGTTCGGTTTCCGCTTTACCCGCTTTGGCGACGCGGGCAATCACCTCGCCGGTCGCCGGATTGGTTACGTCAAACGTCGCGGAGGCGGCATGCCATTGACCCGCAGCGAAGAAGCCGGTTTTGAAGAGTTCATGTTGCTGCAAAGAAGCGGACATCAGTATTCTCCTGTCAGTATGCATCCGTCAGGAAAGTATAGATGGCAACGCGCAGCCGATTTGTGTCAGCGTGGCATAAACCCGCCGCCGCCCGGGGCGGCAGGCTTAAATCTGGATGAGGGTGTTCTGATATTTGTCCAGCATCTGCGTCAGGCGGGCGACCGGCTCCGTGACGCTGGCAGGGGCACTATAATGCGCCAGCTTCTCCTGATAGCCAGCCAGCTCCTGCAACAGCGTTTTGAACGCGTCGCGTCGCTTATCATCGCTGCTGGCTGAGATAACCCGATCCGCGGTGTGTCGCAGCTGCCGGTGATAGGCGGAGAGCTCCGCATTGACCGGCACTTCTGCATTACGCAGCCGCTGATGACCAATAATCAGCGTCAGGGCGATACGGTATTTATCGATATCGCCCGGAAACAGATTGAGCAGCAGAAAAAGCTGCTGATAAAGCGCCGGCAGATGGTTTTCCCGGCGCCGGGCCTGATTCGTCGTCAGCGCTGCAACAGCAGCATACATCAGGCGATTCAGCAGTTTGCGGCCGGTACGCGCTTTGGATTTATCGCGAATCAGCAAAATCACCATCATGGCGACAAAGCTGCCGATCCACTGCCCCAGCGCGTTATCCAGAAACACGTTGAATTCAAACTTCATCGGGTTATCCAGCACCAGCACATTGATTGTGCCGATCAGCGCGCCCAGCGTGCCAATCTGCCGCCGCTGCACAAAGATACCGCCGACAAAGCCGAGCAGGCCGATGGCGATGCAAAGCAGCAGCGCACTCTGCTGCGTGGCAGGCAGAACCCAGGTGAAGTAGAACAACCCGAGCGGCACGGCGACCGCCATACCGTAAAAGAAATCTTTGGCCATCATCAGCGGATTGGGCATGCGCATCGCCAGTGCGGTGATCACCCCCAGCATGACCATGCAGCCGCTGCCGGAGGTCCAGCCGGTATAGAGCCAGAACAGGGCCCCCAGCGCGGTGGCGACAAAGGTGCGAATACCGTTGATCATCGCATGGTGAGTTTCAGCCGAACGGGCCTGAACGATAATCTCCCGCTGCAGGATGTTCTCTTCAAGGGCGCTGATACGGCTGTTGCATTTAATCCCTTTGATCAGCAGCAGATATTCAGTCGCTGCTCCGGTCCAGCTCGCCAGCGTGACCGGAACCGTTTTGCTGCTGTCGCTGATAACGCGACGCAGCACTTTCATGCGCTTATGCACCTCACCGGCGCTGTTTGCCTCTTTTTCCAGCAGCAGCCGGAACTGCGGCGGAATATAGTCGGGCCGGGAGTTCTGGATAAGAAACGTCTCAGCGGCCTGCGTAATCAGCGTCAGCGACAGCGTATTAAGCATCTTTAGCCGGCGACTGCTGTTCTGCCAGCGAGACGACTCCATCATCAGCTGGCTGCGCATGCCGTTCAGGGCAGTGGTGCGGCGTACCAGCGCGCTCCAGGCTTTGTCCACCTCATCTTTATCTTCATGCGCAACGCAGAGCTGCAGCAGTTTATAATGCGCCACCAGCAGCGCATCCACTTCGGCATCGATGACTTTTTTAATGGAACGCGGTGAAAACAGCATATCTGCCAGAATCGCACAGAGGATCCCGAGCACAATTTCGCTGCAGCGCTCAACGGCAAACTGGGGGGCGAGCGTCAGCCCGCCGGTTGCGTCAGCGGTTACGACGATAATCAGCGCCGTGTAGCCTGCCAGCCCAAGCGCATAGGAGTTTTCGACTTTGATCAGCGAAGAGAGCCAGACGCAGAAACCGGCCCACATGCAGCACAGCAGCAACATCACGACCGGCGCACGCACGGTGGTGATCATGATAGTCAGCGCAGCGATACAGCCGATAAAGGTGCCGATAATGCGCAACACGCCGCGATAGCGCAGCGCGCCGGAGTAGGGATCGCCGCCGGCCGCAAAGGCGGTACCGCCAGCGACAATACCGGCCGTCATCACCGCCCAGCGCGGCGTTTCCAGATGAAAGTGAAAGCCAATCATCAGCGCGGCTACCAGCGCAAACGTCAGCTTGATCGGGAAACGCAAAAACTCAATCATCACGCCCCCGCTTAACCAAACTCACGCAGGCGATTGAAGAATTGCGCCAGCGGCGAGGCGTTGGTCTGCCGATCCTGCTCACCGGTGATCACCACGGTCGCGGTTGTGCCTGCCGGGAAGCGGTTGCCAGGCTGGGCATCAAGACGGATACGCACCGGCACGCGCTGCGCCAGGCGCACCCACTCCAGATTAGAGTCCACCGTTGCCATACCTTTATTATCAATGCTGCTGCTGCTGTTGGTCACCCCGGCAGCCACGCTGTCCACCGTGCCGCGTAACACGGTATTGCTGCCCAGCGGCGTGACTTCAGCGCGAAAGCCCGGACGCACGCCGCTGAGTTTGGTCTCTTCCATATAAGCCAGCACGTAGAAAGAGTGCTGCTGTACCAGCGCGACCGCCACGGAGCCGCGCGTAATGAACTCACCCTCATAGACATTGAGGTTGGTCACCCAGCCATCAGAGGGGGCTTTGATCGTGGTACGGTCGAGATCGATAACCGCCAGATCGCGGGTAGCGATCGATTTCGCCAGCTGATGTTCACTGGTCTGCAGATCGCTGTTAGCCTGTTCAATCGCCTCACGCGACATCGCGCTGGTACCGAGCTGATTACGGCGTCCCGCCTCGCGGCGTTTTTCACTCACCAGCGCCTGATAGTAGTCCACGTCTGCCTGCGCCTGCGCCAGCGCTTTCTGATAGCGCGGCCGGTCGACGATAAACAGCGTATCGCCCTTTTTCACCAGCTGGTTATCATGTACCGGCACGTCGGTGATCAGACCGGTGACATCAGGTGCGATAGCCACCACATCCGCAGAGAATTTAGCATCGCGTGTCCACGGGGATTCGGTGTAGAACACCCAGGCGCGGAAGACAATCACGACGGCGATGATAACCAGCAGGAGCGTAATCGCGTAACGCGCGATTTTTCTTATGAGCGCTTTCACTTAAAACCTCAGATGAATAGACGGGATACAAGATAAAACACACAGCAATACAGGGCCGTGTTAAACAGGGCCGGATGCCAGACCAGATCGTAGATCCCGCTTGGCGTCAGCACACGTTTCACCAGCCAGAACAGCGCCAGCGAAACCAGTAGTTCAATGAAGATGGGCGGGAAAGATAGCCCGAATACGACAAATACCGGAAGCACACTCATTTCGGTTCCTTAGTTCGACCTTGCCGGGATCGCACCGCTTTTACCCCCACGCTGTGCCGCACCGGGAATGGTTAAGCAGGCAGCAGAAAAATGGCAGTAACCTTCAGGCCGCCCTGCGCTAATCATAGCGTATCATCAGCCTGTCTGGTCCGTAACGGAATGCAGTGCATAAACCCAGCGCGCGTATAATAACGTGCCTGACTATATGTTTTCTACAAATCGTGACATAAATCACTTTTTAATCCGAATAAATAATCGCACGACTTAGCACGATGTCTGTTTTTGCCAAAGTGGCTGAATCGGAGGCATTTATAGCTGACGCAGCCACAAAAAAGGCTGCCCGCAGGCAGCCCTTATAGTGACAGAGGTTCAGCACCTCAGGCGGTGCCGCCTACGGTGATTTTGTCCAGCTTCAGCGTCGGCTGGCCCACGCCAACCGGGACGCTCTGTCCCTCTTTACCGCATACGCCGACGCCTTTATCCAGCGCCAGATCGTTACCGACCATTGAGATTTGCTGCATCGCTTCAATGCCGGAGCCAATCAGCGTAGCGCCTTTGACCGGCCGGGTAACTTTACCCTTCTCAATCAGATACGCCTCTGAGGTAGAGAAGACAAATTTGCCCGAGGTGATATCGACCTGACCACCGCCAAAGTTAGGCGCATAGAGGCCATATTCCACGCTTTCGATGATCTCCTGCGGCGTGGACTTGCCCGCCAGCATGTAGGTATTAGTCATGCGCGGCATCGGCAGATGCGCATACGATTCGCGCCGGCCGTTACCGGTTGGCGGCACACCCATCAGGCGGGCGTTAAGCTTATCCTGGATATAGCCCTTCAGGACGCCATTTTCGATCAGCATGTTGTACTGACCCGGAACGCCCTCATCATCCACCGCCAGCGAGCCACGCAGCCCCTCCAGCGTGCCATCATCCACCACGGTGCAGAGTTCCGAAGCAACCAGCTGCCCCATCTTGCCGCTGAATACCGACGTTTCACGACGGTTAAAGTCGCCCTCAAGGCCATGTCCTACCGCTTCGTGCAGCAGCACACCCGGCCAGCCAGCGCCCAGCACGACCGGCAGCGCGCCAGCTGGGGCTGCAACTGCAGAGAGGTTAACCAGCGCCATACGCACCGCTTCGCGCGCCCAGGCGTCAGCCCGGACGTCACCGCTCTCATCGGCGAGGAAAAATTCATAGCCGGTACGCGCGCCGCCGCCGCTTGAGCCGCGCTCGCGCTTGCCCTGATCTTCCACCTGCACGCTGATTGACAGACGCACCAGCGGACGAATATCGGCTGCCAGCGTCCCATCGGTTGCCGCAACCAGCACCTGTTCATAAACGCCGCTCAGGCTGGCATTGACCTCCTGTACGCGCGGGTCGGCCGCGCGCGCCACGCGGTCTACGCGATGCAGCAGGGCGATTTTATCTTCGCGCGTCAGGCTGTCGAGCGGGTTAACCGGCGCATAGAGCGAACGTTGCATTACTGCCTGCAGCGTATGTGCGGTGCCATTGCCCTGCTCGCGTACGATACTGCGCGCGGCTTCCGAAGACTGCCGTAGCGCATTCAGGGTGATCTGGTCTGCATAAGCGAAGCCGGTTTTTTCACCGCTTACGGCACGTACGCCAACGCCCTGATCGATATGGTAGGAGCCATCTTTAATAATTTTATCTTCCAGCACCCAGGATTCATGGAAGCTGGACTGAAAATAGAGATCGGCATAATCCAGACGACGTTCTGAAAGCTGCCCTAACAGGGAATGGAGGTCCTGCTGATTAATGCTGTTCGCAGCTAGTAACTGCTCACTTACCAGATTCAGAGTCATCGTTTCTCACTCATTATGTGCTCAGATAGTCATAGCCTGCGGCAATTCCCCGACGGCGTCAAATTCACTTGCTGCCGGCGTCGCGCGCTTTGCGCAGCACTTCACTGATTTCCGGTTTATCCAGCGGGCCGCTGATGTGATAGCGCAGCAGGGAAATCTTGTTCCAGAGCGGTCCCAGTACCTTGCTGGCGGCAAAAACGGCGGCGCCAACCACCGGATTGATTGCAAACGCCGTTGCCACACCGACCGACGCGGAGATCTCCGGCGCCACGACCGCTTCCATATCAATTTTCCGCTGTACCAGATCGATCCGGCCCTGCATCGCGATATCCGCTTCCAGCCCATCTACCAGCAGGTTATCGGTGCGCATGACGCCGTTTTCGATCCAGGCGGTGCCGTTGATTGAATCAAAATAGAAGCCATCGCTGAAGGTGTCGCTGAAATCCAGACGCAGCTTGCGCAGCAGCGCATCAAAACTGACCAGACGCAGCAGCTGTCCTGCCCGTCCGGTATTAACGTCGGCAATCTCTCCTTTGCCAAAGTGCGTTTTCAGCGTGCCGCTCAGCGACGCCTCAGCAGGCTGCCAGGGCGCGGCGCGCCAGTGCAGGTCATAATCCACGTTAAACGGCGCGTCGCGCAGCGGCGTGTTCATACCGAACCAGTTAGTGGCGTCATTGATATTGCTGCCGCTCAGGCGTCCCTTCAGCGAGGTGCGCGGATTGCCCGGCGAGTTAACCCATTCGCCACTGATGCTGAGCCGGGCGCTGCCGCTGTCCACAATTCCGTTAGTGAGTGCTAACGTCTCTCCGCGCGGCGTCAGCGTCGCAGCCATCTGTCCGAACTTCTGTCCGCGCAGCCAGCACTCATCGCAGTTAAGCTGCAGCGCAGGCCACTGGCTGAAATCGATCCCGCTGTCGCCGCTGAACGGTGATGACGCCTGTTTGCTGCCGGTCTCTTTCCATTGCGGATTGTAATAAAGGTAGTTCAGATTGATGCGCCACGGTGCACGCTGCGCTGTTGTCAGCGTGCCGCGCGCTTCACGACTCTCCAGCTTCAGCTGCGCATCACCGCCCGCGCCCTGCAGCAGAGTGGCGCTGAGATCGTGCCACTGCTGCCCGCCCAGCGTCAGGGCTGGCGTATGCAACGTGACATCGCCAGGTAAGCCGACCCCGCCCACCTGCGTGGCGCCCTCTCCGCTGCCGCCCGCTCCGGCCAGAACACCGAGCCAGGCTTCTCCATCCAGCGGCGGCAGGTTTAATACCATACCGCGCTGCGCCGGGAGCGCAGGCGTTGCCGTGGTCTGGTTCTGCCAGATGCCGCGTTCGACGCGCAGCTGCGGCTCCAGCAGCCAGCGGCTGTTAAAGCGGTGCATCTCGCCCACGCTGCCGCTGAGCATAAAGCCGTTCAGATCGCCTTTAGCCTTAACCGTCACCGGCAGCGCCTCACCGGCAGATTTGGTCAGCGGCGCAGGTAAGTGACTGCTTACTGCTTTGCCATCGCCTCTGAGATCGACGCTGTAGTTCGCACCTCCGCTATGCGGCAGCGTAATAGCCACATCGCCCTGCCAGGCGAGTGAACCGCTGAGCTGACGCGCTACCGCCGCTGGCATCACGCTGAGACGCGCGGGCTGCCAGTCGCCCAGCAGGTGGACGTTAACGCCAAAATCCTGCGGATTCTCCTGCGTGCTGAAGGTCACGCCCAGCGGCTGACCAAACCAGTTTGCCTGCATCTCTTCGCTTTCAAGGTTGCCGTTGTTATAGCGGAAACGCCCTGTCAGCTGCGTCAGCGTGCTCTTCAGCGGTTTAATATGCAGCGTGTTGTTATTCATCACCACGTTGCCGCTGGCGTGTACCTGTTCGCCATCCAGCGGGATCTCCAGGTTGAGCGTGCTTTTGACGTTGCCCCCAACCTGCAGCTGCTGCAGCGCCGCGCCGAGCGACGATTTCAGCGGCGTCTCATTAAAGTAGGCGCCGATATCCGCCCCCTGCCCGCTCAGATCGCCGGCGATCAGCAGTTTCTCTTTAAGATAATCCGGAATAACGGCCGTGACGTTACGCGCTTCGACCTTGCCCAGGCGCGCGTTATCGGCGCGCATCCACAGGCCGTCATTCACAAAATCGAGATCGATATCCAGATCCTGCAGAGCTGGCCAGCCCGGCTGAAAGCGAAACGCGGCATTACGCAGCGGCACCTGAACTTCAAACATGCCGTCGTTATGCTTAAACGGGAACAGGCGCGGATCGCCGGCGAACAGCAGCGTGGCGTTATCCGTCTCCCCGCCTTTTATCGCTTCGCTCAGGTAGCGCGTCAGGTTATGCCCCATCAGCGGTTCCGGCAGATAGCGCCACGCATCGCCTGCATCGGTTACGCGAATGCCGGCCAGAATATCGAGCCGTGGTGCAGTGTCACTGTTTTGCTGATAGCGGAAATCACCGCGCGCCCACAGCGACCGCGCCTGCACATCCAGCTGGTGTCCGGCCAGCGTCAGGCCATGACGGTCACGCAGCCAGCTCAGCTGGCCACTCAGCTGATGAATATCCAGCGGCGCCTGGAACATATCACCATAGGGCACTTCAGCCTGTCCCATGCGGAGATCAACCTGACCATTGCTGACGCTGCCGCTGGCGCGCCCGCTGAGATTGCTGATGCCTGGCAGCAGCTTCCAGTTATGCCACGCCAGATCGCGCCACGTCGCCTGCAGTCGCGTCTGCTCCGGCTGCGCCAGAGGAATATCCAGTGCCAGCGTATCGATATAACCGCGCGGCTGCAGTGCACGCCAGGTATCCAGCAGCGTCGGCGAGAGCGGGCCAATCAGCGGCACCAGCGGCGCAAACCGCTGCAGGTCCAGCCGGGTAGCACGCACGCGGATCTCCGCTGCCGCTTTATCCTGAGGTTGCCACAGCAGCGCAATCCGGCCGGGCGCCCAGGCCACGCCATCGGTGCTGAGCCGGGTCTGCGGTATATTCAGGCTCCAGCCGTCGCGGAAGCGCGCCAGGTGTGCGGTCAGTCCGTCAATCTGCAGCTGATGATCGCGCTGCTCGCCGCGCCAGCGCGCCCCACCCTGTTTGATCAGCACATCGCCCGCATAGAGTTCGCCATCGCGCAGGCTGGCCCACGCCGCCAGGCTGATACGCGCGCTCTCCAGACTGGTGTTATCACGCAGCCAGCGGCCAATCCAGGGACGCACATCCACATCGTCTGCCTGCATCCAGATGCGACCGTCGTTCAGCAGGCCACGGGTATCCTTTAAATCCAGCCTGACCTGCACCACGCCATGCTGGCCGGTAAAGCTGCTGAGGCTGACCTCGCCTTCAGCGCGATGCCGGCTGGCTTCATTCAGCCAGGTAAGGCGCGGTATCGCCAGCTCGGCATGCTGGCCTGAAGGCGTCAGAAAGCGGATAGTGCTGTCGCGCAAATCGAAGTGATCGAACTGGCGCAGGAAGAGGTCGTTGATCTGAGCAGGCTTGATGCTGGTAGTATCGCTGTCGCGGGTAAACAGCGGCCGCTCCGTCGCCAGACGCAGCTGCCAGAAGGTGAGATCGCGGAACTGCCAGCGCCAGTGCAGCAGCGACTGCCAGACATCCAGCGCAAGAGTGACGCGGCCAATGTGCAGTTCGCCATCCTGCTTCATATCAATGCGCAGATCGCGTACCTGCAGCGTCGGGCCAAAATTCTGCCACGTTCCCTGCAGTTCGCTGGCGTCTGCGTTGACGCCGCTGATGCGTGAAACCGTCTGCAGAATGTCGCTGCGATAGCTGTTGAGATGCGGCATCACCAGACGCAGCCCGCTCACCAGCAGCGCCACAATGACAATCACTGTGGCGATCAGCAGTAACAAAATCCCTGGCAACCGCCTCACACATCTCTCCTTGCTGGTCACTGGATAATAACGTCTGGCCGCAGGCCTTACATCATGACGACGTCAAACTGCTCCTGAGTATAGAGCGGTTCAACCTGAACTTTGACCTGTTTGCCGACAAAGATTTCGACTTCGGCCAGCGCATGCGACTCATCTGTTTTCAGCGCCTCGCCTACCGCCGGCGAGACGTAAACCAGAAAGCGGTCGGAGTCATAGGCGTGATGCACGCGTACAATTTCACGCATGATTTCATAGCAGACGGTCTCTACGGTTTTCAGCGAGCCGCGTCCTTTACACACCGGGCAGTCGGCACAGAGCACATGCTCAATGCTTTCACGCGTTCTTTTACGGGTCATCTCCACCAGGCCCAGCGCTGAAAAGCCATGGATCCCGGTTTTGACCCGATCTTTACTCAGCGCACTCTCCAGCGAATGCAGCACGCGACGGCGGTGATCGTCATTACTCATGTCGATAAAGTCGATAATGATAATACCGCCGAGGTTACGTAACCGCAGCTGACGGGCAATAGCTTGCGTCGCTTCGATATTCGTATTAAATATGGTTTCATCCAGGTTACGGTGGCCAACAAACGCTCCGGTGTTGATATCTACCGTGGTCATCGCCTCCGTCTGATCGATAATCAGGTAGCCACCCGATTTAAGCTCGACCTTGCGCTCCAGCGAACGCTGAATCTCATTTTCTACATCATAGAGATCGAAAATAGGCTGCTTGCCGCTGTAATGCTCTATTTTGCCCGCCATTTCAGGAATATATTCGCTGGTAAATTCCACCAGCAGATCGCAGGTCAGACGCGAATCGACGCGAATGCGATCCAGCGCGGCGCCGGCAAAATCGCGCAGCACACGCTGCGCCAGCGCCAGTTCGCCATAGAGCAGGCAGCGCGTCTGGTTACGCTTTTTGCGCTCGCTGACTTTGGTCCACAGGCGTTTGAGAAACGCCGCATCCTGCGCCAGCTCTTCTGCGCCGATGCCTTCCGCAGCGGTACGAATAATAAAACCGCCCAGATCGTCACAGTAGGCAGCAACCACCGCTTTCAGCCGTTCGCGCTCCGCCTCACTTTCAATACGCTGTGAAACACCCACGTGTGATGCGCCGGGCATAAAAACCAGATAGCGGGACGGCAGCGTGATATCGGTGGTCAGGCGTGCGCCCTTGGTGCCGAGCGGATCTTTCACTACCTGCACCATCAGATCCTGCCCCTGGCGTACCAGCTCGGCGATGTCGCGTACAACAAAATTTTTCTTTTCATCGCCGGCAACACACTCGGTGTGCGGCATGATGTCGGAGGCGTGCAGAAAGGCGGCTTTATCCATGCCAATATCGACAAAGGCGGCCTGCATACCCGGCAGCACGCGGCTGACCCGGCCTTTGTAGATGTTGCCAACAATGCCGCGTCGCGCTTCGCGCTCAATATGAATTTCCTGCAAAATGCCGCCATCAATATAGGCAACGCGCGTTTCCGAAGGTGTCACATTTACCAGCAGTTCAGCCGTCATTCTGTCCCCTTAATGCACGCAGCGACTGAAAATGGCTCAGCAGCTCTGTGGTTTCCACCAGCGGTAGTCCCACTACGGCGTAGTAGCTGCCATTAATCGTGCGCACGAAATTACCGCCCAGACCCTGAATGCCATAGGCGCCCGCCTTATCCATCGGTTCGCCACTGGCGATATAGTGCGCGATTTCATCAGCGGTCACGTTGCGGAAGGTCACATCGGTAAGCACCAGGCAATCCAGCAGCGTCTCGCTGTCAGCCAGCGCTATCGCGGTCATCACCTGATGCGTCTGTCCGGAGAGCCTTGCCAGCATCTCTGCGGCGTGTTCCGCATCACGCGGTTTTTCCAGTACGTCACCATTCAGCACCACAATCGTGTCCGCGCCCAGTACCGGCAGATCCCGGGGCGCCATAGCGACACCGGCGCGGGCTTTATCCGCCGCCAGTCGGCGAACGTAATGTTCAGCCGCTTCGTCGGGCTGACGCTGCTCTTCGGTATGGGTTAACAGACGCTCAAACTGCAGCCCAAGCTGCGTAAGCAGCTCGCGCCGGCGGGGCGAGCCGGAAGCCAGATACAGGGTAATCATTGTGTTCCTTACTGAACGGCAAACTGCCGGCGGATCTTTCTCATCAATAAGAATAGCCAGGGCCAGAGGATGCCGTCGACCACGCTACTCCAGAAAATTTCTGGCCGGAATGAGACGTCTATGACCAGGAATTCAGCCCAAAAAACAATGACATCTACTGCCAGTGAAAGAACCATAACCATTAACGCCTGCTGCCACAATGCGAGGTTGCGGAACAGCTGGAATTTAAAGGCGACCAGGTAGGCGATGATACTGAAAGCCAGCGCGCGTACGCCCAGCGTGGAGCCGGCAATCAGATCCATAACGGCACCGAGAAAAAACCCGGTGCCGACGTTGACCCGATGCGGCAGCGCCAGCACCCAGTAGATCAGAATAAGCAGCAGCCACGACGGCCGGAACATATAGAACTGCTCCGGCCACGGCATGATTTGCAGAATTAATGCCAGCAGAAAAGAGAGCCAGATTACCCACCGTCCCTGACTGCGATATCGGCTCAAGGCTGGCCCCCACGCGTGTTCGCCGGCGTGCTCTGTGAACTTCCGCTGGCCGCAGAGGATGGCGGTCCTATCTGCTGACTCTGCTGCATCCCCGCGGGCGCCGGCGGCCCCATTTCGCCCGCCGGTGGCAGCACCTGAGGCATCATCTGCATCAGACGCTCGTTCGCTACGCGATGTACCTCATCCGGTGCCATCGGCATATCGCCATTTTTATCTGCTCCCCACAGCAGCAGCAGGTAGCGCAGACGCTGCAGCCCGGCAGTCGGACGCGCCTGAATGACCGTATAGGCGCGCTGGGTATCAACCTTGACTGACGACACGACGCCGACCGGATAACCTTCCGGGAACCGGCCGCCGAGGCCGGATGTCACCAGCACGTCGCCGACGCGAATATCAGTATTGCCTGGCAGATGCTCCAGCTGCAGATCTTCGCTGCAGCCGTTACCGGCAGCAATAACGCGAATATCGTTACGCAGCACCTGAATCGGCAGCGCGTGAGAGGCGTCGCAGATCAGCAGCACGCGGCTGGTCAGCTGGCCAACGGCCACCACCTGCCCGACAACGCCTTTATCGCTGATCACCGGCTGACCTTCGTAAACGCCGTTTACGCTGCCCTTATCGATCACCACCTGATCGGTATAAGGATCGGTGCCGGTTGAGATCACCTGCGTCACCATTTTGTGCTCATCCTGACGCAGCGGCGATCCAAGCAGCTCGCGCAGGCGGGCATTTTCCTGCTTATATTGCCCCAGCATCAGCAGATCGCTGTTTTTCAGGAAAAGCTCGCGGCGCAGCGCTTTGTTCTCCAGCTCCAGCTGCTGACGGGATGCCAGCGTATCCGACACGCCGTCAAGCAGCTGTCGCGGGCCGTTGGCCAGAAAATAAAATGGGCTGACTGACGTGTCCAGATAGTTGCGGATCCGGGAGAAAGTACTTACGCGGCTGTCGGCGATGATAATCGCAATTGCCACGATAACGGCCAGAAAGAGACGCAACTGCAGGGAAGGCCCCCTGCTAAAAATCGGCTTCATAAATTCTGCGAATTCCTCGACATCAGGGAAGAAGCACCAGTCCGCAGACCCGCGCCTCCAGGGCTGGACGCACTATGCCGTCATACGCAGCCGCGCCATTTACCCATGCCTGAACCGCCGCTGCATAATACAACGCTGCGTGCGGTTCAGTTTATGATGAGTATTGTCGCGATTCCCTGCGCAATATGACCATGGTCGCAGCCAGTGAGGAATTACTCCTCGCTGAACAGATCGCCACCATGCATGTCGATCATCTCCAGCGCTTTACCGCCGCCACGCGCTACGCAGGTCAGCGGATCTTCCGCTACCACGACCGGAATACCTGTCTCTTCCATCAGCAGGCGATCCAGATTACGCAGCAGTGCGCCACCGCCGGTCAGCACCATGCCACGCTCTGAAATATCAGAAGCGAGCTCTGGCGGACACTGCTCCAGCGCAACCATAACCGCGCTGACGATGCCGGTCAGCGGCTCCTGCAGCGCTTCAAGAATTTCATTTGAGTTCAGCGTAAAGCCACGCGGCACGCCTTCTGCAAGGTTACGGCCGCGCACTTCGATTTCGCGCACTTCGTCGCCCGGATAGGCTGAACCGATTTCATGCTTGATACGTTCTGCGGTGGCTTCACCAATCAGTGAACCGTAATTGCGGCGCACGTAATTGATGATAGCTTCATCAAAGCGATCGCCACCGATACGTACAGAAGAGGAGTAGACCACGCCGTTCAGGGAGATCACGGCGACTTCAGTCGTACCGCCACCGATATCCACGACCATAGAACCGGTTGCTTCAGAGACCGGCAGGCCGGCACCGATAGCCGCAGCCATCGGCTCTTCAATCAGGAAGACTTCGCGTGCCCCTGCGCCCTGCGCAGATTCACGGATAGCGCGACGCTCAACCTGGGTCGCGCCGACCGGTACACACACCAGTACGCGCGGACTCGGGCGCATAAAGCTGTTGCTGTGTACCTGCTTAATAAAGTGCTGGAGCATTTTTTCAGTCACGAAGAAGTCGGCAATCACGCCATCTTTCATCGGACGAATAGCGGCAATGTTGCCCGGCGTACGGCCAAGCATCTGCTTTGCGTCATGACCAACAGCCGCTACGCTCTTTGGGGAGCCGGCGCGGTCCTGACGGATAGCAACCACTGAAGGCTCGTTCAGCACGATGCCCTGTCCTTTTACATAAATCAGGGTATTCGCAGTACCCAGGTCAATGGACAAGTCATTGGAAAACATGCCGCGAAATTTTTTAAACATACTAAGGGATAATCCTGCAAGCTGGGGGCGGAAAATAAAATCCGCTTACTTTACCAACCACACGAAGCCGCTACAAGGCGCAAAAACGTTCGGCTAAGGTGAAAAAATAGACCATATAATTTTTCCGGCCGGTACTGTTCGCTACTGGCAGCGCCAGATAGCGCTAAACGGCCCTCTTTAACGCAAATTGCCCGGACCTGCGGCGGGGTTATCGACATAAAATTTAACATTTCATGCCTCTGGCTCTGCCCGCTCCCGCTGGTTAACGCCAGAAAAACATCGATTGCCGGGACAAACCCTGCCAGCGCATCAAATGCGGTAACGTTGCGAGTGTTTTTTAACGTTACTGTTAACCGGTAAGGAAGGCGCAAACAGATCGCCCTGCCCGCCCGCTACCCCAAGTGCAGTCAGGGTTTGCCATTCAGCCCGGGTACGCACGCCAGCAGCAAAAACATAGCTGGAGGTGGATTTACACACCTCCAGCAGGCTTTGCACAAAAAGCTGATTCTCTGTGCGGCGGTCAATATTCCGTACCAGCCCCGGATCCAGCTTAATCACATCAACAGGAAGCTGGCGGATATAGGCGCTGCTGACCACCGTCATTCCCGCCTGATCGACTGCGATACGGCAGCCAAACGTGGTGAGCATGTGAAAGACCGGCAGCAAACGATTGATGTGTTGACACACATCCGCCTCGGCAAGTTCAAATAAAAATCGCCGGCGCTGGGATTTATTACACTGCAGCAGCAATTTTTGCAGCCAGCGCTGGAACGGGCGCTGCAGCAGTGAATCGATACTTACCGGCAGCGCCAGCGTCTCATCCGGCCACACTTCTGTCAGCGCGGCGATGCGCGTCACCAGCTGGCGATCCCAGCTGTCGGTCAGCCCCAGCTGCATGACCAGCGGCATAAACTCGGCGGCAACCACTTCTTTATCACCATCAAATATGCGCGCCAGCATCTCACGGTGGTGCACTTTACCATCCAGCAGTACCGCAGGCTTTTGATAAAGACGGGGACCACCGCGATTGAGCGTATTCTCCAGCAGCGTACGCCAGCGCACGCTGCCGCGGCCCATCTCCAGCGGATTACCCTCGCCCACTGACCAGGTGTTGCCTCCCTGCAGCACGGCGCGCCGCGTGGCCAGCTCTACGCTCTCCATCACCTGCAGTGCGCTCTGTCCGCTGCACCAGGCGTTGATGCCGATATGGATTAAATCATCACGATCCACCCTGCGCATCGGCGGCAGCGAGTCCACCGCATTGATAAGCTGCTCGGCGATGCTGTTCGCCTCTTTCAGCGTCCGGTGCGGCAGCAGCACGGCAAAATCGCTGCGAAAATAGCGGGCCAGCAGCGCCCCCGGATAGCGCAGCACAAACGTAGAAAACATATTGATGATATCAAACAGGTACTCTTCGGCCAGCGTCGGACCAATTATCTCATGCAGATTGTCGAAGTCAGGCAGGCGGATCATCATTACCACGCCATGCGTACCGACATCCTCCTGATCTTCCAGCAGCGTCGCCAGCTGGTTATCAAAAAAGAGGCGATTATTGAGACCTGTGCGCGCATCCTGAGCCGCAAACGTGCGGATCAGCGTATCGATTCGCAGACGCTGCTCTCCTGCTTCCTGCAGA
Source organism: Pantoea sp. PSNIH1 (assembly GCF_007680655.1). Lineage (NCBI taxonomy): Bacteria > Pseudomonadati > Pseudomonadota > Gammaproteobacteria > Enterobacterales > Erwiniaceae > Pantoea > Pantoea sp. PSNIH1. The sequence goes on from NZ_VEIP01000011.1 coordinate 26,514, forward strand.
TCGCTGAGCAGCGTATCCAGCGCGCGGCTGGCTTTAGCCGGCCATTCAGTGGTGCCCGGAACGCGGGCAATGCGCTCGCCGGCAATAATGCGTTCCGCGCGCGCCTCCAGCCGATCCATATTGCGCCAGCGGCGATTAAGCCAGTGGTGCGTCATCGCCAGCAGCGCCGCCATAATGGCAACCACGCTCAGCAGCACCACCAGCGTATAGGCGCCGGTAAAGGAGCGGAACCAGGTTTTTGCCGGATCGAGAACCACGACGCGCAGCTGCATTTCGGGCGCATGCACCAGGGGCAGCTCAAGCTGAATAAACCGGTTAGGCTCATCTTCCAGCATCGGATTCTCATGGCGGGTAAGACGGAATACTTCGCCTTCGTCATTGAGCAGCGTGACCTGCTCAGCGTTGATCACCGGCATCAGCCGCGTCAGCCACTGTTCAACCTCCTGCGGCGACTGAGTCATCAGCGCTTTGTCAACTTCGGTCGCCAGCGTATCGATACGGCTCTCAACGCGCTCCTGCGACAGCCAGATAAAACTAAAAGCGCAGCCTACCAGCATCAGTAACATTGCCAGTAAGCTTAATAATGTAATAAACGCAGAAAACTTCGTTGTTAATCGCATCCCTGTGCCTGTACCACTGCGGTTATAAACGGGCAGCCAGCCTGTGCGTCATTCAGCTGACGCAATCCTGAGCAAAGTACCATAAATAGCTGTCTGAATCAGCGCCAATGCTCCGGCAAGCACGCTGTCGCGCGAGTATAACGGTAAAGTCACAGCGCCTGACTGCCGGGCGGACTTTTTCGTCCTATTCTCAACAGAGGCTGTCTGCCAGGAAATTTCATATTTTCCCCGGCAAAGTGGCATCGCCGATGGGGTTTACGCATCTTAATGATCACTGCTTATCTGCCGGAGAACACCATGAAGTTCAAGCACACTCTCACTGAAGCTGATGTTACCCCGGAAAACATCTTTGCGCTGCGCCGGCGTCAGGTGCTGAAGGCGCTGGGGATTGGCGCTGCCGCTGCGACGCTGCCGGGTAGCGCGCGGGCGGACATTCTGAGCTGGTTTAAAGGAAATGATCGACCGCCGGCACCCGCAGGACGCGATTTGACGTTCACTAAACCCGCACAGTGGCAGGCGGATTTGCCCCTGACGCCTTACGATAAGGTTGCGGGCTACAACAACTTTTATGAGTTTGGCCTGGATAAGGCCGATCCCGCAGCTAACGCCGGCTCACTAAAGACTGAACCCTGGCAGCTGCGTATTGATGGCGAAGTGGCTAAGCCCATGACGCTGGATATGGATGACATTTTTAAACGCTTTGCCATGGAGCAGCGTATCTACCGTATGCGCTGCGTTGAAGCCTGGTCAATGGTCGTGCCCTGGGTGGGCTTTGAACTCAGTAAGCTGCTGAAGCTGGCTGAACCCACCAGCCGCGCACGCTATGTGGCGTTTCAGACGCTCTACGACCCTGAACAGATGCCAGGTCAGAAAGATCGCTTTATTGGCGGCGGGCTCGACTATCCCTATGTTGAAGGATTGCGGCTGGATGAAGCGATGCATCCGCTGACGCTGCTCAGCACCGGTGTCTACGGCAAAGCGCTGCCGCCGCAGAATGGTGCCCCGATACGCCTGACGGTGCCGTGGAAATATGGATTTAAAGGCATTAAATCGATTGTGAAAATCACGCTGACCGCTGAACAGCCGCCGACCACCTGGAGCCAGATTGCCGCCAGCGAATATGGGTTTTACGCCAATGTGAATCCGCACGTTGACCACCCGCGCTGGTCACAGGCGACAGAGCGTTTTATCGGCGCGGGCGGCCTGCTCAACGTAGAGCGGCAGCCTACGCTGCTGTTTAACGGTTATGCACGTGAGGTTGCGTCACTCTATCGCGGGCTCGATCTGCGGGAGAATTTTTAAATGCGACTGACCCTGCGACAGGTTACCTGGCTCAAAGTGGTGCTGCACCTGGCCGCCCTGCTGCCGCTGATCTATCTGGTGCTTTCGGCTGCTCAGGGCTGGCTGAGCGCCGATCCGGCCAAAGATATTCAGCACTTTACCGGCAGAATGGCGCTGAAGCTGTTGCTGGCAACGCTGCTGGTCACTCCGCTGACGCGCTATCTCAAACAGCCACTGCTGATCCGCACCCGCCGGATGCTGGGTCTCTGGTGCTTTGCCTGGGCCACGCTACATCTGATCAGCTACTGGCTGCTGGAGCTGGGCTTTACGCATCTGCGCCTGCTCGGCAGTGAAATTTTCGCCCGCCCCTATCTGCTGCTGGGTATGATCAGCTGGGTGGTGCTATTTGCGCTGGCGATAACCTCATTTCAGCGCGCGCAGCGCAAGCTGGGCAGACGCTGGCAAACGCTGCATAACGCTATCTATCTGGTAGCGATCCTCGTTCCCATTCACTATCTCTGGTCAGTCAAAGTCCTGTCACCACAGCCGTGGCTCTATGCGCTGGCAGCCGCGCTGCTGCTGGCGTGGCGCTACAAAAAGTTACGCAAAAGCTTCAGCCGCTGATTTTCCTGAGGTTGTTTTCTCCCCCCGCTTTCTGTTAAAACGTGTGGCCTTCGGGCCGCACCGGATCAACTTCGCAGATAAGACCAGTATTTTGCTGCGAATTGTCCCGAAACGGATATAATGCCCGGCTTTATTGCAAGCAAACCCTTCTTTTTCACTCTCAAGGGTGACAAATGAAGGATGTCGCGGTATTTTACGCGATGCCCTAATGATTGCAGGAGATAGCCGCAAGATGGCGCATAAATTTCACATACTGTTGTTGAACGGTCCCAACCTGAATTTGCTGGGAACGCGCGAGCCTGACAAGTATGGTCACGCCACGCTGGCTGATATCGTCAGCGATCTGGTGCAGCAGGCTGACCAGCACCATGTGAAATTGAGTCATTTGCAATCGAACGCAGAATATCAGCTGATCGATCGTATTCACGCCGCGCGCAGCGATGTGGATTACATCATCATCAATCCGGCTGCGTTCACGCACACCAGCGTTGCGCTGCGTGATGCTTTGCTGGCGGTAAGCATACCTTTTATCGAGGTGCATCTCTCCAACGTGCATGCACGCGAGCCGTTCCGGCACCACTCCTATCTTTCCGATGTATCTGCCGGCGTCATTTGTGGACTTGGCGCGGATGGGTACGCGTGGGCTTTACAAACGGCGATAAAACGCCTGTCACATTCCAATTAAACAGAGTACGGAACCACACTCATGGATATTCGTAAAATTAAGAAACTGATCGAACTGGTTGAAGAGTCCGGCATTGCTGAGCTGGAAATCTCTGAAGGCGAAGAGTCAGTTCGCATCAGCCGTTCACCTGCCAATGTCGGTTATCCTATGATGCAGCAGGCTTATGCTGCACCTGCTCCGCAGCCTGCACTGGCCGCTGCCGTTGCACCGGTTGCTGCCGCTCCGGTTGAAGCCGCTAAGCCTGAAGTCAGCGGTCACATTGTCCGTTCACCGATGGTCGGCACCTTCTACCGCACCCCAAGCCCGGACGCAAAAGCGTTTGTGGAAGTGGGTCAGAAAGTGAACGCTGGCGATACCCTGTGCATCGTTGAAGCGATGAAAATGATGAACCAGATCGAAGCCGATAAATCCGGCGTTGTGAAGGCGATCCTGGTAGAAAGCGGCCAGCCGGTTGAATTTGACGAGCCGCTGGTCGTCATCGAATAACGAGGCGAAGCATGCTGGATAAAATTGTCATTGCTAACCGTGGTGAAATCGCGCTGCGCATTCTGCGTGCCTGCAAAGAGCTGGGCATCAAAACCGTAGCGGTCCACTCCACGGCAGATCGCGACCTCAAGCACGTGCTGCTGGCAGATGAAACTGTCTGCATCGGCCCGGCGCAGTCGGTCAAAAGTTACCTGAATATTCCGGCTCTGATCTCTGCCGCTGAAATTACCGGCGCAGTTGCGATCCATCCGGGATACGGCTTTCTGTCTGAGAACGCTGATTTTGCTGAGCAGGTTGAACGTTCAGGCTTTATCTTTGTGGGTCCGAAAGCGGATACGATCCGCCTGATGGGCGACAAAGTTTCTGCTATTACCGCGATGAAAAAAGCGGGCGTACCGACCGTTCCGGGTTCAGATGGCTCACTGACTGATGATATGGATAAAAACCGCGCTATCGCGAAGCGTATCGGTTATCCGGTTATCATCAAAGCCTCTGGCGGCGGCGGCGGACGCGGTATGCGCGTTGTACGCCATGAAAAAGATCTTGAGCAATCCATCGGCATGACGAAAGCGGAAGCCAAAGCGGCTTTCAATAACGACATGGTCTACATGGAAAAATTCCTCGAGAACCCGCGCCATATCGAAATTCAGGTGCTGGCCGATGGCCAGGGCAACGCCATCTATCTGGCGGAGCGCGACTGCTCCATGCAGCGTCGCCACCAGAAAGTGGTGGAAGAAGCACCTGCGCCAGGCATCACTCCGGAACTGCGTCGCTTCATCGGCGAGCGCTGCTCTAACGCCTGCGTGGAAATTGGCTATCGTGGAGCCGGTACTTTTGAGTTCCTGTATGAAAACGGCGAGTTCTACTTTATTGAGATGAACACCCGTATTCAGGTTGAACATCCGGTTACCGAAATGATCACCGGCGTTGACCTTATCAAAGAGCAGCTGCGTATTGCTGCCGGTCAGCCGCTGTCGATCAAACAGGAAGATGTGGTCGTACGTGGTCATGCGGTGGAATGCCGTATCAACGCCGAAGATCCTAATACCTTCCTGCCAAGCCCGGGTAAAATTACGCGTTTCCACGCGCCGGGTGGCTTTGGTGTACGCTGGGAATCGCACATTTACGCTGGCTACACCGTGCCGCCGTACTACGATTCCATGATTGGCAAACTCATTACTTACGGCGAAACCCGTGAAGTGGCGATCGCCCGCATGAAAAATGCTCTGGCTGAGCTGATCATCGACGGCATCAAAACCAACGTCGAGCTGCAGATGAAAATCATGTCCGACGAAAACTTCCAGCAGGGTGGCACCAACATCCACTATCTGGAGAAAAAACTCGGCCTGCACGAAAAGTAATCGCAGCGCAGAGCACGACAGAGGCCGGTTAATCCGGCCTTTTTTATTGTTATCGCCTGTGAGGTTATCTGATGGATGGGCGTTTTCTACAAGCGAACAAAGAGGCGCGCTGGTCGCTGGGCCTCGCTCTCGCATATCTGCTGGTGTGGGCCCTGTCTGCCTGGCTCGGCGGGACGCAAAGCGGAATATCTGGCCTGCCCCGCTGGTTCGAACTCTCCTGCATATTTGCACCGCTACTGTTTACCGGACTCTGTGCGCTGATGGTCCGCGTCATTTTCCGTGATATGTCACTGGAGGACCGTGATGGAGAGTGAGATCCTTCTGCCGCTGCTGGCTTACCTGGTTCTGATCGCCGTGCTATCGGTAATCGCCATGCGCAAACAGCGCCAGGGCAGTTTTCTGACCGAATATTTTCTCGGCAGCCGCTCCATGGGCGGGTTTGTGCTGGCCATGACGCTGACCACAACCTATATCAGCGCCAGCTCATTTATAGGGGGGCCCGGTGCCGCCTATAAATATGGTCTGGGCTGGGTACTGCTGGCGATGATTCAGGTGCCTGCCGTCTGGCTATCACTGGGCGTGCTCGGCAAGAAATTTGCCATTCTGGCCCGGCGCTATAACGCAGTAACGCTCAACGATATGCTTTATGGTCGCTATCGCAGCCCGCTGCTGATCTGGCTGGCCAGTATCAGCCTGCTGGTGGCATTTATCGGTGCCATGACCGTGCAGTTTATCGGCGGCGCTCGCCTGCTGGAAACGGCGGCGGGCATTCCTTACGATACGGGCCTGCTGATTTTTGGCGGAACTATCGCCCTTTATACGGCTTTCGGGGGCTTTCGCGCCAGCGTGCTGAACGATGCGATGCAGGGGCTGGTAATGCTGGCTGGCACGTTTCTGCTGCTGTTTGCTGTTATTCATCATGCCGGCGGGCTGAGTCACGCGGTCAGCACGCTGCGCGCTATCGATCCGCAACTGGTGTCGCCGGAAGGGGCAGGCAATGTGATTACACCTGCCTTCCTCAGCTCATTCGCCGTACTGGTCTGCTTTGGCGTTATCGGTTTGCCACATACCGCCGTACGCTGCATCTCTTACAAAGACAGCAAGGCGATGCATCGCGGGATCATTCTCGGCACCATCGTGGTGGTGATCCTGATGCTGGGGATGCATCTGGCTGGCGCGCTGGGACGTGTGGTATTGCCTGACCTGACCATACCTGACCAGGTGATCCCGACGCTGATGATTACCGTACTGCCGCCGATGGCAGCCGGCATTTTTCTTGCCGCGCCGATGGCGGCCATTATGTCGACCATTAACGCGCAGCTCCTGCAGGCATCCGCTACGCTGATCAAAGATCTCTATCTGCGTCTTGCGCCCCGGCAGAGTGAAAATGAAGCGCGGCTGCGCATGCTCTCCGGCACGATTACTTTTGTGCTGGGCATCCTGCTGCTGCTGGCGGCCTGGAATCCGCCGGATATGATCATCTGGCTTAATCTGCTGGCGTTTGGCGGGCTGGAAGCGGTCTTTCTGTGGCCGCTGGTGCTGGGTCTCTACTGGGAGCGCGCCAATGCTGCCGGAGCCATCAGCGGTATGATCGCCGGCGCCGTAAGCTATACGCTGCTCGCCAGCCTGAATATTGAGTGGTGGGGACTCCACCCTATTGTTCCCTCGCTAACCCTGAGCCTGCTCGCTTTTCTGGCAGGTAACCTGTTTGGCAGCGCGTCTGCGACGCACGACGCTGCACTGAAATAAAGAGAAACGCTATGCCATGGATTCAAATCAAGATTAACAGCACCGGAGAACAGGCTGAGCCGCTGAGCGATGCTCTGATGGAAGTGGGTGCCGTCTCGGTGACGTTTCAGGACACGCACGACAATCCGGTGTATGAACCTCTTCCGGGTGAAACCCGACTGTGGGGTGATACTGATGTCATTGGCCTGTTTGACGCCGAAAGTGATATGGATGAGGTGGTAGCCGCACTGCGTCTGCAGCCGGTGCCGGGATCGACCTTTCACTACAAGATCGAGCAGATCGAAGATAAAGACTGGGAGCGCGAGTGGATGGACAACTTCCATCCGATGCGCTTTGGTGAGCGCCTGTGGATCTGTCCAAGCTGGCGTGATGTTCCCGATCCGGACGCGGTCAACGTCATGCTCGATCCCGGCCTGGCCTTCGGCACCGGAACTCACCCTACCACGTCACTCTGCCTGAGCTGGCTGGATGGTCTCGATCTGCAGGGCAAAACGGTGATCGACTTTGGCTGCGGCTCCGGCATTCTGGCGATCGCCGCGCTCAAGCTGGGTGCCGCACAGGCGATTGGGATCGATATCGATCCGCAGGCCATTCAGGCGAGCCGTGATAATGCTGAACGCAACGGCGTGGCAGATCGCCTGTCGCTCTACTTGCCACATCAGCAGCCTGAAAACCTGCAGGCTGACGTGGTGGTCGCCAACATTCTGGCGGGCCCGCTGCGCGAACTGGCACCGCTGATTGGCGTTCTGCCAAAAGCAGGCGGCTACCTTGGTCTTTCTGGCGTACTGGCCAGTCAGGCAGAAAGCGTTTGTGAAGCTTATGCTGAGCGCTTCGCAATTGATCCGGTCGCGGAGAAAGAAGAGTGGTGCCGTATTACCGGACGCCTGCGTTAGTTTTTACCCCAGGTCTGCAAGCGCAAGCCTGGGGTTTCTTCGGAACAGATAGCATGCGGTACCGGCACTGCCTTCGGACAGAATAATTTTGTATTAAATTTGCGCAAATAGCCGTTAATTCTGTGGTTAATTCGTTAAAATCGCGGCTTTTATATCGCGTTTTGCGGTCTGAATTCAGAAAAATGTTTGTTCACAATTTCGCCTTAAATATTTAACCTAATGATTTTAAAAGACTATTATGAGAGGCGGGTTGATGGCAGCGCAGACGCTTTAATGTTAAGAGGCTGTTGTTCAAAGTTTGGCCTTTCATCTTCCGGAAAAAATGCGTAATATACGCCGCCTTGCGAACAGTTAGGGTCACTTCTTTTTTCATGCGCATTGGACACCACCAGCTACGTAATCGCCTCATTGCTGCGCCTATGGCCGGAGTAACCGACAAGCCATTTCGCACACTCTGTTACGAGAACGGCGCCGGTATGACTGTCTCCGAGATGCTGTCATCTAACCCGGAAGTCTGGGCTAGTGACAAATCCCGGCTGCGTATGGTGCATAGTGACGAGCCCGGCATTCGTGCCGTGCAAATTGCTGGCTGCGATCCCGATGAGATGGCTGCCGCCGCGCGAATTAACGTTGCGTCTGGCGCGCAGGTTATCGATATCAATATGGGTTGTCCGGCTAAAAAAGTGAATCGTAAGATGGCTGGCTCCGCGCTGCTGCAGCATCCGCAACTGGTAGAATCGATTCTCCGTGCGGTCGTTAATGCAGTAGACGTACCGGTTACGCTGAAGATTCGCACCGGCTGGGACAAAGAAAATCGTAATTGTACAGAGATTGCCCAATTGGCTGAACGTTGTGGCATTCAGGCTCTCACCATTCATGGACGCACCCGCGCCTGTTTGTTTGAGGGGCAGGCTGAATACGACAGCATTCGGACAGTTAAGCAGAGCGTTTCCATTCCGATTATCGCGAATGGGGACATAACTGACCCGCATAAAGCCAGGGCAGTGCTCGACTACACCGGGGCAGATGCTCTGATGGTAGGACGTGCTGCTCAGGGAAGACCGTGGATCTTCCGGGAAATCCAGCATTATCTGGACACAGGGGAGCTGCTTGCACCAAAGCCGCTGGCAGAGGTGAAGCAAATGCTGATTGGACATATACGGGAGCTGCACGACTTTTACGGTCAGCGCAAGGGATACCGTATTGCCCGAAAACACGTTTCCTGGTATTTGCAGGAAAGTGCCCCTGACGACCAGTTTCGGCGCACATTCAACGCCATTGAGGATGCCAGCGAACAGCTGGAGGCGTTGGAGGCATACTTCGAAAATCTTGCGTAAACGAAATAAAGAGCTGAAAGAACTATGTTCGAACAACGCGTAAATTCTGACGTACTGACCGTTTCTACCGTTAACTCACAGGATCAGGTGACCCAAAAGCCACTGCGTGATTCGGTTAAACAGGCACTGAAGAACTATTTTGCTCAACTGAATGGTCAGGATGTTAGTGATCTGTATGAGCTGGTACTGGCTGAAGTTGAGCAGCCTCTGTTGGACATGGTAATGCAGTATACCCGTGGCAACCAGACCCGTGCAGCCCTGATGATGGGTATCAACCGTGGTACTCTGCGTAAGAAGCTGAAAAAATACGGCATGAACTAATTGTTCGTTGCTGCGATAACGCCAGCCTCCGGGCTGGCGTTTTTGTTTCTGTCGCCGCTTCCGCTCATCACCTCAGGTGAAACAGTTACCGCCTGAATGGTAACTATCGTTGCAATCTCCTGCGTCATTTTTCCTGCTCCCTCTCCTGCGTAAATCTGCGGGCTGTTCACACGTGCCTGCCACTATCCCCGGTCACTGCTGCGTTTACCCATAGCGGCATTAACTGGTCCGGCTAATGAGCGGTAGCTCACACTGCGCTCCAATAGTGAAACTATTTGCACTATTTGTGATCGCGGCGACTCGTCATGCCGCCTTTTGGTGCGCGATAGTAACCGCACGTTACTTCCTGCCCTTTTCTGACGCTCTTTCCTGAAGAATTCAGCCCGCTGCAAACCTGGCATCAGCTTTGCAACAGGCTGGATGGCTAATTGCCACCGACAGACAGCAGTGCACTACAAAGTGCGCACCACAATAACAACAGACGAACCGCCACACAGGATGCTTTATGAAAAAGATGATGCTCTCCACCCTGATTGCCGCTGCCACGCTGCTGAGCGTGACTCAGCAGGCGCATGCAGGTACCACTCTGGACGCAATTAAAAAGAAAGGGTTTGTGCAGTGTGGGATCAGTGATGGACTGCCTGGTTTCTCGTACGCAGATGCCAGCGGCAAATTCACGGGTATTGATGTGGATGTCTGCCGCGCCGCCGCCGCTGCCGTGTTTGGCGATGCCGGCAAAGTTAAATATACCCCGCTGACGGCTAAAGAGCGCTTCACTGCGCTGCAGTCGGGCGAAGTGGATATCCTGTCGCGTAATACTACCTGGACCTCTTCACGCGATGGCGGAATGGGCTTTCTGTTTGCCGGCGTAAACTACTATGACGGCATTGGCTTCCTGACGCATAAGAAAGCGGGACTGAAAAGTGCCAAAGAGCTGGATGGCGCAACGGTCTGTATTCAGGCGGGTACCGATACCGAACTCAATGTCGCCGACTATTTCAAAGCGAATAAAATGCAGTACACCCCGGTCACCTTTGACCGCTCCGATGAGTCAGCCAAAGCACTTGATAGCGGCCGCTGCGATACACTCTCCTCCGATCAATCCCAGCTCTATGCGCTGCGTATCAAGCTGGGCAAGCCTGACGAATTTATTGTACTGCCGGAAGTGATCTCCAAAGAGCCGCTCGGGCCGCTGGTACGTCGCGGTGACGATGACTGGTTTACGATTGTTAAGTGGTCGCTGTTTGCCATGCTGAATGCCGAAGAGATGGGCATCAGCTCAAAGAACGTCGATCAGATGGCAGCAAAACCGACCACGCCTGACATGGCGCATCTGCTGGGTGCAGAAGGCGACTTTGGTAAAGACCTGAAACTTGATAACAAGTGGGCCTATAACATCATCAAGCAGGTGGGCAACTATCAGGAAATTTTTGACCGCAACGTCGGTAAAGATAGCGCGCTGAAAATCGCACGCGGACAGAATGCGCTCTGGAATCAGGGCGGTATTCAGTACGCACCGCCGGTGCGCTGATTTACTGCTGTGCCAGTCGGGCACCGCGTCCTGCGGTGCCCACGCGTATCTATCATTGAGGTTTCAACATGTCGCAACGCCCAACCGTGAAAAGGGATTTTTCATTCGGTAACCCTGCGGTTCGCGCCTGGCTTTACCAGTTTGTCGCGATTATTGCGGTAGTGGCCGTGGTGGGATATTTAATCCACAACACCATTATCAATCTGGCTAACCGCGGCATTACGTCAGGTTTTGGCTTTCTGGAGCGCAGTGCCGGTTTTGGTATTGTTCAGCATCTGATTGACTACACCGAGGGAGATACCTACGCCCGGGTCTTTATGGTCGGGCTGACCAATACCCTGCTGGTCTCTGCACTTTGCATCGTCTTTGCATCCCTGCTTGGCTTTGCGGTAGGCCTGGCGCGCCTGTCCGATAACTGGCTGCTGCGTAAGCTCTCTGCCATTTATATTGAGACGTTCCGTAATATTCCGCCGCTGCTGCAGATTTTCTTCTGGTACTTTGCCGTACTGCGTAATCTGCCGGGTCCGCGCCAGGCGCTAAACGCCTTTGACCTCGCCTTTGTCAGCAATCGTGGCTTGTATATTCCATGGCCCCAGTATGCACCTGGTACGCTGCCGTTTCTGGTTGCGCTGGCGTTAAGCATTATCGCCAGCCTGGCGCTGTTTCGCTTTAATCGTAAACATCAGCTGAAAACCGGTCAGCTGCGTCGTACCTGGCCCGCTGCAGCCGGGCTCATTGTGCTGCTGCCGCTGATTGCTCATACCCTGTTCGGCGCGGGCGTGCACTGGGATGTGCCTGAGCTACGCGGATTCAATTTCCGCGGTGGCTTTGTGATGATCCCGGAGCTGGCGGCGCTGACGGTGGCGCTCTCTATTTATACCTCTTCATTTATTGCTGAGGTGATCCGCGCCGGTATTCAGTCAGTACCACATGGCCAGAGTGAAGCAGCGCGCTCGCTGGGACTGCCGAATCCCGTGACGCTACGTCAGGTCATTATTCCTCAGGCGATGCGCGTCATTATTCCTCCGCTGACCAGTCAGTATTTAAACGTAGTCAAAAACTCGTCGCTGGCCGCCGCTATCGGCTACCCCGATATGGTGTCGCTTTTTGCCGGTACGGTGCTTAATCAGACCGGCCAGGCAATAGAAACCATTGCGATTACCATGGCGGTTTATCTCATCATCAGCCTGACCATTTCCCTGCTGATGAACCTCTATAACCGCAAAATTGCGCTGGTTGAGCGTTAAGAGAACGAAACACTATGTCTGTGACAACGCATGAAACGCCGCCGGTAAGCAGTAATCTGCTGCAGAAGAGCTGGAGCTGGGCGCGCAAAAATCTCTTTTCCGGCTGGCTGAATACCCTGCTTACGCTGGTCAGTCTGTGGCTCATCTGGAGTGTTATTCCACCGGCACTGAACTGGCTGATATTTCAGGCAAACTGGCTGGGTGAAACCCGTGCTGACTGCACTAAAGCGGGGGCCTGCTGGGTGTTTATCCATGCGCGCTTTGGTCAGTTTATGTATGGACTCTATCCGCACGAACTGCGCTGGCGAATCAACCTGGCTCTGGTTATCGGTTTACTGTCAGTCATTCCGCTCTTTATCCGCGCCATGCCGTGCCGTGGCCGCTATCTGGCCTGCTGGGCGGTGCTCTATCCGATCGCGGTGTGGCTACTGCTTTATGGCGGCTATTTTGGTCTGGAGCGGGTGGAAACCCGTCAGTGGGGCGGCCTGACGCTGACGCTGATTATCGCATCCGTTGGTATCGCCGGCGCATTACCGCTGGGTATTCTGCTGGCACTGGGCCGGCGCTCAAACCTGCCTGTGGTGCGTACGCTATCCGTTATTTTTATTGAGTTCTGGCGTGGCGTACCGCTGATCACCGTGCTGTTTATGTCCTCTGTCATGCTGCCGCTGTTTATGGCGGAAGGCACGACTATCGACAAACTGGTTCGGGCGCTGGTTGGCGTGATTCTGTTTCAGTCCGCCTATGTGGCGGAAGTGGTGCGCGGCGGTCTGCAGGCACTGCCAAAAGGCCAGTATGAAGCGGCTGAATCGCTGGCACTGGGATACTGGCGGACGCAGGCGCTGGTGATCCTGCCGCAGGCGCTTAAGCTCACGATCCCCGGACTGGTGAATACCATTATCGCACTCTTCAAAGATACCAGTCTGGTGATCATTATCGGCCTGTTTGATCTGTTCAGCAGCGTGCAGCAGGCCACGGTCGATCCTGCATGGCTGGGCATGTCCACAGAAGGCTATGTCTTTGCTGCACTGGTCTACTGGATTTTCTGTTTTAGCATGTCGCGCTATAGCCAGTATCTGGAGAAGCGTTTTCACACCGGGCGTAAAGCGCACTGAGGTTTACTATGACATCCACAATAACGACGGCGGCTAACGCTATGATGATTACGCTCGAAAACGTGAACAAGTGGTACGGACAGTTTCACGTGCTTAAGGATATTAATCTGCAGGTTAAACCGCGTGAGCGCATTGTACTCTGCGGCCCGTCAGGCTCAGGAAAATCGACCACTATTCGCTGTATCAACCATCTGGAAGAGCATCAGCAGGGACGTATCGTCGTGGACGGTATTCATCTTAACGATGACGTGCGTAACATCGAACGGGTACGCACCGAAGTCGGCATGGTGTTTCAGCACTTTAATCTGTTCCCGCATCTTACCGTTCTGCAGAACTGCACGCTGGCCCCTGTCTGGGTGAGAAAGATGCCGAAGAAGGAGGCGGAAGCGCTGGCGATGCACTACCTTGAGCGGGTGCGCATCGCCGAACATGCACATAAGTTTCCGGGACAGCTCTCTGGTGGTCAGCAGCAACGTGTGGCGATAGCCCGTTCGCTCTGTATGAAACCCAAAATTATGCTGTTTGACGAGCCGACTTCAGCCCTTGATCCTGAGATGGTAAAAGAGGTGCTGGATACCATGATTGGCCTGGCAGAAGATGGCATGACCATGCTGTGTGTGACGCATGAAATGGGATTTGCACGTACGGTGGCTGACCGGGTGATCTTTATGGATCGGGGAGAGATCGTAGAGATGGCGCCGCCAGAGGAGTTCTTCGCTAATCCACGCTCAGAGCGTACCCGCGCGTTTCTGTCGCAGGTTATTCACTGATCTCAGCGCCCTTAGCTCTGCCCCTGCCATGCAGCAGGGGCTTTTTTATGGCTGCGCGTTTTTATCCTGCCAGGCAAAAACAAAAAAGCCCTGAACTTTCGTTCAGGGCTTCTGTGTTTGGTGCCTGGCAGTTCCCTACTCTCGCATGGGGAGGCCCCACACTACCATCGGCGCTACGGTGTTTCACTTCTGAGTTCGGCATGGGGTCAGGTGGGACCACCGCGCTAGTGCCGCCAGGCAAATTCTTTTACCCGAACTCATGCTTTTTTTAAAACTGGTGCTGATACCCAGAGTCGAACTGGGGACCTCACCCTTACCAAGGGTGCGCTCTACCAACTGAGCCATATCAGCA
>NZ_VEIP01000012.1:0-25803 GCF_007680655.1 Pantoea sp. PSNIH1
GGCTACCGTCCACAGTTCTACTTCCGTACCACTGACGTGACCGGTTCAGTTGAGCTGCCAGAAGGCGTTGAGATGGTAATGCCGGGCGACAACATCAAGATGGTTGTTACCCTGATCCACCCAATCGCGATGGACCAGGGTCTGCGCTTCGCAATCCGCGAAGGCGGCCGTACCGTTGGCGCGGGCGTTGTTGCTTCTGTTATCGCTTAATTGCGATAGTATTTGACGCAATGCGCATGAAAAGGGCATCATTTGATGCCCTTTTTGCACGCTGTCACTTAGAACCTGGCTCATCAGTGATTTTCAATCATAATCATTGCTGAGACAGGCTCTGTTTTACAGCGCTGGAGACCGAGTTATGCCCAACAGCTCATTCGGTTTGGATGCCTCGCCTATACGCGGGGCAGAATAGTTTCTGAATTATTGTGGCAGGTTGGTTTATGAGTGCGAATACCGAAGCTCAAGGGAGCGGGCGCGGCCTGGAAGCGATAAAGTGGGTAGCTGTGATTGCGTTACTGCTGGTTGCCATTGTGGGTAACTATCTCTATCGCGATATTACGCTGCCCTTACGTGCGCTGGCTGTAGTAGTGCTGATTGCTGCTGCGGGTGGCATCGCTTTACTGACTATCAAAGGTAAAGCAACCGTGGCTTTTGCTCGTGAAGCAAGAACCGAAATGCGCAAGGTTATCTGGCCAACCCGTCAGGAAACCTTACATACCACGCTAATCGTTGCCGCGGTTACGGCCGTGATGTCACTGATTTTGTGGGGGCTGGATGGTATTCTGGTCCGTCTGGTATCGTTTATTACTGGCCTGAGGTTCTGAGATGTCTGAAGCTCCAAAAAAACGCTGGTACGTCGTTCAGGCGTTCTCCGGTTTTGAAGCCCGCGTAGCGAAATCGCTGCAAGAGCATATCAAACTGCACAACATGGAAGAACTGTTTGGTGACGTCATGGTGCCGACTGAAGAAGTCGTTGAAATCCGTGGCGGTCAGCGTCGTAAAAGCGAGCGCAAATTCTTCCCTGGCTACGTCCTGGTACAGATGGTGATGAATGACGCCAGCTGGCACCTGGTGCGCAGTGTACCGCGTGTAATGGGCTTCATTGGCGGTACATCTGACCGTCCTGCACCAATCAGTGACAAAGAAGTTGATGCGATTATGAACCGCCTGCAGCAGGTAGGTGATAAGCCGCGTCCGAAAACGCTGTTTGAGCCAGGCGAGATGGTACGCGTCAACGACGGTCCGTTTGCTGACTTCAACGGCGTGGTCGAAGAAGTTGACTATGAGAAGAGCCGCCTGAAAGTGTCGGTTTCTATCTTTGGTCGTGCAACACCGGTTGAACTTGATTTTGCTCAGGTGGAGAAAGGTTAACCCTTTTGTTCACTTTTTGACTCTTGCAGAAGGCGCGAAATTTACCTATAATTTCGCGCCTTTTGTTTTTACACGCTGGCAACGGCGGGTAAATCGTTACCACGGGGAGCCTGTTTTCAGGCGCTATACCCAATAGAGGAATTATCATGGCCAAGAAAGTACAAGCCTACGTTAAGCTGCAGGTTGCAGCTGGTATGGCTAACCCGAGCCCACCGGTTGGTCCGGCTCTGGGTCAGCAGGGTGTTAACATCATGGAATTCTGTAAAGCGTTTAACGCCAAAACAGAATCTCTGGAGAAAGGCCTGCCTACTCCAGTTGTTATCACTGTATATAGCGACCGTTCTTTCACCTTCGTTACCAAAACGCCTCCGGCTGCCGTACTGCTGAAAAAAGCAGCGGGCATCAAGTCTGGTTCTGGTAAGCCGAACAAAGACAAAGTCGGTAAAGTAACTCGTGCTCAGGTACGTGAAATCGCAGAAACCAAAGCTGCGGACATGACTGGTGCTGACGTAGAAGCGATGACTCGCTCTATCGAAGGTACTGCTCGTTCCATGGGCCTGGTAGTGGAGGATTAAGAAATGGCTAAGCTGACCAAGCGCATGCGCGTGATCCGTGACAAAGTTGATGCAACTAAACAGTACGACATCAACGAAGCTGTTGCTCTGCTGAAAGAACTGGCTACTGCCAAATTCACAGAAAGCGTAGACGTTGCTGTTAACCTCGGCATCGATGCACGTAAATCTGATCAGAACGTACGCGGTGCAACCGTTCTGCCACACGGTACTGGTCGTTCAGTACGTGTTGCTGTCTTTACCCAGGGCGCAAACGCTGAAGCTGCTAAAGCAGCTGGCGCTGAGCTGGTAGGTATGGAAGATCTGGCCGATCAGATCAAAAAAGGCGAAATGAACTTTGACGTCGTTATCGCATCTCCGGATGCAATGCGCGTTGTTGGCCAGCTGGGCCAGGTTCTGGGCCCACGTGGTCTGATGCCAAACCCGAAAGTTGGTACTGTAACGCCAAACGTTGCTGAAGCGGTTAAGAACGCTAAAGCGGGTCAGGTTCGTTATCGTAACGACAAAAACGGCATCATCCACACTACCATCGGTAAAGTGGACTTCGATACTGACAAACTGAAAGAAAACCTGGAATCTCTGCTGGTCGCGCTGAAAAAAGCAAAACCTGCTCAGGCTAAAGGCGTGTACATCAAGAAAGTCAGCATCTCTACCACCATGGGCGCCGGCGTTGCCGTTGACCAGGCTGGTCTGAACGCAGTAGCAAACTAATTGCTGCTTGAAACGGGCGAAAAATTCATCTAGAATCTTACGCCCGTTGTTCTGAATGAACACTGTTCTCAGAACCCAAATTCATAGCCGCTGCGGCTTAATGCGGTAACGCATTAAAATACAGTGGCTAAGGTTGGAGCCAGGCCTAATCCTGGCCTCCGTCCAAGACCGCAGGAGCGGAACTTTCTTCGGAAACTCTGCTTAATATCCTGCGTAGACGGTGACAGAACCAAAAAGATTTATTTCTTCACTGGATTCTGCTCACCGTGTAATAGCGCCTGCTGCTTTCGGGCAGTCAGGTGAAGTGAGTTCCGGGAAATTTTTCCCGGTCAAATCCAGGAGCAAAGCTAATGGCATTAAATCTTCAAGGCAAACAAGCGATTGTTGCTGAAGTTAGCGAAGTAGCCAAAGGCGCGCTTTCAGCGGTTGTTGCGGATTCCCGTGGCGTTACCGTTGATAAAATGACTGAACTGCGTAAAGCAGGTCGTGAAGCTGGCGTTTACATGCGTGTTGTTCGCAACACCCTGCTGCGCCGCGTCGTTGAAGGTACTCCTTTCGAGTGCCTGAAAGACACGTTTGTTGGTCCGACCCTGATTGCATACTCTATGGAACACCCGGGCGCTGCTGCTCGTCTGTTCAAAGAGTTCGCGAAAGCGAATGCAAAATTTGAGGTCAAAGCTGCAGCCTTTGAAGGTGAGCTGATCACGGCGGCCAATATTGACCGTCTGGCAACTCTGCCGACTTACGAAGAAGCACTGGCACGTCTGATGTCGACCATGAAAGAAGCCGCTGCTGGCAAACTGGTTCGCACTCTGGCTGCTGTACGCGATGCAAAAGAAGCGGCTTAAGGCCTCTTTCTTTTCCTTCGTACCTGCTTACGTATAAACTTTTTGTGAATTTTAGGAACAATCGACATGTCTATCACTAAAGATCAAATCCTGGAAGCCGTTGCAGCTATGTCCGTAATGGAAGTAGTTGAGCTGGTTTCTGCTATGGAAGAAAAATTCGGCGTTTCTGCTGCTGCTGCTGTAGCTGTAGCTGCTGGCCCGGCTGAAGCTGTTGAAGAGAAAACTGAGTTCGACGTTGTGCTGAAAGCAGTTGGCGCGAACAAAGTAGCAGTAATCAAAGCAGTACGTACTGCAACTGGTCTGGGCCTGAAAGAAGCCAAAGATCTGGTTGAAGCGACTGGCGTGATCAAAGAAGGCATCAGCAAAGATGACGCAGCTGCACTTGAAGCTGCTCTGAAAGAAGCTGGCGCTGAAGTTGAAGTTAAGTAAGACAACCTTAGGGTTGCAGTCTGAGTAATCGGGCTGATGGCTGGTGACTTTTTGGTCACCAGCCTTTTTGCGCTACAGGGGAACGATGGCGTTTCGCACTGTTTATCCATTGTTTCTCTTCAATATCTTTTTCTATCGACGCCTTAATATACCGCTCTCCTGTGAAGGTTCCCTGCCGGCACAATAGCGATGAAATGATTTAAGAGTGATAGAAAGATGTATTGCATGGGGTGCCACGCATCGCATGAAAAACAAAAATAGTGTTGCATAACTGTCCCGTCAGGACGGACAGCGTGGGTCGACTTGTCAGCTAGCTGAGGAACCCTATGGTTTACTCCTATACCGAGAAAAAACGTATTCGTAAGGATTTTGGTAAACGTCCACAAGTTCTGGATGTTCCCTATCTCCTTTCTATCCAGCTTGACTCGTTTCAGAAGTTCATCGAGCAAGATCCAGAAGGCCAATACGGTCTGGAAGCAGCCTTCCGTTCCGTGTTCCCAATCGCGAGCTACAGCGGCAACTCTGAATTGCAGTATGTCAGCTATCGCCTGGGTGAGCCGGTCTTTGACGTAACTGAATGTCAGATCCGTGGCGTGACCTATTCGGCACCGCTGCGCGTGAAACTGCGTCTGGTGATCTACGAGCGCGAAGCGCCGGAAGGCACCGTTAAAGACATCAAAGAACAAGAAGTCTACATGGGTGAAATTCCACTCATGACTGACAACGGTACCTTTGTTATCAATGGTACTGAGCGTGTTATCGTTTCTCAGCTGCATCGTAGTCCTGGCGTGTTCTTTGACAGCGATAAGGGTAAAACGCACTCTTCCGGTAAAGTGCTTTATAACGCACGTATCATCCCTTACCGTGGTTCATGGCTCGACTTCGAGTTCGATCCAAAAGATAACCTGTTCGTCCGTATTGACCGTCGTCGTAAGCTGCCGGCCAGTATCATCCTGCGCGCGCTGGAATACACCACTGAGCAGATCCTCGATCTGTTCTTCGAAAAAGTGGTCTTTGAAATCCGCGACAACAAGCTGCAGATGGAACTGGTGCCTGAGCGCCTGCGTGGCGAAACGGCTTCCTTCGATATTGAAGCCAACGGCACGGTCTACGTTGAGAAAGGTCGTCGCATCACTGCGCGTCATATTCGCCAGCTGGAAAAAGATAGCGTTCAGCATATCGAAGTCCCGGTTGAATATATCGCCGGTAAAGTCGTTGCTAAAGACTACATCGATCTGAACACCGGTGAGCTGATTGTTCCGGCTAACATGGAACTGTCACTGGATCTGCTGGCAAAACTGAGCCAGTCGGGCCACAAGCGCATCGAAACCCTGTTCACCAACGATCTGGATCACGGCCCTTATATCTCCGAGACCCTGCGTGTTGACCCAACCAACGATCGCCTGAGCGCGCTGGTTGAGATCTACCGCATGATGCGTCCGGGCGAGCCGCCAACGCGTGAAGCAGCGGAAAACCTGTTCGAGAACCTGTTCTTCTCTGAAGATCGTTACGATCTCTCTGCGGTCGGCCGCATGAAGTTCAACCGTTCTCTGCTGCGTGATGAGATCGAAGGTTCAGGTATCCTGAGCAAAGAAGATATCATCGAGGTGATGAAGAAGCTGATCGGTATCCGTAACGGTATCGGCGAAGTGGATGACATCGATCACCTTGGTAACCGTCGTATCCGTTCTGTCGGTGAGATGGCTGAGAACCAGTTCCGCGTAGGTCTGGTTCGCGTTGAGCGTGCAGTGAAAGAGCGTCTGTCACTGGGCGATCTCGATACGCTGATGCCGCAGGACATGATTAACGCCAAGCCGATTTCAGCCGCAGTAAAAGAGTTCTTTGGTTCCAGCCAGCTGTCTCAGTTTATGGACCAGAACAACCCGCTGTCTGAAATTACG
This sequence comes from Pantoea sp. PSNIH1, assembly GCF_007680655.1. Lineage (NCBI taxonomy): Bacteria > Pseudomonadati > Pseudomonadota > Gammaproteobacteria > Enterobacterales > Erwiniaceae > Pantoea > Pantoea sp. PSNIH1. Next base: position 5,833 of record NZ_VEIP01000012.1, read on the forward strand.
CATAAGCGTCGTATTTCTGCTCTGGGCCCAGGCGGTCTGACCCGTGAGCGTGCTGGCTTTGAAGTGCGTGACGTACACCCGACTCACTACGGTCGCGTATGTCCAATCGAAACGCCGGAAGGCCCGAACATCGGCCTGATCAACTCACTCTCTGTCTACGCGCAGACCAACGAATATGGTTTCCTTGAGACACCATACCGTCGCGTTGTTGATGGCAAAGTGAGTGACGAAATTCATTACCTCTCTGCGATTGAAGAGGGTAACTACGTTATCGCTCAGGCGAACACCAACCTTGCTGATGATGGTAGCTTTGTTGACGATCTCGTCACCTGCCGTAGCAAAGGTGAATCGAGCCTGTTCAGCCGCGATCAGGTTGACTACATGGACGTTTCCACCCAGCAGGTGGTTTCTGTCGGTGCGTCACTGATCCCGTTCCTGGAACACGATGATGCTAACCGCGCCCTGATGGGTGCGAACATGCAACGTCAGGCGGTCCCGACTCTGCGCGCTGATAAGCCGCTGGTAGGTACCGGTATGGAACGTGCAGTAGCGGTTGACTCCGGTGTAACTGCCGTCGCGAAACGTGGTGGTACCGTACAGTATGTAGATGCATCCCGTATCGTTATCAAAGTTAACGAAGAAGAGATGTACGCAGGCGAAGCCGGTATCGACATCTACAACCTGACCAAGTACACCCGTTCAAACCAGAACACCTGTATCAACCAGATGCCGTGTGTCTCTCTGGGTGAGCCAATCGAGCGCGGTGACGTGCTGGCAGATGGTCCATCCACCGATCTGGGTGAGCTGGCGCTGGGTCAGAACATGCGCGTGGCGTTCATGCCATGGAACGGTTACAACTTCGAAGACTCCATCCTCGTCTCAGAGCGTGTGGTTCAGGAAGACCGTTTCACCACGATCCACATTCAGGAACTGGCTTGCGTGTCCCGTGACACCAAACTGGGGCCGGAAGAGATCACCGCTGACATCCCGAACGTCGGCGAAGCTGCGCTCTCCAAGCTGGATGAATCCGGTATCGTCTATATCGGTGCAGAAGTAACCGGTGGTGACATTCTGGTCGGTAAGGTAACGCCTAAAGGTGAAACCCAGCTGACGCCAGAAGAGAAACTGCTGCGCGCTATCTTCGGCGAAAAAGCGTCCGACGTGAAAGACTCGTCGCTGCGCGTACCGAATGGCGTCTCTGGTACCGTTATCGATGTGCAGGTCTTTACCCGCGATGGCGTGGAAAAAGATAAGCGCGCGCTGGAAATCGAAGAGATGCAGCTGAAGCAGGCGAAGAAAGACCTGTCTGAAGAACTGCAGATCCTTGAAGCGGGTCTGTTCAGCCGTATCCAGGCTGTGCTGATCGCGGGCGGCGTTGAAGCGGACAAGCTGGACAAGCTGCCGCGCGAGCGCTGGCTGGAGCTGGGCCTGACTGACGAAGAGAAGCAGAACACTCTCGAGCAGCTGGCCGGACAGTATGATGAGCTGAAGCACGAGTTTGAGAAGAAACTTGAAGCGAAGCGTCGCAAAATCACCCAGGGCGACGATCTGGCACCAGGCGTGCTGAAGATCGTTAAGGTTTATCTGGCCGTTAAACGTCAGATCCAGCCTGGTGACAAAATGGCAGGCCGTCACGGTAACAAAGGTGTTATCTCTAAGATCAACCCGATCGAAGATATGCCTTATGACGAAAACGGCACGCCGGTTGACATCGTACTGAACCCGCTGGGCGTACCATCGCGTATGAACATCGGTCAGATTCTGGAAACCCACCTGGGTATGGCGGCGAAAGGCATTGGTGAGAAGATCAATGCGATGCTGAAGAAGCAGGAAGAAGTCGCCAAACTGCGTGAGTTTATCCAGCGTGCTTACGATCTGGGCACCGACGTGCGTCAGAAAGTTGATCTGAACACCTTCTCGGACGATGAAGTGCTGCGTCTGGCAGAGAACCTGAAAAAAGGTATGCCAATCGCCACGCCAGTGTTCGACGGTGCGAAAGAGAGCGAGATCAAAGAGCTGCTGCAGCTCGGCGGCCTGCCTTCTTCTGGTCAGATTACGCTGTTTGATGGCCGTACCGGTGAGCAGTTTGAGCGTCAGGTAACCGTAGGTTACATGTACATGCTGAAACTGAACCACCTGGTTGATGACAAGATGCACGCCCGTTCGACCGGCTCCTACAGCCTCGTTACTCAGCAGCCGCTGGGTGGTAAGGCGCAGTTCGGTGGTCAGCGCTTCGGTGAGATGGAAGTGTGGGCACTGGAAGCATACGGTGCCGCGTATACCCTGCAGGAAATGCTTACCGTTAAGTCTGATGACGTCAACGGCCGTACGAAGATGTATAAAAACATCGTCGATGGCAACCATCAGATGGAACCGGGCATGCCGGAATCCTTCAACGTACTGTTGAAAGAGATCCGCTCGCTGGGTATCAACATCGAGCTGGAAGACGAGTAAGCACTCGCAAGTACTGGTTATGGGACGCGCACTCCGGGTGCGCGTCCCTGAGAGTTCCACTCCGACGGGAGCTAATCCGTGAAAGACTTACTTAAGTTTCTGAAAGCGCAAACTAAAACCGAAGAGTTTGATGCGATCAAAATTGCTCTGGCTTCGCCAGACATGATCCGTTCCTGGTCTTTTGGTGAAGTTAAAAAGCCGGAAACCATTAACTACCGTACCTTCAAGCCAGAGCGTGACGGTCTTTTCTGTGCCCGTATTTTCGGACCGGTTAAAGACTACGAATGCCTGTGCGGTAAGTACAAGCGCCTGAAGCATCGCGGTGTTATCTGCGAGAAGTGCGGCGTTGAAGTGACGCAGACCAAAGTACGCCGTGAGCGTATGGGTCACATCGAGCTGGCTTCACCTACTGCACACATCTGGTTCCTGAAGTCGCTGCCGTCCCGCATCGGCCTGCTGCTGGATATGCCACTGCGTGACATTGAGCGTGTCCTCTACTTCGAATCCTACGTGGTTATCGAAGGTGGCATGACCAACCTGGAAAAACGTCAGATCCTGACGGAAGAGCAGTATCTTGACGCGCTGGAAGAGTTCGGTGACGAATTTGACGCGAAGATGGGTGCGGAAGCGATCCAGGCACTGCTGAAAAATATGGATCTGGAGCAGGAGTGCGAGCAGCTGCGCGAAGAGCTGAACGAGACTAACTCTGAGACCAAGCGTAAAAAGCTGACCAAGCGTATCAAGCTGCTGGAAGCGTTCGTGCAGTCTGGCAACAAGCCAGAGTGGATGATCCTGACCGTTCTGCCGGTTCTGCCGCCAGATCTGCGTCCGCTGGTACCGCTGGATGGTGGTCGTTTCGCAACGTCAGATCTCAACGATCTCTATCGTCGCGTGATCAACCGTAACAACCGTCTGAAGCGTCTGCTGGATCTGGCTGCGCCAGATATCATCGTGCGCAACGAAAAGCGTATGCTGCAGGAAGCGGTAGATGCCCTGCTGGATAACGGCCGTCGCGGTCGTGCCATCACCGGTTCTAACAAGCGTCCGCTGAAATCGCTGGCTGACATGATCAAAGGTAAGCAGGGTCGTTTCCGTCAGAACCTGCTGGGTAAACGCGTTGACTACTCCGGTCGTTCGGTTATCACCGTGGGTCCATACCTGCGTCTGCATCAGTGCGGTCTGCCGAAGAAAATGGCACTGGAGCTGTTCAAACCGTTCATCTACGGCAAGCTGGAACTGCGTGGTCTTGCTACCACCATCAAAGCAGCCAAGAAAATGGTTGAGCGCGAAGAAGCGGTTGTCTGGGATATCCTGGATGAAGTGATCCGCGAACACCCGGTACTGCTGAACCGTGCACCAACGCTGCACCGTCTCGGCATCCAGGCGTTTGAACCGGTTCTGATCGAAGGTAAAGCGATCCAGCTGCACCCGCTGGTCTGTGCGGCCTATAACGCCGACTTCGATGGTGACCAGATGGCGGTACACGTACCGCTGACGCTGGAAGCTCAGCTGGAAGCGCGTGCGCTGATGATGTCGACCAACAACATCCTGTCGCCAGCGAACGGTGAGCCAATCATCGTTCCTTCACAGGACGTTGTTCTGGGTCTGTACTATATGACCCGCGACAAAGTAAACGCCAAAGGCGAAGGCATGGTGCTGACCGGCCCGAAAGAAGCTGAGCGTGTTTACCGCGCTGGCCTGGCTGAGCTGCACGCCCGCGTTAAAGTGCGTATTACAGAATATGCGAAAAACGAACAGGAAGAGCTCGTTGCGAAAACCAGCCTGATCGACACGACCATTGGCCGTGCGATTCTGTGGATGATCGTACCGAAAGGTCTGCCTTACTCCATCGTCAACCAGGCGCTGGGTAAGAAAGCGATCTCCAAAATGCTGAACACCTGTTACCGCATTCTGGGCCTGAAGCCGACCGTTATCTTTGCTGACCAGACCATGTACACCGGTTTCGCCTATGCAGCCCGTTCAGGTGCATCAGTCGGTATCGACGATATGGTTATTCCGGCGAAGAAAGCGGAAATCATCGCTGAAGCTGAAGCTGAAGTGGCTGAAATTCAGGAGCAGTTCCAGTCTGGTCTGGTTACGGCGGGTGAACGTTATAACAAAGTCATCGATATCTGGGCCGCTGCCAACGAACGCGTCTCTAAAGCGATGATGGATAACCTGCAGACGGAAACCGTTATCAACCGTAACGGCGAAGAAGAGCAGCAGGTCTCGTTCAACAGCATCTACATGATGGCCGACTCCGGTGCGCGTGGTTCTGCAGCACAGATTCGTCAGCTGGCAGGTATGCGTGGTCTGATGGCGAAGCCAGATGGCTCCATCATCGAGACGCCTATCACGGCAAACTTCCGTGAAGGCCTGAACGTACTGCAGTACTTCATCTCGACGCACGGTGCGCGTAAAGGTCTGGCCGATACCGCACTGAAAACGGCAAACTCCGGTTATCTGACCCGTCGTCTGGTTGACGTGGCGCAGGATCTGGTTGTTACCGAAGATGACTGTGGCACGTTCGAAGGCATCATGATGACGCCGGTTATCGAAGGTGGCGACGTTAAAGAGCCGCTGCGTGAGCGCGTACTGGGTCGTGTAACGGCTGAAGACGTTCTGAAGCCAGGCACTGCTGACATCCTGATCCCGCGTAATACGCTGATCGATGAGCACTGGTGTGACGTGGTGGAAGAGAACTCCGTTGACGTTATCAAAGTGCGTTCAGTAGTAAGCTGTGAAACCGACTTCGGTGTGTGCGCACACTGCTACGGTCGCGATCTGGCTCGTGGTCACATCATCAACAAAGGTGAGGCCATCGGCGTTATCGCAGCACAGTCCATCGGTGAGCCGGGTACTCAGCTGACAATGCGTACGTTCCACATCGGTGGTGCGGCATCGCGTGCGGCTGCTGAATCCAGCATTCAGGTGAAGAACAAAGGTACTATCAAGCTGACCAACGCGAAGTCAGTAACCAACTCCTCCGGGAAGCTGGTTATCGTTTCACGTAACGTTGAGCTGAAGATGATCGACGAGTTCGGTCGTACCAAAGAGAGCTATAAAGTGCCTTACGGTGCGGTGATGGCGAAAGGTGATGGTGAGCAGGTTGCTGCAGGCGAAACCGTAGCAAACTGGGATCCGCACACCATGCCGGTAATCACCGAAGTGGGTGGTTTCATCCGCTTCACCGACATGATCGACGGTCAGACCATTACCCGTCAGACTGACGACCTTACCGGTCTGTCATCGCTGGTGGTACTGGATTCCGCAGAGCGTACTGCTGGCGGTAAAGATCTGCGTCCGGCGCTGAAAATCGTTGATGCTAACGGCAACGACGTTCTGATCCCGGGCACCGACATGCCGGCTCAGTACTTCCTGCCAGGTAAAGCGATTGTGCAGCTGGAAGATGGCGTGAAGATCAGCTCGGGTGATACCCTGGCGCGTGTTCCGCAGGAATCTGGCGGTACCAAGGACATCACCGGTGGTCTGCCGCGCGTTGCGGATCTGTTTGAAGCGCGTCGTCCGAAAGAGCCAGCTATTCTGGCGGAGATCAGCGGTATCATCTCCTTCGGTAAAGAGACCAAAGGCAAGCGTCGTCTGGTGATCACACCGGTTGATGGCAGCGATCCGTACGAAGAGATGATTCCGAAGTGGCGTCAGCTTAACGTATTCGAAGGTGAGCGCGTGGAACGCGGTGACGTCGTATCTGACGGCCCGGAATCACCACACGACATCCTGCGTCTGCGTGGCGTTCATGCGGTAACGCGTTATATCACTAACGAAGTGCAGGAAGTTTACCGCCTGCAGGGCGTTAAGATTAACGATAAGCACATCGAAGTCATCGTACGTCAGATGCTGCGTAAAGCGACCATCATGAGCGCAGGTAGCTCGGAGTTCCTTGAAGGCGAGCAGGCAGAAGTCTCCCGCATCAAGATCTCCAACCGCGATCTGGAGACCGCTGGCAAAATCGGCGCAACCTATGCGCGCGATCTGCTGGGTATTACCAAAGCGTCTCTGGCAACCGAGTCGTTCATCTCTGCAGCCTCGTTCCAGGAGACCACGCGTGTCCTGACCGAAGCCGCAGTAGCAGGCAAGCGCGATGAACTGCGCGGCCTGAAAGAGAACGTTATCGTGGGTCGTCTGATCCCGGCTGGTACCGGTTATGCTTACCATCAGGATCGTATGCGTCGCCGTCAGGCGGGTGAAGCGCCGGTTACACCGCAGGTTACTGCGGATGAAGCCTCTGCAAGCCTGGCTGAGCTGCTAAACGCTGGTCTGGGTGGCAACAACGACGAGTAATCGTCTGCTGCACCGATGATAAAAAACCCTGCTCCGGCAGGGTTTTTTTTTGCCTGAGGCTCAGCGCTTACATTTTACCTCGTGGCGCGTCAGGCCAATATCGCGCAGCTGGTTGTCGCTGAGCTGAGCCAGTACCTGACGCGTCGCGCGTCGGGCACGCCACTGCTTCAGCATCCGCAGCGCCGCACGGATCATGTCTGGCAGCGTTACGCTGAAAGGTTTTGCAGCACGATTCTGATCAAATTCCATTCTCTCGCTCCTTAACAGGGGTATCTGAGCAGCATTTTCCGTTTTTCTGTCAAAACCATACAGACCCAAATTCAGGGTTTATTAACCATACAGATTGCGTTTTGCTCTATCTGAATGCTAAAAGTAGCGCTGATCTGTACTGCTTTTTTAGATGGATTTGTTACCAGGAGCATACAATGACGCGCTATCAGCATCTGGCCTGCCTGCTCTCCGATCGGATTGAGCAGGGGCTTTATCGCAGCGGTGAACGCCTGCCCTCAGTACGCACGCTGAGTAGCGAGCATGGAGTCAGTATCAGCACCGTGCAGCAGGCGTATCATCTGCTGGAAGAGAAGCAGCTGATCGTACCGCAGCCGCGATCCGGCTATTTTGTTGCCACGCATAAAGCGACCCCGCCTGTGCCTGCGCTGACGCGCCCGGTACAGCGGCCGGTAGAGGTTACGCAGTGGGATTCCGTGCTGGAACTCCTCAGCAGCCGCACCAGCGGTAACGTGATGCAGCTGGGCAGCGGCATGCCCGATCTGACGCAGCCCACGCTGAAACCGCTGTGGAAAATCATGAGCCGGCTGGCGCAGAAACAGCAGACTGAACTGCTCAACTATGACAGTCTGCTCGGCGTCAGCGCCCTGCGCGAGCAGGTGGCGCGCCTGACCATCGACAGCGGTTGTCAGCTGACGGCAGAGGATATTGTGATCACCACCGGCTGTCATGAGGCGCTGTCGGTTTCAATTCGCGCCGTCTGTGCGCCGGGTGACATCATTGCGGTAGAGTCGCCCGCGTTTCATGGCACAATGCAGACATTGCGCGGACTGGGGATCAGGGTGATTGAAATTCCGACCGACTCAGTCACCGGGATCAGTCTTGAGGCGCTGGAGCTGGCGTTTGAGCAGTGGCCAATCAAAGCCGTAGTGGTGGTGCCAAACTGCAATAATCCGCTGGGTTTTATTATGCCGGAAGCGCGCAAGCGGGCGCTGCTGGCGCTGGCGCAGCGGGTTGATGCCGCCATCATAGAGGATGATGTCTATGGCGAGCTGGCATGGGACTACCCGCGTCCTGTCACGCTCAAATCGCTCGACATGGATGGCCGCGTGCTGCTCTGCAGCTCATTTTCAAAAACGCTGGCACCGGGGCTGCGGGTGGGCTGGGTGGCGCCGGGTCGCTATCGCGACAGGGTGCTGCATATGAAATATATCGGCACCGGATCCACGGCTACGCTGCCGCAGCACACCGTGGCGGAGTTTATTCGCCAGGGCCACTATCTCCCGCACCTGCGCCGTATGCGCCAGGTGTATCAGCGCAACTATGAAACGTTCAGCTGCTGGGTGCGGCACTACTTTCCCTGCGGCATCTGCGTATCGCGCCCGCAGGGTGGGTTTCTGATGTGGATTGAGCTGCCGGAGGCGTTTGATGCGGTGCGGCTTAATGCCGAGCTGCGCGAGGCCAGCCTGCAGGTCGCCGTGGGTTCTCTGTTTTCCGCTGCGGGTAAATACCGTAACTGTCTGCGACTCAATTATGGCTTGCCCATGAATGAACAGACGGAGCAGGCGCTGGCGCGGCTGGGAACGGCGGTGGAGCGCGCCATGCAGGCGTGCAGTAGCGACAGACATCAGGCGGAGCAGCTGCTGGCGGAGTAAACCGGAAAGGCAGGGCTGGAGGGAGAGAAGGGGAACCAGCCCTGGCCCGCTGCAAATCACAGCGGGCAGACGTACTGTAACGGTTTCCGGCGCGCAGACGAGGCCTGCTGGCTACCCCTGCGGGCCGGCTTGCGCCATTTCTGCGCGGGTTACACCAATTTTCAGGCCTCTGCGATCGGCGTTCCGCTTCCCACCAGCCGCAGCAGATCAGCGGTGGCCGCGCGCCAGTCAGCCGCCTGCGTGATGGCGCTGACAACCGCCACGCTGCCGACACCGGTCGCCAGCACCTCAGGCACGCGCGCCAGTGAAATGCCGCCGATAGCGACCGCAGGGATACCCTGCAGATGCGGCAGGTGTTGCTGCAGCCGGACCACTCCCTGCGGCGCAGACGGCATCTGCTTGGTTTGCGTGGGGAAGATGTGCCCCAGTGCAATATAGGAGGGGCGCAGTGCCACCGCGCGCTCCCGCTCTGCGTCATCATGCGTTGAGATGCCCAGCCGCAGGCCTGCCTGCTGAATCGCCTGCAGATCCGCCACCTCCAGATCCTCCTGACCCAGGTGTACGCCGTATGCCTGATGCGCAATGGCCAGACGCCAGTAATCATTAATGAACAGCCGTGCGTGATAGTGCCGGCCCAGCGCAATCGCTTCACGCACCGCGTCTTCTGCGTCCCGATCCGGCAGATCTTTGATGCGCAGCTGGATCGTGCGTACCCCGGCGGCCAGCAGGCGTTCGATCCAGCTGACGCTGTCAACCACCGGATAGAGTCCCAGCTGCGGGGCAGTAGCAGCAAACGCGGTTGTCATGCTTTCTCCTTACCGATCGCATCAGCAGGATGATAGAGTTCACCTCCACGGCGGCGGAATGTCTCAGACATCTCTGCCATTCCCGCTTCAGCCACTTCAACCGGCTGTGCCTCAGCCTGCTGGCGCGCCGCAAACTCCCGCACTTCCTGGGTAATTTTCATTGAGCAGAACTTCGGCCCGCACATAGAACAGAAGTGCGCGACTTTGCCCGATTCCTGCGGCAGCGTCTCATCGTGGTAGGCGCGGGCAGTATGCGGATCCAGCGCGAGGTTAAACTGATCTTCCCAGCGGAATTCAAAGCGCGCTTTGGACATAGCGTTATCGCGGATCTGCGCCCCCGGATGCCCTTTGGCCAGATCGGCGGCGTGCGCGGCGATCTTGTAGGTAATAAGCCCCTGCTTGACATCCTCTTTATTGGGCAGCCCGAGGTGCTCTTTAGGCGTTACATAGCAGAGCATGGCGCAGCCAAACCAGCCAATCATCGCCGCGCCAATACCGGAGGTGAAGTGGTCATAGCCCGGTGCGATATCGGTAGTCAGCGGGCCAAGCGTATAAAAGGGCGCTTCATGGCAGTGGTCGAGCTGCTCGGTCATGTTGCGCCGGATCATCTGCATCGGGATATGGCCCGGACCTTCAATCATCACCTGCACGTCATACTCCCAGGCGATTTTGGTCAGCTCGCCTAAGGTTCTGAGTTCTGCAAACTGCGCCTCATCGTTGGCATCCTGAATCGATCCCGGGCGCAGGCCATCGCCCAGCGAGAGGGCCACGTCATAAGCGGCGCAGATTTCACAGATATCGCGGAAATGCTGATAGAGAAAACTCTCCTGATGATGTGACAGACACCATTTCGCCATGATTGAGCCGCCGCGCGACACGATACCGGTCAGACGTCTGGCCGTCATCGGCACATAGCGCAGCAGCACGCCGGCATGAATAGTGAAGTAGTCGACGCCTTGCTCCGCCTGCTCCAGCAGGGTATCGCGGAAAATTTCCCAGTTAAGGTTTTCAGCGATGCCATTCACCTTTTCCAGGGCCTGATAGATCGGCACGGTGCCGATGGGAACCGGACTATTACGCAGGATCCACTCGCGCGTTTCATGGATGTAGCGGCCGGTGGAGAGATCCATCACGGTATCGGCACCCCAGCGCGTGGACCACACCAGCTTTTCAACCTCCTCTTCAATCGACGAGCTGACCGCAGAGTTACCGATATTGGCATTGACCTTCACCAGAAAATTGCGGCCAATAATCATCGGTTCTGATTCGGGGTGGTTGATATTGGCTGGGATAATGGCGCGCCCGCTGGCGACTTCATCGCGCACAAATTCTGCGGTGATATTCGCCGGCAGGTGCGCGCCAAAGGCTTCGCCCGGATGCTGCTGCAGCAGAACTTCGCTACGAATGCGTTCGCGCCCCATATTTTCACGTATCGCAATAAACTCCATCTCCGGCGTCACGATGCCCTGACGGGCGTAGTACAGCTGCGTGACGCAGCGGCCAGGTTTTGCCCGGCGCGGAGAAGGCAGCGATTCAAAGCGCAGGTGGTCCAGTCCCTCATCGGCCAGACGCTGCTGTGTATAAGCGGAACTGCGCTGCGTAACCGGTTCACTGTCATCACGCTCGTCTATCCACGCGGCGCGCAGCTTTGCCAGTCCCTGATGCACATCGATAGTGGCCTGCGGATCGCCATAGGCGCCAGCGGTGTCATAGACCGGAACCGGCTCATTGATTTCGTACTGCGGGTCCGCTTTGGTGCCGCCGGTATGGGTGGGGCTGAGCTGGATTTCACGCATCGGCACGCGAATGTCGGCGCGGCTGCCGGCGATCCAGATACGCTGTGAGTTGGGAAAGGCAGTGCCCTGCAGCGAGTTGATAAAATCCTGCGCTTGCGCGCGCTGTTCACGACGAGAAGGTTTAGCAGCAGACATAGCAAAATTCCTGAAGTCAGTGGAAGTTGCTTGTCCGGAGTCCGGAAGGAGTAACAGCGCCTGCAGACAGGTAAAATCCAATCGCGCGCTGATAATAGCTACTCTTGTTCCCTTCGCAGGTACTAGCCTGATCAGGTTCCGCGGATCCCGAATTAACGGTCTCAGCCCCGGGGGGCACTCCGACAAGGTGTTTCTGTTTAAAACAATAAAAGCCCGGTCAGCATAAGTGGGCTTTTACGGAATAACAAGGATTTTACAACTGCAGCAGGATCAGGCCGGACGCGCAATAGTGCTGTCGTTTGCTACCGGCGGAGAAACCAGCTGGTTATCCCACGCCATCTGAATCAGCTTATCTTCCAGAGAAAAGCGTGACGCCAGCGTTTCGCCTACTTCAGATAGCGCCCGCTGGAACTCAACGCAGTTTTCATCGGTAATCGCCTGCTGCAGATGACTGTCATACAGCTGCATGATGCGATCGGTATTGCTTTCAAGCGCCGGGTAGAGATGCGCTGCAGCAACCAGCGGGCTATCGCCCTGCAGATCTTTGATAATGCGCTCATACATACTGAAATGGCCGGTTGAGAGATAGTCCACCAGCGTGTGGCAGAAGTCATCCAGAGCCTGCTCATTCAGCGCCGTCAGCGCCTCTTTATTAGGCTTAATGCCGATTAATTCATAATAAGTGACAAGCAAATGCCGACGCGCACGTAACCATGCATCGACTAATTCATTACCGCCACCGACACGCCTGGTCAGGTTATCTAACTGGGTAAGCATATGAGGCTCCCGGTGAGTTATAGTTGTTCATTACACTTAACATCAGACTTTCAGCGTGCCGTGCGACGCTAAGGACAACGAATAAGATGCAACGTGAGATCTCAAGCGTAGACGCTGGCTGGTGGATTGTCAGCTCTGAACAGAAACTTTGGTTGCCGCAGGGTGAGCTGCCGCACGGCTTAGCGGCAGATTTTGGCCTTGCAGGCCAGCACGGCATACTTATCGGTGAGTGGCTGGGCGAAAACGTCTGGCTGATCCAGGCGTCGCGTCCGGAAAATATGGGCTCGGTCCGGCAGGTTATCGATCAGGATACCGGCCTGTTTCAGCTCGCCGGCCGGGGGGTGCAGCTGGCTGAATTTTACCGTTCCCACCGCTGGTGCGGCTACTGCGGCCATGAAATGCGCATCAGCCCGCGTGAGTTTGCCTGCCTCTGTACCCACTGCCGCGAACGTTACTATCCGCAGATTGCACCCTGCATCATTGTAGCGATTCGCCGCGGCGACGAGATCCTGCTGGCCAATCACGCCCGCCATCGCAACAGCATCTATACGGTGCTGGCCGGCTTTGTTGAAGTAGGCGAAACGCTGGAGCAGGCGGTGGCACGTGAGGTCATGGAGGAGAGTAACGTACGGGTAAAAAACGTGCGCTACGTGACCTCGCAGCCGTGGCCATTTCCCCATTCGCTGATGACGGCATTTATGGCGGAGTATGAGGATGGCGAGCTGCAGCACGATGGAAAAGAGCTGCTGGATGCGGGCTGGTATCGCTTTGATGCGCTGCCCCAGCTGCCGCCGCCAGGCACCGTGGCCCGGCGCCTGATTGAGGACACCGTGGCGCTGTGTCGCGCCAGCGTGGCATGAAAATGCTACACTGACGCCCTTAGCATGAGAGAGCCCATTATGAGTGAACTGAAGAACGACCGTTATCTGCGCGCCCTGCTGCGCCAGCCTGTAGATGTTACCCCGGTCTGGATGATGCGTCAGGCCGGACGCTATTTACCGGAATACAAAGCCACGCGCGCTGAAGCCGGTGATTTTATGTCGCTGTGTAAAAATGCTGAGCTGGCGTGTGAAGTGACGCTGCAGCCGCTGCGCCGCTATCCGCTGGATGCAGCGATCCTCTTCAGCGATATTTTAACCATCCCGGATGCAATGGGGCTGGGACTCTATTTTGAAACCGGCGAAGGTCCGCGCTTCTCCCGTCCGATTACCTGTCGTGCCGATGTTGATAACCTGCCGGTGCCCGATCCGGAGCAGGAGCTGGGTTATGTGATGAATGCGGTACGGACCATCCGCCGCAATCTCAGGGGGGCCGTCCCGCTGATTGGTTTTTCCGGCAGCCCGTGGACGCTGGCCACCTATATGGTTGAGGGCGGCAGCAGCAAGGCATTTACCAAAATCAAAAAGATGATGTATGCCGAACCGCACACGCTGCACACGCTGCTGGATAAGCTGGCGGACAGCGTGATCCTCTACCTCAATGCGCAGATCAAAGCGGGTGCGCAGTCGGTCATGATCTTCGATACCTGGGGTGGCGTGCTGACCGGACGCGACTACCGCGATTTTTCGCTGAACTACATGCATAAAATTGTGGAAGGTCTGGTACGTGAGAACGAAGGCCGGCGCGTCCCGGTCACGCTCTTTACCAAAGGCGGCGGACAGTGGCTGGAGGCGATGGCTGCCACCGGCTGTGATGCGCTGGGGCTGGACTGGACCATGGATATGGCTGAGGCGCGTCGCCGCGTGGGTCATCAGGTTGCGCTGCAGGGTAATATGGACCCGTCTATGCTTTATGCGCCACCTGCCCGTATTGAAGAGGAGGTGGCCACCATTCTTGCCGGATTTGGCAAGGGTGAAGGACACGTGTTTAATCTCGGACACGGTATCCATCAGGATGTGCCGCCGGAACATGCAGGTGTGTTCGTCGAGGCGGTGCATCGTCTTTCACGTCAATACCATCAGGAATAAGCATGGATTTAGCCGCATTACGTCAGGAACAGCTGGCGCTGGCTGCTAACGTGGTGCGGCAGGACGATTTTGACGTTCTGCCGCCGCGCTTTATCGGCGGCGCTGATGTTGGATTTGAGCAGGGGGGCGAGGTGACGCGCGCCGCGATCGTCATTCTGGAATACCCGTCACTTACGCTGGTGGAGCATCGCATTGCGCGCATTCCTACCACCATGCCCTATATTCCGGGCTTTCTCTCGTTTCGGGAGATGCCTGCGCTGCAGGCGGCCTGGCAGCAGCTGACGCAGCAGCCCGACCTGCTGTTTGTGGACGGGCACGGCATTTCGCACCCCCGGCGCCTCGGCGTGGCGGCGCATTTTGGCTCAATGGTGGATATCCCCACTATCGGCGTGGCCAAAAAGCGGCTGTGTGGACGCTTTGCCGATCTGGACGCCGCACCCGGTAGCCGGCAGCCGCTGATGGATAAAGGTGAGCAGCTTGCCTGGGTGTGGCGCAGCAAAGCGCGCTGTAACCCGCTGTTTATCTCTACCGGACACCGTGTCAGCCTGGACAGCGCGCTGCACTGGGTTGAGGCCTGCATGGGCGGCTACCGTTTGCCGGAGCCTACGCGCTGGGCAGATGCGGTCGCCTCAGGGCGGCCGGCATTTGTGAAGTGGCAAAATGCGCGCTGACGCTGTTTGTCTGCGCCTTTTGCGGTACACTGCCGCCAGCTAACCTATTGAGAGTAAGTTTGATGTTACAGAACCCCGTGCATTTGCGTCTGGCGAAGCTGGAAAGCTGGCAGCATATGACCTTCATGGCCTGTTTATGCGAGCGGATGTTCCCTAATTACTGGGCATTCTGCGAACAGACCGGATTTGCCGATCCTCAGCTCTATCGCCGTATTCTTGATCTGGTATGGGAAAGCCTGACGGTGAAAGATGCCAAAATCAATTTCGACAGTCAGCTGGAGAAACTGGAAGAGGCGATCCCGGCTGGCGATGATTTCGATGTTTACGGTGTTCATCCGGCCATCGATGCCTGCGTAGCACTGAGCGAAGTGCTGCACGCGATGCTGAGCGGTGAAACGCTGGAGCACGCGATTGAGGTGAGTCGTACATCTATCACCACCGTGGCTATTCTGGAAATGACGCAGGCAGGACGCGAAATGAGCGACGAAGAGCTGCGTGAAAACCAGGCGGTGATTGATGAATGGGATATGCAGTGGGAGATTTTTCGCCTGCTCGCTGAGTGCGAAGAGCGCGACCTTGAGCTGATCAAAGGACTGCGTTCTGACCTGCGCGAAGCCGGAATCAGTAACATCGGTATAAATTTTCAGCAGTAAGGCGATAAAACGTGACTCCAGGCCTGAATTAGCGCGCCTGGAGGCTTCACATTAGCCCCCTGTCTGGTCTACATTTGGGGGGCTGAAAATTGTGGCTATCGGTGCGTGCAGGCTGAAGAGTGCCAGAATATGGCTTTTCCCTCGCACTCGTTGCTTAGCAAGCGATAAATACACTTTAAGGATAACTTATGAACAAGACTCAACTGATTGATGTGATCGCAGAAAAAGCGGACCTGTCTAAAACCCAGGCTAAAGCTGCGCTGGAATCTACCCTGGCTGCGATCACTGAGTCTCTGAAAGAAGGTGATGCTGTACAACTGGTTGGTTTTGGTACTTTTAAAGTGAACCACCGCGCTGAGCGTACCGGTCGTAACCCACAGACTGGCAAAGAGATCAAAATCGCTGCAGCAAACGTACCAGCTTTCGTTTCTGGTAAAGCACTGAAAGACGCAGTTAAGTAAGTTTTCCGCCTTGCGGTTTAGCTTTAGAAGAGGGGCGATTTCGCCCCTTTTTGTTACCGGAGCCTGCTATGCCGAATACGCTTTTCCGGCGCATCCGTATCCTGCTCTGTGCTGTCCTGCTTTCCGGCTGCAGCGCCACGCCTGATCTCCCGGCATTTACCGCCAGCGGCTACCTGGCCGATCGCGGCGCGGTTCGTATCTGGCGTAAAAACAGCGACCACGATCTGATCCACCTGCGTACCGTTTATAACCCTTTCAGCACGCCCGTGCGCGAAACAACAGACTATATCTGGCAACACGAGACGCTGCTGAGCGTGGAACGCCATCTTACCGGCGAGCAGCCCGATGACGTCACGCTGCGTTTTGATCACCAGGGCAACCTGAATTTTATGCAGCGGCAGCTGGCAGGACGGCGTGAAGCGCTGAGTGATGATGCCGTCGCGCTCTATCGCTTTGACGCACAGCGTACGCTGGCCCAGAGCAATGCGCTGCTGAGCGGCCGGGTATTACTGCAGCAGGGACACTGGCTGGGCGGCAATCGGGTACGCGACTGTGCGGGTAACCTGCAAAATGTCGCGTTCGACAGTGAAACGCTGAGGCGCCTGACGCAGCAGCAGCAGGGGTCTCAGCCGCTGATGGTGTCATGGCTCGAAGCGCCGGAGGGGATCCAGATATTGCGCGTTACCGCAGAGGATGAGTGCAGCTGGCAGCCGACAGAGAGCGATCTGAGCGGCTAAAGAAGACGGGGCACAGCAGGGTGCCCCGTCGATATCAGCGATTGATGGCGCGATAGCCGATGTCGCGACGGCAGAAGCAGCCGTCCCAGGAGATAGTCTCTGCCAGCGCGTAGGCGTTGCGCTGCGCGGCGGCGACATCTTCACCCAGTGCGGTAACGCACAGCACGCGGCCGCCGCTGGTGACAACCCGATCGTCCTGCAGCGTGGTGCCGGCATGGAACACTTTACCTTCCGTCACGGCTTCAAGCGGCAGACCGTGGATCTGATCGCCGGTACGATAGCTGCCCGGATAGCCGCCTGCAGCCAGCACGACACCCAGTGCAGGGCGCGGATCCCACTCTGAGCTCTGCGTATCCAGGGCGCCATCGACCGCTGCCAGGCAGAGAGCCACCAGATCGGAGTTCAGCCGCAGCATAATGGGCTGGGTCTCCGGATCGCCAAAGCGGCAGTTAAATTCAATGACCTTTGGCTGACCCGCTTTGTCGATCATCAGTCCGGCATACAGGAAACCGGTATAGGTATTGCCTTCCGCTTTCATACCGTTCACGGTTGGCCAGATGATCTGGTCCATCACGCGCTGGTGGATCTCATCAGTCACCACCGGAGCCGGTGAATAGGCTCCCATGCCGCCAGTGTTGGGTCCGGTGTCGCCATCGCCAGCGCGTTTATGATCCTGGCTGGTAGCCATCGGCAGCACGTGGTCGCCATCCACCATGACAATAAAGCTGGCTTCTTCGCCGTCAAGAAACTCTTCAATCACGATACGATGGCCGGCATCGCCAAACGCATTACCCGCCAGCATATCCTGAACTGCCGCTTCCGCTTCGGCCAGCGTCATCGCGACAATTACGCCTTTACCTGCAGCCAGACCATCGGCTTTGATAACAATGGGCGCACCTTTCTCGCGCAGGTAAGCCAGCGCGGGTTCCACCTCGGTAAAGTTCTGATATTCAGCGGTCGGGATCTGCTGGCGCGCCAGAAAATCCTTGGTAAAGGCTTTCGAGCCTTCCAGCTGTGCGGCCGCCTGCGTCGGACCAAAGATCTTCAGCCCGGCGGCGCGGAAGGCATCGACCACGCCAATTACCAGCGGTGCTTCCGGACCAACAATCGTCAGGTCGATCTGCTCCTGCTGCGCAAACGCGAGCAGGGCAGGGATATCGGTCGCACTGATGGGCACATTCTGCAGGGCCGGCTCCAGCGCGGTGCCTGCGTTACCCGGTGCAACAAACACGGTTTCAGCCAGCGGTGACTGTGACGCTTTCCACGCCAGCGCGTGCTCGCGTCCGCCATTACCAATTACTAAAATTTTCATTATTGCTGCTCCAGCTGTTAATGGCGGAAATGGCGCATATCGGTAAAGATCATCGCGATGCCGTGTTCATCTGCAGCAGCAATCACCTCTTCATCGCGGATAGAACCACCGGGCTGGATGACACAGCTGACGCCGGCAGCGGCAGCAGCATCGATACCATCACGGAACGGGAAGAAAGCGTCAGACGCCATTGCTGAGCCTGTGACCTCCAGCCCCTCATCGCTCGCCTTAATACCGGCAATTTTGGCCGAATAAACGCGGCTCATCTGACCGGCGCCTATACCGATGGTCATGTTGTCGCGGGCGTAAACAATGGCATTGGATTTAACAAACTTGGCGACTTTCCAGCAGAACAGCGCGTCACGCAGCTCCTGCTCAGTTGGCTGACGCTGCGTGACCACGCGAAGCTGGTCGGCAGTGATCATGCCCAGGTCGCGATCCTGTACCAGCAGACCGCCGTTGACCCGTTTAAAGTCCAGGCTGGCAACCGGCTGCTGCCACTGACCGCAGATCAGCACGCGCACGTTCTGTTTGGCTGCTGTTACCTGTAGCGCCGCGTCACTGGCAGAGGGTGCAATAATTACTTCAACAAACTGACGGCTGATAATCGCCTGTGCAGTCGCCTCATCCAGCTCGCGGTTAAACGCGATAATGCCGCCAAAAGCAGAGGTCGGGTCAGTCTGATAAGCGCGTTCGTAAGCATCAAGGATAGATGCCCCCACCGCTACGCCACACGGGTTGGCGTGTTTGACGATGACACAGGCAGGTTCGTCGAACGCTTTTACGCACTCCAGTGCGGCATCGGTATCTGCAATATTATTGTAAGAGAGTGCCTTGCCCTGCAGCTGCTGCGCAGTGGCTACCGAGGCTTCTGCAATCTCTTCTTCTATATAGAAGGCGGCATCCTGATGGCTGTTCTCGCCATAGCGCATATCCTGCTTCTTAATGAAGTTGAGATTCAGGGTGCGCGGGAAGCGACCGGCGGGTGCGCGGGTTTCGCCATGATAAGCAGGAACCAGCGTGCCAAAGTAGTTTGCGATCATGCTGTCATAGGCAGCGGTATGTTCGAACGCTTTGATCGCCAGATTGAAGCGCGTCTCCAGCGTCAGCGCATTCTCACTGGCATCCATCTCTGCAATGATGCTGGTGTAGTCGCTGCTCTTAACCACAATCGCCACATCTTTATGATTCTTAGCCGCTGAGCGCACCATGGTTGGCCCGCCGATATCGATATTTTCGACTGCATCTTCCAGCGAGCAGTCAGGCTTAGCCACGGTCTGCGCAAAGGGATAGAGGTTAACCACCACCATATCAATCGGATTGATAGCGTGCTCTGCCATAATCGCGTCATCGGTACCGCGACGACCAAGGATGCCGCCATGTACTTTAGGATGCAGAGTCTTAACGCGTCCATCCATCATTTCCGGGAAACCGGTGTAGTCAGACACTTCGATGACGGGCAGGCCTGCATCTGCCAGCAAACGTGCAGTGCCACCTGTGGAGAGCAGCTCGACGCCCCGTTGTGAGAGAGCATGAGCAAATTCGAGGATACCGGCTTTATCAGAGACACTGAGCAGAGCGCGGCGTACAGGACGACGTTGTTGCATGGTGGTTTTATCCCTTGGCTTTGTTTCGCGTAAATAAGAGCGTTACATCAGGCCGAAAGCGCACCTTATCAGAGAAGATAGCGCGTTTGCCTCATGTAACGCCCCAAAAGGGGCATCCCTGACGTCGCCGGGCATTGTAGCGAAAACGTTTGCGCGATGCTCGCTTAAATTTGTCTGGCTGCTGTTTTGTGGATAACTTTGTGTGTAACAGGGTATAAAGCCCCCTTTTGCTGGGGAATGCAGCGAACAGTCATTTTTCGTGAATTTAACGCTTGTCAGCCCGGAAGAACTCCCTATAATGCGCCTCCATCGACACGGCACACCGGCTTACGGAAACGGCGTCGACAGGAAGATTCGGTAAGAACTTCCGCCGGAGAAAACGCTGAAAAAAGTGGTTGACTCCGGAGGAG
>NZ_VEIP01000013.1:0-25609 GCF_007680655.1 Pantoea sp. PSNIH1
AGGGTCTGCGCTTCGCAATCCGCGAAGGCGGCCGTACCGTTGGCGCGGGCGTTGTTGCTTCTGTTATCGCTTAATTGTGTTAACGCCGGCAGCGGTTTTTTACTGCTGCCGTAGCAATCAGAAAGAGCACTTCGGTGCTCTTTTTTTTTGCCTGTCAAAATCAGCATACCAATCGATAACCCTACAAACCCTGCGTTGTAATAGCAACCATTCTCATTTACACTTTGATCAGAAATTGTACCGGAGTTGAATCTGAAATGTACGTTTGTCTGTGTAATGGTGTGAGTGATAAAACGCTGCGTGAAGTAGTGCGCCGCTATCAGCCAAAATCGATCCAGCAGCTGCGCCAGCTGGTCCCGGTCGGGAAGCAGTGTGGTAAATGCATCCGGGCAGCGCGCGAAATCATGGATGATGAACTGCAGCATGCACCGCTCTATAAAGAGATCGCCTGACATTACGCGCAGAATGTCGTAATACCCACAAAAACTGTCACGCCTTTTTGACTTCTTTCTCTCTGCATCTACTATCTGGTTAACTGAAGAGGGGAGGGGTGATATGAAGGGCGACGTCAAAGTCATTGCACATCTCAACAAACTGCTTGGAAATGAGCTGGTCGCGATTAACCAGTATTTTCTGCATGCGCGCATGTTTAAAAACTGGGGGCTGATGCGCCTCAACGATATCGAATACCACGAATCGATCGATGAGATGAAGCATGCCGACAAATACATTGAGCGTATTCTCTTTCTCGAAGGTATCCCCAATCTGCAGGATCTGGGACGTCTGCGCATAGGTGAGGACGTGCCCGAAATGCTGCAGTCCGATTTGCAGCTGGAGCTGGAAGGGGCAAAAGACCTGCGTGAAGCCATTGCCTGGGCGGATAAAGTTCACGACTACGTGAGCCGGGACATGATGATTGAAATCCTGGCTGATGAAGAGCATCACATCGACTTTCTTGAAACCGAGCTCGATCTGATTCAGAAAATTGGCCTGCAGAACTACCTGCAGTCGCAAATCAGCGAAAAGGCGGACGAATAGCGGCCTGCGCATACCTGTTCTGTAAACCCGCCCGGCAGTCGTGCCCGGCGGGTTTTCTTTTGCCTGAATTTTTATGGTTAAAAACAGAGCACGGGTTGCTTCCTGAGCGTAATTACGTATAATACGCCGGCCTGCCGACATTGGTATGGCGCGATTCGAGCAGAATCGCAGGCGACAGTGCTAGGTGTGTCGCCTGACAATACTCCCAATTGGGGAGTTATATGCTGAACGATTACACTCCCCCATCAATCGTAATGGGTGTGGGTAGTAATTCTTTTCGTTTATAAAATGTTTGGAGCCTTGGTCTCATGTCGAACCAAAGAATCCGTATCCGTCTTAAAGCGTTTGATCATCGTCTGATCGATCAATCAACCGCGGAAATCGTTGAGACTGCCAAGCGCACTGGTGCGCAGGTTCGTGGTCCAATTCCGCTGCCAACCCGCAAAGAGCGCTTCACCGTTCTGATCTCTCCGCACGTTAACAAAGATGCGCGTGATCAGTACGAAATCCGCACTCACAAGCGTCTGGTAGACATCGTTGAGCCAACTGAAAAAACCGTTGATGCTCTGATGCGTCTGGATCTGGCTGCCGGTGTTGACGTGCAGATCAGCCTGGGTTAATCAGGTCATCGAGCGATTGAGAGGTTGATACAATGATTGGTTTAGTCGGTAAAAAAGTGGGCATGACTCGCATCTTCACTGAAGAAGGCGTTTCAATCCCAGTAACCGTAATCGAAGTTGAAGCAAACCGCGTTACCCAGGTCAAAGGTCTGGAAAACGATGGTTACCAGGCGATCCAGGTTACCACCGGTGCTAAAAAAGCAAACCGTGTGAGCAAGCCGGAAGCAGGTCATTTTGCTAAAGCTGGCGTTGAAGCTGGCCGTGGTCTGTGGGAATTCCGCACCGAAGGTGAAGAGTACTCCGTAGGCCAGAGCATCAGTGTTGAAATTTTCGCTGACGTTAAAAAAGTAGACGTTACCGGTACCTCTAAAGGTAAAGGTTTCGCAGGTACCGTTAAGCGCTGGAACTTCCGTACCCAGGACGCTACACACGGTAACTCCTTGTCTCACCGCGTTCCGGGTTCTATCGGTCAGAACCAGACTCCGGGCAAAGTGTTCAAAGGCAAGAAAATGGCTGGTCAGCTGGGTAACGAGCGCGTAACCGTTCAGAGCCTGGAAGTAGTACGTGTTGACGCTGAGCGCAACCTGCTGCTGGTCAAAGGTGCTGTCCCGGGTGCAACCGGCAGCGACCTGATTGTTAAACCAGCTGTGAAGGCGTAAGGGGATAGCAATGGAATTAGTACTGAAAGACGCGCAGAGCGCGCTGACTGTTTCCGAAACTACCTTCGGTCGTGATTTCAACGAAGCGCTGGTTCACCAGGTTGTTGTTGCTTATGCCGCAGGTGCTCGTCAGGGTACTCGTGCGCAGAAGACTCGTGCTGAAGTAACTGGTTCAGGCAAAAAGCCGTGGCGCCAGAAAGGTACCGGCCGTGCGCGTTCAGGTTCTGTTAAGAGCCCGATCTGGCGTTCAGGTGGCGTGACCTTCGCTGCTCGTCCACAGGACCACAGTCAAAAAGTTAACAAAAAGATGTACCGCGGCGCGCTGAAAAGCATTCTGTCCGAGCTGGTACGTCAGGACCGTCTGATCGTTGTCGAGTCGTTCTCTGTAGAAGCACCGAAAACCAAGCTGCTGGTACAGAAACTGAAAGACATGGCGCTGGAAGACGTGCTGATCATCACCGGTGAACTGGATGAAAATCTGTTCCTGGCTGCGCGTAACCTGTACAAGGTTGACGTGCGTGACGCAGCAAGTATCGACCCAGTTAGCCTGATCGCCTTCGACAAAGTCGTTATGACTGCTGAAGCAGTTAAGCAAGTTGAGGAGATGCTGGCATGATCCGTGAAGAACGTCTGCTGAAAGTACTGCGCGCGCCGCACGTATCTGAAAAAGCATCAAGCGCGATGGAAAAAACCAATACCATCGTTCTCAAAGTTGCGAAAGATGCGACCAAAGCAGAGATCGTTGCTGCTGTTGAGAAACTGTTCGAAGTAGAAGTTAAAGACGTAAACACCCTGGTTGTTAAGGGTAAAGTTAAGCGTCACGGACAGCGTATCGGTCGTCGTAACGACTGGAAAAAAGCTTACGTTACCCTGAAGGAAGGCCAGAACCTGGACTTCGTCGGCGGCGCTGAGTAAGTCGGAGGAGAAAGACAATGGCAGTTGTTAAATGTAAACCGACATCTCCGGGTCGTCGCCACGTAGTTAAAGTGGTGAACCCTGAGCTGCACAAAGGCAAACCATTTGCCGCGCTGGTTGAAAAAAACAGCAAATCCGGTGGTCGTAACAACAATGGTCGTATCACTACCCGTCATATCGGTGGTGGTCACAAGCAGGCTTACCGTATTGTTGACTTCAAACGCAACAAAGATGGTATCCCGGCAGTTGTTGAGCGTCTTGAGTACGATCCGAACCGTTCTGCGAACATCGCACTGGTTCTGTACAAAGATGGCGAGCGCCGTTACATTCTGGCCCCTAAAGGCCTGAAAGCTGGCGACCAGATTCAGTCTGGCGTTGATGCTGCGATTAAAGCAGGTAACACCCTGCCGATGCGTAACATCCCAGTTGGTTCTACCGTGCATAACGTAGAAATGAAACCAGGCAAAGGCGGTCAGATTGCTCGCTCTGCTGGTGCTTACGTGCAGATCGTTGCGCGTGAAGGTTCTTACGTGACCCTGCGTCTGCGTTCAGGCGAAATGCGTAAAGTCGAATCTGACTGCCGCGCAACCCTGGGCGAAGTCGGTAACGCTGAGCACATGCTGCGCGTTCTGGGTAAAGCCGGTGCAGCCCGTTGGCGCGGTGTTCGTCCTACCGTCCGCGGTACTGCGATGAACCCAGTCGATCACCCGCACGGTGGTGGTGAAGGTCGTAACTTTGGTAAGCACCCGGTTTCACCGTGGGGCGTTCAGACCAAAGGTAAGAAGACCCGTAGCAACAAGCGTACTGATAAATTTATCGTACGTCGCCGTAGCAAATAATTTTAGAGGATAAGCCATGCCACGTTCTCTCAAGAAAGGTCCTTTTATTGACCTGCACTTGCTGAAGAAGGTAGAGAAAGCGGTGGAAAGCGGTGACAAGAAGCCCCTGCGCACTTGGTCCCGTCGTTCAACGATCTTCCCTAACATGATCGGTTTGACCATCGCTGTCCATAATGGTCGTCAGCACGTTCCAGTCTTTGTTTCCGACGAAATGGTTGGTCACAAGCTGGGCGAATTCGCACCGACACGTACTTATCGCGGCCATGCTGCAGATAAGAAAGCCAAGAAGAAATAAGTAGGAGGAAGAGATGGAAACTATTGCTCAACATCGCCATGCTCGTTCTTCTGCTCAGAAGGTTCGCCTGGTGGCAGACCTGATTCGCGGTAAGAAAGTGTCGCAGGCTCTGGATATTCTGACTTACACCAACAAGAAAGCGGCTGTACTGGTTAAGAAAGTCCTGGAATCTGCCATTGCTAACGCCGAACACAACGATGGCGCTGATATCGACGATCTGAAAGTTGCGAAAATTTTCGTAGACGAAGGCCCAAGCATGAAGCGCATTATGCCGCGTGCAAAAGGTCGTGCAGATCGCATCCTGAAGCGCACCAGCCACATTACTGTGGTTGTGTCCGATCGCTGAGACTCTGGAGACTAGCAATGGGTCAGAAAGTACATCCTAATGGTATTCGCCTGGGTATTGTAAAACCATGGAACTCTACCTGGTTTGCGAACACCAAAGAATTCGCTGACAACCTCGACAGCGATTTTAAAGTACGTCAGTTCCTGACTAAAGAACTGGCTAAAGCGTCTGTATCTCGTATCGTTATCGAGCGTCCGGCTAAGAGCATCCGTGTGACCATTCACACCGCTCGCCCGGGTATCGTTATCGGTAAGAAAGGTGAAGACGTAGAAAAACTGCGTACGGTCGTCGCGAATATCGCTGGCGTTCCTGCTCAGATCAATATCGCCGAAGTCCGTAAACCGGAACTGGACGCTAAATTGGTTGCTGACAGCATCACTTCACAGCTGGAGCGTCGTGTGATGTTCCGTCGTGCTATGAAGCGTGCTGTACAGAACGCAATGCGTCTGGGCGCTAAAGGTATTAAAGTTGAAGTCAGCGGCCGTCTTGGTGGTGCTGAGATCGCACGTACCGAATGGTATCGTGAAGGTCGCGTACCGCTGCACACTCTGCGTGCGGACATTGACTACAACACCTCTGAAGCGCACACCACTTATGGTGTAATCGGCGTTAAGGTATGGATCTTCAAAGGTGAGATCCTGGGTGGTATGGCTGCTGTTGAACAACCGGAACCGGCTGCTCAACCTAAAAAGCAGCAGCGTAAAGGCCGTAAGTAAGGAGAGTCGCTGATGTTACAACCAAAGCGTACAAAATTCCGTAAAGTGCACAAAGGCCGTAACCGCGGTCTGGCGCAGGGTACGGATGTTAGCTTCGGTACTTTCGGTCTGAAAGCTGTTGGCCGTGGTCGTCTGACCGCTCGTCAGATCGAAGCAGCACGTCGTGCTATGACCCGTGCAGTTAAGCGTCAAGGTAAGATCTGGATCCGTGTATTCCCGGACAAACCGATCACCGAGAAGCCGCTGGAAGTGCGTATGGGTAAAGGTAAGGGTAACGTTGAGTATTGGGTTGCCCTGATTCAGCCTGGTAAAGTCCTGTATGAAATGGACGGCGTACCGGAAGAGCTGGCCCGTGAAGCCTTCAAGCTGGCAGCAGCAAAACTGCCTATCAAAACCACCTTTGTAACTAAGACGGTGATGTAATGAAAGCAACTGAGCTGCGTGAAAAAAGCGTTGAAGAGCTGAACACTGAGCTGCTTAACCTCCTGCGTGAGCAGTTTAACCTGCGCATGCAGGCAGCATCTGGCCAGCTGCAGCAGACCCATCTGCTGAAGCAAGTTCGCCGTGATGTTGCGCGCGTTAAGACTTTACTGACTGAGAAGGCGGCGTAATGACCGATAAAATCCGTACTCTGCAAGGTCGTGTTGTTAGTGACAAAATGCAGAAATCTGCTGTTGTCGCTATCGAACGTTTCGTGAAGCACCCGATCTACGGTAAATTCATCAAACGTACGACTAAGCTGCACATCCATGACGAGAACAATGAGTGTGGTATTGGTGACGTGGTTGAGATCCGCGAAACCCGTCCACTTTCCAAGACTAAGTCCTGGACTCTGGTTCGCGTTGTAGAGAAAGCGATTCTGTAATAGAATTCGTTTCCTCTAAAAACAAAATGAACGGCTCTCGCGAGCCGTTCATTTTTTCTACCCATCTGCGAGATCCGGTGTTATAATGCCGCGCCCTCAATTATGGGGCTTTTTAACGACCTGAGGTTTGGGTCCCGAAGTAGTAGTTGACATTAGCGGAGCACTAAAATGATCCAAGAACAGACTATGCTGAACGTCGCCGACAACTCCGGTGCACGTCGCGTAATGTGTATCAAGGTTCTGGGTGGCTCGCACCGTCGCTACGCAGGCGTCGGCGATATCATCAAAGTGACCATCAAGGAAGCAATTCCTCGTGGCAAGGTGAAAAAAGGTGATGTCCTGAAAGCGGTAGTGGTGCGCACCAGGAAGGGTGTTCGTCGCCCGGACGGTTCTGTCATTCGCTTCGATGGCAATGCATGCGTTATTCTGAACAATAACAGTGAGCAGCCAATCGGAACGCGTATTTTTGGGCCGGTAACTCGTGAACTTCGCAATGAAAAGTTCATGAAAATTATCTCTCTGGCACCAGAAGTACTCTAAGGAGCGAGCAATGGCAGCTAAAATCCGTCGTAACGACGAAGTTATTGTTCTTACCGGTAAAGACAAAGGTAAGCGCGGTAAAGTAAAGAACGTCCTGACTTCTGGTAAAGTCATCGTTGAAGGTATCAACCTGGTTAAGAAACACCAGAAGCCGGTTCCGGCTCTGAACCAGCCAGGTGGCATCGTTGAAAAAGAAGCTGCAATTCAGGTTTCTAACGTTGCAATCTTCAATGCGGCAACCGGCAAGGCTGACCGTGTAGGCTTTAGATTCGAAGACGGCAAAAAAGTCCGTTTCTTCAAGTCTAACAGCGAAACTATCAAGTAATTTGGAGTAGTACGATGGCGAAACTGCATGATTACTACAAAGACGAAGTAGTCCAGAAACTCATGACAGAGTTTGGCTACAATTCTGTCATGCAAGTCCCTCGGGTCGAGAAGATCACCCTGAACATGGGTGTTGGTGAAGCGATCGCTGACAAGAAACTGCTGGATAACGCAGCAGCCGATCTGGCAGCAATCTCCGGTCAAAAACCGCTGATCACCAAAGCACGCAAATCAGTTGCAGGCTTCAAAATCCGTCAGGGCTATCCGATCGGCTGTAAAGTAACTCTGCGTGGCGAACGCATGTGGGAGTTCTTTGAGCGTCTGATCACTATTGCTGTACCACGTATTCGTGACTTCCGCGGTCTTTCTGCGAAGTCTTTCGACGGTCGTGGTAACTACAGCATGGGCGTACGTGAGCAGATCATCTTCCCAGAAATCGACTACGACAAAGTCGATCGCGTTCGTGGTTTGGATATTACCATTACCACTACTGCGAAATCTGATGATGAAGGCCGTGCACTGCTGGCTGCCTTTGACTTCCCGTTCCGCAAGTAAGGTAGGGTTACTTAATGGCTAAGCAATCTATGAAAGCACGCGAAGTTAAGCGTGTGAAATTAGCAGACAAGTTCTTCGCAAAACGCGTTGAGCTGAAAGCAATCATTTCTGATGTGAACGCATCTGACGAAGATCGTTGGAATGCCGTTCTCAAGCTGCAGAGTCTGCCGCGTGATTCCAGCCCTTCCCGTCAGCGTAACCGCTGCCGTCAGACAGGTCGTCCGCACGGTTTCCTGCGGAAGTTTGGGTTGAGCCGTATCAAGGTCCGTGAAGCCGCTATGCGCGGTGAAATCCCGGGTCTTAAAAAGGCTAGCTGGTAATTGTCACCATTTGAATCACGGGAGTAACACAGATGAGCATGCAAGATCCGATCGCGGATATGCTGACCCGTATCCGTAACGGTCAGGCCGCGAACAAAGTTGCGGTCTCTATGCCTTCCTCCAAGCTGAAAGTGGCAATTGCCAACGTGCTGAAGGAAGAAGGCTATATTGAAGATTTTAAAATCGAAGGCGACATCAAGCCGGAACTGGAACTGACTCTTAAGTATTTCCAGGGTAAAGCTGTTGTAGAAAGCATTCAACGTGTTAGCCGTCCTGGTCTGCGCATCTATAAAAGAAAAGATGAGCTGCCAAAAGTGATGGCTGGTATGGGTATTGCTGTAATTTCTACCTCTAAAGGTGTCATGACTGATCGTGCAGCGCGCCAGGCTGGTCTTGGTGGCGAAATTATCTGCTACGTAGCGTAATCGGAGGAATAAAATGTCTCGTGTTGCAAAAGCACCTGTCGTTATTCCTGCCGGCGTAGAGGTAAAACTCAACGGTCAGGAAGTTTCGATCAAAGGCAAAAACGGCGAGCTGACTCGTACTATCAACAATGCTGTTGAAATCAAGCAGGAAGACAACACCCTGACTTTTGCTCCACGCAAAGGTTATGCGGATGGTTGGGCACAGGCAGGTACTGCTCGTGCACTGCTGAACGGCATGGTTATCGGTGTTACCGACGGCTTCACTAAGAAGCTGCAACTGGTTGGTGTTGGTTATCGTGCAGCTGTTAAAGGCAACTCTGTGAGTCTGGCCCTGGGCTTCTCTCACCCTGTTGAACATGCACTGCCGGCCGGCATCACTGCTGAATGTCCGACTCAAACTGAAATCGTGCTGAAAGGCGCTGATAAGCAGGTTATCGGACAGGTTGCAGCTGATCTGCGCGCCTACCGTCGTCCTGAGCCTTATAAAGGCAAGGGTGTTCGTTACGCCGACGAAGTCGTGCGTACCAAAGAGGCTAAGAAGAAGTAAGGTAACACTATGGATAAGAAATCTGCTCGTATCCGTCGTGCGACCCGTGCACGTCGCAAGCTCAAAGAGCTGGGTGCTACTCGCCTGGTGGTACATCGTACCCCGCGTCACATTTACGCACAGGTAATCGCCCCGAACGGTTCCGAAGTTCTGGTTGCTGCTTCTACTGTAGAAAAAGCTATCGCTGAACAACTGAAGTATACCGGTAACAAAGACGCCGCTGCAGCTGTAGGTAAAGCTCTGGCTGAGCGCGCTATCGAAAAAGGCATCAAAGATGTTTCTTTCGATCGTTCCGGGTTCCAATATCATGGTCGCGTCCAGGCACTTGCAGATGCTGCTCGTGAAGCTGGCCTTCAGTTCTAAGGTAGAGGTCTAAGATGGCACACATCGAGAAACAAGCTGGCGAACTGCAGGAAAAATTGATCGCGGTAAACCGTGTTTCTAAAACTGTGAAAGGTGGTCGTATTTTCTCCTTCACCGCACTGACTGTAGTGGGTGATGGCAACGGCCGCGTGGGTTTTGGTTACGGTAAAGCGCGTGAAGTTCCAGCAGCGATCCAGAAAGCGATGGAAAAAGCCCGTCGCAATATGATTAACGTCGCGCTGACTCACGGCACCCTGCAGCACCCTGTAAAAGGTGCGCACACGGGTTCTCGTGTGTTCATGCAGCCGGCTTCTGAAGGTACCGGTATCATCGCCGGTGGTGCAATGCGCGCCGTCCTGGAAGTCGCTGGAGTTCATAACGTTCTGGCTAAAGCATATGGTTCCACCAACCCGATTAACGTGGTTCGTGCAACTATTGATGGTCTGGGCAATATGAAATCTCCGGAAATGGTCGCTGCCAAGCGTGGTAAATCCGTTGAAGAAATTCTGGGGTAATCACGATGGCTAAGACTATTAAAATTACACAAACCCGCAGTTCAATCGGCCGCCTGCCTAAGCACAAAGCCACTCTGATTGGCCTGGGTCTGCGTCGTATTGGTCACACCGTTGAGCGTGAAGACACGCCTGCTGTACGCGGTATGGTCAACGCGATTTCCTACATGCTGAAAGTGGAGGAGTAAGAGATGCGTTTAAACACTCTGTCTCCGGCCGAAGGGTCTAAACACGCTTCCAAGCGTCTGGGTCGTGGTATCGGTTCTGGCCTCGGCAAAACCGGCGGTCGTGGTCACAAAGGTCAGAACTCACGTTCTGGCGGTGGCGTACGTCGTGGTTTCGAGGGTGGTCAGATGCCTCTGTACCGTCGTCTGCCGAAGTTCGGCTTCACTTCACGCAAATCATTCGTGACGACTGAAGTTCGTCTGTCTGATCTGGCGAAAGTGGAAGGCGGTATTGTTGACCTGAACACGCTGAAAGCAGCCAACATCATCGGTGTTCAGATTGAATTCGCGAAAGTGATTCTGTCTGGTGAAGTTACTACACCGGTAACGATTCGTGGACTGCGTGTCACCAAAGGTGCTCGTGCTGCAATCGAAGCTGCTGGCGGTAAAATCGAGGAATAAGTAGCAGATGGCAAAGCAACCGGGATTAGATTTTCAAAGCGCCAAAGGGGGCTTTGGTGAACTGAAGCGCAGACTATTGTTTGTAATCGGTGCACTGATTGTCTTCCGCATTGGCTCTTTTATTCCAATCCCCGGTATCGATGCCACTGTACTTGCCAAACTGCTTGAGCAACAGCGTGGCACCATCATTGAAATGTTCAACATGTTCTCTGGTGGTGCTCTCAGTCGTGCCTCAATCTTCGCGCTGGGTATTATGCCGTATATTTCGGCCTCTATTATTATCCAGCTGCTGACGGTGGTTCATCCCGCCCTGGCAGAGATTAAGAAAGAGGGTGAGGCTGGCCGTCGTAAGATTAGCCAGTACACCCGCTATGGCACCCTGGTTTTGGCCATATTTCAGTCGATCGGTATCGCTACCGGTCTGCCGAATATGCCAGGAATGCAGGGCCTGGTGTTAAATCCGGGCTTCGCATTCTACTTTACCGCTGTTGTGAGTCTGGTTACCGGGACAATGTTCCTGATGTGGCTGGGCGAACAGATTACTGAACGAGGTATCGGTAACGGTATCTCAATCATTATCTTCGCAGGTATTGTTGCGGGTCTTCCGCCGGCCATTGGCCATACCATCGAGCAAGCGCGGCAAGGCGACCTGCACTTTCTTCTGTTGCTGTTGGTTGCAGTTCTTGTATTTGCAGTGACGTTCTTTGTTATTTTCGTTGAGCGTGGCCAGCGTCGTATCGTGGTCAACTACGCTAAGCGTCAGCAGGGGCGTCGTGTATATGCTGCACAGAGCACACATTTACCGTTGAAAGTGAATATGGCAGGTGTCATTCCAGCTATCTTCGCTTCCAGCATTATTCTGTTCCCGGCAACGATAGCATCCTGGTTCGGGAGCGGTAGTGGTTGGAACTGGCTGACAACAATTTCGCTGTATTTGCAGCCAGGACAGCCGCTTTATGTGCTACTCTATGCGACTGCAATCATCTTCTTCTGTTTCTTCTATACGGCGTTGGTGTTTAACCCGCGTGAAACAGCAGATAACCTGAAGAAGTCTGGTGCATTCGTACCGGGAATTCGTCCGGGAGAGCAAACGGCGAAGTATATCGATAAAGTTATGACACGACTCACCTTAATCGGTGCGCTGTATATTACTTTTATCTGCCTGATCCCGGAGTTCATGCGTGATGCCATGAAGGTTCCCTTCTACTTCGGCGGTACTTCACTGCTGATTGTAGTGGTCGTCATCATGGACTTTATGGCTCAAGTGCAAACTCTGATGATGTCTAGTCAGTATGAGTCTGCATTGAAAAAAGCTAACCTGAAAGGCTATGGCCGTTAATTCAGTAGCTTGAGAAGTTACGGAGAGTAAAAATGAAAGTTCGTGCTTCCGTCAAGAAATTATGTCGTAACTGCAAAATCATTCGTCGCGACGGTGTCGTACGTGTGATCTGCAGCGCCGAGCCTAAGCATAAACAGCGCCAGGGCTGATTAAGTCACATATTTTTCTTGCAAAGTCGGGTTGAGCTGGCTAGATTAGCCAGCCAATCTTTTGTATGTCGATGCGTTTCCATTTGAGTATCCTGAAAACGGGCTTTTCAGCATGGTTCGCATTTATTTAATTATAGGAGTGCATAGTGGCCCGTATAGCAGGCATTAACATTCCTGATCATAAACATACCGTTATCGCATTAACTTCGATCTTCGGTATCGGCAAAACTCGTTCCAAAGCTATCTGCGTTGAAACGGGCATTGCTGAAAATGTTAAGATCAGTGAGCTGTCTGAAGAACAGATTGATCAGCTGCGTGAAGCAGTTGGTAAATTCGTTGTTGAAGGTGATCTGCGCCGTGAAATCACCCTGAGCATCAAGCGTCTTATGGACCTTGGTTGCTACCGTGGTTTACGCCATCGTCGTGGTCTGCCGGTTCGCGGTCAGCGTACTAAGACCAACGCACGTACCCGTAAGGGTCCGCGTAAACCGATCAAGAAATAATCGGGGTGAGTAAATAATGGCAAAGGCACCAGTTCGTGCACGTAAGCGTGTAAGAAAACAAGTCTCAGATGGCGTGGCTCATGTCCATGCGTCTTTTAACAACACCATCGTAACCATTACCGATCGTCAGGGTAACGCGCTGGGTTGGGCAACCGCCGGTGGTTCCGGTTTCCGCGGTTCACGTAAATCTACTCCATTCGCTGCTCAGGTCGCTGCAGAGCGCTGTGCAGAAGCGGTAAAAGATTACGGTATTAAGAACCTGGAAGTTATGGTTAAGGGTCCAGGTCCAGGCCGCGAATCTACGATTCGTGCTCTGAACGCTGCTGGTTTCCGCATCACGAATATTACTGATGTGACTCCGATCCCTCACAACGGTTGTCGTCCGCCGAAAAAACGTCGCGTATAACGCCCCGTTTTTTAGGTTAGTTGGAGAAAGAAAATGGCAAGATATTTGGGTCCTAAGCTCAAGCTGAGCCGTCGCGAGGGTACCGACTTATTCCTTAAGTCTGGCGTCCGCGCGATTGATTCCAAGTGCAAAATTGAACAAGCCCCTGGTCAGCATGGTGCGCGTAAACCGCGTCTGTCTGATTACGGCGGTCAGTTACGTGAAAAGCAGAAAGTTCGTCGTATGTACGGCGTGCTGGAGCGTCAGTTCCGTAACTACTATAAAGAAGCAGCACGTCTGAAAGGCAACACCGGTGAAAACCTGTTAGCTCTGCTGGAAGGTCGTCTGGATAACGTAGTTTACCGTATGGGCTTTGGCGCCACTCGTGCAGAAGCACGTCAGCTGGTTAGCCACAAATCTATTCTGGTAAATGGCCGCGTTGTTAACATCGCTTCTTATCAGGTATCTCCGAATGATGTCGTAAGCATCCGTGAGAAAGCCAAAAAGCAATCTCGCGTGAAGGCCGCTCTGGAGCTGGCTGAGCAGCGTGAAAAGCCAACCTGGCTGGAAGTTGATGCGACCAAGATGGAAGGTGTGTTCAAGCGTATGCCTGAGCGTACTGATCTGTCTGCGGACATTAACGAACACCTGATCGTCGAGCTTTACTCTAAGTAAAGCTTAGTACCAAAGAGAGGACACAATGCAGGGTTCTGTGACAGAGTTTCTAAAACCGCGCCTGGTAGATATCGAGCAAGTGAGTTCGACGCACGCCAAGGTGACCCTTGAACCATTAGAGCGTGGCTTTGGCCATACTCTTGGTAACGCACTGCGCCGTATTCTGCTTTCTTCCATGCCGGGTTGCGCGGTGACCGAGGTTGAAATTGATGGCGTGCTGCACGAGTACTCCACCAAAGAGGGCGTTCAGGAAGATATCCTGGAAATCCTGCTCAACCTGAAAGGGCTGGCGGTAAGAGTTCAGGGTAAAGATGAAGTCATCCTTACTTTGAATAAATCTGGCATTGGCCCTGTGACTGCAGCCGACATCACCCATGATGGTGATGTCGAAATCGTCAAGCCGCAGCATGTGATCTGCCATCTGACCGATGAAAACGCATCTATTAGCATGCGTATCAAAGTTCAGCGTGGTCGTGGTTATGTGCCGGCGTCTGCCCGAATTCATTCGGAAGAAGATGAGCGCCCAATCGGCCGCCTGCTGGTCGACGCTTGCTACAGCCCTGTAGACCGTATCGCCTACAATGTTGAAGCAGCGCGTGTAGAGCAGCGCACCGACCTGGACAAGCTGGTCATCGAAATGGAAACCAACGGCACAATCGATCCTGAAGAGGCGATTCGTCGTGCGGCCACCATCCTGGCAGAACAACTGGAAGCTTTCGTTGATTTACGTGACGTACGTCAGCCGGAAGTGAAAGAAGAGAAACCAGAATTCGATCCGATCCTGCTGCGCCCTGTTGACGATCTGGAATTGACTGTCCGCTCTGCTAACTGCCTTAAGGCAGAAGCTATCCACTACATCGGTGATCTGGTACAGCGTACTGAGGTTGAGCTGCTTAAAACGCCTAACCTCGGTAAAAAATCTCTTACTGAGATTAAAGATGTGCTCGCTTCGCGTGGTCTGTCTCTGGGCATGCGCCTGGAAAACTGGCCACCAGCAAGCATCGCTGATGAATAACCCGATCACAGGTTAAGGTTTCACTGAGAAGGATAAGGTCATGCGCCATCGTAAGAGTGGTCGTCAACTGAACCGCAACAGCAGCCATCGTCAGGCTATGTTCCGCAACATGGCTGGTTCTCTGGTTCGTCATGAGATCATTAAAACGACTCTGCCGAAAGCCAAAGAACTGCGTCGCGTAGTTGAGCCGCTGATTACTCTTGCCAAGACCGACAGCGTAGCTAATCGTCGTCTGGCATTCGCCCGCACTCGTGATAACGAGATCGTGGCAAAACTGTTTAACGAGCTGGGCCCGCGTTTCGCGAGCCGTGCCGGTGGTTACACTCGTATTCTGAAGTGTGGCTTCCGTGCTGGTGACAACGCTCCGATGGCTTACATCGAGCTGGTTGATCGTCCAGAAGCTCAAGCAGAAGCTGCTGCAGAGTAATCTGCAGTATCGTAGAAAACCCGCTCCGGCGGGTTTTTTATTGCCTGAAATTTGTCATCCGCTATGATTTCCTGAGTCATTGACAGATATCGACAGGAGAGCGCTATGTGGTTAATCGATCAACTGGCGGAACAGCACATTCGTGAAGCTCAGGCAAAAGGTGAACTAAGCAACCTTCCTGGTGAGGGTGCGCCGTTACAGCTGGATGATGACAGCGCAGTTCCCCCTGAACTGCGTACCGCGTATCGTCTGTTAAAGAATGCCGGCTATCTTCCGCCTGAGCTTGAAGCCCGGAAAGAGGCGCTTGAACTGCACAAGCTGTTGCAGACGCTTGATGCAGAAGAACCTTCTCACGCTGAAATTACCCGGCGCCTCATTCTCCTTGAAAGTAAACTGCAGCAGGCTGGCCTGAGCACCGAATTTTTATACAGCCGTTATCGTGCTGATATTGCTCAACGTCTTAAGCAGGGTGAATAGCGTGTATCGCATTGGTCAACTCGCCCGGCTTGCGGAAGTTACGCCGGACACCATTCGTTTTTATGAAAAGCAGCAGCTGATGGAGCACAGAATGCGCACCGGAGGCGGCTTTCGTCTTTACAGCGATAAAGATCTGCAGCGTCTGCGGTTCATTCGCTACGGACGTCAGCTTGGTTTTACTCTGGAAGCGATTCGGGGATTACTGTCGATCAGGATCGAACCCGATCATCACACCTGTCAGGAGTCAAAAGCGATCGTGGCCAGCAGGCTGGAAGAGGTTGATCATGTTATCGCTGAACTGCAGATCATTCAGCGTTCACTGCAGCGGCTGGCGCAAACCTGCTGCGGCGAGCAACACAGCTCCGCCTGCTGTTCTATTCTTGAAGCGCTGGAGACAGGCAACGATCCGCAGCCAGAAGCGTGCTGCGGTAAAGATTGCAACGCCGGACAAAAAGAGTAAAGTTACCCCCGAAATTTATCAGGAGAAAGGTATGAGTCACTATCAGCATCGCAAAGGGATCATCAATGATAATGCGCTGGAGGCGTTACTGCATGACCCGCTTTATCGTCAGCGGATCGAGCGTAACCAGAAAGGTAAGGGCAGCTATCGTCGTAAAGAGAAGCATGCAAAGGGACAGCAGCGGGAGGCCAGCGATAAGCAACACTGTTTATCACTGGCCTTCTGCTATGGCATAAAAAAAGCCGCCTGAGTCAGGCGGCTTTTTTATCAGATCTTTGTATTCTGCTGCTTCAGCAAATCACGGATTTCCGTGAGCAGTACTTCTTCGCTGGAAGGCTTCGGTGCCGGCTTCTCTACTTCTTTTTTGGTATAGAGTTTGTTCATTACTTTAATCGCCATGAAAATCGCGAATGCAATAATGACAAAATCAAATACGGTCTGGATAAAATTACCATACTCCATCACCACAGCAGGAACATCACCCTCTGCCGGTTTCAGCACCCATCTGAACTGCTTAAAGTCCACGCCGCCAATCAGCAGGCCCAGCGGAGGCATGATGATATTCGCCACTAATGATGAAACAATTTTACCAAACGCAGCACCGATCACGACACCGACTGCCAGGTCCACTACGTTGCCACGCATGGCGAAATCGCGAAACTCTTTGAATAAACTCATGGTTATCTCCCTTGCCTAAGCCAATCGATAAAGTCTAACAAACCTTAGCGCATTTTCCATTATTGCAGCGCATTAAAGCGAGGCCGCGAAGGGAGAGGCAGTCCAGCGATTATCAGAGGAAAAACGGGCTGGGCTGAAACAGTCGCTCTACATCCGGAACAAATTTTTTGTCTGTCAGAAACATGATCACATGATCACCCTGTTCGATTCTGACGTTTGCATTAGCAATAATCACCTCATCACCGCGCACAATGGCGCCAATTAGCGTGCCGGGCGGCAATTTAATATTTTCAATCTGCCGGCCAACCACGCGTGACGTGCTCTCGTCGCCATGTGCAATCGCTTCAATGGCTTCTGCAATGCCGCGGCGCAGTGACGAAACGCCCACAATATCCGCCTTGCGTACGTGGCTCAGCAGGGCAGAAATAGTGGCCTGCTGTGGTGAGATGGCGATGTCTATTACGCTGCCCTGCACCAGGTCAACATAGGCGCGACGCTGTATCAGCACCATGACTTTTTTCGCCCCCATCTTTTTAGCCAGCATGGCTGACATAATGTTGGCTTCATCGTCATTGGTCACGGCAATAAAAAGATCAACCTGATCCACATGCTCTTCAGCCAGCAGCTCCTGATCGGAGGCGTCACCATAAAATACGATGGTGTCCTGCAGGTTTTCTGCCAGTTCAGCGGCGCGCTGCTGATTACGCTCGATAAGTTTAACGCTGTAATGTTTTTCCAGCCGCTGCGCAAGACCAAAACCGATGTTGCCCCCGCCTACCAGCATGATGCGTTTGTAAGGCTTTTCCAGCCGCTGCATCTCGCTCATTACGGCGCGAATGTGCTGACTGGCAGCAATGAAGAACACTTCATCACCCGCTTCAACAATGGTTGACCCCTGCGGACGAATAGGGCGATCCTGACGAAAAATAGCCGCAACCCGCGTATCGATGTGTGGCATATGCTCACGCATGATAGAGAGCGGATTGCCGACCAGCGGGCCGCCATAATAGGCTTTAACCACGGCAAGGCTTACTTTCCCTTCCGCAAAATTGACCACCTGAAGTGCGCCAGGATACTGGATAAGACGATAGATATTGTCGATAACCAGCTGTTCAGGAGAGATTAAGTGGTCAATCGGCACCGCTTCCGGCGTAAATAATTTATCGCCATCGCGCAGATAGTCCGCTGCACGAATACGCGCAATACGGTTTGGCGTATTAAACAGCGAGTAAGCTATCTGACAGGCGATCATATTGGTTTCGTCCGAACTGGTTACGGCAACCAGCATATCGGCATCTTCTGCGCCCGCTTCACGCAGGACACGCGGATGAGAACCGTGGCCGTGGACAACGCGCAGGTCAAATTTGTCCTGCAACACGCGTAAACGTGAAGGGTCGCTGTCTACCACGGTGATGTCATTGTTTTCACCCACCAGATTCTCTGCCAGCGTACCGCCAACCTGACCGGCTCCGAGGATAATAATTTTCATCGCTCTGTTGCTCTCATTAGCGTGCGCCGCACTATTTTTTTATCAGCTTAGCGTAGAAAAAGCCGTCACCGCCGTCAGCGTGCGGGAATACCTGCCAGCCATATTCATCCCCCTGCGGCAGCGGCACCGCGATGGCATCATCATGGTCGGCAAGAAACGTGCGGATTTGCTCATGGTTCTCTTCCGGCAATACTGAACAGGTCGCATACAGCAGCGTGCCGCCTGATTTCAGACGCGGCCAGATGGCATTAAGGATTTCACGCTGCAGTGCTGCCAGCTCCGCAATATCCCGATCGCGGCGCAGCCATTTGATATCAGGATGGCGACGTATCACGCCGGTTGCAGAACAGGGCGCATCAAGCAGGATACGGTCAAATGTCAGATCGTTACACCAGGCGGCAGGCGTACGGCCATCGCCCTGACGCACTTCTGCAGTCATGTTCAGGCGCAGCAGGTTTTCCCGCACGCGGCTCAGGCGCTGCTCATCAATATCAACTGCCATCACACTGGCCTGTGGGGCCACTTCCAGAATATGTGTGGTTTTACCGCCCGGCGCTGCACAGAGATCCAGTATATGTTCGCCTGGCTGAGGTTCGAGCAGCAGAGCACAACGCTGCGCGGAGAGATCCTGAACCGTAACCCATCCCTGCTCAAAACCCGGCAGCTGGCTTACAGGCGCTGGTGATTCCAGACGTACAGCATCCGGCGCATCGCCGCAGATGCCATTTTTGTCCGCCTGATTCAGCAATGCCAGCCAGGCATCACGCGTATGATGCTGGCGATTGACGCGCAACCACATTGGCGGACGCTGATTGTTGGCCTCGGTGATCGCCTGCCACTGCTGCGGCCAGGCGTGCTGAAGACGTTTCAGTAACCAGCCAGGATGCAGATAGCGTTGCGGTGCCTGATCCACTTCTGCCAGCAGGCTCTCCTGCTGACGCTGAAACTGGCGTAACACGCCATTCAGCAGCCCTTTCAGGTTAGCCCGCTTAAGGACTTCTGCGCCGGCAACAGTTTCCGCCAGCGCGGCATGCGGCGGGATACGCGTATAAAGCAGCTGATAAAGGCCGACCATAATCAGGTAGTGCAGCACGCGCTGTTTACCGGTTAACGGGCGCTCCATCAGCTTGCCGATCAGCGCTTCCAGCTGAGGTAATGTGCGCGTCACACCAAAGCATAACTCCTGCAGCAGGGCGCCATCTTTGTCCGCCACGGTTTTTTGCGCGGCAGGAAGGATAGCGCTGAGCGATTCGCCTTTATCCACCACACGTTCGATCAGTTGCGCCGCCAGGCTGCGCAGGTTAGTCGCTTTTTTCATAGTATTTCATCAGGCAGTTGGGCCCGGCGCGTACCGGGCAACAGGATCAGGCCAGAACGGTTCCGGGAGTGAACCATTCGCGACGTGAGTTGAGCAGGTCCTGGGCTGACATGGGTTTTTTGCCAGCTGGCTGCAGGGATAACAGGTTTAAGACACCATCCGCGGTTGCGATCTGAATGCCCTGCTTATCGGCGTGCAGGATTTCGCCCGGCTGTTTATCCTGATGCGGTAACACCGTTGCCTGCCAGACTTTTACCGGTTGATCATCGATAAGAAAATAGCTTACCGGCCAGGGATTAAAGGCACGGATGCAGCGCTCCAGCTGCGCCGCCGGCAGCGTCCAGTCCAGCCGGGCTTCCTCTTTGCTGAGCTTTTCAGCGTAGTTCGCCAGAGCGTTATCCTGTACCTCAGGCTGTGCACGGTTGGTCGCCAGCATAGTTAGCGTTTGCAGCAGGCCCTGCGGTCCCAGTTCAGCCAGGCGATTGTAAAGCGAAGCGCTGGTATCGTCCGGACCAATCGGGCAGTTGAGTTTGAGCAGCATATCGCCTGTGTCGAGGCCTGCATCCATCTGCATAATGGTCACACCGGTTTCGCTATCGCCAGCCCAGAGCGCGCGCTGGATCGGCGCCGCGCCGCGCCAGCGTGGCAGCAGCGAGCCGTGAACGTTCACGCAACCGAGCCGGGGCATTGAAAGCACTGCCTGTGGCAGAATCAGCCCATAGGCCACAACGACCATGATATCTGCCTGCAGATCGGCTACCAGCTGCTGGTTCTCTTCCGGCCTGAGTGATTTGGGCTGAAAAACCGGTATACCGTGCGTCTGGGCTAACACTTTTACCGGGCCGGGAGTGAGTTTGTTGCCGCGTCCGGCAGGACGATCGGGCTGGGTAAAGACGCCGGTTACCTGATGCTCAGATGCAAGCAGCGCGTCAAGGTGACGCGCTGCAAAGTCAGGTGTACCGGCAAAAATAATTTTCAACGGTGCAGACACAATTTAGCCTTCTGTTCGCTCTCAGGATGCGCGGGTATTCTGGCGAGCCAGTTTTTCCAGTTTCTGTTTAATACGCTGGCGTTTCAGCGGTGACAGATAATCGATAAACAGCTTGCCGTCCAGATGGTCAATCTCATGCTGAATACAGATTGCCAGCAGGCCATCCGTTTCCAGTTCAAAGCTGTTACCGTCACGATCCAGTGCGCGAACTTTAACGCGCTCGGCGCGCGGCACAAATGCACGCTGTTCCGGAATAGAAAGGCAGCCTTCCTCGATACCGGTCTCGCCACTTTTTTCCAGCAGCTCCGGATTGATAAGCACCAGGCGCTCGTCACGATTTTCAGAGACATCGATAACGATAATACGCTGGTGGATATCAACCTGTGTAGCCGCCAGGCCGATGCCTTCTTCGGCATACATCGTTTCAAACATATCATCGACGATACGCTGAACCCCGGCGTCAACTGCTGCAACCGGTGCAGCAATTTTGCGAAGGCGATCGTCAGGAAAATGTAATACCTGCAAAACTGACATAAATATCCAGATCTATATGCGTTAAAGAAAAGATTACTGGTTCATATTGTAGACTTTTCAGGGCCCGATTGACAGCATTGCACGGCACAGACACGGCGGTCATGGAAGGCAAAATGGAAAAGCTGGAAAGAGTGCTCAGAGCAGCAAACGTACGGGGCCTGAGCGGTCACAAAGCGCACCGCTTTATGACGGCGTTAAAGGCTGCTGACAGAGTGGATGATGAGTGGCTGCGCGCTCAGGGAATGAGTGAACAACAGCGGCAGCACTACCTGACGCTGTGCCCACGCCAGCGTGATAACACACTGGCGTGGCTGGAGCAGCCGCAGCATAGCCTGATTGACTGCACAGATGCTCGTTATCCGGAGCGGCTCAAAGAGACCGCGCGCTACCCGACCGCGCTGTTTGTCGCTGGCGATGCAGCAGCGCTTACTCAGCCTCAGCTTGCCGTGGTCGGCAGCCGCAACTGCTCACTTTACGGGAAAGAGTGGGGAGAGTGGTTTACGCAGCAGCTGGCTGTAAGTGGTCTGGCTATTACCAGCGGACTGGCGCGCGGTATTGATGGTATTGCGCATCGTGCCGCGCTGGCTGCCGGAGGAAAGACGCTGGCGGTACTGGGCAGTGGATTACAGTGTCTCTATCCAAAGCAGCATCAGGCGCTGGCCTGCGACATAATCAGCCACGGCGGTGCGCTTATTTCTGAACTGCCGCTGACGTGTGCGCCACATGGCGTGAACTTCCCGCGACGTAACCGCATTATCAGTGGCTTAAGCTATGGCGTGCTGGTGGTAGAGGCGTCGCTGAAAAGCGGTTCGCTGGTGACGGCGCGTTATGCACTTGAGCAAAACCGCAATGTTTATGCGCTGCCCGGAGCGCTGGGTAACGCCGGCAGTGAAGGCGTGCACTGGCTGATACAGCAGGGCGCACTGCTGGTTGCTCATCCCAATAATATTCTGGAGGATTTGCACTCTACGCTGCAGTGGCTGCCCGTAAACCAATCGGACACAATATATTCACAACTCAGTGACGATGTTCCATTGCCATTTCTCAGCGCGTTGGCTAACGTAGGTGATGAGGTTACACCTGTTGACGTCGTCGCTGAACGTGCCGGCCAACCTGTGCCAGTCATCGCTGCACAATTGCTCGAACTGGAGTTAGCAGGATGGATCGCAGCTGTACCCGGCGGCTATGTCCGATTGAGGAGGGCATGCCATGTTCGACGTACTTATGTACTTGTTTGAAACCTATATTCATAACGAAGCTGAGATGCGCGTTGATCAGGATAAACTCACTGATGATCTAACTGACGCCGGTTTTCACCGTGAAGATATCTACAATGCGCTGAACTGGCTTGAACGGCTGGCGGATTACCAGGAGGGGCTGGTCGCACCGGTATTACTGGCAAACGATCCTCTCTCTATGCGTATCTACACTGAGCAAGAGAGCCAGCGTTTAGATGCAGAGTGTCGCGGTTTCGTGCTGTTCCTTGAGCAGATTCAGGTACTGAACATGGAAACGCGGGAAATGGTTATCGAACGGGTTATGGCGCTTGATACGCTGGAGTTCGATCTGCAGGATCTGAAATGGGTGGTGCTGATGGTGCTGTTTAATATTCCGGGATGCGAAAATGCCTATCAGCAAATGGAAGAACTGTTATTCGACGTCAATGAAGGTATGCTGCATTAATCTGTAATGAATACCCCGGGTAATATGAATAAATCAGCGCTGTTTAGCGTGCGTAAACAGGAACCCTGCCCCGCGTGCGGGGCAGAATTAGTCATACGTTCTGGCAAAACGGGCCCGTTTCTGGGCTGTAGTAACTATCCCGCCTGCGACTATATCCGGCCGATGAAAAATCAGGCGGATGGCCATA
Source organism: Pantoea sp. PSNIH1 (assembly GCF_007680655.1). Classification (NCBI taxonomy): domain Bacteria; kingdom Pseudomonadati; phylum Pseudomonadota; class Gammaproteobacteria; order Enterobacterales; family Erwiniaceae; genus Pantoea; species Pantoea sp. PSNIH1. The sequence goes on from NZ_VEIP01000013.1 coordinate 22,816, forward strand.
TCGTCAAGGTGCTGGAAGGGCATGCCTGCCCGCAGTGTGGTGCAGACAAAGTACTGCGTCAGGGACGGTTTGGCATGTTTATCAGCTGCAGCGGTTATCCGGAGTGCCACTATACGGAAGCCGTTGATAAACCTGATGTGACAACTATTGCCTGTCCGCAGTGTGCCAGCGGTAAACTGGTACAGCGGCGCTCGCGCTATGGCAAAACGTTTCACGCCTGCGATCGCTATCCTGAGTGTCAGTTTGCTATTAACGCCACGCCGGTTGACGGTACGTGTCCACACTGCCAGTTCCCCTTACTAATAGAAAAGAAAACTGCACAGGGCGTCAGGCGTTTCTGCGCCAGTAAACGCTGCGGCAAGCCCGTTGTGCCGGAAGAAGAGTAATCATGAACCAGTCTCAATCTATTCCAGGAAGCGCTGACTTTTGCATTGAGCAGCTAAAACAGCAGTGCGTAATCGCTTATCCCACCGAAGCCGTATTTGGCCTTGGCTGCGACCCTGACAGCGAACGTGCGGTAATGGCGCTGCTGCAGCTGAAACAACGGCCGGTTGAGAAAGGATTGATCCTGATTGCCGCTGACTATACTCAGCTGACGCCCTATATTGACGATGAGCAACTGACAGCGGAGCAGCGCGAACGCATGTTTGCCTCCTGGCCTGGTCCGGTAACCTGGGTGGTGCCGGCGCGATCCAGCACACCACGCTGGCTGACGGGGCGTTTCAATTCACTGGCGATCCGCGTCAGTAATCACTCTGACGTTCAGGCATTATGCCGTGGTTTTGGCAAACCGCTGGTCTCTACCAGCGCAAACCTGACCGGCATGCCGCCCTGTCGCACCGCTGCTGAAGTCACTGAGCAGTTTGGCGTTGCGTTTCCGGTGCTGCAGGCAGCCACCGGAGGGCGTCTTAACCCTTCAGAAATCCGCGATGTGCTCAGCGGTGAACTGATTCGCCAGGGCTGACAGATGGAAAACTTTGCCGTTTTTGGCCATCCGATTGCGCACAGTAAGTCCCCCTTTATTCATCGCGAATTTGCCCGGCAAACCGGTATAGCTCACAGCTATGGTCAAATCTGCGCGCCGCTGGATGCTTTTCCGCAGACGCTGCGTGCCTTTTTCGCTGCGGCGGGGAGGGGGGCTAACGTGACCCTGCCGTTTAAACAGCAGGCGTGGTCGCTGGCTGATGCGCTGAGCGAGCGCGCCAGGCTATCTGGCGCAGTGAATACGCTGCATAAGAGAAGTGATGGCTCGCTTTTCGGAGATAACACCGACGGGATCGGCCTGCTCAGCGATCTGCAAAGGCTGGAGATGATCCAGCCAGGCGATCGGATCCTGCTGGTCGGTGCAGGGGGGGCTGCGCGCGGTGTGATCCAGCCTCTGCTTGCCGCCGGCTGCTCGCTGGTGGTGGTAAACCGCACCGCCAGCCGTGCTGAAGAGCTGGCGCAACAGTTTAGTCACTGCGGAGAGATTGAGGCAGTAAACTTTGCCCGGCTCAGTGCACACGCTTTTGATTTGATCATCAATGCCACCTCCAGCGGTGTTGCAGGCGACATCCCACCTTTACCTGCCACGCTGATTGAGCGCGGGGTACGCTGCTATGACATGTTTTACCAACCGGGCCTGACGCCTTTTCTTCTATGGTGCCAGCAGAAGGGCGCTGACGTCGTGGCGGATGGCACGGGCATGCTGGTGGGACAGGCTGCACACGCTTTTCAGCTCTGGCACGGTGTCATGCCGGAGATTACGCCGGTGATCGATACACTAAAGCGAGCCATGCAGCCATGAATCAGGCGATTCATTTTCCTGAACGGGAAAGCTGGGATCGGCAGCAGCAGGCAGTCATCTTTCCTGCTCTGGTAAATGGGATGGGAATCACCTGTGCTATTTCTCAGCCCGCGCTTCATGCGCGTTTTGGTGAAGGAGAGGCGATGGCGCTGTTCTGCGCACATCGCTGGGATATAGAAGAGGAAGCTGAAAAGCTTATTCTGACGGATGCGATCAGCGATCAGGGCTGGGTCTGGCTCTCCTGATTCAGATAATCATCTTTCCATTTGACGTAATTGCCGGATGAGTAAAGCAGGCCGGCAATTTCAGCTTCAGTAAGCGGGCGAATCTGTTTCACCGGACTACCTAAATAGAGATAGCCGCTGACGAGACGCTTGCCGGGGGGGACCAGGCTGCCCGCCCCAATCATGACATCCTCTTCAACAATGGCCCCGTCCAGTACGATTGAGCCCATGCCGACCAGCACGCGATCGCCGATAGTACAGCCATGCAGCATCGCCTTATGCCCGACCGTCACATCTTCGCCAATCAGTAAAGGATATCCCTGGGGATTGGTGGCTGACTTATGCGTGACGTGCAGAACGCTGCCATCCTGTATATTGCTTCTTTTACCAATGATGACGTGATTAACATCACCGCGGATCGCGACCAGCGGCCAGATACTGACATCATCATCTAATCGAACATCACCCACAACAACGCTGCTGCTATCTACCATGACACGCTCGCCGGTTTGCGGAAAAGAGTACTTATAAGGGCGCAGGGCTACAGACATGATCTTTCTCCTTTATCAATTATTCCCAGCGTGCAGCTAAATGCAGTGCTGAACAAGGTGAAATTTAACCGGATCGCTCGCGATCGCAGCGAAAAGAACAGAAACTCGCCACTCAGTAAAAAAGATCGAAAAAAGGGGTTGTGCAAAAAATTCGGATCCCTATAATGCGCCACCACTGAGACGGCAAAGCGGCAACGCAGACGGGCTCAGCAGGGCGTGAAGCGATTCACCCC
>NZ_VEIP01000014.1:0-21903 GCF_007680655.1 Pantoea sp. PSNIH1
GGTGATTAGCTCAGTTGGTAGAGCATCTCCCTTACAAGGAGGGGGTCGGCGGTTCGAACCCGTCATCACCCACCACTTCGGGTCGTTAGCTCAGTTGGTAGAGCAGTTGACTTTTAATCAATTGGTCGCAGGTTCGAATCCTGCACGACCCACCAAATTCAGAAAAAAGCGCCCTATGGGCGCTTTTTTTGTTTCTTTTGGGCGGCGTTAATACCGCCCCTACAAATAAGCCGCTCTGCTCGCACCTGTAGGGGTCGCATTTATGCGGCCCTGAAATCAGCGCGGCCCTCAACATTCCAGGTTGCACGCCTGAAGCCTTTACTTCTGCTGCCGATAACCTTCAGAGTTTATGGCAAGGAGAAAATGATGACGACAATATCAGGTATCAGCACTATCGGGGCCGGGGGCAGCAGCGGAGGCGGGGCAGCCTCTGAGATTGCCGCTATTAATAAACAGATCGCCGCTATTACCAGCCAGCTCAAATCTCTGGCGGACAATCATACGCTGACGCAGGAGCAAAAATCAGAACAGCAGCAGATGCTGGAGAGCCAGATCCAGATGCTCTATGCACAGATTGCTCAGATTCAGCAGCGCGAAGCGGAAAAGGCAGAACAGCAGCAGCAGACTGAACAGCTGGTGAGCGCCCGGGCGGATGGCATTAACCGGCCAACGCCAGACAACCAGCTCGACGTCTATATCTAAAACGCCGGATAGAGTGAGCGAGTCTGCGTCAGCAGCTCAGCCTGCTGACGCACTTCCTGCCAGACCGCCTCCGCAGCGGGCGTAAGCGAACGGTTTTTACGTTTGATCAGCATCAGACTGCGGTTCATCTCCGGATAAAGCCGGCGTACCACCAGCTTACGTCCCGAAGGCAGCGGCAGCGCCAGCGCCGGTAAAATGCTGATGCCGATGCCCGCTTCCACCATCGGATAGAGGGTCGCCGGATGACCAATCTCCTGTACCACATTCACCCTGACAGCGAGCTGCTGCAGTATCGCGTCCACCAGCATCCGGCTGCCTGAGGCGTAGTCCTGCAGTACCATATTGCGATCTGTCAGCATCGCCCAGGTAACGCTCTCGGTTTGCGCCAGCGCATCATTCTGGTGACAGAGCAGCAGGAAAGGCTCCTGCAGGATCTCTTCGGCGTCAAACTCTGCGTCACCCAGCGGGCCAATCACAATCCCGAAATCAACTTCCGCATTACGCACGCTGTGCAACACGGCCTGCTGCACCCTGTCGTGCAGGATCACGCGGATATCGGGATAGTGCTGCTGCGTGCTGGCCAGACATTGCGGCATCAGATGCGCAGAGGGCGTCTGACTGGCCGCAACCCGTACGGTCCCGCTGCGCTGCTCGCCGTAACTGCGCACATCCAGCAGCGTGGTATTCAGCTCTTCCAGCAGGCGCGTCAGCCGGGTTGCCAGCTGCTGCCCTGCCCCGGTGAGTAATACTTCACGCGTCGTGCGGTCCAGCAGGCGCACGCCTATTTCCGCCTCCAGCTCTTTCACGCTATGGCTTACCGCCGACTGGCTTAACCCTATCAGCTGCCCCGCCTGGCTAAAGCTTCCCTGTCGGGCAACAGCAACAAAAGTACGCAGCTGGCGTAACGTATAATTCATCGATTCTGCTCATAGATTAATGCAATAAATCAATTTTATTTCTAAACGCGCTTAGCGCACAATCTCTGCCAGACTTTTTCTTTTAACCGGACGTTAACAATGGGCTTTTTACGACTCGATCCAATGATGATCAAACTCATCATTACCGTACTGCTGGCCAGCTTTCTGCCGGCACGCGGCGGTTTTGTCGACTTTTTTGAATACCTCACCACTGCCGCTATCGCCCTGCTCTTCTTTATGCACGGTGCCAAACTGTCGCGCGAGAAGATTATTGCCGGCAGCAGCCACTGGCGTCTGCATCTGTGGATTATGTGCAGCACGTTTGTGATTTTTCCGGCGCTCGGGCTGCTGCTGGTCTGGTGGCACCCGGTTAACGTCGGGCCTGAAATCTATACCGGCTTCCTCTACCTCTGCATTCTGCCTGCCACCGTACAATCCTCTATCGCCTTTACCTCTATGGCAGGCGGGAATGTTGCGGCGGCGGTCTGCGCTGCGTCCGCCTCCAGCCTGCTGGGCGTGTTTATTTCCCCTCTGCTGGTCAATCTGGTAATGAACGTGCACAGTGCGGCGCCGGGTAACGGCCTGGAGCAGATTGGTAAGATTGTGATGCAGCTGCTGGTGCCGTTTGTTGTCGGTCATCTCTCCCGCCGCTGGATCGGCGGCTGGGTGGAAAAGCATCGCAGCCTGATTGGCAAAACCGATCAAACCTCGATTCTGCTGGTTGTCTATTCAGCCTTTAGTGAAGCGGTGGTAAATGGCATCTGGCATCGCGTGGGCGTCGATACCCTGCTGTGGATTCTGGCAGGCAGCCTGCTGCTGCTGCTGATTGCGCTGACAATCAATATTGGTGCCTCACGGCTGTTTGGTTTCAGCCGGGCTGATGAGATTGTGGTGCTGTTCTGCGGTTCGAAAAAGAGCCTGGCGAACGGCGTGCCGATGGCTAATATTCTTTTCCCGGCCAGTGCGGTAGGCATTATTGTGCTGCCGCTGATGATCTTTCATCAGGTACAGCTGATGATCTGCTCGTTCATTGCTCAGCGCTATAAAGCAGGTAATGAAAAGCGGCTGGCGCAGCAGCCAGAGGTGCAGAAGTCATAAAAAACGGCCCGCGCAAGCGGGCTTTTTTATTGCGGGGGGCGCCTGAGCGGTGCGATCAGCCCCTGCAGCCCCTCTATTTTAATCGCCAGCGTCAGCTGCATCAGCTCGCCCAGCGTACCCGCCGGAAACGCATTTTTGCGCGCAAACCAGAGCAGGTACTCTTCCGGCAGATCGATCAGCAGCCGGCCCTGATATTTACCAAACGGCATCACCGTGCTGGCGATAGCCAGCAGCTGCTGTTTCTCCATATTATGCGTCCAGCAGGCGGATCATCTCCGCTTCGTCAATAACCGGAATACCCAGCTCCTGGGCCTTCGCCAGCTTGGAGCCCGCCGCTTCGCCGGCGATCAGCAGATCGGTTTTCTTTGATACGCTGCCGCTGACTTTAGCGCCCAGCGCGGCAAGACGCGCTTTCGCATCATCGCGATTCATCTGCGACAGAGAGCCGGTAAGCACCACCGTTTTACCGGCAAAGGGACTGTCGATCTCTTCTGCTTTGATCACCGCGACGGCAGGCCAGTGAATGCCGATCTCTTCTGTCAGCTCGCGGATCACCTCACGGTTGCTCTCTTCTTCCATAAAATTGCGGACGTGAGCGGCAACAACCTTACCCACATCCGGCACGGCAATCAGCGCATCGAGATCGGCATTCATCACCCGCTCCAGCTCGCCAAAGTGACGGGCGAGGTTAGCTGCCGTGGCTTCACCCACCTCGCGGATCCCCAGCGCATACAGGAACCGCGGCAGCGTCGTCAGTTTAGCTTTTTCGAGTGCGGCCACCACGTTTTGTGCCGATTTCGGCCCCATGCGATCCAGTCCGGTCAGTTTACCGGCCGTCAGGCGAAACAGATCGGCTGGCGTTTTCACATACTCTTTCTCAACCAGCTGATCGATGATTTTATCTCCCATGCCATCCACATCCATGGCGCGACGCGAGACAAAATGCTTAAGCGCCTCTTTACGCTGGGCACCGCAGATCAGCCCTCCGGTACAGCGCGTTACCGCTTCACCCTCTACCCGCTCCACGTCAGAGCCACACACCGGGCAGTGCTGCGGAAACACAATTTCACGCGCGTCAGCCGGCCGGTCAGACTCTACCACGCTGACCACCTGCGGGATCACGTCGCCAGCGCGGCGAATCGCTACCCGGTCGCCGATGCGCAGGCCGAGACGGGCGATCTCATCGGCGTTATGCAGAGTGGCATTACTTACCATGACGCCTGCGACCTGCACGGGTTCGAGACGCGCTACTGGCGTAATGGCTCCGGTGCGTCCGACCTGAAACTCAACGTCGCGCACCACGGTCAGCTGCTCCTGTGCCGGGAATTTGAAGGCGATCGCCCAGCGCGGCGCGCGCGCCACAAAACCGAGCCGCTCCTGCAGCGCCTGTGAATCGACTTTGATTACCACGCCGTCGATATCAAACCCGAGTTCAGGCCGCTCCTGCTCAATATGATGATAAAACGCCAGCGCTTCATCAGCGGTATGAACCCGTTTTATCCGCTCACTGACCGGTAAACCCCAGGCTTTAAACTGCTGCAGGCGTTCCCAGTGGCTGGCCGGGATCTCGCCGCCCTCCAGCAGGCCAAAACCGTAGCAGAAGAAGGTTAGCGGGCGTCTGGCGGTGATGCGGGGATCGAGCTGACGCAGTGAGCCGGCTGCCGCATTGCGCGGATTCGCAAAGACTTTGCCACCGGTACGCCGCGCTTCCTCATTGAGCTTTTCAAACCCGCTTTCAGTCATAAACACTTCACCGCGCACTTCCAGCCGCGCCGGGATATTATCGCCCCGCAGCCGCAGCGGGATCGCCCGGACGGTGCGCACGTTAGCGGTGATATTTTCGCCGGTTGTGCCGTCGCCGCGGGTAGCGGCCCGCACCAGTAAGCCGTTTTCATACAGCAGGCTGACCGCCAGACCATCAAGTTTGAGTTCACAGCAGTAGGTCAGCTCATCGCTGCTCTTAAGCCGATCCTGTACGCGTTTGTTAAAGGCGCGGAACCCTGCCTCATCAAAGGTGTTATCCAGCGACAGCATCGGCACTTCATGCCGCACCTGCTCAAAAGCGGTCAGCGGCGCCGCGCCGACCCGCTGCGTAGGTGAGTCGGGGGTAATCAGATCGGGATGCGCACGCTCCAGCTCGCGCAGCTGATTCATCAGCCGGTCATATTCAGCATCCGGGACTTCCGGCGCATCCATCACGTGGTAGAGATACTCATGATGACGCAGCGTGGTACTGAGCGCTGCGATCTGCTCCTGAACTGATTTCATAGTGTTTATCCGATAAAAAACCCCCGGCTGGCGGGGGTTGAGAGTGACTCTGTTTCACGCTGCAAATGGCGGGCGTAAACATGTAATACTGCCGTAGCGGTTAGCCGCCAACCACCTCGCGAATGCGGGCTTTGTAAGTCTCAAGCTTCTGCGGCGTCATCATGCGACGCTCGTCATCCAGCACCACGCCGCCGACGTCATCGGCAATACGCTGGGCTGACTGCAGCATCAGCTTAAAGTTCTGATGCGCGTCGCCGTAGGATGGCACCATCATAAACATTGAGACGCCAGGTGTCGTGAAGTCGCCCATGGTGTCAGGGTTGAAGGAACCCGGCTTCACCATGTTAGCAAGACTGAACAGAACAGGGCCGCTGCCGGCCGGACTCAGATGGCGGTGAAAAATGTTCATCTCGCCAAACTGGAAGCCCGCCTGTAACACGCCCTGCAGCAGCGCTTCACCGTTGAGCGCACCGCCTGCATGAGCGGCAACGTGCAGAACCAGTACCGTCTCTTTTTTACTGCCAGGCGCTGCAGGCTGCGGTTCCTGCGGGGCTGGCGTCGCTTCACGCTCAGGTACGGCTTCAGGCTCAGGTGCAGCGCTGAATTCCGGAGCGGGCTGTGCCGTTGGAAGAGGTTCGTTATCCAGCAGCGGATCGGACTGTACCGGCGCAGGCTGCGGTTTCGCAACCGGCTGCGGCGCAGCAGGCTGCTGCACAGGCGGCGGAGAAACAGGCTGCTGCGGCGCGGAGTGCGCAGGCGCAGGCTTGCTGTCCAGCAGCGGATCGCCCGTCAGCGGGGTTTCATGCTGTGTGAAAGGCTGGCGTGCCGGCTCCGGCGCTCGCGGCGCGGCCGGTTTGGCTGGCGGCGCGGTGAACACAGGTTCATCACTGTCGTCATGCTGACGATGGACGCGCACTTCACCGACGCCATCCTCTTCATCACTCAGCAGATCGTCATCCGCATCATCGCGCTGTTTGAGACGTTTGTGCGGGCGATCGCGAAATACGGACGAACGCTCTTTACGACTGGTCCACAGTCCGTGAAGAAGCAGCGCTATTATGGCGATCGCGCCAACAACGATTAATATCAGACGCAAATCCTGCATCATTGTATTCTCTGTTGTTCCAATACCTTGCCACCACGGCAAACTTTATCCTCTAACTGTATTTGCCCTGCTACACAAGTGCAAGTCTGCGCACTATTTTCTGACAAATAAGATAGCCAGCCGACGCTTTTTCGCTGTTTTTTCGCACAAAGCAGGCCAGCTCACCGGGAAAAGCCAGGGTATGATGTTGATGCTGCTACTTACAGGAGAAAGGCTTGTTATGCCCGCAGAGAATTCAGTCTCATCATTTAATGGTCTTCACTACTTTGCCCGCGGCTGGAACCTGGTGCATATGCGGGGGATACGCCGCTATGTCATTGTGCCGCTGCTGGTGAATGTGCTGCTGCTCGGCGGCGCGTTTTACTGGCTGTTCCGGCGGCTGGGAGAGTGGATCCCTCAGCTGCTTTCACACGTGCCCGACTGGCTGCAGTGGCTGAGCTATCTCATCTGGCCGCTCTCGGTGATTTCAATCGTGCTGGTGTTTGGCTATTTTTTTTCCACGCTCGCCAACCTGATTGCCGCTCCCTTTTGCGGCCTGCTGGCTGAACAGCTGGAGGGACAACTCACCGGCAGGCCGCTGCCTGACAGCGGCTGGATGGGCCTGCTTAAAGATCTGCCGCGCATTATGAAACGTGAACTGCAGAAGCTGGGTTACTACCTGCCGCGTGCGCTGGGCCTGCTGCTGCTCTATTTTATCCCTGGCTTTGGTCAGATAGTGGCGCCGGTATTGTGGTTTCTGTTCAGCGCATGGATGCTTTCTGTCCAGTACTGCGACTATCCGTTTGACAACCATAAGGTCAGCTTTCCGCATATGCGCACTGCCCTGCGGCGGCATAAAGTCGCCAATATGCAGTTTGGCGCGATGGTCAGCCTGTTTACCATGATACCCATTCTGAATCTGGTGATTATGCCGGTGGCCGTATGCGGGGCGACCGCGATGTGGGTCGATCGCTATCGTGCTGATTTAGCTCGTCATTAACCGCAGTAATCCAGGCTTATGCTTTTTTCCGCACGGCTTATGGTCAGGGGCTATATAGATATACTATTTCTTTCCTTCCGCGCGGAGACAGAACAGGTATCCTCAAAGGGTTCCCAATATTTCATACAGTTAAGGACGGGCAATGAGTAAGATCTACGAAGACAACTCGCTGACAATTGGTCATACGCCGCTGGTTCGACTGAACCGCATCGGTAACGGACGTATTCTGGCGAAGGTCGAGTCGCGTAACCCGAGCTTCAGCATCAAGTGCCGTATCGGTGCCAATATGATTTGGGATGCAGAAAAACGCGGAATTCTGAAGCCTGGCGTAGAACTGGTTGAGCCGACCAGCGGTAACACGGGTATCGCCCTGGCATACGTCGCCGCTGCACGCGGCTACAAGCTAACGCTGACCATGCCAGAGACGATGTCAATTGAGCGTCGTAAGCTGCTGAAAGCGCTGGGTGCCAATCTGGTGCTGACCGAAGGGCCAAAAGGCATGAAAGGTGCCATCGCCAAAGCGGAAGAGATTGTTGCCAGCGATCCGGATAAGTATGTTCTGCTGCAGCAGTTCAGCAACCCGGCTAACCCGGAGATTCATGAAAAAACCACCGGGCCGGAAATCTGGGAAGATACCGACGGCGAAGTCGATGTCTTTATTGCCGGTGTAGGAACCGGCGGCACGCTGACCGGCGTAAGTCGCTATATCAAGAATACCAAAGGCAAAAAAGAGCTAATTACCGTGGCGGTAGAACCTACCGATTCGCCGGTTATCGCACAGGCGATGGCGGGTGAAGAGATCAAACCGGGTCCGCACAAAATTCAGGGCATCGGTGCAGGCTTCATTCCCGGTAACCTTGATCTGCAGCTGGTCGATCGGGTTATTGCCATCACCAATGATGAAGCGATCAGCACGGCGCGTCAGCTGATGGAAGAAGAAGGTATTCTTGCCGGCATCTCATCGGGTGCGGCGGTGGCTGCTGCGCTGAAGCTGCAGGAAGATGAAGCCTTCGCAAATAAGAATATTGTGGTGATTCTGCCCTCTTCCGGCGAACGCTATCTCAGCACCGCACTGTTTGCCGATCTGTTCACGGAAAAAGAGCTGCAGCAGTAATCGTCAAAGTCTTAAAGTGTCGAAAAAAGCACCCCTCCGGGTGCTTTTTTGTGGCGCAGATCTCACTTTCATCACCGGGCAGATTGATTTCAGTGATGCCGCTCTGGTATTTAAGCTGCCAATTATTTCGGTGCCTGAAATTAATCTGCCCTTGAAGTGGATCAAGCTGAATCGATTTACTGATTTGGCGAAATGGCGAATCACGGCATAATTAACCCGGTGACGAACAAACGCAGTTGTTGATCCGTCATTGCAAAGATGGCTTATTCATCAGAGCGCCCTTTTCTGGTCAGCATGATGCCATACCAGCGCACCTACACAGGCTAAAGTTACGGCTCCAGGCTAGACTTTAGATCCATAACACCAAACCTGAAAAAGTTGGGGAAATAGCATGTTCCAGCAAGAAGTTACCATTACCGCACCAAACGGTCTGCACACGCGTCCTGCTGCACAGTTCGTCAAAGAAGCTAAGGCGTTCCAGTCAGAAATCACAGTGACTTCCAACGGCAAATCTGCCAGCGCAAAAAGCCTGTTTAAGCTGCAGACGCTGGGTCTGACCCAGGGAACCGTTGTCACGCTCTCTGCTGAAGGTGAAGATGAGCAGCAGGCGGTTGAACATCTGGTTAAGCTGATGGCCGAGCTCGAGTAAATTCGCGCGGTCACCACCAAATCGACTCCTTTGCCCCATTGAGTGCAACTATCTTGATCGCGGACAACCTGTCCGCGATATCGCTTCACTAGAGTACTGCTCCACGACAATGGCAATGCATCGGGTCAACGAGCCATCGTGATAAAAAGGTAGGGTTATGATTTCAGGCATTTTAGCATCACCGGGTATCGCTTTCGGCAAAGCACTGCTGCTGAAAGAAGATGAGATCGTCATCAACCGTAAAAAGATTACAGACGACCAGGTTGATCAGGAAGTTCAGCGCTTCCTTGATGGACGTAGCAAAGCAGCAGAACAGCTTCAGGCGATCTGCGTCAAAGCCGGTGAAACCTTCGGTGAAGAGAAAGCGGCGATCTTTGAAGGTCACATCATGCTGCTGGAAGACGAAGAGCTTGAGCAGGAAATCATTGACCTGATTAAAAAAGATCATGTCACCGCTGACGCTGCGGCTCACTCTGTGGTTGAAGGCCAGGCTAAAGCGCTGGAAGAGCTCGATGATGAGTATCTGAAAGAGCGCGCAGCTGACGTACGTGATATCGGTAAGCGCCTGCTGCAGAACATTCTTGGCCTGCATATGGTCGATCTCGGCTCTATTGCTGAAGAAGCGATTCTGGTCGCAAAAGATCTGACTCCATCAGAGACTGCGCAGCTTAACCTGAAAAAGGTGCTGGGCTTTATCACCGATCTGGGTGGACGCACCTCGCACACCTCAATCATGGCGCGCTCGCTGGAACTGCCTGCGATTGTCGGCACCGGTAGCGTGACCACCACCGTTAAAAACGGTGATTTTCTGATTCTGGATGGCGTAAACAACAAAATTTATGTCAATCCGACTGAAGCGGAACAGGAAGAGCTGAAAGCGATTCAGACTCAGTACCTTTCTGAGAAACATGAGCTGGCCAAGCTGAAAGATCTGCCTGCCATTACGCTGGATGGTCATCAGGTTGAAGTCTGCGCCAACATCGGTACCGTTCGCGACGTGGCGGGTGCAGAGCGTAATGGTGCAGAAGGCGTGGGCCTCTATCGTACCGAATTCCTGTTTATGGACCGTGATTCGCTGCCTTCAGAAGAGGAGCAGTTCCAGGCCTATAAAGCCGTCGCAGAGGCCGTAGGTTCTCAGGCGGTTATCGTGCGCACGATGGATATCGGCGGCGATAAAGATCTGCCTTACATGAACCTCCCGAAAGAAGAGAACCCGTTCCTCGGCTGGCGTGCAATTCGTATCGCAATGGATCGTAAAGAGATCCTGCATGCCCAGCTGCGCGCCATTCTGCGCGCCTCCTCTTTTGGCAAGCTGCGTATCATGTTCCCGATGATTATTTCGGTGGAAGAAGTACGCTTCCTGAAAGCGGAGCTGGAGACCCTGAAAGCGCAGCTGCGTGAAGAGGGCAAAGCCTTTGATGAGTCCATTGAAGTGGGCATCATGGTGGAAACCCCGGCTTCAGCCGTTATCGCCCGTCATCTGGCGAAAGAAGTCGACTTCTTTAGTATTGGGACAAATGACCTGACGCAGTATACTCTGGCGGTCGATCGTGGTAATGATTTGATTTCACACCTCTATAACCCAATGACGCCATCTGTACTTGGCCTCATTAAGCAAGTGATCGACGCATCACATGCCGAAGGGAAATGGACCGGCATGTGTGGTGAGCTGGCGGGTGATGAACGTGCTACACTACTGTTACTGGGAATGGGGCTGGACGAATTCAGCATGAGTGCCATTTCGATCCCGAGCATTAAGAAAATCATTCGTAATACCAATTACGAAGATGCTAAGGCTCTGGCAGAGCAGGCTCTGGCTCAACCCACAGCGGAAGATTTGATGAATCTGGTCAACAAGTTCATTAAAGAAAAAACGCTCTGCTGATCCACGTGATGCTGGCCCCAAAATACTGCTTAGGAGAAGATCATGGGTTTGTTTTCTAAACTTTTTGGCGAAAAATCAGAGAGCGCGTCAGGGACTATCGATATCGTTGCGCCTCTGTCAGGCGAAATTGTCAATATTGAAGACGTACCTGATGTCGTGTTTGCTGAGAAAATCGTGGGCGATGGTATCGCAATCAAACCGACTGGCAACAAAATGGTTGCACCGGTTGATGGTACTATCGGCAAGATTTTCGAAACTAACCACGCGTTTTCCATTGAATCAGACAACGGCATTGAGCTGTTTGTCCACTTCGGTATCGATACGGTAGAGCTGAAAGGTGAAGGCTTTAAACGTATCGCCGAAGAAGGTCAGAAAGTGAAAAAAGGCGACGTTGTGATCGAGTTCGATCTGCCGCTGCTGGAAGAGAAAGCGAAATCCACGCTGACACCGGTTGTGATCTCGAATATGGATGAGATCAAAGATCTGACCAAGCTTTCCGGTCAGGTAACTGTTGGCGAAACGCCGGTTATTCGTATCAAAAAATAACGGACGTTAGCACTCTCTGAAAACGGCACCCGATGGGTGCCGTTTTTGTTTTCGCTACGCTTTGCGCCAGTGCGGGAGCCTGAGAATCACCTCAAGACCACCTTCCGGCATATTCTGCGCCTGAACTTCGCCATGATGAGCCAGCATCACCTTACGGACGATAGATAGCCCGAGGCCGTAACCTTTTCCGGCCAGCGGCGTGTTTACCCGCACAAAGGGATCGAAGATACTGGAGAGTTTGCTGTGATCGACGCCGGGTCCGCTATCGCGGATGCAGATCGTCAGCCAGGCGGCTTCCGCGTGCAGATCTACCCGGATCACCTGCCCCTGCTGCGAAAAACGCAGCGAATTTCGCAATACATTCTCTGCGCCGCGCCGGATCAGCTCGGCGTTACCGCGCACCGTATAGTCAGCCGTCTCATCGGCGGTAAACTCCACCAGCACGCCAGTCAGCTGCGCTTCATAGCGCAGATCGGTTATAACCACCTCCAGCAGCCCGAGAAGATCAAAGTAATCTTCTCCCGGCAGGCTTTCGTGACTGACGCGTGACAGCGTCAGCAGCTCGCCAATCATCTTGTCGAGGCGACGCGCTTCCTCATCAATGCGGTTAAGCGATACCGCGACCGTTGCCGGCGTCTGACGCGCCAGCCCGGTTGCCAGCTGCAGGCGTGCCAGCGGTGAACGCAGCTCGTGAGAGATATCGTGCAGCAGCGCCTCGCGGGCGTTAATCAGCGTATCGAGCCGCTCTACCATGGCATCAAAATCGTGCGCCACGCTGGAGAGTTCATCGTGACGACGGCGCATCAGCGGCCAGAGCCGCACCGAGAGATCGCCACTGGCTACGCGGGCGAATCCTTCGCGCAGCTGGCGCATCGGGCGCGTAAGATTCCAGGCGAGCAGCAGGCTGAAGAGCAGCCCCAGCGCACCGGCGAAGATAAACATCGGTTGCGGAATATTCAGAATGCGGCGCGGGCGCTCGCCTAAGGTGCTGTCGCGCCGCAACGCCCTGACGTCATAACGCAGCTCCCAGCCGTTGCCGTCTGCGTCTGTTACCTGGCGCACTATCACGTCAGGAATGGGGCCGTGAAACGGCGCGCCAAACGCTGGCTGCGTCCTGCCGGCGGCGCGCGGCGCCGTCGCACGCTGGGGCAGCACCGAGAAAAACTGACGATCTTCCGCAGACCAGTCAGCCATCATGTCGTCAAGCGCAGCCGGACCGCCGCGCTCAAGAACGGAGACAGCGGAGGCCATCTGCAGATTCACAATGCGCCGTACAGCGGCAATGTCGGGCGGCTCATGCCGGCTGCCCGACAGCGCAAAGCCGAGCCAGAGCAGCTGGCTGATAATCAGAAATACCAGCCAGAAACCCAGCAGGATTTTCCAGAACATGCGCCCGCGATAGCTGCGCTTCATCGGACGCGATAGCCAATACTGCGCACGGTTTCAATCGTCACGCTCTCAGCTGTCAGCGCCGCCAGTTTCTGCCGGATATTGCTGATATGGACATCAACGCTGCGATCGTAAGCTTCCCGCGACCGTCCCAGCCCCTGCTCAGAGAGTTCATCTTTGGTTACCACCCGCTCAGGCGCCCGCAGCAGCAGCTGCAGCAGGTTAAATTCTGACGCGGTCAGCTCCAGCGCCCTGCCCTGCCATGCGGTAACGCGGGTCGCCGGGTTGAGCGTCAGGTCACCCAGGCAGAGCGGCTCCTTTTTATCCGCCACCGCCGGCAACTCCTCCACGCGGCGCAAAACCGCACGCAGGCGCGCCACCAGCTCGCGCGGATAGCAGGGTTTCGGGACATAATCATCCGCGCCCATCTCCAGCCCGATCACGCGATCAATATTGTCGCCTTTTGCCGTCAGCATGATCACCGGCAGGCGGCTGTTCTGGCGCACCTGACGCAGCACGTCGGTGCCGCTCATGTCAGGCAGCATGATATCCAGGATCATGGCGCTGTAGCTGCCTGACAGTGCCCCCTCAATCCCGGCGCTGCCGGTCAGGGCAAGCTGCGTTTCAAAGCCTTCAGCAAGCAGGTACTGGCTGAGCATGGTGCCCAGCTCAGCGTCATCATCAACAAGCAGGATTTTCATCGGTTTCTCTCAGCTAAAGTGGTGCTATTTTGTGCCGATTGCGGGAGAAACGCAGCAGGATTTACGCGATCCTTACAGTCAGATGCGCGGATACAGAAGCGGCAAGCCGGTCAGCGCAGCAGGCTGACCGGGCAGATGCTGTCAGTGAAAAACACCGGTGGAGAGATAACGATCGCCGCGATCGCAGACGATCGCCACTATCACGCTGCCGGGCTGCGCCCGGGCGATGCGCAGCGCCCCCGCCACGGCGCCGCCGGAGCTCACGCCGCAGAACAGCCCTTCACGCTGCGCCAGCGCACGCATCGTCTCTTCCGCTTCCTGCTGCCCCATATCCATGATCTCGTCTACCACCTCAGGGCGCCAGATGCCAGGCAGATAGGCTTCAGGCCAGCGACGAATACCGGGTATGGCGCTGCCTTCCTGCGGCTGCAGGCCAATCACTTTGACCGCCGGCGCGTGCTCTTTCAGGAAACGGCCCACGCCGCTGATGGTACCGGTGGTGCCCATACTGGAGACAAAGTGCGTCAGACGCCCGCCGGTCTGCTGCCAGATTTCCGGAGCAGTGGTGAGATAGTGGCCCAGCGGATTATCGGGATTGTTAAACTGATCGAGCACCCGGCCTTCGCCGCGATCGGCCATCGCCTGCGCCAGATCGCGTGCGCCTTCCATGCCCTGTTCACGCGTAACCAGCACCAGCTCGGCCCCGTAAGCGCGCATCGCATCCTGCCGCTCCTGACTCATGTTCTCCGGCATCAGCAGCCGCAGCCTGTACCCTTTGAGCGCGGCGATCATCGCCAGCGCAATACCGGTGTTGCCGCTGGTGGCTTCAATCAGCCTGTCGCCGGGCCTGATTTCACCGCGCAGCTCAGCCTGATGAATCATCGACCAGGCCGCGCGATCTTTCACTGAGCCGGCCGGGTTATTCCCCTCCAGCTTCAGCCAGACTTCGCTGCCATTATCGGGCGACAGGCGTCGCAGCCTGATCAGCGGCGTATTGCCGATGGTATTTTCCAGAGTGGTCACGATCGTTTTCCAGGCGCAAGAGAGGCAATAAAAACGGGCGGGAAAGTCCCGCCCGAAAGAGATGTCAAAATATCAGGCGCTCTCGGCAAAGGCAACCGGGCGCAGCGGGGTATTCCCCTGATAGAGGCGGGCCTGCTGCAGCCCCACAAACAGACGCTCACCGCGTACCGGGGCCGCCTGCTCACCTTCGAAGACCAGGGTAAACGGCTCAGCGTGCCAGCCAGCGGCCTCGACAACCAGCTGCCAGAAGTGTCCGCGCGGGCTCACTTCCAGCACCTGCACCGGCAGCGGCGTCTCCAGGCTGCTCTGCCGCGACACGTCCACTTCCCACGGGCGCAGGAAGAGTTCAACGCGACCCTGATGCGCTGGCGTATAGCCCAGCGGCCAGTGATGGGCGGCAACGTGGAACTGTGAGCCGTGTACTTCGCCCTCAAAGCGATTGACCTCGCCCAGGAACTCCAGCACAAAGCGGGTAGCGGGTTCGCGCCATACTTCATCCGGGGAACCTGTCTGTTCAATGTTCCCCTGGCTCATTACGACCACGCTGTCCGCGACTTCCATCGCCTCTTCCTGGTCGTGCGTAACAAACACGCTGGTAAATTTCAGCTCTTCATGCAGCTGACGCAGCCAGCGGCGCAGCTCTTTACGCACCTGCGCATCGAGTGCGCCGAACGGCTCATCCAGCAGCAGGATCTGTGGCTCTACCGCCAGCGCACGCGCCAGCGCCACGCGCTGCTTCTGTCCGCCAGAGAGCTGGGCCGGAAAGCGGTTTGCCAGGTGCGCCAGCTGTACCATCTCCAGCAGGCGCGTGACGCGCTGTTTGATCTCAGCGGCTGAAGGGCGCTCGCGGCGCGGCAGCACCGTCAGGCCAAAGGCGATATTGTCAAACACCGTCATATGGCGGAACAACGCATAGTGCTGGAAAACAAATCCCACCTGGCGATCGCGGGCGTGAATGCGGCTGACATCTTTGCCATGAAAGTAGATCTGTCCGCTGTTCTGATGCTCCAGCCCGGCGATAATACGCAGCAGCGTGGTTTTGCCCGAGCCGGAAGGGCCCAGCAGCGCCACCATTTCGCCGGAAGGAATATCCAGAGAGATATCATTCAGCACCGGGGTGCGGCCAAAGGCTTTATTAATTTGTTTGATCTCAATGCTCATGATTTTCCTCCTGTTGGCGCTTCTGCTGATGCTCTAATCGCCACTGCACCACGCTTTTCAGAAACAGCGTTACAATTGCCATCAGGGTCAGCAGCGCGGCGGCAGTGAATGCGCCCACGGTGTTGTAATCCTGATGCAGTAATTCAACCTGAAGCGGTAACGTATAGGTCTCACCGCGAATCGATCCTGACACCACCGACACCGCACCAAACTCACCGATGGCGCGCGCGTTGGTCAATACCACGCCGTAGAGCAGCGCCCAGCGAATGTTGGGCAGCGTTACGCGGCGAAACATCTGCCAGCCCGATGCGCCAAGCAGCACCGCAGCTTCATCTTCGTTACTCCCCTGACTCAGCATTACCGGTACCAGCTCACGCACCACAAACGGACAGGTGACAAATACGGTCGCCAGCACCATGCCGGGCCAGGCAAACATAATCTGAATATTGTGGGCATCGAGCCAGCCGCCCGCCGGGCCGTTAACGCCCCAGAACAGCAGATACATCAGGCCCGCCACCACCGGTGATACCGCAAACGGAATATCAAACAGCGTCAGCAGCAGCTGCCGTCCCGGAAAGGTAAAGCGGGTGACCAGCCACGCCAGCAGCGTGCCAAACACCAGGTTTACCGGAACGGTAATGAGCGCAACCAGCACCGTCAGCCAGATCGCGTGCAGCATGTCGCCATCCTGCAGGTTGCTGAACGCCTGGCCTGCGCCCTGCGCCAGCGCCTCCCAGAAGATAGAGATCATCGGCACTACCAGCAGCAGTATCGATATCAGTGCGCCGGTGCCAATCAGCAGCCATTTGCCCCAGTTAAAAGGCTCACGCTCAGCGCGATTGAGGTGTGAAATCTCCGCCATTAGTGACCTCCCAGGCGACGGCCAAAGCGGCTCTGCAGCGTATTAATGGCAAACAGCAGCAGCAGCGAGGCGGCAAGGATCACCGAGGCGATAGCGCTGGCGGCCGGATAATCAAACTCCTGCAGACGAACAAAAATCATCAGTGACGTCACTTCCGTTTTCCAGGCGATGTTGCCGGCGATAAAGATCACCGCACCAAACTCCCCGAGGCTGCGGGTAAACGAGAGCGCCGTTCCGGCCAGCAGCGCCGGAGCCACCTCAGGCAGCACCACGCGCCGGAAGCTTTGCCACGGCGTGGCACCCAGCGTTTCCGCCGCTTCCTCATATTCCGGGCCCAGCTCTTCCAGTACCGGCTGAACGGTACGCACCACAAACGGAATGCTGGTAAAGGCCATCGCTACTGCGATACCAATCCAGGTATAAGAGACTTTGATATCAAAATGCGCCAGCCACTGACCATACCAGCCGTTAACGGAAAAGAGTCCGGCCAGCGTCAGCCCCGCTACCGCTGTGGGCAGGGCAAACGGCAGATCCATCAGGCCATCCAGCAGCGTACGCCCCGGAAAACGATAACGGGTCAGGATCCACGCCATCAGCATGCCAAACACCGCGTTGAACAGCGACGCGACGCCGGCTGACAGCAGCGTTACTTTATAAGCCGCTACCAGCTGCGGACTGGAGATCACCGCCCAGTACTGCGCCAGCGTCATCTGCGACAGCTGCATCAGCAGCGCGCTGATAGGCAGCAGCAGAATCAGGCAGGTAAACAGCAGGCTGGTGCCGAGGCTCAGGCCGAAACCTGGCAGGACGCGTTTTTGTGCTGTAGCAAACATCAGCCGCGCCCCGCTGCCAGTAATTTATCCAGCTCACCGCCGCTGACGAAATGCGTTTTCATTACCTGCTCCCAGCCGCCAAACGCCTCATTGACGTTAAACAGTGTGGTCTGCGGGAAGCGATCCTTCTGCTCTGCCATCAGCTGTGGATTGTTCACGCGGTAGTAGTAACGGGTGATAATCGCCTGAGCCGCTGGGGTGTAGAGATAGTTCAGATACGCTTTAGCTGCGTCAGCGGTGTTGTTATGCGCCACATTCTTATCTACCCAGGCAACCGGGAACTCCGCCAGGATGTTGTTGCGCGGCACAATCACTTCGTAATCATCTTTGCCATACTGATTGCGGATATTGTTTACTTCTGACTCAAAGCTAATCAGGACGTCACCCAGACCGCGTTCAGCAAACGTGGTGGTCGCGCCGCGCCCGCCGGTATCAAACACCTCAACGTTCTTCAAAAACTTCTGCATATAGGCTTCAGTTTTTGCGCGATCCTGACCGTCAGCTTTTTCCGCTGCGCCCCAGGCGGCAAGATAGGTATAGCGGCCGTTGCCGGAGGTTTTCGGATTCGGGAAAATCAGCTTTACGTTGTCGCGCGCCAGATCGGCCCAGTCATGGATCTGCTTTGGATTACCTTTGCGCACCAGAAACGCCATGGTGGAGTAGAACGGCGAGCTGTTATTTGGCAGACGACTTTGCCAGTCAGCGGCAATCAGGTTGCCTTTATCATGCAGCACCTGCACATCAGTGACCTGGTTGTAGGTAACGACATCTGCCCGCAGCCCCTGCAGGATAGCCAGCGCCTGTTTGGACGAGCCGGCGTGAGACTGCTTAATCGTGAGTTTATCGCCAGGGTGTGCCGCATCCCACTGCTGTTCAAAGGGTGCGTTGAGTGCCACAAAAAGTTCGCGTGACACATCATACGAGCTGTTCAGCAGCTCCGTTGCCTGCGCCGCCGCTGCCAGCGACAGTGACAGCGCCACGCCGCTGAGCCATGTTTTCAAAACCGGAAGTGTCATGCAGCACCCTGATAAATAGAAATCCAGCCTGGACCAGTAGATGCTGTCAGTGTATTTATAACTTCCCGGAAAGCAGTAACGGTTTTATATATCTTTTGGGGATTTAAAAGTCGAAAAAGGCATAAGCGATCGGCAGAGAAAAGCAGGTTTTCAGAAATATACGCAGGCGGGTGTGGGCCGCCTGAAAGCGGCCCCCGGCAGGGTTAGCGCTGCCAGACAATTTTACTGATCGTCCAGCTTTTCAGCGTGTCATCTGAAGGCATCAGACCCGCCGGGCCGTGCCATTTGCCGCTGTAGACATAGAAGATATGCTGACTGCCCGGCGCCTGGCACTCAACGTCGTGCGCATCGAGGCCTGCGACCATTTTGCAGTTGTTGAAGGCTTTAGTGAACGTATCGCTGAAGCGGTCACCGATTTTACTGCCGCTGCTGCTCTCCGCTGCCGCATCCAGCACCTCGATCCGTTCAACGGTGGGTTTACCGCTGATGATCAGCTTCACCTTACCATCCTGCAGCGCCTGCCAGAACTCAGCCACCTCGCCCTGTTCGCTGCGCATACCCTGCCGCAGCTGGTAATCATTATTCAGCGCCTGCGAAATAGACGATTCACTCATCAGGGTGCTGCCATTGAGACCCGCCACACCCTGCTCAGTTACCTGCAGAGAACCGCCAAACCAGCTTAGCGGGTTGAGCGCGGCCCAGTGGTAAGTCAGCGGATTATACCAGTGGCTCTCATGCTCAGCCGGTGCCTGCCCGGTAGTGGCGCAGCCTGACACGGCCAGCGCCGCCGCCAGCGCCGCAAAACGTACAGCTTTCATGCTAACTCCATGGTTTCAACTTTATTGCGTGCCTCTTGGAGTCACGCGATGGCAAAAAGTTTAGCCGGCCGGATCAATCAATATTCGCGATCTTCAATCAGCCGCTTGCCCAGCAGCAGCGCCTCCACGGGTTCATAGTCGAGCTTTTCATAAAATGCGACGACCTGATCGTTCTCTTCCCGCACCATAAGATGAATTTTCGGGCAGCCGCGGGCAATCAGCTTTTTCTCCAGCCGGTTCATCAGCGCATTGGCAAAGCCGCGCCCCTGATAGTCCGGATGCACAGCCAGATAGTAGGCTGAGCCGCGATGACCGTCGTAGCCGCCCATCAGCGTGCCGACCACTTCGCCGCCCACTTCAGCGACCAGAAACAGTTCCGGGTCATGATTCATTTTGCGTTCGATATCCAGCTCCGGGTCGTTCCACGGGCGTAACAGATCGCAACGCTCCCAGAGCGTGATTACTTCATCAAAATCTTCCTGGCGGAAAGAGCGAATTTCCATCGACGTATCCTGCTGATCGGCATAATTCGCTGATTATCACGCATTCTTTGCGTGGCGCAACCCTCCTGCTCCGCAATGGCAGAAAAAAGCGGCTAAATCCCGGTTAGCACCGTGCAATACAAAGTAATACGCTGAAATGGTTGCGGGGTCGCCGTGCTGCGGCGGTTACGTTATAACACTGGGCTTATTTCTCCGCCAGGGACCTGTAAATGAAAAAGATTTCACTGCTTTCACGCCTGACTAACCGCCGCCAGCTGATCCTTTCGGGACTGGCGCTGGCGGTGCTTTCGCCGCGCGCAATTCAGGCGAAGGAGACACGGGCAGAGATCACAGCGGCGGCGCGTCATGCCGCACCGAAACCTGCTGCCAGCGGTAAGCGAATTGTGATGATCGATCCCGGTCATGGCGGTATCGACTCCGGCGCGGTGGGACAGGAAGGCGCGGAGGAGAAGCATATTGTTCTGGAGATTGCCAATACCGTGCGCACGCTGCTGCAGTCACATCCGCATATTGAGGTGCGACTGACGCGCGACAGTGACCACTTTATCCCTCTCTATCAGCGGGTGGAGATTGCACATCAGCACGGCGCGAGCCTGTTTATGTCGGTTCACGCTGACGGCTTTACCAGCCCGGATGCCAACGGCGCCTCGGTATTTGCCCTCTCCAATCGCGGCGCCAGCAGCGCAATGGCACGCTATCTGTCGCAGCGTGAAAACGATGCAGATAAAGCAGGCGGCGCCGCCGTACAGCAGAAAGATCACTATCTGAATGAGATTCTGTTTGATCTGGTGCAGACCGATACGATTCGCAACAGCCTGACGCTGGGCAAGCACGTCCTGGATCAGATCCGCCCGGTGCATCATCTGCACAGTCAGCATACCGAGCAGGCCGCCTTTGCCGTGCTGAAGTCGCCCTCTATTCCCTCCGTGCTGGTTGAAACCTCGTTTATTACCAATCCGCATGAAGAGCAGCTGCTGGGCACTCCCGCCTTTCGCCATAAGATCGCCACCGCCATTGCCAGCGGAATTGTTAACTATTTTGCCGCATACGATCGTCGCCAGGCGTGATCCCGGGCTGTGGTAAGCTTACGGCACATTTACAGAGAGAGTGACGCATGAGCAATCCCGATATTTCACGCGTTAAGGCGTTTTTGCTGACGCTGCAGGATGAGATCTGCAATCAACTGGCCGCAGCGGATGGCGGCGCAACGTTTGCCGAAGATAGCTGGCAGCGTCCCGGTGGCGGTGGCGGACGCAGCCGGGTTCTGCGTAACGGCACGGTATTTGAGCAGGCCGGGGTCAACTTTTCCCATGTGCATGGCGACCAGATGCCCGCTTCAGCCACCGCGCATCGTCCGGAGCTTGCCGGACGCAGTTTTGAGGCGATGGGCGTTTCACTGGTAGTCCATCCGGAAAACCCCTATGTGCCGACCAGCCACGCTAACGTGCGCTTTTTCATCGCTGAAAAACCCGGTGCCGATCCGGTCTGGTGGTTCGGCGGCGGGTTTGATCTGACGCCCTACTACGGTTTTACCGAGGATGCCATGCACTGGCATCAGACCGCAGCCAATCTTTGCGAGCCGTTTGGCGAGGATGTCTATCCGCGCTATAAAAAATGGTGTGATGACTATTTCCACCTGAAGCATCGCAATGAGCAGCGCGGTATCGGCGGTCTGTTTTATGACGATCTGAACACGCCAGACTTTGACCGCTGCTTTGACTTTATGCAGGCGGTCGGCCGCGGCTATCTGCAGGCCTATCTGCCGATTGTTGCACGCCGTAAAGCACTGCCGTGGGGCGATCGCGAGCGCCAGTTCCAGCTCTACCGCCGCGGGCGTTACGTTGAGTTTAATCTGGTGTGGGACCGCGGCACGCTGTTTGGTCTGCAGACTGGCGGCAGAACCGAGTCAATTCTGATGTCGATGCCGCCGCTGGTGCGCTGGGAATATGACTATCAGCCCGAGCCCGGCTCACCGGAAGCGCAGCTTTATACGGATTTTCTCCCCGTGCGGGAGTGGCTTAGCGGGAGTGGCGCTTAGCAGCGCGGGAGTTGTGCGCTGGGCAGCGCGGGAGTTGTGCGCTGAGCAGCGCGGGAGTTGTGCGCTGAGCAGCGCGGGAGTTGTGCGCTGAGCAGCGCGGGGGCTGGGCGCTGAGCAGCGCGGGGCTGGGCGCTAAGCAGCGCGCGGCACCGGAGGGGTTCCGCCCGCCAGGCTTCTGGCAGTTTCAGCGGCATTTCCGCACGCGGACGGGCTAAGGGCCGGGTGGGCGCGCCCCTTAGCAATCCGCGCCCCGCGCCGTCCTCGCGAATTCCCGGACTTATCCCTCCGGCCTTAAC
>NZ_VEIP01000015.1:0-7478 GCF_007680655.1 Pantoea sp. PSNIH1
TCTATTAAAGAGAGATTACCAGCATCAAAGAACATATCCTCAAATACGTCAACAATTTCTTTCATTGCTATTTTTTTTGAGGTATCTATAGCTATAATAGCGTTTTCGTAAGAATCTCTCTGATAGGAGATCATCCCATAAAACCTATCATCCAACCTTTTCAAGTTTTCCCTTTTTTCAATACTTAAGTTTTGCTTTTGCTGATACAATGAAGATATGACTAATATCAAAATAGTAATAAAACTAAGGACAGGGTTTAAAATCCCGCCAACAAAATCACCAAACTGCCCCCATACCTCGCTACTTTTCGAAGCAGGATACCCGAGCTTATATTTAAACCAAAAAACATAAGCTGCAAAAACACCAAAAACCGCAAAGGCAGCAAAGCCTAAGATTAAAAACCAAAACCTTTTTTTCATGGCTTAACAACGTTACTTATCATGTACTTAATAACATCCCCTGAGCTATTTCTTCGAGCTTTCACTGTCATTCTCAGGCTAGTCCTAGCCTCGTCACTAACTCCGTTATTGTTATGAAGATTTTCTGACGCCAGTCTTTTTACAGCAGTCCTAACCCGACTATAAGGGCCAATAAATCCAAAAGGAACTGTAGTATTTTCTCCTTCTAGCAAAATCCTTCCGTTCCCTGTAAATGAATTGAACCTTGTAACCATTGCATCTATATCGAATAAATTAACATCATCCGTGAAGTTAAATATATTCTCTGATGTAGTTTGGTTTATCTCAAAAACCTTTAAACTTCTTTTATCAACATGCCTTCTAAGAGAAACAGTGTAACCTTTCATCTTGGAAATTTTATGCATGCTTTTCACTCTCTCGTGAATCCTATCTATTATTTTATCTTCGATTTTTTCTATATTTTTAAGCCTTTTCTCAGCTGATTGACTAAGCTTACCTGGCTCGGTGTATGTTGACTCATAAATAAAATAAGCGATAAGCTCTGATACGACTGAATTACCAAGCTTTTTCAGTCTATCTACTTTAATTGGGTCCGTTACTCTGATTTTAAAATTCTGAACATATGATCCAGTCCATGCGTTCATCAATTGTGATCTTACGTTATCGGATGCACTTAATTTAGAATCCACATGATTGTTAGATAAAACACTGTCAGTTATTATGGTTAACGCACCAGAAACACCAGACATTGTTTCTAATGCGTACTCCATATCAACAAGGCTTCTTCCAGATTCGATTTTTAGTTGGAAGTTAATTTCAGCTTCTGCGGCCATAAGCGTCCCAATTCGTCCATAACAGGTGGTGATTTTTTTCATTAAGAAGAGCAAGCGGGAAAACAACATCCCGTTTGCAATAAGAACCTTCTTATGATTTTCTATATTGCGCACTTTAATTCAAGCTATTTTTGTTGGTTTTATATTCATTAAAACCAATAAGTTAATTTGAGAAGCGCTTGATTCAAGCTAGTTGGAAACTTCTTAACTACAGAATTATTTCATTAGTACTAACCCATGAAATTCGCATCAAAAAAATAAATAGCCATTAAATTCATACACATACAAAAGGTAGCTTTATGAATAATGATGAGACAAACCATCAACCCAGTTCAGAAATCGTTCCTTTTAGTGAACTTCAGCAAACCCCTGTTGACCTCAATGTAGCAATTGAGCAGGCCAATCAGATGCACATGATATTGTCAAAAATGAAGATAACTAAGGCGGTTTTCGAGACGGGAACCCATTACCAGAATGACGGAAATAGTGTCATTGTGGCTGGAGACGGATTGATTGTGGAAAAGAAAGAGCATACAACTACAGTTTCTTTTTTAAACCCGGGGAGCACCCTTAGCGATGCGATCCCAGAAATTAATCAAAATTACACACAAACTATCACGGGGGCTTTCTCTAATTGCTCTCAGTCGACAGTATCAAACCAGCTCGCAGCTCCAGAAGATTAATATATAGCCGGCCCTCTATTGCATAAAAGCCCGCGATAGCGGGCTTTTATTAGATGTTTACGGCTTTTTTGCAGTTTTTAAATGTAGTTGCATGCATTTTGCCATAGTAATCCTGTCGGTCATCATCCCATGCCCAAGAAATGAGATAGGCATCTGATGATCCACTAACAGTCCTGATGCGACGAGTCAGACCAGACCATACTCCTGTCAGGTCAGCAACATCTACTTCAAGTTCAGAGGCAAGATCTTCGCACCAGAAGCCATTTGAACTGTCGCTATTTTCAAGAATAGCCTTCAGTACAGAACGTGATTTACTGCTCAGACCTCGAACAAGCTTTTCTGCTTGGAGCGATGACAAATCAGTAGGGCCTTCACCGTTTTCTTCAAAAACATCTTCATCCACTCCTTCAGCAATAAGAGCCAGAACTTCGCTGCGTGTGCCAGCTGAAAGCTTTTGCAAATCGATTAATGACAAAAAAATCCCACTCATGTCTTACTTCTCCTCGTTGATTTGAAGAAAGACTAACACAGACTAGATGCTTAACAATACTTAAAGATGTTAGAATCAATGACAAACATCTACTAGACTAACCTTATCCCAAATTAGACGCTTTTATTTCGTTAATTTCTCTTAGGCTAAAAATAAAACCCATCCCTGACTTGAGTTTGATTTGCCATAACGTCCCTGTTCTGCGTCGTCAGACGTCAGCCTCAATCACGAACAAAAAAACCACCTATCTACTAATAAGTTGCTTAAAAAGGTGTTGTGTACACAAAGCCAATTCCTATAATTACAGTGTCTAATTTCAGATGTGAGCCACATGGCAAAAAAATATGTCTCATGGTAAAGGTGCCAACGGTCAAGGGAAGAGAACGCTTCACAAGATCACTGCCATTTTCGATCAATGGATGAGACGCCAGACAGCAACTTATTTTGTGGTTGCAAAATGTAGTTAAAGCACTGAAACGTTGTAGAAAAAACAGGCTAAGTACACTTAAACAAATAGGGTGTTTGTTTAAGAGGCGGGGCGTGAATGCGGACAATATTAGCCATCCGCCAAGGGCAGCACATTATGAAAGTTAGACACTTTCTATCACTAAATTTTGTTGTCCCAACCTGCAGATTTTAGTCGATGTGCCCCAATAAAAAGGGGTTACATAGAGATGAAAAACACAAAGCAGAAACGTGGAAAATTAGGCATCCTTCTTGTTAGTGTGATGCTTAATTTGCTGGTAGGAATCACAAGTGAAACCGTGTCGCCGTCGTTCGATTTTAGCGGTGCCAACCTTTTCAATGTGAATGTAACTATCAACAGCCCCCCTTCCATTAGGTAAAAAAGGTCGCCTCTCTAGGCGACCTCTTTTTAAATGAAGTCCGTATAGATTTACCATAACACCTCTTGCCCGCACCGCTGAAAACGCCTCAGCGCCATTCTGCGGCCTCCGGGCCAAAAGACAGCCTTTTCCCTGCCCGAAACCGCGAAAATCCGCCCTGATAATTTCTGCGCGTCTGCATGGCTATGCACGCAGGTGAATGGCGGGCGGTTCCGGGCGGATGCTGGCACTAAAGCCGCATTTTCGCAGGAAACGGTCATTTCCGGTAACGGTGAACGGGCGCGCAGTTTACTGTGCGATCGTGAGGCGTTGGACAAGCCGGCAGGCGCGGCAGATAGTTTACTCAATGCAGCCTATCGGCCTGCATTCGTCAAAGAGAAAAGGAGATCCACATGTCTAAAAATACTTCAAAAGGCCCATCGTCAAGTAACCCTGACAACGGCGGTAACTGGCCATCTACGACAGGAAACAAGTCCGGAGGAGGCAGAGGTAATGCACCATCACGCCCAAAATCTGGTAATGGTGCGGCCGCGAAGCGGTAGGGATTCTGAGAGCCAGCTGCAGGCTCAGGAGAAAACATTCTGTTTTCGGGGCAAGCATTTCAAATGACGTCATTTGGAAGCGCTTGCCCTATCCTGCATAGCAACGTTTGAGGCATGTGGATGCAAACGCCAGCACTTTGCGAATCCTGCCCTCGATCTGAACAGCAGCGAAATTTCGTCCGGACGAAATCCAGGGTATCGGGCGGCGCCTGATGAAACGTTCTGGAGTGCCGGCGGTACTCCAAAAACACATATTGTCCCACCGGTTTTGTCACTGGCGCAAAGCGGCGGTAATGACAAAACATTTCCTGTCCGGCCGTATTATGTTTTCTTCTGCATAGCTAACGGCACAAGGACATCTCCGTGAAAATCTACTGGACCCTGAAAAGTATTCCCGAGCTGAAAAAACTGTCTCCCGGGGATCGCAGAAGGCGGTGGCAAAGCGCATATAAATTAGCTTTTCGGCACTGGCAGACCCGGGGGGGCATCGTCATCTGCGGGATACTCGCTGGCGCGGGAGCGTACTTTGCCGGCATGGCCGGCACCGTAATATCTGCCGGGCTGGGCGGTTTTATTTACGGCCAGATCGTGACACACGTTGTCCTGAAATATTACCGTTACCGGCTGCATGGCGAAGCCGGCTGAGTTTTCAGGGCTGTACGGATTCCGCGCTCAGTAACCCCGCAAGCGACAGGTCTTCGTCCAGCGCGTCCCAGTGAATACCGCGCGGGGACAGCTCATAATCAGCCAGCTGCGCCGCGCCGGCATCCCTGAGCCGTGGAAAAGAAGCCAGCGGCACGCCAAGAACGCGTGCGTCACTAAGCTGCAGCCACATTTTCCCGTTGCTAAAGTGTGCTGTCGTGATGAAAACGTCCATAACCCCTCCGGTTGACCATAAAGAAACTCCGTTGATAGTATGTCCGCGTACTGATGTCGTCCACGACGACCACCAATGATCCGGATGCCTGAGAGGATCGCCTTCGGGTGGCATACAACACTCCTGCAGCCTGAAAGGGAGAACACATCAGTGTGGTACATCTGCCCGCCTTTGAAAGCAGATATCGACAATCATGGCTCCTACTGCCTGGCGATGAAGGTACATTCCACAATGCAGCGAACAGCGAGGCCTGTCCTGCCACTTGCCCGGACGTTTACGTCACGGCAACCATCACGACGATAAGCCTGAACCGGCCTGCCGTCATAGTCCGCTATGTTCTGCGATCACCATTCCGTTTTCCGGAAAGCACACCTTCTGCAGATGCAGCCGCGGCTCCGGACTGAACGGCGTCACTTTGATGCCCGCAAAGCGGGAACAAAGTGACGCGTGAAAAAACCACACTGCAGCCCCTGCAGCACAACGCCTGACGGCGATTTCCACAATCTGACGTGCACGTATTACGTGTTTTCATACGCCCTGAACGGGCTTTTAACCGCGACGCTGCCGGCACGACTGCAGGCAGGTTTCATTAAGAAAGGAAAAAGAACGGCTCGGTATCGATGGCGACACCAGGAGACTGGTGTGTGGAGGGAGTCTGACGCAAGTCAGCCCGGCGTAAGCCGCGAACAGGTCAGCGACCTGGGGAAACCTCGCAAGAACTCAACAATTCGTCACCCCGATGCACAGATACCAGCTGAGTCGCAGGAAGCGCAAAAGCAACCGCGCCGTCGGGGCCAGAATTACCGGAAAAGCAGGTGATGTCAGCCGGCTATTTCCAGAACTGCCACCATTTCACCGGGGACAGCTGAGGCTGCTGCATATCTTTTTTATGCTCAAGTAGCTGCAGTGATTGTTTGAGGCTGTCGATATGAGACTCCTGGGCAGAAACAAGAGTCCTGAGATGTTCAACTTCCTGTTTCAGACTGTTAATCATCTGTTCATTAGCCGTATCAGGCACTGTAACACGCTGTTCAGAAGCCTGTTCGCTGTACTGTTCAGTGACCGGAACAGAAATATTACCGAAAACACGAATAAGCTCTGAAATATCTATCATTTTTGAATTACGCACACCTGCACAAGTAGACAGTTCACCTGTTTTTATTAACCTGTGCAGCGTTGTTCTGCTTTTACCTGTAAGCCTGGCGGCCTCACTGATAGATACTTTTGCCATCCGGTTACCGTTATTCCTGATTTAACCTGTCCAGAAGCACAGCATGAAGACGTTCAGCATCCTCATGAAGCTTTTCGCACATATCCGCTTCACTGTCTAAATCCAGCTCGTTGAGCCTTTCCAGCAAGAGCAGACTCTGGTCCTGAATGAATTTCGCCATGTTAAGCGCAGTTTTTTGCTGTTTCGTCATCAAACGCTCCGGCGCGTACATGCCATATGCTGAGAACAGGTGAAATGACGCTTCCTCGGTCCCCCTGGCTGCGCCAGACGAACGCTGCGGCGAGCGTTGCTGACTAACGACGAAAAGGCTTAGGCTTGCTCCAGGTGAATTCAGCGGCCTGTCGTTCTTCTGCCCGTGCCTGTTTAGCGGCCTCAGCTTCACGCTGTCCCAGAAGCTGCTCACGGGCAACGCGCAGCACCTCTTTTTTTTCCGGCCCGGACAGCTTTTTACCCTTTGCCCGTTCCGCTGCAAAGACAGCATCATCAAGAAACTGCTTTTCAGTCTTAGATACAACATGCAGACGACCAGCCATAAATCCTCCAGGTCAACGTCAACAGCGCCCCCCTTTACCCCCGAGCCTAGTCCCCGGTACCCCGGTTTTCCATAGGCTTCGCCCTCCTGACGAGCATCACAGAAATCTGGCGATTCCCGGTGCTCAAATCAGAAGGGGCGAAACCCGACAGGACTTAAAGATACCGGACGTTTCCCTCCGGTGGCTCCCTCGTGCGCTCTCCTGTTCCCACCTTACAGCTTAGCCCGTGTCTTTCCGCTGTTATGGCCGCGTTTTCTCATACCACGCCTGACACTGGGTGCTGCTTAGGTGGTTCGCTCCAAGCTGGGCTGTATGCACGAACTCCCCGTTCAGCCCGACTACCACGTCTTGTTCAGGTAACTGTTCTCTTGAGTCCAACCCTGACAGACACGACAAAGCGCCACTGGCGGTAGCCAACGGTAACAGGTTTGCAGAGCGAGGTTGTTAAGGATTACTCAACAAGAGTTCTTGAAGTGATCACCATACTACGGCTACACTGAAAAGACAGTTTAGGTACCTGCGCTCTGCTGAAGCCAGTTACCGCGGTTCAAAGAGTTGGTAGCTCCAAGAACCATCGAAAACCACCGTTGGTAGCGGTGGTTTTCTTTCTCTGAAAGATACCTCTTCAATCTTATTCAATCAATACCTAACTTAGACTTTCTATCCTTTATACTATCTATGTAACTTTGAATCCCTAAAGACTTAGCCTCGCTAATAAAATCATTGTTATTTCTCATGTAATCAAATGCAGCGATATCTTTATAATAGAAAATACAGAAAAAAACCAATCTAATGAGACTGTAATCTGTCATATTAAAAAGCCATGCATAGTACTTTCTTTTTTCAATCTCGGTAAGGGATAAGTCCATTGAAGCCTCATCAATCATCTTTAATATCAAATAAAACTGCCTAACCATGACAAACACAGATGATTTCACAGACGCAAGCTCTATTAAAGAGAGATTACCAGCATCAAAGAACATATCCTCAAATACGTCAACAATTTCTTTCATTGCTATTTTTTT
>NZ_VEIP01000016.1:0-4158 GCF_007680655.1 Pantoea sp. PSNIH1
GCCGATGGTAGTGTGGGGCCTCCCCATGCGAGAGTAGGGAACTGCCAGGCATCCATCAAGTAAAAAAGCCCTGAACACGCGTTCAGGGCTTTTTTACGTCTGCAGAAAAGCAAAATTTCCTCACTAAAACCATCAAAACACCCACTCCTGGTTAGTCAATCGGGTAAACTACGGCCAGATTACTCAGTAAAGGCCGTGAAATGTCCAGCCCAGGTACCTCCCTTAAAGCATGTAATACGCTCGGTCTTGAGATCGACGCACAATCGCTGATTATCGCTGATAGCGCAGAAGCCATTACCGCAGCGTGGCACTCCAGCCAGCAGCGCAATCAACCCTTTATTATCCTCGGTGAAGGAAGCAATGTTCTGTTCCTCGAGGATTTCAACGGCACCGTCGTCGTTAATGCCATCAAAGGTATTCAGCCTGAAGAGCATGAAGAAGCCTGGCATGTGCACGCTGGCGCCGGTGAAAACTGGCATGAGTTAGTGGAATATACCCTGAAAAAAGGGATCCCTGGCCTGGAAAACCTGGCGCTCATTCCCGGTATGTCAGGCTCCGCTCCGATCCAGAATATCGGTGCCTATGGCGTAGAGTTTAAAGATGTCTGTCACTATGTCGATGTACTGCATCTGCCTACATCAGCCACTAAAAGGCTCTATCGTGAAGAGTGCGGCTTTGGCTATCGCGATAGCATATTTAAACACGCGCTCAAAGATGATTACGTCATCATCGCGATCGGACTGCGCCTGATGAAAGCGTGGAAACCGGTACTGAGTTATGGCGATCTGGCAAAACTTAACCCGGCGACGACTACCGCCTGGGATGTCTGCCATGCTGTATGTCAGATGCGTCAAAGCAAACTGCCCGATCCGCGCGTTACCGGAAATGTGGGCAGCTTCTTTAAAAACCCGCTTGTTTCAGCTGAGCAGCTGACAGAGCTGCTCGCGCAATGGCCTGCGATACCACACTATCCTCAGCCTGATGGCGAGGTAAAACTGGCGGCAGGCTGGTTAATCGACCAGTGTCAGCTTAAGGGCTTCAGCGTAGGCGGCGCCGCCGTACATCGCCAGCAGGCGCTGGTTCTGATCAATCAGGATCGCGCCACGCCGCAGGAGATTGTTACACTGGCACATACGGTGCGGCAGCATGTGGGTAAGAAGTTCAATGTCTGGCTGGAACCTGAAGTGCGTTTTATCGGCGCCAATGGCGAGCGTAATGCAGTTGAGGTTATTGCATGAAAGATCAAAGCGTCCCTCTCAAGCTGGCTGCGTTGCTGGCTGACGGTGAATTCCACTCAGGTGAACATCTGGGTGAAGCGCTGGGCATGAGCCGTGCTGCAGTTAATAAGCACATACAGACTCTGAAAAGCTGGGGTCTGGATGTCTTTACTGTGACAGGAAAAGGCTACAGCCTGGCTGCGCCTCTGCAGCTGCTGGATGAAGCGCTTATCCATACTCATCTGGAGACCCCGGGTATCGCCGTTATTCCGGTTATAGACTCAACCAACCAGTACCTGCTTGATCGCATGGATCAGCTTGAGTCAGGTTTTGCCTGCGTTGCGGAGTACCAGCAGGCAGGACGTGGACGCCGCGGACGTAAATGGTTTTCGCCTTTTGGAGCCAACCTCTATCTGTCGATGTACTGGCGTCTGGAGCAGGGACCAGCTGCTGCGATGGGGCTGAGCCTGGTCATAGGGATTGTCATGGCGGAAGTGATTCAGTCCCTTGGCGCTGAAAATGTCCGTGTGAAGTGGCCAAACGATCTCTATCTTAACGATCGTAAACTTGCTGGCATCCTGGTTGAACTCACCGGTAAAACCGGCGATGCGGCGCAGATTGTTATGGGGGCAGGCATCAACCTGGGAATGCGGGGTGAAGGCACTTCAGAAATCAATCAGGGCTGGATCAACCTGCAGGAAGCGGGCGTGACTATCGATCGCAACCAGCTGGCAGCCAGTATCATTAACAGTCTGCGTGCGGCGTTACCGCTTTTTGAGCGCGACGGTCTGGCTCCCTTTATTCAGCGCTGGGAAAAGCTGGATAATTTTATCAATCGTCCGGTTAAATTACTGATTGGTGAGCGCGAAGTTTACGGTATTGCGCGCGGGATAGATAAGCAGGGTGGCCTGCTGCTGGAACAGGAGGGAGTGATTAAATCCTGGGTTGGCGGGGAGATCTCACTCAGGCCAGATAACGGCTAGCCACAGCACTATGATAAAAGCCCTGCACGCAGGGCTTTTTGCTGTTACTTCCTCAGCCTTACGCTCTGAACGGCGTGGTTAGCCTCTTTGGTCATAATCAGGCTGGCGCGCTCACGCGTTGGCAGAATATTTTCTTTCAGGTTAAGACCGTTGATTTCCTGCCACAGCCCGCGCGCAATGTTAACGGCATCCTCTTTCGGCAGCTGCGAATAGTGATGAAAGTAGGAATCGGGATCGCTGAAAGCACCTTCACGGAATTTCAGGAAGCGGTTGATGTACCAGCGTTCCAGTAAGGTTTCCGGAGCATCCACATAGATTGAGAAATCCACAAAGTCAGAAACAAATACGTGATGCGGATCGTGCGGGTAGTCCATACCGCTCTGCAGCACGTTAAGCCCTTCCAGAATCAGGATATCAGGCTGCTCAACCACTTTATCGCCGTCAGGGATGACATCATAAATCAGATGCGAGTAGACCGGTGCCGTGACCTGGCTGGCGCCCGACTTGAGATCGGAAACAAACTTTACCAGGCGATGCATATCGTAGGACTGCGGAAACCCTTTCTTCTTCATCAGACCGCGCTCTTTCAGCACGGCATTCGGATGCAGGAAACCATCAGTGGTGATCAATTCTACTTTGCGATGTTCCGGCCAGCGGCTAAGCAGCGCCTGCAGCACGCGCGCAGTCGTGCTTTTTCCGACGGCAACGCTGCCGGCAATGCTGATGATATAAGGGATCTTTTGCCCGTTGGTGCCGAGAAACTGTTCCAGTACGGCCTGACGTCGCAAATTAGAACTGATGTAGAAGTTCAGCAGACGTGATAGAGGAAGATAGATCTCAGCAACCTCATCAAGAGAGAGATCTTCATTGATACCGCGCAGGCGCTCAACTTCACGCTCATCCAGTGTCATAGGCACTGAGTCACGCAGCGCAGCCCACTGCTGTCTGTCGAATTGCAGATAAGGGGTGGTCAGTGGCGTTGTTTTTCTACTCATAAGCATATATCTGACCGCAAAGTGTGGTTCATCCCTGCCTCATCATGAAGCGTCCTGAACGCGATTGCGCGTCATAGAAGATAAATTAACGGAAACAGTGGGCAGGAGGTTAACACCAGTGTCACTTTAAACAGAAGCAAAATGATGATCGTGCGAGCGCTTTCGCAGAACACGCCACATTTTTTTCACCTGGTGGAATGAAAAAAGCTGTGTTTTTCTATCAGCCGCTAAAAAAACCAGTAAATAGTTTAACCCCGGGCAGTTCAGTCAAAGAGAAAACAGAGCGTAGCCGCTGAACGCGGTGGTGAACATTTGTACCAGATATGAGTGAAGAAGCGACAGTAATGCCTGCTGTTGAGAGCTTTTGCACAAATAGTAAGCAAAAGAATAAAAATGATGATTTTCTTGTTGCATCTCGGAGCCGGTCTTCCTAGAATGCGCGTCACTTGATGCCGGCTTAGCTCAGTTGGTAGAGCAACTGACTTGTAATCAGTAGGTCACCAGTTCGATTCCGGTAGCCGGCACCATCAAGTAGGTGGGATTCCCGAGCGGCCAAAGGGAGCAGACTGTAAATCTGCCGTCACAGACTTCGAAGGTTCGAATCCTTCTCCCACCACCATCTCAGCCTCCTGGTTGGGCATCAGGTAAGAGTTTACCTGATGGGTGAGTTCAAATCTCTCACCTCCGGATTCAGATTGCACATCTGTGTGGTCAGGGTCAGTCGGAAACTCTGACTGGCTCGAATAGTAAAAGGTCTTCTTTTATTATTCAAAAGCTACAGAAAGAACAGGTAGCCGAGTTCCAGGATGCGGGCATCGTATAATGGCTATTACCTCAGCCTTCCAAGCTGATGATGCGGGTTCGATTCCCGCTGCCCGCTCCAGATGTGCTGATATGGCTCAGTTGGTAGAGCGCACCCTTGGTAAGGGTGAGGTCCCCAGTTCGACTCTGGGTATCAGCACC
>NZ_VEIP01000017.1:0-938 GCF_007680655.1 Pantoea sp. PSNIH1
AGGCTCCCACTGCTTGTACGTACACGGTTTCAGGTTCTGTTTCACTCCCCTCGCCGGGGTTCTTTTCGCCTTTCCCTCACGGTACTGGTTCACTATCGGTCAGTCAGGAGTATTTAGCCTTGGAGGATGGTCCCCCCATATTCAGACAGGATACCACGTGTCCCGCCCTACTCTTCGAGCTCACAGCAAGTGCGTTTTCGTGTACGGGGCTGTCACCCGGTATCGCGCGCCTTTCCAGACGCTTCCACTAACGCACAAGCTGATTCAGGCTCTGGGCTGCTCCCCGTTCGCTCGCCGCTACTGGGGGAATCTCGGTTGATTTCTTTTCCTCGGGGTACTTAGATGTTTCAGTTCCCCCGGTTCGCCTCGTTTGACTATGTATTCATCAAACGATGATGCACAGAGTGCACCGGGTTTCCCCATTCGGACATCGCCGGCTGTAGCGGTTCATATCACCTTGCCGGCGCTTTTCGCAGATTAGCACGTCCTTCATCGCCTCTGACTGCCAGGGCATCCACCGTGTACGCTTGGTCGCTTAACCTCACAACCCACAGGCGTTTTGAACGCTCGTGAATCGCGATAATCTTGAGACCCGGCCGCATCGCGCATCGTTCTTATTACGGAGAACGAATACGACGCGGTCGTTTCAAATTTTCAGCTTGTTCCGGATTGTTAAAGAGCAAATACTTCGCAATATGCTTAACAGCATATTCTGAAGTATTAATGGCAATGTCTTTCACTCATTACCAGCAAATGGCGTCCCCTAGGGGATTCGAACCCCTGTTACCGCCGTGAAAGGGCGGTGTCCTAGGCCTCTAGACGAAGGGGACACTAAGTCTCATTCGTAAGACGCTTTGCTCGTTACTTTCTATCAGACAATCTGTGTGAGCACTTCGCGGGAAGGTATCTTCAGGTAAGGAGGTGATCCAACCGCAGGT
>NZ_VEIP01000019.1:0-601 GCF_007680655.1 Pantoea sp. PSNIH1
ATCGCCTCTGACTGCCAGGGCATCCACCGTGTACGCTTGGTCGCTTAACCTCACAACCCACAGGCGTTTTGAACGCTGTGAATCGCGATAATCTTGAGACCCGGCCGCATCGTTCTGCCACCCTTATTACGGAGGGTGACCGGACGCGGTCGTTTCAAATTTTCAGCTTGTTCCGGATTGTTAAAGAGCAATAACTTCGCAATGCACTCGAAAATGCATTCAGAAGTTGAGTATCAACGTGGGGACGTTGATGGTGGAGCTAAGCGGGATCGAACCGCTGACCTCCTGCGTGCAAGGCAGGCGCTCTCCCAGCTGAGCTATAGCCCCAATGATTCGCAAAACCCTTTACCCAATTCTTTCGAGTTCAAGGCGTGACGACGCGAAGCATAGTGAACTATGCGAGCCGTTGTCATAACGCAGAAATCGGGAGAATTTGGTAGGCCTGAGTGGACTTGAACCACCGACCTCACCCTTATCAGGGGTGCGCTCTAACCACCTGAGCTACAAGCCTGTAGAGGTTTTTCTGCTCGTTACTTTCTATCAGACAATCTGTGTGAGCACTTCGCGGGAAGGTATCTTCAGGTAAGGAGGTGATCCAACC
>NZ_VEIP01000001.1:0-1612942 GCF_007680655.1 Pantoea sp. PSNIH1
GTGGTGGGTGATGACGGGTTCGAACCGCCGACCCCCTCCTTGTAAGGGAGATGCTCTACCAACTGAGCTAATCACCCCCGCTGTGTGGAGTCGCATTATAGGGATCCTTCGAAGTGAGTCAACGCTTTTTAAAATTAAAATGTTTGTTCGCTTTAAAAATAGTCACCCTGAAGGGGTTTTAGCCAATGTGCTGGTTTTATTAGCAGAAAAAGCCGTTTGCGCTACGGCAGCGGCGGTGAGAGTGATTGAGGAATCATCTCCACCTGCTAGAATGTGCGCACTGTTTTTTCGCGTTAACCCGTTTTTTTGTCATCCAGACAAGAAAACCTGCGCATCTAAGGCAATGCTGAATGAAAATTAAAACCCGCTTCGCCCCCAGCCCGACCGGCTATCTGCACGTTGGAGGCGCCCGCACCGCGCTTTACTCCTGGCTTTTTGCACGTCATTACGAAGGCGAGTTTGTCCTGCGTATTGAGGACACTGACCTGGAGCGCTCCACGCCGGAAGCGATCGAAGCCATTATGGATGGTATGAACTGGCTGAGCCTTGACTGGGATGAAGGTCCTTACTATCAGACCAAACGTTTTGACCGCTATAACGACGTCATTGATGAGATGCTGGAAGCGGGCACCGCCTACAGGTGCTACTGCTCCCGCGAGCGTCTTGATGCACTGCGTGAAGAGCAGATGGCTAACGGTGAAAAGCCACGCTATGACGGTCGCTGCCGCGACAGCCATGAACATCACGCTGCTGATGAGCCGTGCGTGGTCCGTTTCCGTAATCCGCAGGATGGCTCTGTCATCTTTGACGATCAGATCCGCGGCCCGATTGAATTCAGCAATCAGGAGCTGGACGACCTGATCATTCGTCGTACCGATGGTTCACCGACCTACAACTTCTGCGTAGTGGTGGATGACTGGGACATGGGGATCACGCACGTTATCCGTGGTGAAGATCACATCAATAACACACCGCGTCAGATCAACATCCTGAAAGCGATTGGCGCGCAGGTTCCTGTCTATGCGCACGTCTCCATGATCCTCGGTGATGATGGTAAAAAACTCTCCAAGCGTCACGGCGCGGTAGGCGTGATGCAGTATCGCGACGATGGCTATCTGCCGGAGGCGCTGCTTAATTATCTGGTTCGTCTGGGCTGGTCTCATGGCGATCAGGAGATCTTCAGCATTCCTGAGATGAAATCGCTGTTTACGCTGGATGCGGTCAGTAAATCAGCCAGCGCTTTCAACACTGAAAAACTGCAGTGGCTGAATCACCACTATATTACTACGCTGCCGCCAGAGTATGTGGCGACGCATCTGCAGTGGCACATTGAACAGCAGCAGATCGATACCCGCACCGGGCCTGAACTGGCAAAACTGGTGACGCTGCTGGGCGACCGCTGCAAAACGCTGGTGGAGATTGCCGCTTCCTGCCGCTACTTCTATGAAGAGTTTGACGCCTTTGATGCGGATGCCGCGAAGAAGCATCTGCGTCCGGTTGCGCGTCAGCCGCTGGAGCGGGTGCGTGACAAGCTGGCTGCACTGAGCGACAGCGACTGGAATGCAGAGCAGATTCACCATGCGATTCAGAGCGCGGCGGATGAACTTGAGCTGGGTATGGGGAAAGTGGGCATGCCGCTGCGTGTTGCCGTTACCGGAGCAGGGCAGTCGCCGGCGCTGGATGTGACCGTGGAAGCGATTGGCCGCAGCCGCAGCGTTGCGCGGATTGATAAAGCGCTGGCATTTATTGCTGAGCGCGAAGCTAACGCCTGATAGCTTATCGCTCTCGCACGCCGCGGGAGCGTTATCAGGTACAACAAAAAAGCCGGAAGCAATTGCCTCCGGCTTTTTTATGCATCCTGAATACCCAGCCTTTCCAGAACACCGCGGATCCCTTCACGCAGTAACAGGGCGGCGAGCTGGTCCTGTTCTGTCTGCGTCATTTGCTGGACAGAATTTATTAATAACGCAGGTAACGTATTCTGCTGAGCGGCGTAATTCGCTGCCGGTTCACTCGCGTGGCGGGTGGACTGAATAAAGCTTTTCACCCGCTCATCGATATGGATCAAACGCGCTTTGCCGCCCTGTACGCCGGGCTTAGGCGTGGTGGTCCAGTTTTCGCGTTTGATCCATTTGTTCACCGTCTGCCGACTGTAGCCCGTTTCAAGCGCGAGCTCTTCGGGGGTTAGCCATTCCTTTTTCACGATGCTGTCCCTGTTGAATACATTAGCTCTACATATTACAACAAAACGTTACTGGGAAAAGTAATCCGGACAGAAAATGCTTTTTACGACCAATAAAAGACATTAATAGGTTACGAGGCTTCGCGAGCAACTGCCTGTTCAGGGCGGAACGCCAGGAAATAGGTCAGACCGACGAAGATAGCTCCCCCTACGGCGTTGCCAAGGAACACGGCAATTACGTTAGGCGCAAACTCGGCCCAGCTCATCTGACCCGCAAAGATAGCCGCCGGCACAATAAACATGTTCGCCACGACGTGCTGGAAACCAATGGCCACGAACGCCATCACCGGGAACCACATCCCCATGATTTTGCCCACCATATCTTTACTGGCAAACGCCAGCCATACCGCCAGGCAGACCAGCCAGTTACAGCCCACGCCAGAGATAAAGGCATGCAGGAAATCGGCGCTGACTTTAGCGTGCGCAATCGCAACGGTTTTTTTCAGGTAGTCACCTTCCGTCATGCCCAGCATATGCCCAAAGAACCAGGCGACGGCGACGCTACCAATAAAGTTCGCAACCGTAACCCAGAACCAGTTACGCAGGACGCTCAAAGCGCTGATACGGCGGGCAAACCACGCCACCGGCAGCGTCATCATATTGCCCGTCAGCAGCTCACCGCCAGCCAGCACGGTCAGAATCAGACCGACCGGGAATACGGCAGCGCCCAGAAAGCTTGAGAATGAGCCCCATTCAGCAGGCAGCTGGTTAATGACGTGCAGATCAAGCAGGAAGCCGGTAGCGATAAAGGCACCAGCCATAAAGCCAAGGATTAATAAGGTTGAAACGGGCAGGCGGCTTTTAGCCACGCCAGCCTGAATCGCCAGCTGGGCGATCTCTTTAGGAGTATGTAGTGACATAATTCTCTTTTTCTTTTATTAAACAAAGGGATGATTTTACCGGTTATTAAGGAGCTAACCCTGGCAGGTCAACCGGTTAATTAGCGTGCGAAGTTTTACACGGACCATTAACGAAAACAAGCCTGGCGCTAACATCTTTAACCTGAATTTAACCCGCCAGCGCGCTGCTTTTTGGCCACCATCAGCAGCAGGAGGAGCATAAGTGGCGAAAAAAAGGTCACTACAACACGGGTTTGCCGTCTTTTTCAGCGATTGCACACAGAACGAGAATTTGCCGTTGACACACTCAGAGCGGTTTCATATTATGCCGTCCGTCGGGTCTGCCCGGCAGTTTTTTCGGTACGGGGCTATAGCTCAGCTGGGAGAGCGCTTGCATGGCATGCAAGAGGTCAGCGGTTCGATCCCGCTTAGCTCCACCAAACCGCTCCCAACGGTTTGAACCGAAAGAATGATTCCAGATGTGGGGGTATAGCTCAGCTGGGAGAGCGCTTGCATGGCATGCAAGAGGTCAGCGGTTCGATCCCGCTTATCTCCACCAAATCTTCGTTGTTGCTCTGAATATCTTCCCGTTACTGCGATAAATCTCTTCCTGAATGACCTTTTCTGTCAGTTCTGCTCCCTGCAACGCACGCTTTATAGCGGCAGCTATTCCGTTGATGAAAATCAGTGATGTGCAGAAAGCGCAGAGAAAAGCGGGAAGCGTGGTGCTGAAGGCGTAACGGCTGAGCAGGAGAGCAGGGCGAGCCGAAGCCCGCCCTGATAATCAGAAAGCGAGTACCAGACCGGCAATGGCAGCTGAGAGCACGCTGACCAGCGTTGAACCGTAGAGCAGTTTCAGGCCAAAGCGTGATACCACGTTGCCCTGTTCTTCATGCAGTCCTTTAATCGCGCCAGCCACAATCCCGATGGATGAAAAGTTAGCGAACGATACCAGGAACACCGAAAGAATGCCCTCTGCGTTAGGTGACAGCTGGCCTGCAACTTTCTGCAGATCCATCATCGCCACAAA
This sequence comes from Pantoea sp. PSNIH1, assembly GCF_007680655.1. Lineage (NCBI taxonomy): Bacteria > Pseudomonadati > Pseudomonadota > Gammaproteobacteria > Enterobacterales > Erwiniaceae > Pantoea > Pantoea sp. PSNIH1. The sequence goes on from NZ_VEIP01000001.1 coordinate 4,112, forward strand.
TTCGTTAGAGACCAGTTTGGTGGCCATGATACTGCCTACCTGCAGCGCTTCATGAGCCGGAACACCCATCACCCAGGCAAACGGATAGAATACATAGCCCAGCACGCCCTGGAAGCTGATACCAAAAATCAGGTCAAACAGCGCATTCAGACCGGAGATCAGGGCAATAAAGCCAATCAGCATAGCCGCAACGATAATCGCCACTTTAAATCCGGCAAGAATATATTCACCCAGCATCTCAAAGAAGCTCTGACCTTTATGCAGATCCTGCAGCTGCAGATCTTCTTCATTCTCTACGCGGTAAGGGTTGATCAGCGACAGAACGATAAAGGTACTGAACATATTCAGCACCAGTGCGGCAACCACATACTTTGGCTGCAGCATGGTCATGTAGGCGCCAACAATGGACATCGATACGGTCGACATAGCGGTGGCCGCCATGGTGTACATACGACGCTGCGACATTTTGCCGAGAATATCTTTATACGCGATGAAGTTTTCTGACTGTCCCAGAATCAGAGAACTGACGGCGTTAAAAGACTCCAGCTTGCCCATGCCGTTCACTTTTGACAGCACGGTTCCGATACCGCGGATGATCCACGGCAGAATGCGGAAATGCTGCAAAATACCGATCAGCGCAGAAATAAAGACGATAGGGCATAAAACATTAAGGAAGAAGAAGGCGAGTCCCTTTTCGTTCATGCCGCCAAACACAAAATTGGTGCCTTCACCTGCATATTTCAGCAGGTAATCAAACATGCTGGCAAAGCCCTTAACAAAGCCCAGTCCCGCCTCAGAGGTCAGGAAAAACCACGCCAGCAGGAGTTCAATCACTAAAAGCTGTGCGATATAGCGAAAGCGAATACTTTTACGGTCGTGACTGACCAGCAGGGCCAGCACGCCGACGACCACCAGTGCTAAAAGGAAATGCAAAATATGGGACATATCGGCTCCAAATTTGAGGAGGGTTGTATTTTGCTGCGTATTCTATGTAACACGTTACTTAAAAACGAGATCAAACCCGCATTATAAGTATTCAGTATCGCAATTTTTTGCGGATAACTCTGCCTGCTCACATCACCGTAACAAACCGCTCACACAATTTATCCACACAGAGATTGTTTATAATTTGTTCCGGGCGTAGAGTAAATCCGTTCTATGCTTTGTCAGAGGCCGATCTTTGCGTTGATGTATAGCATTGGCTATACTTTATAGCACTATCTATTACTGCGATAAATATAACCAGATTTTACTTGCCTGTAAGGCCCCTTAAACTCAGCGGGTCTACACGCGTCAGGACAGGATCACACTATGTCAGAAAGCCGCACCGCAGAGCGCGCCGCCCGCGGAGCCAGAAAACTCAAGCTCGCCCTGCTGGGGCCTGCGTTTATCGCCGCTATCGGTTATATCGATCCGGGTAACTTTGCCACCAACATTCAGGCAGGAGCCGCCTATGGCTATAAGCTGCTGTGGGTGGTGGTCTGGGCAAACGTCATGGCGATGCTGATCCAGCTGATGTCAGCCAAGCTGGGGATCGCAACCGGTAAAAACCTGGCGGAGCACATACGCGACCGTTTCCCGCGTCCCGCCGTCTGGTTTTACTGGGTGCAGGCCGAAATCATCGCGATGGCGACCGACCTGGCAGAGTTTATCGGTGCCGCGCTGGGCTTTAAGCTGCTGCTTGGCATCTCACTGCTGCAGGGCGCCGTACTGACCGGCATTGCGACCTTTTTGATCCTGATGCTGCAAAGCCGCGGACAGAAACCGCTGGAGCGGGTGATTGGTGGCCTGCTGCTGTTTGTTGCCGCGGCCTATATCGTTGAGCTCTTTTTCTCCCAGCCCAGCGTCAGCCAGCTCGTTACCGGGATGGCCCTGCCTTCGTTACCGGGGTCTGACGCGGTATTTCTGGCAGCCGGTGTACTGGGTGCCACCATTATGCCGCACGTTATCTATCTGCATTCAGCGCTGACCCAGCACGGTAATAAAGGCACCAAAGCCGAACGCTACTCCTCCACTAAACTGGATGTGGCGATTGCGATGACCATTGCCGGCTTCGTGAACCTGGCAATGATGGCCACGGCGGCGGCGGCGTTTCACTTCAGCGGACACACCTCCATTGTCGATCTTGACCAGGCGTATCTGACGCTGGAGCCGCTGCTCGGGCAGGCCGCAGCGATTGTATTTGGATTGAGCCTGGTGGCGGCCGGACTCTCCTCCACGGTGGTCGGCACCCTGGCAGGGCAGGTGGTGATGCAGGGCTTTATCCGGTTTCATATTCCGCTGTGGGTCCGGCGGGTGATTACCATGCTGCCCTCATTTATTGTTATCTGGGCTGGCTGGGACCCGACGCGCATTCTGGTGATGAGTCAGGTGCTGCTGAGTTTTGGTATCGCGCTGGCGCTGATCCCGCTGCTGGCGTTTACCGGGAATCGTGAGCTGATGGGGGATGAACTGGTCAACTCCCGCCTGATGCAGAACACCGGTCGCCTGATTGTGATGCTGGTCGTGGCACTGAACATCTATTTACTGGTGGGAGAAGCGCTCGGCTGGTAGCGTAAAAACCGGCGCGAAGGCGCCGGGAGAGGGTTTAGTGATGGTGGTCATGAGGATGCGGCGGGCCGCCGTGTCGCCAGTGCGCGCGACGTTCCCGTTCATGATGACGATCCTGTTCACGCCAGCGCTCCCGCTCGTGCCGGCGTCGTTCATGTTCGCGGTCGCGCTCCCACGCTTTATGACGCTTCCACTCTTCATGGCGCCACCAGCGATGTTCATTATACTGGTAGCGGTCGTTCCACCAGCGCGGTTCGCGCCAGTTCCCGCCATCCCAGTAATAGCCGCGACGGTCACGTTCTCCCAGCTGTAAACTGACGCCGGGGGCAAGATCGATGGTAGCGCTGGTAGCATGGGCTGTGTGTGGCACCAGCGGCGATAATGTTGCCAGCAAAACGGCAACGAAAAGTGCAGATTTCATGTTATCTCCTTGCGACAGCTTATCACTGCTATCGTCAGACCAGTGTGCCACATCGGACCAGCTTAGCCTTGAGAGTTAGTCTGAAAAAGTACGACGGCAGCAGAATATGCGGTTAGTTAACCGCCCCTGCTGCCGTAAAAGAGAGCGGTTACATCAGGATCCGATCGATCGCCTGCAGCTCTTCAGGAGTCAGCGCCGGCTGGCTCAGCATCGCTACCGCGTCGTCAATCTGCGCGATTTTGCTGGCGCCAATCAGCACTGAAGTGATGCGCGGATCGCGTAACACCCAGCTCAGCGCCATCTGCGCCAGCTTCTGCCCGCGCTGCTGCGCCAGCGCCTGCAGCTGCCGGACTTTTTCCATTTTCTCTGCGGTAAGCTGGTCCTCATTCAGGAATTTACTGCCGCTGGCAGCACGCGAATCCTGCGGGATGCCCGCTAAATAGCGATCGGTCAGTATGCCGCCCGCCAGCGGTGAAAAGGCGATGCAGCCGGTTCCCTGTTCGCCCAGCACATCCAGCAGGCCCTGTTCCGGGCCGCGTTCAAACAGCGAATAGCGCGGCTGATGAATCAGACAGGGCGTACCGAGCTCACGCAGCAGCGCTATAGCGCGTGCGGCCTGCTCAGCCGGATAGTTAGAGAGCGCAACATAGAGCGCTTTGCCCTGACGGACGCAGTGATCGAGCGCGCGCATCGTCTCTTCCAGCGGCGTATGCGGGTCGGGACGATGGTGATAAAAAATATCCACATACTCCAGCCCCATGCGTTTCAGGCTCTGATCGAGGCTGGCGATCAGGTATTTACGCGACCCCCAGTCACCATAAGGGCCGTCCCACATGGTGTATCCCGCTTTGGTAGAGATCACCAGCTCATCGCGCAGGCCGGAGAAATCTTCCCGCAAAATACGACCGAAGTTGCTCTCTGCAGAACCGGGCGGAGGACCATAGTTATTGGCCAGATCGAAATGAGTAATGCCGCAGTTAAAGGCGTGGCGCAGCAGTTCGCGACTGGTATCGACGCGCGTCGCGTCGCCAAAGTTGTGCCAGAGCCCCAGTGAAATAGCGGGCAGTTTCAGCCCGCTCTGGCCACTGCGGCGATAGTGCATCTGCTGATAACGATCGGGATGAGGAAAAAGAGGCATGGCTTAGAGTTATCCTGCAATAGAAATGAGCATTCCGGCCAGTTAGTGTATGCGTTTACACTGCGCTAAAAAGCGTGAAAGATCCCATTCTGCAGAGAGATATCACGCCGTAACGAATGCTTGCCATTCAGCCCGGCGCAATCGCGGTTAAAAAGTCGCTTCCTTTCAAAGCCATCGCTGATACTCCAGAACATTCCCCCTGGAAGGAGCATCTGATGAAGAGGTTCACCGTAAGCGACTATCTGTTACAGAGGCTGGATGAGGCGGGCATCCGTCACCTGTTTGGCGTGCCGGGCGACTACAATCTGCAGTTTCTCGATAGCGTGATCGCGCATCCGGCGATCGCCTGGGTCGGCTGTGCCAACGAGCTTAACGCCGCCTATGCCGCTGACGGCTATGGCCGCTGTCAGGGCGCGGCAGCGCTGCTGACCACCTTTGGCGTGGGTGAGCTGAGCGCGATTAACGGCATCGCCGGCAGCTATGCCGAGTATGTGCCGGTGATCCAGATTGTCGGTGCGCCGGCGCTGACGGTGCAGCAGCAGGGGGAGTGCGTGCACCATTCGCTGGGCGACGGTGATTTTCACCATTTTCTGCGCATGGCGCAGGAGGTCAACGCCGCGACAGCGGTGCTTACCGCAGAGAACGCTGCGGCGGAGATCGATCGCGTGGTAAGCACCGCACTGCATGAGCATCGGCCGGGCTACCTGCTGCTGGCGGTGGATGTGGCCGCGGCAGCGATAACCCCGCCGTCAGCCCGCGCTGAGCCGCACAGCGAAAACGCAGATGCCGCTGCAGCCTTTGCGGCGGCGGCTGAGCGTCTGCTGGCACCGGCACAGCGCGTGGCGCTGCTGGCTGATTTTCTCGCCGCACGCTGGGGGGCTGCCGCACAGCTGGCCGGACTGCGTGAGCTGCGCGCGATCCCGTCAGCGACGCTGCTGATGGGCAAAGGCGTGCTCAATGAACAGCAGCCTGGTTTTGTCGGCACTTACGCGGCGGCGGGCAGCAGCATGGCTATCCGCAGGGCGATTGAGGAGGCGGATGTGACGCTGTGCGCAGGCGTGCGCTTTACCGACACGCTGACCGCTGGCTTCACCCAGCAGCTCTCCGCTGAACGCGTTATCGATATCCAGCCGTTTCACAGCTGTGTGGCGGGCGAGCGCTTTGCGCTGCCAATGAAGGCGGCGCTGGCGGCGCTGCAGTCGGTTTATCAGCGTCACTGCCCGCGCTGGCCGACCGGAGAGAGCATGCAGTGCGAGGAAAATCATCAGATTGCTGCAGGGATAATCACTCAGCAGGCATTCTGGCAGGCAATGCAGCACTTCCTGCTGCCGGGTGATATTATCCTTGCCGATCAGGGTACGGCGGCATTTGGCGCAGCGGCCCTGCAGCTGCCGGAGGGGGCGCAGCTGCTGGTACAGCCGCTGTGGGGATCGATTGGCTATACGCTGCCGGCGGCGTTTGGTGCGCAGACGGCGCGGCCCGACAGCCGGGTGATCCTGATCATTGGCGATGGCTCAGCACAGCTGACTATTCAGGAGCTGGGCTCCATGCAGCGTGACGGCCAGCGCCCGGTGATTTTCCTGCTCAATAACGACGGCTATACCGTAGAGCGCGCCATTCACGGTCCGGAACAGCGTTATAATGACATTGCGCGCTGGAACTGGACCGCACTGCCGCAGGCGATGAGCCTGGAAGGGGCGGCGCAGAGCTGGCGGGTCAGCGAAACCGCGCAGCTGGAGGCGGCGATGGCGGTGGTCAGCAAAACCGCGCGTTTGTCGCTGATTGAAGTGGTAATGGAAAAACAGGATCTGCCGCCGCTGCTGCGCAAAGTTACCGCCGCCCTGCATCAGCGTAATAGTGGTGCAGTTTAAGAAAGTTGCCTCTATACAGATGGCCTGACAATCGCCAGGCTGTGCATCACACTGGATTAACAGCGTCCGCCTCACCGGCGGGCGTTGTTGTTTTATTGGCAGGCTTCTATAGTGTTTGCCACTATTTATGACCCAAGCGGAGCAGCAGAAGAATGACAAAATACGCCCTGGTCGGCGATGTGGGCGGTACTAACGCTCGTCTCGCGCTGTGTGAGGTAGAGACCGGCGCCATCTCACACGCCAAAACATTCTCCACATCAGACTACGACAATCTTGAAGCCGTTATCCGTTTCTATCTGGCGGAACAGCAGCAGGCAGTGACTGATGGCTGTATCGCTATCGCCTGTCCGATCACCGAAGACTGGGTCGAGATGACCAACCACGACTGGGCATTCTCAACGCGCCAGATGAAACAGAATCTGGGCTTCAGCACGCTGGAAATTATCAACGACTTCACCGCCGTCTCTATGGCGATCCCGATGCTGACGGAAAACGAAGTGATCCAGTTTGGCGGCAAAGCGCCGGTTAAAGATAAGCCGATCGCTATCTACGGTGCGGGCACCGGACTGGGCGTCAGTCATCTGGTACACGTCAATCAGCGCTGGGTCAGTCTGCCGGGTGAGGGCGGCCACGTCGATTTCGCGCCGAACAGCGAAGAGGAAGATCAGATCCTCGAAGTGCTGCGTGCAGAGATGGGCCACGTTTCTGCCGAGCGCGTGCTGTCAGGAGCCGGACTGGTCAACCTTTACCGCGCGATTGTGAAATCTGACGCGCGCGAGCCGCAAAACCTCAAGCCCAAAGATGTGACCGAGCGGGCACTGCAGGACACCTGTATCGACTGCCGTCGCGCGCTGACGCTGTTCTGCGTGATCATGGGACGCTTTGGCGGCAACCTGGCGCTGAACCTCGGCACCTTTGGTGGCGTTTATATTGCGGGCGGCATCGTGCCGCGCTTCCTCGACTTTTTCAAAGCCTCCGGTTTTCGCGCGGCGTTTGAAGATAAGGGACGTTTCCGCGACTATCTGGTCGATATTCCGGTGTATATGATCACGCACGATCAGCCCGGCCTGCTGGGTGCCGGCGCGCATCTGCGTCAGGCGCTGGGCCGCGTGCTCTGACACAGCGGCGGACGGCGCGGGTCGTCCGCCTTACAGCCGCATCAGCTGCCGGAACGGTCTGGCTTTGCTGCGGCTTACCGGTACCTGCGCTTCCAGATCGCGCAGCTTCACCAGATAGGTATTATTAAACCACGGCTCTATCTCGCGAATTTTACTCAGGTTCACACAGTAAGAGCGATGACAGCGAAAAAACAGCGCCTCCGGCAGCCGGCTGCAGAACTCACTGATGGCCACTGACATCACGTAGGCTTCCCGCCGCGTATACACAAACGTCAGCTTTTCATGCGCTTCTACATAATAAATATCGTTGATATCGGTAACGATGATGCGCTCATCTTTCTGCAGATTCACCGTCTGCGGCGTAACAGCCGGGCTGTTCTGCGGCGGCGGCGGCTGCGTGGTGGCCTCCAGCTTATTCAGCATGGTGATGATGCGCGCCTCATGATAGGGCTTGAGGATGTAGTCAAACGCGTCGAGTTCAAACGCCTCCACCGCATAATCTTTCCAGGCAGTGATAAAAACAATCAGGGGCTTGTGGGTAAACTGATGAATATTCTGCGCCAGCAGCATGCCATCGAGCGACGGAATATTAATATCGAGGAAAATCACGTCGACCCGGTGCGTCTGCAGATATTTCAGCACATCCAGCCCGTCATCAAAGCTTGCTTCAACCGTGATCTGACTATGCTGCTGAATCATCCAGCTGAGCTCCTGGCGCGCCAGAAATTCATCTTCCACTATTATGGCTTTCATACTGTTATTTCCGGTTGAACGCTGAGCGCGGCAGGAAGAGGCTGGCTGTTTTTCGGCAGGCTAAAGGCGATTTCCGTTCCCGGCTGGTGACGCATGATAATCAGCCCCTGGCCGGTCAGCAGTCTGACACGATGGTGAACGTTCAGCAGGCCAATTTTATTGCCCGGCATCTCATTGCGCGCAACGCGACGGATCACCTCGTCGCTGATCCCCGGTCCGGTGTCGCGTACGGCGATACGCACCCGATCGCCCAGATCTTTCACGCTGAGCGTCACCACGCCTTTGCCCCGGCATGGCTGAATGCCGTGCACAATAGCATTTTCCACCAGCGGCTGAATCAGCAGGCTGGGCAGAGTAAAGTGCAGATCGTCGTCGATATCGTAGATCATTGACAGCTTATCGCCGAAGCGCGCCTGCTCAATGGCAATATAATCTTTTACCTGCCACAGCTCTTTCTTGATATCGATCAGCTCATCCTCATTGAGTTCAAGGTTGTAGCGCAGGTAGCGCGACAGGTTGATAACCAGCTGACGGGCAGTATCGGGATTCATCCGGATTGAGGCAGAGATAGCGTTCAGGGCATTAAACAAAAAGTGAGGGTTAATTTTGCTCTGCAGGGCACGGAGTTCCGCCTTATTGGCCATTTCACGCAGCTGCTCAGCGCGCGATACCTCCAGCTGGGTCGAGATAATCTGCGACAGCCCGATAGCCATCTCTTTCAGCGAGCCGGTAATGCGATGCGCCCGGCGATAGTAAATTTTCAGCGTGCCGGTCACCTGACCCTGCTCCCAGAGCGGGATCACCAGCATTGAGTGAATATCGCGCGTGCGATGCGCTTCATCGTTGTTTTTGATGATGATTTTTCCGCTGGCAATCGCCTGTGCGGTAGTGGGGCTGATGCCATCATCGCCATTATGGTAGTTCTGTTCACCATAGCCGACATACGCCTGAATCTGCTGCGTATTGGTAATGGCAACCGCATCAGCGTGGATGTCGCGCCGGATAATATCGCACACTTCGCGCAGCGCATCGCTGTTTACCTGACGAAACAGCGGCAGCGTTTTATTCGCTATCTCCAGCGCAAGTTTGGCCTGCCGGGCGGCAATCGCCTCTTTTTCTCCCTCCACGCTCTGCACCAGCAGCACAATCAATCCGATACTGGAGGCACCCAGAATCATCGGCAGGGCGATTTCCGAGACAATCGTCAGGCCGAGCGCTGCAGGCTTTGCCCATAACAGGATCAGCAGCATAGTCAGCGCCTCGCACAGCATGCCGCCCACTATGCCGGCCCCCCAGCGCTGCTCTTTGCTGACCCGGCGATTAATTACGCCAGAGGCGATACCGGCCACAATGCTGGTGATCAGGCAGGGTACTGACGTGACGCCATCTATGTCGATCAGGAAGCGGTGCAGCCCGGCAATGACGCCGGTCGTCACGCCCACCCAGGGGCCAAACAGAATGCCGCCCGCCATCACCGCAATGACGCGGACATTCAGCAGCGAGCCATCCACCGCCACGCCGGACCAGGTGCTGAACAGCGCAAACAGCGAGAAAATCAGGGTGACGATCGCTTTCTCGCTCAGCGTGTGTTCATCTTTCTGCAGCAGCTGGCGCAACACCCGGGTGCGGGTGAGAAAAAAGAGGCAGATGAGCATCAGCGCTGCGCGATCGAATACCGCCAGCAGCATGTCAAAATGGAAGGGCACAGGCATTTCCGGGACAGAATATCGGTGGCGTCATAATAAAAAATGCGCGCGCAATGCGCCAGCATAGCGCTCCGGGTTTAACGGGCCGCATAAATGCGGCCCCTACAGGATTTGTGTAGAGGCGCCATTAATGGCGCCCTGGGTTAACGGGCCGCATAAATGCGGCCCCTACAGGATTTGTGTAGGGGCGCCATTAATGGCGCCCTGGTTTAACGGGCCGCATAAATGCGGCCCGTGCGGAGGCGCACAGGGGCGCCATTAATGGCGCCCTGGCTGTCGCTGCGGCAGTTTGCTATGTTGCACTCTTCCCCGTAGCGGAGCGCCGCCATGCAACTTCAGACCCCGCGATTAACCCTGAGCCGGTTGCAGCCGGAGGACTGGCAGATCTTCAAAGCGGTACATGAAGACGCTGCCACCATGACCTGGGTAAGTGAAATTCCCGATGAAAACGACATTCGTCAGCGTTTCAATGAACGCCTGGCGCCGTGGCAGCCCGCCAGCTTTCATATGCTGTGCCTGGTGGCGCGCCTGCAAACAAATCAGGAACCGATAGGCCTGTTTGGCTGCAGCGCCGAGTGGCACCCTTATCGCCAGGCGGAAGTTGGCTATATGCTGCGCCATAGCCACATCGGGCAGGGCTACGGCAGCGAAGCGCTGGCGGCGCTGGTTCACTTTCTGTTCAGCGCAGAATTTCATAAGCTGAAAGCGCTGGTGATTGAGGGTAACTGGCCATCCCGACGTATTCTGGAAAAGAATAATTTTATGCTGGAGGGGACTCTGCGGGATAATTATCTGCTAAACGGAGAGTGGGTAAACGATTGGGTGTTTGGCTGCCTGAATCCCGAAAAATAAAAAAATTTTCTGCTGCTCTCGACAGCGCAGGTCACAGCGCGTTATGTTCGGGGTGAGGTCACAACAAGTGATCCGCGTCGCTCGGACGGTCCGGGCGCTCACGTAATCCTGAGGACATCATGGCTGATAACAGCATACCCCGTCGTTTCTCGCGTATAGAACGCCTTCCCCCATACGTATTCAACATCACCGCTGAACTGAAGATGGCTGCGCGTCGGCGCGGCGAAGATATTATCGACTTTTCAATGGGGAATCCGGATGGCGCTACGCCGCCGCATATTGTGGAAAAGCTCTGTCAGGTGGCGCAGCGTGAAGATACGCACGGCTACTCCACCTCAAAAGGTATTCCGCGCCTGCGCCGGGCGATTTCGCGCTGGTACGCTGAGCGCTATCAGGTGGATATCGATCCGGAGTCAGAAGCGATTGTGACTATCGGCTCCAAAGAGGGACTGGCGCACCTGATGCTCGCCACGCTCGATCATGGTGACACCGTGCTGGTGCCCAACCCCAGCTATCCTATCCATATTTATGGCGCGGTGATCGCCGGGGCGCAGGTTCGCTCCGTGCCGCTGGTCGCGGGCGTGGATTTCTTTACTGAGCTGGAGCGTGCAATTCGCGAAAGCTATCCAAAGCCGAAAATGATGATCCTCGGCTTCCCTTCTAATCCCACCGCTCAGTGCGTCGAACTCGACTTTTTTGAACGGGTTATTGCGCTGGCAAAACAGTATAACGTGCTGGTGATCCACGATCTCGCCTACGCTGACATCACCTACGACGGCTGGAAAGCGCCCTCAATCATGCAGGTGCCGGGTGCACGCGACGTGGCGGTAGAGTTCTTTACGCTCTCCAAAAGCTACAATATGGCGGGATGGCGTATCGGTTTCATGACAGGAAACAAAGAGCTGGTAGCGGCGCTGGCGCGCATCAAAAGCTATCACGATTACGGGACATTCACGCCGCTACAGGTGGCAGCCATTGCCGCGCTGGAGGGCGATCAGCAGTGCGTGCGCGATATCGCTGAGCAGTATAAGCGCCGGCGTGATGTGCTGGTAAAAGGGCTGCATGAAGCGGGCTGGATGGTGGATCTGCCTAAGGCATCGATGTACGTCTGGGCAAAAATCCCGGAACGCTACGCGCATCTTGGCTCGCTGGAGTTTGCCAAACTGCTGCTGCAGGAGGCCAAAGTCTGCGTGTCGCCGGGCATCGGTTTTGGTGAATATGGTGATACACACGTGCGCTTTGCGCTGATTGAAAACAGCGATCGCATTCGTCAGGCGGTGCGGGGAATTAAGGCGATGTTCCGCGCCGACGGTATCTTACCGGGAGCGGTAAAAGAAGCAGAAGAGACGCGTTAAGCGTGCGTCGGGGCGACTGGTATGGTCGCCCCGTCCGGTACTCAGAGCATCAGCACAAAGGTGCCGACCCAAAGCAACACGAAAAAAGAGATGCCCATCAAAGCGTATTTCACAACATAACTCCTCTGTGCGGTTACCGTGATGGCGATCCCAGACCAGCGTAACCCGAACAGAATAAGAGAAAGGTGGAGTTCATTAACGCTACACGCTTTCTACTCAGGTGGTCCCGGCCAGACCGGAACAGGATCGGGCGCTAATTTACGCGGAATCGATCCAGAAATAAATAGGCCGGTTCTGAGATATTGCTCACAATTTATTGGGTCTGAATGTGCGGGATCGCCGACATGCCGACGCGCAGCTGCGCCAGATCGGGCTGACCCGCATCAAGCACAATCTTTACCGGCAGACGCTGAACCACTTTAGTGTAGTTACCCGTTGCATTATCAGGTGAAATTGCCGAGAAGGTTGCCCCTGTTGCCGGCGCAATGCTGTCGATACGCCCGGTAAAGGTTTTACCCGGTAGCGCATCAACAGTAACGCTGACCTTTTGCCCTGGCCGCACGTCGGTCAGCTGGGTTTCCAGATAGTTAGCCGTAATGTAGAGCCGCTGCAGCGGCACCACTGCCAGCAGGCGGCTGCCGGCACTGACATAGGCGCCCGGACGTACGGTACGCTGGCCGACCGTGCCCTCTACCGGCGCAACAATACGGGTATAAGAGAGATTAAGCTGCGCCTGGTCGACATTCGCCTGCGCGACTGCGACATCCGCCTCCGCCTGACGCACGGCCGCCTGCAGGACATTAACCTGCTTAAGCGCCGCGTCCAGCGCCGCCTCACTCTGTCGTACCGTCGCCGAAGCGGAACGCTGGTTAGTATCCGCTTTTTGCTGATCGTCAGCCGCAATGGTGCCACTTTTATAAAGCTGATTATAACGTGCGGCGTTCTGGCCGGCGTAGCGGGCCGCTGCCTCACTGGCCGCCAGCGTCGCTTTTGCCTGATTAATCGTCGCCTGCTGCTGCGCCAGCTGCGCCTGGGTGCTTAGCCGCTTAGCCTCGCTGACCTGCAGCGAAGCGCGCGCGGTTTCCAGCGCCACGCGAAAATCGCGATCGTCAAGCGTTGCCAGCAGATCGCCCGCCCGGACGTGCTGGTTATCCTGCACGCTGACCCGGGCGATATAGCCTGAAACTTTGGGGGCGACCAGCGTGTAATCCGCATTAACCCAGGCATCATCGGTGCGATGATCGTTGGTGGTCATGGCACGCCAGAGGAGAAAGGCGAGCGCGAGCAGCAGCACTAACAGGGCGCTTAGCAGCGCCGTTCTTTTTACAGCAGAGAGTTGCATATCAGTTTTCCCGACGTGGCGTAACAGGTTGAATCAATGTTTGAGGCGGCCAGACGCGGTGCGCCAGACAGAGCGTCAGCAGCAGCAGCAGGGCGCCAAAGGTGGTCAGCATCAGCCAGGCGTCGCTCAGGCTGAGTACCAGCGCCTGATGTTTCAGCAGGGCGGCAAATCCGCTCAGGTTCTGCACGCTACTGGCGCTGCCGTCCGGCAGCAGGGGAGTGCTGCTGCCTGCCTGCGCGCTGCTGGTCGCGGTCATCAGCCAGCTACGGCTGGCCGCCTGATCTACCAGTACATGCGAATGGAACTGTTCGCGATGGCTGATAAACCACTCCACCAGCGTGCTGGCCGCAATGCTGGAAAAACCGCGTACGGTGTTGAACATGGCAGAGGCAAAAGGGCCCTCCGGCGGCGCCACAACGCTGGTGGCACTCATCAGCACCGGCAGGATCACCATCGGCTGTCCGAACGCCTGCAGGATCTGCATCAGCCAGAAATTCTGCCGCGCCCAGTCAGTGGTAATCTGCGTTCCCAGCAGGCAGGCGGTGACCAGCAGCAGCACGCCGCAGCACAACACCCAGCGGCAATCGACCCGGCGAATGTTCAGCAAAGCGGCGATCAGCGGGGCAATCAGCAGCTGCGGCAGGCCCACGGTCAGCGCCAGCGGCGCAAACTGCAGCGTGCGAAATCCCTCTACCTGACCAAAATAGAGCGAAGGCAGCGCTGAACCGGAGAGTGCCAGAATCAGCACCGCCATCAGCGCCAGCAGGCCGTGCGCCAGGTTGGAACGGCGCAGCATCTGCAGCCTGAACAGCGGCAGCGGATGAAACCACTCGTTAATCAGAAACACCGTCAGCAGCGCCAGCGCACTCAGCAGCATGGCGGTAAACAGCGGTGAGCTGAGCCAGTCCAGCCGTTCCCCCTGAGTCAGGGCCAGAATCAGCAGCGCCATGCCGGCGCAGCCGGTAAGCATGCCAAACAGGTCGATCTGCCGAAAGCGCTCCAGGCGCAGCGGATCCTGCGGCAGTCCCCAGGCAATCAGCGTCATTGCCAGCAGCATGGCCGGGACTACCTGCCAGAACACAAACGCCCAGCCCACCTCATCGGTCCAGAACGCCGCCAGCGAGGCCGCCATATTGGGGCCGAAGGTGGCGGTAAGCGCATAGGCGCCCAGGCCATAGAGTTTGATCGGCGGCGGCAGAAAGCGCAGCGCCACTGTCATCAGCAAGGGCGGCAGCGCGCCGCCAAAGATACCCTGCAGCACGCGCAGCGCAATAAACAGCGTCGCATCCTGCGTCAGCGGCAGCACCAGGCCGCACAGCATAAAGCCGGCAGAAACCACCAGGGCAAAGCGGCGCAGAGAAAAGGTGATGGCGAACCAGGGCGCGATCATCATTGCGGCGACTTCAGCCGCCTGATAGCCGGAGACAATCCAGCTGCCGCGATCGTGACTGACACCGATAGCGGCGCGGATATCTGCCAGCGCAATATCCGTGACCCGATCGTTGAGTCCTGACGTCAGCGCCGCGATCAGCACGCCCGCCAGCCCGAGAGCCAGGCGCAATGTAAACGGGTGCGGAGCTGGCGGAGCAGCGGGCGAAGCGGTCATAGCAGAACTCTCATGAAATTATGATGCAGTGTATTACGATGTGATACAGGTCGCGCATCTTACATGCCGGTATGATGTATTGCAATGTGATACGCAGGTACAAAAGTGCGATCATTCGCGCTACAGTAAAGCAGGCTCATAAGGAACGCATTATGGTGGGATCTGCCTCAGGCCGTGAGGATGAAAAAGCGGGTGGCATTCAGGTCATTGCGCGTGCGGCAAAAATTTTACATGCGCTGGGTGAACATCCCGGCGGCATGAGTCTGGGCGAAATTGCGCAGGTGGTGAACCTGCCACGCTCCACGGTACAGCGCATCGTGGCGGCGCTCGACAGCGCTCAGCTGGTGCGCAGTAGCGGGGCAGGGGGCCTCAGGCTGGGGCCAGCTCTGCTGAAACTGATCTCCAGCGTCCATACAGATGTGGTGGAGCTGGCGCGTCCGCTGCTGGAACAGCTCTCAGCAACGGTTAATGAAACCGTCTCGCTGGCGCGCGCCAGCGGGACGCAGCTGGCGATCGTTCATTATGTCGTGGCGCCGCGCGAGCTGCGGGTCGTACCGCGGATGGGGCTTAATCTGCCGCTCTATAGTACCTCCGGCGGCCGGGCGCTGCTGGCGCTGGAGAGCGATGAAGATGTACAGCTGCTGGTGGGCGATGCCTGGCAGGAACTCACGGATAAAACGGTAAAAACGCTGCCGCAGCTGATGGCGCTGATTGCTGAAGTACGCAGCAGTGGCCTGGCGATCGATCGCGGTGAAACGCTTGAAGGGATCACCACCCTGGCGGTCGCCATTGACACACTGTTCGGACGTTTCTCTATCTCGCTGCTGGTTCCCGGCGCGCGCTTTGCGCAACATGAAGCGCGCTATCGCAAAGAGATCATCACCTGTAAAGAGGCGCTGCTGCGCGAAATTGGCAAAATAACCGCTGTGGAGAAGAGGTAACGACTCATGAAAATGTTGTTAATGGCTATCGATAACTCACCGGTCGCGGAGAAAGTTATTGCGCTGACCCTTGAACAGGCGCTGGCGCTCAACGCCCCGGTCACGGTGCTGTGCTGTATCGATCCCGCCTATTCAGCCTGCAGCCAGCCTATCGAAATTGACGCCGGTGAAGATCCGGATGATTTTGTCGCGGCAAAAGATGAGCAGAACACCGCCGAGATGGTGGTGCGTCATGCGCTGGCTCCGCTGCTGCGGGCGGGTGTGAATGCCAGAGGCGTCATCCTGGCGGGTGAAGCCGCTGAAACCATTGTGGCGCAGGCTGCGGCACTGCGCGCCAGTATGATTATCATGGGACGCCGGCACCTCTCGCCGCTTAACCGGCTGCTGAAAGGCTCGGTCAGCGCGGCAGTGATCGAACGCGCGACCTGTCCGGTTCTGCTGGACGTGCGTAAGGATTAACGCCGTATTATGACGCTGCTTTTTATTTCGGTGCTGGCCGCTTTTGCACTGCTGGCGCTGGTGATTGTGATGCTGGTACGCACCACGGCGCTGCGAGCCTGGCAGGGGGTGCTGCTGTTTATCCTGCCGCTTGTGGCAGCTAATCTGATCTGGTTTAGCTGGCTGCATCCGCGTCAGGCAGAGAAGATACAGATGGAGGCGGTTGCGCAGCAGCTCAGCGCGGCGCCAGGCTATCGCCTGCTTAGGGTTCAGGAGCCGGAGCTGTGGCAATTACTGAATCGTGAACTGCGGCATAAGCTGCAGCAGGGCGTTTCCGCCGAACAGGCGCTGGGCGACCTGCGGGGCTGGCTGACTGATATCGTCAATAAACGTATGACCCGCGCCAGCGATGATGCAGTGATCGCCTATGTTCAGGTGTCGGTGGAAGAGATGCAGGCGCTGCAGCAGCAGAGTCCGCAGCGCTGTTTTCAGTTCCTCTATCCGCAGGTCAGCGGCGGCATCAATCTGCAGGAGGTGCTCACTCCGGCACTCTATCAGCGCGACGGTCATGCGCTTGAAGCCCTGCTGCTGAGCAGCCAGGGGGCAGAGCAGCAGACCGACCAGACGCTGGCCCGCCGCGATCTGCGTGAGATAGTTGACAGGCTTTATGGGAAATGGGGCAATAAACTTCAGCAGCTTAATCAGCCGGCTGATACCGCCGTCGATCGCAGCGCGCTGTGTGCTATGTCTATCGATCTCTACAGCGCCATTCTCGCATTGCCTGCTAAGCGCGCCGCCGGCCTTTTACGTAATATGGTGCACAGCAACGGCTAACCGGTGAAAAAAAGCCCGCTCAGCGCGGGCACAAAGGTCACTTTGTTACATCTTCTTATTATTGATATTACCTGGTGTGGAGCAGACATCGTGTGGTCTGACTGCACTATCGCAGTTGTCATATGATAAGAAAAGCCGTTTGGTTTTATTGATTCAATTGGCAAAAACACTGGTCTTAACACTGTTTCGCGCGTTTTCCTATAGGCGCGCGGTGGCATCGTTGTTTACACTTCGACGCCTGAAGAGGACACCTGAATGAAAAATATCGTTACCGGCGCGTTAGCGCTCATTATGCTGGCGGGCTGCAGCGTTAATCAGCCTGGCGGATTTGAACGTGTAGATGAAGATAATACGTCCAACACCGTTCAATATCGTTACGACCCGCATAGCCTTAATCGGGATGCCATGAATGTTGACCTGGCAAATTACTGCAGCGAGCGGGGTTTTGATAAAGTGGATTCGCTGCCTGCGCAGGACAGTCATCTGCCAGGATTAAAGAAAGCCTGGTATCAGTGTAATTACGCGATTAAAAGCTAAAAAAAGGGCGGGATATATTCCCGCCCTGCTTATTTATTTTTTTATTAGTGCTGTGTGCGCTTTGCCCGATTATCCGTGACGATGCCCGTGGTGGCCATGATGCCAGCCGCGGTCATGACCCCAGCCAGCGCCGCGGCCACGGTCGTGCTCAATAATACATCCGCTGAGCAAACTGACCATAACCGCTATCGACGTTAACGAAATAAGCTTTTTCATGGAAAGACCTCCTCTTTTCCAGTGAGGTCAGATTACGCCGGAATAGTGGAGTGAAGATGCAGCAAATGTAGAGTTATTTAGATAAATATTGCCAGATGTGTCTAAATAAAAGATCGGGAAAGCGGGTTTTTCTATTTGAATCAGAATAAGCTGAATAGCAGGCTATATTAGCGCGATAATTCTGAAAGACAATAATTCGCGCCTGCGGATGAAAAATAAAAGTGCGAGCGCTCAGGATAACAGCGCTCGCCTGTAAGTTAATTATGCAGTGCAGGCCTGTTAATTGCCTGACGGCGCGGCTGACGAACGCTCAGTGAAAGCAGCAGCGAAATAACCAGCAGCGTCATGATCAGACTAAAGGTAACGGTAAAGCCACCGAACAGGGAGGCGACTAGCGAGCCGAGCACGCTGCCAATACCAAACCCGAGGTAGATCAGCCCGTAATTTTTTGTCAGGTTGTTCAGGCCAAAGAAGTCGCTGATCAGCGCCGGGAAAACGGTGATTGTGCCACCGAAGCTGAAGGCTACGCAGGCCAGCGAGACAAAAAAAGTGGTTTCGTTCATACGGGTAAACAGCAAAATACTCATGCCCGCGAGCGCAATACATTGCGCCAGTGAGATCACCCGGATACGGGCCATTTTGTCTGACAGTACCCCCAGCGTTAACCGGCCGCTAAGGTTGGCAATGGCGATAACCGTTACGGCACTGGCGGCTATCTGCGGCGTAAGGTGCACCATTCCTTCGCCGATATCTTTCGCTACGCCGATCACATACAGGCCGCTCATACAGGCGGTGAGGAACATCAGCGCCAGCATCCAGTATTGCGGCAGGCGAACCGCCTGTGCCAGCGTAAAGTCGCGTCCGGCATGCTGCGGATTGTTGCTGGCAGCGCGCACCGGCGCATCGCGCATCAGCAGCGCGCCGCAGAACATCATGCTCATCGCCAGCACGCCCCAGATCATGAAGGTGTTCTCCAGGCCAACAGCATCCAGCAGGGTGCCGCAGATAAATTTGAAGCCGAGACTCCCCAGACCGTAGGCGCCGATTGAACAGGCGGAGATAAGGCCTTTGCGCTCAGGAAACCACTTTACACAGTTGGATAGCGTCATCAGGTAGCCCGCACCATCTGCCAGGCCCACCAGAATACCGGCGCTCAGATAAAGCATCATCAGGTTATCAGCCTGCGCGGTCAGCCAGAATCCGGCTGCCATCAGGATGCCGGCTCCGATAGTCACATTACGCACGCCAAAACGCTCCTGCAGCTTGCCTGCCAGCGAGGAGGCGATAGCCAGCCCCAGGCTGAGCAACCCAAAGGAGAAAGCAACCTGACTGACTGATTCGTGCAGTTTATGCGCCAGCGCGCCGTTAAAGAGGCTCCAGGTATACACTGACCCCAGCGCAAGCTGGGTAATGACAGTGCCGATCAGAGTCAGTATGCGGGTGCGCTGGTAGTGCGCCGTTGAGGCTGTGGTCATGGTGATTCTCCCGTCCGGGAATATGGAGTCTGCTGGCAGCTTAGCGCGCACGCGCGTAGCCGCGGCCGGATCCCGCTTCAGCGGTCAGAGAAACAGAATGAAATGCCGTTTTTCCGGTATGAATGGCAGCAGCGTGACAATTCACGTCCCGGTATGTCCTGCGATGAGCATATGTAACCAGGTATGTTAAGCGAGGCGATTTTGCTGCAGAGTCCGGGATGTTTGCCAGGCTTATATTTCAACCAACGGGAGGAAATATGAAAGACCGAGCATATGAATCCGTATCCAGTGGAGATGAAGTCTGCTGTCTTATCGGTCAGGCGGTGATCGAATTGAGCGATGAACATCAGCCTGTCAACAAAGCCACGCTGTCGTTAAAGCTGCTGGCTATGGCCGATCGTGACAGGGATGATGAGCGGGTAATGCTTTACTGGATCGCCAGAAAAGCCCTTAATCAGCCGCAGCAGCTTCAGTCCGGCGCAGGTGGCTGGCGTTAGAGGATGAGCAGAGCGGGCTGCACGCCCGCTTCTGCTGTCAGGCCAGCCGCAGTGCGCGGCGCACCGGCCAGCGCATAAACATCACCAGGTTGCCCAGCAAAATCAGCGTCAGTCCCGCCACGGCATTAGCGTGCCACTGATAGCCTTCATAAATTGTCGAGAGCGTCAGCGCAACCAGCGGAAAAAGTAGCGTACTGTAGGCCGCCTGACTGGCACCGATGCGACCCACCAGCGTGAAGTAAGCGCCAAATCCAATCACAGAACCAAACAGCGCCAGATAACTCATCGCGCCCAGCCACTGCAGATTGCGCGGCAGCTGCAGCGCATCGCCATTAAGCCATGCCATTACCGCCATGATCAGCGCGCCGTAGAGCATGGCGTAACTGTTAGTGGTGAGAATATCGCGCTGGCGGCGCTGATGCCGGGCTGAAATCATATTACCCAGCGAAAAGCCAAAGGTGCCCAGCGCACTCAGGCCCGCGCCCCATAACAGCTGCGGCGAGGGGTGCGCCGCGCGAATATCGCTCCAGAAGAGCGCGACGATACCGCCCATACCGAGCAGCGCGGCAGGCACCAGGCGCAGCGGCGGACGCTGGCCAAAAAAGAGCCAGCCGTTGAGCGCGTTAAAGATCACCGCCATGGAAAAAATCACCGACTCCAGACCGGTGCTGATCCAGGCTGCTGCATGATAAAAGCAGACAAAGTTGAAGCCAAAAACACAGCCTCCCTGCAGCAGACAAAACAGATGATCGCGCCTGTCCAGCGATCGCAGACGGCGGCACAGCGTCAGCAGCGCCAGCATCAGCAGCGAGGCGAAGAGAAAGCGCCAGAAAACAGCCACATAGACCGGCGTGGTGGCTGCGTCCTGCTGCAGAAAGATCGCCAGCCAGGTGGTGCCCCAGATCAGCACCACGCTCAGATACAGCACTACATTCATCGTTAATACTCCGGCAGAGACAGGACGACAGTATCCGCGCAGGCGCGGGCGGGCGCTTGCACCCGATTGCGCAGCACTTGCAAAAACTTGCGCTTTTTTCATTCTCACACCGACTGCCGCGCTGTTTTCCATCGTCCGGACGGGTAAACTGCTGGTTAACCGCTGCCGATGTGATATGCGCAATGTCCGATTACCAGACCTTTACTATGCTAAAAAACCGAAAGGCTCAGCTGCGTGATAGCGTACCGCTTTCAGGCGGGATCCGGCTGGCAGCCTGGTTTAATAGCGGCGACCGCGTAACCAACCACAGCGATCACCATACCCTGAGCCTCTATATCGAAGAGGGGTATGATACCTGGCATAAAACCGCGCACGGGTGGCGCAACGGTGGCGCCCCGGATCGTTTCTGCCTGATGCCGTCCGGTATGGAGTCCACCTGGGATCTGCGGGCCGACCTCGCATTCGTGCACCTCTACTGCACCGATACCCATTTACGCCAGCTTGGCGAACAGATCTGGGATCGCACGCCAGCCAGTCTGAATCTGCAGGAGAAGATTTTTGCTGATGACGATCGCATTACGCAGCTCTATCGCCATTTTTTGCTCAGCGTCAGCTGGCAGCAGCCCGCCAATCAGCTGATGCTGAGCAGCGCATCGACGCTGCTGCTGACGCATCTGCTGCATCGCTACAGCGATGTGCAGTGGCAGCTGCCCGCCGTGCGGGGCGGCCTGGCACCCGCCGTGCTGCGCCGGATCATTGCCCTGATTGATGCGCAGCTCGATCAGCCGCTGACGCTGGCGCGGCTGGCCGCAGAAGCTGCGCTCAGCGAATATCATTTTGCGCGTATGTTTCGCAGCAGCACCGGCAGCGCGCCGCACCAATATGTGATGCAGCGCCGTATGGCGGTGGCGAAAGAGCTACTGATGCACAGCACCCTGCCGCTAACGGAGATTGCACTGCGCTGCGGTTTTCACTCCGCCAGCCATTTCAGTAACCGGTTCCGCCAGCTGCACGGCGTGGCGCCCTCCGCGTGGCGGCAGGACTTTAGCCGGTAAAAAGCGCGTCGTCAGGGAAGCACTTCACCCCGCACGATAACTTTGCCCGGCTTGCTGTCGCTTTCGTTAATACGCCGGAGCGCCAGATTCAGCGCCTGCCAGGCGATGCTCTGCAGATCGTGCGCGATGCAGGGAAAGTGAAAGCCATAAATATCCGCCTGCGTGACCTCATCAATGCTGAACAGCTTTACCTGCTGTTGCAGACTGAGTTTGTGTTCGATACAGGCTTTGATAATGCCGAGTGAGATCTGATTGTTACACCCCACGAAGTAATCAGGGGCGGGGTGCTGTTTCAGCCAGCGCCGGGTCTCCTGCCAGGCCGCATCCATAAAAAAGTCGGCATAGAGCACCTCAAGCGAGGCAGCTTTTCCCTGCAGCGCGGCCTGCAGGCCGAGCACGCGCTCACGCGCAACGTTCGACTTTTCCGGGCCGGAGACCACGACAATACGCTGCGCCCCCTGTTCCGCCAGCCAGCGACCGGTCTGCAGGCCGCAGTCGAGGTTATCAATATAGACGCCGCTGCAGTGGGAAACCTGCAGCTCGCGGTCGACCAGCACCACCGGTATATTCAGCGTCTCCAGCCGTCTCATATAGGCCGGGTGATAGTGGAGATCGTTGGAGATCACCGACAGAATAATGGCATCAACGTTATACCCAATC
The DNA here is from genome assembly GCF_007680655.1 of Pantoea sp. PSNIH1. Lineage (NCBI taxonomy): Bacteria > Pseudomonadati > Pseudomonadota > Gammaproteobacteria > Enterobacterales > Erwiniaceae > Pantoea > Pantoea sp. PSNIH1. The sequence continues at coordinate 26,414 of NZ_VEIP01000001.1, forward strand.
AGCTTATCGATAATACGGTTCTCATTCTCCTGCGACTCACAGGAGTCAAAAACCAGCGTATCGTAGCCCAGCTTGTTCGCCTCCAGCGTCATCAGACGCGTCAGGCCGCCAAAGAAGGGGTTTGCCATATCGGGGTTGACGATCCCGATGGTTTTACTGCTTTTCGCCCGCAGGCTGCGCGCAGCCGTATTCATCACATAGCCCAACTGCTCTGCAGTAGCGTGAATGCGCTGCAGCGTCTCCGGATGCACTTTCTCCGGCTGTGAAAAAGCGCGCGAGGCGGTAATTTTGCTTACGTTTGCCTGGGCAGCAACGCTTGCCAGCGTTGCCTTGCGTCCCCGTCCTGCTGCCAAGTCTGGCTCCTTAATCAACCCTGTCATTTTGTATCATGAGTCAATCATGGCAGATCGTACCGCGTTAAGCGATCTCGCTGCGCTAGGCGAGTCGCCTGACGCGCGGGTCGGTGAAAATATCCAGATCGTCGCGACTTTCTGACGAAAATTCAGAGATAACGGCCCCGTGTTCGCCCGCCTGAAACCAGTGCCGCGTATCGGGTTTAATGGTGTACTGTTCGCCCGGACGCAGCAGGATATAGCGGCTGCAGGTATAGGCGGTTTCACTGCCGGCAGGCACCTGACAGCGCGGAGTGCCGGTCGCATCGTTTGGCGTAAGCTGTTCATCATCGACAAACAGATAGACCTCGCCCCAGCGGCAGCGAAAGGTTTCCTGCTTGCCTGGCGTGCCGTTAAACGGCGGATGCCGATGTTCAGGACAGGTCTGGCGGGGAAACAGCACCAGTTCTTTAGCGCAATAGCGCGGTTCGTTGATATAGGTTAACAGCTGCAAACCTGAGGCGGGGTAATCGTCCAGGCCGAAAGTAGCAATCTCAATCTTCTTCTGCTCTGCAGGGGTGAGAACAATATTCGCCTGCTCTAAAAAGGTCAGGGTGCGCTGGATCGCCTGCGGATAATCGGTCATACGGTTTCTCCTGTAATGATATCGATACCATTAAAGCGTGTTCCGCTTGTGATCTTCTGTGATCCCGATCCGCAATTCGCTGCGACAGGGCTAAATTGCGCTACTGCAGATCGATATTATTCAGCTTGCATCACAGTTTTCACGTTTTTTTTAGGTCAGTATCGCCGCATTGAAATGATATCGATACCATTAAAATGAATCCGGGGGCGTAAATGAAAGCGTTAGTTCTGACTCAGGCAGGCCACATTGCGATTGAAGATCGGGAATTTGATGAAGTGCTGGGTGATAACGATGTCAAAATTAAAATTCACTCGGTAGGGATTTGCGGCAGCGATGTTCACTACTACAAACATGGCCGGATTGGTCCGTTTGTGGTGGAGGCACCGATGGTGCTGGGTCATGAAGCCGCTGGCATTGTGCTGGAGATCGGTAAAAACGTGACGCACCTGAAGGCGGGCGATCGCGTCTGTATGGAGCCAGGGATCCCGGATATGCACTCCGATCAGTCGCGCGCCGGTCTCTACAATCTCGATCCCGCCGTGCGCTTCTGGGCAACGCCGCCGGTACATGGCTGCCTGCGTGAAACGGTCATTCATCCTGCGGCGTTCACGTTTAAGCTGCCGGAAAATGTCAGCTTCCGCGAAGGGGCCATGGTGGAGCCGCTGGCGGTGGCGATGCAGGCCGCGACCAAAGCCGGCATCAAACCCGGCGATATCGGCCTGGTGCTGGGGGCCGGTCCGATCGGCGTGGTCACGGCGCTGGCGGCGCTGGCAGGCGGCTGTTCCGATGTCATCATCTGCGACATGTTTGATGAAAAGCTTGCCGTGGCGGCAGCGTATGAAGGGCTGCACGCCGTTAACATCAAAACCGGCGATCTGGCCGGTAAAGTCTCAGAACTGACCAGCGGTAACGGCGCGGATGTGGTGTTCGAGTGCAGCGGAGCCAAACCTGCTATTGCCACGCTGGCGGAACACGCGGCGCCGGGTGCTACCGTCATTCTGGTGGGCATGCCGGTGGACGCCGCGCCAATGGATATTGTTGCGGCACAGGCCAAAGAGCTGACCTTCAAAACGATTTTTCGCTACGCCAATATGTATCCCCGCACGCTGCGCCTGTTAAGCAGCGGCAAGCTGCGGGTAGAGCCGCTGATCAGCCACACCTATAAATTCGCCGACAGCGTTGAAGCGTTTGACCGCGCAGCCGCGGGCCATGCGGCGGATATCAAAATCATGCTGGAGATGGAGTGACGCATGGCGCTCTATGCAGGCATAGATTGCGGCACGCAGGGAACGCGCGTGGTTATCGTGGAGAGCGAGCGGGGGACGATCGTCGGCGAAGGCAGCGCGCCGCACCGGCTGCAGAGCGGGGCGGATGGCGCCCGTGAACAGCATGCCAGCGACTGGATCGACGCGCTGGTCACGGCATTCCATCAGGCAGCCTCAGACGCCGCTATTGATACACAGCAGATTACTGCGCTCAGCGTCTCCGGCCAGCAGCACGGCTTTGTGGCGCTGGATGAAGCCGGAGCGGTGCTGCATCCGGTAAAGCTGTGGTGCGATACCGCCACCGATGTACAGAACAGCTGGCTGCTGCAGCAGCTGGGAGGGGTTAGCGGTGCGCTGGCACAGCCCGGGATTGTTCCGGCTACCGGCTACACCGCCTCAAAAATTCTCTGGCTGAAGCAGCAGCATCCGGCGCTGTGGGCGCGTTTACATACCGTGTTGTTGCCGCACGATTATCTTAACTTCTGGCTGACCGGCGAACGGGTTATGGAGTATGGCGACGCCTCCGGCACCGGACTGCTGGATATCCGCAGCCGCAGCTGGGATCGGCATACGGTGGAGCTTATCGATCCTGACGGCCGGCTGTGGCAGGCGCTGCCGCCGCTGGCTGCCGCGCAAAAGTGTATCGGCACCCTGCAGCCGGAAGCGGCGCAGCGGCTGGGACTACGCCGCACGGTACGGGTCGCGACAGGCGGCGGCGATAATATGATGGCCGCCATCGGGTCCGGCAATATTGCGCCTGGCACGGTGACGCTCAGCCTGGGAACATCCGGCACGCTGTTCGCCTGCAGCGAGACGCCGGTGACTGACGAAAACGGCCTGATTGCCAGCTTCTGCTCCAGCACTAATTGCTGGCTGCCGCTGATCTGCACCATGAATGTCACCTCGGCGACCACGCTGATCCAGACGCTGCTGGCAGAGGATCTTACCGGCTTTAATCAGCTGCTGAACCAGGCAGAGCCGGGGGCTGAGGGCGTTGAGATGCTGCCGTTTTTTAATGGCGAGCGCACGCCGGCGCTGCCCCACGCGCAGGCGAGTCTGCACAACCTGAACGCCGTGAATTTTACCCGCGCTAACCTCTGCCGCGCCGCCGTGGAGAGTGCCACATACGGATTACGTTACGGACTTGATCTGTTCCGGCAGCAGGGCATCAGCGCGCAGGAGATCCGCCTTACCGGCGGCGGCGCGCGCAGCGCTGGCTGGCGACAAATTGTGGCTGACGTCATGAACTGCCCGGTGGTCTCTTTGCGTATTCCGGAAACCGCCGCGCTGGGTGCGGCAATTCAGGCGATGTGGGCCAGCGCGCTGCTGGATAACCCGGCACAGCAGCCGGATGCGTTACTGCAGTCGCTGTGCCAGCGCTTTGTCACGCCGGATGAAAGTACCCGCGCCGTGCCCGATGCCGCGCGCCATCAGACCTATGAAACGCACTATCAGCGCTATCTGAAGCGTCTCAGCACGACTTATCCGGAGGTGGCATTGTGACCAGAAATAACCAGGAGATGCTGCTGGAAGTCACGGGGATCCGCAAAGCGTTTGGTCCGGTTGTGGCGCTGAAAAACGCCGAATTTGCGCTGCGCCCCGGCTCCATTCACGCGCTGTGCGGCGGCAACGGTGCCGGAAAGTCGACCTTTCTCAGCATCTTAATGGGGTTTATCCAGCCCGACGCCGGAGAGATATTTATTCGCGGCAGGCGCTGCAGCTTTGCCCATCCGCGGGACGCGCTGGCCGCCGGTATCGCGATTGTTCAGCAGGAGCTGAGCGCAATTCCGGACCTGACGGTGGCTGAAAATATCTGGCTGGGACGCGAACCGCGCCGCTTTGGCTTTGTTGACTTTGCCACGCTCAATCAGCGTACTCGCGCGCTGCTGGCAGAGCTCGATTTTGACATCTCTGCTACTGAAAAGATGCGTAACCTCAGCGTTGCCGGGCAGCAGCTGGTGGAGATCGCCAAAGCGCTCTCGCACGCGAATGCTGACATCATCATCATGGATGAGCCAACCTCAGCGATTGGCGAGGAGGATGCGCAAAAAATCTTTCAGACCCTGACCCGGCTGGCGCAAAAGGGCAAAGGCATTATTTATGTCTCCCATCGCCTCTCCGAGATTTTCCAGATTGCCGACAGCTATACCATCTTTCGCGATGGCGCCTGGGTGCAGGAGGGCATGCTGGCCGATATCACGCGCGAGCAGCTGATTGAGCAGATTATTGGCGGAGAATATGAGAGTGAATTTGCCAAGTTTAATCAGCCGGGTAATGAGGTGATGATGGAGGTAAAAAACCTGCGCTGGCGCAATAAAATCAACGATATCAGCCTGCACCTGAAGCGGGGCGAAATCCTCGGCATTTACGGGCTGGTTGGCTCCGGGCGCAGCGAGTTTCTCGATTTACTGTTTGGGATTGAACACGCAGACAGCGGAACCATTCGCCTCGGCGAGGTGGTGCTGGGCCGCCACTCACCGAAAGAGTCGATCCGGCACGGCATCGCTTATGTCACAGAAGATCGCAAAGCAACCGGGCTGGTGCTCTGCCGTTCGATTCGCGAAAACATCAACATCGCCTCATTTGGCGCTATCTCCCGCGCCGGTTTTATCAGTGAGAAGCAGGAGCAGCAGCGCAGCCTGGAGATGATCAAACGCTTTAACGTCAGAACGCCGGATGCCGAACAGCTGGTGGGCAACCTCAGCGGCGGTAATCAGCAGAAAGTCGTGCTGGGACGCTGGGCGTTACTGGACCCGGAAGTACTGCTGCTGGATGAGCCTACCCGCGGTATTGATGTCGGCGCGAAAAAAGAGATTTACCGCTTTATGTCCGAGTTTGCGTTGAAAAACAAGGGGATCGTGATGGTCTCCTCAGAGCTGTCAGAGATCATCGGCATGAGCGATCGCATTCTGGTGTTCCGCGACGGGCAGCTGGCGGGAGAATTAAGTGCGGCTCAGGCAACGCAGAGTGAACTGATGAAGCTGGCGGTTTAACAGAGAGATCACGTTATGAACACCACACATTCCATGCCTTCCGGCATCTCATTTTTTACGCGCAACAAAAGACGTATGCACAAATACGGCATCATCATCGCGTTCTTTGTGCTTTGCCTGATTGTGGCTGCCGTCGGTGAGCTGCAGGTCGCTAATGGCGCCTGGAGCAGTAACTATTTTCTCAGTAATGAAAATATGCTGATTGTGCTGCGCCAGGTCTCTATCAACGGCATTTTAGCGATCGGCATGACCTTTGTGATTATCACTGCCGGCGTCGATTTGTCGGTAGGATCGGTGCTGGCGCTGAGCGGCATTGTTGCTGCACGTTTCGCCACGAACAACAGCGGTATGGCAATTGGGGATACGGCACATGCGGTGATGGTCCCGATGATTATCGCGCTGGGAATTGGCATTGTCTGCGGCCTGATCAACGGTACCGTGCTGGCGCGTTACCGGCTGCAGCCGTTTATCGTCACCATGGGCATGCTCTCCGCTGCGCGCGGACTCACGATGCTGACCACCGGCGGCAACCCGGTTTCGCAGCTTAACAGCGATTTTCGCTGGCTCGGCAACGGCTACATAGCCGGCATACCCGTACCGGTCATTATCTTTGTCGTACTGTTTGGTCTCGCGTGGCTGCTGCTCAATAAAACTTTGCTCGGGCGCTACGTCTATGCCGTTGGCGGCAACCCGAAAAGTGCCCGCACGTCAGGGATCAGCGTCGTCGGAATAAAAGTCATGGTCTACACCCTGTGCGCCGCGCTGGCCGGAATCGCCGGGCTGATCCTCACCGCACGCACCGGATCGGCACAGACCAACGCGGGCGCAGGCTATGAACTTGATGCGATTGCTGCGGTAGTGATTGGCGGCACCAGTATGGCTGGCGGTGTCGGTACGCTTGTCGGCACCTTTTTTGGCGTGCTGATCATCGGCGTAATGAATAACGGCCTGGATTTACTGGGGGTGCAGTCTTACTACCAGCAGATCATCAAAGGCGCTCTGATTGTAGTGGCTGTACTGCTCGACCCGTCGCGTAAACAACAGCGCGATTAACCTCTGAATAGATAAACCCTGCCAGGAGAGAACAATGAAAATAAGATCTATCGCTCTGTTAACCTCAGCCCTGACGCTGGGCGCGATTAGCATAGCGCAGGCTGCCCCCGTAAAAATCGCTGTGCTGATGTATGGCAATAAGGCGGAGTTCGTTCAGCTGATGGAGCGCTACGGTAAAGCGCATCCGGCAGTAAAAAGTGGCGAAGCCGTGCTCACCTTTTATGATGGTCGTTATGACGCGTCGGTGCAGAATGACCAGGCGGCGACCGCTATCCAGACGCGTGCCGACGCGATTATCGTGAACCCGATGGATTATGAAGCCAACATCGATATTGTGACCAATGCTAACGAGGCTAAAATTCCGGTGGTGGTCACCAACGCCCGCCTGAATACGGAAGAGATGACGTCCGAAGTGGTCTCTAATGATGAGCTGGGCGGCTATCTGGAAGCCAAAGCGGTACTGGATAAGCTGCAGTGCAAAACCAAAAAGGTCAATGTCGTCATTATTGAAGGGCCGAAGGGCGGCAGCGGTGAGATCCAGCGCGGCAAAGGCAATGATAAAGCGATAGCGGAGTGTGGTCCGGGCCAGGTTACCGTACTGGAGAGAAAAACGGCCAACTGGTCACGCGCTGAAGCACAGCCGCTGATGGAGAACTGGCTGCAGAAGCATCGCGGCAAAATCAACGGGGTGATTGGGCAAAACGATGAGATGGCGCTGGGAGCCATTGAAGCGATTAAGGGCGCCGGGCTGAACGTGAAGGACTTCGCCATTGCGGGTGTGGATGGGGTGTCTGATGCGATTCATGCCGTTCAGGCGGGTGAAATGGTCTCTATTCTGCAGGATGCGAAAGGCCAGATGCAGGGCGCTATTGATGTCGCGCTGCGTGCGGTAAAAGGCGCAGGCTATCAGCCGCAGTCTGACATCTGGCAGCAGTATGCCAAAGATCTCGCCTGGGATGGCGGCACGAAAAAACACTATTACATTCCGTGGACCACGGTTACTGCGGATAATGCGCAGCAGCTGCTGGACGCACGTAAGTAATCAACGCGACGGCGGGCAGGCTGTCTGCCAGCAGACAGCCTGCCAAAGCCGTTTACTCGTTGCCCCACTCATTCAGAAAGTTCGCCACATCATCAATGCGCGCGTCAGCAATTCCCGCCTCGCGCGCCATCTCATGCTGCGCTTCTTCACTGATCTCCTGATGGTTATTCAGGCGGGTGATCAGCAGCTGGAAGTAGTGCGCCAGCGGGTCGCGCTCGGCTTCGCTCACCGGTTTTTCACACTCTTCAGCGTAGGCGTCAGCGATATCGTAATACTTCAGATCAATCTCATGTTTCATAGTGCGCTCCGGAAACGGGAAGGGGTCAGATGCCAGCGGCATCATTTAACGTAAATCATACCACTCCTGCCAGCTTTTTCCCGCCTGCCGGAAAAAGCAGAGACATCGCGCTATTATTGTCATCATGAACCTGGTACCGGGCCGGTATTATCAGCATGCCGGCAACATAATAAACAGACACAGGGCTAAGTGGCATAACATCGTATTCTAAAGTTTTAATAGCGATGTTATCGTGGTGTTGCGCTGATGTACTTTATATACGTGGATACTGTTTTATGGCGAAATTAATGACCTCCCTGACGCTCTGTTCAGGGCGAATGACGCACGGGGAACGACGCGTCGCCCAGCGGCTTGAATCGCATCTCGGCGATGATTGTCTTATCTGGTATGACATTCCGGTCGGGCGCCAGTACAGGCATCCCGATTTTGTTATTATCGATCCTGCCAACGGGCTTATTTTCCTTGAGGTCAAAGACTGGAAGCTAAGTACATTTCAGCATGCGGACCCGCAGACGGTAACGCTGAGACATGCTCAGGGCGAAACGCAGGCGCAAAATCCGCTGCTGCAGGTCAGGGAGTATGCCTGTGCGACCGTTGACCTGTTATCTCAGGATCCGAAACTGCAGCAAAAAACAGGCCTGTATAAAGGAAAGCTGAATATCGCCTGGGCTTATGGTGTGGTGTTTACCAATATTACCCGCCAGCAGCTGACATCACTCTCAGCCGATGGCGTGGTTGAATCTATATTTCCACAGGCGCTGACGATTTGTCAGGATGAAATGACCGAGTCTGTCTCTGTTTCTGCGTTTCGCGCTAAAGTTTCCGGACTCTTTACCACCCGTTTCAGGCCTGCAATAACGCCGGCTGTGCGGGATATTCTGCGCCGGCATCTTTTTCCGGAGATCGCCATTACGGTAAAAAATAAGCGCAGTAATATTTACCGGGTAATGGATCTGCAGCAGGAGGTGCTGGCACGCAATCTCGGCGAAGGGCATCGTGTTATTCATGGCGTAGCCGGTTCCGGTAAAACGCTGATTTTACTCTACCGCTGTTTATACCTTTCCGAGACCACCACACGCCCTGTGCTGGTGCTCTGTTTTAATATCATTCTGGCTAACTATATCCGTGAATGCATCGCGGCCAGAGGACTATCGCATAAAGTACACGTCTATCATTTTCATGACTGGTGCGCGACGGCAGCCCGGACCTTTAAGCTGAAGATGAGCGGGGAAGGGCGCTATTATGATAACTGCTTTGCGGCGCTGGAAAATGCGGTTGATAGCGGCACTGTCGGGGATGCGGGGTATGATGCGGTGCTGGTGGATGAAGGACATGACTTCGACCGGCGCTGGCTTTCACTGATAGCCCGGCTGTTTGATAACACCCGCCGCTCGCTGCTGCTGATGTACGACGACGCCCAGTCTCTGTACCGGCGCGAGAAAGCGCTGAACTTTTCGCTGGCGAGCGTGGGTATTCAGGCTCAGGGGCGCACCTCTATTCTTCGGGTGAATTATCGCAATCCGCGGCGCATTCTCAATTTTGCCTACGCTTTTTCACGCGACTACTTTGACCGGCACCATAATCAGGAGCTTCCGCTGGTGCTGCCGGAAGCCTGCGGCGAAGAGAACAGCGACATTCCCGATATCGAACAGTGTCAGTCTGCAACAGATGAAGCGCGTCGCGTTGTGGCGTGGCTGCGAGAGAAGTATGCGGCGGCAGGCCGCTGGGGCGATATGGCTGTGCTCTGTCCTACGCATTTTTCAGCAGACAAACTCATCGACCTGCTGCAGCAGCATGCGATCCCCGCCGCCGTCAGCTTCACCACGGAAGATAAAAAACGCTATTCGCATCGGGAGGATGTGGTTCATCTGCTGACCTTTCAGAGCAGCAAAGGGCTTGAATTCCCTTACGTTGCCGTGATCAATGCATCATTTGTTCATAAAGGGGCTGAAGATGAGTCTGAAGCTATCCCGGCGCTGTATGTGGCGTTTACGCGCGCAACCCAGGCGTTACTGGTCACCTGCTACAAAGAAAATAGCATCAGTCAGCAGCTGTCGAAATTTGCCGGTATGGATCTGCAGGATGAGGGAGAGATGTCTGTGGTGTCCCCTGCAGGAATCGAACCTGCAACTAGCCCTTAGGAGGGGCTCGTTATATCCATTTAACTAAGGAGACATCCGGAAACGCAGTATACCCGTATGTCTCCCGGATGTTAACCGGGCGCGGCGTGATTGCTCATTCTGTCAGCAGCGCCGCGCCCGGAAGAGCGGTTACTCCGTCTGCTCTCCGGCAGCGTTCTTCGCTTCTGCTTTCTCGCGGCGTTTTTGATCCGCCCGCGCCTTCGCTTTGGCCTCTTCGCTCATGTCGTTGCGGATCTGCGCATGGCTGATCAGGGCAAAAATCAGCGTGCCGCCGGTGATGTTACCGAGCAGCGTGGGCAGCGCAAACGGCCAGAAAAACTCCTGCCACGGCACCGTCCCCGCAAAGACCAGATAGAGTACTTCGACCGAGCCGACCACGATATGCGCCAAATCGCCCAGCGCCACCAGCCACGTCATCATAATGATGATCAGCAGTTTGGCATTCTCCGCATGCGGGATCATCCAGACCATAGTGGCGATGATCCAGCCGGAGATCACGGCATTAGCGAACATCTCGCCCGGCGAATTTTCCATCACCTTTTCACTGATGGCCGTAAACGCCTGGCGCGTCGCCTCATCAAAAATGGGCATGTAGTTAAAGGCCAGCGCCGCCAGCCCGGTACCAATCAGATTGCCCAGCAGCACCAGCCCCCACAGGCGCAGCAGCAGCATAAAATTGCTGCCGGTGGGCTTATGCATGACCGGCAGGACCGCCGTCACGGTGTTCTCGGTAAACAGCTGCTGCCGCGCGAGGATCACAATCACAAAGCCAAAGGTGTAGCCGAGGTTCTCCAGCAGAAAGGCGCCGGGGACACCCTCAAGATGAACCTGAAAAATCCCTTTCGCCATCAGCGACGCGCCCATTGAGAGGCCTGCGGCGATGGCTGACCACAGCAGCGCCATGCCGTCACGCTCTAACTCTTTCTCCCCGTCCTGCCGTATCTCTTCATGAATCGCCGCTGCCCGCGAGGGCAGGGCCTCTTCATCAACTTCAATCTCAGTGCCTTGCTCTTTTTCTTCGCTGTCTACGTCATTGTCGTGTTCAGCATTTGATGGCGATGGCTTCATGTTTGCTCCTGGTGATAGTGCCAATGCGTAATAAGCGTAGACGGTTTTAGCAAGCCTGAAATGTTACGAAGAATTTCTTCAAGCGTAACAAAATTTTAACCGAGCGGCTTTTTTATACATTTTTCGGATCTGAAGGCGTGAAACAGCGGTGCGCAGCGAAATGAGAGCACGGTCACACTCTTCGGCGCACTGCAACAGTGTGGTATTATCGCCGCCTCATTTTTTGCGGTGATGCGCCCCTCTATGTTTGAAGTCATTAATCTCTCATGCGTTCGCGATGAGCGAATGCTGTTTCATGGGCTGAGCTTCCATGTCCGGCCGGGTGACCTCGTGCAGATAGAAGGGCCAAACGGCGCCGGCAAAACCTCACTGCTGCGTCTGCTGGCCGGGCTTAGCCGGGCAGAAGAGGGCGAAGTGCGCTGGCAGGGCGAAACGCTGCAGCGTCAGCGTGAAATATGGCAACAAAACCTGCTCTATCTTGGCCATCAGCCTGGCGTAAAAGCGGTACTCTCTCCGCTGGAAAATCTGCGTTTCTGGCACGGCGACAGCAGCCAGACGGCGCTGTATGCGGCGCTGGAGCAGGTCAGCCTGACCGGCTATGAAGAGGTGCCGGTGGCGCAGCTCTCTGCGGGTCAGCAGCGGCGCGTCGCGCTGGCGCGCCTCTGGCTCAGCTCAGCCCGACTGTGGATCCTGGATGAACCGCTGACCGCCATCGATAAAGCCGGTGTCGAAGCACTCATGGCGCGTTTTAACCAGCACGCCAGCCAGGGCGGGGCGGTGATCCTCACCACGCATCAGGAGCTGCCCGCCGCCGCGCTACGTAAAATACGCCTGAGCGGGGAGTGGCAATAATGCTGCTGCGTATTCTCCGGCGTGAACTGAAAATTGCGTTTCGCAGCGGGGCTGAAGTGATCAACCCGCTGTGGTTCTTTCTCATCGTCATTACGCTGTTTCCGCTCGGCATCGGTCCGGAGCCGCAGCAGCTGGCGCGCATTGCGCCCGGCGTGGTCTGGGTCGCCGCTCTGCTGGCTTCGCTGCTGGCGCTGGAGCGCCTGTTCCGCGACGATTTCCTTGATGGATCGCTGGAGCAGCTGCTGCTGTTGCCGGCACCGCTGCCGGTCACGGTGCTGGGTAAAGTGATCGCTCACTGGCTGGTCACCGGCCTGCCGCTGATCCTGCTGTCACCGCTGGCGGCGCTGCTGCTGTCGCTGGATATGGCAGGCTGGCGCGCGCTGGCGCTGACGCTGCTGCTGGGTACGCCGACGCTGAGCTTTCTTGGTGCTATCGGCACCGGCCTGACAACGGGATTGCGGCGTGGCGGCGTGCTGCTCAGCCTGCTGGTGCTGCCGCTGACCATTCCGGTTCTGATTTTTGCCAGTGCGGCTATCGACGCCGCCGGGCAGGGGCTGCCAGTTGGCGGCTATCTGGCGGTTCTGGGCGCGATGCTGGCGGTAAGTGCGACGCTGTCGCCGTTTGCCACCGCTGCGGCGCTGCGGATCAGCCTGCAGTAGCGCGCTTCCTCAGAGAAGCCGTTCCCTCTTTATTATTAGTGTGAGCAATGCAAATGTGGAAATGGATACATCAGTGGGCAAGGCCGGAACGCCTTTACCAGCTATGCGGGCGACTTATTCCCGGCATGGCGATTGCCGCAGCCGGCGCGCTGCTGCTTGGCTGGGGATGGGGATTTGGCTTCGCCCCGGCTGATTACCAGCAGGGCAATAGCTTCCGGATTATGTACCTGCACGTGCCCGCTGCCATGTGGTCAATGGGGATCTACGCCGCCATGGCGATTGCCGCCTTTACCGGTCTGGTGTGGCAGCTGAAGATGGCTGACCTGGCCGCCGCCGCGATGGCGCCGGTGGGAGCCGCCTTTACCTTTATTGCGCTGATTACCGGCTCCGCATGGGGCAAACCGATGTGGGGAACCTGGTGGATCTGGGATGCGCGCCTCACCTCAGAGCTGGTGCTGCTGTTCCTTTATATGGGCGCGATGGCGCTCTGGCTCGCCTTTGACGATCGCCGCACGGCGGGCCGCGCCGCCGGTATCCTGATCCTCGTCGGCGTGGTGAACCTGCCGATTATTCATTTTTCTGTGCAGTGGTGGAACACGCTGCATCAGGGCTCATCCGGTCTGCTGCAGCAGGCGATCGATCCCTCTATGCGCACGCCGCTGCGCTGGTCGATTCTCGGCTATCTGCTGCTGTTTATCACGCTGACGCTGATGCGGCTGCGTAACCTGATTTTACTGACCGAACGGCATCGTCCGTGGGCTATCGCGCTGGCACAGCAGGGAGCAAAAGCATGAGTCCGGCCTTCACCTCATGGAGTGAATTCTTTGCTATGGGCGGCTACGCCTTTTTTGTCTGGCTGTCGGTTGCCTGCACCCTGATCCCGCTACTGGGCCTGGTGCTGCATACGCTGCTGCAGCGGCGGCGTCTGCTGGCGGAGATCCGTCAGCGTCAGGCGCGGGAGCAGCGTGTGCGTGCGGCACAGACTAAACAGCGCGCGCGCGCTGCCGGGGAGGCAGGATGAATCTCCGTCGTCGCAACCGCCTTTTGGTGGTGCTGGCTATTCTTACCGGCCTTGGCCTCGCGACCGCGCTGGTGATGTATGCCCTGCGCTCAAACATCGATCTGTTCTATACGCCGGGCGAGATTATCAACGGCAAAGGCGACGCGCAGCTGAAGCCGGAAGCGGGACAGCGTCTGCGCGTGGGTGGCATGGTGATGCCAGGCAGCGTGAGGCGCGATCCGCAGTCGCTGGCGGTAACCTTCAGCCTGTATGACGCCAGAGGCGTGGTCAGCGTCAGCTATAACGGCATCCTGCCCGATCTCTTCCGCGAAGGGCAGGGGGTAGTGGCGCAGGGCGTACTGCAGGCGGGTAATGTTATCAGCGCCCGGGAAGTGCTGGCCAAGCACGACGAAAAATATACGCCGCCGGAAATTCAGGACGCAATGAATACCAATCATACCCGCGCCGCAGTGCGCTATCAGCCGACGGGTAATCAGCCATGATGCCGGAAATCGGAACTTTTCTGCTCTGTCTGGCGCTGGGCCTGGCGCTGCTGCTGAGTATTTACCCGCTGTGGGGCGCCGCGCGTCAGGATGCGCGGCTGATGACGCTCGCGCGACCGCTGACCTGGGGCATGTTTTTAGCCATTGCCGCCGCCTTTATGGTGCTGGTGCACGCATTTGTGGTGAACGATTTCACCGTTGCATACGTCGCGACAAATTCAAATACGCTGCTGCCGGTCTATTACCGCGTCGCCGCGACCTGGGGTGCGCATGAAGGATCGCTGCTGCTGTGGGTACTGCTGCTCAGCAGCTGGTCGCTGGCGGTGGCAATTTTCAGCCGCGAGATGCCGCGCGATGCGCTGGCGCGCGTGCTGGCGGTAATGGGGATGATCAACGCCGGCTTTCTGCTGTTTATCCTGCTGACCTCCAACCCGTTTGCCCGCACGCTGCCTGATTTCCCCATCGACGGCGGCGATCTTAACCCGATGCTGCAGGATATCGGCCTGATCTTCCATCCGCCGCTGCTCTATATGGGCTATGTCGGTTTTTCGGTCGCCTTTGCCTTTGCCATCGCCTCGCTGATGACCGGACGGCTGGATACCGCCTGGGCGCGCTGGTCGCGCCCCTGGACCACCGCCGCATGGGTGTTTCTGACCATCGGTATCGTGCTGGGATCGGCGTGGGCCTATTATGAGCTGGGCTGGGGCGGCTGGTGGTTCTGGGACCCGGTGGAAAACGCCTCGTTTATGCCGTGGCTGGCCGGAACCGCGCTGATGCACTCGCTGGCGGTAACGGAAAAGCGCGGCAGCTTCAAAGCCTGGACCGTGCTGCTGGCGATCGCGACGTTTTCGCTCAGCCTGCTCGGCACCTTTCTGGTGCGCTCCGGCGTGCTGGTCTCGGTGCATGCCTTTGCCTCCGATCCGGCGCGCGGGATGTTTATTCTCGCTTTTCTGATCATCGTGATTGGCAGCTCGCTGCTGCTCTATGCGCTGCGCGGCGGGCAGGTACGCAGCCGCGTGCAGAGTGAAATCTGGTCGCGGGAATCGTTTCTGCTGGGCAATAACGTGCTGCTGATTGCGGCAATGCTGGTGGTCCTGCTCGGTACGCTGCTGCCGCTGGTGCACAAGCAGCTGGGGCTGGGCAGTATCTCAGTGGGAGAACCTTTCTTTAATACGCTGTTCAGCTGGCTGATGGCGCCGTTTGCGCTGCTGCTCGGTATTGGTCCGCTGGTGCGCTGGCGGCGTGATGAGCCGCAAAAGCTGTGGAAGCGGCTGAGTGCCGGGCTGGTGGTTACCCTGCTGCTCTCTGTTCTGCTGCCGTGGCTGCTGGAAGATCGCATTGAAGCGATGACGGTAACCGGGCTGCTGATGGCGATCTGGGTCACGCTGCTGACGCTGATGGAGCTGCATGAGCGCGCGACTCACCGGCATAGCCTGCTGAAAGGGCTGTGGCATCTGTCGCGCAGCCACTGGGGCATGGTGCTGGGGCATCTGGGCGTAGCGGTAACGGTAGTAGGCATCGCGTTCAGCACCCAGTACAGCGTTGAGCGCGATGTGCGCATGAAGGCGGGCGACAGCATCGATATTCATCGCTATCACTTTGTGTTCCGCGACGTGCATAACCTGCAGGGGCCTAACTACAGCGGCGGCGTGGCGATCATCGATGTCACCCGCGATGGCAAACCGGAAGCGGTACTGCGGGCGGAAAAACGCTTTTATACCGCTGCCCGCACCATGATGACCGAAGCGGCGATCAGCGGCGGATTTACCCGCGATCTCTATGCCGCACTCGGCGAGGAGCTGGATAACGGCGCCTGGGCCGTACGCCTCTACTACAAACCCTTTGTCCGCTGGATCTGGTTTGGCGGCCTGTTTATGGCGGCAGGCGGCCTGCTCTGCCTGCTGGATCCGCGTTATCGCGCGCGGAAAAAAGTTGCGCGTGAGGAGCGGGCATGAGCAAAAAAATTCTCTTTATTCCCCTGGCGCTGTTTCTGCTGCTGGCGGCAGCGCTGCTGTGGCAGCTGTCGCGTAATGCACAGGGTGACGATCCCTCCCGGCTTGAGTCAGCCCTGACGGGCAAACCGGTGCCACAGTTCAGACTGGAAGCGCTGGATCAGCCAGGCAAAATCTACAGCCAGCAGATCCTTACCGATGGTCAGCCGCTGCTGCTCAACGTCTGGGCAACCTGGTGTCCGACCTGCCGCGCTGAGCATCACTATCTGAACCGGCTGGCGGAGCAGGGCGTGCGCGTGGTTGGCCTCAACTATAAAGATGACCGTACGAAAGCGATAAACTGGCTTAATACGCTGGGCAACCCTTACGCGCTGAGCCTCTACGACGGCAGCGGCATGCTGGGGCTTGACCTCGGTGTCTACGGTGCGCCGGAAACCTTTCTCATTGATGGCCACGGCATCATTCGTTATCGCCACGCCGGTGATATGAACGAGCGCGTCTGGAATGAAGAAGTTAAACCGCTGTGGGAAAAATATAGCCGGGAGGCGGGGGCATGAGCAGGCTGCTTATTGCGCTGACGGCGCTGCTGCTTACGCTCAGCGTCCGGGCCACCACCACAGATAGCCTGCAGTTTACCTCGCTGCAGCAGGAGGATCAGTACCGGGCGATCACCGCCTCACTGCGCTGCCCGAAATGCCAGAACAACAGCATTGCAGATTCAAACGCCATGATTGCCGCTGACATGCGCCTGAAAGTCTATGAGCTGATGCAGCAGGGCAAGAGCCGGCAGCAGATAGTGGATTACATGGTGGCGCGCTACGGTCACTTTGTCACTTACGATCCGCCGCTGACGCCCGCGACGCTGATTTTATGGGCCGGTCCGGCGCTGTTTGTGCTGCTGGGCGGCGGGGTGATCCTGCTGCGTAACCGCCGCGCGCGTGAAACGACTGAACTGAATGACGATGAACAACAGCGCCTGGCGGCGATTCTGGAACGTAACGGGAAGCCGTAATGATTGTATTTTGCATGACTCTGATCGTCTTACTGGCGGCTGCGGTAGCGCTGTTTCTGGCTGCGGGATGGCGTCAGCGTGAACACCATGCTGGCGAACGCGACCGGCTTAACACCGCCTTTTACCAGCAGCGCCTGCGCGAGCTGCAGCGTGATGAAACGGAAGGCGTGGTAGCCAACCGGGCGGAGATGGAGCGCGATCTGCAGCAGATGCTGCTGACGGACGTACCCGACGGGCAGACTCTTCCGGCGCGGCAGAGCAGCCGCTGGATCCTGCTGCCGGGCGTGATCCTGCTGCTGCTGGTGACAACCGGGGTCTATCTGCAAACCGGCGGCTACGCACAGCTCGCGGGCTGGCTCGCCGTTCAGCGTGACTATCCGGCGCTGCGCGCCCGCGTAATGGATCCGGATGCGCAGCCGCTGACGATGGAGGAGCTGGCGCGCCTGCAGCTGGGACTGCGCACGGCGCTGCAGCAGACACCCGGCAGCGCCGATGAGTGGGCGATGCTGGGGCGGCTTGGTATGGTGCTGAACAATGCTACCGCTGCCGGACAGGCGTTTGAGCGCGCGCTGCAGCGTGCGCCTGACAGCCTGGAGCTGCAGCAGGATTACGCCGAAGTCCTGACGCGTTCCGGCGATCCACAGGATAACCGGCAGGCGAGCGTGCTGCTGCATGCGCTGCTCAAGCGCGACAGCGCGAATCTGCGTACGCTTAGCCTGCTGGCGTTCAACGCATCCGGACAGCAGAACTATACTGAAGCGCTCGACGCGTGGCGCGCCATGCTGGCGTTGCTGCCTGCCGGCGATCCGCGCATAACGCTGATTCAGCGCAGCATTGAGCAGGCGAAAACCGCTGCCGGGCAGCAGGCGGTTGCGCTGAGCCTGACGGTCAAGCTGTCGCCGCCGGCAGAAAAAATGTTGCCGCCGGACGGAGTGTTGTATATTTCTGTATCTGACGGTGTTTCACCGGTGCCCGTGGCCGTTAAGCGCCTGCCGCTTAGCCACTTTCCGCTAGCGCTTACGCTGGATGACAGCAACGCTATGATGCCCGATCGCCTGCTTTCGGCGCAGCATCAGGTTCAGGTCAGAGTGCGTATTGCCCGCGACGGCAGCGCAAATCCTCAGGCCGGGGACTGGTTCGGGCTCAGTGCTATTACCTCGTGGGAGGGTCACCAGCCGCTGACTGTTGAGATCGATCAGCAGCAGCCCTGAAGCGCTACATTTATCATCCGCACAGGGAGAAGAACATGAATAACCGCCTGACCAGTCTGGCACTGGCCAGTTTACTTCTGGTGGGATGCGCCAGCTCAAAACCGGCGGATGACGCCGCCCCGGCGCAGCGCAGCGATCCGCTGGAAGGTTTTAACCGTACGATGTTCAATTTTAATTACAACGTACTTGATCCTTATGTGGTGCGCCCGGTGGCGGTAGCCTGGCGCGACTATGTGCCGGTACCGGCGCGTACCGGCATGAGTAATTTTCTCGGCAACCTGAATGAACCTGCCAGCATGGTGAACTCTATTCTGGTGGGCGAGCCGCGTCAGGCCGGGATCCACTTCACGCGTTTCTTCCTGAATACCGTACTGGGTCTGGGCGGCTTTATCGACGTCGCAGGCAAAGCGAACCCGGCGCTGGCGCGCGAGGTGCCGCATCGCTTTGGCAGTACGCTGGGGCGTTATGGTGTCGGCTACGGTCCGTATGTGGTGCTGCCCGGCTACGGCAGTTTCACCGTGCGGCAGGATGGCGGTGACTATGTGGATACGCTCTATCCGGTACTCAGCTGGCTGACCTGGCCGATGTCGATCGGTAAGTGGGCGCTGGAGGGAGTAGAGACGCGTGCTCAGCTGCTGGACTCTGACGGGCTGCTGAAACAGCAGCAGGATCCTTACTCTTTTATCCGCAATGCCTATTTCCAGCGTAACGATTTTCTGGCTAACGGCGGCAAGCTGAAGCCGGAAGAGAATCCAAACGCCAGCGCGATACAAAACGATTTGCAGGATATCGACGCGCCGTAAAAAAAGGGCAACCCACCGGGTTGCCCTTATTACTTGTGCGGCAGGCGCGATCAGAACTTATAGTTAAAGCTTGCGCCGTAAAGCCAGGCTTTGCCTTCTGAGTTGAAGGTATAAGGGGCTTCATTAACGGTAACGTGCTGACCATGCATATAAGATACGCCGACATCCACTGACGCTTCAGGCGTAAAGGCGTAAGACGCACCGGCGCTCAGCCACAGACGATCCTGATCCGGAATAGAGATAGAGCGTTTATCGGCCGGAACCGGGCTGTCATCGAAGGCGATACCGGTACGGAAGGTCCAGCGATCGTCATAGAAGTAGGTGGTACCCAGCGCAATGCGATAGGCATCTTTAAAGCTCTCATCTTTCTGGAACAGCGTCTGGCCGCGGCTGCCGGTCGCTTTCAGCTCCTGGAACTGGCTCCAGCTGGTATAGGCAAGGCTGTAGTGCACTGCCCACTGCGGCGCAACTTTATGCCAGCCGGACACTTCCCACATTTCCGGCAGGTTCAGGGTCAGGTAGCCGGGCACCGTTGAGCCGCCGGTACCGCCAAACGCCGCCGGGATATCGTTTTTATAATTGCCGTCAAAGTCGACTTTTACTTCAGAGCGGTAGGTAAAGCCGAAACGGTTATTTTTATCCACTTCATACAGCACGCCGGCGTTCCAGCCATAGCCCCACTCATTGCCTTTAAGGTGTGCGACCTGCAGATCGGACGGGAAGCCCACTGCCGGGCCAGCTTCACCGGCATAACGCTCAATTTTGGCGCGGGCATAAACCGCATCAAAGCCAACGCCAACGCTCAGGTGCTCGTTCAGACGATAGGCGGTGCTGAGATTAAGGTTAGCGGTCATCAGATCGGTTTTACCGCCATAGCCCCCTGCGGCATAACCATTATTGAATTCAGTGGCCAGGCCATAGTTTGAGGTTGCGGATGCGCCCACCCACCACCGATCGGTAAGCGGCTGAACATAGTGAATATTTGGTACCCACTGATTAGGCGCAATGTTATTCGCGTTCAGGCTGTTGCCGGTGAGCGGACTGCGTCCGCTGATATCCACTTCAGGATCGATATAGACTGCGCCGATGGAGAACATCGGGCTATCCATCAGTGCCATGGTGGCGGGGTTGCGACTGGCCGATGCTGCTGTGTCACCCATCGCGCCTTCACCTGAATAAGCGCGACCTAATCCAATTGCTGAGAATTCGTTAAGTTGAAAGCCTGCGGCGTAAACCTGGGAGGAGACGAGCGCCACTGCAGCTGCCACAGCTGACTTTGCAAACAGGTTCTTATGGTTCATGACCACAACCTCATCAAAATTATTATTAAACGTTGTCACGTCGCGTAACAAAGGACGGCGGATTGTAGGGA
Source organism: Pantoea sp. PSNIH1 (assembly GCF_007680655.1). Classification (NCBI taxonomy): domain Bacteria; kingdom Pseudomonadati; phylum Pseudomonadota; class Gammaproteobacteria; order Enterobacterales; family Erwiniaceae; genus Pantoea; species Pantoea sp. PSNIH1. The sequence goes on from NZ_VEIP01000001.1 coordinate 46,616, forward strand.
CTGAGACTAAACAGACATATCAGACCAGTGCGACGAGTATAGGTCTGACCTGTGTGTAAGTTGCAATAATGTTTTTCAAATATTACAGACTTGATCGATAAAATCAGATCTGCTTAACAATTTCCTTATACTGCGCCGTCAGCATACCGGCTCAGGTTTGTTTTGGATCAAATTTTATTGTGATATTCGTCACTTAGCGGCGCAATGATAGAGGAAAATGGCCCGCAGGCGTACACTTTATGACAGAACATCCCCTTAGATCGCCCGCTTTTTCAGCCGGAGAAACCTCATGAGTCAGACCATTAATAAATGCAGTGCCCGCGAGACCGCTGCCTGCTGCTGTGTGGATACGGGCATTGTGATTGATAACAGCGACTGCAGTGCCCGCTGGTCAGCGCTGTTTCCCGATCGCGCAGCTGCCGAAGCGATGCTGTTAACGCTGACGGAGAAAGCGCAGCAAACTGCCTCTGAACCCTGTGAGATTACGTCGCAATTTACCTCAGAGCCGGAAGGTATACGCCTGAACGCTGAATTTACCTTTGCCTGTCAGGCTGAAGCGCTGATTTTTCAGCTCGCCCTGCGTTAATTCTGCATCGCCGTCAATCCGCGACGGCGAATCGCTATTTTCGTGTTTTTCCTCGCACTTTTTTCTCTTTGCTATTGGCGAGCCGTCGCCGGATGGTTAACACTGACGATCAGGTCAGACCTCTCTGGCAATGGTGTCAGATCGTCGGTTACAGGGGGAAAAGCATGAGCAGAGCGCAGCCGTTGCTGACGCGTCAGGGCGAACGTATCGCTATTACTCACGGGCTGCGTACGCCTTTTGTCCGGCAGGCGAGCGATTTCCACGGCATTCCGGCGCTGGAGCTGGGGCGTATGGTGGTCAGCGAACTGCTGGTGCGCAGCGAACTGCCGGTTGAGGTAATCGATCAGCTGGTGTTTGGTCAGGTGATACAGATGCCGGAAGCGCCAAATATTGCGCGCGAAATTGTGCTGAGCAGCGGGCTGAGCGTGCACACGGACGCCTACAGCGTCAGTCGCGCCTGTGCAACCAGCTTTCAGGCCGTCGCTAACGTAGCGGAGAGCCTGATGGCGGGCACCATCGATGCCGGAATTGCCGGCGGCGCAGACTCCTCCTCCGTGTTACCGATTGGTGTCAGCAAAACGCTGGCGCGTGCGCTGGTCGATCTTAACCGTGCGCGGACAGTGGGCAAAAAGCTGCAGATCCTGCGGCGTCTGCGCCCGCGCGATCTGCTGCCGGTGCCGCCTGCCGTGGCGGAGTATTCAACCGGACTGCGCATGGGAGATACGGCTGAGCAGATGGCTAAAACCTGGGGTATTACGCGTGAGCAGCAGGATGCGCTTGCCCTGCGCTCACATCAGCGTGCCGCACAGGCCTGGCAGAGCGGCGTACTGCAGCAGGAGGTCATGCCCGCCTTTGTGCCGCCGTGGAAAGCGCCGGTTGAGCAGGACAACACCATCCGCTTTAACGCCAGCGCGGCCGATTATGCCCGACTGCGGCCTGCGTTTGACCGGCGTCACGGCTCGGTAACCGCAGCAAACAGTACGCCGCTGACGGACGGCGCGGCAGCCCTCATCCTGATGCGTGAAGGGCGCGCCCGCGAACTGGGAATAGCGCCGCTGGGCTACCTGCGCAGCTACGCGTTTACCGCCATCGATGTGCAGACCGACATGCTGCTGGGCCCGGCTTACGCCTCGCCGCTGGCGCTGGATCGCGCTGGCGTCACGCTGGGTGATTTAACGCTGATTGACATGCATGAAGCCTTTGCCGCCCAGACGTTAGCCAACCTGAAGCTGTTCAGCGATGCGCGCTTTGCGCGTGAGGTGCTCAACCGGCCGCAGGCGCTGGGCGAGGTTGATGATGACCGCTTTAATGTGCTGGGCGGCTCCATCGCCTACGGGCATCCGTTTGCCGCCACCGGTGCCCGCATGATCGCCCAGACGCTGCATGAACTGCGGCGGCGCGGTGGCGGACTGGGACTGGTAACCGCCTGCGCGGCGGGCGGTTTGGGCACTGCAATGGTTCTGGAGGCTGAATAATGCAGCATACCGCGTTTGAGTTAACCCTGCGCCCGGATCATGTTGGTGTGATCACCATTGATGTGCCGGGTGAAAAAATGAATACGCTGCGCGCTGAGTTTGCCGCGCAGATCCGCGCGGTGATCGCCGCAGCCCGTCAGCATCCGCAGCTGGCGGGTCTGGTACTGATTTCCGGCAAAGCGGACAATTTTATTGCGGGTGCTGATATCAGCATGATCGACCGCTGCCACTCATCAGCTGAAGCGCAGGCGCTGGCGAAGCAGGGGCAGGAGGTGATGGCGGAGATTGCAGCGCTGCCGTTTCCGGTTGTGGCGGCGATACACGGCGCCTGTCTGGGGGGCGGTCTGGAGCTGGCGCTGGCGTGCGACGCCCGCATCTGTTCGCTGGATGAGAAGACCCGGCTTGGTCTGCCTGAAGTTCAGCTGGGCCTGCTGCCTGGTTCCGGCGGCACACAGCGGTTGCCGCAATTGATTGGCGCAGAGCAGGCGCTGTCGCTGATACTCAGCGGTAAAGCCCTGCGCGCCCGGCAGGCGCTTAAGCTGGGCCTGGTCGATGATGCGGTGCCGCCGGCCATTTTACTGGCAACGGCGGTGGCGCGCGTTCATAAAGGAAAGGGCGCGGCGCGGACGTTGCCACAGCGGGCGCGCCTGATGCAGAGCTTTGCGGGGCGCCCGTTGCTGTTTGCGCTGGCAAAGCGTCAGACGGATAAAAAAACTCAGGGTAACTATCCGGCGACCGGGCGCATTCTGCAGGTGGTGCGCATCGGGCTGGAGCAGGGTAGCCAGGCGGGACATGAGGCTGAAGCGCAGGCGTTTGGCGAGCTGGCGCTCACGCCGGAATCGGCAGCGCTGCGCAGCCTGTTTTTCGCGTCCACCGCGCTGAAAAAAGCCGCCGCCGCAGAGGGCGAAGTGCGCACGCTGCAGCAGGTGGGCGTACTGGGTGGTGGGCTGATGGGCGGAGGGATTGCCAGCGTGACGGCGCTGAAAGCGGAACTGCCGGTGCGTATCAAAGATATCCAGCTCAGCGGAATCAATCACGCGCTGCGCTACAGCTGGGATCTGCTGACAAAAAAAGTCAGGCGGCGTCAGCTGAAACCCGCAGAGCGTCAGCAGCAGATGGCGCGCATCAGCGGCGGTACCGACTATCAGGGCTTCAGCCGGCGCGATGTGGTCATTGAAGCGGTATTTGAAGATCTGGCACTGAAGCAGCAGATGGTGGCGGAAATGGAGCAGCACTGTCAGCCCGACACCATTTTCGCCTCGAATACATCCTCGCTCGCTATCAGCGCTATCGCCGCGCAGGCGCAGCGGCCGCAAAATATCATCGGGCTGCACTACTTCAGTCCGGTAGATAAAATGCCGCTGGTGGAGGTGATCCCGCATGCGGCAACGTCAGCGGAAACGCTGGCTACCACGCTGCGGCTGGCGCAAAAGCAGGGTAAAACTGCAGTAGTGGTAGCGGATCGCCCTGGCTTCTACGTTAACCGTATCCTCGCCCCCTATATCAACGAAGCGCTGCGCTGTCTGCTGGAGGGGGAACCGGTCGAACATATTGACCAGGCTCTGGTAAAAGCGGGTTTTCCGGTAGGGCCGTTGCAGCTGCTTGATGAAGTCGGTATCGACACTGGCAGTAAAATCAGCCCGCTGCTTGAGCAGGCTTATGGCGCGCGCTTTGCCGCACCGCAGGCCGCGGTTGATGCTATTCTCGCTGACGATCGCAAAGGACGAAAAAACCGGAAAGGGTTTTATCACTATGAGAAGAGACGCTGGCCCGGCGCGCATAAAGCGGATCGCAGCCTCTATACGCTGCTCGCTCTGAAACCTGAGGCGCGTCAGAGTGAGCAGCAGATTGCTGAACGCTGCATGCTGATGCTGTTAAATGAGGCCGCGCGCTGTCTGGATGAGTCGGTGATCCGTTCGGCACGCGATGGCGACGTTGCTGCGGTATTCGGCATCGGCTTTCCACCTTTTCTTGGCGGACCGTTCCGTTATATGGATCGATACGGCAGCGCTGCGCTTGTGGAGAGACTTACGGCCCTCGCCCAGCAGCATGGCGATCGCTTTGCCCCGTGCGAGGCGCTGCTAAAGCGGGCAGAAAGCGGCGCGCATTTTTACATTTAATCACATTCAGCAAGAGCGGTGCATATTCAGCCGCTTAGCAGAGAAGATGCAGTACAGGTCAGCCGGTACCGATTTAGCGGGCGCTTATTTAATAAGCAACCGGTTGACTATACTGAAGCCATTGGGGTAAAACACAGCCTTCATTCGCAGAATGAAGCGTCTGGTGCCGTGGTACCGGACGATATCGACCAACAACAGCGGTGCTTTATGCAAGTTTTTATCATGCGTCATGGCGATGCAGCTCTGGAAGCCGCGAGCGATTCTGCTCGCCCCCTTACGCTGTGCGGCTGTAACGAATCACGTCAGATGGCGAGCTGGCTCAACAGCCAGACGCCGGATATCGGAAGGGTGCTGGTCAGCCCCTATCTGCGCGCCGGGCAGACGCTCGCCACCGTGCGCGAGGCACTGGATTTGCCGCAAAACCAGGACGTTCTTTCTGAACTGACGCCGGGCGGCGATCCGGGACAGGTCGCATTGCATTTGCAGGCGCTGGCGGTGCAGGGCGTGAAAGCCGTGCTGGTGATTTCGCATCTGCCGCTGGTAGGATACCTGGTTTCTGAGCTGTGCCCGCAGGAAGCGCCGCCCATGTTCGCCACGTCGGCTATCGCCTGTATCGATTTTAATGCCGACGAGTGCGAAGGTAAGCTTTTGTGGCAGGTGAGTCCGGCCAGGCTTGCTAAAGCTATCTGATTCCCCTTCATAATTCAGGCTGCAGCTGCGTTGGCTGCGCGCCTTCACCCCGGTCACTTACTGATGTAAGCTCCCGGGGATTCATTTGCTTGCCGCCTTGCTGCAACCTGAATTATTTCGGGGAATACGCGCGTACAGGCTGCAGCTGCGTTGGCTGCGCGCCTTCACCCCGGTCACTTACTGATGTAAGCTCCCGGGGATTCATTTGCTTGCCGCCTTGCTGCAACCTGAATTATTTCGGGGAATACGCGCGTACAGGCTGCAGCTGCACTGGCTGCGCGCCTTCACCCCGGTCACTTACTGATGTAAGCTCCCGGGGATTCATTTGCTTGCCGCCTTGCTGCCACCTGCCACCTCATCTGCTAAGGCAGTTCGGGCGGTTGCCACTCTTCTACCTCAATCAGCACCAGCAGTGCGGCGTCGCCGCCGAACATTTTAGGTGCCTGGTGAAACGCCATCACATGCGGGTGCTGCGCCAGCCATAGCGGCGTCTGCTGTTTAAGAATATGTTTTCCGTGGCCGGTCATGACGCTGGCGCAAAAAATATGTTCGCGGCGGCAGGCGGCGATGAGCGCGCCCAGCTCCTGCTTCGCCTGCATCTGCGTCAGCCCGTGCAGGTCGAGAAAAATTTCCGGCGTGTAGTCACCGCGACGCAGCTTCTTCAGTTCATAGTGGCTGACGTCAGCACGGACATAGCGCACCGGCCCGTCGCTGGAGAGCAGCGGCTGAAACTCATCGGAAAAATAGTGGCTGTTGTCAGCCTGTTCGGAAAGCAGACGTTTCAGCGGGACTTCCCGGGTTTTAACCGCAGGTTTATGTACGATAGTGTCCTGTTTCAGCTTACGCGTCCCGATCATTAACTGACGAAACAGCGCCTGATCGTCGTCGTTCAGCGGCGTCTTTTTACTCATGGCGGGAAAATTCTTTCAACGTTGCAGTTTACCGGGCTGTTACCTTACCGCTAAGCGCTGACAAATGTCAGCTTTTTCGCCTCGCTGCGCTGAATTCTGGCCCGCTTCATGGCAAACTATCGGCCGATTGATTTTATGGCCTGCGGAGGGCTACGTGGACAAGATTTTCGTCGATGAGGCAGTAAACGAACTGCACACTATTCAGGATATGTTGCGCTGGGCCGTCAGCCGTTTTTCAGCGGCTGGCATCTGGTACGGTCACGGCACGGATAATCCCTGGGACGAAGCGGTCCAGCTGGTTCTGCCCACTCTGTGGCTGCCGCTCGATATTCCTGAAGATATGCGCAATGCGCGCCTGACCGCCAGTGAACGGCACCGTATCGTTGAGCGGGTGATCCGCCGCGTGAATGAACGTATTCCGGTCGCTTACCTGACCAACAAAGCCTGGTTCTGCGGACATGAGTTCTACGTGGACGAACGGGTGCTGGTTCCGCGCTCACCCATTGGCGAGCTGATTGAAAACCGCTTTGCGGGTCTGATCCCCGGCCAGCCACAGCATATTCTGGATATGTGTACCGGCAGCGGCTGCATCGCTATCGCCTGCGCCTATGCCTTTCCTGAAGCGGAAGTGGATGCGGTCGATATCTCCCACGACGCGCTGGCGGTGGCGGAACAAAACATTGAAGAGCATGGCCTGCTGCATCACGTCACGCCGATTCGCGCCGATCTGTTCCGCAACCTGCCACCGGTAAAATATGACCTGATCGTCACCAACCCGCCGTACGTGGATGCGGAAGATATGGGCGATCTGCCTGGCGAATATCATCATGAACCGGAACTTGGCCTGGCGGCTGGCAGCGATGGCCTGAAGCTGGTACGCCGCATTCTCGCCTGTGCGCCTGACTATCTCAGCGAGCGGGGCGTGCTGATTTGCGAAGTCGGCAACAGCATGGTGCATATGATTGAGCAATATCCTGACGTGCCTTTCACCTGGCTGGAGTTTGATAACGGCGGCGACGGCGTCTTTATGCTGACGCGCGATCAGATCGTGGCGGCGCAGCACCATTTCTCCTTTTTTAAAGATTAATTTGCGGCGCGCCTGAGCGCCCGCACTATGGCAACAAGGAGCCATCATGGCCGGAAACAGCATTGGACAACTTTTTCGCGTTACTACGTTTGGCGAGTCGCACGGTCTTGCGCTGGGCTGCATCGTTGACGGCGTGCCGCCCGGTATTCCGCTGACTGAAGCCGATATCCAGCACGATCTCGATCGCCGCCGTCCCGGCACCTCGCGCTATACCACCCAGCGTCGCGAGCCGGATCAGGTGAAAATTTTGTCTGGTGTGTTTGAAGGGGTCACTACCGGCACCTCTATCGGCCTGTTAATCGAGAACACCGATCAGCGTTCGCAGGATTACGGCGCGATTAAAGATCTGTTCCGGCCCGGCCACGCGGATTACACCTATGAGCAGAAGTATGGTCTGCGCGACTATCGCGGAGGCGGACGCTCCTCAGCACGCGAAACCGCTATGCGCGTGGCCGCCGGTGCCATCGCCAAAAAATATCTGCAGCAGCAGCACGGTATCGTGGTGCGTGGCTATCTGGCGCAGATTGGCGACGTCGCCTGTGAGCTGAAAGACTGGAGCATCGTTGAAGAGAATCCGTTTTTCTGTCCGGACGCCAGCAAGCTGGAGGCGCTGGATACGCTGATGCGCGCCCTGAAGAAAGAGGGCGATTCTATCGGCGCGAAAGTGACCGTGATGGCGGAAAACGTGCCACCGGGCCTCGGTGAGCCGGTGTTCGATCGCCTCGATGCCGATCTGGCGCATGCGCTGATGAGCATCAACGCCGTTAAAGGCGTAGAGATTGGCGATGGCTTTGCCGTCGTTAACCAGCGCGGCAGCGAGCATCGCGACGAAATCCGCGCCAGCGGCTTTCAGAGCAATCACGCCGGCGGCATCCTCGGCGGCATCAGCAGCGGGCAGACCATCAGCGCCAACCTGGCGATGAAACCGACCTCCAGCATTACCGTACCGGGTAACACCATCACCCGCACGGGGGAGGAGGTGGAGATGATCACCAAAGGGCGTCACGATCCCTGCGTCGGCATTCGCGCCGTGCCCATTGCCGAAGCGATGATGGCGATTGTGCTGATGGATCACCTGTTACGCCAGCGCGGGCAAAACGCTGACGTTAACAGCAGCGTACCGCGCTGGTGAGCCTGATGATGCGCCGCGCTCTGCTCACTTTCGCCGCGCTGCTGGGTAGCGCGGCCGCCGTTGCCGCCACGCCGTGGCAGCAGATCCAGCACCCGGTTTCCGGGGCGCCGCAGTCGATTGGCGGCTTCGCCAATGGCTGTATCATTGGCGCACAGGCGCTGCCGCTGGACGCACCGGCCTATCAGGTCATGCGTCAGGATCAGCGCCGCTACTATGGTCATCCCGATCTGATCGCCTTTATTGAGCGCCTCAGCACCCGCACCCGTCAGCTTCATCTGGGGCAGGTGCTGATTGGCGATATGGGAATGGCGGCGGGTGGACGTTTCAGCAGCGGCCACGCCAGTCATCAGACCGGACTGGATGTGGATATCTGGCTGCAGCTGCCAAAAACCCGCTGGAGCGCACAGCAGTTGCTGAAGCCGCAGCCGCTGGATCTGGTGGCGCCGGATGATAAACAGGTGATCGCCCGTCACTGGCAGCCGCAGATTGATAGCCTGATCAAGCTGGCAGCGAAAGACAGCGACGTCTCGCGAATTTTTGTGAATCCGGCGATCAAAAAACAGCTTTGCGCCGATGCCGGCAGCGATCGCGAGTGGCTGCATAAAGTTCGCCCGTGGTTTGCGCATCGGGCGCATATGCATGTGCGCCTGCGCTGTCCGGCCGGCAGCCTGGAGTGTGAAGATCAGGCGCCACCGCCGCCGGGCGACGGCTGCGGTGCAGAGCTTGAGAGCTGGTTCCTGCCGAAAAAGCCCGGCAGCACGCCACCGGTAAAAAAAGCCCCGCCGCCGCTGCCGCCATCCTGCCAGGCGCTGCTGGATAACCACCGGCTCTGAGTACCTCTCCCGGCGCGCAACGGCTATTGCCCCGCGCCGGGCTTGTCTGCTACCTGCTGCGAGAAGTGAAATGGACCTTTTTATCGTCAGCCCGCTTATCCTTGGCGTACTGTTTTTTGTTGCCATACTGGCCGCTTTTATCGACTCCATTGCCGGCGGCGGTGGACTGCTGACCGTTCCTTCGCTGCTGGCGGCCGGGCTGTCACCGGCACAGGCGCTGGCGACCAACAAGCTGCAGTCGGTTGGCGGCTCTTTCTCCGCCAGCCTCTATTTTGTCCGCCGTGGCGCCGTAAACCTGCGTGACCAGCGGCTGAACATCGCGATGACGTTTCTCGGCGCGGTCGGCGGCACGCTGCTGATCCAGCATATTCAGGCGGATATTCTGCGTCAGATCCTGCCGCTGCTGCTTATCGCCATCGGACTCTGGTTCCTGCTGATGCCGCGTCTGGGAGAGGTGGATCGCGAGCATCGTCTGCAGGGCGTGGCGTTTGCGCTGGTGGGCGGCGGCTGTGTGGGCTTCTATGATGGATTCTTCGGTCCGGGAGCCGGCTCCTTCTATGCGCTCGCCTTTGTCACGCTTTGCGGTTTCAATCTCGCCAAAGCGACGGCGCATGCCAAGGTGCTGAATTTCACCTCCAACTTCGCCAGCCTGCTGTTCTTTATGTTCGGCGGCAAACTGGTGTGGGGAACCGGCGTAGTGATGCTGCTCGGCGCATTTATCGGGGCGCGGCTGGGTGCGCGGCTGGTGCTGAGCCGTGGCCAGCGGCTGATCCGCCCGATGGTTGTGACCGTTTCTGCGGTCATGAGCGCCAAACTGCTGTGGGACAGCCACGGGGCTGAGCTACTGGCCTGGTTTGCCGCAGGATAAACCGACTCGTCAAATCGTGCCGCCGGTGCGACAATGGCGCCAGATGATTAACTGACAGATGACTATGCCGACAGAACACCACTATCAGCAGCTGATCGACATCTTCGACGGCTGCTTTGCTGAGACTTTTAAGACACGTCTAATTAAAGGCGATGATGAACCGATTTATCTTCCGGCAGATGCGGAATCACCCTGGCACCGCGTAGTTTTTGCCCATGGATTTTACGCCAGCGCGCTGCATGAAATTTCGCACTGGTGTATTGCGGGCGACGCGCGTCGGCAGCAGGTTGATTTTGGCTACTGGTACTGCCCCGACGGGCGTGATGCGCAGACGCAGAGCCAGTTTGAAGCGGTTGAAGTAAAACCGCAGGCGCTGGAGTGGCTATTCTGCGTTGCGGCGGACTTCCCCTTTAATGTCAGCTGTGACAATCTCGAAGGCGATTGTGAACCCGATCGCATTGCGTTTCAGCGCCGGGTCCATGCCCAGGTGATGCACTATCTGGAGCAGGGGATCCCGGCTCGCCCGGCACAGTTTATTGCGGCGCTGAACCGCTATTATGGTACGCCAGCGCTCACTGCAGCGCAGTTTCCGTGGCCGGAAACGCTTTAATTCGCCTGCTTAAAATGAAAGGAATGAGAGATGATCGTAGAATTTGAGTCCCGCATTCTGGCGCTGATTGACGATATGGTCGATCACGCCAGTGATGATGAGCTGTTTGCCAGCGGTTATCTGCGCGGCCATCTGACGCTGGCGGTTGCGGAAATTGAGCAGAGCGGCGAACACACGCCGGAAGCGCTGCAGATTGTCGTCTCCCGGAGCCTGCAGAATGCTATCGCCGCCGGTGAACTCTCGCCACGCGATCAGGCGCTGGTGGTCGGCATGTGGGATAACCTGTTTAGTCAGGCACGTCAGACCGCCTGATGCGCGGGGCGACTTTTCGCCCCGGCTCTCAGCGCCCCGCCTTTTTTCCCTTCAGCAATTTACGCACCCAGTAGCGGTTCGGATTCAGCGCCGCCAGCGTTGCGGCATCGAGCGGCTGCGGCTCACCGCTCATTTGTGCCGCCAGCACTTCAGCTGCCAGCGGCGCGCTGCAGAGCCCGCGCGATCCCAGCGCCCCCAGCACGAACAGCCCGTGATAGTGCGGGGCTTCAGCAATCTTCTCCCCGCGGGCGCGCTGTCCCGGCAGGTCAGCATACTGCGCCAGCGTGGCAGCGTAGTCTGGCAGGCCGCCGCTCATGGGCAGATGATCGCGCGTGGCGCAGCGCACGCCAGTCCGCGCCTCGTTATCACTGAGATCAACCTGCTGCGGCCAGGCGGCCTGCGGCAGGCACGCCATCAGACGCTGACGGTTGCTCTGCTGATCATCGGCACGAAAAGCGGTCGCGGTGTCACCGCGATGATAGCTGGCGCCGATGCAGTGGGTGCCAAACGTCGGGCTGACGGGCGTCAGATAACCATCGTAACAGAGCACGCTCTGCAGGTTTGCCAGCGCGGCTGATGAGGGCGCATGGCTTACCTGGCCTGCGACCGGGTAGACCGGTAGATCCTGGCTCTGTTCCAGCGTCCGCAGCGCATGCCCGTTGGCCAGTACGACATTCTGATGCTGCACATCAGCCCGGTCGGAAAAGTGCAGCGTCCAGCCGTTTTCATGCGGCGTCAGCTGCGTAACCCGGTGCAGCCAGTGCTGGTGCAGACCCTGCGTCTGCGCCTGATCCAGCAGGTTGCTGGTAAGCTGGGAAGGGGAGATCCATCCGCCACGCGGATAGCAGATGCCGCCCATACCCAGCGCAACGCCCGCCAGCTGCTCCGCCTCGGCCGGTGAGACGCCGTAAGCGATCTCCGCCGGCAGCGCCAGGGCCAGCATCTGCGCAATCTTATCGGCGCTTTTTTCATCCCACGCCAGCTGCAGCACTCCGCACCAGCTCTGTTCAGCACGCTCCGGCAGGCTATCGTAAAGACGACGCGCGAAGCTGAAAGCGGCGGGGAAAAACTGCGCCAGCGCGGGATCGTGCTGGTTCAGTAAGGGGTAGAGCGCTGCCTGACGGTTGCCGGATGCACCCAGTGCCGGGGCCTCATCGGCGCAGTAGAGCGTCACGCGCCAGCCGCGGCGCAGTAATGCCAGCGCCAGCAGCGCACTGGCGACGCCGCCGCCAATGATGGCGACATCCTGGCCCGCTGCTGCAGGCCGCGCATACCACGGCTGCACGGCTGGCAGCGGCACCGCATGCGCCAGCGTGCCGGTCAGCATTTCGCGCTTATGCGCAAAGCCTTTACGTTTACTGATGGTAAATCCCGCTTCCTGCAGGCCACGCCTGACAAAACCCGCAGCGGTAAAGGTCGCCAGCGTTCCTCCGTCACGTGCCAGCCGTGCCAGAGCGCTGAACAGCGCCGGGGTCCACATATCCGGATTTTTAGACGGCGCAAAGCCGTCCAGGAACCAGGCGTCAACCTGACCCTGCAGGCTCTCATCAAACTCTGTTATCAGCGTATTAATGTCGCCAAACCAGAGATCAAGCGTAACCCGTCCACCGTCAAACAGCAGCCGCTGACAGCCGGGCAGCGCCGATGGCCACTGCTGCTGCAGCTGCGTTGCCCACGGCGCCAGCTCCGGCCAGCGCGCCTGCGCGGCAGCGAGATCGGCCTGCGTTAGCGGATACTTTTCACAGCTGATAAAGTGCAGCCGCTGCAGCGTCGCAGCAGGCTGCTGCGCGCGAAACTGATCGAACGCCTGCCATAACGTGAGAAAGTTCAGACCGGTGCCAAAGCCGCTCTCCGCCACAATAAACAGATCGCGCGTATGCGTGCTGAAACGCTGCGGCAGCTGATTACCGCCGAGAAACACATAGCGGGTCTCTTCCAGTCCATTATCGTTAGAGAAGTAGACATCATCGAACGCTCGGGAAACAGGTGTACCCTGATCGTTCCAGGTTAATTGCGCGTGTTCAACCGGGGATAATTTCACGGGAAAGGCTCATTTTTCAGGCAGTGGCGCGATTTTAGCGAGTGGCGTCACATGACGCAAATTTACAAAAGGAAATGGCTGATCGGACTTGTTCGGCGTACAACTGTACGCTAGAGTGCACGTCAATCCAAAAAGATGTGGAATGAGGACTATTGAATGAAACGTGCAGTGATTACTGGCCTGGGTATCGTTTCCAGCATTGGTAATAACCAGCAGGAAGTGCTGGCTTCTCTGCGTGAAGGCCGTTCCGGTATCACTTTCTCTGAAGAGATGAAAGAAGCCGGTATGCGCAGCCACGTGTGGGGCAACGTCAAACTGGATACCAACGGGCTCATCGATCGCAAAATCGTGCGTTTCATGAGTGATGCCTCTGTTTACGCCTATCTTTCTATGGCGGAAGCGGTCAAAGATTCAGGCCTGACTGACGAGCAGTATCAGAACAATCCGCGCGTGGGTCTGATCGCCGGTTCCGGCGGTGGTTCACCGCGCTATCAGGTGTTCGGTGCTGACGCTATGCGCGGTCCGCGCGGCCTGAAAGGCGTGGGTCCTTATGTAGTGACCAAAGCCATGGCCTCAGGTGTATCTGCCTGCCTCGCGACCCCGTTTAAAATTCATGGCGTGAACTACTCCATCAGCTCCGCCTGTGCCACCTCAGCACACTGCATCGGCAACGCCGTTGAGCAGATTCAGCTGGGCAAACAGGATGTGGTCTTTGCCGGTGGCGGTGAAGAGCTGACCTGGGAAATGTCCTGCGAGTTTGACGCGATGGGCGCACTTTCGACCAAATATAACGATGCGCCTGAGAAAGCCTCGCGCACCTATGATGCTAACCGTGACGGTTTTGTTATCGCCGGCGGCGGTGGCATGGTTGTGGTTGAAGAGCTGGAGCATGCGCTGGCACGCGGTGCGCATATCTATGCTGAGATTGTTGGCTATGGCGCAACGTCTGATGGCGCTGACATGGTTGCACCGTCAGGTGAAGGCGCGGTGCGCTGCATGAAGATGGCGATGCAGGGCCTCGATGCACCGATCGACTATCTGAACACGCATGGCACCTCCACGCCGGTTGGCGATGTGAAAGAGCTGGGCGCAATCCGTGAAGTGTTTGGTGACAACACCCCGTACATTTCAGCGACCAAAGCCATGACCGGTCACTCTCTGGGTGCAGCGGGCGTGCAGGAAGCGATCTACACCCTGCTGATGCTGGAGCACAGCTTTATCGCGCCGAGCATCAACATCGACGATCTGGACGAGGCCGCAGCAGGGATGAACATCGTGACGCAGCCAACGGAAAAAGCGCTGACCACGGTCATGTCCAACAGCTTCGGCTTTGGCGGCACCAACGCCACGCTGACCATGCGTAAATATCAGGGCTGAATCTGCCCGCGTCCCGTCGCCCCCTGACGGGATATCACAGGCTGCCGCGATGGCAGCCTGGCTTTCTCTGCTCAGCCTGAGCCGTTTTGACAACCCCGCTTTGACCTGCATACACTCCTGTTTTACCTTCCCGTAATTTCCCTGCGCTATCGTCGCTGACAAGGAGTGCGCAAACATGACCGCTCACGCTAACGCGTCCGTATTGCCGCTCGCCTGTACCTCGTTTGCCGTGTTTCTCAGCTATCTGATCGCCGGACTGGCACTGCCGGTGATCCCGCTGTATGTGCATCAGGAGCTTGGCATGAGTAACCTGATGGTGGGCATTGCAACCGGCAGTCAGTTTATTGCCACCCTGCTGACGCGCGGTTTTGCCGGCCGGCGTGCGGATCAGCAGGGAGCACGCGCTACCACCCGCTACGGTATGCTGACGATTGCGCTGACAGGGGCTGCCTATGCCGCTGCCGTGTTGCTGCCGGTCGCACCCGGCGTGCGCTTTATGCTGCTGATAGTGGCGCGTCTGCTGCTGGGCGCAGGGGAAAGCCTGCTGCTGACCGGTAACCTGACCTGGGGGCTGGGGCTGGCGGGGGCCAGGCGCTCTGGTCTGGTCATGTCCTGGAACGGAATGGCGATTTATGGCGCGCTGGCGGCAGGCGCTCCGCTGGGAGTGCTGATGTATCAGCATGGCGGGCTGCTGGCTATCAGCGGTGCGGCGCTGCTGCTGCCGCTGCTGGCTCTGCTGGTTAACGGCTGGATCCGTGCGGTGCCGGTTGCCGGCGGTACGCGGCCGTCGCTGTGGAGCGTTATCAGCGCCATTTTTTCACCGGGGCTGGTGCTGGCGCTGCAGGGCGCCGGTTTCGCCGTAATCGGCACCTTTACCTCGCTCTATTTTGCTGCTCAGGCGTGGGGACACGCCGGCTTTGCGCTCACCGCCTTTGGCTGCGCTTTTACCGGGGTGCGGATCCTCTTTGGTCATCTGCCGGATCGCTATGGCGGGAGCCGGGTCGCGCTGGTGTCACTGCTGGTGGAAGCGCTGGGTCTGCTGCTGCTTGCCGTTGCCACCTCAGGCTGGCTGGCGCTGGCGGGGGCGGCCCTCACCGGCTGTGGCTGCTCGCTGATCTTTCCAGCGCTGGGGGTTGAAGTGGTGCGTCGCGTCGCGCCGCAGATACGCGGTACTGCCCTGGGCGCTTTCTCTGCCTTTCAGGATATCGCCTATGGGATCAGCGGCCCGCTAACCGGACTGCTGGCGACGGCGTCTGGCTATGGCGCCGTCTATCTGGCGGGCGCGCTCTGTGCCGTGGCCGGTTCCGTTATCACCTGGTGCTGCGTGCTTCGCGCGCCAGCAGCATAACCAGCTTATCGCAGGCGCCGGCGATCTCAGCCGGCGTCAGCGCTGCAAAGCCGAGCAGCCAGCCGGGCTGCGGTGCAGCTGTATGGCAGAGCGGTGAGAGAGGCGGCAGCAGCAGACCCGCTGCCGCTGCCCGCTGTGTCAGCGCTGCCTCATTGCCCTGCAGCAGCGAGACGGCCAGTTGCAGACCACCGTTTGCCGGAAGCGGGCGCAGCCACGGCTGCATACGGCTATGAATCTCTTCCAGAAGCCGGTTGCGCCGGTAGTGATAGAGCTGCCGCATCAGCCGCAGATGGCTGGCAAAATGGCCCTGCTGCAGAAATTCAGCGGTGATAGCCTGCGGCAGCAGCGCGCTATGCCCATCCAGCACGCTGCGCGCCCGGCCCAGCGGCTCAGTCAGCTGCGGTGGTACCACCATCCACGCCAGGCGCAGGGAGGGAAACAGGGTTTTGGAAAAGGTCCCCAGTGAGATAACCCTGCTGTCGCGCGTCATGCCCTGCAGCGCCGGAGCAGGCCGATCACCGTAATGAAATTCGCTGTCGTAATCATCTTCAATCAGCCAGCTGTTATGCTGCTGCGCCCACGCCAGCCACTGCAGCCGCCGTGCCAGACTCATCGCTATACCGGTTGGATAGTGATGCCCGGGCGTCAGGTAAACCAGCCGGGCGCGACCGGAGAGCGGGACCGCACCATGCTCATCCAGCGGCATCGCACGGCAGTGCGCGCCTGCGGCAAGAAAGGCGTTACGCGCCCCCGGATAGCCGGGATCCTCCAGCCACACCTCATCATCCGGATCCAGCAGCAGCAGCGCCAGCAGCTGCAGCGCCTGCTGCGAGCTGGTCAGGATGATGACCTGTTCCGGACGACAGCGCATACCGCGCGACAGGCTCCGATACTCCGAGACCGCCTCGCGCAGCGGCAGGTAGCCGAGCGGATCGCCGTAGCCCATTACGCGGCTGCCGAGCCGGCGCTGCACGTTGCTGCTGATGCGCCGCCACTGCGTATGCGGGAAAGCCCGTAAATCAGGCGATCCGGCGGCAAACGCGGCGGGGAAGGGCGGATCCTGACAGCCGCCGGTCGCCAGCAGCTGCAGGCCACGCTGCGAGAAGTGCGGTGCCCGGCGGGTTGACGGCGTATCTGGCGGCGGAGCCAGCGTAATCGCGACAAAAGTACCGCGTCCGGTGTGGCGCTGCAGATAACCTTCGCTTTCCAGCTGCGCGTAGGCCGCTTCCGCGGTTACGCGCGCGACTGACAGCTCTGCGGCCAGCTGACGGCTGGAGGGAAGCTTCTCACCGTGGCGCAGCTGGCCGCTGACGATCGCCTGCCGCAGGGCGCGACAGAGGCGCTCGCGTCGTCCACCCTGCGCCTGCTGCTGAAAAAGCGTGGCCAGTTCCTGATACATAATGGTCTTATTACTCTGACAGAAAGGGTCTCATTGCAGAGACCAATTTGCCGTAAAGTGGGTGCACATCGCAACAGGAGAAGAGTATGTCCGCTGTCTTACACTATCCCGCCGCCAGTGCGGAAGAGAGTTACGCCTATCTGCAGCAGAAGCTGAGTTATTACACCGATGCCTGGGATCTGGCAGAAGACCTGGCACGCGGCGAGGCTGCCATTGTTGTTTTTGATGCCCGCAGCCCTGAACACTATGCTGCAGGACATATCTGCGGCGCGCATTCGTTTCCTCACCGTACCATCAGTGCGCAGAGCACGGCGGCGTTCGATCGCAGCAAGGTCTATATCACCTACTGTGATGGCATCGGCTGCAATGGCTCAACCAAAGCGGCGCTGAAACTGGCGGCACTGGGGTTTCAGGTTAAGGAGCTTATTGGCGGGCTGGATTTCTGGAAGCGCGACGGGCATCCGCTGACGTGGGGAACCGACGCGGGAGAGTGGCCACAGCACAGCGCTGCGGCCGGGTGCGGCTGCTGACTCAGGCCAGCAGCCAGAGCAGAAACAGCACCACCGCTACTGCGATTATCAGCGACAGCGCCGGGCGCTGCGCCAGCGGGCGCGGCAGGATCTCTGTAAACGGTGCCCAGATAGGTTGTGGCTGGCGCACGCTGTCCGTCAGCGGCAGCGTTTCACCGCGCTCAGCCCGGCGGCTGAAAAGCTGATTCAGCAGATCCTGACACTGCGCGGCGGTCAGCACGGTTTGCGGCGTCGCCTGAAAACGCTGCTGGCTATAATCCTGCAGCAGCTGCTGTTCATCACGATTCAGCGGCTGCTTCAGCGAGCTTTCCAGCAGCTGCAGCGTGGGTGCGCTATGCTGCCCCAGCGTCTGGCGCACCTGCAGATACTGCGTCAGCAGCGGGAAGTGCCGCGACGGCACCGGATCGCCGCTTTTAAGATTTACCAGCTTCAGCGCGTCGGTCAGCAGTTTTACCGGCGACTCGCCGGTCGTGGCCGCCAGCCGCGTCACCTGCTGGTTCAGCGCCTGCTGCTCTGCCGGCAGCAGCGTGCGATCGGTACTGCGGCTCTGCTGCGGCTGCGGGATCGCCATCTGGCCGTTCTGCAGCATGGTCAGCACCTGCCGCAGCTGATCCTGGCTCAGCGCACTCAGCACCGTCTGGTTAAACTGCTGGCGGATAAAGTCGCTTACCGCCTGACGGTTGTTGCCCTGCGGCAGCTTATCCTGCAGCTGCTGGAGCAGCTGGCGCGTGGCGTGACTGTCCTGCACCTGACTCAGACGACGATTAAGGTGCTGTTCAGCAGCCGGAAAATGGCGCGACTGAAAGTCAGCATCGCTCTTCACGCCCACTTCATGGCGTACGCCCGCCCACAGCTCAGGCGCTTTCAGGGTGCTGAGAGACATAATGCGTACAATGAGCCGTTCCAGCGTGGTGCGCTGCGCCGGAGAGAGAGGCTGTTCGCCAGCCGGACCGCCGGGGCGGGCCGGGCCGGAAACACCGGTAAGCGCAGAACGATCGCCCGCGGGCACACCGGGACCGCTGAGAGGTTGCATGGCGGAATCCTTGAAAAACGAGTCAGATCCGGGTGCGCCGGAAAAAGAGGGGCATATGATAGCAAAAGCCCCCGGGAAATCCACGGGGGCTGGTATCAGAAAAGCGAGAAGATGCGGATTTATTCCGCCTCTGCCGCTCTGAAGCGGCTGCGACGCCAGCGTTTCCAGACGAATGGCACCACCAGGACCGCGACCGCCAGCACCAGCAGCACTTTGCAGATGAGACTCTCCCACAGAATAGGCAGGTTGCCGTTACTGATTGAAAGCGCACGGCGCAGGTTCTGCTCCAGCATTTCCCCCAGCACAAAGCCGAGGATCAGCGGCGACATCGGGAAATCCATCTTGCGCAGGATATAGCCGAAGATGCCCAGTCCCACCATCAGCAGCAGGTCGAAGGTTGTGCTGTGCACCGCATACACGCCGACGGCGGAAATGGCGGCGATCGCAGGTACCAGGAACCAGAGCGGGATGGTCAGCATACGGGCAAAGATATTGATCATCGGGATATTCATGATCAGCAGCATCACGTTGCCGATCAGCAGTGCGGCAATCAGGCCCCAGACAATGTCAGGCTGTTCGATAAACATCGCCGGACCCGGCGTAATGTTATAAAGCGTCAGCGCGCCTACCATCACCGCCGTGGTACCGGAACCCGGAATGCCCAGCGTCAGCATCGGAATAAATGATCCACACGCCGAGGCATTATTTGCTGCTTCCGGTGCTGCCACGCCGCGAATATCCCCCTTGCCGAACTGGTCACTGCCGCTAATCTTCTTCTCCGTCATATAGGCGATAGCGCTGGCGATAGTGGCACCCGCACCCGGCAGCACGCCAACGAAAAAGCCCAGAAAGGAGGAGCGCAGCGTGGCGCCGGTTGCCTGGGCCGCTTCTTTCATATTGAACATCATGCGGCCACTGGCGCGTACGACTTTCTGACCGCCGCTGGTAGACTCCAGCATCAGCAGAATCTCACTGACCGAGAACAGGCCAATCACCACCACCACAAACTGAATGCCGTCGGAAAGGTGAATGCTGTCGAAGGTAAAACGATAAACACCGGTATTCGCATCGACGCCCACGGTAGCCATGCTCAGACCGATCAGGGCGGCCAGGAACGATTTCAGCGGGTTGTGGCTCATCATGCTGCCGAGGCAGGCGATGGCAAACACCATCAGGGCAAAATATTCCGCCGGACCAAATGCCAGCGACCAGTTCGCCAGAATCGGGGCAAACAGAATGATGCCGATGATGGCGATGGTGGAGCCAACAAACGAGCTGACGGCGGAGATAGAGAGCGCTACGCCCGCTTTACCCTGCTGCGCCATCGGATAGCCATCCAGTGCGGTCATGATAGCACCTGCGTCACCCGGCACATTCAGCAGAATTGAAGAGATACGTCCGCCATATTCACAGCCGATATAGACAGTAGCCAGCAGGATCAGCGCTGATTCAGCCGGCAGGTGCAGAGCAAACGCCAGCGGCATCAGGATCGCCACGCCGTTAATCGGGCCCAGCCCCGGCAGTAAGCCGACAATGGTGCCGATAAAGCAGCCGATCAGGGCGATCATCAGGTTCTCCGGCGTCATAGCGACGGCGAAGCCCTGCATCAGAAAAGACCAGGTATCCATTATTGACTCCTGTTAACTCAGCCAGCTGCCCATCGGCAGCGTTACGTCAAGCAGCCGGTCGAAGGCGTAAAACAGCGCCACGCCCATCACCACGCCAGAGATCGCCGCCGCCCACCAGCGCGCGCCAAACAGCAGGCCGATACCAAAGGTCAGCAGGGTCGTGCAGAGCGGAAAGCCCAGATGTTCGAACTGCCAGCCATACGCCATCAGCAGAATGCACAGGACAATCAGTTTTTTAAACGTGGTGGCTGAGGGCCACTGTATGACATCAGGCTTGCGCAGCAGCATCATGACGGCGCAGATCGCCATCAGCCCGAGCAGCAGCAGCGGGAAAGGGCGCGGACCGACCGGCTCATAGCTATATTCACTCTGGATCTGCCAGCCGATAAACAGGCCGGCAATACAGAGCGCCAGCCAGATGGCGGCAAAAATACGATCGCTCATTATCGCCTCCGCTATTTCGCCAGCCCGAACGATTTCGCTTTTTCACGATAGTCAGCAACCTGTTTTTTCACGTAAGCATCCAGCTCGCTGCCAAACATGTTGAATTCAAACAGGCCGCGCGCGTCGCGCTGCTGCTGAAACTCTTTGGTGGCAACCAGTTTTTTAAACGAATCTTCCCACCACTGGTACTCCGCATCGCTGACTTTAGGACCCAGGTAATAACCCCGGATCACCGGCCATTCAACGTTAAAGCCCTGCTCTTTAGCGGTGGGGATATCGGCCAGATTTCCCGGCAGACGTTTGTCGCTCATCACCGCCAGCACGCGCATTTTGCCGCCCTGCAGGTGTGGCACCATTTCACTCATATCACCGGATACCACCTGAATATGGTTGCCAAGCAGCGCGGTCACCGGCTCGCCGCCACCTTCAAAGGCGACATAGCGCATTTTGCGCGGATCGATACCGGCTTCACGCGCCAGCAGCGCGGTTTTCATCCAGTCCTGACTGCCGATGGAGGCGCCGGCGCCTACGACGACTTTATTAGGATCGTTTTTCATCGCCTCCATCAGCTCGCCCAGCGTTTTCCACGGCGCGTCGGCGCGTACCGCCACCATGCCGTAGTCAGTGCCGACGGCGGCCAGCCACTTCACGTCGTCCACGGAATAGCGGCCAAATTTGCCCTGTGACAGATTAAGCAGCGACCCGCCGGAGAAGGCTACCAGCGTACCCGCTTCGGCCGGGCGCTGCGCAATGATGGCGTTATAGGCCACTGCGCCGACGCCGCCTGGCATATAGGTTACGCGCATGGGCGAGGTGAGCTGGCCGGTCTCCTGCATGGAGACCTGGATCAGCTTACAGGTCAGGTCAAAGCCGCCGCCGGGTTTGGCCGGGGCGATACACTCGGTGCGCTGTGGTACCTCTGCCAGCGCAGAGGTTACTGAAAAAGCCAGCAGGGATGAGGCGAGGACGAGAAGGCCTGTTTTTTTCATGGTTCGCTCCAGTCATTCTTCCAGATTGTGATTGCTACCGAACATTTTCGGTTGCTGAATTGTTAAAGGAGTAACCTTTCATTTACCTTTCAGCTATCAGCAAAAATGACAGGATGTGATATGCGTCTCTTACTGGTGGAAGACACCACTGAACTGGCCACGTGGCTGCAAAAGGCGCTCACGCAAAAAGGATTTGCCGTTGACTGGGTCGCTGACGGGCTGGCCGCCGATCATATATTGCAGAGCGAGGACTACGCGCTGGTGGTGCTCGATGTATCGTTGCCGCGGCTGGATGGCCTGGCGGTACTGGCGCGGCTGCGCAAACGCGGACAGAACGTGCCGGTGCTGCTGCTGACGGCGCAAAGTACCCTGGCGCAGCGGGTGCAGGGCTTAAACTGCGGCGCCGATGACTATCTGACCAAGCCGTTTGAGCTGGATGAGCTGGATGCGCGACTGCGCGCGCTGCTGCGCCGCAGCCACGGCCAGACGGCGCAGACCCAGCGGCTCGGACAGCTGGAGCGCGACAGCGAAGGCTATTTCCTGCTGAATCATAAGCCGCTGTCGCTGACGCCGCGCGAATCGAGCGTGCTCTCCACGCTGATGCAGCGGCCGGGACGACCGGTATCGCGCCAGCATCTTTATGAGCAGACGTTTACGCTGGCCGACGACGCCAGTCCGGAGAGCATTGAGCTCTATGTGCATCGGGTGCGTAAAAAGCTCTCCGGCAGCGATGTGGCGATTGTGACGCTGCGCGGGCTCGGCTACAGCCTGGAGCAGCAGCCGTGCGGCTGATGCACTCGCTGCGTGGTGAGCTGCTGCTGTGGCTGGGCGCACCGCTGCTGCTGCTGTGGGCGCTGTCGGTTTATACCCATTATCAGAGCGCGCTGCAGGCAGCGAATCAGGCTTATGACCGCTCACTGCTGGCGTCAGCGCGCACCGTGGCGGAAAGGCTGGCGGTGCGCCAGCGCCATCTGGAAGTGGATGTGCCCTGGGTGGTGCTGGACAGCTTTGAACGCAATATGAACGATCAGCTCTTCTATCAGGTTATTTCACCGCAGGGAAATACGCTCTCCGGCTACCCCGATCTGCCGCTGCTGCCGCGTAACGCGCCGCTCTCTGAGGCTTACCCGGCGCTGGTGCACTTTTATGACGCGCACTACCGCAGGCAGCCGATTCGCGTGGCGGCGCTGTGGCAGCCGGTGAATGAAGAGGGGGTAGAGGGCATGGCGCTGGTACTGGTGGCGGAGACGCTTAACTCCCGGCACGCCTTTGCCGACAGCCTGCTGCGTACGGCGCTGATCAGCCAGAGTTTCCTGGTGCTGATCACGCTGCTGCTGGCGGGGATGTTGCTGCGCCGGGTGCTGCGGCCGCTGCGCCGGCTGTCGCGGATTATGCTGCGCCGTGCGCCAGGAGAGCTGACGCCCTTGCCGTCGCTGGTACCCTGGTCAGAACTGCAGCCGCTGATTGTGGCATTTAACCGGCATCTG
Organism: Pantoea sp. PSNIH1; assembly: GCF_007680655.1. Classification (NCBI taxonomy): domain Bacteria; kingdom Pseudomonadati; phylum Pseudomonadota; class Gammaproteobacteria; order Enterobacterales; family Erwiniaceae; genus Pantoea; species Pantoea sp. PSNIH1. Next base: position 69,516 of record NZ_VEIP01000001.1, read on the forward strand.
GAGCGGCTGCGCGGGCTGCTGGCGCGGCAGGAGCGCTTCAGCGCCGATGTGTCGCACCAGCTGCGTACGCCGCTGACCATTTTGAAAACCCAGGTCAGCGTGGCGCTCAGCAGTGACGATCCGCAGCAGTGGCGTGAGAGCCTGCAGGGCATGCGCCACACGCTGAACGATACCGTAGAGCTGACTGACCGGCTGCTGCAGCTGGCGCAGATCAAGGCGCGCCACGGCGAAGATAAACCCTTTACCCGCGTTGATCTCAGTCAGATTGTGCAGCAGGCGTGCCTGAGCGGCTATACCGCCGCGCGGCACAAGCAGATTGATTTAGGTTTCGAGGGCGAAGAGGCGTGTCGCGTACAGGGAGACGCGCTGCTGCTGGCTGAACTGTGCGCCAACCTGCTGGATAATGCGATTAAATATACGCCGGCGCAGGGAACGGTAACGGCACGGCTGCAGGGGCATCAGCTGGAGATTGAAGACAGCGGCCCCGGTATAGACGCTGCGCAGCAGCAGCAGGCGCTCCAGCCGTTTGCACGTCTCGATCCCAGCGGGCAGCCTGGTGCGGGTATCGGGCTGGCGCTGGTGAAAGATATCTGCGCCTGGCACGGCGCGCGGCTGCGTCTCGATCGCAGCCCGCAGCTGGGCGGACTGCGGGTCACCGTCAGCTTTCCCTGATGGCCGGCTGGCGCAGCGGCGTCTTCAGCCGCTGCGCCAGGATCACGCCGGTAAGCGTAATACCGCCGCCAATCCAGTGATAGCTGTGCAGCTGCTCATGCAGAAACAGCACCGCAATAAGCGCTGTAAATACCGGCACCACGTTCATAAAGATACTGGTGGTGCTGGCGCCCAGCCGCTGCACGCCAAGGATCCACAAAAAGGGCGCCACGATCGAGGCAAACAGCCCGGCAAACAGCACCAGCGGCAGGTTCTGCTGCGTCAGCGCGACCTCCGGCGCGAGCAGAAAGCCCGGCAGCAGCAGCACAACACCGAAGAAAATCTGCACATAGAGGCTTTGCCAGGTGGGGAGTGGGATCGCCCAGCGTTTGGTCAGTACGCCATAGAGCGCATAAGAGGTGGAGGCCGCCAGCATCATCACTTCGCCATTGCCGGGTCGCTGCGCCAGCAGCTGGGCCGGATTGCCGGCGCTGACCAGCCAGACCAGCCCGATAAATGAGAGAATCCCGCCCAGCAGAATACCGCGCGTGGGGGCCAGGCGCAGCACCAGCAGGCTGAGCAGAATCGTCAGCAGCGGAATGGTGGCGCCGAGTATGCCCATCATCACCGCCGACACGCTGTGTGCCGCATAGTAGGCAAGGCTCTGGTAGAGCACCATGCCAAGCAGCCCCAGCAGCAGCAGCTGACCGAGGTGACTTTTTATTGTGCGCCGGTGCCGCCATGCGCCGGGCAGGCAGAACGGGGTCAGCACCAGCAGCGCCAGCAGCCAGCGATAAAAAGAGATCGCAGCAGGATCGATAGCGTCAGCCGAGAGTTTGCTGACGATGGTGTTGACTGACCAGATCAGCACCGCAATGAGAGGGAACAGCAGATTCATAACAGGCTCCGTAAAAAAGTGCCGCCAGCATACGTTTGACCGGTTTAAAACAGATAGTTAAAATCGGACAATATTTGTTAATGACCGGACAGAATGACTATTCAGGTTGCCTATTGCCCGCCCGCTGACGCGCCGCGCATTTTTATGCGTTACGAACAGACGCATGCGCGCACCGAATATCTGCCGCATCAGCATGCGTGGGGCCAGGCGATTTTTGTTACCCGCCACGTGCTGGAGCTGGACATTGAAGGCGAGCGCCTGCTGGCCCCGGCTGAGATGCCGGTATGGATCCCTCCCGGCCAGCGACACAGCAGCTATAACCACTGTCAGGCACAGTTTCGTACCCTGAATCTGGCAGCAGAACTGTGTCACGGCCTGCCAACGCGCGCCTGCCTGCTGACGGCGGATGCGATAACGCATGCGATTATGAATGAGTTCGCGCAGCGCGCGCTGGCGCAGCCGCAGAGCGAGGCGGAGTGGCGCCTGTGTGATGTGCTGCTGGATCGCCTGCGCCAGGCACCCGCGCATACCAGCTATCTGCCCGCCTCAGATGATAAGTTTCTTGCGCCGGTACTGCGTGCGCTGGAGGCCAATCCCGGCGATAACACCACGCTGGCGCAGTGGGCGCAGCGCGTGTTTACCACAGAACGTACGCTGGCGCGGCGCTGCCAGCAGCAGCTGAAAATGTCCTTTAGCGAGTGGCGGCAGCGGCTGCGTTTTCTGCGCACGCTTGCGCTGCTGGAGCAGGGCAAGAGCGTGCAGGCTATCGCTCATGAACTCGGCTATAGCTCCGCCTCGGCGCTGATTGTTATGTTTCAGCAGCAGGCGGGCACCTCCCCGGAACGCTATCGCAGCCGGTTAGGCTAACAGCCGCCTTTGTGGCACACTAGCCGGCGTTCATTTCCCGCAGACAGGACCACCGCCGTGAAAATTCTCGTTGATGAAAACATGCCCTATGCCCGTGAACTCTTCAGCCGCACCGGTGAGGTGGTTGCCGTACCGGGCCGTCCGCTGCCTGAAGCGGAGCTGCGCGATGCCAGCGCGCTGATGGTGCGCTCGGTCACCCCGGTCAATGCGGCGCTGCTGGCGGACACGCCGGTAAAATTTGTCGGCACTGCCACCGCGGGCACCGATCACGTGGATCAGGCCTCGCTACAGGCAGCCGGCATCGGCTTCTCTGCCGCACCAGGCTGCAATGCTATCGCCGTGGTGGAATATGTCTTCTCTGCGCTGCTGCTGCTGGCTGAACGTGACGGCTTTGCGCTACGCGATCGCACCGTGGGCATCGTGGGCGTGGGTAACGTCGGCAGCCGTCTGCAGGCGCGACTGGAAGCCTGGGGCGTTAAAACGCTGCTGTGCGATCCGCCCCGTGCCGATCGTGGCGATACCGGACCGTTTCATACGCTGGAAACGCTGGTGGCACAGGCGGATATCCTGACTTTTCATACGCCGCTCAACAAAGAGGGGCGCTATAAAAGCTGGCACCTGGCGGATGCGGCGCTGCTGATGGCGCTGCGGCCCGATACCATTCTGATTAACGCCTGCCGCGGTCCGGTGGTTGACAACGCTGCGCTGCTGGAAGTGCTGAAAATGCGTGGCGATCTGCGCGTGGTACTGGATGTATGGGAGCCGGAACCCGATCTCAGTCTCGATTTGCTGGCGCGCGTGGATATCGCCACCGCCCATATCGCAGGCTACACGCTGGAGGGTAAAGCGCGTGGCACGACGCAGGTCTTTGAAGCCTGGAGCGCGTTTATCGGCCAGCCGCAGCAGGTGGCGCTGGAGAGTCTGCTGCCGCCGCCGGAGTTCAGCAGCATCACGCTGCACGGTGAACTCGATCAGGCAACGCTGAAACGACTGGCACACCTGGTGTATGATGTGCGCCGCGACGACGCGCCGCTGCGTAAAGCCGCAGGCCAGCCGGGCGAGTTTGACCGGCTGCGCCGGCAGTACGAAGAGCGCCGTGAGTGGTCTTCGCTGCAGGTGATCTGCGACAACGCTGCCAGCGCCAGCATGCTGAAGCAGCTGGGCTTTCGCGTCAGCCTGCAGGGGCAGCCATCCTCTCTCCCGGAATGATGCGCCACGGCGCACAGCGGGAACGAATCTGAATTATGAGGCGGTATCATTACCGCCTTCTGTTTTTATGTCATTGTCTGGAGTAAACCAACATGTCTGACGGCTGGAATATTGCGCTACTGGGCGCAACAGGCGCCACAGGAAACGCTGTACTGGAACTGCTGGCGGAGCGCCAGTTCCCGGTTGGTGAGATCCATCTGCTGGCAAGCGAAAACAGCGCGGGTGAAACGCTGCGTTTTGCCAGCCGCTCGCTGCGCGTACAGGATGCAGCTGAGTTTGACTGGACCCAGGCGCAGCTGGCGTTTTTCGCCGCCGGTCGCGAGGCGTCCGCCCGCTACGCAGAAGAGGCGGCGAGCCAGGGATGCCTGGTGATCGACAGCAGCGATCTGTTCGCACTGGAGCCGGATGTCCCGCTGGTGGTGCCGGATGTGAACCCGCAGGTGCTGGCGGACTACCGTAACCGTAATATTATCAGCGTGGCGGATGCGCTGGTGAGCCAGCTGTTATGCGCGATTAAGCCGCTGGTTGAAACCGCCGGGCTGAGCCGTATTCAGGTGACCAACCTGCTGTCAGTATCCAGCCAGGGCAAAGCCGCGGTGGATGGTCTGGCCGGTGAGAGTGCGCGCCTGCTGAATGGCATTCCGCCTGACGAGCACTATTTTGGTCGTCAGCTGGCGTTTAACCTGCTGCCGCAGCAGGCGGACAGCAGCGGCAGCGTGGCAAGCGAGCGTCGCGTCGTGGAGCAGGTGCGTAAAGTGCTGCAGGATGAGGGACTGCCGATTGCCGTCAGCAGCGTGCAGGCGCCGGTATTTTATGGCAATGCGCAGATCGTCTATCTGGAAAATCTGCGTCCGCTCTCCGCTGAAGAGGCGCGTGACGAACTGTCGCGTGCGGAAGATATCAGCCTGAGTGAAGAGGGTGATTACCCGACGCAGGTGGGTGACGCCTCCGGTAATGAAGTGCTGAGCATCGGCAGTCTGCGCAACGACTACGGCATTCCGGAGCTGCTGCAGTTCTGGTCGGTGGCGGATAACGTGCGCTTCGGTGGCGCGCTGATGGCAGTGAAAACGGCGGAGAAGCTGGTGCAGGAGTATTTCTACTGATGCAGGCGGAGGCGACAACCCTGAAGCTGGCGCTGGGCATTGAGTATGACGGCAGCCGCTATTATGGCTGGCAGCGGCAAAATGACGTTCGCAGCGTACAGGAAAAGCTGGAGAAAGCGCTGGCAAAAGTGGCGAACCATGACGTCAGCGTGTTTTGTGCCGGCCGGACAGACGCAGGCGTACACGGCACCGGTCAGGTGGTGCATTTTGAAACCACCTCCAAGCGCGCCGACAGCGCCTGGACGCTGGGCGTCAATGCCAATCTGCCGGACGATATCGCCGTGCGCTGGGTAAAAGCAGTGCCGGAGAGCTTTCACGCGCGCTTTAGCGCGACCGCACGGCGCTATCGCTATGTGATTTATAATCAGCGGCTGCGCCCGGCTATTCTCGGCAACGGGCTGACGCACTACTACCATCCGCTGGACGCCGAAAAAATGCAGCGTGCCGGCCAGCATCTGCTGGGTGAGAACGACTTCACCTCGTTTCGTGCCGTTCAGTGCCAGTCGCGTACGCCGTGGCGTAACGTGATCCATCTGAACGTCATACGTCAGGGGGCATTTGTTATTGTCGATATCAAAGCTAACGCCTTCGTGCACCATATGGTGCGTAACATCGTCGGCAGCCTGATAGAGGTTGGCAATGGCAATCAGCCGGAGAGCTGGATAGCGGATCTGCTGGCGGCGAAAGATCGCACGCTGGCAGCGGCAACCGCGAAAGCGGAAGGATTATATCTGGTGGCGGTGGATTACCCGTCCCATTTTGCGTTACCTCAGCCTGCGCCGGGACCACTGTTCCTCGCAGATTAATTTTTAACCGTAGGGTGTCAGGGAGTTAGCTGGTATGGAGTTTATCCATTTTGTTGTCGATTTTATTCTGCACATTGATGTGCACCTGGCCGAACTGGTGGCGCAGTATGGCATCTGGATCTACGCCATCCTGTTCCTGATCCTGTTTTGCGAAACCGGTCTGGTAGTAACGCCATTCCTGCCGGGTGATTCGCTGCTGTTTGTGGCAGGCGCGCTTGCTGCCTTACCGGGCAACGACTTAAACGTGCATCTGATGGTCACGCTGCTGGTTATCGCTGCTATCCTCGGCGATGCGGTGAACTACACCATTGGCCGCCTGTTTGGTGAGAAGCTGTTCAGTAATCCGCAGTCTAAAATCTTCCGCCGCAGCTATCTTGATAAAACCCATGCGTTCTACGATCGCCACGGCGGTAAAACCATTATACTTGCGCGCTTTGTGCCAATCGTGCGAACCTTTGCCCCCTTCGTGGCGGGTATGGGGCATATGTCCTATCGCCACTTTGCGCTCTTCAACGTTACGGGCGCGCTGTTGTGGGTACTGCTGTTCTCCTATGCTGGCTATCTGTTTGGCGATCTGCCGGTGGTGCAGGAGAACCTCAAGCTGCTGATTGTTGGCATTATCGTGGTATCGATACTGCCAGGCGTGATTGAAGTATGGCGTCATCGCCGTCAGCCGCGTCAGCAGAAATCGCAGTAAGCCCGTCACCAGATTTTTATCCACAGCGTGAACAGGTTGTGGTTTAATGAGCGACATTTACGGCCTGCTGAAGGTGATTTCAGCAGTAACGAAAAGACTGGACCAGGTCAGCATTAAACAGAAAGGTCATCAATGAGCTGGATTGAACGCATACTGAATAAAAGCACCACGACGCCTACGCGCAAAGCCAGCATCCCGGAAGGGGTGTGGACCAAGTGCGACAGCTGTGGTCAGGTGCTCTACCGCGCCGAGCTGGAGCGCAACCTTGAGGTCTGCCCGAAGTGCGACCACCACATGCGTATGCACGCGCGCGAGCGTCTGCATAGCCTGATGGATGAAGGGTCGATGGTTGAGCTGGGAAGCGAGCTGGAGCCAAAAGATCTGCTCAAGTTCCGCGACTCCAAAAAGTATAAGGATCGTCTGGTAGCGGCCCAGAAAGACACCGGCGAAAAAGATGCGCTGATCGTCATGAAAGGCCAGCTGCACGGCATGCCGGTTGTGGCGGCGGCGTTTGAGTTTGCCTTTATGGGCGGCTCGATGGGCTCAGTCGTGGGCGCGCGCTTTGTGCGTGCCGTAGAGCAGGCGCTGGAAGATAACTGCCCGCTGATCTGCTTCTCGGCCAGCGGCGGTGCACGTATGCAGGAAGCGCTGCAGTCGCTGATGCAGATGGCAAAAACCAGTGCGGCCCTGGCGAAAATGCAGGAGCGCGGTCTGCCTTATATCTCCGTGCTGACTGACCCGACCATGGGTGGCGTTTCTGCCAGCTTTGCGATGCTGGGCGATCTCAACGTGGCGGAGCCAAAAGCGCTGATCGGTTTTGCCGGTCCACGCGTGATTGAGCAGACGGTACGTGAAAAGCTGCCGCCGGGCTTCCAGCGCAGTGAGTTCCTGATTGAAAAAGGCGCGATCGACATGATCATCCGTCGTCCGGAAATGCGCTTTAAGCTGGCCAGCCTGCTGGCAAAAATGATGAACCTGCCGGCTCCGCAGCTGGATGGCGAGCCACCGGTGGTGGTGGAACCAGAAAGCAACGACGCCTGACAGGCAACCGAAAGGCGCAGCGATGCGCCTTTTTACTTTCATTCCGTACATCCCATGATTCAGTGAGCAGCCGTGCCGGTTCCTGCCTGTTGATAGCCATCAGCCGCGCGCAGGCCTCTCTTTCCGCCGCTGCGCTGAACGATGAGCTGTACTACGCAACAGACGGGACTCATGAACACGCATCAGCCTCCTCAGGGCACGTCGCCGCTGGCCACGTGGCTTCACTATCTTGAGCATCTTCACTCACAGGCGATTGAACTGGGTCTGGATCGTATTCAGCGCGTTGCCGCGCAGCTTGACCTGCTGAAACCCGCTCCCTTTATCTTTACCGTCGCCGGCACCAACGGCAAAGGCACCACCTGCCGCACGCTGGAAACGCTGCTGATGGCAGCAGGCTACCGTACGGGCGTCTACAGTTCGCCGCATCTGGTGCGCTACACCGAGCGCGTACGCGTGCAGGGTGCGGAGCTGCCGGAGGCGCAGCACAGCGCCAGCTTTGCTGAAATCGAGGCGGGGCGTGGTGATACCTCGCTCACCTATTTTGAATTTGGCACGCTCTCTGCGCTTAATCTGTTCCGCCAGGCGAATCTTGACGTGGTGATCCTCGAAGTCGGACTGGGTGGCCGTCTTGATGCCACCAATATTGTTGCCAGTGATGTGGCGGTGATCACCAGTATCGCACTCGATCACACGGACTGGCTTGGCCCCGACCGCGAGAGTATCGGGCGGGAGAAAGCGGGTATTTTCCGCGCCGGTAAACCTGCCGTAGTGGGCGAAGCGGAGATGCCGGCAAGCATCGCTGCGGTGGCAGCAGAGACCGGTGCCGTGCTGCATCAGGTCAATCGCGACTGGCAGTGGCAGGGCGGTAGTGATAGCTGGATGCTGCAGGATGCGCAGGGTGAGCTGCGCGATCTGCCGCTGCCGCAGGTGCCGCTGCCGAATGCGGCCACGGCGCTGGCTGCGTTACGCGCATCGGGTCTGCAGGTGCCTGACGCCATTATCCGCGCGCATCTGCCGCAGGCGGTACTGGCAGGGCGTTTCCAGACCATAAGCCATGCGCCGCAGGTGATTCTGGACGTCGCGCACAACCCGCACGCGGCTGCCTGGCTGGCGTCGCGTCTGGCAGCGCTGCCCGCGGGCGGAACGGTTCATGCGGTAGCGGGTATGCTGCACGACAAAGATATTGCCGGTACGCTCGCTGCGCTGGCGCCGCAGGTGACGCACTGGTACTGCGCGCCGCTGGCGGGTCCGCGTGGCGCATCGGCAGAGGAGCTGCTTGCGCATCTGGAGAGCGGTACGGCGTATACCAGCGTTGATGCGGCGTGGCGGGCGGCGCGTGCGCAGGCCAGCCGGCAGGATGTGATTCTGGTGTGTGGGTCATTTCACACCGTAGCACAGGTTATGGAATCGATGGCAGCGGAGAACGGCAGTGGCGAGTAAGTTTCAAAATCGGTTAGTGGGCACGGTGATCCTGGTGGCGATTGGTGTCATTGTGCTGCCGGGCCTGCTGGACGGTAAGAAAAAGCATTATAAGGAAGAGTTTGCAGCGATTCCGCTGGTGCCAAAACCTGACGATCAGCAGGATAGCGAAATGGTGCCGCCGGTCACGCAGCCGCTGCCGTCGCAGCCGCCGGAAGGCGCCGGTGCTGCGCAGCAGTCAGCGACCATTCAGGCCACGCAAAATCCGGCCGTCAGCGGCAGCGCGCAGCCGGTGCAGAACAGCCAGCCGAGCGTAGTCACGCCACCGGCGGTGCATCAGCAGACGCAGCCCAGAACCCAGCAGAAACCGGCTGAGCAGACGAAACCTAAAACCACCGAGCAGAGCAGGCCGAAGCCGGCAGAGCAACCGAAGCCGAAGCCGGTGGAGACGCAAAAACCCGCAGAGCAGCCAAAAGCAGCGGAGCAGAGCAAGCCGGCAGAAACGTCGAAGCCAGCCAGCGCGCCAGCGGGGCAGGCGTATGTGGTACAGCTTGGCGCACTGAAGAACGCTGCGAAAGTGGACGAGATTGTGGCGAAGCTGCGGCTCTCTGGCTACCGCGCCTTTACCGTGCCGTCATCGCCGGTGCAGGGGCAAATCACCCGTATCTACGTCGGACCTGACGCCTCTAAAGCGAAGCTGCAAAGTTCGCTGAGCGAGCTGCAGAGCGTTTCCGGACTGGGCGGCGTGGTGAAACCCTATAGCGTGCGCTGACAGGCTGATAAGCCACGCCGATAGCAGTAACAGGCGTGGCTTATAGCGCGTAAATGCCGGGTTAAAGCAGTTAATTAACTTTAAAATCAGCTATTTAAATATTGCTGATAGTAACGGGCGAAGGAATTATTTTTCCTCGCCCTTTTTCATCACCGCGAACGGGAAAAGGCTACGCAAACGTTTTCTTTTTCTGTTAGAATGCGCCCCGAACTGGATGCAGGGGTGCGAAGCACTGTACTGGAAGCGTTCATGATCTGGATTGATTACGTCATTATTGCGGTAGTTGGTTTTTCGGCTCTGGTCAGCCTGATTCGCGGGTTTGTCCGGGAAGCCTTATCTCTTGTTACCTGGGGATGCGCGTTTTTTGTCGCCAGTCATTACTACGCCTACCTGGCAGTCTGGTTTACAGGTTTTAACGACGAACTGGTTCGCAACGGCATCGCAATTGCGGTGTTATTCGTTGCCACCCTGATTGTGGGTGCCATCGTGAACTATGTGATCGGCTCGCTGGTTGAGAAAACCGGCTTGTCGGGAACCGACAGGGTGTTGGGGGTCTGTTTCGGGGCGTTGCGTGGCGTGCTGATTGTTTCCGCCATTCTTTTCTTCCTTGATACATTCACCGGCTTTTCAAAAAGCCCGGACTGGCAACAGTCTCAGCTCATTCCCCAGTTCAGTTATATCATCAGGTGGTTTTTTGATTACCTGAAAAGCACGTCAAGTTTTTTACCCCGGTGACACCATCGGGAGTGCGGCTAATGAGGAAATGACAATATGTGCGGTATTGTTGGTATCACCGGTTTTATGCCAGTAAACCAGTCGATCTATGACGCGTTAACGGTGCTGCAGCACCGCGGACAGGATGCCGCCGGCATTTGTACTATCGATGCGCTGAACTGCTTCCGTCTGCGCAAAGCAAATGGTCTGGTCAGCGACGTGTTTGAAGCGCGCCACATGCAGCGTTTGCAGGGCAATATCGGTATCGGCCACGTGCGTTACCCTACCGCCGGCAGCTCCAGCGCCTCTGAAGCGCAGCCATTTTACGTTAACTCCCCTTATGGTATTACGCTGGCGCATAACGGCAATCTCACCAATGCGCATGAGCTGCGCAAACAGCTGTTTGAGACCGGTCGCCGTCACGTTAATACCACCTCCGATTCAGAGATCCTGCTCAACATTTTTGCGCAGGAGCTGGATCGCTTTCAGCACTATCCGCTCGATGCGGAAACCATTTTTGCCGCGGTAGCGGCAGTGCATCAGCAGGTGCGTGGCGCTTATGCCGTGGTGGCGATGATTATCGGACACGGTATGGTGGCGTTTCGCGATCCGAACGGGATTCGTCCACTGGTGCTCGGCAAGCGCGACATGCAGGATGGCCGCACAGAGTATATGGTTGCCTCGGAGAGCGTGGCGCTGGATACGCTGGGATTTGAGTTCATTCGTGACGTTGCGCCGGGTGAAGCGGTCTATATCACTGAACAGGGCCAGCTTTCGACCCGCCAGTGTTCAGAGGACCCGAAAAGTAATCCCTGCCTGTTTGAATATGTCTATTTTGCCCGCCCGGACTCTTTCCTGGATAAGATTTCCGTCTATAGCGCGCGCGTGCGCATGGGCACCAAGCTCGGGGAAAAAATTGCCCGGGAGTGGGAAGATCTCGATATCGACGTGGTGATTCCGATTCCGGAAACCTCGACCGATACCGCGCTGGAGATTGCGCGCATCCTGAACAAGCCCTACCGGCAGGGATTTGTGAAAAACCGCTATGTGGGCCGCACCTTTATCATGCCGGGCCAGCATCTGCGCCGCAGCGCCGTTCGCCGTAAGCTCAACGCCAACCGTGCAGAGTTCCGCGATAAAAATGTGCTGCTGGTGGATGACTCTATCGTGCGCGGTACGACCTCTGAACAGATTATCGAGATGGCGCGCGAGGCGGGTGCTAAACGGGTTTATCTCGCGTCGGCTGCACCGGAGATCCGCTTTCCAAACGTCTATGGCATCGACATGCCAAGCGCTACCGAGCTGATTGCCCATGGCCGTGAGGTGGAGGAGATCCGCAAGCTGATTAAGGCGGATGCGCTGATCTTCCAGGATCTGAACGATCTGATCGAAGCGGTACGCGAAGAGAATCCGGACATTGAGCAGTTTGAGTGCTCCGTCTTCAACGGCGTTTACGTCACTAAGGATGTGGATCAGCAATACCTCGAGTATCTGCAGTCGCTGCGTAACGACGACGCCAAAGCGCTGCAGCGTCAGAACGAAGTGGAAGGGCTGGAGATCCATAACGAAGGCTGATTGAGCTTTTATCCGGCACTCCCGCGGGGCAGGCGAAAGTCTGCCCCGTCTGTTTTGCGCTTTTTCACCGGGCGCCAGCGCATTTTTGCCTGTGGCAGGCTATCATTGCCGATTCTGAACAGAGTAAGGCAGAGTTATGAAACGTCTCATCGTGGGTCTTTCCGGCGCCAGCGGCGCAATTTACGGCGTGCGGCTGCTGCAGGTGCTGCAATCGGTGCCGGAAGTGGAAACCCATCTGGTGATGAGCCCGGCAGCGCGCCAGACGCTGGCGCTGGAAACTGACTACAGCGTGCGGGATGTGCAGGCGCTTGCCAGCGTGGTGCATGACGTGCGGGATATCGGGGCAAGCATCTCTTCTGGCTCATTTAAAACACTGGGTATGGTGATCCTGCCGTGCTCAATGAAAACGCTCTCCGGCATTGTACACAGCTACAGCGACAGCCTGCTGACGCGCGCCGCTGACGTCGTGCTGAAAGAGCAGCGCCGCCTGGTGCTCTGCGTACGCGAAACCCCGCTGCACGTCGGTCATCTGCGTATGATGACCACGGCGGCTGAACTGGGCGCGATGATCATGCCGCCGGTGCCGGCTTTCTATCACCGGCCGCAGCGTATTGAGGATTTGGTCGACCAGACGGTTAATCGCGTGGTGGATCAGTTTGATATCACGCTACCGGAAGATCTGTTCATGCGCTGGAATGGCGCATAAACGTTGCGCGCTGCACAATGGATGTGCAAATTCGCGGTGTCGATCACTCTTCGTGCATAATCTGCACTAAAAGTTAGCAAACTCGCTTTTTCTTCTGCATCCCGCTGTTATATTCCCTTCATAACGAACTCTCTGCGTCCCGTTACGACGCTCTCGTTAGCGCGCCTGCATGCTGCATCGCCAGCTCTGAGACCTGGCATGAAAACTGCAATCCATTCAGCGCAAAACACACATCACACCACATAACAATAAGCACGTCACTTGAGGGTAAACTATGAAAAAGCGAGTTCTGGCTCTATCCCTGCTGCTGGCAATGACCGGCACCGCCAGCGTTTTTGCCGCAGTACCGCAGTCGCTGCGTATCGGGACCGATCCAACTTACCCGCCGTTTGAGTCAAAAAATGCCCAGGGCCAGCTGGTGGGGTTTGATATCGACCTTGCCAATGAGATTTGCAAACGCATTCAGGCCAAATGTACCTATGTGGAAAGTGATTTCGATGCGCTTATTCCGTCGCTGAAAGCGAAAAAAATTGATGCCATTATTTCGTCGCTCTCTATCACCGAAAAGCGTCAGGAGGAGATTGGCTTCTCGGAAAAACTCTATGCGGCTAACGCCCGTCTGGTGGCGGCAAAAGGCTCTCCGCTGCAGCCAACGATTGAATCACTGAAGGGCAAAAATATCGGTCTGCTGCAGGGTACCACGCAGGAAACCTATGCGAATCAATACTGGCGGCCGAAGGGCGTTACCGTGACGCCTTATGCAAATCAGGATCTGGTCTATCAGGACCTGAACGCCGGACGCATTGATGCCGCTTTCCAGGATGAAGTGCAGGCGAGCGAAGGCTTTCTGAAGCAGCCGGTAGGCAAAAACTATGCGTTTGCTGGCCCGGCGGTGAAAGATGACAAAATCTTTGGTGTAGGCACCGGCATGGGCCTGCGCAAAGATGACAGCGATCTTAAAGCCGCCATCGATAAGGCGTTTAATGAGATGCGCAAAGATGGCACCTACGACAAGATTGCGAAAAAATATTTCGATTTCAACGTCTACGGTGACTGATCGACCTGTTTCCTGATACTGCGGGTTGAGTGACAGGAACCGGGGCCATAACTATTCACTCCGGGCGCTTACTTATGTAAACTCCCGGGGTTCATACGCTTGCCGCTATCCTTCCGTGATTCATATCCCTGGTCAGGACTGTCCGCTATTTCCCGGGCAGCGTGTGTTATTTTCCTCTCACGACAGGATCGAAATCATGTTGTACGGCTATTCTGAAGTCATTCTCAAAGGCACGCTGGTGACGCTGGAGCTGGCGCTGAGCGCCGTGCTGCTGGCGGTTATCCTCGGCCTGCTCGGGGCGGGTGCCAAACTGTCGCGCAGCCGGCCGCTGGCCATCATTGCGGAGGGGTACACCACCCTGATCCGCGGCGTGCCCGATCTGGTGCTGATGCTGCTGATCTTTTACGGGCTGCAGATTGCGCTCAACGCGGTAACTGACGCGCTGGGCCTGGCGCAGTTTGATATCGACCCGATGGTGGCCGGTATCATTACCCTCGGGTTTATCTACGGCGCCTATTTTACTGAAACCTTTCGCGGCGCGTTTCTGGCGGTGCCGAAGGGACAGATTGAAGCCGCTACCGCCTTTGGTTTTACCGGCTCGCAGACGTTCCGGCGCATTCTGTTTCCGGCCATGATGCGTTTTGCGCTGCCCGGCATCGGAAACAACTGGCAGGTGATCCTCAAGGCTACCGCACTGGTGTCGCTGCTGGGGCTGGAGGATGTGGTCAAAGCGACGCAGCTGGCGGGCAAGAGTACCTGGCAGCCGTTCTACTTTGCCATTGTGGCAGGGGTGATCTATCTGGTGTTTACCACGCTTTCTAATGGCGTGCTGTGGTGGCTTGAGCGCCGCTACTCGGTCGGGGTAAAAAGGGCAGAATTATGATTGAGATTATTCAGGAGTACTGGAAACAACTGCTCTGGACCGATGGCTATCGCTTCACCGGCGTAGCGATCACGCTGTGGCTGCTTATTCTTTCGGTCGTGCTCGGCGGCTGTCTGGCTGTGATCCTGGCCATCGCCCGCGTATCACCCAACCGGTTTATCTCAACCCCGGTCTGGCTGTTTACCTATGTGTTTCGCGGCACGCCGCTCTACGTCCAGCTGCTGGTGTTCTACTCCGGCATGTATACGCTGGAAGTGGTGAAAGGATCTGAGCTGCTGAACGCCTTTTTTCGCAGCGGTCTGAACTGTACGCTGCTGGCATTTACGCTGAATACCTGCGCCTACACCACTGAAATCTTTGCGGGCGCCATCCGCGCTGTGCCACATGGCGAAATTGAAGCGGCGCGCGCCTACGGTTTTTCAACCGTAAAGCTTTACCGCTGCATCATTTTGCCCTCCGCGCTGCGTACCGCGCTGCCCGCATACAGCAATGAAGTGATCCTGATGCTGCACTCCACCGCGCTGGCGTTTACTGCGACCGTGCCGGATCTGCTGAAAATCGCGCGTGATATTAACTCGGCTACCTATCAGCCGTTTACCGCGTTTGGGCTCGCTGCCGTGCTCTATCTGATTATCTCTTATGTGCTGATTAGTCTGTTCCGCCTTGCGGAGCGCCGCTTTCTGGCACATGTGAAACCCTCTTCGTCGCACTGAGTATCACTATGGCTGAAAATAAATTACAGGTTGCCGAACTGCACAAACGTTACGGTGAACATGAAGTTCTGAAAGGCGTCTCACTGCGCGCCAATGCCGGCGATGTGATTAGCATCATTGGCTCTTCCGGCTCCGGGAAAAGTACGTTTTTACGCTGCATTAACTTCCTCGAAAAGCCGAGCGAAGGGGCTATCGCCGTTAATAACGAACAGATTGCGCTGGTGCGCGATACCGACGGCCAGCTGAAAGTGGCGAACAAGGAGCAGCTGCGCTCGCTGCGCACGCGCCTCACCATGGTGTTTCAGCACTTCAACCTCTGGAGTCATATGACGGTGCTGGATAACGTGACGGAAGCACCCATTCAGGTGCTCGGTCTGAGCAAGGCGGAAGCGCGCGAACGGGCGATCAAATATCTGGATAAAGTCGGGATTGATGCGCGCGCGCGGGCAAAATATCCGGTACATCTCTCTGGCGGCCAGCAGCAGCGCGTCTCCATTGCCCGTGCGCTGGCAATGGAACCGGAAGTGCTGCTGTTTGATGAACCGACCTCAGCGCTCGATCCCGAGCTGGTAGGCGAAGTCCTGCGTATTATGCAGAAGCTGGCGGAAGAGGGAAAAACCATGGTCGTGGTCACGCACGAGATGGAATTTGCCCGCCACGTCTCAAACCATGTGATTTTCCTGCATCAGGGAAAAATTGAGGAAGAGGGGACGCCCGATGAGCTGTTTGGCAATCCAAAGAGTCCGCGCCTGCAGCAGTTCCTGAAAGGCTCGTTAAAATAGGCTGCTGAGCCGTAACGGCGCAATTCATGGCGCGCTTGTTTGCCATTTTGCGATTAACCCGGCGCGATAAATCGCGCCGCTACGTATTGCAGAAGCGTTTTAATCACCCGCCAAGCAACTTCAGCGCCGTGTCTTCGTCGGTCACTAGCCCGGAGATCCACCCACCCAATAGCGCGGCGCGAATGGCCGGATATTTCCGTGCGCTGCCGGCAAAGCCGATAATCTTCCGCTGCGTCTGGCTCTCCAGCAGCACGCTGGTGAGCAGCGCATCGGTTTCGCCCCACACCCGCTCGCCCTGCTGATTAAAGAAATGGCCAAGCATCTCACCCACCACGCCACGCGTGTTAAGCTCTCTGACCTGCACATCGGTAATAAAGCCTTCGGCATTTAGCGGACAGCCCGGCTGCACTTCACCAATGCCAACAAACGCAACGTCTGCCTGCAGGGCACGCTGCGTCACGCGCTGATAGACCTGATGCTGCACCCACATGGTTTTGTCTTCTGGCGTGTCGGCATAGAGCGGCGCGGGGATAAAAAAATATTTGCCCTGCATTTTCTCAGCCATCTTTAGCGGCACGTCGTAACGCGTACCGGAATCATCGCGCGCAATCGCACCAATCATCGACACGCACTGATGCTGTGGTCGTTCAATCCACGGCAGCGCGTCGATCATCGAACGCAGCGTTTTGCCGGATCCAATGCCGAACACCTGCGGCTGCTCCTCGCTGATAAACTGGCTCATCACTGAGGCCCCTTCAACGGCCAGCATCTGCTGAATAGCGTCATCCTCCAGGCGGGCAGAAGGCACCACCCGACACAGCTCAAGACCAAATTTCGTCTGCACCTCGTGCGCCAGTTGCAGACAGTGGGTAACCGGATGATCGATTTTGACGCTGACCATGCCCATTTCCCGTGCGCTGGACACCAGCCGCTGCGCCACCTGACGCGATAAGCCGAGCGCGCGCGCAATCTCCTGCTGTGTTACGCCAGCGACGTAATACATCCATGCCGCTCGCGCCGCCAGCTCCTGTTTTTTCTCTTCTCTGCTCATCACGCGCTTCCGTCGAAAACTGAAGCGTCAGTTTATCGCGGAATCAGACGCAAGCGCTAATCGGGCAAAAGCCCTAAATGAGAGCAAATGTATTAATTGTGATGCATCTCGCAGAACCAAATGTTAGCCGCCGACTATGCTACGTCGCATCGGGCAAATGCCCTTCGCAGTGGCAAAAGTTTACTTTGAGGCGATTATGACAACGAATTTGGTATGGATGCACATCGGTGCAGGCTCCTTCCACCGTGCCCATCAGGCGTGGTATCTGCACAAGCTACGTGAGCAGGGTGATGAGAGCTGGAGCATTGCGCTGGGCAACATCCGCAATGATGCAGCAGCACTGCTTAATCAGCTGCAGGCGCAGAACGGTGAATATGTGCTGGAGACTGTCACGCCAGAGGGCGAGCGCGCGTATGAAACCATCACCTCGCTGCGCAAAATCCTGCCGTGGGACAGTGACATCAGTGCGCTGGTCGCCCAGGGCGCAGAAGCGCACACCCGCGTGATCAGCTTCACCGTGACCGAAGCCGGTTACTACCTGACGCCAGAGCATGAGCTGGACCTGGCGCAGCCGGACGTACAGGCCGATATTCACGGTGAAATCCGCACGCTGTACGGCGCGCTGACGCGGATTCTGCAGCAGCGTATGGCCAGCGGCGGCGCAGCGGTTACGCTGCTGAGCTGCGATAACCTGCGCCACAACGGAGAGCGTTTCCGCCACGGCTTTCTCTCCTTCCTGGCGGCGAAAGGCGATATCGCGCTGGCGGCCTGGGTGCGTGATAACACCACGTCGCCTGACACCATGGTAGACCGCATCACACCGCGCCCGACAGCTGATGTAGCGGAACGCGTCAGGGCCGCTACCGGTAAGGAGGATGGCGCGGCCGTGATGGCTGAATCCTTCATTCAATGGGTAATCGAAGACAATTTCATCGCCGGTCGCCCGGCGCTGGAGAGAGTGGGCGTTGAGCTGGTGGACACGGTGTTACCGTGGGAAGAGGCGAAAATCCGCATTCTCAACGCCACGCACGCGGCGATTGCCTGGGCGGGCACGCTTACCGGACTGAACTACATTGACGACAGCACGCGCCAGCCGGCGATTTATCAGCTGGCGCACGACTACATCACTCAGGATGTTATTCCGTCGCTCACGCCGTGTCCGCTCGATCTCGCCGATTACCGCGATGTGGTACTGGCGCGCTTCGGTAATCCGTACATTAAAGACACCAACCAGCGCGTCGGCGCGGATGGCCTGTCAAAAATCCCTGGCATGGTAACGCCGACGCTGCGGGAGACCTGGCAGCGCGGCGTGGAACCCGCCGCCACGGCGGTATTGCCGGCGCTGTTCTTCCTGTTTCTGCAGCGCTGGGCCGCTGACGATCTGCCTTATACCTATCAGGATGGCGCGTTGCAGGCAGAGGCATTGCGTCAGCAATTTGCGGCCGCCGATGCGCTGGACGTGTTTATCCGCGACAAAGCGCTGTTTGCTGAACTGGCGGATGATGCGGCATTTC
Source organism: Pantoea sp. PSNIH1 (assembly GCF_007680655.1). Taxonomy (NCBI): domain Bacteria; kingdom Pseudomonadati; phylum Pseudomonadota; class Gammaproteobacteria; order Enterobacterales; family Erwiniaceae; genus Pantoea; species Pantoea sp. PSNIH1. The sequence continues at coordinate 87,974 of NZ_VEIP01000001.1, forward strand.
ACACGCTGATGCACCGTACGGTGGCGGATCTGCAGCGCTGGCTGAAACAGCCTGAACAGATGCTGGCAGCGGTATAAGGAGCGTGTGATGTATCTCGGCATTGATATTGGCACCTCCGAACTCAAAGCGCTGATCGTCAACGCGCAGGGCGACATTGTGGCTTCCAGCCATGCCACGCTTAGCGTGCAGCGTCCACATCCGCACTGGGCTGAGCAGGATCCGGAAAGCTGGTGGCAGGCGTGCGAACAGGTGCTGGCCGCACTGCGACAACAGGTGCCGGATGCCTGGCACGCCATCCGCGCCATTGGTCTCTCCGGCCAGATGCACGGCGCAGTGCTGCTGGATGCCGAAGGCCAGGTATTGCGCCCGTGCATACTGTGGAACGACACGCGCAGCGCCGCCGAGTGCGAGACGCTGCGCACCCGACATCCGCAGATGATGCACATCAGCGGTAACATGATCATGCCGGGCTTTACCGCCCCCAAACTGCACTGGGTGGCTGAGCATGAACCCGCAATCTTCCGGCGCATCGCGAAAGTGCTGCTGCCGAAAGATTATCTGCGCTGGCGGCTCACCGGAGCATTCGTCAGCGAGCCGTCCGATGCGGCGGGCACGCTGTGGCTGGATGTGGCACAGCGCGACTGGTCAGATGAACTGCTGGCGATAAGCGGACTGACGCGCGCGCAACTGCCCACGCTGGTGGAGGGAAGTGCCGTCAGCGGCACACTGCGTGAAGATGTTGCCCGCGCCTGGAGCTTGTCCGCTACGGTAAGCGTGGCAGGCGGCGGCGGTGATAACGCGGCCTCTGCGGTAGGCGTTGGCGCGGTTAATCCCGGCGATGCGTTTATCTCACTCGGCACATCCGGCGTGATCTTCGTGGTTAACGACCGCCTGCAGGCCGATCCACAATCCGGCGTGCACGCTTTTTGCCACGCGCTGCCGGGGCGCTGGCATCAGATGAGCGTGATGCTAAGTGCTGCCAGCTGTCTGCGCTGGCTGTGCCAGCTGTTATCGGTGAGCGAGAACCAGCTAATGGCAGAGATGGCAGAACTGAGCACGGAGCAGTGCCGCCGCGCACCGCTGTTTTTGCCCTATCTCTCGGGTGAACGCACACCGCACAACGATCCTGATGCCTCAGGCGCTTTCTTCAATCTGCGCCACGAAACGCCGCGTGCGCTGCTGGGCTATGCGGTGATTGAAGGCGTAGCGTTTGGCCTGGCGGACGGACTGGCGGTGCTGGGCGATGCGCAGCGACAAATTACCCAGTGCAGCCTGACCGGCGGCGGCGCGCGCAGCACGCTGTGGGCACAGCTGATTGCGGATGTGCTGCAGCTGCCGATCGTCACTCATCCAGCCAGCGCCTCGGGCGCTCTCGGGGCCGCGCGTCTGGCCTGGCTCAGTGCCGGCGGCAACGAGCAGCAGGTATGCCTGAAACCGCCGGTTCAGGCGCGTTACCAGCCCGATGCGGCACGCGGTGCGGTGCTGCAGCAGCGCCTGCGCCTGTTCCGCGAACTCTACGCTCAACAACAGCAGGCACGCGCGCTGCTGCCTGCCTGATGGCTTACTGAACAGAGGAAGATGGTGATGCACGCGAACGATTACTGGTTTGGCTTACCGAAAAAAATGTTCCGGGGCTTCCTCGCGATTGCCATTTTTATGGCGGGCGACGGCTTCGAAATGGCGTTTCTCTCCCGCCATATTACTGACATGGGCTTCACGCCAGGCCAGTCGGCGCTGGTGTTTACCTTTTACGGACTGGCGGCGGCGCTGGCGGCCTGGGCGTCCGGCGTGGTTGCGGAGTTGATTACCCCGCAACGTGCAATGCTGATTGGCTTTGTGCTATGGATAGTGATGCACACGCTGTTTATGTCGCTCGGTCTTGGCCTGCGTAATTATCCGCTGATGGTGCTGTTTTACGGCATTCGCGGGCTGGCTTATCCGCTGTTCATCTACTCCTTCATGATGATGCTGGTGCAGGTACTGCCGCGCGAGAAACTGGCTGCCGCCACCGGATGGTTCTGGGCGATGTATTCGGTCGGCATTGGCGTGGTCGGCAGCTATCTGCCCAGCCTGACTATCCCGATGCTGGGTGAAACCGGCACGCTGTGGCTGGCGATTGGCTGGGTAGCGGCAGGCGGCATACTGGCCTTTTTCAGCCTGCGCAATGTGCCGGTGGACCGTTCGCGTGTGAATCTGCCGCTGCGTGACAAAATGACCGAAATGTCACGCGCAGTGACCATTCTGTTCACCAACCAGCACGTGTTTTACGCCTGTCTGATTCGCATCATCAATACGCTATCGTTGTTTGGTTTTGCGATTATCATGCCGCTGCTGTTTGTTGATCGTCTCGGCTTTACCATCTCTGAATGGTTGCAGATTTGGGCAGTGTTCTTTTTTGTCACCATTTTCACCAACATCTTCTGGGGCATCATCGGCGAGAAAATTGGCTGGATCCGCCAGGTGCGCTGGTATGGCTGCCTCGGTATGGCGATCTCCAGCCTGGCGTTTTACTACCTGCCGCTGTATGCCGGCCACAATTTCTGGGTCGCGCTGATTCCGGCGGTGATGCTGGGGATTTTTGTCGCGGCATTTGTGCCAATGACCGCCGTGTTCCCGACGCTTGAACCGCATCATAAAGGCGCAGCCGTTTCGATTTACAATCTGTCGGCAGGCCTCAGCAACTTTGTGGCACCGGCGATTGCTTCAGTTATGTTGCCGTTCTTCGATATCGTCGGCGTGGTATGGGCGTACACCGGGCTGTATGTGTTTGCCGGCGTGCTGACGTTTATTATTCGCGTGCCGCAACCGGGACACACCCGGGAAGCATCCGCAGTGAAATCACGTATCGCGCAGCAGCGCAGTTGAGACTGTACGAAAAAGTGCACTATTTGAATATCCGCAGGTTATTGCCTCAGCTAAGCGGCACGTTAAATCTGCAGGCTTCGCTTGAACTCAGCGTACTGGCTGTCAGGCTTAGCCGTGTCAACCGCGAAATAACCCGGAGGAAAGATGTCGCGCTTTGCAGAGTAAGTGGTGGTGATCACCGGAGCCGGCATGGGTGCCGCAGCGGCAATATGGGCGCGTCGATATGCTGGTTAACAACGCCGTTTGCCCTGGCTTTGCTCTCACCGATCTTACCGAAGAGATAAAAAGAGATGAGGCGCTGCATTAACGCTTCTATGATCGCATTCTGCAGCGCCGCGCTGGTGAGCCGTAAGATACCGCTAGCGCAACTGCTTTTATCGCCAGCGATGACGCGCGTTATATCACCGGCGTTAACCTGCCGGTCGACGGAGGTCTGACGGCGTCGAATAGCCAGCCGAAGCAGGCCTGAGCCGCTTCGATGGTTATGGACGGGGCGGTGATCCCGCCACATCCTGCAGCGCCTGCTGTAAATCATACCAGCGAAAGGTAAAGCCGGACGCCTCCAGCCGTTTGGGCAGCACATGCTGACCGCCCAGCACCAGCACTGCTGATTCACCCATCATCAGTTTGATGGCGGCCGCCGGCGTGCGCATAAAAGCGGGCCGGTGCATGACCTGTCCCAGCGTCGCGGCAAACTGTTCGTTACGCACCGGATAGGGGGCAACCATGTTGAACGGACCGCGCAGCGACGGGTGATCCATCAGCCAGATGATGGCATCGATCATGTCATCAATATGGATCCACGGCAGATACTGTTTGCCGCTGCCAATCGGCCCGCCCACGCCAAGACGAAAAGGCAGTTTCATCTTTTCCAGCGCACCGCCCTCACGCGCCAGCACAACGCCGGTACGCAGCAGGCAGACCCGGGTTTGCTCGCTCTCGGCCTTGAGCGCCAGCTGTTCCCAGCGCGCGCACAGCGTATGGGTAAATTCATCCTGACCGGGATCCTCTTCGGTCACAATGACCTCGCCGCTGTCGCCATAGAAGCCAGTAGCTGAACCAGAGATTAGAAACGCGGGAGGAGTACTGCTGGCGTGGATCAGTGAAACCAGCTGTTCAGTGATTTGCCAGCGGCTTTCGCACAGCTGCTGCTTCTGGCTGGCGCTCCAGCGCTTATCAGCGATAGGTTCGCCAGCCAGATTTATAATGCCCTCTATGCCATTAAGGTCGGACTGCTGATCGAGTCCGGACCAGAGCCTGACGCGCTCATCGAGTTTTTCCCGCGCGGCTGCCACGTCACGCGTCACTACATTCACCTGATGCCCGAGCTGCAGCAGTCGCGGGATCAGGTGGCGGCCAATCAACCCGGTGCCGCCGGTAATCAGTAATTGCATCGTGAGCCTCCCTGTAAATTATTATCTGCTCAGCATTGAGCATAGAAGAGAAGCGGAGAGTGAGTGTGACAGCGCCTGCAGCGTGAGGGAAAAAGCGGCCCTGACGCTGCCGGAGAGGCAAAGATCCGACCAGCAGATTATTGCCTTAGGTGAAAAAAGCCGGTAAAGATGTGGCACCCCGGCTGCTTATGCTGAGGCTGGCGGGATCGGGCAAAGCACGCTAAGCGCTTGCGACAGTGATAAGAACGCTTTACCTTACGCGCATTCTGATAAAGCAATAAAAAAACCGACGCGTGCCGCGCACGCTGAAACGTCAAAAGGGTTACGGATGGTGGATCAAACGGCAGATGACGCTATTGAGTGGGTGGATATCGTCAGCGAAGAGAACGAAGTGATTGCGCAGGCCAGCCGGGCACAGATGCGGGCACAGTGTCTGCGCCATCGCGCCACCTATATCGTGGTTCATGATGGTATGGGCAAGATCCTGGTACAGCGTCGCACAGAAACCAAAGATTTCATGCCCGGTATGCTGGATGCCACCGCGGGTGGCGTGGTGCAGAGCGGTGAAGAGATGCTCGAATCTGCACGGCGCGAAGCGGAAGAGGAGCTGGGGATCGCGGCAGTACCCTTCGCTGAACACGGCAAATTCTACTTTGAAGATCAGCACTGCCGCGTCTGGGGCGGGCTGTTCAGCTGTGTTTCTCACGGTCCGTTTGCGATGCAGGAGAGTGAAGTTGATGAGATTTTCTGGATGACGCCAGAAGAGATCACGGCGCGCTGCGATGAGTTTACCGACGATTCACTGAAAGCGCTCTCGCTGTGGCTGAGCCGTAATAGCGATGCAGCACGCAGCAAGCAGAACAGCGAAAGCTGACCGCTGTATCTGCACGACGCGAAAAAAAAGCATGCGCCTGGCGCATGCTTTTTTTATACCTGAGCAGGGGAGGAGAGCTTATCCTTCCGCCTGCTGCGACTGAATGGCCGTCAGGGCGATGGTGTAGACGATATCATCGACCAGCGCGCCGCGTGACAGGTCATTGACCGGTTTACGCATGCCCTGCAGCATCGGGCCGATAGAGATCAGATCGGCAGAGCGCTGCACCGCTTTGTACGTAGTGTTACCGGTATTGAGATCCGGGAAGATAAAGACCGTGGCGCGTCCGGCAACCGCCGAATTGGGCGCTTTGGACCTGGCAACATCTTCCATAATGGCCGCGTCATATTGCAGCGGACCATCAATAACCAGATCGGGGCGCTTCTCCTGCGCAATGCGGGTGGCTTCGCGCACTTTCTCAACGTCGCTGCCCGCACCGGAGTTGCCGGTTGAGTAAGAGATCATCGCTACGCGCGGATCGATACCAAAGGCGCTGGCGGAATCTGCAGACTGAATCGCGATTTCAGCCAGCTGCTCCGGGTTAGGATCGGGGTTGATGGCGCAGTCGCCGTAAACCAGTACCTGTTCCGGCAGCAGCATAAAGAACACGGATGAAACCAGCGAGCTGCCGGGCGCAGTTTTGATCAGCTGCAGCGGCGGACGAATGGTATTGGCAGTGGTGTGCACCGCGCCAGAGACCAGGCCATCCACTTCTCCGCTCTCCAGCATCATGGTACCCAGCACCACATTGTCTTCCAGCTGCTCCTCCGCCACGACTTCCGTCATGCCTTTGCTTTTGCGCAGCTCAACCAGGCGCGGCACATAGTTTCCGCGCACAACTTTCGGATCGACAATCTCAATGCCGGTGCCCAGCTCCACGCCCTGAGCCGCCGCCACGCGCTGGATCTCATCCGGATCCCCCAGCAGGACGCAGGTGGCAATGCCGCGTTCGGCGCAGATTGCCGCCGCTTTAACCGTGCGCGGTTCGTCGCCTTCCGGCAGGACAATGCGTTTGCCCGCTTTACGTGCAAGTTCGGTCAACTGATAGCGGAAAGCAGGAGGCGACAGGCGACGACTGCGTTCGGAAGTGGCGGTCAGCGACTCAACCCAGTCGGCGTTGATAAAGCCGGCAACATACTCCTGCACTTTTTCAATACGCTGCGTATCGTCAGCCGGTACTTCCAGGTTGAAGCTCTGCAGGCTCAGCGACGTCTGCCAGGTGTTGGTTTTCACCATAAACACCGGCAGGCCGGTCTGGAAAGCGCGCTCGCACAGACGGGCAATAGGCGCTTCGATCTGATAGCCACCGGTCAGCAGAATGGCACCAATTTCAATACCGTTCATCGCTGCCAGACAGGCAGCAACCAGCACGTCAGGGCGATCGGCCGAGGTCACCAGCAGCGAGCCGGGACGGAAATGCTCCAGCATGTGCGGGATGCTGCGTGCGCAGAAGGTCACAGATTTAACGCGGCGCGTCTCGATTTCACCTTCGTTGATGATTTCCGCGTTGAGGTGGCGGCACATATCGATAGCGCGCGTGGCGATCAGGTCAAAGCTCCACGGCACACAGCCCAGCACCGGCAGCGGGCTGTTGGCAAACAGCTGTTTCGGATCGATGTTGGCTACGCTGGCTTTAGAGGAGTCATCGAAGATCTCTGAGAGATCGGGGCGGGTACGCCCCTGCTCATCAACCGGCGCATTCAGTTTGTTAATAATAACGCCCGTGATGTTTTTGTTTTTACTGCCGCCAAAGCTGCTCTGGCTTAGCTCAATACGCTCTTTCAACTGAGCAGGGGAGTCATTGCCCAGCGCCATTACAAAAACAATCTCTGCATTGAGCGTCTTGGCGATCTCGTAGTTGAGCGCCGAAGCGAACTGATGCTTGCGTGTCGGTACCAGACCCTCGACCAGCACCACCTCTGCTTCTCTGGCCGTAGCGTGGTAGTTGGCAATGATCTCCTCCATCAGCACATCCTGCTGGTTTGAACCCAGCAGTGACTCAACGCGCGACATCTGCAGCGGTTCAGCAGCAGGAATGGCGGAGTTTTTGCGGATAATGGTGGTTGTCTGGTCCGGTCGGTCGCCCCCGGCGCGCGGCTGTGCAATCGGCTTGAAGACGCTCAGGCGTACGCCTTTGCGCTCCATTGCGCGGATTACGCCAAGGCTGACGCTGGTCAGGCCGACGCTGGTGCCGGTAGGGATAAGCATAATTGTACGTGACACGTTAAAAACCTCGCGGTGTTACAGGGTGTCAAAAAACGCTCCGTCAGCCTGAGCCGACGGAGAAAGGGATCAGGCCGTCAGGCGCGCGGCATCCTGCGCGATCACCAGCTCTTCATTGGTCGGGATGACGAGTGCAGGGCGGGTACCCTCTTTATTGATAAAACCGGATTTGCCAAAACGGGCAGCCAGATTGCGCTCATGGTCAAGGTCAAAGCCCAGCAGGCCCAGTTTGCCCAGCGCCAGCTCACGTACCAGAGCCGCATTTTCGCCAATACCGCCGGTAAAGATGACGGCATCCAGACGGCCATCCATGAGCGCCGTATAGCTGCCGATATATTTGGCCAGCCGGTGGCAGAAGACATCCATCGCACGTTTTGCATCTTCTTTGGTTGCATAATTATCTTCAACATAGCGGCAGTCGCTGGTCACTTCCGTCAGACCCAGCAGTCCCGACTCTTTGGTCAGCAGCTTGTTGATGGCATCAACGCTCATACCCAGAGCGTCATGCAGGAAGAAAACAATGGCCGGATCGATGTCGCCGCTGCGGGTGCCCATAACTAACCCTTCCAGCGGCGTCAGGCCCATCGAGGTATCAACGCACTGGCCGTTACGAATAGCAGACACGGAGCCGCCGTTACCAAGATGACAGGTGATGATGTTCAGCTCGCTGACTGGCTTGTTCAGCATTTTTGCCGCTTCCTGCGTCACATAGTAGTGGCTGGTGCCGTGAGCGCCGTAGCGGCGTACGCCATGCTCGCGATAGAGATGATAAGGCAGGGCGTAGAGATACGATTCTTCAGGCATTGTCTGATGGAAAGCCGTATCAAAAACCGCCACATTCTTATCAGAGAGATGCGGGAAATTTTTCATGGCTTCATCAATGCCGATTAAATGCGCCGGATTGTGCAGCGGTGCAAAAGAAGAGGCATCTTTAATACCCTGAATGACCGCCTCATCAATGATGACGGACTGGGTCAGTCGCTCACCGCCATGTACGATACGGTGGCCGATTGCAGCGATTTGTGCCGAAAGCTCTGGTTTTTGTGCCAGAATAGATTTAACGATGAAGTTCAGCGCTTCGCTGTGGGCTGCGCCCGCACCCAATGGGGCTTCCTGCTTGCTGCCTTCCAGCTTCCATTTAATCCGCGCTTCCGGCAGGTGGAAACATTCAGCCAGTCCCGACAGGTACTCATCGCCGGTAGCTGGATTGAGGATAGCAAATTTAAGAGAAGAACTGCCGCAGTTCAGAACCAGTACTAACTTCGTCGACATGGAAGTACCTATTTGTTAAATAGTGGCTAAAAATAACGCAATCAGACTAACAGCGTAGCCCATGAGAGCGGGGCGATTTATGATTAACATCATGCGCCAGCTAAAAAGAAAACGACACGCAAAAAAATTCGGTAATTTTACGCAAATTTTTGAAAGCGTTGTAGCAATACCTGGCTCTGGCTGTGCTTTAATCAGGCGGCAGCTTCCGGTAATGTTACTGAAAACGGCGTCAGAATACCCACTGTCACCTGCAAAAACAAAATGTTTTGAAGGATGTCACGTAAAGTTGTGTAGTTACAAATTTATTTTAAATAATGCAGTATTAGTTGAGGTGCATAATGGCGAATGACGCAGGTAATCCGGGCTGGTTTGGCTTATTTCAGCGCGGACAACACTACATGAAAACCTGGCCTGCGGATAAACGTCTGGCGCCAGTGTTTCCGGAAAACCGGGTCGTTACGGCGACCCGCTTTGCCATCCGTTTTATGCCGCCGCTGGCCGTATTTACCCTGACGTGGCAGATAGCGCTGGGCGGGCAGCTGGGGCCAGCCATCGCCACCGCGCTGTTTGCCTGCAGCCTGCCGATGCAGGGATTGTGGTGGCTGGGTAAACGAGCCGGTACGCCGCTGCCGCCTGCGCTGCTGCAGTGGTTCAACGAAGTCCGCAGCAAACTGGAAGAGGCGGGGCAGGCGATTGCACCGGTAGAGGGAAAGCCCACCTATCAGGCGCTGGCTGATGTACTTAAACGGGCGTTCAGACAGCTGGATCGCACCTTTCTGGACGATCTTTAATTCTGCACAATCGGATAAGGAGCAGCAGGTGAATTTTAAAGGATTTCTGTTTGACCTGGATGGCACGCTGGTGGATTCACTGCCGGCAGTAAACCGCTGCTGGACGCAGTGGGGCGAGCGTCATGCGCTCAGCGCTGAGGTGGTACTCGATTATATTCACGGCAAACCCGCTATCGATTCACTGCGCCATTTCATGCGCGGCGAGAGTGAGGCCGCCATCCAGGCGGAATTTCACTGGCTGGAGCAGCAGGAAGCCCGGGATACGCAGGGCATACGGGAGATAGCCGGCGCGCGCGCGCTGCTGACGCAGCTTAATGAACAGAACATCCCCTGGGCGATTGTCACCTCCGGTTCGGTGCCGGTAGCCCACGCCCGGCATCGCGCAGCTGAGCTCCCTTTGCCAGCGGTGTTTATTACGGCTAACGATATCCGGCGCGGCAAGCCCGATCCGGAACCCTATTTACTGGGTGCTGAGCGTCTGGGCCTGCATCCGTCTGAATGTGTGGTGGTAGAAGATGCGCCCGCAGGTATTGCGGCAGGCCTTGCGGCCGGCAGCGCAGTGATCGCCATCGATCCAGCGGCAGATACGCCTGGTCTGAACCAGGTTCTGTTTAATCTGCCCGATCTGAGCACGCTGAAAATTACGCAGAACGACACCGGCGCCTTTTCGCTGAGCCTGCGCGCCTGAATGATACCCGCTCGCTCAGAGCGGGGTCTCCTGTGAAATCTCATCAAGCGACAGAGTAAAGCTCGGGACGAACACCTCCATAAAATAATCCATTTCAGGTGAACGCCGCTCGGTCAGGGTCTTCTCCAGCCGTGTTTTAGCCAGTGAAAATTCATGGTTGCCGGCAGAGAGCTCCTCAAGGCATTTCAGATAGGCGCAGAGAGCGTCAGCCTGTTTCACCACAGCCTGTTCGGCCGCGCTATAGTGGTGTTCATCAATCAGCGGCCGATACGCTTCCTGCAATTCGGGCGGCAGCATTTCAATCAGCTTTTGCTGGGCAATTTTCTCAATCTTTTTGTATTCATGCGCAATTTGCGCGTTGTAATACTTAACCGGCGTTGGCAGATCGCCGGTCAGCACTTCACTGGCATCATGATAGAGCGCCAGCATTGCAATACGATCGGGATTGAGTTCACCTGCAAATTTCAGATTTTTGATCACTGCCAGCGCATGCGCCACCATCGCGACCTGCAGGCTGTGTTCAGAGACATTTTCTGTACGCACATTGCGCATCAGCGGCCAGCGATTGATGAGTTTCAGGCGGGAGAGGTGAGCGAAAAAGTGGCTTTGAGTCATTACAGCATCCTGTCAGCACAGCGGGGAGGAAACCCCTCCCCGGAATGCATACAGTATATACCTGACTGCAGCCAGATACATGACAGGTTAAGCGCCTGGCTGGCTGCAGCAGAAGGTGACTTACTGCCGGTAACCCTGCAGAAAACGTCCAAACTTGCCGATCGCCATCTCCAGATCGTCTACCCGCGGCAGAGTAACAATGCGCACGTGATCCGGATGTGGCCAGTTAAAGGCGGAGCCCTGTACCAGCAGCACTTTTTCCTGCAGCAGGAAGTCGAGCACCATCTTCTGATCGTCATAAATATTAAATTTTTTCGGATCGATGCGCGGGAACATGTAAAGCGCGCCCTGCGGTTTAACGCAGCTTACGCCGGGAATATCGTTAATCAGCTCCCAGGCGCGCTGGCGCTGCTCGTAGAGCCGTCCGCCAGGGGCGATAAACTCGCTGATGCTCTGGTAGCCTCCCAGCGCGGTCTGAATCGCATGCTGAGCGGGCACGTTGGCACACAGGCGCATAGAGGCGAGCATTTCCAGGCCTTCAATATAGCCTTTGGCGTGCTTTTTCGGCCCGTTTAGCACCATCCAGCCCTGACGAAAACCGGCCACGCGATAGGTTTTAGACAAACCGTTAAAGGTCACCGTCAGAAGATCGGGTGCCAGCGCCGCAATGGAGTGATGCTGCGCATCGTCGTAGAGGATTTTGTCATAGATTTCATCAGCAAAGATGATCAGGTTATGCTGACGCGCTATTTCTACCACCTCCAGCAGCAGCTCTTTACTGTAAACCGCGCCGGTCGGGTTATTGGGGTTGATAATCACAATTCCACGCGTGCGCGGTGTGATTTTGCTACGGATATCATCCAGATCCGGAAACCAGCCGGCTGACTCATCGCATCGGTAATGGACAGCTTTGCCGCTGGAGAGTGAAACGGCTGCCGTCCACAGTGGGTAATCCGGTGCCGGCACCAGCATCTCATCGCCGCTATTGAGCAGCGCCTGCATCGCCTGCACGATCAGCTCTGATACCCCATTGCCGATATAGATATCTTCAACGGTAACGTCGCGCATATCACGCGCCTGATAGTGCTGCATAATGGCTTTACGAGCAGAGTAGAGCCCCTTGGAGTCGCAGTATCCCTGCGCGCCAGGCAGATTACGTATAACGTCGACCAGAATTTCATCAGGTGCTTCAAAACCAAACGGCGCTGGGTTGCCAATATTCAGCTTGAGAACCTTGTTGCCTTCTTCTTCAAGTCGCTTTGCTTCTTTTAGTACCGGTCCGCGAATGTCGTAACAGACATTTTCCAGCTTACCGGATTTATCAATTTGGAAATTCATCGTTGCCGCCTTTTCGGGCAGAGTCCTTTAACCCGCCACCCAGTTAAAACCTGCCCAATTTACTCCTCTCCCGATAACAAAAGAAGGGTGGCAGCGGCTTTTGGCGTGATTGAGACAGATTCCCGGTGTGGGTAGCGTAATTATGGTGATATGCCGGTTAAATTGGGTTTTATGACTGCCTGTGGTTAATTTACAAGACTATTATTTTGGTAAATAGCGATGCGATTTGCCTGTAACGGCTACGCCAGCTGCCCCTCTGTCATAAGAAAACCGGGTTATGCTTTCCATACTAATGATTAGCTGCGCAATGAAATAGTTAAGCGTATCTTGCTAAATGATGCTGTTTTATTCAGCTGGCGTTAACTCATGCATGGCGCAGCGGCAATATCTGCATTCTTATGCGCAGTCTCAGCATAGAAATTGCGCGAATAGCAACGGGTACGATCGCAATACTGGCGGGCAATGAGCGTTTTTCTGTAACTTTATCGCTCCAAATAAGTTTACAAACCAGATGGTCAAAATTTGACCCTGGCGTTGCCGGAGGGACTAAACGGGCTTATTAAGCAAAAAATTTGATGTTTTGCACGAAAACATTTCCCTTTAAAGCGTAAAAATGATTAAGTATAATTTATTATTTGAAGCACTTTATGGCTTCGTTTCGACATAACAACGTGTTATCTCTTTTTTTGCTCTGCAACCTTTTATGCAGGCAACCAGGCAACTACACAGCTTCCAGCACCGGTACGACTCTTGTCTTTGGCCCTGAAGTTGTTCTGTCTCTAATGACGCCGCCTCTCTGCTGCCAGAGAACGTACGCTCGTCATTACCCGCCTGAACTCGGTTTTAAGACGATCTCCTCTGGAGATTGTCAGTAAGCACCATTGCCACTTATCTCTTTGATTTTGTGGCAATACACCAGGGTAGTAGTTCTAAAAATCTTATAAAGTGAAGAAAAAAATCATGACTAATGCAAATCGTCCGATACTGAATCTCGACCTCGATCTGCTGCGTACATTTGTTGCTGTTGCAGACCTGAATACGTTTGCAGCGGCGGCGGCGGCCGTGTGCAGAACCCAGTCAGCGGTAAGCCAGCAGATGCAACGTCTGGAGCAACTGGTAGGTAAAGAGCTGTTTGCCCGACATGGACGTAACAAACTTCTGACGGAGCACGGTATCCAGCTGCTTGGCTATGCCAGGAAAATCCTGCGTTTTAACGACGAAGCCTGCACCTCACTCATGTACAGCAATATTCAGGGCGTTCTGACTATCGGAGCCTCTGATGACACGTCAGATACCATTCTGCCTTTCCTGCTGAACCGGGTGACGTCAGTCTATCCAAAGCTCGCCATCGATGTACGTGTAAAACGTAACCCGTTTATGATGGAGATGCTGAACCAGGGAGAAGTCGATCTGGTTGTGACCACGTCCAGCCCGGGTAACTTCACGCATCAGGTACTGCGTACTTCACCAACGCTCTGGTACTGTGCCGCTGACTATATTTTCCAGCGCGGCGAAGCGATTCCTCTGGTACTGCTGGATGAACCAAGCCCGTATCGCGATATGGCGATAGACCATCTGAACGAAGCGGGTATTCCATGGCGTATCTCTTACGTGGCATCAACGCTGGCAGCAGTGCGCGCGGCCGTTAAAGCCGGTCTGGGCGTAACGGCACGTCCGGTTGAAATGATGAGTCCTGAGTTGCGCGTAATGGGCGCAGCCGAAGGTTTGCCAGTGTTACCGGATACGCAATACCTGCTGTGCCGTAACGCTGACAGCGATAATGAACTGGCGCTGGCCATTTTCAACGCCATGCAATCGACGAACGATCCTTACAATCTCAGTGCAAATCCGGATAGCTCACTGCTGCTGGATGATGAAGAGTAAGCCGTAGCGACACTGCAGTAATACGCGCGTTACGCGCTGTATAATTGCTATAAAAAAGCCTTAGTCGGCGTAACTGCGACTAAGGCTTTTTTTTTGCCTGTTATCCGGGGCCAGATAAGCATTTTTATGGCCGATAATTATCAGGCTTTCCGAAAAACGAGCAGTTGTTTCAGTTCCCGTCATTTTAGAAATTTTTTATCAAAAAATGCCTTCTTTGCTCTAACCGATCCTGCCATATGCGCTGCTTTTTAGAGCTAAAAACGCAGAAGTGTGTTCTGGATCAAAAAAATAACCCTGTCAGGGAGAGGGAAATCTGCGGAAGACCTGTCAAAATGTGAGTGTTAAACGCACGATCCATGCATGTAAAACCCCGCTGCACTGAAATTAACCGCACAAACTGAAGCGATTTAGCTGGCGCTGATGAGGGTATATGTTAATAATATGATGCGGGTGTAAAATAATGTTTGGATACTTTTGTCAAAGTTGACAAAAGGTTATAGAAAGGAGTAAAAAACCCCATAAAATTGCTGCCTAATCAGGAAAGACAGCAACGTTTATAAGGTTTTTATCCTTCCCTTGAATCGATGTGGTGTGTTTGCTGCAACAGTGCAGGATGCCATCGCCACTTTTGATGAGTAAGCAAAGCGTATGTCAACAACCACCGAAGTCATCGCTCATCACTGGGCGTTTATTGTATTTATTGTGATCGCATTTGGCCTTTGTGCCTTTATGTTAACCGGCGGCTGGCTGCTTGGTGGACGTGCTAAAGCGCGTTACAAAAACACCCCGTTTGAGTCTGGTATTGAATCGGTTGGCGATACCCACATCCGCCTCTCTGCAAAATTCTATCTGGTTGCCATGTTTTTCGTTATTTTCGACGTGGAAGCCCTCTATTTATACGCCTGGTCGACCTCCATTCGCGAAAGCGGCTGGGTCGGCTTTGTCGAAGCCGCAATTTTCATTTTGGTGCTCCTGGCAGGCCTGGTTTATCTGGTTCGCATCGGCGCGCTGGATTGGGCTCCTGCGCGTCGTCGCGTAGTGGTCAAATCAAGCCCGGTCAGCCACAGTCACACCAACCCTCATAAGCAGTAAAAGCGAGGCAATAAGATGGACTACACGCTGACACGCGTAGACCCGAACGGCGGGGATGGCGATCGCTATCCTCTGCAGAAACAGGAGATTGTTACCGATCCTCTGGAACAGCACGTTCACCGTAGCGTTTATATGGGCAAGCTGGAACACGCTCTGCATGACATGGTGAACTGGGGTCGTAAGAACTCTCTCTGGCCCTATAACTTTGGCCTCTCCTGCTGCTACGTAGAAATGACCACGTCATTTACTGCGGTGCATGACGTGGCACGCTTTGGCGCTGAAGTTATGCGCGCCTCGCCGCGCCAGGCTGACTTTATGGTTATTGCCGGTACGCCTTTTACCAAAATGGCACCCGTTATTCAGCGTTTGTACGATCAGATGCTGGAACCTAAATGGGTGATCTCTATGGGTGCCTGCGCTAACTCAGGCGGGATGTATGACATCTATTCTGTCGTACAGGGTGTGGATAAATTTCTGCCGGTGGATGTTTACATTCCGGGCTGCCCGCCGCGTCCGGAAGCCTATATGCAGGCGCTGCTGCTGCTGCGTGAGTCGATCGGTAAAGAGCGCCGTCCACTCTCATGGGTAGTCGGTGACCAGGGTGTATATCGCGCCAACATGCAGTCTGAACGTGAAAGGAAACGTGGCGAGCGCATTGCCGTCACTAACCTGAGAACCCCGGACGAAGTGTAAGTATCCCGTACACGGATGGAGTAACGGCCACAGCAGAAAATGACAACGTAGTGTGTGCCGCCATCCTGACGCCTTCTTTTGAGTGCCTGATAACAGGCCGGAATGGTGAGTAACGTATGACAGATTTGACCACGCAAGATCTCGCTCAGCCAGCATGGCAAACCCGTGAGCACCTGGATGACCCGGTGATCGGCGAGCTGCGTAATCGTTTTGGGCCGGACGCCTTTACTGTTCAGGCAACCCGCACCGGCATTCCTGTAGTCTGGGTAAAGCGCGAACAGCTGCTGGAAATTGTAACGTTTCTGCGCAAGCTGCCTAAGCCCTATGTCATGCTGTATGACCTGCATGGCTTTGATGAGCGTTTACGTACCCACCGCGCAGGCCTGCCTGCTGCGGATTTTTCCGTTTTCTATCATCTGCTTTCTATTGAACGTAACCGCGACATTATGCTCAAGGTGGCGTTATCTGAAAACGATCTGAATGTGCCAACCATCACCACTATCTTCGCCAACGCCAACTGGTATGAGCGCGAGACCTGGGAGATGTTTGGCATTACGTTCCAGGGGCATCCTCATCTGACGCGCATTATGATGCCGCAGACCTGGGAAGGGCACCCGCTGCGTAAAGATTATCCGGCGCGCGCGACTGAGTTCGATCCCTTTACGCTGACTAAGCAGAAAGAAGATCTGGAGATGGAGTCGCTGACGTTCAAACCAGAAGAGTGGGGCATGAAACGCAGCACGGCCAATGAGGACTTTATGTTCCTTAACCTTGGCCCGAACCACCCCTCTGCGCACGGTGCTTTCCGTATCATCCTGCAGCTCGACGGTGAAGAGATTGTCGACTGCGTACCTGACGTTGGCTATCACCATCGCGGTGCCGAGAAGATGGGCGAGCGGCAGTCCTGGCACAGCTATATCCCCTATACCGATCGTATCGAGTATCTGGGCGGCTGTGTTAATGAAATGCCTTACGTACTCGCCGTAGAGAAACTGGCCGGGATCACGGTACCAGACCGCGTTAACGTCATTCGCGTGATGCTCTCTGAGCTGTTCCGTATCAACAGCCACCTGCTCTACATCTCAACCTTTATTCAGGACGTTGGCGCAATGACGCCGGTGTTCTTTGCGTTTACCGATCGTCAGAAAATTTATGATGTCGTGGAAGCGATTACCGGTTTCCGCATGCATCCCGCCTGGTTCCGTATCGGTGGTGTGGCGCACGATCTGCCGAAAGGCTGGGAGCGTCTGCTGCGTGAGTTCCTCGACTGGATGCCAAAACGCCTGAAAGAGTATGACAAAGCGGCACTGCGCAACACCGTGCTGATGGGACGCTCACAGGGCGTAGCCGCTTACAATATGGATGAAGCGCTGGCGTGGGGCACAACCGGTGCGGGTCTGCGTGCAACCGGTCTCGACTTTGACGTGCGTAAGTGGCGTCCTTATTCAGGCTACGAAAACTTCGATTTTGAAATTCCGGTTGGCGCAGGCATCAGCGATGCTTACACCCGCGTACAGCTGAAAATGGAAGAGATGTGGCAGTCGCTGCGTATTCTGGAGCAGTGCCTGAACAATATGCCGGAAGGGCCGTTCAAAGCGGACCATCCGCTGACCACGCCGCCGCCGAAAGAGCGTACGCTGCAGCACATTGAAACCCTGATCACCCACTTCCTGCAGGTCTCCTGGGGACCGGTGATGCCCGCCAATGAATCGTTCCAGATGATTGAGGCGACGAAAGGGATCAACAGCTACTACCTGACCAGCGACGGCAGCACCATGAGCTACCGCACCCGCGTGCGCACGCCAAGCTTCCCGCACCTGCAGCAGATCCCGTCAGTGATCCGCGGCAGCCTGGTATCCGATCTCATCGTCTACCTCGGTAGTATCGATTTTGTTATGTCAGACGTGGACCGCTAATTATGCACGATCAAAAAATTGCCATTCAAACCATCGACCCGAATGAGGTCTTTGTGCTGAGCGAGGCCGAGCACCACGCTATTGAGCATGAAAAACATCACTACGAGGATGCGCGCGCAGCCTCAATTGAAGCGCTGAAGATCGTGCAAAAACAGCGGGGCTGGGTGCCGGATGGCGCTATTCACGCAATTGCTAATGTGCTGGGTATTCCGGCCAGCGATGTCGAAGGCGTGGCAACGTTCTACAGCCAGATTTACCGTACGCCTGTTGGCCGTCACGTGATCCGCTACTGCGACAGCGTGGTGTGCCACATTACCGGTTATCAGGGCATTCAGGCAGCGCTGGAACAGAATCTTCATATTAAACCCGGCCAGACAACGGCAGACGGCCGCTTTACGCTGCTGCCTACCTGCTGCCTCGGCAACTGCGATAAGGGGCCGACCATGATGGTGAATGACGATACGCACGTTCACCTGACGCCGGAAGGTATCGCCTCGCTACTGGAGCAGTATCAATGATGAAACCCATTATTCGTGCTGCGGAAACGCATCCGCTGACCTGGCGTCTGCGCGACGACAAACAGCCGGTCTGGCTGGAAGAGTACCGCAGCAAAAATGGCTACGCTGGCGCCGAAAAAGCGCTGAACGGCATGAGCCAGGATGAAATCGTTACGGCGGTCAAAGACTCTGGCCTGAAAGGGCGCGGCGGTGCGGGCTTCAGCACCGGCCTGAAGTGGAGTCTGATGCCAAAAGATGAGTCCATGAATATCCGTTATCTGCTGTGTAACGCGGATGAGATGGAGCCAGGCACCTATAAAGACCGCCTGCTGATGGAGCAGCTGCCACATCAGTTGGTGGAAGGCATGCTGATCAGTGCTTTCGCGCTAAAAGCTTATCGCGGCTACATCTTCCTGCGCGGTGAATATGTTGAAGCAGCAGAGAACCTGCGTCGCGCCATCGCCGAAGCTACAGAAGCGGGCTATCTCGGTAAAAATATTCTCGGCACCGGTTTTGATTTTGAACTGTTTGTTCACACCGGCGCGGGCCGCTATATCTGCGGTGAAGAGACGGCGCTGATCAACTCGCTGGAAGGGCGTCGTGCTAACCCGCGCTCAAAGCCACCGTTCCCGGCCAGCGCCGGCGTCTGGGGCAAGCCAACCTGCGTTAACAACGTTGAGACCCTCTCCAACGTGCCAGCTATCTTCCTGAACGGCGTGGAGTGGTACAAAGGGCTGTCTAAAAGTGAAGATGCCGGCACCAAAATGATGGGCTTCTCCGGCCGCGTTAAAAACCCTGGCGTCTGGGAACTGCCGTTTGGCATCACCGCCCGCGAGATTCTGGAAGATTATGCCGGCGGTATGCGCGATGGCCTGAAGTTTAAGGCGTGGCAGCCAGGCGGTGCCGGAACCGATTTTCTGACCGACCAGCATCTCGATCTGCCAATGGAGTTTGCCAGCATCGGTAAAGCGGGCAGCCGTCTGGGTACGGCGCTGGCGATGGCGGTAGATCACGAGATCAATATGGTGTCGCTGGTGCGTAACCTGGAAGAGTTTTTTGCCCGTGAGTCGTGCGGATGGTGTACGCCGTGCCGCGACGGCCTGCCGTGGAGCGTCAAGATCCTGCGCGCGCTGGAGCAGAAGCAGGGGCAGCCGGGTGATATCGAAACGCTGCTGCAGCTTTGCCGTCAGCTGGGCCCGGGTAAAACCTTCTGTGCGCATGCACCAGGCGCGGTTGAGCCTCTGCAGAGCGCAATTAAATATTTCCGTGAAGAGTTTGAAGCCGGCATTGCGCCGCAGGTGTTTGGCAATACCCGTTCTATCGGCGGTATTCAGCCTAACCTGCTGAAAACGCGCTGGTAAGCAGACCACCGTAGACGGAAGGCGCCAGACGCCAGTCCGGCTGAAAAGCGGGATAACAGAATTTGATGTTTAACGCTCGTCCCCGGACGAGCCTTACGGAAGCATGTTCACTATGGCTACAATCCATGTAGACGGTAAAGAATATGATGTGAACGGAGCGGACAACCTGCTACAGGCGTGTCTCTCTCTGGGCCTTGATATTCCCTATTTTTGCTGGCATCCGGCGCTCGGCAGCGTAGGCGCCTGCCGCCAGTGTGCGGTGAAGCAATTCCAGAATGCCGAAGATACCCGCGGCCGCCTCGTTATGTCCTGCATGACACCGGCATCGGATGGCACTTTTATCTCTATTGATGATGGCGAAGCGAAAGAGTTTCGTGAAAGCGTCGTAGAGTGGCTGATGACCAACCATCCGCACGACTGCCCGGTCTGCGAAGAGGGTGGTAACTGTCATCTGCAGGATATGACGGTAATGACGGGCCACAGCTTCCGTCGTTATCGCTTTACCAAGCGCACGCACCAGAATCAGGATCTCGGTCCGTTTATCTCCCATGAGATGAACCGCTGTATCGCCTGCTATCGCTGCGTTCGCTATTACAAAGATTATGCTGACGGCAAAGATCTGGGCGTTTATGGCGCACACGATAACGTCTATTTTGGTCGTCCGGAAGATGGCACGCTGGAGAGCGAGTTTTCGGGTAACCTGGTTGAGATCTGCCCCACCGGCGTCTTCACCGATAAAACGCACTCCGAGCGCTATAACCGTAAATGGGATATGCAGTTTGCGCCCAGCATCTGCCAGCAGTGCAGCGTCGGCTGTAACACCAGTCCCGGCGAGCGCTATGGCGAGCTGCGTCGTATCGAAAACCGTTATAACGGTACAGTAAACCACTACTTCCTCTGCGATCGCGGTCGTTTTGGCTATGGCTATGTCAACCGCAAAGATCGTCCGCGTCACCCGCATCAGCTGCGCGGCAGCGATACGATTACGCTGAACGCAGAGCAGGCGGTTAACGCTGCGGCTGACATGCTGCGTCAGGCGAAACGCGTGATCGGTATCGGCTCACCCCGCGCCAGCATCGAGAGTAACTTTGCCCTGCGTGAGCTGGTGGGTGCCGGCAACTTCTCAACCGGCATGCCGGCAGGAGAGCAGGCGCGCGTTGAACTGATGCTGAACGTGCTGCAGAACAGCGGTATCTATACGCCTTCACTGCGCGAAATGGAGAGCTACGATGCCGTGCTGGTGCTGGGCGAAGATCTGACGCAGGTGGGCGCGCGCGTCGCGCTGTCAGTGCGCCAGGCCGTAAAAGGCAAAGCACGCGAGATGGCAGCCGCGCAGAAAGTTGCAGACTGGCAGATCGCCGCCATCCTGAATATCGGTCAGCATGCGAAACATCCGCTGTTTGTCACTAACGTCGATGAAACCCGTCTGGATGATATTGCGGCGTGGAGCTATCGCGCCCCGGTAGAAGATCAGGCGCGCCTCGGGTTTGCCATCGCCAGCGCGCTGGATGAGAGCGCACCCGCGGTGAGTGATATCGACAAGTCACTCAGCAGCAAAATTGATGTGGTAGTGCAGGCGCTGGCAGGGGCGAAAAAGCCGCTGATTATCTCCGGCACCCACTCCGGCACGACCGCGATGATTGAGGCGGCTGCAAACGTGGCGAAAGCGCTGAAAGCCCGCGGTGCCGACGTAGGGATCACCCTGCTGGCCGGCGCGGCTAACAGCATGGGCCTGGGCATGATGGGCGGTCACTCGCTGGATGCGGCACTGGAGCAGCTGACAAACGGCGAAGCGGATGCGCTGGTAGTGCTGGAGAACGATCTCTATCGCCACGCGCCGAAAGACCGCGTCGACGCTGCGCTGCAAAAGGCATCAGGCGTAATTGTGGTTGACCACCAGCGGACCGCAACGCTGGAGAAAGCCGGTATGGTGCTCTCCGCGGCCAGCTTCGCTGAAAGTGACGGCACCTCAATCAACCATGAAGGTCGCGCGCAGCGCTTCTTCCAGGTTTACGATCCCGCTTACTATGACAACAGCATTGTGATGCTGGAAAGCTGGCGCTGGCTGCATTCGCTGCACAGCGCGCTGGAGAGCCGTCATATCGACTGGACGCAGCTGGATCACGTGATTGATGCGGCGATTATTGCGCTGCCGCAGCTGAAAGGCATCAAAGATGCGGCACCGGATGCCAGCTTCCGCATTCGCGGTCAGAAGCTGGCGCGTTCACCGCATCGCGCCAGCGGTCGTACTGCCGCCCGCGCCAATATCAGCGTACATGAGCCACGTCAGCCGCAGGATAAAGACACTATGTTTGCCTTCTCAATGGAAGGGAACAACCAGCCTGAAGCACCGCGCTCGCAGATCCCCTTTGCCTGGGCGCCGGGCTGGAACTCACCGCAGGCGTGGAACAAATTCCAGGATGAAGTTGGCGGCAAACTGCGGAATGGCGATCCGGGTGTCCGGCTGTTTGAAGCGGGCGAAGGCTCACTGCCGTGGTTTAGCAACGTGCCGGAGCGGTTTGCCAGCGGCAGCCATTTCCGCGTTGCGCCTTACTACCGGCTGTTTGGCAGTGAAGAGATGACGCAGCGCTCTCCGACGTTCCAGAAGCGTATGGTGCCGGCTGAGCTGGTGATTAACCCAACGGATGCAGAGAAGCTTGGCGTCAATCACGGCGCTGCCGCAGAGCTGGTTTGCGCCGGCGAAACACTGCGCCTGCCGGTACGCTTCTCCGCTTTCCTGCAGCCGGGTCAGATTGGTCTGCCGCTCGGCATGCCGGGTGTGCCGCCGTTCCTTGCGCATGCGCAAATTGATCAACTGCAGGAGGCTGCGCAATGAGCTGGCTGACATCGGACGTTATCGACATCATTCTGCAGGTGGTTAAGGCGATTGTAATTTTGCTGGTCGTGGTAGCCTGCGGGGCGTTCATGAGCTTTGCCGAGCGTCGTTTGCTCGGCTTATGGCAGAACCGCTACGGACCTAACCGTGTCGGCTGGGGCGGTTCACTCCAGCTGGCGGCGGATATGATCAAAATGTTCTTTAAAGAGGACTGGGTACCGCCGTTTACCGACCGCTTCATCTTTACTCTGGCACCGGTTATTGCTTTTGTATCGCTGCTGCTGGCTTTTGCGATTGTACCGGTTTCACCCACCTGGATGGTCACGGATCTGAACATCGGTCTGCTGTTCTTCCTGATGATGGCGGGTCTGGCCGTCTACGCCGTGCTGTTTGCCGGCTGGTCGAGTAACAACAAATACTCGCTGCTGGGTGCGATGCGTGCCTCTGCGCAGACGCTGAGCTATGAGGTGTTTCTTGGCCTGTCGCTGATGGGCGTAGTGGCGCAGGCGGGATCGTTTAACCTGAATGCGATTGTTGAAAACCAGACGCACCTCTGGAACATCATTCCGCAGTTCTTTGGCTTTGTGACCTTCTGTATTGCCGGGGTAGCGGTGTGTCACCGTCATCCGTTTGACCAGCCGGAAGCGGAACAGGAGCTGGCTGACGGTTACCATATTGAATATGCCGGTATGAAGTTCGGTCTGTTCTTTGTGGGTGAATATGTCGCCATTACCACGGTTTCCGCGCTGATTGTCACGCTGTTCTTTGGCGGCTGGCATGGACCTTTCCTGCCGCCATTCATCTGGTTCGCCCTGAAAACGGCGTTCTTCATGGTGATGTTTATCCTGATCCGTGCTGCGCTGCCGCGTCCACGCTATGACCAGGTGCTGTCGTTCGGCTGGAAAGTTTGTCTGCCGTTGACGCTGTTGAACCTGCTGGCGACCGCCGCAGTGATTCTGTACAACGCGCAGTAAGGGGTATTGAGATGACATTAAAAGATATTGTCGTTGGCTTCGGCACGACAGTGCGCAGTATCTGGATGATCGGCATGCACGCCTTTGCCAAACGCGAAACGCAGATGTATCCGGAAGAGCCGGTCTATCTGCCGCCGCGCTATCGTGGTCGCATTGTGCTGACGCGCGATCCTGACGGTGAAGAGCGCTGCGTTGCCTGTAACCTCTGCGCAGTAGCCTGCCCGGTCGGCTGTATCTCGCTGCAGAAAGCAGAGACGCAGGATGGCCGCTGGTATCCGGAATTCTTTCGCATCAACTTTTCACGCTGCATTTTTTGTGGCCTGTGTGAAGAAGCCTGTCCGACCACTGCGATTCAGCTGACCCCTGATTTTGAGCTGGGTGAGTTTAAGCGTCAGGACCTGGTGTATGAGAAGCAGGATCTGCTGATCTCGGGACCCGGCAAATACCCGGAATACAACTTCTATCGTATGGCGGGTATGGCGATCGACGGAAAAGAGAAGGGCGACGCGGAAAACGAAGCCAAACCGATCGACGTCAAAGGGTTACTACCTTAAGGAGCCAGGTATGGAATTTGCGTTTTATCTTTGCGGACTGGTGGCGGTGCTGACGACGCTGCGCGTTATCACGCATACGAACCCGGTACACGCGCTGCTGTACCTGATTGTTTCGCTGCTGTCGATTGCCGGCGCGTTTTTTGCCATGGGTGCCTACTTTGCAGGCGCGCTGGAAATTATCGTATACGCCGGTGCCATTATGGTGCTGTTTGTGTTTGTGGTGATGATGCTTAATCTCGGCAAGCAGCAGCAGGAGCAGGAACGCGAGTGGCTTAAGCCCTCGCTCTGGGTGGGACCCGGCATCGTTTCAGCGCTGCTGCTGGTGGTGATGGTTTACGCTATTCTCACCGCCACCGATCAGGGTATTGATGGCACGGTTATCGATGCAAAAGCGGTCGGTATCAGCCTGTTTGGCCCGTATGTTCTGGCAGTTGAGCTGGCTTCAATGCTGCTGCTGGCAGGCCTGGTGGTGGCCTTCCATATCGGTCGCGACGATCGTCACGCTGAAGTGATGAGCCATCGCGTCACGGATGCGGCATCCAATAAGGAGGGACAGGCATGATCCCATTACAACATGGCCTGATTCTGGCTGCGGTGCTCTTTGTTCTCGGCCTGACCTCGCTGGTGCTGCGCCGTAATCTGCTCTTTATGCTGATTGGTCTGGAGATCATGATCAACGCCGCAGCGCTGGCGCTGGTGGTAGCGGGCAGCTATTGGGGACAGGCAGATGGGCAGGTGATGTATATCCTGGCAATCAGCCTTGCGGCAGCGGAAGCGAGTATTGGCCTGGCTCTGCTGCTGCAGCTCTATCGTCGTCGTCAGACGCTGAACATTGACACAGTGAGCGAGATGCGCGGATGAATCTTCTCTATTTAACTGTACTGTTTCCGCTAATTGGCTTTTTGCTGTTAGCGTTTTCCCGGGGCCGCTGGTCGGAGAACCTGTCAGCCGCTGTCGGAATGGGGTCGGTCGGTCTTTCAGCCCTGACCACGCTCTATGCGGGCATGGAGTTTTTCAGTCAGGGGCAACAGCCGTTTACGCAGGCATTGTGGACCTGGATGCAGGTTGGCAACTTTGACATTAAAGTGAACCTGGTGCTGGATGGCCTGTCGCTGACCATGCTCTCTGTCGTCACCGGCGTCGGCTTCTTTATCCATATGTTCGCCTCCTGGTATATGCGTGGTGAAGAGGGCTATTCGCGCTTCTTCGCCTATACCAACCTGTTTATCGCCAGCATGGTAGTACTGGTTCTGGCTGATAACCTGATGCTGATGTACCTCGGCTGGGAAGGGGTAGGGCTCTGCTCCTATCTGCTGATCGGCTTCTACTACAGCAATCCGGACAACGGCAAAGCGGCCATGAAAGCCTTTATCATCACCCGCGTGGGCGATGTGTTCCTGGCCTTTGCGCTGTTTATTCTCTACAACGAACTCGGCACGCTGAACTTCCGCGAGCTGATGGCGCTGGCACCGGCACACTTTGCCGCCGACAACAGCATGCTGCAGTGGGCGACCCTGATGCTGCTGGGTGGCGCGGTAGGTAAATCGGCTCAGCTGCCGCTGCAGACCTGGCTGGCGGATGCGATGGCGGGTCCGACGCCGGTTTCAGCGCTGATCCATGCGGCAACCATGGTAACGGCGGGCGTCTATCTGATCGCCCGTACCCACGGCCTGTTCCTGCTGACGCCTGACGTTCTGCACCTGGTGGGCATTGTCGGGGCTATCACGCTGGTACTGGCGGGCTTTGCTGCGCTGGTTCAGACCGATATCAAGCGCGTCCTGGCTTACTCAACCATGAGTCAGATTGGCTACATGTTTCTGGCGCTGGGCGTGCAGGCGTGGGATGCGGCGATTTTCCATCTGATGACGCACGCATTCTTTAAAGCGCTGCTGTTCCTCTCGTCTGGCTCCGTTATTCTGGCGTGCCATCATGAGCAGAACATCTTCAAAATGGGTGGCCTGCGCAAGAGTATTCCGCTGGTTTATGCCTGCTTCCTGGTGGGCGGTGCCGCGCTGGCTGCGCTGCCGCTTATTACCGCAGGCTTCTACAGTAAAGATGAGATCCTGTTTGGTGCGCTGGCTAATGGTCACATCAATCTGATGGTTGCCGGTCTGGTCGGGGCATTCCTTACCTCTATCTATACCTTCCGCATGATCTTTATCGTGTTCCACGGCGAAGAGAAGATCCACGCGCATGCCGGTAAAGGCATTACCCATCATCTGCCGCTGATTGTGCTGCTGATTCTCTCCACCTTCATTGGCGCGCTGATAACGCCTCCGCTGGCAGGCGTACTGCCGGAAAATGAATTTGGTGAAAACGGCAAAATGGCACTGGAGATCGCCTCAGGCTTGGTCGCTGTCAGCGGTATTCTGATTGCTGCTGCACTCTGGCTGGGCAAGCGTCAGCTGGTGACCCGCGTAGCCAACAGCGCACCGGGCCGCTTCTTCGGCACCTGGTGGTTTGCCGCGTGGGGCTTTGACTGGCTGTATGACAAAGTCTTTGTCAAACCCTATCTCGGTATCGCCTGGCTGCTGCAGCGCGATCCGCTGAACTCACTGATGAACCTGCCTGCGCTGCTGTCGCGTATTGGTAATAAAGGTCTGGTTGTCAGCGAGAACGGGTATCTGCGCTGGTATGTTGCCTCCATGAGTGTGGGTGCCGTTGTGGTGCTTGCCCTGATGCTGGTGATGTAAAGATTGATGGGCTTGGAAGAGAAGATGACAGAAACTGCTTCTCTTCCTGATAGCGAATGTGAAAATTGCCTGAATGACGAAGCGTAATCGGCGCAGCCCGTTTCGTTATCGCCAGCGCACAGCAACCGGAGCGTACTGATGTACGTAAGGATTGCAGGCACTGCCGGAAACGAAACGGGCAAGCAGGATAGCTCGAAACCAGGTTAAAAAAAGGGAAGTATGCCGTGCTATTACCTTGGCTAATAATAATACCTTTCGTCGGGGGCCTGCTCTGCTGGCTGGCTGAACGGCTTGGCGCAAAAGTACCACGCTGGATCGCCCTGATCACCATGGGGCTCACGCTGGCGCTTGGCCTGCAGCTGTGGCTGCAGGGGGGCTATTCGCTGACGCAGGCCAGCGGTCTGCCGCAGTGGCAATCAAGCTTTGATGTTGCGTGGATCCCGCGCTTTGGTATTCGCTTCCACCTGGCAATTGATGGTTTGTCACTGCTGATGGTGGTACTGACCGGTCTGCTGGGCCTGATGGCAGTCCTCTGCTCATGGAATGAGATTGAGAAGTATCAGGGCTTTTTCCACCTCAACCTGATGTGGATTCTGGGCGGCGTTATCGGCGTATTCCTTGCCATCGACATGTTCCTGTTCTTCTTCTTCTGGGAGATGATGCTGGTGCCGATGTATTTCCTCATCGCGCTCTGGGGACATAAAGCGTCGGATGGTAAAACCCGTATCACGGCGGCGACCAAGTTCTTTATTTACACCCAGGCGTCTGGTCTGGTGATGCTGATTGCGATTCTGGCGCTGGTGTTTGTGCACTACAATGCGACCGGCGTCTGGACCTTCAGCTATGAAGAACTGCTGAAAACGCCGATGTCACGCAATGTCGAATGGCTGCTGATGCTGGGCTTCTTCATCGCCTTTGCGGTGAAAATGCCGGTGGTGCCGCTTCATGGCTGGCTGCCCGATGCACACAGTCAGGCGCCGACTGCCGGCTCCGTCGATCTGGCCGGTATTCTGCTGAAAACCGCAGCCTATGGTCTGCTGCGCTTTAGCCTGCCGCTGTTTCCGAACGCTTCAGCTGAATTTGCACCGATTGCGATGTGGCTTGGCATTATCGGCATCTTCTATGGTGCCTGGATGGCGTTCTCGCAGACCGATATTAAACGTCTGATCGCCTATACCTCGATTTCGCACATGGGCTTTGTGCTGATCGCGATCTATACCGGCAGCCAGCTGGCCTTCCAGGGCGCGGTTATCCAGATGATTGCTCACGGTCTTTCAGCCGCGGCACTGTTTATTCTGTGCGGCCAGCTGTATGAACGTCTGCATACCCGCGATATGCGTCAGATGGGCGGTCTGTGGTCGCGAATCAAATGGATCCCGGGTCTGTCACTCTTTTTTGCGGTAGCGAATCTCGGCATGCCGGGGACCGGCAACTTTGTGGGCGAATTCATGATCCTGACCGGCAGCTTCCAGGTCGTGCCTGTGATTATCGTGATTGCCACCTTTGGGCTGGTGTTCGCCTCGGTCTACTCGCTGATCATGATGCAGCGTGCTTACTATGGCGAAGCGAAATCGAAAGAGCCGCTGCCGGGCATGTCAGTACGCGAATTTGCCACCATCGGCGTGCTGGTCGTGCTGCTGGTGCTGCTGGGTGTCTACCCGCAGCCGATTCTCGATACGTCCCATGCTGCGATGAGTAATATTCAGCAGTGGTTTACCGCTTCAATTTCAACTACAAGGCCGTAATTCGCCATGACAATAACTCCTCAACAATTGATCGCGCTACTGCCGCTGTTGATCGTCGGACTGACGGTGGTGGTGGTGATGCTGTCCATTGCGTGGCGACGCAACCACTTCGTTAATGCCACGCTGACCGTTATTGGCCTGAACCTTGCGCTGGTGTCGCTGTGGTTTGTTGGTCAGGCGGGCGCAATGGATGTCACGCCGCTGCTGCGCGTTGACGGCTACTCCATGTTTTATACCGCGCTGGTGATGCTGGCGAGTCTGGCGACCTGTACGTTCGCCTATCCCTGGCTGGCGGGCTTCCCGGATAACAAGGATGAGTTTTACCTGCTGGTGCTGATTGCCGCGCTGGGTGGCGTGGTGCTGGCAAGTGCCAACCATCTCGCCGCGCTGTTTATCGGTATTGAGCTGCTCTCCCTGCCGCTGTTTGGCCTGATTGGCTACGCCTTCCGGCAGAAACGTTCGCTGGAAGCGGCGCTGAAATACACCATTCTTTCTGCGGCCGCCTCGTCGTTTCTGCTGTTTGGTATTGCGCTGGTCTACGCCGATTCCGGCAGCCTGAGCTTTGTTCAGCTGGGTAACAGCCTGACCGACAGCATGATCCAGCAGCCGCTGCTGCTGGTGGGACTGGGAATGATGATTATCGGCCTGGGCTTTAAGCTGTCGCTGGTGCCGTTTCACCTCTGGACGCCGGACGTTTACCAGGGCGCGCCTGCACCGGTATCGACCTTCCTGGCAACCGCCAGCAAGATCGCTATCTTTGGTGTCATTATGCGCCTGTTTATGTACGCGCCGCTGACCGACAGCGAAGCGGTACGCACCGTGCTGGGGATTATCGCCTTTGTCTCTATCCTGGTGGGTAACCTGATGGCGATTTCGCAGAGCAACATTAAGCGTCTGCTCGGCTACTCCTCTATCGCTCATCTCGGCTATCTGCTGGTCGCGCTGATTGCGGTGAAAACGCATCAGCTGTCGCTGGAAACGGCTGGCGTCTACCTGGCGGGTTATCTGTTCAGTAGCCTGGGTGCGTTTGGCGTGGTCAGCCTGATGTCCAGCCCGTATCGCGGTCCGGATGCTGACTCGCTCTATTCCTATCGCGGCCTGTTCTGGCATCGTCCGGTACTCTCAGCGGTCATGACGGTGATGATGCTGTCGCTGGCGGGTATTCCGATGACGCTTGGCTTTATCGGTAAGTTTTACGTTATCGCATCCGGTGTGAATGCGCATCTCTGGTGGCTGACTGCTGCAGTCGTTGCCGGCAGCGCCATCGGCCTGTACTACTATCTGCGCGTAACGGTGAGCCTCTATCTCACCCCGCCAGAGCTGCATACGCGTGATACGCCTGCTAACTGGGCGTTTACCGCGGGTGGTGTGGTTGTCCTGATCTCCGCCATTCTGGTGCTGCTGCTGGGTGTTTATCCGCAGCCGCTCATCAGGCTGGTGCAGATGGCGCAACCGCTGATGTAACGATGCATTCTGCTGACGAAAATCAGGCCTCCGGGCCTGATTTTTTTTATCTGTATCGATGGCCGCTACCATCATGGTGTGACTTCGGCCGGCGGAGTAGTCTCAGAATATTGTCATTTGAAGAGGAGGATATCTGTGGAAATAGCATGGCTTGATTGCCACCACCAGGAACTGACGGCACAGCAACTCTATACGCTGCTGGCGCTGCGTAACCGGGTTTTTATTGTGGAGCAGCAGTGCCCCTATCAGGATCTGGATGGCCAGGATCTGGCTGCAGAAAATCGTCATATCCTCGGTTTTCTTGAAGGGAAGCTGCTGGCCTGCGCGCGCATACTGACACCCGCGCAGCCGGATAAGGCAGTCGTTGTGGGGCGGGTGATTGTCTCTGAAGAGGCGCGCGGGCTGAAGCTGGGCTACCGGCTGATGGAACAGGTGCTGAACAGCTGTGAAACGCACTGGCCCGGGCAGGCAATTTATCTGTCGGCGCAGGCGCACCTTGAGGGGTTTTATGGCCGGCTCGGTTTTCAGGCGGTCACTGCTGTTTACCTTGAAGATGAGATTCCGCATATCGGCATGCAGAAAATATAACGGCGAGGGAAGCCTCGCCGTTATCGTTATCAGCCCGGCGTCATCTGCCGGTCATCGGTATATTTACGCTGATCGGGCGGTGGCGGAAAATACTGGTAGAGCCAGGTTTCGCTCAGCGTCTCATCTTTGGTGCGCAGGAACAGGCGCATCTCCACAGGCGTGGTCGCATCGCTGTTCGGATACCAGTCAAACAGAATGCGATAACCGTTAATCGGTTCAACGTAGAGGATCTCTACCTGTTTAAACGTGCCTGATGAAACGGTAATGACCGGCTCAATGCCCCTGGCAGCGGCTGCTTTCAGGTCGCCATCAATGAAATCTACGGCAAAGCGGCGGCACCAGGTCTCCGGGAAATGTTCACCCGGCGCCCAGCCTTCGGGAAAACCGCCAATGCCGGTACGGGTCGCATCCACGCGCGCCAGATCGCTGCGCACCGGCGGCAGCTGGCTCCAGTAGAGCTTATAGCCAAAGTTCAGCTCGCTGCCCGCCTGAATCGGCTCCTCTGGCTGCCAGAAGCAGACCACGTTATCCAGCGTTTCCCCGGTGGTAGGGATCTCCATCAGATTAATCGCGCCTTTACCCCATTTGCCGGTTGGCTCGACCCACAGGCTCGGGCGTTTGTCGTACCAGCCAATCACATCCTGATAATTTTTAAAGTCGTGATCCAGCTGCAGCAGACCAAAGCCGCGCGGGTTTTCATCTTTATAGGCGTTGAACTGCAGGCGCTGCGGGTTATTAAGCGGACGGGCGATCCATTCACCGCTGCCGCTCCACATCGCCAGGCGATCGGAGTCATGGATCTGCGGATGGTAGGTGTTGCACATGCGGCGTTCGTTGGTACCGCAGCTGAACATACTGGTCATCGGCGCAATGCCGAGCTGACGAATCGCTTTACGTGTATAGAGGTGGTTTTCCACTTCCATCACCACGCGTTTCTCTTCACAGTGAATGGTGAATTTGTAGGCACCGGTCAGGCTGGCACCATCCAGCAGGGCATACACGACAAAGGTAGTGTCGTCTGCTTTTGGCGTTTCAAACCAGAACGCGGTGAAATCAGGAAACTCCTCCTGACCGTTGCTGAACGTGTTAACAGCAACGCCGCGGGCGGAGAGGCCATACTGATAGGTTTCATCCACGGCGCGGAAGTAGCTGGCCCCGAGGAAAGAGACGATATCACGCCGCGCCAGCTCCGGCTTTTTAAACGCGCGGAAACCGGCAAAGCCGAGATCGTTTTTACCCGCCAGCTGCTGCATGTCGACGCCGGCGTCATGATACTTAAACAGCTCCGGGCGAAAGTGGATTTCCCGTGCTTCGCGGCTGGCCGCATCAACAGAGAACATGCGGATACGCCGTTTAAATCCCATGCCGACGTGGAAAAACTGCACGTCCAGCTCGCGATCGGCGACGTTGTTCCACAGCGAGTGCTGAGCGTCATACTGAATTTCGTTGTACGCTTGCGGCGTAAGGGTCGCCAGCGTGTCAGGCAGCGCACCGGGCGCACCGCCCCAGGGCTTTTTCGCCAGCGCGGCGGCTTTCTGTTTCAATACATCAAAATCGAAGCGCACGGCTTTGCCGTCGGCGATGCCGTCATCGGCCCATGCAGATTGCGCAAACAGCGAGGAGAGCCCGGTCATGCCACTCAGGGCTGACAGAGCGACGGACGCTTTCACAAATTTTCTACGATTCATGCCGGAATTCTAATCCTTAGCTGCTCGGGTGTATTGTGTCTGTTTCCAGACGGTTAGCGTCGGGCTACAGGGGGTTACGACAGTGGCGCAATCAAAAAATTCACTCGCCGGAAAATTTATCAGATTAATCAAATAAACGAAGCAGATTCTCTGTCGCTCAGGGGTATCCGGCCTGTTTTTACAAAGCCGTCACGTTTTTACGGAGCGCACAGACGCAATTTCGGCCAGCAAAGTTATGATTTATGGCTATAGTTAATCGACACGTTATGAACACGGAGGAACCGCATAATGTCATCTTCAGACCAATTTGATAACCGTTATGAATCAGGTATTGACGACGATCTGGCGCTGTTAACTGAAACGCTTGAAGAAGTGCTGCGCGCGTCCGGCGATCCGGCCGATCAGAAGTATATTGAACTCAAACAAAAAGCTGAGCAGGCGCTGGAAGATGTGAAGAGCCGCGTCAGTCAGGCTTCGGACAGCTACTACTATCGTGCCAAACAGGCGGCCTATCGTGCCGATGATTACGTGCATGAAAAACCGTGGCAGGGCGTGGGTATTGGCGCTGCTGCAGGCCTGTTTGTAGGTTTACTGCTGGCCCGTCGTTAATACGCTGCCGGGCGCGCGCAACGCTGCGCCCGGCTTCGCCTGCCATACTTTCTTCGCTATTTACGATCTCTTTCCCGATTTCCCTTCCTGATGATTGTGTTTACCTCGCCTGCTTTCTACAGTAAAGCGTAACCAGGACAAGGAGAATGCAACGTGATACGTGTTGAGATGCTCGCCACGGGCGATGAAGTGCTGCATGGACAAATTGTGGATACCAACGCCGCCTGGCTGGCGGACGTGCTGTTTCAGCATGGCCTGCCGATGACCAGCCGCATGACCGTGGGTGATGCACTGCCGTCGCTGATTGATGCATTACAGAGCCGTAGCCAGGTGGCAGATGTGCTGATTGTTAACGGGGGACTGGGGCCGACCTCTGATGATTTGAGCGCGCAGGCCGCCGCGGCCGCCAGCGGTTGCGAGCTGGTGCTGCAGACAGAATGGCTGGCAAAAATGGAAGCCTGGTTTGCCAGTCGCGGTCGCGTGATGGCCGCCAGCAATCGCAAACAGGCTGAAATCCCGGCTAACGCCACGCTTATCGATAACCCGGTGGGTACCGCCTGTGGTTTCGCACTCCAGCTCAACCGCTGCTGGATTTTCTTTACGCCGGGCGTGCCGTCAGAATTCAAAGTGATGGTGGAGCAGGAGATTATTCCGCGCCTGAAAGCACGTTTTACCCTGCCTGAACCCCCGCTCTGCCTGCGCCTGACGACCTTTGGTCGCGGCGAGAGTGATATTGCGGCTGAGCTGGAGCCGCTGGCGCTGCCCGAAGGGGTGGTAATGGGTTACCGCTCTTCAATGCCGATTATCGAAATCAAGCTTACCGGGCCTGCCAGTGCGCGCGTGGCGATGGAGCAGGTCTGGCAGCAGGTAAAGCTGCTGCTGGCCGAATGTACGATTTTCGAAGGCACTGAAGGGCTGCCCGCGCTGCTGGCGCGTGAGCTGCAGCAGCGTGAGTTCCGCCTCGCCACCAGTGAGCAGTATACCGCCGGCTTTCTGCACTGGCAGCTGGCCGCTGCGGACGTGCCGCTAAGCGCTGGCGAAATCCTGGCGCCGCAGGCAGAAACACTTGAAGCACAGGTTGAGCGGACACGCGCGCTGGCGGCAGAGCAGGGCAGCGCTCTGGCGCTCTCTGTCGGTGAACTGGCCGAAGGAGAGATCGCGATTGCGCTGCAGACGCCGGAAGCGGGCTGGGGACAGCGGGTGAAGTTTTCACACGGTCGGCATAATCAGGAAACCCGGCAGAAAGTGGTGGCGATGATGGCAATGAACATGCTGCGTCGCTGGCTGCACGGCAGTGAAGTTTCAACCGGACACGGCTGGCTCGACATCCTGGAGACGGTAAAGCATTAAATATTTTATGCAGCAAGCATCAGCATGGGCAGAGGGGATGTTAAGCACGCCCGGATCGGCAAAACCCGCATCCCTGCGGGCCTCGGCACGCGGCATCCATGCCGCGTGACGTCCGGCTTAGCTTGACATCCCCTCTGCCCCTCAGCGCTGGTGCTGCGGTAAGCTGAAGTTTGCTGGCAGCAGTAGATATGCCTCAGGGGCGTGAGAGACGTTGCCGCTTGCAGCAGCCTCCGCGCCAGGACGGCGCGGCGGCAGGCTCCAGGGATGGATTCATGCCGGTGCAGCAAGGGGTAACGTCTCTGACGACTTACCTGAAGCTAATAGCGGGGAGATCTATCAGCAGAAATGGCGGTTACAGCTCAATCTCAATCTCGCCGCGAGCTTTACAGCAGCAGGGCAGGATTTCACCCTGCTGAATAAAAGCCAGCGGGGTTTCAGCGTAATCGACTTCGCCCCGTACCAGGCGCATACGGCAGGAGCCGCAGTAGCCTTCACGGCACTGAAACTCCACGCAGAGATTATGTGCCTCAAGCGTGGTCAGCAGATTAGGATGTTCATCTGCGCACTCCAGGCGGGAGCCTGAACTGCGCAGGATAACAACAGCGCGGCTCATGCTCAGAGCTGGAAATCGTTGAAGTCGTCTTCGCCTACTTCAGAGTCAATCTGACCCACCAGATAGGAGCTGACTTCTACTTCCTGCGGTGCTACCTGCACGTTATCAGACACCAGCCAGGAGTTGATCCATGGAATCGGGTTGGAGCGGGTCTGGAAGGGCAGATCGAGACCCACCGCCTGCATACGGATATTGGTGATGTACTCAATGTACTGGCACAGAATATCTTTATTCAGACCAATCATCGAGCCGCCGCTGAACAGATACTCTGCCCACTCTTTCTCCTGCAGTGCCGCCTTCTTAAACAGCTCGAAGCACTCTTCACGGCACTCCGCAGCAATCTCTTTCATCTCCGGATCGTCTTCACCGCTGCGCAGCAGGTTCAGCATATGCTGGGTGCCGGTCAGGTGCAGCGCTTCATCGCGCGCGATCAGCTTGATGATTTTGGCGTTGCCTTCCATCAGTTCACGTTCGGCAAAAGCGAATGAGCAGGCGAAGCTGACGTAAAAGCGAATCGCTTCCAGCGCGTTAACGCTCATCAGACAGATATAGAGCTGCTTTTTCAGCGCACGCAGGCTGACGGTGACTGATTTACCGGCAACCTGATGCGTGCCTTCGCCCAGCAGATGCCAGTAGTTGGTCATCTCAATCAGATCGTCGTAGTACTTTGAGATATCCTGCGCGCGCGCCAGAATCTGCTCGTTGGTGACGATATCATCAAACACCAGCGACGGATCGTTGACGATGTTGCGGATAATATGGGTGTAAGAGCGTGAGTGAATGGTCTCAGAAAACGCCCAGGTCTCAATCCAGGTTTCCAGCTCCGGGATAGAGATCAGCGGCAGCAGCGCGACGTTCGGGCTGCGGCCCTGGATAGAATCGAGCAGCGTCTGATACTTCAGGTTGCTGATGAAGATATGCTTTTCGTGATCCGGCAGTGCCTGGTAGTCGATGCGATCGCGTGAGACGTCGACCTCTTCCGGACGCCAGAAGAAAGAGAGCTGCTTCTCAATCAGCTTTTCAAAAATGTCATATTTCTGCTGATCGAAACGCGCCACGTTCACGGACTGGCCGAAGAACATCGGCTCTTTCAGCTGATCGTTTTTATTCTGTGAAAAAGTAGTATAAGCCATGACTAAGTCCAAAAAGTGAAGCGGGCTGGCAGCGCCAGCCCTGACATAATTACGCGTCGCCGGTCAGATTTTGCAGGCGCCGCTTTCGCAGCCATCATCCTGAATCGACGGGGCCAGATCGTCCTGTGCATCTTCTGCGCCGTCGCGGGTGTTTTGATAGTAGAGCGTCTTCACACCAAACTTATAGGCGGTAAGCAGATCTTTCAGCAGCTGTTTCATCGGTACTTTACCGTTGGCAAAGCGGCCCGGATCGTAGTTCGTGTTTGAGGAGATCGCCTGATCGATAAACTTCTGCATCACGCCAACCAGCTGCAGATAACCATCGTTAGAAGGCATTTCCCACAGCAGCTCATACTGATCTTTCAGACGCTCATACTCCGGTACCACCTGACGCAGGATGCCATCTTTAGACGCTTTAATACTGATGTGGCCGCGCGGCGGTTCAATACCGTTAGTGGCGTTAGAGATCTGCGAAGAGGTCTCTGACGGCATCAGGGCAGAGAGCGTGGAGTTACGCAGGCCGTGCGTGGTGATCGATTCACGCAGCGCTTCCCAGTCGAGATGCAGCGGCTCATTGCAGACGGCGTCCAGATCCTTTTTATAGGTATCAATCGGCAGAATACCCTGTGAATAGGTCGTCTCTTTAAACCACGGGCAGGCGCCTTGCTCTTTTGCCAGCTCATTTGATGCTTTCAGCAGATAGTACTGAATAGCCTCAAAGGTTTTGTGCGTCAGATTGTTAGCGCTGCCGTCAGAGTAGCGTACGCCGTGCTTCGCCAGGTAGTAAGCGTAGTTAATGACGCCAATACCCAGCGTACGGCGACCCATGGCACCACGCTGTGCTGCCGGAATCGGATAGTCCTGATAATCAAGCAGCGCATCGAGCGCGCGAACCGCCAGCACCGCCAGCTCTTCGAGGTCGTCGAGGCTGTTGATGGCACCGAGGTTGAAGGCGGAAAGCGTACAGAGCGCAATTTCGCCGTTCTCATCATTCACATCTTCAAGCGGCTTGGTTGGCAGCGCAATCTCAAGGCAGAGGTTGGACTGACGCACTGGCGCAATCGCCGGGTCAAACGGGCTATGGGTATTGCAGTGATCGACGTTCTGGATGTAGATACGACCGGTTGAGGCGCGCTCCTGCATCATCAGCGAGAAGAGATCGACCGCTTTTACGCGCTGCTTACGGATGCTCTCATCTTTCTCATATTTGGTGTAGAGACGTTCAAACTCCTCCTGATCGGCGAAGAACGCATCATACAGGCCCGGGACATCTGACGGGCTGAACAGGGTGATATCTTCGCCTTTCAGCAGGCGGGTATACATCAGCTTGTTGATCTGAACGCCGTAGTCCATGTGGCGCACGCGGTTACCTTCCACGCCACGGTTGTTTTTCAGCACCAGCAGGCTTTCCACTTCCAGATGCCACATCGGGTAGAACAGCGTCGCTGCACCGCCGCGCACGCCGCCCTGAGAGCACGATTTCACCGCCGTCTGGAAATGCTTATAGAACGGGATACAGCCGGTATGAAACGCTTCGCCGCCGCGGATCGGGCTGCCCAGCGCACGAATACGGCCTGCGTTAATACCGATGCCGGCGCGCTGTGACACATATTTCACGATAGCGCTGGAGGTGGCGTTGATAGAGTCCAGGCTGTCGCCGCACTCAATCAGAACGCAGGAGCTGAACTGACGGGTCGGGGTGCGCACGCCAGACATGATTGGCGTTGGCAGCGAGATCTTGAAGGTGGAGATCGCGTCATAAAAGCGCTTGATGTAGCTCATGCGCGTATCGCGTGGATAGTTTGAGAACAGGCAGGCTGCGACCAGGATATACAGGAACTGCGCGCTCTCATAGATCTCACCGCTGACGCGGTTCTGCACCAGATATTTTCCTTCCAGCTGCTTAACCGCAGCGTAAGAGAAGTTCATATCGCGCCAGTGATCGATGTAGCTGTCCATCAGCTCAAACTCTTCGGTGCTGTAATCTTCCAGCAGGTGGCGGTCATATTTGCCCAGCTCCACCATTTTCACGACCTGATCGTAAAGCTTCGGTGGCTCAAACTGGCCATAGGCTTTTTTACGCAGATGGAAGATAGCCAGACGTGCTGCCAGATACTGGTAATCTGGCGCATCGCGCGAAATCAGATCGGCTGCGGCTTTGATGATGGTTTCATGGATATCAGAGGTTCTGATGCCATCATAAAACTGAATGTGGGAGCGCAGTTCAACCTGAGAAACTGAAACATTGTTCAGCCCTTCAGCCGCCCAGTCGAGTACACGGTGAATTTTATCGAGATCAATGCGTTCCTGACGGCCATCGCGTTTGGTGACGAGCAGACTTTGGTTCATGTCGCGTGTTTACCTGTCCATGAAATAGGAAATTATCCCCTAACTATTCACAAGGTCTATGCACAAGCCGCTCGCTGTGAGTAAGCCTGTGGATAAACACTATATATAGGGGGTTCGGGAAGTTTTACTAACTATATGGTGAGTATTTTAGTCAGCATTCTTTGCTTAACAAGAGTTGATTTTTGGCAAAGAATCAGTCCTGGTAGCCGGGAAAAATCCTGGATCCGCGTGGCATAAGGCCTGGGTTAGCTGTCAACGGCTTCATACTTTTTTTTAATAGTATGACTGAGCGCGTAAATCTCAATCAAAGGCGCGGAACCCGTCATTAAGGCAGAGACGAAACGGAGAAGATCGGCTAGCGGGGATGAAGAAGAGAGGCGCGCTCCGCAGAGCGGGCCTCTGTTATCAGCGTGTTTCGCCTGCGGCATCAGCCTGAGCGTGGGTATGAATCATATAGTTCACGTCCACACCCGGTCCGAGACGGAACTTGTTGGTCAGCGGATTATAGTGCAGGCCAATCATGTGGCGTTCGCGCAGTGTGGTTTCGTCTACCCAGTCCAGTAATTCAGCCGGGCGGATAAACTTTTTGGCGTCATGCGTACCGCGCGGCAGCATGCGCAGCACATATTCGGCGCCGAAGATTGCCAGCAGCCAGGCTTTAGGATTGCGGTTTATCGTGGAGAAAAAGACCTCACCACCTGGTTTTACCAGACGGGCGCAGGCCATAACAACCGAGCGCGGATCGGGTACGTGCTCCAGCATCTCCATGCAGGTCACTACGTCATACTGGCCAGCATGGCTGTTCGCATGATCCTCTACCGTCTGCTGAATATAATCGACGCTGACGCCGTTCTCTTCAGCATGCAGACGCGCGACTGCCAGCGGTTCCGCGCCCATATCCAGCCCGGTTACGTCTGCGCCTTCACGCGCCATGCTCTCTGCCAGAATGCCGCCGCCGCAGCCGACATCGAGCACTTTTTTACCAAACAGGCCGTTGCTGTGCTGCGCAATCCAGCCCAGACGCAGCGGGTTAATACGGTGCAGCGGCTTAAATTCACCCTCCAGATCCCACCAGCGCGAAGCGACCGCTTCAAACTTGGCAATCTCGCTGTGATCGACGTTCTGACGGCTTTCCTGCGGTTGTTCACTCATTGAATAACGACTCCTGGCAAAATATCTTCTGAGTATAAACGCTTAAACGTCAGGTGGCATCTCTCAGCGTGAACGAAAAGCGCCAGAAAACCCCGCTTTACGTTCACCGTACGTAAGCAATGTGATATACTTTCGCACCTTTAAAATCCGGGATTAAGTAGAGGGATAGCGGCTCCATGAGCGACCTTGCGAGAGAAATTACACCGGTCAATATCGAAGAAGAGCTGAAAAACTCCTACCTCGATTACGCCATGTCGGTCATTGTTGGCCGAGCCTTACCCGATGTCCGTGATGGCCTGAAGCCGGTGCATCGCCGCGTGCTTTACGCCATGAGCGAACTGGGTAACGACTGGAATAAAGCCTATAAGAAA
The DNA here is from genome assembly GCF_007680655.1 of Pantoea sp. PSNIH1. Lineage (NCBI taxonomy): Bacteria > Pseudomonadati > Pseudomonadota > Gammaproteobacteria > Enterobacterales > Erwiniaceae > Pantoea > Pantoea sp. PSNIH1. Next base: position 127,596 of record NZ_VEIP01000001.1, read on the forward strand.
TCTGCCCGTGTGGTAGGTGACGTTATCGGTAAGTATCACCCGCACGGTGACTCTGCTGTATACGAAAGTATTGTCCGTATGGCCCAGCCGTTCTCCCTGCGCTATATGTTGGTTGACGGTCAGGGTAACTTCGGTTCCGTTGATGGCGACTCCGCCGCAGCGATGCGTTATACCGAAGTCCGTATGGCGAAGATCTCCTCTGAGCTTCTGGCCGATCTGGAAAAAGAGACGGTCGACTTTGTGCCAAACTACGACGGCACCGAGCAGATCCCGGAAGTGCTGCCAACCAAAATTCCTAACCTGCTGGTAAACGGCTCCTCCGGTATCGCCGTGGGAATGGCAACGAACATTCCGCCGCATAACCTGACTGAAGTGATCAACGGCTGCCTCGCCTTTATCGATGATGAAAACATCAGCGTAGAAGGGCTGATGGAGCACATCACCGGTCCGGACTTCCCGACCGCAGCCTTTATCAATGGCCGTCGTGGTATTGAAGAGGCCTATCGTACCGGGCGCGGTAAAATCTACATTCGCGCGCGTGGCGAAATCGAAACCGATGCCAAAACCGGTCGCGAAACCATTATTGTCAATGAGATCCCGTATCAGGTTAACAAAGCGCGCCTGATTGAAAAAATTGCCGAGCTGGTTAAAGAGAAGCGCGTTGAAGGGATCAGCGGGCTGCGCGATGAGTCTGATAAAGACGGTATGCGCATTGTCATTGAAGTCAAACGCGACGCCGTGGGTGAAGTGGTTCTGAACAACCTCTATTCGCTGACGCAGCTGCAGGTCTCTTTCGGTATCAACATGGTGGCTCTGCATCAGGGTCAGCCGAAGATCATGCCGCTGAAAGATATCATCGAAGCCTTTGTGCGCCACCGTCGCGAAGTGGTGACGCGTCGCACCATCTTCGAACTGCGCAAAGCGCGCGATCGTGCCCATATCCTTGAAGGTCTGGCGATTGCGCTGGCGAATATCGATCCGATTATCGAGCAGATCCGTCGCGCGCCGACGCCAGCAGAAGCGAAGGGCGCTCTGCTGGCACAGGCGTGGGATCTCGGCAATGTTGCCGCCATGCTTGAGCGTGCCGGCGATGACGCTGCGCGGCCGGAGTGGCTGGAGCCTGAATTTGGTATTCGCGATGGCCGCTACTATCTTACCGAGCAGCAGGCTCAGGCGATTCTTGATCTGCGTCTGCAGAAACTGACCGGCCTTGAGCATGAGAAACTGCTTGATGAGTATAAAGAGCTGCTGGAGCAGATTGCCGGGCTGATTCACATTCTGCAGAGTGCTGACCGCCTGATGGAAGTGATCCGCGAAGAGCTGGAAGCGATGCGCGATCAGTTTGGCGATGCGCGCCGTACTGAGATCACCGCCAACAGCGCGGATATCAATATCGAAGATCTGATCAACCAGGAAGATGTGGTCGTCACCCTGTCGCACCAGGGCTACGTTAAGTATCAGCCGCTGTCAGATTATGAAGCGCAGCGCCGCGGCGGCAAGGGTAAATCAGCCGCACGTATCAAAGAAGAGGACTTCATTGATCGCCTGCTGGTAGCTAATACCCACGACACGATTCTCTGCTTCTCCAGCCGGGGTCGTCTCTACTGGATGAAGGTTTATCAGCTGCCGGAAGCGAGCCGTGGCGCACGCGGGCGTCCTATCGTCAACCTGCTGCCGCTGGAAGCTAACGAGCGCATTACCGCTATTCTGCCGGTGCGTGAGTATACCGAAGGCTTCAATATCTTTATGGCGACGGCCAGCGGCACGGTGAAGAAAACCGCGCTGCAGGAGTTCAGTCGTCCGCGCAGCGCCGGCATTATCGCCATCAACCTGCGTGAAGATGATGAGCTGATTGGCGTAGCGCTGACCAACGGCAATGATGAAGCGATGCTCTTCTCCGCTGGCGGTAAAGTTGTGCGCTTTGCTGAGAGTGCAGTGCGTGCCATGGGGCGTTCAGCCTCAGGCGTGCGCGGTATCAGGCTGGCAGAGAACGATAAAGTGGTGTCGCTGATTGTGCCGCGCGAAGAGGGCGCGATCCTCACCGTTACGCAGAATGGTTACGGTAAGCGTACGGCTAACAGCGAGTATCCGACGAAATCGCGTGCCACTCAGGGCGTTATCTCGATCAAAGTTACCGAGCGTAACGGACCGGTTATCGGTGCGGTACAGGTGGTAGACGGCGATCAGATTATGATGATCACCGATGCCGGCACGCTGGTACGCACCCGCGTATCGGAAGTCAGCGTGGTCGGCCGTAACACGCAGGGCGTGATCCTGATCCGCACCGCGGAAGATGAGAACGTGGTTGGCCTGCAGCGCGTGGCGGAGCCGGTTGAAGAAGAGGAGCTGGATGCCATCGACGGCAGCGTGGCGGAAGGCGAAGAGGATATCGCGCCGGAAGTCGACAGCGATGACGAGGCACCGGACGCAGAAGACGACGCATAATCGTCTGATGCACCTTATCAGCGGCAGGTCAGGGCAACCGACCTGCCGTTTTATTATCTGAGTTTTCGCCCCACACCTCTGCACCAACTGGCTTTTTCGCAGCGATAAAGCTAGTGTATGTGCACCTTTTTGGGTCCTGTTAACCGTTACCGCCAGTGAGCCTCTCTTGAAATATCTCGTCTCCTTTCGCACCACGCTTCGTATCTCGCGCTATCTTTTCCGGGCGCTGGCGCTGCTGCTCTGGTCGCTGGGTGCATTGCTGACCACCTTCTACATCATCAATGTGCTGCATGAAAAAGAGAACGGAATACGCCAGGAGTTCGCGACGAATTATGGTAAAGCAGAGTGGTACGTCCGGCACTCGGCTGACGTCATGCGGGAACTGAAGTACATCACGGAAAATCGTCTTAGCAGCAGCGCTAACGGGCTGGACATGCTCAACGCCATGCCCGCCGGTAAAAGCACGCTGCCGCAGTTTACGCCGCTCTTTTCCGACGGTGACTGCACCTCAATGAGCAACACCTGGCGCAACTCGCTCGACTCGCTCAGCTACTATATCAACTACTGGAAAAGCAATTTTGCTGCGGCCTATGAGCTGAATCGCGTGTTTTTTATCGGCGGTGAGAGCCAGTGCCTGGCTGATTTTACCATCGGCAGCAGCAATCCGTTAGACCGGGAACGCAGCATGAAGGCGCTGCGCGAACATGTGCTGCACTATCGCAACAGCAATGAGGAAGATCGGCGCAATCCGATGTACTGGATCACCGACAGCACGCAGCCCGGAAGCGGCAACTTCTATATGGTCGTCCCGGTTTACGTCGCCAACAAACTTCAGGCGCTGCTGGGCGTTGAGCAGAATATCCGGCTGGATGAATTTGTTCAGCCCGGCGGACTGCCGCTGGTGGCGACCATTACCGATGAAAATTACCGCCCGCTGCTAAGCAGCCGCCGCAGCGGACCCGGTTACGCGCTGGACGATCTGCCCGATGAGAGCACCTGGTTTGGCTACCTCGACAGCTACCGCCAGCTGGTGCTGAAAAAGCCGCTGCCGCCGTCAGATCTGAATATCATCTGGTCTCTGCCCACGTCGGTAATGGTGGATCAGCTGCGGCTGCTGCTGCTTAACGCGCTGCTGCTTAACATCTTCAGTGCGATTGTGCTTTTTACTCTGGCGTGGATATTTGAGCGCCGCATGTTCCTGCCGGCGGAAGATAACGCGCACCGGCTGGAGGAGCATGAGCAGTTCAACCGGAAAATTGTCGCGTCGGCACCGGTAGGGATTTGCATTCTGCGCACCAGCGATGGCACCAATATTCTGAGCAACGAACTGGCGCACAACTACCTTACGCTGCTGACGCAGGAGGATCGCCAGCGGCTTAATGAAATTATCAGCGGCCAGCAGGTGAATTTTGTTGATGTGCTGACCGGCAGCAATACCAACCTGCAGATCAGCTTTGTGCATTCGCGCTACCGCAATGAAAATGTGGCCATCTGCGTGCTGGTTGATGTCTCATCCCGCGTACGTATGGAGCAGTCGCTGCAGGAGATGGCGCACGCCGCTGAACAGGCGAGCCAGTCGAAATCGATGTTCCTCGCAACCGTCAGTCATGAACTGCGTACGCCACTCTACGGCATCATCGGTAACCTCGATCTGCTGCAGACCAAAAGCCTGCCCAAAGGGGTGGAGTCGCTGGTCACCGCCATGAACAACTCCTCCAGCCTGCTGCTGAAAATTATCAGCGACATTCTCGACTTCTCGAAGATAGAGTCAGAGCAGCTGAAAATTGAGCCGCGTCCTTTCTCACCGCGCGAGGTGATTAACCATATCACCAGCAACTATTTATCGCTGGTGGTGCGCAAGCGTCTTACGCTCTATGTCTTTATGGAAAACAACGTGCCGCTGGCGCTGGATGGCGATCCGCTGCGGCTGCAGCAGGTGATCTCCAACCTGCTTAATAACGCCATCAAATTTACCCATACCGGCTGCATTATTCTGCACGCCTACGTTAAAGAGGGCTATCTTGCCTTCCGCGTGCGCGATACCGGGGTCGGCATTCCTGCCAGAGAGGTGACGCGGCTGTTCGATCCTTTCTTCCAGGTTGGCTCCGGCGTGCAGCGCAACTTCCAGGGCACCGGGCTGGGACTCGCAATCTGCGAAAAACTGATCAACATGATGGATGGCGATATTGAGGTCGATTCTGAACCGGGAATGGGCAGCCAGTTTATCGTGCGTATTCCGATCTACGCCGGGCAGCAGCCGGCGCCGCCGCTGCTGGATGGCCTGCAGGAGAAAGCGATCTGGCTTGACCTGCGCAACGACTATCTCGCTGCGTTTCTGCTGCGCCTGCTGCAGCAGCAGGGACTGAAAGCGGCAGCCTGGCAGGGACAGGCAGAAAGCGATGATGTGGTGATAAGCGATCACGACGATTCACTGGCGCAGGCGGTGCGCGCGCGCATTCTGATCTGCGGTGAGCATATCGATATGCCGCAGGAGCGCTCGCCGGGCGTCTGGGTGCAGAGCAGCGCAACGCTGCACGACCTGCCGCTGCTGCTGGGTCGTATCTATCGCATCACGATTGACAGTGATACCACCACGCCGCTGCCGCCGCCTGCGGCAGAGAATGCGAGCAGCAATGAAGATATTACGATTCTGATTGTGGATGATCATCCCATCAACCGTATGCTGCTGTCGGAGCAGCTCGGTACGCTGGGCTATCAGACCAAAACGGCGCAGGATGGCGTTGATGCGCTTAACGTGCTGAGTCGCAATCATATCGACATCGTACTGAGCGACGTAAACATGCCGAATATGGATGGTTATCGCCTGACGCAGCGGCTGCGCCAGCTGGGGCACGTGTTCCCGGTGATTGGCGTAACGGCGAACGCGCTGGCGGAAGAGAAGCAGCGCTGTATGGATGCCGGTATGGATAACTGCCTGTCGAAACCGGTGACGCTGGATGAGCTGAAAGTCACTCTGGCGCGCTACGCTGCCCGCGTGCGTACCGGTCGTCAGGCGTAGGGCAGGGGATTAAACGAACGGGCGGCCTGCAGGCCGCCTGCAAAGATTAATCTTTGTCGATCTGCGTGGCGCTGACCGAGGAGAGGTAGTTCAGCAGTGCGATATCGTTATCCACACCCAGCTTCATCATGGCTGATTTCTTCTGGCTGCTGATGGTTTTGATACTGCGGTTCAGCTTCTTGGCAATCTCAGTGACGAGGAAACCTTCAGCAAAGAGACGCAGTACTTCACTCTCTTTCGGCGACAGACGCTTGTCACCGTAACCACCTGCGCTGATCTTCTCCAGCAGTTTGGCAACGCTTTCCGGCGTATATTTTTTGCCTTTCTGCAGTGCGGCCAGCGCTTTTGGCAGATCGGTCGGAGCGCCCTGTTTCAGCACAATCCCTTCAATATCGAGATCCAGAACGGCGCTCAGGATCGCCGGATTGTTATTCATGGTCAGAACAATGATCGAAAGATCGGGATAGTGACGCTTGATGTATTTGATCAGGGTAATGCCGTCGCCATACTTCTCGCCAGGCATTGAGAGATCGGTGATCAGAACATTCGCGTCCAGCTTGGAGAGGCTGTTGATCAGTGCTGTGGAGTCTTCAAACTCACCTACTACGTTAACCCATTCAATCTGTTCCAGAGACTTACGGATACCAAACAGAACAATGGGATGGTCGTCGGCAATAATTACGTTCAGGTTATTCATCTTATTGGTTACCTTGCTGCAGCAGTTGATTGACATAGGCGTCAATTTCACTGGTGGTATTTTTAATGGTTAAATCGTCGCACATTTTAATGTGCTGTTCTAACGCTTCACAAAGCTGTTTACCCGGCAGCAAATTGAGCATGGCAAAAACGCCTTTCAGGCGATGCGCTGTCTGAGCAAGAGAAGGATAGTCGCTATCCGACGCTTCAGTATACAGTCTCCTGACATCAGGCGGTACTGTCTCGGTAAACAGCTGGAAATAGCCGCCGCTTAACAGCGGTGTGCCAGCCTCATTTTCTTCACTCTCCTCCATCAAATCACTGGCCAGCTGCTTTTCAATCAGGGCCAGCAGTGCGTCAAGCAGGGCGTTGCTGAGGTTATAATTCACGCGATACTGTCTGTCGTTCAGGGCGTGATGCCCCAGCTCATCGCCCGCCAGCAGTAATGCCCAGCCGCTGAGACGTTCAGGGTCGTCCGTGATCAGGACGTCATGCTCCTGACCCGAGAGCCGTTCATCTGAGGTCAGGCACTTAGCGCCCCAGTTCTCCAGATGACGACAGACGATTTTCTGTACATCCTCCACTGCTATATCGACCAGAGCGGTCACGCCCTCCAGTAATTTTTCTTCCTGCTCCTCCAGCAGCAGCTGCAGCGTCAGCGGCAGCTGGATGTTATAGCGCGTGCCGATATCGGGTTTAGCGATAATGTCTAACTGGCCGCCCATCTGCTTGCAGAGCTGTTTACAGAGGAAAAAGGCCATTCCGGAGGCCTGACCAAAACGATCCTGCGACGTCTCACCAAGATAGGGGAAATCGGCGTTGGTCAGTTCATCCGCCGTTAGCCCGGAACCGGTATCGACCAGCTGCAGCTGCAGCACATCAGGCTTGTTCGCTGGCGTTTTCACTTCCAGCGTGATTTTTCCCCATTGCGTGGTGGTGAGCGCATAATGCATCAGGGTGGTCAGCACCTTACGCAGCGCGCGGCGATCGCCGCTGCGCATTTCATCATTCGCCAGCTGGTTGTTTACCACCAGCGTCAGGCCCTTGCGTCGCAGCAGCGGCAGGCTCTCCAGCGCAATCTCATCCAGCAGATCCTGCAGATTAAACGGGCTGGTTTCCGGCGACCAGTCATGCGCTTCCAGCCGGTTCAGCAGCACGATATCATCGACCAGGCGGGCCAGCCGCTGGCTCTCATCCAGCAGATCCAGCACGCTCTCATCGTCACTGCGCTGGCTGAGCTGCACCAGCCGCGTCACCATATCCTGCAGCGGGCGGTTCAGCGCATGGCCAAGCTGCTGCATCAGCTGCTGGCGCATCTGGTGATTGCGGTCCAGTACCTGCTGTGCTTTCTGCAGCTTCTTGTTAACCAGCAGTTCGCGATCCTGATCGCGCATCATAAACAGCTGCGTGTGCGGCGACAGCACGCTGCGTGCGTGACGGATCTCATAGACTTCGTTATTGATAGTCGCCTGCAGCACGCCCTGATGCTGATCGGACATATTGATAATCTTCTGCAGGTTCAGGTGCGGCAGCAGGTGATCGGCAATCTTATTACTTAGCAGGGTGCGGTTAGTGGCGAAGTCATACACCAGCAGCCCGACCGGCAGGCTGGCGACGATCTCTTCGTTCAGCATACGCAGCGAATCGAGCTCTGCGCTCTGATTCTCATTCGGGCGCAGCGCCTGCTGACGCAGCAGGGTCACGCCGGCAATCGAAAGCAGGAAGAGCAACAGGTTGATAAGCAGCGGCCACATCAGGTTATGCAGCATATCAAGCGCAAGGCTAACCAGCGGTACGCGATAAACCAGCTGCAGCGGCGTGCTGGGCAGCGAGGCAGCGATCTCCAGATCCGGGTTAACCAGCGTAACGCTGGTTGTGCCGTCGCTGCCGTCATCAGTGCTGCTGCCCGGGGTCGCATCCTGACGCAGCTGGAAATTCTCCAGCGGCAGGTTCTGCGGCACCAGATCGTTAACCGGCAGATCGAAAGCTACCACCGTTGCCAGATGACCCGGCTGGTTAAAGGTGGTGCGCAGCGTAAAGTAGTGATCGTTCTGCCAGGTAAAATGACGCAGTGGAGAGAAGCTCTCGCGCTCATCCAGGGCGTTAGCCTGCTGCAGCATCTCAGCCCGGCGGCTGTCGACCAGCGTATTTAGCGCGCTCTCTTTGTAGCGCGTTGCCATATCTTTCAGCGGCAGGGTAGAGATCATGATCAGGCTATTATCCTGACCGTTCAGAAAATACATCGACCACGCCGGGTTTTCCGCACCCCATAAAGTATCGAGATAGCCGGACATACGCATAGTCATATCCAGCGTGCTGCCGTCGTGCGAACCGAAAATCAGCGCTTCCGTTTTGCGGCGCGTTTTTTCCAGATAGTAAACATCCGGGCGCAGCCGGGTCTCCTGCAGCGTGCTGTTTGGCGCAGAGCCGGCCGCACTGGTGGCAAGATTTTCGTAAATCTGCCAGGTGGCGAAGCGGTAAGCGTCGATGCGTTTTTGCATATCACGCGCCAGGTCAGCCATGGCATAACGCTTTTCGGCAATCCAGGCGCTGACGCTATTGTGCACCACGGCGCCCAGCGCCAGCAGCAGCACCAGGTTAAACACGACAACAAAACGCGTAACGTTACCGGAAGTCAGTGGAAATTTATAAAGCATAGTGAGTCTCAGGATCCTGCAATCAACGCGTAACCCGGCGTGCGCTGGCGGCGACAGCCAGCAGCATCAGAGCAATCAGCAGGAATGCACCGCTTAGTGTGAGCCACTGGGAAATAAAGCCGATTAACGCCGGGCCTGAGAGAATACCCGCATAGCCTAACGTTGTCATGGCCGATATCGCCAGGTTGACAGGCATGGCCTGCTGGTTACCGGCGGCATTAAACAGCATCGGCACTGTATTCGCCAGCCCGAATCCGACCAGCAGAAACGCCAGCAGTGCGGTTTGCGGCCAGGGGACCAGCACGGCCAGCGTCATACCTGCACTGGCTGCCAGCGCGCCGGTAAGCATGACGTGATAGCGGCCAAAGCGCTGAATGATTTTGTCGCCGGTCAGCCGGCCAATCGTCATGGCAACTGAAAACACCGCATAGCCCAGTCCGGCATAGGCTACGCTGAGGCCCGGACTCTGCAGCAGGAGCAGGGCGCTCCAGTCGAGCACGGCACCCTCGGCGAGGAAGAGAATAAAGCAGAGGCAGCCGAGAAAAGCGACCCAGCCACGCGGGATCACCAGCCAGGGTTCATCAGCCTGACGCAGCCGCTCGCTCATCAGGGTTGGCAGACTGCAGCAGAGCAGCACGGCGATCAGCACCATCATAATCGCGATGGCCTGCAGCGGCGTCAGCCCGGCACCCAGCAGCAGACTCACCGCACCGGCGCCGATAATGCCGCCGAGGCTGAAGAAGCCGTGAAAGCCAGACATCATCGGCTTGCCCGCCGCCTTTTCCACGTGCACCGCCTGCACGTTCATCGCCACATCCAGCATGCCGAGTCCGGCGCCGAATAGCATCAGCGTAAACGCCATCGTCCAGAGATGGTCCAGCGTGGCAAGCAGCGGCAACACCGCCAGAATCAGCAGCGCAGAGCAGGTCATAATCCGGCGGCAGCCAAAACGACCAATCAGCGCCCCCGTCACCGGCATAGCGGCCAGCGAACCGATGCCCAGGCACAGTAAAAGCCCGCCGAGGGAGGCTCCGCTCAGCTGCAGACGCTGGCTGGCGTAAGGCACAAGCGGCGCCCAGGCAGACATACTCAACCCGGCGATAAGGAAAACAGTACGCGTGCCGAAATTAACACGCTGATGCAGTTTGGCTGGCTGTGCGGCGTCCAGTGCAGTCATAGTCGTTATTTTGATCCGCTGTTAAAGCGTCGAAGTTTAGCATCAAAGCAGGCGGTGCAGCGGAATTAACGCGCAATTTGCGTTGCCTGCTGCTGCACAGGAATCGGACATCTTACCGATATTTGATCGGGCCTGAATTTTTTCCAGATATTTCCTGGTACTGCCTGACAGGCATTAAGTGACTTAACGCAAATTAAGTCAGGTAATTGATGACATATACTGATGCAATCAGCGAGAAGTCACTGGCTGACTATGGTTTTCGCTGGTTGCGCGGTTTACGGCCATTTTCCGGATTTTTGCCACCAGACAGCAGCCGGTAAAGCGCGCTAAGATAAAGCAGGCCACCGCTGAAGGGGCCGCTTATAGCAAGATCGCCACGCGCGCCAGCCCGGCCGGGAGCGCGCATTTAACGTCATACCTTTAACCTTGTTACCTGCGGGTAACCCGTTTTCATCAGGTGAAACGGGCCATGCTGTTATGGCCTGTATGGCGCACCGATCTGCCTGAAACATTAATACAGGTAATCACTGGTGCAATGCATACTCCGTAACGAGGTTACCTATGTTTTCAGGCCAATCCACTTCACCGTTCGCGTCGTTATTTACCTCTGGCACTGAACGTGTCAGCCCGATAATGGCCAGCCGGCAGCACAGCGATACCACGCCACCGGCCGCGCTACATCCCTATGAACCGCTGGCGCAGGATGGCGTGATCGCCGCCTGGGAGAGTAACCGCGCTATTCACCTGCGCGGACGCGCGGAGCAGGAGCCGGGCGCAACGGTCACGCTCAGCTTTAATGGCGAAAGCTGGCACAGCACGGTCAACCACTGGGGCTACTGGCATGCAACCATGCCGCCTTCGATATTACAGGGTCTTGCGGATGGCAACTACAGCCTGACGCTGACCATCAGCGATAAAGCGGGTAACAGCACCGCCACCGAAGTCGGGTTTGGCGTCTATGTGGATAAAACGCTCCGTCCGGAGATCAGCGTGGCGCCCGTGAGTGGTGATAACGCGATTAGCGTAGCGGAGGGCATTTACGGCGTGGAGGTGAGCGGACTGGTGACGCATATGCCGCTTAACAGCCATGTCACGCTGACGCTGGGAAACAGAAGCACCACTGCTCTCGTTGATGAGCACGGCGCATGGCAGGCAACGTTTACGCCGGAGGATCTGCACGCGCTGCCGGATGGCGTTTATCAGCTGCAGGTCAGCGCCCGCGATCCGAATGGCAAAACCAGCACGGTACAGCATGAGCTGACGCTGGTAACCCATCCGGAGAGCCTGCCGCATATCAGCTTTGACAGCGTTACCGCTGACAACGTCATTAACTTTGCTGAGAGCCAGCAGGATCTGATGCTGAGCGGTACGCTCTCGGCGCTGACTCCGGGCCAGAAGCTGGAGCTCTGCGTCGGGGATAACGTTTATCACGCCGCGATTGATGCACAGGGTCACTGGCAGGCGATCGTTCCTGCCGGCGAGGTCAGCAGCTTTATTTCGCTCGGTGAAGTCCGCGTTTACGCGCTCGACGCCGCCGGCAACAGCACCGACACCACGCTGGAGCTGAATGTCGTGACGACGTTGCCGGACATCTACTGTGAAATGAATATTGGCGGCGATACCTTCCTTAACGCACAGGAAGCGCAGCAGCCGCTGAGCTTTTATCTTGAGGGTGTCAACCAGCTTACGCTCAACGGTAAGGCCTATACGCCAGTCAATGGCATGGTAACGCTCAGCGTGGCCGACCTGCAGGCGCTGCCGGATGGACCGGTCAGCGCTATGGCCGAACGCTGGGACAGCTATGGTAATCACGACAGCCAGACGCTCAGCGATCTGTTCACCGTGGCGGTTCACCAGCTGCCATCGCTGACCCTGCAGCAGCCGTTTGGCGATGGCGTCATCGCGCCCGGCGACATGGATCACTGGCACCTTATTCAGGGTAGCTCTGACCATCTGACGCAGGGAAGCCTGGTCACCGTCACGCTGGGCGATCGGCACTACAGCGCCGCAGTGGATGAGAGCGGAGAGTGGTCGCTGACCATTCTGGCGGGTCAGCTGGCGACGCTGGAGTCGGGCAGCTATCAGATGAGCGTCAGCGCGCAGGATAAAGCGGGCAATCTGGCCAGCGCTGTCCGGACGGTAACGGTAGAGGACGCCGGCAGCACAGATTTCAGCGCGACCACTATCGATTCTCTGCTGGCGCACTACGGTGCCGGAGAGGCCATACCGGATGCCGCAGCGGCGGGGAGTGAGCCTTACCACCACTACGGCAGCAGCGATGCTGCCTGGACGCTGGCCGATCATCTGCAGCAGCAGCCGGTAGCGGCACTGATATAAATTATCTGCGCCACACGCAGGACATCACTCTTTTCTAAAAGGCGACCCAGGGATGCGTTCACCCTTGCATACGCGCGACGAAGCGATTGCCGCGCTAAACCGGGCTGCGGCCGCGCTGGGGATCGCCACCGATCGCCGTCGCCTGCAGCTTCAGTGGCTGGCCGCGGCGTCACCGCAGGCGCAGCTGACAGATCTGGCGCAGCATATGGGACTGACGCTGCAGTTTGTCAGCGCCCGCAGGCTGCGCTGGCGGCAGGCCGTAATGCCGCTGCTGCTGCGCCTTAACGACGGCACGCTGGCGCTTGCAGAAGCGGCAGATGATGAGGGGAGGGTGCATTACTGGCTGAGCGCAGGCGGTGACGGCCTGCGCTCAGCTCCGCTGAGTGACCTGCTGGCACAGGCGCAGCCGGAAGTAGGCGTGATTACGCTGGCGACCCGCGCACGGGATGCGCGCATGGATGAGTTTGTTCGTCCCTGGCAGCCACACTGGTTATGGCAGCATTTTCGGCCAATGAAGCGACGCCTGGTGGAAATCAGTCTCGCCTCGCTGGTCAGCAATATGCTGGCGCTGGCGGGGATCCTGTTCTCAATGCAGGTGTACGATCGGGTGATACCAGCCCGGTCACAACCCACGCTATGGGTGCTGTTTGGCGGAGTGATGCTGGCGGCGCTGATGGAATATCTGATCCGGCTGGCGCGTACCCGGGTTGCTGACGGCATGGGAAAGCGGATCGATCTGGCTCTCTCTGCGCAACTCTTTGCCCGCGCACTGCGCATCCGCAATGAGGCGCGGCCGCGCTCCACCGGGGCTTTTATTGCTCAGCTGCGTGAGGTTGAGCAGGTACGTGAATTACTGACCTCTACGACGGTAAGTGCCGCAGCGGATATCCCTTTTGTGGTGCTGTTTCTGGTGATTTTATCCGCGATTGGCGGCTGGCTGGTGCTGGTGCCGCTGCTGGCGATCCCGCTGATCGTGATCCCGGGGCTGCTGGTACAGATCCCGATGGCGCGGCTGGCTAAAGAGGGCCAGCGCGAAAGTGCTCTGCGGCAGGCGCTGCTGGTGGAGACGCTGGAAGGGGTAGAGGATATCAAGGCGCTGCAGGCTGAGGCCGGGTTTCAGCGGCAGTGGGAACAGACCCACGAAGTCAGCGCCACGCTCGCCAGCCAGCAGCGGCTGTGGGGCGCGCGTCTTACCGGCTGGGCGGGCAGCGTGCAGCAGCTGACCTACGCGGGGATGCTGGTCGCCGGGGTCTATCTGATCCTGAACAATCAGATCACTACCGGTACGCTGGTGGCCAGCAGCCTGCTCTCCGCGCGTACGCTCGCTCCCCTGATGCAGCTGACGCTGGTATTTTCGCGCTGGCAGCATGCGCGCAGCGCCATGACCGGACTTAATGAACTGCTTAAAAAGCCGGTTGATCAGCCGCAGAGCGGCGTGCCCGCTTATGCGGCGGTGCTCCGCGGACACTATGAGCTGCAGCAGGTGCGCTATCACTATGATGAAAGCAGCCTGCGTGCGGTTGCTATCGGGAGCCTGACAATCCGTCCCGGTGAGCGCATCGCGATTGTCGGCGGAGCGGGAGCCGGTAAATCGACCCTGCTGAAAATCCTGGCCGGGCAGGCGCTGCCCGAAAGCGGGCGCATCATAATCGATGGCGTCAGCATGCAGCAGCTCGATCCGGCAGATTTGCGGCGGCAGCTCGGCTGGCTGTCGCAGGATTCGCGCCTGTTTTTCGGTACGCTGCGGCAGAACCTGCTGCTGGGCAATCCGCACGCCACTGAACAGGAGATGCTGCAGGCGCTGCGCATAAGCGGCGCGTTATCGCTGCTGCAGCAGGATGCTGCCGCGCTTGACCGCCTCATTCATGAAGGAGGGCGCGGGCTGTCTGGCGGCCAGCGACAGATGATTCTGCTCAGCAGAATGGTGCTGCGTCAGCCACAGATCGTGCTGCTGGATGAGCCGACGGCGGCGCTTGATGAACCGCTGGAGGCGCAGGTGATCCGTCAGCTGGCGCAGTGGCTGCCGGGGCGTACCCTGGTGCTGGTCACGCATCGTCCGGCGCTGCTGGGGCTGGTCGACCGCATCATTGTGATGAAGAACGGCGAGATTGTGGCTGATGGCCCGCGCGATGCCATTCTGCAGCGCAGCGCTTCACGGACGGAGGTAGCAGATGAACAGAGATAACGAGGCGGCGTCGTCGCGCATTATCTGGCTCTGCGCGCTCACGCTATTGCTGCTGCTGATCTGGGCGCACGTTGCCGTGCTGGATGAGGTGACAACAGGCAGCGGCAAGGTCACGCCCTCCAGCCGGGCGCAGATTATCGATAATCTGGATGGCGGGATCCTCAAACAGCTCAGCGTGCGCGAAGGCGATATTGTCCGTAAGGGGGAGCTGCTGGCCACGCTCGATCCCGCCCGCTACCAGTCCAGCTACGGGGAAGCGAGCGCCAGGGTGCGGACACTGCGGGCGACAGCAGAGCGGCTGGATGCTGAGCTCAGCGATCGTCCCCTGCAGTTCAGCGCGGATATTCGCCGTTACCCGCAGCTGGTCGCCCGTGAAACTCAGCTCTATGAGTCGCGCCGGCAAAACCTGACGACAACGCTGCAAAACCTTCAGCAGTCGCTAAAGCTCGTACAGGCGGAACTCAATCTGACTGAACCGCTGGTGGCGCGCGGTGCGGCAGGTAAAGTTGAAGCGCTGCGGCTGCGGCGCCAGGTCAGCGATCTGCAGGGAAAAATCGACGAGGTGCATAATGACTACACTGTGCGAACGCATGAGGAGCAGGTCAAAAACAGCGCAGAGCTGGATGCGCAGCTGCAGGTTGCGGCAGGCAGAGAAGATCAGCTGACGCGCACCGCGCTGCTGTCACCGGTGTATGGCATCGTCAAAGCTATCGCTATTACCACGCCGGGCGGTGTGGTAGAGCCGGGCGGTAAACTGATGGAGATTGTCCCGCTGGAGGATCGGCTGCTGATCGAGACACGCGTTGCGCCACGCGATATCGCCTGGATTCGGGCCGGGTTGCCCGCAACGGTCAAAATTACCGCGTACGATACCGCGATTTATGGCGATCTGCCGGGCATCGTCGAGAGCGTTTCTCCGGATACGCTGCAGGATAGCGACCTGCGCGAGCCACCCTATTTTCGGGTCTATGTGCGGACACAGACGGCAACGCTTACCAGCCGGCGCGGTCAGCGCTTTCCTGTGCTGCCGGGTATGCTGGCAGATGTGGAGATAAAAACCGGACAAAAATCGGTGCTGGATTATCTGCTCAAGCCGCTGAATAAAGCGGCCGAAGCGCTGCGCGAGCGCTGAATGCGTTATTATATTGGCGGGGAAATAGCGCAGATAAAAAAATGCCGGACAAATATGTCCGGCGGGAATCAGGGTAAAACACTCATTCGGGATGAATGAAGATAATAATAAAATAAATGATGATAGCGTGGATAATTGTAGAGGCTGGCAGCAACAAAGTTTTATCATTCAGTGCGGCATTAAATTAATGTAGCTATCTGAATACAAAGGAATTTAATCCGGTTTGTTTATTCGTGCTTTATTTTTTGTCAATATGTGCTGATTATTAGTTCCACGATATTTACATCTGGCAATAAATTTGTAATCAAATGAAACACTTTCGGAAATTTAGTATCATTTTCGTGATAGATTATTGCCCGCTATAAAACAACAATGAATTGCCGGCTGAATTTTTAACATTCAGTTTGCAGTGGCATAACTATAAAGGCACATAACCGAGGGTAAATAAATGAATCGTCGCGTTCTCTCCCTGATGATCCCGGCGCTGCTGGTGGCGGGTTCAGCAAGCGCAGCCGAAATCTATAATAAAGATGGCAACAAACTCGACCTCTACGGCAAAGTAGATGGTCTGCACTACTTCTCTGACAACGATGGCTCAGACGGTGACCAGTCTTACCTGCGCTTTGGTTTTAAAGGTGAAACTCAGGTGACCGATCAGCTGACGGGTTACGGTCAGTGGGAATACCAGGCCGCGCTGAACACGGCTGAAAGCGAAGGCACTAAAGACAGCTATACCCGTGTCGGCTTTGCCGGTCTGCGTTTTGGTGACGCTGGCTCTTTCGATTACGGTCGCAACTACGGCGTTGCGTATGATATTGGCGCATGGACTGACGTTCTGCCGGAGTTTGGTGGCGATACCTATGGCGCGGACAACTTTATGTTCCAGCGCGGTAACGGTATGGCAACCTACCGCAATAATAATTTCTTTGGTCTGGTGGATGGCTGGAACGTGGCCGTTCAGTACCAGGGCAAAAATGATAACCCGACTGAATCCACCTCTGGCCGTGATGTGCTGGGCGAAAACGGCGACGGCTGGGGTCTGAGCACCACCTATGATCTGGGTAATGGTCTGGCACTGGGCGGTGCTATGTTCCAGTCCGATCGCACCAATAACCAGAATGCCGCAGGCGTACTGGGCCAGGGCGATAAAGCGGAAGCCTATACCGGCGGCCTGAAATATGACGCAAACAATATCTATCTGGCTGCGATGTATACCCGCTCTTACAACGCGACGCGTTTTGGCTCAGTTGATTCTGACGCTTTCGGTTATGCGAACAAAGCGGACAACTGGGAAGTGGTTGCGCAGTATCAGTTTGACTTCGGTCTGCGTCCGTCGCTGGCTTACGTCAATTCACGCGGTAAAGATATTGAAGGTTATGGCAGCCAGAACCTGAAAAAATATATCGACGTGGGCGCGACCTATTACTTCAATAAAAACATGTCGACCTATGTGGATTACCAGATCAATCTGCTGGATGACAACAACTTTACCAACAATGCCGGTATCAACACCGATGACATTGTGGCGCTGGGCCTGGTTTACCAGTTCTGAGCCTCTGGCGCGCGGCCCGGCGGGCTGCGCGCCACCTTTCCTGCCCGCTTCTTATCTGCAGCACCCGCCTCAGGCAGGCACAGCATCTGAACTACTGCACACTGCGCCAGCGCCGGGCTTTTGCCGCCGGACGCGGTTCAGCCTGCACTGCCGCAGCCGGCTGGCTGCCCTCCAGCGCAATACCTGCCAGGGTGAAAGCAGAAAAGCTCAGCCACCGCTGCCACTTTTCACTCTGCGTTTTTGACATCGCCATGCTGCACCTCGCTGAGAATAAACCTGCTCTCAACAATGCAGCATTTATGCCATGCTGCCGCTCTCAGCGTCACACGCTTCGGGCGGGGTTTGTTACACTGCGTCAGCCCTGAAGCAGTGCAGAGTGGGTAATAATGGTGCAGTACTTAACGTCGACGTGCGCTATAGCTCTCCAGTGAACGCTGACGCGCGTGCTGCCAGCTGCGATAACTGCCGTACAGGAACAGCGCGGCGGAGAGGGCGGCGATTAATACATACATCATCTGTGCTCCTTAAAGGTGGTATGCCTGGTGGTAAAGCCTGCAGCATGACCGGCGTTAATTCAATGAGATTTAGCGTAAATTACCCGCAGTTTATGCTTTGTAATACGCTGTATTTCCGTGTAACAGATGAGGAACCGATGCATTTCCGGAATATTTTGTTGACTGCTCTGATCGTGACCGGGCTGACGGCCTGCGACCGCGCACCGCAACGTGAACCCCTGGTCCTGCAGGGAAAAACCATGGGCACCGTATGGCGGGTTACGCTCGCCGGCGTTGATCCGCAGCGTAAAGAGGCGCTGCAGCAGGCGATTCAGCAGCAGCTCGATCGCGACGACGGTGAAATCTCTACCTGGAAAACCACCTCAGTGCTGTCGCGCTTCAACCAGTATCAGGGGACAGAGCCGCAGCCCGTTAGCGCGGATATGGCGGATATTGTGACTCTCTCACTGCGCATTGGTGCCAAAACCGCAGGTGCCATGGATATCACGGCAGGCAGACTGGTGAACTTATGGGGGTTCGGACCCGTCGGGCAGCCGGCGCATCAGCCCGATGTGGCAGCGATCGCGGCGGCCAGAGCTGAAACCGGCCTCTCGCATCTGCGGGTGATCCAGAGCGTAAGCGGGCAGTGGCTGCAGAAAGATCTGCCGGGGCTGTATGTGGATCTCTCAACCGTGGGCGAGGGCTACGCCACCGATCATCTGGCGCGGCTGATGGAGCAGCAGGGAATAACCAACTATCTGGTGTCGGTCGGCGGAGCCGTGCTCAGCCGCGGTCGTAATGCCAGCCAGCAGCCGTGGCGGGTGGCGGTTCAGAAACCCACCGATCGAGAAAACGCGGTCGAGGCGCGCGTTGACCTGCAGGGGCACGGCATCAGCACCTCCGGCAGCTATCGCAACTATTATGAACTGGACGGGAAACGCATTTCACACGTCATCGATCCCGCAACCGGACGGCCCGTTCAGCATAAACTGGTTTCTGCCACGGTGATCGCCACTACGGCGCTGGAAGCGGATGGCTGGGATACCGGCCTGATGGTGCTGGGCACCGCGCGCGCAAAAGCGCTGGCGCTGAAAGAGCATCTGGCCGTTTATCTAATCACCAAAGAGGGCGACGGCTTCAGCCACTGGATGTCGCCCGGCTTTAAAACATTTCTTATCGATAAATCGTAACCGGAGGCCGTGATGCTGGATCTGTTTAGCGATGAAGCGCCGTGGCAGGAGCCACTGGCAGAAGGCGCGGTCATTCTGCGCCGCCGCGCCCGCGATGATGCACCTGCGCTGCTGGCAGCGATTGAAACCGTTGCGGCGCAGCATCCTTTTACGCACCGCATCACGCCGGGAGGCTATCGTATGTCCGTGGCGATGACCAACTGCGGCGATGTTGGCTGGTTCAGCGACGCGCGCGGCTATCGCTACAGCGAACAGGATGTCAGCAATGGCCAGCGCTGGCCCGCAATGCCGCCGCTGTTTCGTCAGCTGGCGCAGCAGTGCGCGCAGGAAGCGGGGTTTAGTCACTTTACGCCAGACGCCTGCCTGATCAACCGCTATACGCCCGGGGCAAAAATGTCGCTGCATCAGGACAAAGATGAGCGCGATCTGCGTCAGCCGATCGTCTCCGTCTCGCTGGGGCTGCCGGCGATATTTCAGTTTGGCGGTTTTGCGCGCGGCGACGCCACCCGGCGCGTGCTGCTGGAGCATGGTGATATCGTGGTGTGGGGCGGACCGTCGCGGCTGCGCTATCACGGTATTCTACCGCTTAAACCAGGCGTGCATCCCGCGGCGGGGGCCGTCCGCTATAATCTCACTTTCCGCCGGGCAAACTAACGTAACAGGGAATGAGAATTATTCTTGCTATCATCTGACGGGCCATTAAACTGCAGGCAGCATTTTTTGACCTTTGGAACAGATTGATGGCATTGCTTCAGGTGGTTTTTCGTCAGTATTGCTGGCCGTTTACCGGCGTTCTTTTTCTTACCCTGCTGAGTGCCGCACTCGGTATCGGCCTGATCGCTTATATCAATAATGAGCTGATTGTGGCGATCAATAGCGACGCAACGGTGCTGCCGGCGTTTCTCGGTCAGCTGTTTCTGCTGATGGCGGTCACGCTCGCTTCGCAGCTGGCGCTGACGCAGCTGGGGCACCATTTTGTCTGGCGGCTGCGGGGCGAGTTCATCAAGCGTATCCTCGATACTAACGTTGAGCGCATCGAACAGCTGGGCAGCGCTCAGCTGCTGGCCGGACTGACCAGCGACGTGCGGGCCATTACCATCGCTTTTGTCCGGCTGCCGGAGCTGATTCAGGGCATTATCATCACGCTGGGATCGGCGATTTACCTTGCCTGGCTCTCGCCGGAAATGCTGCTGGTCACTATGCTGTGGCTGGTGATCACGCTGGTGGGCGGCTGGCTGCTGGTTTCGCGCGTCTACCAGCATATGGCAAAGCTGCGCGATATCGAAGATGATCTCTATCGCGATTTCCAGACCATTATTGAGGGGCGCAAAGAGCTGCAGCTTAACCGCGATCGGGCGCGTCTGATCTACGATACGGTTTATCAGACGAATGCGGGTCGCTATCGCCATCATATTGTGCGCGCCGACACCTTCCATCTCAGCGCCGTTAACTGGTCTAACATCATGATGCTGGGCGGCATCGGTATCGTATTCTTTATGGCAAACGGTCTCGGCTGGGCCAACACGGCCGTAGCGGCCACCTATTCGCTGACGCTGCTGTTCCTGCGCACGCCGCTGATCTCAGCCGTCGGCGCGCTGCCCACGCTGCTCAGCGCGCAGGTCGCGTTTCGCAAACTCAACCGCTTCGATCTGGCGCCTTATGAGCCTGCCTTCAGCGCCCCGGCACCGGCCAGCGCATGGCAGACGCTGGAGCTGCGCGACGTCTGCTTTCACTATGGCGAACAGGGCTTTGCGGTGGGGCCGATCAATCTGACGCTGCGACGCGGCGAACTGCTGTTCCTTATTGGCGGCAACGGCAGCGGGAAATCCACGCTGGCGATGCTGCTGACCGGCCTCTATCAGCCGCACGCCGGCAGCCTGCTGCTGGATGGTAAAGAGATAAGCAGTCAGCAATCCGATCTGTGGCGGCAGCACTTTTCAGCGGTATTTACCGACGTGCACCTGTTTGACCGCCTGATTGGCCGCGGCGGCGAACCGGCCGATCCGGCACTGGTTCAGCGCTGGCTGGAGCGGCTGAAAATGAGCGAGAAACTGCAGCTGGATGGCAACCGGGTGCTGAATCTGCAGCTGTCGAAAGGGCAGAGCAAGCGCCTGGCGCTGCTGCTGGCGGCCGCGGAAGAGCGGGATATTTTGCTGCTGGATGAATGGGCCGCCGACCAGGACCCTCATTTCCGCCGGATTTTCTACCGCGAGCTGCTGCCCTGGCTGCAGGCGTCAGGCAAGACGGTGTTTGCTATCAGCCATGACGATCACTACTTTACCCATGCCGACAGGCTGCTGGAGATGCGCAACGGACAGCTGGTGGAACTCAGCGGCCGCGAGCGCGATCTGGCCACGCTCGATGCGGTGGAGCGAACGGATACCGGTCGTTAACGTCAGCGGGTAACACTCATCAAAACCGGCCATCAGGCCGGTCATGGCACACAGGCGGCATGCGGCAGCGTCAGTGATTGGGCGGGATGGCAAAGCTTTTCAGCTGAACAACAAAGTGCTGATGGCCGCGGGTGATGCGGGCGCCACGATCGCACCAGTGAGTCGCCAGATGAAAGAAGTCGTCGCTGCCGATATCATAGGCCAGCTCTACTTTGCTGATGCCTGAATGCAGAAGCTCCTCTGCATCCTGCAGGCTTTTTGCTTTGATGACCATAATCGATTTCCCATCAAATAAATGAGAGCATCAGAGTAGGGGATCTTCATGACACTTTTGTTGCGCTTTGATGAAAGCCTGTTCCGGAAGAGGCAAAGTGTGATCGCGATCGGGTGCAGCAGCAACGCGCTGAAAGCCTGAGAATTTCCGGAATAACGGTATCGGCCGGTACTGCGCGATAAACAGGCATGCCAGCCCTGACAGGCATAAAAAAAGCAGCCATAAAGGCTGCTTTTTTCGGGATAATTTGGTCGGCACGAGAGGATTTGAACCTCCGACCCCTGACACCCCATGACAGTGCGCTACCAGGCTGCGCTACGTGCCGAACGTGGAAAACCATACTACTGATTCCCCAGCCGATTGCAAGATGCGTCAGCGTTAACTGCCTCATATTTAATCAGTTTGCCGTGAAGCGCTTCTCTTCCGTCAGCACCTGCAGCAGCAGCGCCAGCTGCGGCTTATGATCCTTCAGCTCACGACCGCTGGCGTCCCACGCGGTATAACTGCCGCTGTTATTCAGCACCAGCGTCACCGATGGCGTGGTGATCACCAGTTTGCCATCTTCACTGCTGGCTACCCAGTTATGGCTGCGCTGGGCGGCGAACAGATCTTCACCCTGCGAATAGCTGACCGGGCTGGTGCGCACGTGCAGCAGACGCTGCATGAGCGTTGTCATCACATCCTGTTGATCGGTCAGGCGATCGATAGTCTGCGCTGGCGTATTAGGCCAGTGCACCACCAGCGGGATCTGCAGCATCGCGCGGTTGCCCGGGTTATCGCTGTTATTAAAGGTCACCGCACGCTGAGCAGTGATCACCACCACCGTATTTTTCAGCAGGTCGCGCTGCTGCAGCGTGGTCAGTACCGCAGCGATCTGCTCATCCACGCTGCCCGCCTGGCGCAGATAGCTGCGCTGACGCGCCTTCGTGCTGTCGCCGCTGGCGCTTATCCCGTTCAGCGCGACCCAGGAGAACCACGGAGAGCGGCTGTTTTTCTGACCATTGAGCCAGTTCTGCCACTGCGTGACGGTCTGGCTGTTAGGCTGCGAGGTCGCTTCCGGCAGCGTATAGTCCGCCAGCAGCGCCTGCCGGTAGAGCGGCTGATTAAACCCATCAGAAGAGAACAGGCCAAACTGGTAGCCCTGCGCGTTCAGCGCGTTCAGCAGCGCCGACGGCGTGCGCGATGCCAGCACGCCATCCATATAGCTGGAAGAGATGCCGTAAAACAGGCCAAACACCCCTTTTTCAGGCTGCACCCCGGCGCTGTAGTGCCGGGTAAAGCGCACGTTCTCAGCGGCAAACTGCTTCAGCGACGGCAGTGCGCTGTCGAGCGTGGCGTTATTTACGCCATCGACCGTCAGCACCAGCAGGTTATGACCTGTTCCGCCGTCACGGAAGGTGATATCGCTTAACGGATACTGGACCGACAGCGCTTCAGGATCGCCCTGCTGCACCAGACGGCGCTGATACTCCTGCGCATCCAGCAGCCCGTGACGCTCCAGGAAGCGGCGCGCGGTCATCGGATAGGAGAGCGGCAGGTTGGCGCGCTGCATGGTGACAGGACGATAGAAATTGGCATCGGCCCAGATATAGAGCAGATGACTGGCAAAAAAGGCGCTGATAAATAGCGCGGCGAGCGGCTTGCCAAATGAGCGTCGGTTAAGACTGCGCAGCTTCTGCCAGCTCCAGGTGGCAAACAGCATCTCCACCAGAAAAATGCCCGGCACGCTGATAAACATCAGCTGCCAGTCACGCGCCATCTCGCTTTGATCGGGGTTAACCACCAGCTCCCAGACCACCGGATTAAGGTGCAGGTGGAAGCGGTTAAACACGGCGCCATCCACCATAATGAGCGTCAGCCCGGCGGTGGCAACAATCGCGGAGAGTACCCGCAGCAGACGCTGCGACATCACCACAAAGGTAAGCGGGAAAATAATCAGCAGATAGGCGGCAAAAACGATAAAGCTGAAATGGCCAATCCAGCTGGTAAAGGCGTAAATCCGGCCCGCCAGTGAGGAGGGCCAGTCAGCGACCAACAGGTAGCGGCTGCCGAGAGCCAGCGCAAACAGAATATTAAACAGCGCGAACCAGTGCCCCCAGCTAATCATCTGGGAGACTTTTTCACGGTAGCGCTGCCGGTTGGTTACCATATATAGGAGTCAGATCTGCAAATTAATGAGCGTTATCATCGCGCACGGAAGACTGCAACGCTTCCGCGAATGACCGGGCCAGGCTACGGCGCTGGGCTGGTGCGATGTCTGTGTTAATCAAATTGGTGACCATGTTTCCCAGAACCATCAGGGAAAGATCGAGAGGCGCTTTATCTTTTTCAAGAATCTGCGCCAGCTGTGCGAGAAGCTGCTCAACGCGCTCGTCGCTATAACGGGATGATTGTGGCATATCGTCGACTAATCAAGTGTGAAAAGGCGGTATAGTACCGTAACCATGCGATTTTTTCCGCACTTTTATCGCAAGCAAAGCGATCGGTTTGCGTACGCAGTTGAAAGCGACGGCGGGCAGTGATTGAATACGCGCCTGAGTTTAAAGGAGAGTCTATCATGAGTCTGGATATTGACCAGATTGCCCTGCATCAGTTAATCAAACGCGACGAGAATCAGCTGGAGCTGGTACTGCGGGATACGCTGCTGCCGGTAACGCAGGCGGTAAGCAGTATGGCCGAAGAGCTGCATCGCGTGTACAGCGCCAAAAGCAAAGCCTATGGCCTGTTCAATGAAGATAGCGAGCTGGCCGACGCGCTGCGCAACTGTCGTCGCGGGCAGGATGACTTCCTGGCGTTCAGCCGGGCTGCCACCGGACGCCTGCGCGATGAGCTGAGCAAATATCCGTTTGCTGACGGTGGCGTGGTGCTGTTTATGCACTACCGCTATCTGGCGGTAGAGTATCTGCTGGTTGCGGTGCTGAACAGCCAGTCGAGCATGCGCGTTAACGAACAGCTGGATATCAGCAGTACGCACTATCTCGATATCAATCACGCCGATATCGTCGCGCGTATCGATCTGACCGAGTGGGAAACCAGCCCGGAGTCAACGCGCTATCTGACTTTTCTGCGGGGTCGCGTCGGACGTAAAGTAGCTGACTTCTTCATGGATTTCCTCGGGGCCAGCGTCGGTCTCGACACCAAAGCGCAGAACCGCGGCCTGCTGCAGGCGGTCGATGATTACTGTGCTGAGTCAAATCTGGATAAGAACGAGCGGCAGAACTACCGTCAGCAGGTCTACAGCTACTGTAACGAACAGCTGCAGGCGGGGGAGGAGATTGCGCTGGACGATCTTTCGCAGGAGCTGCCACCGCTGGGGGAGAAAAGCTTTCAGGCGTTTACGCAGGAGCAGGGCTATGAGCTGGAGGAGCACTTTCCGGCCGACCGCAGCACGCTGCGCCAGCTGACAAAATTCTCCGGCAGCGGTGGCGGATTAACGCTTAATTTTGACGCACTGCTGCTTGGCGAGCGTATCTTCTGGGATCCGGCAACCGATACCCTGACCATCAAAGGCACGCCGCCCAACCTGCGCGATCAGCTACAGCGCCGCACCGGCGGGAAGTAAATTACAGGCATAAAAAAACGCCGCAGAGGCGGCGTTTTTTCCGATTTCGTCTGCGATTACGCGCGAACGAAGTCGATGTGGTGCAGTTTTGGCTTGAACGGGTGACGCTGAACAGCCTGAACTTTAACTTTCGTTTCTTTACCGTCAACAACCAGCGTCAGCACATCGGTGTAGAACTCAGGCTTAACCTGCATGTTCATCACGGCGTCGTGATCCAGTTCGATAGAAACTGCAGCTTCATTTCCGCCATAGATGATAGCCGGGAACTTGTTAGCTGTGCGCAGGCGGCGGCTCGCACCCTTACCCTGCTCTTTACGTACTTCTGCGTTGATAGTGAACATCATTATTTCTCTTCAATAATTCCTGCTACAGGCGACCCAGCAACAGGACGGTTATTCAAACGCTTGTGCGGATGCAAAAGCGGGCGGGATTATAGCCGGATCGGGGCAGGGGGGCAAATGATTCTGCCATCTAGCGCAGCTCATTGGCGCGGCGGAAGCGCCCCTGGTAATCAAACACTTTCTCCCGCACCTGCCAGAACTGTCCCCGGGCACGCGCCACCACAAAGTCAGGATGCCGCAGCAGCGGCTGCAGCGCGACCACGTCGGCCGCCTGCTGCCAGCCCAGCTCTACGCCAGGCGCGCGCTGGTGCGGGCGCATAAACAGCTGCTCAAATGCTTTTCGCTGCGCGGGCGTCTGCAGCCGGAAGCGTTCGCTGACGTCGCTGCCATCTTCATCGTAATAGGTCGCTTTCAGCCATTCGCCCTTGTCATCACGGCCATGCGCCAGCGTCATGCCGCTGCAGCGCAGCACCCGCGCATCTTTCAGCTTCAGCGCCGCTTTCAGCATATCATCGGGGTCGACCAGAATTTTGTCGCACTGCTGGCAGCGCCGTGCGGCGATATCATTTTCAGCGCCGCAGTCAGGGCAGCTTTTAAAGCGAAAGCGGAAATCGCACTGCTCACGACCGCCCTCATCATCCTCCAGGATACCCTGACAGCGACGACCAAAGTGCTCAATCACATGCCCGTCTTCGGTGGCTTTTCCCCAGAAGGTATTCGCAAAGCCGCAGGCAGGGCAGAACACCTGCACCGGCTGGTTGTCACTGGCGCCTTTTGGCGCACCCACTTCCGGCGTAAAGAGATCGTGCGGGTTACCGGCGTAGTCGAGGATCAGGCAGTCGCGTTTATCCGGAGCCAGGCGCAGTCCGCGTCCGACTATCTGCTGATAGAGGCTGACGGATTCAGTCGGGCGCAGAATCGCGATTAAATCCACGTGCGGTGCGTCGAAGCCGGTGGTCAGTACCGCCACGTTAACCAGAAACTTCAGCTGCTGCGCTTTGAACTGCTGAATTAGCCGGTCACGCTCTTTCACCGCGGTTTCTGCCGAGACCAGCGCGCTGTTCTCCGGCAGCAGCGACAGAATTTCGCGCGCATGTTCAACCGTGGCGGCGAAGATCATTACGCCGCGCCGATCGTCGGCAAACTCAACGATCTGGCGGATAATCTGTGGCGTGACGCGCTGCTGCTGTTTCAGCTCACGGTTAAGATCCGCTTCGCTGAAGAGGCCGCTGTTCTGCGGCACCAGCCGGCTGAAGTCATACTGCACCACCGGCATATCAAGACGTTCCGGCGGCACCAGAAAACCGTGTTTGATCATGTAGCGTAGCGGCAGCTCGTAGATGCAGTCGCGAAACAGCGCTTTTTCATCGCCGCGTACCATGCCGTGATAGTGGAATTGATAGATCCAGCCTTTGCCCAGCCGGAACGGCGTGGCGGTCAGTCCCAGCAGGCGCAGCTGTGGATTATGCTGGCGCAGGTGGCTGAAGAGCTGCTGATACTGGCTCTCCTCATTGTCGCTGATGCGATGACACTCATCGACAATTACCAGTGAAAAGGCGCTGTCGAAGCGGTCAAGGTTGCGCGCCACGGACTGTACGCTGCCAAATACCACTTTGCCTTCGCTCTGCCTGCGCTGCAGCCCGGCCGCAAAAATATCCGCTTCCAGCCCGTAAGCCTGATACTTGCTGTGGTTCTGCTCGACCAGCTCTTTGACGTGCGCCAGCACCAGCACCCGGCCACGCGCCAGCCGCGCCAGTTCAGCAATGACCAGGCTCTTACCGGCACCGGTGGGCAGCACAATCATCGCCGGCGTGGTATGGCGCCGGAAGTGGGCAACGGTTGCATCAACCGCTTCCTGTTGATAGGGACGAAGTGTAAAGGCCATCAGCATAAACTTTTTTCTGGATCAGAGGCGTATTATGCCATGTAAGCGGATGAAACGCAGGATCGGCACTATTAGCAGGCAAAGCTTCAGGCTATACTGCCCGCACTTTTTTAACGGTTATCCTGGCGGACGTATTCTGCGCACTGGCACCGTTTCAGTTTTTCCCCCGCAGTAACAGGCAAAAGCGAATTCATGCGACTCGACAAATTCATATCTCAGCAACTGGAAGTTAGCCGTGCTATCGCTGGCCGCGAAATTCGCGCCAGAAAGATCACCATCAATGGCGAAATTGTGCGCGATACCGCGTACAAAGTGATGCCGGAAGATGATATTGCCTACGATGGCAACCCGCTGGTGGTACAGCAGGGGCCACGCTACTTTATGCTGAACAAGCCGCAGGGCTATGTCTGCTCCACAGACGATCCCGATCATCCCACTATCCTCTATTTTATTGAGGAGCCGTCAGCCTATAAGCTGCACGCCGCCGGCCGACTCGATATCGATACTACCGGTCTGGTGCTGCTGACGGATGATGGCCAGTGGTCGCATCGCATCACTTCACCACGTCACCATTTAGAAAAAACCTATCTGGTTGAGGTGGAAGCGCCGCTCGATCCGGCACTGGTGGAGACGTTTGCTGCCGGTATCCAGCTGCACAATGAGAAGACGCTGACCAGGCCAGCCCGGCTGGAGATCCTCGATGAAAAAGCGGCGCGACTGACAATCGGCGAAGGGCGCTATCATCAGGTTAAGCGCATGTTTGCCGCGATGGGGAACCATGTGGTTGCGCTCCATCGTGAAAGTATCGGCTCGATTGTGCTGGATGAGGCGCTGGAAGAGGGGGAATATCGCGAACTGACCCCTGAAGAGGTTGACAGCATCGGTCTGCCAGACGAACTGAAACAGCACAAATAACGGAGTACAAGGTGCGCAAGGAGAAAAACTCCCCGGCAGGATTAGTGGTGATTCTGGGATTGCTGGCGATGCTGATGCCGCTCTCCATTGATATGTATCTGCCCGCTATGCCGCAGATTGCCCGCGAATTTGCCGTCTCCGCAGGCAGCGTGCAGATGACGCTGAACCTCTACATCCTGGGCTTCGCTATCGGGCAGCTGGTGTATGGTCCGCTGGCGGACAGCTATGGCCGCAAGCCGGTCATCGTGCTGGGTACGCTGATTTTCGCCTGTGCCGCCGCCGCCTGCGCACTCTCCGGCTCTATCGATCAGCTGATCCTGATGCGCTTTTTGCACGGTCTCTCTGCCGCTGCCGCCAGCGTGGTGATCAACGCCCTGATGCGCGACAGTTATTCAAAAGAGGACTTCTCGCGCATGATGTCCTTTGTGCTACTGATCACCACAATCGCGCCGCTGGTGGCCCCGGTGCTGGGCGGCTGGCTGCTGCTTATCTGGAGCTGGCACGCTATTTTCTGGGCGCTGGCGATTGCGGCACTGATCACGACCGTGCTGGTGGTGACGCAGGTGCGTGAAACCCTGAAGCCGGAGCAGCGTCAGCGCTTTCATCTGCGTACGATGCTGGGCAATTTTGTGGCGCTGGTACGGCATAAGCGGGTGTTCGGCTATATGCTGGCCAGCGGCTTCTCGTTTGCCGGCTTATTTGCGTTTCTCAACGCTGGTCCCTTTGTTTATATCGAGGTCAACCACGTATCGCCGCAGGATTTTGGCTACTACTTCGGCCTGAATATCATCTTTCTTTTTGTGATGACGCTGATTAACAGCCGCGCGGTGCGCCGTTTTGGTCCGCTGAAGATGTTTCGCCTGGGGCTGACCATTCAGTTTGCTATGGGCATCTGGCTGCTGATTGTCAGCGCGCTGCAGCTCGGCTTTCTGCCGCTGGTGCTGGGCGTGGCGATGTTTATCGGCTGCGTTTCTATTGTCTCCTCTAACGCCATGGCAATTGTACTCGATGAGTTTCCGCACATGGCGGGGACCGCCTCGTCGCTGGCAGGCACGCTGCGCTTTGGCGTCGGTGGTCTGGTGGGCGCGCTGCTGTCGCTGGTCAGTATGAACAGCGCATGGCCAATGGTAGCAACCATCGCGCTGTGCGCCACCCTTTCTATTATCCTGTTCAGCTACGCTGCCCGCCCACGTAAAACCACCTAATCCCGCAGGGGCCGCATTCATGCGGCCCTGGCGTATTCATGCGCGCCCGGCATATTTCTCCTCTCAGGCAAAAAAAGAGAACCATGCTCGCTAAACGCCAGCTATTCGTTATGCTTAATGTTTCCGTGATGTGAAAATTTTTAGACAAAAAAGTAACGCTAATGCGTATAAACTGGTTGTCTGCATCTGGCGATCGCGGTACACATAAGCTTAACTGCGAGAATGCTCGCAAATAATGTATTTTTTCTATGATTTTGTATTTAAAACGAGAAGGTCATCACTGACATCCGTTTTTTGATTTGAGGTGGGATTTCCGGCTGCGGGCACAGGGTTCAGGCCGGAAACAGGATTAACATCTTTGGGGAACACCATGCTGCAGCTCTCTGTTGTGCATCGTCTGCCACAGCTTTATCGCTGGTCTGCAGATCAGTTAGGCGAAATTGAACTTCTGGAAACCACCAGCGGCATTAACGATGAAGATCTGGTTGCGTTGAGATTACTGAGCCATGAAGGCACGCTGGCGCTGGATATTCTGCAGCAGCTGCGCGAAACGCTGGCGCAGATTCAGGTGGAGTGCAAAATTGCCCGTTGTGAAGGGCACCCCTGCCTGTTGATCCAGCGAATTAACGAAAGTGCTGCAAGCTGCTGCCTGAAAAATCAGGGCGTGGCCATTGCAGAAGATTTTAACGGACGCTGATCCCCGCCCCTCATTTGCTCATTTGCGCCGAGGCCAGCAGCTGGCGTGTATAAGCTGCCGCTGGCGCAGTGAACAGCACCGCGCTTTTTCCCTGTTCAACCACCTCTCCCTGCCGCAGAACCACCAGCTGATGACAGAGCGCGCGCACTACCTGCATATCATGGCTGATAAAAATATAGGTCAGCTGACGATCCGCCTGCAGGCGTCGCAGCAGCGTCAGGATCTGCTGCTGAACCGGACGATCCAGTGAGGAGGTCGGCTCATCAAGTATCAGCAGCTGTGGCTCAAGGATCAGCGCACGTGCAATCGCAATACGCTGCCGCTGCCCGCCGGAAAATGCTGCCGGATAGCGGCTGCGGCTGTCGGGATCGAGCCCGGTTTCCTGCATAACGGCAATAACGCGGGCATCCTGCTGCGCTGCGCTAAGCTCCGGCCGGTGTACCGCCAGACCTTCAGCAATAATCTGCTGCACCGTCATGCGCGGATTGAGCGAGGAGTGGGGATCCTGAAAAACGACCTGAATGCGCTGGCGCAGCGGCAGCAGCTCTCTGGCCGTCAGCTGATGCAGCGGCTGGCCGGCAAACCAGATCTCACCGCGTGCGGCGATAAGACGCAGCAGGGCCAGCCCCGTGCTGCTTTTGCCGGAGCCTGATTCACCTACCAGACCCAGGCTCTCGCCCTGATGCAGCGAAAAACTCAGCTGCTTAAGTATCTGCTTCTCCTCTGTTTTGCGCCTGAACCAGCCGCGTCGCAGCGGAAAACTTACCTGCAGATTGCGGACCTGAAGCAGCAGCGGTGTCGCTTTCAGCGGTACCGGTTCACCGGTGGGTTCAGCGGCAAGCAGTTCGCGCGTATAGGGGTGCCGGGGCTGCCGGAACAGCGCGGCGCAGCGATTCTGCTCCATCACGCGTCCGGCACGCATCACGGTAACGCTGTGTGCCAGCTGACGCACGATAGCGAGGTTATGGGTAATAAAAAGCATGCCCATATTCAGCTCGCGCTGCAGTTCGCGCAGCAGCTGTAAAATCTGCTGCTGCACGGTCACATCCAGTGCCGTGGTGGGCTCATCGGCAATCAGCAGCTGCGGCTGCGTCAGCAGCGCCATGGCGATCATGACGCGCTGGCGCTCGCCTCCGGAGAGCTGATGAGGAAAATCGCGCAGGCGGCTCACCGGCTGCCGGATACCGACGCGATCGAGGCAGGCAACGATCTCGCCGCGTGCCGCTTCACGCCGCATGCCCCGGTGCAGCGCCAGCACTTCGTTCAGCTGTTTTTCAATCGTATGCAGCGGATTGAGCGACACCATCGGCTCCTGAAAAATCATCGCCATACGGTTGCCACGCAGGCCGCGCAGCGTGCGTTCGCTGGCCTGCAGCAGATCCTGACCCTGAAACAGAATTTCGCCCTGCGGATAACTTACCGCGGGCTGCGGCAGCAGGCGCATCACCGACTGAGCGGTCACGCTTTTCCCGCAGCCCGACTCTCCGACCAGCGCCAGCGTCTCGCCCGCCGCAAGGCGCAGTGAAACATCATGTACGACCCGCTGTTGCTGAAAAGCCACCGCAAGATGATTAATGGTTAACAGATCCACTCAGCCTCCCCGCGCCGGATCAAATGCATCGCGTACCGCCTCGCCGATAAAAATCAGCAGCGACAGCAGCAGCGCCAGCGCAATAAAACCGGACAGCCCGAGCCACGGTGCCTGCAGATTATTTTTGCCCTGCAGCAGCAGCTCGCCCAGTGAAGGCGCACCCACCGGCAAACCGAAACCGAGAAAATCGAGCGAGGTCAGGGTGGTAATGGCGCCGCACAAAATAAAGGGCAGATAGGTCAGGGTCGCTACCAGCGCATTGGGCAGAATGTGGCGCAGCATAATACGGCTGTCGCTGACGCCAAGCGCACGGGCGGCACGCACATAATCAAAATTACGCGTGCGCAGAAACTCGGCCCGCACCACGCCGGCCAGACTCATCCAGCCAAACAGCACCGTCAGCAGCAGCAGCCACCAGAAGCCAGGCTGGATCACGCTGGAAAGCAGGATCAGCATAAACAGCGTTGGCATGCCAGACCAGACTTCAATCAGCCGCTGGCCGGCTAAGTCGATGCGGCCGCCAAAATAGCCCTGCAGCGCCCCGGTAATAATACCGATAACGCTGGAGAAGAGCGTCAGCAGCAGGCCAAATAGCAGAGAGACGCGGGTGCCATAGAGCAGGCGCGCCAGCACATCGCCCCCGCTGGCATCGGTGCCCAGCCAGTTTTGCGCCGACGGAGGCGAAGGGAAGGGCGAACGGGTCGCAAAGTTGATTGTGCTGTCGCTAAAGCGAATCGGGGCCCAGAGTGCCCAGCCCTGCTGCGCAATCCGCTGCTGCAGCCACGGATCCTGATAGTCGGCGGCGGTAGCAAATACGCCGCCGTAATCCTGTTCACTGTAATCAACCAGCAGCGGCACATACCAGCGCTGCTGGTAGCGCACCAGCAGCGGTTTTTCATTCGCCAGCAGCTCAGCGGCCAGTGACAACAGGAAAATCAGCAGAAAAAGCCACAGCGACCAGTAACCCCGGCGGTTGTGACAGAAACGCTGCCAGCGCTGGCGATGCACCGCAGAGAGAGCCATCAGCGCGCCTCAAAATCGATGCGCGGATCGACCAGCGTGTAGGTTAAATCGCTCACAATATTCATCAGCAGGCCAATCAGCGTAAAGATGTAGAGCGTGCCAAACATCACCGGATAGTCACGCTGGATAGTGGCATCATAGCCCAGCAGCCCGAGGCCATTCAGAGAAAACATAACTTCGATTAGCACCGAACTGGTAAAAAACAGGCTGATGAACGTGGCCGGAAAGCCGGCGATCACCAGCAGCATGGCGTTACGAAACACGTGACCATAAAGGATACGTTTTTCATCCAGGCCTTTGGCGCGCGCGGTCATGACATACTGCTTGCGGATTTCATCCAGAAACGCATTTTTTGTCAGCATGGTAAGCGTGGCAAATCCGCCGATAACCGTGGCCAGCACCGGCAGCGCAATGTGCCAGAAGTAGTCGAGGACTTTGCCATACCACGGCAGCGAGGCAAACTGCGGAGAGGTAAGACCGCGCAGCGGAAACCAGTTGAAATAGCTGCCGCCGGCAAACAGCACGATCAGCATGATGGCAAAAATAAAGGCCGGAATAGCGTAGCCAATAATAATCAGCAGGCTGCTCAGGCCGTCGAAACGGCTGCCGTGATGCACCGCTTTCCGGATCCCGAGCGGAATGGAGACCAGATAGATAATCAGCGTGCTCCAGAGTCCCAGGCTGACAGAAACCGGCAGGCTCTCTTTGATCAGCTGCAGCACCGGGGCGCTGCGAAACAGGCTATCGCCAAAGTCAAAGCGCAGATAGTTCCACAGCATCTCGCCATAGCGCTGCAGCAGCGGCTTATCAAAACCGTATCGCCGGGTGATCTCAGCAATCACTTCCGGATCGAGGCCGCGTGCACCGCGATACTGATTGTCACCCGGATTGTCGCGCAGCGACGCACCGCGCGCGCTGCTGTCGCTGCTGCCCGGCAGCCCGGTGGTATAGCCAAACTGAATAGTGGCCAGCGCCTGATCGACCGGGCCGCCAGGTGCTAACTGCACAATAAAAAAATTCAGCGTGATAATCGCCCAGAGGGTCGGGATCACCAGCAATACTCTGCGCAGCAGATAAGCACCCAAGCCAGCCTCCTTAACGTCGATCGGCCGGCAGCCGCCCGGCTTTATTGACATCGTACCACCAGTTTTCCAGCCCGGTTGCGAAAGCGGGCCGGACGGCGGGATAAGCATATTTATTCCAGTAAGCCAGGCGCTGCTCAGCGCTAAACCACATCGGTATCATATACGCCTGCCAGAGCAAAATGCGATCCAGCGCCTGACCCAGCGGCAGCAGCGCCTGCTCATCGCCCTGGTGCGCCACAATCTCTTTGATAAAGTGATCGACCACGGGATCTTTAACGCGCGCGCTGTTCCACGATGAGTCGATATACTCTGACTGCCAGTTCACGCGCAGGCTGGCAGCAGGCCACGGCGCAGCCGGATAGAGCGTCTGAATCATATCGTAGTCGCCTTCGCGCAGCCGGCGCAGAAACTGTGAGTTGTCGACCTGGCGCAGGGTGGCCGTGATGCCCAGCCGGGCCAGACTGTGCTGCCAGGGCAGCGCCCACTCATTCTGCGCGCCGCTGCGCAGCAGGATCTCAAACCGGAACGGTTCACCGCTCTGGCGATTGACCAGCTTCCGGTTGCGGATCTCCCAGCCCGCCTCTTCCAGCAGCTGCATCGCCCGCAGCAAATTAGCCCGGTTATAGCCGCTGCCATCCGAGCGCGGTGGCGTATAGATTTCACTGAAGAGGGCAGGCGGCAGCTGCGCTTTCCACGGCGCCAGCAGCTGCAGCTGTGCCGCGTCGGGATAGCCGGCAGCCGCATATTCTGTGTTCTGAAAATAGCTGCCGGGGCGGCGCCACGCGTGGTAAAACAACGCCTTATTCATCCACTCAAAATCAAAGGCCAGCGTTAACGCCGCGCGTACCCGGCGATCGGCAAACAGCGTTTTTTGATTATTAAAGGCGAGCCAGCGGGTATCCGTAGCGGCGTCCTGAGGCGTGGTCAGTTTTACGATTGTCTGTTCTGCAAATGGCCCGCCCTTATACTGCGTCGCCCACTTTTTTCCCGACAGCTCTTCGCGCAAATCGTAAGCGCCCGCCCTGAAAGCTTCAAAAGCGACGTTGTCATCGAGATAGTAGTCGTAGCGCAGCGTATCCAGATTAAAGCGTCCGCGATTGACCGGCAGATCGGCGGCCCAGTAATCCTTTACCCGACTGTACTGCACAAACTGGCCCGCCTTATAGGCAGAGATCCGGTAGGGTCCGCTGGAGAGCGGCGGGTAGCCAAGCGGCTCATTAAATTTGCGGCTCTGCCAGAACGCTTGCGGCAGCACGGGCAGCGTCAGCCAGCTCAGGATGCGATCTTTATCCGGTCGCGGTGGCGTGATGCGCACCGTAAGGCGATTGAGTGCGGTGACTTCCGTGCCGCGGAACGCGACGCGAAACTGCGGAACGCCTTCGCGCATCAGCTTCTGAAAAGTAAAGGCCACATCGCGGGCGGTGATAGGCGTGCCATCCTGAAAGCGGGCGTGTGGATTGAGGGTAACCTCCATCCAGCGGTAATCCTGAGGATAGCGTGCCACTTCAGCAATCAGCGGATAGTAGCTGGCGGGCTCATCATCTGAGGTGGTAAACAGCGAATCGTAGAGTGTCTCTGTGCCGGCGGCCGGATTTCCGCGTGAAGCAAAGCGGTTGAAGTTATCAAACGTACCGACCACCGCCAGCGTCATGCTGCCTCCTTTCGGGGCAGCGGGATCGGCATAAGCGTAGTGGGTAAAGTTGACCGCGTAGCGCGGCACCCCCAGCTTTGCAAACGCATAGCCTTCACGTACCGGCTCAGCGCGCAGCGGCGTCAGCACGCAGCAGAGCAGCAGAGTTATCAGACGCAGCATAAGTGAAATACTCTCCCGAATAGTCTGTGCTTCAGATCGGCCGGTAAGCGTGTTAAGCCACCTTACCCGAAACGCGGAAAGTTTTGATAGTAGCTGATCAACTTTTCCGGCCGCAGCGGCCGGCTGAACAGGTAGCCCTGCAAATGCGTCACGCCGCGGCTGACCAGCCAGCTGGCCTGTTCGCGCGTCTCCACGCCCTCCGCCACCGTTTTGAGATTGAGCTTCTTAGCCAGCAGCAGCACGGCGTCCAGCACCGGCGAGGTGAGCGTCTCGGTGCCGATACTCTGAACAAATCCCCGATCTATCTTCAGATAATCAAACGGATACTTTTCCAGATAGATCAGCGCGCTGTGTCCGGTGCCGAAATCATCGATGGCAATGCTGAACTGGTTAGCGCGCAGCCAGGCAAACACCTCTCCGGCGTTGGCTTCTTTCACCATGGTGCGCTCGGTGATCTCAAACACATAGCTGAAGTGGTCCGCAGGCATTGCGGCAATCCACGTCTGAACGTCGTGACGAAAGCTGTCGGCGGCAAGGTGCAGCGGGGAGAGGTTCAGGCTCAGACGCGTACCGCGCGGCAGCTGCTGGCTCAGGCTATGCGCATCGCGCGCGACCAGGCAAAACAGATGCCGGGTGAGCGGAATAATCAGGTTCTGCGCTTCGGCATAGCTGATGAACACATCGGGCGGGATCGTGCCCTCTATGGGATGCGCCCAGCGCAGCAGCGCTTCCACGCCGTAGGGTTGACCGTTATGCGCCATGATTAACGGCTGATATTCAACGTAGAACTGCCCGCGCCGGATTGCCAGCATGATCTCGCGCGCCGGGCGCTGGTGGCGGTTAAGCAGCACGCCGGTCAGACAGCCGATCATCAGCGCAAACAGGACGCCGGTCAGCAGCGTCATTTGATAGTCGCGCGTTGCCAGCGTGCTGCCATAGAGAACAAAGCGGATATCACTCTGCGGCAGCGTAAGGGCGGTCAGTCCGGCTGGCAGGTCGCGGCGCGGAATAGCGTGGCTGACGTCGCTCTTCAGCGCATTGTTGCCAATAACCAGCGCCATGCCGGTGATTTCAGGGTGATAAGAGGCGAGCAGCTGGTAGGGCGCAAGAGAGAGATTTACCGTTGTCAGGATGCCGCTCTCTGCGCCGCCGGGATACTTGAGCCACAGCGCCAGCGCCGGACGCGACGGCAGCAGCGGGGTGCCCGGCAGCAGCCGTATATCGCGATCGCTCTCCAGCTCGGTGGCGGGTGAAATCTCACTAACAGGCAGCCTGAAGGCGCCGGTGGCCGATGAGCACCAGGCGAGGCCGTCCCGCACCAGCAGAATCGCGCGGATATTATCTGCAAAGGCGGCACGCGAGGTGAGTTCACGGCTGACGCTGTTGCAATCCAGCATCGTATACTGCTGCAGCGGACGCAGCGTGTCGGTCAGCGTTGCGAGCATCTGCTGCAGGTCGTCCGCGCTGTGCTGCAGCAGCAGTTCATGCTGCTGCTGGCGTTTATGCCAGGTCAGCGTAAGCAGTATGGTGATAAAAAGAGTAAATGAAACCATACCTGCCAGCGCACTCTTCCGGAACAGACGGCGCATGTGCGTAGCGTGCGGTTTCAGCGTCCGCGACAGTGGCATTGTGTCAATGTTCCTGATATTGCCATGTGAGTAAACCGTCTGAGGCTGCACCGGAGAGGCTGTGAGAATATAACGAGGATGCCAGGAAAGTCTTGTTATATTTCTGATTACCAACTGGATTTCAGCGGAGTAGATATCCGCAATAAAAAAACGCTGCCGGGGCAGCGTTTCTGTTTTCTCTGGCTGAGAGAATCATCGGAGAGAGGGGTTAGCTTTGATTTTTAGCCAGAACCCGTCGTGCTTCGCGGTAGCGCGTCTTCCAGTAGCTGTCATTGAGATTTGAAATCATGACGCCGCTGCTGGTAGAAGCGTGGACAAAGTTATCATTGCCCAGATAAATGCCGACGTGTCGCCCGGTTGAGCCGGCGCGGAACAGCACTAAATCACCCGGACGCAGTTTACCGCGTGAAATGCCTTTGCCCGTATCCTGCTGCTCATAGGTTGAGCGGGGCAGTTCCAGACCAAACTGGTCGCGAAAGGTGCGCTGAACAAAAGCAGAACAGTCGATGCCACGTTTGGTGTCACCGCCTAAGCGATAGCGAACACCTTTCCAGTCGCTGTACTGTTCCATGATGCGGGACTTGATGTCCACATTCTGCACCATTTGTTCAAATTCGTCCTGAGACGCCTGAAGTAAAAAACCATTGTGGTTGTTAACTTCATGATTCTCGTTTTTCGCATTCTGGCCATTATGGCTGCTGCTACATGCTGATAAAAGTGTTGCTAATGCTACCGCGGGAATGATCCGCCTGAGGTATCTCAGAATTGGTTGAGACTTGACCATTATACGTGTGTTCCTTCGATGTCCTTACGACAGAATGTCGCCAGCCAGATGACAAAACGGGTTGAGATTAATAAGTACAGCGGTCTAAGACAAATCCTTAATTACTAAAATGTGTTAATGCACACATTTTTCGCTCAGTTTGCCACCACATTTTATGCTGCACCAGGGTAATCGAGCTTGAGGTTAACTGATTACAGACCCCATGGCGAGTGGTTTTATATAAATTTCTATAGGTTTTTTTGATGTAAATTAAAACATTCACTGAACGGCTACTTTATCACCAATCGGGCGTAATTAATGCGCAAATAAGCGGCGGCTTAAGCAGGTAATTCCGGCGTTAGCGCTGATTTTCAGCGGGTTCTGACTGGACAGGGGATAACAAGAGAAAATGTTAAGGCTTGTTTGCCATCATGTTTTCTTTTGATGGCAAACTGTTAGGTTGCTAATAGTTTTTTTAAACATTCAATAAGCGCAGGCGGGTCACTTTTTGCTCTCCGGTTACCTGCGCTAAACAATTACCCGCGTGGCTTATATTTGCCAGGCAGCGTGCGATATAGCCACGCCACCAGTTTGTCGCTGGCCGGCGTTAATAACCACCAGCTCAGTCCAACTAATATTACCGACAGCGAACCCACGGCAATATCGGTAAACCAGTGGGCGCCGGCCATTATGCGCGGCAGGGCAAACAGCACCACAATCAGCACGCCGGTTAAAAATGCCCGGAAGCCGAAATAGCGCCACATAAAGCAGGCAAAAATAATCAGCATCATGCCGTGGTCGCCAGGAAAACTGTCGCGCGAGGCATCCTTTGCCGGAATACCGGTGAGTTCACTGACGCGATGGACGTTATCAAAAAACAGCGTCGGGCTGGCGTGTTTCACCGGCAGCAGATGTCCCAGCTGGTTAAGTAAAACTGCCGTCAGCAGCATAGTTATCCCGATAGCCAGCATACGACGACGGCCTTCAGGCGTTTCGCGTCGCCAGAAGGCGAGGTAGAGCAGCCCCATCGCCAGCAGTGAAACCGCATCAAAACCGCGATAGTTGGTAATCGCCACCAGGACGGCAAATGCGTGGTGATCGACCATCAGATCGTTGAAGCTGAAAAAGATCCCTTTATCGATAGTGAACCAGAAACCGTGATTGGCTGGCAGATACCACGAGAGAAATAGCATCACACCCAGCGCATTAAGCAGCAGGATGGTGACAAGACGTGTTGCGCGCATAAAAAGTAACACCCAAAAAGTGAAATAACGGGCAAACCTATCGCAATTAATTTAAACGAATCTTCAACAGCGAGGTCTGCAGAGCATTCCAGTCGGCTGGCTGATGATGGATCAGTTCAATACGGCTGTCGGGAGGCGCGACCGGACGGGTTTCAATAAACAGATCGTCCCCCTGTCGGTTAACGTTCACCAGGCCATCTGGCGTACGCAGCACGCCTTTTACCCGATCGACCGGCGCACGTCGCGCCCATTCCAGCAGTGGAATGGTATCAAACTGCGTCTCTTCATCGAAAATCCAGCCACACGAAGCATAGCCCTGACCTTCATTTAACGCACGCCGCCAGCGCGCCTGACCCTCCAGTTTCAGCGCCGCCAGGCCCTGCGGGCGGGTGCTGTGAGCGTGGTGGAGTGCGTCCGGAACCGGGCGATCGTGTTGTGCGGGGTGTGTCAGCAGCGCCGGGTCTATTTTCCCCCAGGCTGTCTCTGTCAGCAGGCGATCGCCCAGATTGTCCCGCTGCCAGTCCGCCAGACGCTGGCGATCTTCCGGCTGCCAGCGATCGCTTTTACTGGCGACGATAATGTCAGCGGCAGTGAGCTGATCGCGAAAATTTTCGTTTGCGGCCACGCGCGCATCAGCAAGCTGACGCGGATCGAGCAGCGTCAGCGTCGCATCCACCGTTATCCATGGCTGATAGACGGCGGCGCGCAGCATATTAAGTAACTGTTTGGGATGGCCAAGGCCGGTGGGTTCGATAATCAGACGATCGGGTCTCGCCTGTTTCAGCAGCATATTAAGCCCGACCTGCAGCGGCAGACCGTTAACGCAGCACATGCAGCCGCCGGGGATCTCTTTTAGTTCAGCGCCGCGGTTGGCCAGCAGGGCGCCGTCTATACCGACTTCGCCAAACTCATTGACCAGAATAGCCCATTTTTCATCGGCCGGTTTATGCGCAAGCAGATGCAGCAGCGTGGTGGTTTTACCGCTGCCGAGAAAGCCGGTAATGAGGTTGACGCGCGTCATAGTTTCTCCCTGTGGCCTGCTGCTGTCTGGCAGGCAGTGAACTGAGCGCGCGGCCGGTAACGCGGGCCGCGCCGGATGTTGTTATAGTATAACAACCTGCCGGGCGCGGACAACGCAGCGATCAGTCAGCGCGGCTCATATAGCGTCGTTCAGCTACGTGAATGCGAATACGGTCGCCGTTGCTGAGGTATTCAGGCACCTGCACCGAGAGGCCGGTACTCATCACCGCGGGTTTGGTGCGCGCGCTGGCAGAGGCGCCTTTGATGCCGGGCGTGGTATCAGCAATCACCATATCCACCGTCTGCGGCAGCTCCAGCGCCAGTACCTGGCCCTCCATCGTCAGCACCTGCATACCGGGAATACCGCCCTCCGGGATAAACAGCAGCTCTTCGGCAATCTGCTCCTGCTTAAAGTTGTAGGGCGTGTAATCTTCATCATCCATAAAGACATATTCGCCGCCGTCGATATAAGAGAAGGTCACCGGGCGACGGCTCAGCTGAATGGCATCGATAATATCGTCGCCTTTAAACCGCTCTTCGACCTTGAGGCCGGTACGCACATCGGTAAACCGCATTTTATAGAGCGTGGCTGCACCGCGTGCGCTGGGACTCTGCACATCAATATCCTTCACCAGCAACAGCTTGCCGTTCCAGGTCACGGCCATTCCTTTTTTGATTTCGTTTGCCTTAGGCATGATGTTATTTACTCAGAAAAGAGAGGTGCGCGTCACGTTACGCGCGCGACCGGAAACAGGCAAGTAAGGCCCTGTAAAATTGTTATCTGCACATAGCTTTCAGCAGGCGGGGCTGCTATTGTCGCCGCGAAATCTCTGCCGGAGCGCTTCATGTTATGCCGCGACCAGTGCGGTGCCTGCTGCACCGCGCCCTCAATTTCTTCGCCTATTCCGGGTATGCCTCATGGCAAGCCCGCCAATACGCCCTGCGTTCAGCTGGATGCGCAGCAGCGCTGCCAGCTGTTTGGTTCGCCGCTGCGTCCGGCCGTCTGTGCTGGCCTGCAGCCTGGACCGGAAATGTGTGGCAGCAGCCGGAATGACGCAATGATCTATCTGCTGCAGCTTGAGGCAGAGACGGCACCCTGAAAAGCTGTAAGCCTGCTGAAAATCTGCCCCAACCGCCGCCTTTACTTTCAGCAAACTCATCAGCTGAGGCGTGCGAAAAATCTTAATTTCCCGATGAAGTGTGCGTAGCGTCAAAGATCTGTTCTTTGGTTTACGCATTTGCTTGCCTCGAAGAGCCGCCTGTACCATATTCCCTGAAACGTTTCAGCGTTGTAGTTGCGGCTAAGTGGCTGTGATGCAGCGTGTTTTTTCGCCATTAAGCTGAAACGATTCAATTCAGCAAGCGAGGAGAGATATGTTCCAGCTCGAAGTTCAGGCCATCCATACCGGCGCCACGGCACAGACAAAAGAAGACGCTATTCGTCAGGTTGCCGCCGCGCTGACCGCAGCAGGCAACGTTGCTGAAGGCTATGTCAGCGGCATGCTGGCTCGCGAACAGCAGACCAGCACCTTTCTCGGCAACGGCATCGCTATTCCACACGGCACCACCGACACCCGTGACCTGGTGCTGAAAACCGGCGTACAGGTTTTTCAGTTTCCCCAGGGCGTAGAGTGGGGCGAAGGGCAGATTGCCTATGTGGCTATCGGCATCGCCGCTAAATCAGATGAGCACCTGGCGCTGCTGCGTCAGCTGACGCATGTGTTAAGCGATGACAGCGTGGCAGAGCAGCTAAAAACGGCCTCTGCTGAGGATCTGCGTGCGCTGCTGATGGGTGAGAAGCAGGGAGCTGAATTTACCTTTGATACCTCGCTGATTGCGGTGGATGTCGCGGCGAGCGATCTGATCACGCTGCAGGCGCTGAATGCCGGTCGTCTGCAGGCGGCAGGCGCGGTTGACGCCGCATTTATCACCGACGTTATCTCCCGCACGCCGCTGAGTCTGGGGCAGGGGATCTGGCTGAACGACAGCGCGCAGGGTAACCTGGGCAGCGCTGTCGCGGTAAGCCGCCCGGCGGTGCCGTTTGACCGGCAGGGCGAGCGCGTGGCGCTGCTGCTGACGGTTGCCGCAGTGGATGAGCGTCCGCTGGAGGTGCTGGGCTACCTGAGTAACCTGCTGCAGAACAATAAAGCTGAACGTCTGCTGAAAGCGGATGCAGCCGGCGTACTGGCGCTGCTCACCAGCGAAGTGGATGAAGCCGCTGAAGTGCTGACCGCAGAATTTACCATTCGCAATGAGCATGGCCTGCATGCGCGTCCGGGCACTGCGCTGGTCAGCGTTATCAAGCAGTTTAACAGTGATGTCACGGTTACCAACCTTGACGGCAGCGGTAAGCCCGCTAACGGCCGCAGCCTGATGAAAGTGGTGGCGCTGGGCGTGAAGAAAGGCCATCGCCTGCGCTTTACCGCCAGCGGTGATGATGCGCCGCAGGCGATGCAGGCTATCGAAGAGGCCATTAATTCCGGTCTGGGCGAGGGGGCAGCATGAGCCGTCGCGTCGCCACCATTACGCTGAACCCGGCGTATGACCTGGTTGGCTTTACGCCGGAGATAGAGCGCGGTGAAGTCAATCTGGTCAAAACCACCGGCCTGCATGCAGCAGGCAAAGGGATCAACGTTGCTAAAGTACTCAAAGATCTCGGCATCGACGTCACCGTCGGCGGCTTTCTTGGCCGGGAAAATCAGGATGGCTTCCAGCAGCTGTTCAGCGAGCTGGGAATAGCCAATCGCTTTCAGGTCGTGCAGGGGCGTACCCGCATCAACGTAAAGCTTACAGAGAAAGATGGCGAGGTAACCGACCTCAACTTCTCCGGCTTTGAAGTAACCGCGCAGGACTGGGAGCGCTTTACCGCAGATTCACTCACCTGGCTCGGCCAGTTCGATATGGTCTGCGTCAGCGGCAGCCTGCCGGGCGGCGTGACGCCAGAGGCGTTTACCCGCTGGATGAGCGATCTGCGTACGCTCTGTCCGTGCATCATTTTTGACAGTAGCCGTGATGCGCTGGTTGCGGGTCTGAAAGCCGCCCCGTGGCTGGTTAAACCAAACCGGCGCGAGCTGGAGATCTGGGCTAACCGCAAGCTGCCTGAATTGCAGGATGTGATTAACGCGGCGCATGAACTGCGCGAGCAGGGCATTGCTCACGTGGTGATCTCGCTCGGCGCAGAAGGTGCACTCTGGGTCAACGCATCTGGCGAATGGCTGGCAAAACCGCCGGTCTGTGAGGTTGTCAGCACGGTCGGTGCCGGTGACTCCATGGTCGGCGGCCTGATTTATGGCCTGCTGATGCGTGAATCCAGCGAACATACGCTGCGACTGGCTACCGCCGTGGCGGCAATGGCTGTCAGCCAGAGCAACGTCGGCGTAGCCGATCGTACCCGGTTGGCCGCGATGATGGCGCGCGTCGACTTACAACCCGTTAACTAACAGCAGGAGAGCGATGATAATGAAAACGCTGCTGATAAAAGATTCTTCACTGGGACTGGCCTCCGCACATCTGGCTATCGAACGTCTGCGTGCTGCAGCAGCACAGGCCGGACTGGAGCTGGTCAGCGCTGCCGCTGAAGCCGAACTGATTCTGGTTGCCGGCGACAATATTCCGGAAGATACGCAGCTGACGGGCAAATCCGTAGCGCGCGTTGATGTGCAGCAGGCGCTGCGCGATCCTCAGGCGGCGATAGCACAGGCGCAGGCAAACGCGCAGCGCTGGCAGCCCGCAACCGCACCGGCAGCCGGGGCTGCCGCAGCACCGGTTACGGCCAGCGCGCAAAAGCGCATTGTCGCCGTTACCGCCTGTCCGACTGGCGTCGCACACACCTTTATGGCGGCAGAAGCGATTGACGCGGAAGCGAAAAAACGCGGCTGGTGGGTAAAAGTCGAAACCCGTGGTTCCGTTGGCGCGGGCAACCCGATCACTCCGGAAGAGGTGGCCGCCGCCGATCTGGTGATCGTGGCAGCGGATATCGATGTGGACCTGGCGAAATTTGCCGGTAAGCCGATGTACCGCACCTCCACCGGCCTGGCGCTGAAGAAAACGGCGCAGGAGCTGGATAAAGCGCAGGCGGAGGCGAAAGTTTATCAGCCTTCCGGCAGCCAGAGCGCCAGCGCACAGGGCGACAGCAAAGAGAAAGCGGGCGCCTACCGTCACCTGCTGACCGGTGTCTCCTACATGCTGCCGATGGTGGTTGCAGGCGGCCTGAGCATTGCGCTGTCGTTTGCGTTCGGGATCACCGCGTTTAAAGAGCCGGGCACGCTGGCAGCAGCGCTGATGCAGATCGGCGGCGGCAGCGCATTTGCGCTGATGGTGCCGGTACTGGCAGGCTTTATTGCA
Organism: Pantoea sp. PSNIH1; assembly: GCF_007680655.1. Classification (NCBI taxonomy): domain Bacteria; kingdom Pseudomonadati; phylum Pseudomonadota; class Gammaproteobacteria; order Enterobacterales; family Erwiniaceae; genus Pantoea; species Pantoea sp. PSNIH1. The sequence goes on from NZ_VEIP01000001.1 coordinate 172,263, forward strand.
TTCTCCATCGCCGATCGTCCTGGCCTGACGCCTGGCCTGATTGGCGGCATGATTGCCACCAGCATCAATGCCGGTTTCCTGGGGGGTATTATCGCCGGCTTTATCGCCGGTTATGCGGCGAAGTTCCTGAGCAGCAAAGTGAAGCTGCCACAGAGTATGGAAGCCCTGAAGCCCATTCTCATTATTCCGCTGGTTGCGAGCCTGATCACCGGCCTGCTGATGATCTACGTGGTGGGTAAACCGGTTGCCGGTATCATGAGCGGCCTGACCAGCTGGCTGGCCAACATGGGCACCGCAAACGCCGTGCTGCTGGGCGCCATTCTTGGCGGTATGATGTGTACCGATATGGGCGGTCCGGTCAACAAAGTGGCCTACGCGTTTGGCGTCGGGCTGCTGAGTTCGCAAACCTATGCGCCGATGGCCGCGATTATGGCTGCGGGCATGGTGCCACCGCTGGCGATGGGTTTGGCGACGCTGGTTGCACGCCGCAAGTTCAATAAAGGGCAGCAGGAGGGCGGCAAAGCGGCGCTGGTGCTGGGTCTCTGCTTTATCTCTGAAGGGGCCATTCCGTTTGCGGCGCGCGATCCGATGCGCGTGCTGCCATGCTGCATCATTGGCGGAGCCGTGACCGGCGCCATCTCAATGGCGATTGGCGCGAAGCTGATGGCACCTCACGGCGGTCTGTTTGTGCTGCTGATCCCGGGTGCGATTACGCCGGTGCTGGGCTATCTGCTGGCGATTATCATCGGTACCGCGATTGCCGGTCTCGGTTACGCCGTGCTGAAGCGTCCGGAAGAGGAGCTGGCGAAAGCTGCGTAACCCGACGGACATAAAAAAAGGGAGCTAAGGCTCCCTTTTTTATTGTCCGCTATCCGGCGTGCTGCTCAGCTTTAAGCCAGGCGATCTCATCTTTCCAGATATCGGGATTGATGGTTTCCAGGATCAGCGGAATGTTATCAAAGCGCGCATCTTTCATCAGCCAGCTGAACACGGTTTTGCCGATGTTGCCTTCACCCAGACTGTGATGGCGATCGACGCGGCTGCCAAGGGCACTTTTGGCATCGTTCAGATGCATACCGCGCAGATAGTTAAAGCCCACCACGCGCTCAAATTCGGCAAAGGTAGCGACACAGTCAGCTTCGGTGCGCAGATCGTATCCGCCGGCGAAGGTGTGACAGGTATCAAGACAGACCCCCACGCGCGATTTATCCTCGACGTGCGCAATAATGGTCGCAAGATGCTCAAAGCGATAGCCGAGGTTACTGCCCTGGCCGGCGGTATTTTCAATCACCGCGACGACATTTTGCGTTTTATCCAGCGTGATGTTGATCGATTCGGCGATGCGCTTCAGGCACGTCTCTTCATCAAGCTGCTGCAGATGGCTGCCGGGGTGGAAGTTCAGCAGCGTCAGGCCAAGCTGGTCAGCGCGCTGCATCTCATCCAGAAACGCGGCGCGTGATTTCTCCAGCGCTTCGGCCTCCGGGTGACCCAGGTTGATCAGAAAGCTGTCGTGCGGCAGGATTTGCGCGGAAGAGTAGTTATACCGCGCGCAGGCGCTTTTGAACGCGTCAATGGTCTGCGCAGAGAGCGGTGCGGCTTTCCACTGACGCTGATTTTTTGTAAAGAGCGCAAAGGCGGTGGCCTCCAGCTCATGGGCGCGGATCACTGCCTGATCCACGCCGCCGGATGCGCTGACGTGTGCACCGATATATTTCATGCCGCTCTCCTGTATGGGCGTTAACTAAAGCAAGGCGCACATGATAGCGGAAGCGGCTATGCCATGAAATGTTGCACCAGCAAATTCAGCGCGCCGCCGCCGACGATGAGCCAGCAGAACATCATCAGCCCCAGCAGCAGCGGTTTTGCGCCCGCCTGTTTCAGCGCGGAGAAGCGCGTGGTCAGACCCAGCGCTGCCATCGCCATCGCCAGCAGCAGGTTGGCCAGCTGGTTCAGCGCGCTAACCACTCCGGCTGGCAGCAGCTGCAGTGAATTAACCAGCGCGACCGCGATAAACAGCAGTGCAAACCACGGAAAGCTGCGTGCAGACGTTGCCGTGCGCGGGCCGCGCTGCCGGAGCCAGCTGCCCAGCAGCAGCAGGAAAGGGGCCAGCATCATGACGCGCAGCATCTTGGTGATCACCGCCATATTCTCTGCTTCAGCGCCTATGGCGTGCCCGGCGGCTACTACCTGCGCCACCTCATGCAGCGTGGAGCCGGTAAAGATGCCAAACTGCGCGGCACTGACAGCGGGCAGCAGTGCAAACAGCGCGGGATAAAGCAGGATGCCGGCGGTACCAAACAGCACCACGGTTGCCACCGCCACCGCCACTTTCGAGGCGTCAGCTTTGACCACGGGTTCCGTCGCCAGCACCGCCGCCGCACCGCAGATGCTGCTGCCGGCACCAATCAGCCACACCGTCTCGCGATCCATCTTTAGCAGCCGGATGCCAGCCAGGCAGGTAAGCAGGAACGTTGTGCCGATAATCAGCGTATCGATAATCACGCCGCGCAGGCCGACGCCGGCTATCTGCTGAACGGTGATGCGAAAACCAAAAAGAATAATGCCGAGGCGCAGCAGGCGCTGTTTTGCCAGCAGCACACCGCTGTCGCAGTGGCTGGCGATACGCGGGTAGAAAGTATTGCCGGCAATAATGCCGCCAACGATCGCCAGCGTCAGCGCGCCCAGACCGGCGTGAGACAGCCACGGCAGCGAGGTAAGCCAGGCGGCGCAGCCTGCCAGCGCCGCCGTTAGTGCCAGACCCGCCACCACCCGGCAGGGCGGGAGCACCGGTTTTATTATGCTAAATTCAGCCATTAACCACCTCCTGAGTATGGCAATAGCCTGCGCCTCTCTGATATAAAAGTGAAATTGATAATATCTTTATAATCGACCGGAATAAGTGATAAGGAGAAAGGCTATGTTTGTGCGTCTGCGCCGCTGGGCAAAGCTGATTAAGCGGGATGTCCTGACGCTGTGGTTTGCCTGTCGCGACCCGCGTACGGCATGGTGGTTCAAACTGATGGCGTTTGGGCTGGTAGCCTATGCGCTCAGCCCGATTGACCTTATTCCGGACTTCATCCCGATTATTGGTCTGCTGGATGATGCCATCATTGTACCGCTTGGCGTGATTATTCTGCTGCGCCTGCTGCCGCGCGATATTCGTATCAGCAGCGCTGAACGCGCGGAAGTACAGCGCGCGCGCGGAGTAAAAATTGTCAGTCGCGCCGGATTTGGCCTGATCCTGCTGATCTGGATCGGCATTATCGTCTGGCTGATACAGCGCTATATGGCCTGAGGAGCAAGCATGCATATTACGCTACGCCAGATTGAAGTGTTTACTGAGGTGCTGAAGAGCGGTTCCACCACCCAGGCCTCGCAGGTGCTGTCACTGTCGCAGTCGGCGGTGAGCGCGGCGCTGGCGGATCTCGAAAACCAGCTGGGAGTACAGCTGTTCGATCGCGTAGGCAAGCGGCTGGTGCTGAATGAGCATGGGCGGCTGCTCTATCCGCGCGCCGTCGGACTACTGGAGCAGGCGGGTGAAATTGAGCAGCTCTTCCGCGAAGATAGCGGGGCGATCCGGCTGTTTGCCAGCAGTACCATCGGTAACTATTTGCTGCCGGGCATGATTGCCGCCTACCGGCGCGATTTTCCCGCACTTCCGCTGGAGCTGAGCGTCGGCAACAGTCAGGATGCGATTCAGGCCGTTGCAGATTTTCGCGTGGATATCGGCCTGATCGAGGGACCGTGTCACGAGCCGGATATCATCAGCACGCCGTGGCTGGAAGATGAGCTGGTGGTGTTTGCAGCACCCGACTCGGCGCTGCTGCAGCAGCCGGTGACGCTGGCAAGCCTGGCGGCGGCACCGTGGATCCTGCGTGAGCGCGGCTCCGGCACGCGTGAAATTGTTGATTACCAGCTGCTGTCGCATCTGCCGCAGTTTCAGCTGGGTATGGAACTGGGTAACTCCGAAGCGATCAAGCATGCGGTACGGCACGGTATGGGCATCAGCTGCCTGTCGCGCCGGGTCATTGCCGACCTGCTGGAAGCGGGCACGCTGGCAGAAGTGGCGGTTCCGCTGCCGCGCCTGACGCGCACGCTCTACAGCATTCACCACCGGCAAAAACATCTCTCAAACGCGCTCAACCGCTTTCTTGCCTACTGCTGTGAATAGCCGGCGGCGGCGGGTGCTGCTAATAATCGCCCGCCGATCATGAAGGTAACTAATAACCCGAGGTGAATGCTATACAGCGCAGGGTTAGCTGCTACAATCGCGCCTTATTTTTATCCGGCATAGCGTTTACACATGCATAATGACTCAAAAACAACACAACAACCTGGGCTGCGCCGTGAATTAAAAGCGCGCCACCTCACCATGATCGCCATCGGCGGCTCCATTGGTACCGGCCTGTTTGTCGCTTCCGGCGCCACCATTTCACAGGCCGGACCCGGCGGCGCGCTGCTCTCCTATGCCCTGATTGGGCTGATGGTCTACTTTCTGATGACCAGCCTCGGCGAACTGGCTGCCTTTATGCCGGTTTCCGGCTCCTTTGCCACCTATGGCGCAAAATATGTTGAAGAGGGCTTTGGCTTCGCGCTGGGCTGGAACTACTGGTACAACTGGGCGGTGACCATTGCTGTTGATCTGGTCGCCTCGCAGCTGGTGATGAACTACTGGTTCCCCGATACGCCAGGCTGGATCTGGAGCGCCACTTTTCTCTGCCTGATGTTCCTGATTAACTTCATCTCGGTTAAAGGTTTTGGCGAAACAGAGTACTGGTTCTCGCTGATTAAAGTCGCCACCGTCGTTATTTTTATCGTGGTGGGGATTCTGATGATCACCGGTATTATGCGCGGTGCGGAACATGCAGGCTGGCACAACTGGACCGTGGGCGATGCGCCTTTTGCCGGCGGGTTTTCTGCAATGATCGGCGTGGCGATGATTGTCGGTTTCTCCTTTCAGGGCACCGAGCTTATCGGCATCGCCGCCGGTGAATCTGAAGATCCGGCCAAAAATATTCCGCGCGCGGTGCGGCAGGTTTTCTGGCGTATTCTGCTGTTTTATGTGTTTGCGATTCTGATCATCAGCCTGATCCTGCCCTATACCGATCCGCAGTTGCTGCATAATGACGTGACTGATATCAGCGTCAGCCCGTTTACGCTGGTGTTCCAGAATGCCGGTCTGCTCTCAGCGGCGGCGATCATGAACGCAGTCATCCTGACGTCGGTGCTTTCAGCGGGTAACTCCGGTATGTACGCCTCAACGCGCATGCTGTTTAATCTCGCCCGTGAGGGCAAAGCGCCGCGCATCTTTGCAAAACTCTCCAGAGGCGGCGTGCCGCGCAATGCGCTGATTGCGACGACCGTAGTAGCTGGTCTCTGCTTCCTGACGTCAAAGTTTGGTAATCAGGAAGTTTACCTGTGGCTGCTTAATACCTCAGGTATGACCGGTTTTATCGCCTGGCTGGGCATTGCCATCAGCCACTATCGTTTTCGTCGCGGCTATGAAGCGCAGGGGCGCGATCTGGCCGATTTACCTTACCGCTCCGGCTTTTTCCCACTGGGTCCTGTCTTCGCCTTTGTGCTTTGCCTGATTATTACGCTGGGGCAGAACTATCAGGCGTTCCTCGCCGACACCATCGACTGGTACGGTGTGGCGGCAACTTATATCGGTATCCCGCTATTTCTGATTATCTGGATGGGCTACCGGCTGACACGCGGCAGCCGCGTAGTGAAATATAGCGAGATGGAGTTCCCGGTTTTTAAACAGTAAAACCTGGCGTGGCGGCATTCCAATCCAGACGTAGGGGGCGCATTTTTGCGCCCCTGGTTTCAGGCGATTCACCCAACCCAGGGCGGCATCAATGCCGCCCCTACGCATTTATGCGTCCCTGGCATATTGATGCATCCCTGCCGGTTTGAGCTTTGTTACAGAGATATAATTGATAATTATTATCACCTGCTCTATTGTGTCAGCCGTTATGATTACGGCTATACAGGTAGACTCATGCGTACGACGGATTCCGTGCTGATAGCGGAACACCCCCCTGAAGCTGACACCCTGACACGTTATCGTCAGGTGCTGCGTCAGCGACTGCTGCTGACTGGCGTACTGGTTGTTGCTATTCTCGCCTCGGTTATTCTCGATTTCACCCTTGGCCCGGCCGGGCTTACGCTGGAAACGCTCGGGCAGACCTTGCTGCATCCGGCCGCGATGGATGCCGGTACCCGCGTCATCGTCTGGGATATCCGTCTGCCCTATGCGCTGATGGCCGTGGTTGTCGGGCTGGCGCTGGGACTGGCGGGTGCCGAGATGCAAACCATTCTGAACAATCCGCTGGCGAGTCCCTTTACGCTGGGCGTCTCTTCCGCTGCAGCCTTTGGTGCCGCGCTGGCAATTATCCTCGGCGTCGGTTTTCCCGGCCTCTCCGATCAGTGGTTTATCTCCGCTAACGCCTTTGTGTTTGCGCTGTTTGCCGCGCTGATGCTGGATGGCATTACGCGCTGGAGCAAAGTCTCGACCTCCGGCGTGGTGCTGTTTGGTATTGCGCTGGTATTTACCTTCAACGCCCTGGTTTCCATGATGCAGTTTATCGCCAGCGAAGATACGCTGCAGGGACTGGTGTTCTGGACCATGGGTAGCCTGGCGCGCGCATCGTGGGAGAAGCTGGGCGTGCTGAGCGCTGCGTTTGCGCTGCTGGTACCGTTTTCCATGCTCAGCAGCTGGAAGCTGACCGCACTGCGGCTGGGGGAAGATCGCGCCATTAGTTTTGGTATCGACGTGCGCCGTCTGCGACTGGCAACGCTGTTACGCATCAGCATTCTCTCGGCGCTGGCAGTAGCCTTTGTCGGCCCGATTGGCTTTATCGGCCTCGTCGCCCCGCATATCGCCCGCATGATGTTTGGCGAAGATCATCGTTACTATCTGCCCGCCAGCGCGCTGGTGGGCGCATTGGTGCTGTCGCTGGCCTCGGTTGCGTCGAAAAACCTGATCCCGGGCGTGATTATTCCGGTGGGGATCGTGACCTCGCTGGTCGGCGTTCCCTTCTTTCTGAGTATTATTCTGCGTCACCGGGGGAGCGTGTAATGGATTCAGGCTTACGTATTGAGCAGTTCAGCGCCGGTTACCCTAAGCGTCAGGTGATCGACAATCTGGACGTTGCCACGCTGCCGCGCGGCAAAATCACCGTGCTGCTTGGCCCGAACGGCTGCGGTAAATCCACGCTGCTGCGCGCGCTGGCGGGCCTGGGTAAAGGCGAGGGCGCACTCTGGCTGAACGGCGTTGATTTAATGGCGCAGCCCTTCACGCAGCGAGCAAAGCGGGTGGTCTACCTGCCGCAGACGCTGCCGGCCGGGGTTCATCTGCACGTACTGGAATCGATTATCGTGGCGCAGCGCGCCTCGGGCGGCCTCCATAGTGCGGACAGCGAAGCAGAAATTATGGCGCTGCTTGAGCAGCTGGGTATCGCTCATCTGGCGATGCGCTACCTCGATCAGCTCTCAGGCGGGCAGAAACAGCTGGTAGGTCTGGCGCAGTCGCTGATCCGTCGGCCGGAGCTGCTGCTGCTGGATGAACCGCTGAGCGCGCTGGATCTCAACTATCAGTTTCACGTGATGGATCTGGTACGACGCGAAACCCGGCTGCGCAATATGGTCACGGTGGTGGTGGTGCACGATATCAATATTGCGCTGCGGCATGCTGACCACGCGCTAATGCTGAAGCAGGGCCGGCGTCTGGCGGATGGCATACCCGCAGAGGTGATTACGCCGCAGACGCTGGCGCAGGTGTATGGCGTGCGCGGCCGGATTGAGCACTGCTCGCAGGGCATGCCGCAGGTAATGATTGACGGGCTGGTGGCAGAGTCGCTGATGTAAGGCAGGGCGCGCAGGCTGCGCGCCCTGTGCAGCATCGCCCTGCAGGGCGATGCGGTTATACCAGCAGATGTTTCGCGTGAAAGCGCAGGTGATCTTCCACAAAAGTGGCGATAAAGAAGTAGCTGTGGTCGTAACCCGGCTGAATGCGCAGCTCCAGCGGGAATCCCTGTTCGCGCGCAATCGCCTCAAGGCGCTCCGGACGCAGCTGGTCCGCGAGAAACTGATCGCCGTCGCCCTGATCGATCAGCAGCGGCAGACGCTGCTCCGCCTCCTGCATCAGCAGGCAACTGTCCCATTCCCGCCACGCCTGGCGGTCGTCGCCGAGATAGGCAGTAAACGCCTTTTGCCCCCAGGGGACGTCGCAGGGATTCACAATCGGTGCAAAGGCTGAAGCGGAAGCAAAGCGTCCGCCGAGGCGCAGTGCCAGTACCAGCGCACCGTGTCCTCCCATTGAGTGGCCCATAATCGACTGCCGATCGCTCAGCTTGAAGTTATCCGCCAGCAGCGCCGGCAGCTCCTCGCTGAGGTAGTCAAACATACGATAGTGCGCCGCCCACGGCTGCTGCGTTGCGTTGAGATAGAAGCCGGCGCCCTGGCCGAGATCGTAACTCTCATCGTTAGCCACCGCGTCCCCGCGCGGGCTGGTGTCCGGCATAATCAGCACCAGACCCAGCTCTGCGGCCACGCGCTGCGCGCCCGCTTTGGTGGTGAAATTTTCGTCGCTGCAGGTCAGTCCGGCGAGAAACCAGACCGCAGGCGGCGGCGTATCAGCTTTGGGCGGCGGTAAAAAAATGCTGAACGTCATCGGGCAGTTCAGCACCGATGACTGATGTCGCCAGCGTTGTTGCCAGCCGCCGAAGATGCGGTGTTCTTCCAGCAGTTCCAGCGTGGATGCCATAACGCCTCCGGTTATTTGTTGAAGTGCACCACAGAGCGAATCGATTTCCCTTCGTGCATCAGATCAAAGGCGTCGTTGATCTCATCCAGCGCCATGGTATGGGTGATGAAATCGTTCAGCGCAAACTTGCCATCCAGATAATCCTGCACGATACCCGGCAGCTGGCTGCGGCCTTTCACGCCGCCAAACGCGGAACCCCGCCAGACGCGGCCCGTGACCAGCTGGAACGGGCGGGTGGAGATCTCTTCACCGGCACCGGCCACGCCGATGATGACCGACTCACCCCAGCCTTTATGACAGCACTCCAGCGCCGAACGCATGACGTTGACGTTACCGATACACTCAAATGAGAAATCGACGCCGCCATCGGTCAGCTCAACGATGACATCCTGAATAGGCTTATCGTAATCTTTCGGGTTGATCAGGTCGGTGGCACCCAGCTTGCGCGCCAAATCAAATTTGCTGGTATTGATATCAATAGCGATAATGCGGCCCGCTTTTGCCATCTGCGCACCGATGATCGCCGAGAGGCCAATACCGCCGAGACCAAAAATTGCCACGGTGTCGCCCGCTTTAACTTTAGCGGTATTCATCACCGCGCCCATGCCGGTGGTCACGCCGCAGCCCAGCAGGCACACCTCTTCCAGCGGAGCTTCTTTACTGATTTTCGCCAGCGAGATTTCCGGTACAACGGTGTACTCGGAAAAAGTAGAGGTGCCCATATAGTGGAAAATAGGCTGGCCATCTTTAAAGAAGCGCGTAGTGCCATCCGGCATCAGTCCCTTGCCCTGGGTGGCGCGGATCGCCTGGCAGAGGTTGGTTTTGCCGGAGAGACAGAACTTACATTTGCCGCACTCCGGGGTGTAGAGCGGGATAACGTGATCGCCCACCGCCACGCTGGTAACCCCTTCGCCTACCGCTTCCACTACACCGCCACCTTCATGACCGAGAATGGCCGGGAAAACGCCTTCAGGATCTTTGCCGGAGAGCGTATAGGCGTCGGTATGGCAAACGCCGGTAGCAACGATGCGTACTAACACTTCGCCTTTCTGCGGCGGCATCAAATCCACTTCTTCGATTTTCAGCGGCTCGCCAGGTGCCCAGGCAACGGCGGCACGGGTTTTAATCATGTTCATGCAATCCCTCTTGCGGTAGATGCGGGCCAGTGGCCCTGGTGGTCATTACTTATTTCAGCAGCGTCTGCTCGCTGTCCGGCAGCGGATGCAGCAGGCCGTCGTGCTGTGGCCGGTCATCAAACATATCAATAATCAGGTATTTCAGCGCCTCGACGTTTGGTGTAAACGCATCGCGTCGCCACATCAGCCAGGTAGCGGTATCGCGATAGAGCGGCGGCAGCGCGTGCTCCTGTACCCGCTCGCGCGCCGGCATCTGCGCCAGCACGGAGGCGGGCAGCATTGCCACGCCGCCGCCGCCCGCCACGCAGGCAACCATCGCGTGATAGGACTGGATCTCCATGACGTTGCGCGGTGCGCTCTGGCTGTCGCGGTACCAGCTCTCCAGCCGGGTGCGGTAGGAGCAGCTGTTGCCAAAGGCAAACAGCGTATCCTGCTGGGTATCGCGTGCGCTGAGGATCGGCGGATGTTCAGGGCTGGAGATCAGCACCATCTCTTCGCTGAAGGCGATACAGCCGTTCAGGTCATCATAGGGAGCCGGACCATCAACCAGCGCCGCCGCCAGCGTGCCGGCGCGCACTTTGTCGATGATATCGCCCGATGTGCCGGTCACCAGGGAGAGCGCCACCGCCGGGTAGCGCTGATGATAGGCGGCCAGCAGCGCCGGCAGGCGGGTAGCTGCCGTGCTCTCCATTGAACCAAAAGCAAAATTGCCGCCTGGCTCACCGGCGCGGGCGATATTCAGCGCTTCATCGCTCAGCGCCAGAATACGGCGGGCGTAGTTGAGAAAATTATGCCCCATCGGTGACAGACGCATGCGCTGCTTCTCGCGGATAAACAGGTCAACCCCGATCTCCTCTTCCAGCTGGCGCAGGCGCGTAGTGAGATTAGAGGGCACGCGATGCAGCTGTTCAGCGGCACGCGCCAGAGAACCGGTATCGGCTACACAACAGAACATTCGCAGCTGAACTAAATCCATCTTCTCATCCCGTAAACAACAAGTGCAATGTTATTCATATTTTGTGAGTCTAAACTGCCCGCCGGCGGCTGGCAAGTGCGTTATTGCCGCTTTTGCAGTTTAGCCAGGCGCGCTGCTGATAAGTGTAGTGATAGCGACAGCAACAGCCGCTTTTTTGCGCCTTTTGGTGCCGCGCACGCGCACGTGCTGATTGCCAATCAGATTGATTACTGGATTAAGCCTGCGTTGTGTTTCACAATACGCGCTCAGAATTTCCCCCGCGGGCTATGTTCCGCGGGCGCATCACCTGCCGGAGAATGAGAACGATGAGCACCTTAAGTCAGGAAGCCGCCCTGGTTCATGAAGCGCTGCTGGCGCGCGGTCTGGAAACGCCGTTACGCGCCCCGGTGCGCGAAATGGATAGCGAAACGCGCAAGCGTGAAATTGCCGGTCACATGACGCAAATCATGCAGCTGCTGAATCTGGACCTGGAAGATGACAGCCTGATGGAGACGCCGCATCGCATCGCAAAAATGTATGTGGATGAGATTTTCTCAGGTCTCGATTACGCCAACTTCCCGAAAATCACCGTCATCGAAAACAAAATGAAAGTGGACGAGATGGTGACGGTGCGTGACATCACGCTGACCAGCACCTGCGAACACCATTTTGTGATCATCGATGGCAAGGCGACGGTGGCCTACATTCCCAAAGACAAAGTGATTGGCCTGTCGAAAATCAACCGCATCGTGCAGTTTTTCGCCCAGCGCCCGCAGGTGCAGGAGCGGCTGACGCAGCAGGTGCTGGTCGCGCTGCAGACGCTGCTTGGCACCACTAACGTGGCGGTGTCGATTGATGCAGTTCACTACTGCGTAAAAGCGCGCGGCGTGAAAGATGCGACCAGCGCAACCACGACCACGTCGCTGGGCGGGCTGTTTAAATCGAGCCAGAATACGCGTCAGGAGTTCCTGCGCGCGGTACGTCATATCTGATCCCCAGGCGGCCCCGGTGCCGCCTTTTTTGATGGCTGAGGGCCGCAATGCAACGCTACCAGGCGCTGGATTTTATTCGCGGATGCGCGGTTCTGGGCATTTTGCTGCTCAATATTACCGGCTTTGGCCTGCCGTCAGCCGCCTATCTTAATCCCGCCTGGCAGGGCAGCGTTACGCCGCAGGATGCCTGGACCTGGGCGATACTGGACGGGCTGGCGCAGCTGAAATTCCTCACGCTGTTTGCACTGCTGTTTGGCGCCGGACTGGCGCTGCAGATCCCCCGCGGTAAGCGCTGGATCAGTACGCGCCTGACGCTGCTGGTGCTGCTCGGGTTTATCCACGGCGTTTTCTTCTGGGAAGGGGATATTCTCCTCGACTATGGGCTTATCGGCCTGATTATCTGGCGTCTGCTGCGTGAAGTGCCCTCTGAGCGTGCGCTGTTTCAGACCGGCGTGCTGCTCTATCTGGTCGGCTGTGCGGTGCTGCTTATCTTCGGAGCGATCTCCGGCAATCAGAGCAGCAGCGGCTGGCAGCCGGGTGCCGCTGTGCTGGAGTATGAAAGTTACTGGAAGCTGGTGGGCGGCTGGGAAGCGGTACGCAACCGGCTCGATCTGCTCGCATCGGGCCTGATGGCGCTGGCATCCCAGTATGGCTGGCAGCTGGCGGGGCTGATGCTGATGGGTGCCGCGCTGCTGCGCTGCGGCTGGCTGACCGGTGAGTTCAGCCTGCAGCACTACCGGCGCGCCGCACTGCTGCTGCTGCTGACCGGCTGGCTAATCGCGGTGCCGGGTATCGTTGCGCAGTGGCAGCTGCAGTGGGCGCAGCGCTGGACCAGCTTTTATCTGCAGGTGCCGCGCGATCTCGCCTCGCCTTTTATCAGCCTCGGCTATGCGGCGCTCTGTCTCGGCTTCTGGCCTGCGCTCGCGCGTAACCGGCTATGCAACCTGATTCAGGGAGTGGGGCGCATGGCGCTGAGCAACTATCTGTTACAGACGCTAATCTGTACCACGCTTTTCTACCGGTTTGATCTCTTCCTGCACTTTAACCGGTTACAGCTGCTGGCGCTGGTGCCCGTTATCTGGGTAGTCAATCTTCTCTTCTCAGCGCTCTGGCTGCGCTATTTTCGTCAGGGGCCGCTGGAATGGCTGTGGCGCTGGCTGACGCAGCGTCTCTCTGCAACCGGCACCGCAGTGCCGCCTGTCAGATAATGACCTGCATCACAAAGATCGCATAAAGCAATGTAACCGTTTTCATTGATGTGAGCTGTTTCACGTAGCTGAAGTCTGCGGCCTGACACTATAGCGCTATTACGCGCCCGTCGCGTCTTTCAGCCTTTGTGGAACCGCTGCATGATAACGATTCGTGATGTCGCCCGACTGGCGGGAGTTTCTGTTGCCACCGTGTCGCGCGTGCTCAATAACAGCAGTGCCGTCACCTCTGATACCCGCGACGCCGTGCTGCAGGCGGTGGAATCGCTGGGCTATCGTCCGAACGCCAACGCACAGGCGCTCGCCACCCAGGTCAGCGACACGATTGGTGTCGTTGTCATGGATGTCTCCGATCCCTTTTTTGGCGCGCTGGTGAAAGCGGTGGATACCGTGGCGCAGCGGGTGCATAAGCATGTTCTCATCAGTAATTCCTGGCATCAGGAAGATAAAGAGCGGCACGCCATTGAGGTGCTGATCCGTCAGCGCTGCAATGCGCTGGTGGTACATGCGAAAACGCTTTCAGACGCTGAACTCACGCAGTTTATGGATCAGGTGCCGGGAATGGTGCTGGTTAACCGGGTGATCCGCGGCTACGAGCATCGCTGCGTCTGTCTCGACAATGTAACCGGTGCGCAGGTTGCCACCCGCATGCTGCTGCAGCAGGGGCATCAGCGTATCGGCTATCTCAGCTCCAGCCACCCGATTGAAGATGTGGCCCAGCGCCGCGATGGCTGGCTGCAGGCGCTGTCAGAGCAGGGTATCCAGCCGGCAGAGGCGTGGATCGCCCATGCTGAACCCGATATGCAGGGCGGTGAAGCCGCGATGGTGGAGCTGCTCGGGCGCAATCTGCATCTGACCGCCGTGTTTTCCTATAACGATGGCATGGCGGCTGGCGCCCTGACGGCGCTGAAAGATAACGGCATTCAGGTGCCGCAGCATTTTTCTGTCATCGGTTTTGATGACATTCCTATTTCCCGTTACACCGATCCCCAGCTGACAACCGTACGCTATCCCATTGTTTCTATGGCAAAACTGGCAACAGAGCTGGCGCTAAAAGGCGCAGCCGGTGAGCTGGATCCTCAGGCATCGCACTGCTTCATGCCTACGCTGGTGCGGCGTCACTCAGTGGCCCAGCGACAAATTGTGGAGTCGATCACTAATCCAGGCGATAGCGCCATGTAACCGTTTCCAATATGTGATTACATTCACAGTTAATTACCAGACCGCTCACTATGATGGCAGCGTCTTACCGGACTGAAACATCATGAAACGCCGGGTCACGCCTCTCCGGACAGGTTTCAGTAGCCGATTGAAATGGTTCACAACACTCTTCAGGAAGCGGTTACGTACAGGGAAGTCAGGATAGGGAGAGCGGTCCGGCCAATGCCTGCGCCTGCTCCAGAATGATAGCGTTTCAACCGACTGCGTTCGCTGCCCGCAGGCAGCAGGGCGCAATGAAATACCCTGCATAATTAAAACCGGAGATACCATGAATAAGAAGGTTTTCACGCTCACAGCACTGGTTGCCAGCATGATGTTTGGTGCAACTGCACACGCCGCCGATACCCGCATTGGCGTGACCATTTACAAATATGATGACAACTTCATGTCAATGGTGCGTAAGGATATCGAGAAAGAGGCGAAAACGCTGGGCGGCATTCAGCTGCTGATGAATGACTCGCAGAATGACCAGTCCAAACAGAACGATCAGATTGACGTGCTGATGGCCAAGGGCGTGAAAGCGCTGGCAATTAACCTGGTAGATCCGGCAGCGGCAGCGGTAGTCATCGACAAAGCAAAAGCCAATGACGTACCAATTGTGTTCTTCAACAAAGAGCCGAACGCCAAAGTGCTGGCCAGCTATCCGAAAGCCTATTATGTCGGTACAGACTCAAAAGAGTCAGGTATCAAACAGGGCGAGCTGATTGAGAAGCACTGGAAATCGACGCCAGCCTGGGATCTGAACAAAGATGGACAGATTCAGTTTGTCCTGCTGAAAGGCGAGCCAGGGCACCCGGATGCTGAAGCGCGTACCAAATATGTTATCGACACCCTGAACAAAGATGGCATCAAGACGCAGCAGCTGGCGATGGATACCGCAATGTGGGATACCGCTCAGGCGAAAGATAAAGTCGATGCGTGGCTCTCCGGTCCGAACGCTAACAAAATTGAAGTGATCATTGCCAACAACGATGCAATGGCAATGGGCGCGGTTGAAGCGCTGAAAGCACACAACAAATCAAGCATTCCGGTGTTTGGTGTTGATGCGCTGCCAGAAGCGCTGGCGCTGGTGAAATCGGGTGCGATGGCGGGTACCGTGCTGAACGATGCGGAAAACCAGGCGAAAGCCACGCTGGATATCGCGAAGAACCTGGCAGATGGCAAAGAGCCAACCGCGGGCACTAACTTCAAGATGGAAGATAAAGTGGTTCGCGTGCCTTATGTCGCCGTAGATAAAGAGAACCTCTCTCAGTTTGCGAAGTAATCTATTCCGGGCGCGGCAATTTGCCGCGCCTTATTGCATCTGCATACGCTTTTTTTAGCCAGGTAAATTATGGCCAGTGAGAATCCGACCACACAGCGTGAATATCTGCTGGAGATGACGAATGTCTCGAAATCATTTCCAGGGGTGAAAGCCTTAGATAATGTGAATTTGAAAGTGCGGCCGCACTCCGTCCATGCCTTAATGGGTGAAAACGGCGCCGGAAAATCGACATTGTTAAAGTGCTTATTTGGCATCTATAAAAAAGATACGGGGAGTATTCTTTTTCAGGGCCAGGAGATTGACTATAAAAGCTCCAAAGAAGCGCTGGAAAATGGCGTCTCAATGGTGCATCAGGAATTAAACCTCGTGCTGCAGCGCAGCGTGATGGATAATATGTGGCTGGGTCGCTACCCGCGTAAAGGGCCATTTGTCGATCAGGACAAAATGTATCGCGATACCAAAGCGATCTTTGATGAACTCGATATTGATATCGATCCGCGCGATAAAGTGGCGAATCTTTCTGTATCGCAGATGCAGATGATTGAAATTGCCAAAGCGTTCTCCTATGATGCCAAAATTGTCATTATGGATGAACCGACCTCTTCGCTGACGGAAAAAGAAGTTAACCACCTGTTTACTATTATTCGTAAACTAAAAGATCGCGGCTGCGGTATTGTCTATATCTCGCATAAGATGGAAGAGATCTTTCAGCTGTGCGACGAGATCACCATTCTGCGCGACGGACAGTGGATCGCCACTCAGTCGCTGGAAGGGCTGGATATGGATAAGATCATCGCCATGATGGTGGGTCGTTCGCTCAATCAGCGCTTCCCGGATAAGAGCAACGTGCCGGGCGAGGTGATTCTGGAAGTCCGCAACCTCACTTCACTGCGTCAGCCCTCGATTCGTGATATCTCATTTGACCTGCATAAAGGAGAGATCCTCGGTATCGCCGGACTGGTGGGTGCCAAGCGTACCGATATCGTTGAGACGCTGTTTGGCATTCGCGAGAAGTCGGGCGGAACTATCCGGCTGCACGGCAAAGCGATCAACAACCACAGTGCAAACGAGGCGATTAACCACGGTTTTGCGCTGGTGACAGAAGAGCGTCGCTCCACCGGGATCTACGCCTATCTCGATATCGGCTTTAACTCGCTTATCTCCAATATTAAAAAATATAAATCCAGTATCGGCCTGCTTGATAATAAGCGTATGAAGAGCGATACCCAGTGGGTTATTGACTCGATGCGGGTAAAAACGCCAGGTCACCATACGCAGATTGGCTCGCTTTCAGGCGGTAACCAGCAGAAGGTCATTATTGGCCGCTGGCTGCTGACCCAGCCGGAAATATTAATGCTTGATGAACCTACGCGCGGTATTGACGTAGGGGCTAAATTTGAAATTTATCAGCTGATTTCAGAACTGGCCAAAAAAGAGAAGGGCATTATTATTATCTCCTCAGAAATGCCAGAGCTGCTGGGTATAACCGATCGTATTCTGGTCATGAGTAATGGTCAGGTAGCCGGTATTGTCGATACAAAAACGACCTCGCAGAATGAAATCCTGCGTTTAGCGTCATTACACCTTTAATGAAGCAAGGGCTTTAAAATGAAAGCGACTACTAAAAAGAATGCGCTAACCTGGTTAAAAGAGGGCGGTATTTACGTCGTCCTGTTTGTTCTGCTGGCGATTATTATTTTTCAGGATCCGACGTTTTTAAGTTTAATGAACCTGAGTAACATCCTGACGCAATCGTCGGTGCGTATTATTATCGCGCTGGGCGTGGCCGGGCTGATTGTGACTCAGGGTACTGACCTCTCCGCCGGGCGGCAGGTTGGCCTGGCGGCGGTAGTGGCGGCGACGCTGCTGCAGTCGATGGATAACGCGAACAAGGTTTTCCCGCATCTGGAAACCATGCCGATTCCGCTGGTTATTCTGGTAGTGTGCATTATCGGCGGCGTGATTGGCCTGGTAAACGGCGTGATCATCGCATACCTCAAGGTAACGCCGTTTATTACCACGCTGGGTACGATGATCATCGTGTATGGTATTAACTCCCTCTACTACGATTTTGTCGGTGCCTCGCCGATCGCCGGCTTCGACGCGGGCTTCTCCGCCTTTACCCAGGGTTTCCTGCGCTTTGGTGACTTCAAGCTCTCGTTTATCACCTTTTACGCCATTATCGCTATCGTGTTTGTCTGGATCCTGTGGAACAAAACCCGCTTCGGTAAAAACATTTTTGCGATTGGCGGTAACCCGGAAGCGGCAAAAGTTTCAGGCGTTAACGTGCCGTTCAACCTGATTCTGGTCTATGCCCTGTCAGGTGTGTTCTATGCGTTCGGCGGTCTGCTGGAAGCGGGCCGTATCGGCAGCGCCACCAACAACCTCGGCTTTATGTATGAGCTGGATGCGATTGCCGCCTGCGTGGTGGGCGGCGTCTCCTTCGCCGGCGGTGTGGGTACGGTCGCAGGCGTCGTGACCGGGGTAATTATCTTTACCGTAATCAACTACGGCCTGACTTACATCGGCGTGAACCCTTACTGGCAGTACATCATCAAGGGCGGCATCATTATCTTCGCCGTGGCGCTGGATTCACTGAAATACTCGCGCAAGAAATAAGCGTGAAGTAACGGAAAAAGGCTGCGCTGGCGCAGCCTTTTTTTTATGGCTGCCGGCCTCAGTAAAGGCTACTTACGCAGCTTCTCTTCCAGCTCCAGCAGCTGTTCAGGCGTGACCGCCGGATAGCTCTGCGCATCTTCCGGCACCGTATGCACTGCCGGAATCGGCACCAGCGGTCCGAGAAAACGCGGCTCGCGCTTCATCAGATAGAGATCGGCCATCGCGCCCAGCCGGGCACCGACTTCGCGTGCGCGCACCGACAGCATATTTTTCGGCGAGGGCACGGCATAGCACTGTGCCTGAATGCCAAGGTGCAGCGCAATGTAGAGCGCCCGCTCGCAGTGAAAGCGCTGGGTGATAATAATGAAGTCGTTGGTGTCAAACACCTTGCGCGTGCGCACAATGGAGTCGAGCGTGCGAAAACCGGCATAATCCAGCACGATATCGGCCGGATCGACGCCAGCTTTAATCAGATCGCGTCGCATAGTGGCAGGCTCGTTATAGCTCTGCTGGGCGTTGTCGCCGCTCAGCAGCAGGTAGTTCACTTTGCCGCTGTTGTAGGCGTTAAGCGCGCCCTGCATGCGATAGAGGTAATACTGATTAATAACGCCGGCACGATAATATTTCGCGGTGCCCAGTACCACGCCAACCTGACGATGCGGCAGCGAGGCGACATCTTCATAGATAAACGGCGCGGTTTTCCAGCTGATCCAGCGATCAAGGCCGAGCGCGGTCGCCACCATCGCTAAGATGATGATGATCAGAGCAAAGAAAACGCGTTTCAGCATGCGCGCGGCAACTCAACAGGCAGGATTCAGGGTGCTTCAAGGCTACTTGAGCCGGGGCGGCTAAGCAAGCTCACCCCGGCTGGCTGATGTTTTTTTCGGCAGTGCCGGATCGAAATCCGGCGCTGAGGCGATCAGATAGAGGTACGGCGGTAGTGGCGATACTGCGGCAGCCAGAAGTTGTTGTGAACCGCTTTAGAGAGCACATCCTCCGACGTTACCACGGCAACGCCAGCCAGCTGCGCCGCTTTGCCCACTTCCATCGCAATCAGTTTAGAGACGCCCTGAATATCTTTGATCTCCGGCAGGACCGGACCTTCGCCGTCGTTAACCAGCGGCGAGCAGTCAGCCAGCGCGCGGCTGGCGGTCATCAGCATGGAATCGGTCACGCGCGTTGCGCCCGCGGCAATCACGCCGAGTCCGATGCCCGGGAAGATATAGGAGTTGTTGCACTGGGCAATCGGATAGGTTTTGCCTTTCCAGGTCACCGGTGAGAACGGGCTGCCGGTGGCAACCAGCGCGGCACCGTCGGTCCAGGCGATGATATCCGCCGGCGTCGCTTCCACGCGTGACGTCGGGTTAGAGAGCGGCATCACGATAGGGCGTTTGCAGTGCTTATGCATCTCGCGAATGATCTCTTCGGTAAACAGGCCTGGCTGGCCCGATACGCCGATCAGAATATCGGGCTGCGCGTTGCGCACCACATCCAGCAGCGAAATCGTGTCGCTGGTGACGTCCCAGGCTTTCAGATTGTCACTTTTCTGCACCAGCCTGCTCTGGAAGTCGAGCAGGTTTGGCAGCTTATCGGTGAGCAGACCAAAGCGGTCAACCATCATGACGCGCGAACGCGCTTCATCATCGCTCAGTCCTTCAGATTTCATCTGCGCAACGATCTGTTCAGCGATACCACAGCCTGCAGAACCGGCGCCGAGGAAGACCACTTTCTGCTCGCACAGGCGGCTGCCTGCGGCGCGGCTGGCGGCAATCAGGGTACCAACGGTAACGGCTGCGGTGCCCTGAATATCGTCGTTGAAGCAGCAGATTTCATCGCGATAGCGCTGCAGCAGCGGCATAGCGTTTTTCTGTGCAAAATCTTCGAACTGCAGCAGGACGTTTGGCCAGCGACGTTTCACCGCCTGAATAAATTCATTCACAAACGACTCATACTCTTCGCCGCTAATGCGCGGATGACGCCAGCCCATATAGAGCGGGTCGTTGAGCAGCTGCGGGTTATTGGTTCCGACATCCAGCACCACCGGCAGGGTATAAGCCGGACTGATGCCGCCGCAGGCGGTATAGAGCGACAGTTTACCAATCGGAATACCCATGCCGCCGATGCCGAGGTCGCCCAGGCCCAGAATACGCTCGCCATCCGTGACCACAATAACCTTCACATTCTGCTTGGTGGCGTTCTGCAGCATGTCTTCGATGCGATCGCGATTGTTGTAGGAGATAAATACGCCGCGCGCGCGACGGTAAATTTCGGAGAAGTGCTCGCATGCCGCGCCCACGGTCGGGGTGTAGATAATCGGCATCATCTCTTCAAGATGATTATCCAGCAGGCGGTAGAACAGGGTTTCGTTGGTATCCTGGATATTGCGCAGATAGACGTGCTTGTCGTTGTTGTTTTTGAAATCCAGGAACTGACGCCAGGCGCGTTCCGCCTGCTCTTCAATAGTCTCAACCGCATCCGGCAGCAGGCCATTAAGATTAAATTCGTTTCGCTCTTCCAGAGAGAAGGCGCTGCCTTTATTCAGCAGCGGAAATTCCAGCAGAATCGGACCCGCATAGGGGATATAGAGCGGGCGTTTACTTTCGTACTCGAGTTCCATGCAATGTTTGCTCCGGTTGCAGTGTTTGCTGACGTATCGCTACGAAAAGGTCACGCCAGATCTGATTATTGTGAAGGTCTGGCGCCCGATCCTATGAAAATTCCGGCAGATGTACAGCTTTTGTTAACAGCAGGTCACAAAAGCGGTAAAAGGATCACTAAACGGATGTTTTTGAAACTAAAGTAATCGTCAGCTCACGGCAGCCGAGCGCGGCCAGCGTCGCCCGCGTGGCGTCCGCCTGCGTCAGCGTACCCTCTGCAGACTCGGCCAGCGCCGCGCGGCGAATAGTTTCCAGCGGTTCATGATGCATATTCATCAGGATCAGCGCGGCCTGCAGCGGCGGCAGGCTCGGGTTGAAGGCGGCATTCTCCGCATAGCGGCCGCTGTAAATGGCGCCGCTGTGGCTCTCCAGTGCCACGCCGCTGTAGCTGAAGCTATAAGGCGCGTGGCTCTGGCTGGCAGCCCGGATTGCCGCCTGCTGCAGCGCATCGCCGGCAGGGGCAAAGGCATGGTCAACCGGCGTCATCAGCCGTTCGGTAATATTGAGGTCGGCAGGACCAAATGCATCGGGCAGGTAGTGGGCCAGCGTGTTCACGTCACGGCCCGGCAGACTGATACGGATCGCCGTACCGCTGTTCAGCTCATTCATAAACTGACGGCAGTGGCCACACGGCGTGTAGTTTACGGTGATGGCCGCCAGCGCCGTTTCACCGCGCAGCCAGGCGTGGGTAATCGCGCTCTGCTCAGCGTGTACCGTCTGCTGCATCGTGGCGCCGCGAAACTCCATATTTGCCCCAAAATACCAGTGGCCGCTGACGCCACGCGCGATAGCGCCAACGTTAAAGCGCGAGAGCGGCGCAACCGCACAGCAGGCGGCGAGCGGCAGGAGCGCCAGCGCCAGCGCATCCTCTTCCAGTCCGGTGACCTGCTGCAGCTGTATCAACTCGTCAGGGCGGAGCACGCCGTGAAAATCGGGCGCGTCCAGCAGCGGCTGCAGCGCCTGCTGCAGGGCAGCCGGCAGGTCGGAGAAAGCGGAAGAGAATCGTGGGTGCATGGTGTCAGGCCTCATTAACTCATCAGCGGCGGGGCGCCGCCTGCTGAGTTATATGTGATCCATGTCGCTATGACAATGCAAGCTGATTGAGTTGTTTCAACTTTGCGAGATCTCTCGCAAACTTTCAGCCAAACCACGCCAGCAGCAGCGGAAAGATAAACGGTGCCAGTAAAGAGGTAATGATGCCGCAGATCACCAGCGCCAGTGAACTGAACGCCCCTTCCTGATAGTCGATTTCCGCCGCGCGCGCCGTGCCCAGCGCGTGTGACGCGTTGCCAATCGCCAGGCCACGCGATGCTTTGCTGCGAATGCGCAGCAGGTTCAGCAGCATGTGCCCGAATACGGCACCAAATACGCCCGCGATCAGCACGCAGATAGCGCTGATGGCCGGAATACCGTGCAGTGAGGCAGAGACCGCCATCGCAATCGGGGTGGTGACTGACTTGGGCAGGAGCGTCGCGGCGATCTCCGGTGTGGCGCCCAGCCACAGCGCCATCGCCGTGCCGGATACCATGGCGGTCAGGCTGCCAATAAAGCAGACGCTGATGATGGTTTTCCAGCGTGCGCGGATCTGATGCATCTGCTCATAAAGCGGCAGCGCTAAGGCCACGACCGCCGGTTGCAGCAGCTGATTCAGCAGTGCGCTGCCGGCAAAATAGCGCGTATAGGGGGTATGCGTCAGCAGCAGCACCGGAATAATGATGGCCATGGCTACCAGCAGCGGATTAATCAGCGAGATTTTGAGCTTTGCCGCCAGCCGACGCGCCACAAAATAAGCAGCCAGCGTCAGCGGCAGAGACCACCAGGCGTCACTCATGCGGCTGCTCCTGTTTCGGGCGCTGCAGGCGTTCAGCGCTAAAACCCACCACCACCAGCACCATCAGCGTACTGGTGAGGCAGGAGACCACGATCGGCCCAAACTGCGCGGAAAGTACATCGGTATAGCTGATGACGCCGACGCTTATCGGGACAAACAGCAGCGCCATATAGCGGATCAGCAGATGGCAGCCGGGCTTTACCCAGCGGACCGGCAGAATTTGCAGCCCCAGTAGTAAAAACAGCAGCAGCATACCGATAATACTGCCGGGAATAGAAAAGGGAAGCAGGGCGGCGAGCGCGATACCGGCATAGAGCGCGGCATAGATAATCATAAAGGCGCGCAGATAGCGCCAGCAGGCAGTTAACACGTCAGACATCTCCGGCTTCGGTCATCTGTTTTACATCATACGCATTACGCGCTTAGCGTGCCAGAGTCCGGCCTGCGTGCGCGGCAGAACTGGCGCAGAGGGTCGTTCAGGAAGGAGGCGGGAGCGGAAAAGCAGCCCTCTTCGCAGCGGAGAGGGCTGTAAAAAAAGAAAAGCGATTACTTAACCGGCATGCCGGGCTGTGCGCCGCTGTCCACCGAGAGCACAAACAGATCGCTGCCGCCAGAGCCGGCTGAGAGCACCATCCCTTCCGATACGCCAAAGCGCATCTTACGCGGTGCCAGGTTGGCCACGATAATGGTCATCTTGCCCACCAGTACCGAAGGATCGGGGTAGGCAGCACGAATGCCGGAGAAGATCTGACGCTTCTCACCGCCGAGATCGAGCTGCAGGCGCAGCAGCTTGTCTGAACCCTCAACCAGTTCCGCCTGCTCAATCAGCGCTACGCGCATATCGACTTTGGCGAAATCATCAATGGTGATGGTGTCGCCAATCGGCGCGTCAGCAAGCGGGCCGCTCACCGCAGGCTGACTGGCTGCCGCCGCATCCTCTTTCGATGCCTCAATCAGCGCCTCCACTTTTGCCATCTCAATGCGGCCATAGAGCGCTTTAAACGGTGCCACGCTGTGATTCAGCAGCGGCTGCGCGATGCCATCCCAGCTCAGTTCGCTCTGCAGAAACGCCTCAGCGCGCTCGCTCAGCGACGGCAGTACCGGCTTCAGCCAGGTCATCAGCACGCGGAACAGGTTGATGCCCATTGAGCAGATCGCCTGCAGGTCAGCGTCGCGGCCTTCCTGTTTCGCCACCACCCACGGTGCCTGCTCATCAACATAGCGGTTCGCCAGATCGGCCAGCGTCATGATCTCACGGATAGCGCGGTTATATTCACGGTTCGCCCACGCTTCGCCGATCTTCTCTGATGCCGCCACAAAGGTCTGGTACAGCGCCGGATCGGCGAGTTCAGCGGCCAGCTCGCCGTTAAAGCGTTTGGTGATAAAACCGGCGTTGCGCGAAGCCAGGTTAACGACTTTGTTCACTACGTCAGCGTTAACGCGCTGCACGAAATCTTCCAGATTCAGGTCAATATCATCAATGCGCGAAGAGAGCTTGGCCGCGTAGTAGTAGCGCAGGCTGTCGGCATCAAGATGCTTCAGCCAGGTGCTGGCTTTGATAAAGGTGCCGCGCGATTTTGACATCTTCGCGCCGTTTACCGTGACATAGCCATGCACAAACAGGTTGGTCGGCTTGCGGAAACCGCTGCCTTCCAGCATTGCCGGCCAGAACAGGCTGTGGAAATAGACGATATCTTTACCGATAAAGTGATAAAGCTCGGTCGCGGAATCTTTCTGCCAGAATTCGCTGAAGTCGATATCGCCGCGCTTGTCGCACAGGTTCTTGAACGAGCCCATGTAGCCGATTGGCGCATCCAGCCAGACGTAGAAATATTTGCCCGGCGCGTCCGGGATCTCAAAGCCAAAGTAGGGCGCATCGCGGGAGATATCCCACTGCTGCAGTCCCGACTCAAACCACTCCTGCATCTTATTGGCGACCTGCTCCTGCAGGGCGCCGGAACGCGTCCACGCCTGCAGCATCTCGCTGAACGCCGGCAGATCAAAGAAGAAGTGCTCAGAGTCACGCAGTACCGGCGTAGCGCCGGATACCACTGACTTCGGCTCAATCAGCTCGGTCGGGCTGTAGGTGGCGCTGCACACTTCGCAGTTATCGCCATACTGATCGGCCGCTTTACATTTCGGGCAGGTGCCTTTCACAAAGCGATCGGGCAGGAACATCCCTTTTTCCGGATCGTAGAGCTGCGAAATGGTGCGCTTCTTAATAAAGCCATTTTCATTCAGGCGCGTGTAGATCACCTCAGCCAGCTGACGATTCTCATCGGCATGCGTTGAGTGATAGTTGTCATAGCTGATATTGAAGCCGGCGAAGTCAGTTTCATGCTCCTGCTTCATCTCGGCGATCATCTGCTCCGGCGTGATGCCCAGCTGCTGTGCTTTCAGCATAATCGGCGTGCCGTGCGCATCGTCTGCGCAGATGAAGTAAACCTGGTTGCCACGCATTCGCTGGTAACGGACCCATACATCAGCCTGGATGTGTTCCAGCATGTGACCAAGATGGATAGAGCCGTTTGCGTACGGCAGGGCGCACGTTACCAGTAATTTTTTAGCGACTTGAGTCATGATTTGCGTAGCTTTCCGTTAATGAAAAATCGGGGTTAGATGTTAACCGAAGCACCCTCCGGCGTAAACACAGGAGGCGCGTCGCGCTCTTTTTCGCGCTGCTCTGATATGATTGACCTTATACCGCTACATTCTGGCGTCATGATGAAATAAGGAGAGGGGATGAGCACACAATCCCGGGATTATCATTCACCTGAAGCGTTGCGTGCCGTGGTCAGCGGCGTGCTGAGCGCATTTACGCACCCCACGCTGCAGCAGAATCTCACTACGCTGAAAGCGCTGCGGCACGTGGCGCTGCTGGATGAAAAACTGCATATCGAGCTGGTTATGCCGTTTATCTGGCGCAGCGCGTTTGAGGATCTCAAAGCGCAGGTCAGCGCGGAGCTGCTGCGGCTGACGCAGGCGCGCGCCATCGACTGGCGTCTGCGTCACGATATCGCCACCCTGAAGCGGGTAAAAAATCAGCCGGGCGTGAACGGCGTGAAAAATATCATTGCGGTCAGCTCCGGCAAAGGCGGCGTCGGCAAGTCGAGTACGGCGGTTAACATGGCGCTGGCGCTGGCCGCCGAAGGGGCGCGCGTGGGGCTGCTGGATGCGGATATTTACGGTCCCTCCATTCCGAATATGCTGGGAACGGAAGCGGAGCGTCCGACATCGCCTGACGGCACGCACATGGCACCGATTATGGCGCACGGGCTCGCGACCAACTCAATTGGCTATCTGGTTACGGACGATAATGCGATGGTGTGGCGCGGACCGATGGCGAGCAAGGCGCTGCTGCAGCTGCTCAACGAGACGCTGTGGCCCGACCTCGACTATCTGGTTCTCGATATGCCGCCCGGCACCGGCGATATCCAGCTGACGCTGGCGCAGAGCGTACCCGTCACCGGCGCCGTGGTGGTGACCACCCCGCAGGATATCGCGCTGCTGGACGCGCGCAAAGGCATCGTGATGTTTGAAAAAGTAGCGGTGCCGGTGCTGGGAGTGGTGGAGAACATGAGCATGCATATCTGCAGTGAGTGTGGCCATCATGAGCCTGTTTTCGGCACCGGCGGGGCTGAGCGGCTGGTGCAGGATTACCACACCCGCCTGCTGGCACAGCTGCCGCTGCATATTCACCTGCGGGAGGATCTGGATGACGGGACGCCTACGGTGATCCGCCGGCCAGAGAGCGACTTTACCGCCCTCTATCGCCAGCTGGCGGGGCGCGTAGCCGCTCAGCTTTACTGGCAGGGTGAGGTGATCCCGGGCGATATCGCCTTCCGGGCGGTGTAGCTCACGCCGTTTCGCTGGCGCGTCCCGCCAGCGGATAGTGCATCAGCACATAGGTACCCTGTTCGCCTTCGCCGCTGGCGACGCGCTGCCAGCCGTGATGCTGGTAGAACGCCAGCGCGGCCCGGTTCGCAGCCAGACATTTCAGCGCGCCGGTTGAGGTAAAGCGTGCTGTAACCTGCAGCAGCAGCGCGCTGCCCACACCCTGACCCTGATACGCCGGGTCAACATAGAGGCTGTGCAGAAAATTGTCGTTATCGAGAATGCCGGCAAAACCCGCGCGTTCGCCGCCGATCTCCGCTACCAGCACCGTTTCACCCAGGATCACCGCATCAAAATCCTCCAGCTGCCACGCATCACCGTTAAGCCACGTCCAGCTGTGCCGGCGCGCGGCGAGAAACAGCGTGCGCAGAAACGGGCGATCGCTCTCCTGAAAAGGTCGGATATTCACGTGCGGGGTCTCCTGAATCGCAAGCATCGCTTATGGCACGCGGTCATGCGTGCCAGCCTGTAAAAAAAATAGCAGTTTAGCCGCATTCTGAGAAAGCCTGTTATCGCCGCCGCTTTTCTGTGTAGAATGCCGCGGCAAGCCGCACCGGATCTGGTCTCGCTGCATTGATAGCTTTTGTTTATCTGATTGATAACGTCTGCGTATTAGCACCTGGCCTGAAAAAACTGTAGCCTGCATCACATCTTTTTAACGGAGGTCACTATGTCAATCATTAACACCAAAATTAAACCGTTCAAAAACGCAGCGTTCAAAAACGGCGAATTCATCGACGTAACCGAGAAAGACGTTGAAGGTAAATGGAGTGTTTTCTTCTTCTACCCGGCTGACTTCACCTTCGTATGCCCGACCGAACTGGGTGACGTTGCAGACCACTACGAAGAGTTCCAGAAACTGGGCGTAGATATCTACTCCGTTTCTACTGACACGCACTTTACCCACAAAGCCTGGCACGGTTCTTCCGAGACCATCGGTAAGATTCAGTATGCCATGATCGGCGATCCAACCGGCGCGCTGACCCGCAACTTTGAAATTATGCGTGAGGCAGAAGGTCTGGCCGATCGCGGTACGTTCATCGTTGACCCGGAAGGCATCATTCAGGCGATCGAAATCACTGCTGAAGGTATTGGCCGCGATGCCTCTGACCTGCTGCGCAAAGTGAAAGCTGCACAGTACGTGGCTTCTCACCCAGGCGAAGTTTGCCCGGCTAAATGGAAAGAGGGCGACGCCACGCTGGCTCCGTCACTGGACCTGGTCGGTAAAATCTAAGTTACCTGACGCCATTCGGTCTCTTTTTTATCGGGTGCTGCGGCACCCGATTTTCTTCACAGGAACTCACTATGCTCGACACCAATTTAAAAACCCAGCTTAAGGCTTACCTTGAGAAACTAACGAAACCGGTTGAGTTGATTGCTACCCTGGATGAGGGCACCAAATCTGCTGAGATCCGTACGCTGTTAGCAGATATTGCCGCGCTCTCTGACAAAGTCAGCTTCCGTGAAGAGAACGATCGTCCGGTACGCAAACCGTCGTTTCTGATCACCAACCCAGGCAGCCAGAGCGGTCCGCGCTTTGCCGGCTCGCCGATGGGTCATGAATTTACGTCACTGGTGCTGGCGCTACTCCAGACCGGTGGACACCCCTCTAAAGAGGCGCAGAGTCTGCTGGATCAGGTGATGTCACTTGATACCGATCTGCACTTTGAAACCTACTACTCGCTCTCCTGCCATAACTGCCCGGATGTGGTGCAGGCGCTGAACCTGATGGCGGTACTGAATCCGCGTATCAGCCACACCGCCATTGATGGTGGCGTGTTCCAGAATGAAATTACCGAGCGCAACGTCATGGGCGTGCCGGCCGTCTATCTGAACGGCAAAGAGTTTGGACAGGGCCGCATGAGCCTGGCTGAAATCGTCGGAAAAGTTGATACCAACGCTGACAAGCGTGCGGCAGAAGAGCTGAATAAGCGTGACGCTTATGAAGTCCTGATTATCGGCAGCGGTCCGGCAGGCGCCGCAGCGGCTATCTACTCCGCGCGTAAAGGTATTCGCACCGGCCTGATGGGCGAGCGTTTTGGTGGTCAGGTACTGGATACGGTAGATATCGAAAACTACATCTCTGTACCAAAAACAGAAGGGGCGAAGCTGGCGGGTTCACTGCGCGCGCACGTCGATGATTACGCGGTAGATGTGATTGACACACAGAGCGCCATTAAACTGATTCCCGCCGCGCAGGAAGGGGGATTGCACGCCATTGAAACCGCTTCCGGCGCGGTGCTGAAATCACGCAGCATCATCATCGCCACCGGCGCGCGCTGGCGCAACATGGGCGTACCGGGCGAAGATCAGTATCGCACCAAAGGCGTGACCTATTGCCCGCACTGCGACGGCCCGCTGTTTAAAGGCAAGCGTACCGCGGTTATCGGCGGCGGTAACTCCGGCGTGGAAGCGGCCATCGATCTGGCCGGTATTGTTGAGCACGTTACGCTGCTGGAGTTTGCCGGCGAAATGCGCGCTGACAAAGTGCTGCAGGATAAACTGCGCAGCCTGAAAAACGTCGACGTGATCCTTAACGCCCAGACCACCGAAGTTAAAGGCGACGGCAGCAAAGTCACCGGGCTGGCGTATCTGGATCGCACCACCCAGACTACGCACGAGCTGGCGCTGAGCGGCATCTTTGTTCAGATTGGTCTGCTGCCTAATACCGGCTTCCTTGAAGGCGCGGTAGAGCGCAACCGCATGGGTGAAGTGATTATCGATGCGAAGTGCGAAACCAGCCTGAAAGGCGTATTTGCCGCCGGCGACTGCACCACGGTGCCGTATAAGCAGATTATCATCGCCAGCGGCGAGGGCGCTAAAGCGTCACTCAGCGCTTTTGATTATCTGATCCGCACCCAGCCAGCACAGTAAATCTCGCTGTCCGGCCCGCGCCCCGCACCTTGCTGCGGGGCTTTTTTTTGCGCTAAATCAGCCGAGCCAGCGGCGCGCTTCGCTATCGCTGAGGTCGCGGTAGTAGAGCTTATGCAGCTGCACACCACAGCTGCGACAGCGCGCGGTGATAAAGGTAGCCTGACAGTAACGTCCGGCAGGATTCAGGACGCCGTGGCGGCTGATGGTAATCTGATGCCAGCGGTGAGCGTGCGGAATAAGATGGCGCAGCAGGTTAAGCATGGTGATATCCGGCAGGGTGATCCGGCAGCAGATTAAGCATGCTGCCGCGTTGTCGCGGCTTGCGCTGTATCAATAAACCGGTCACTCCAGCGGTCTGTCTGCTTCTGCTACCGCGCAGATCAAGCTTTCTGCTCTCTGCGGCTTGCTTCGTGCGATCGCTTCCCCTAAGCTGCCGGTGTGTCGTAACAGACACCATGACTCGGGGTGCCCTTCTTTGTGAAGGCTGAGAAATACCCGTATTACCTGATCTGGATAATGCCAGCGTAGGGAAGTCAGATGCCTGCGCGCATTCGCCTTCCTGTACGCCTGACAGGAGCGCTATGATGACCCACCCTTCCTCTGTTTTACCGCGCGGCTTGCCCCGTATAAATGCCCTGACCATTGCCGGCACCGATCCCAGCGGCGGCGCGGGTATTCAGGCCGATCTCAAAACCTTTTCTGCGCTCAGCGCCTACGGCACCAGCGTTATTACCGCGCTGGTGGCGCAAAACACCTGTGGCGTACAGTCGGTCTGTTACATTTCACCGGCGTTTGTCGCCGCCCAGCTGGATTCGGTGCTGAGCGATATTCGTATCGATACGGCAAAAATCGGCATGCTGGCAGAGAGCGCTATTGTAGAGGTGGTGGCAGAGAAACTGGCGCGCGCGCGGCTGCCGTTTGTAGTGCTGGATACGGTAATGATTGCCAAAAGCGGCGATGCGCTGCTGGCGCCAGAGGCGGTGGCGGCGATGCGTGAGCGGCTGCTGCCGCAGGCTTCGCTGATCACGCCTAATCTGCCGGAAGCCGCGGCGCTGCTGGAAACAACACCTGCCCGCGATGAGCGCACCATGCAGCAGCAGGGGGAGGGGCTGCTCGATCTCGGCTGTGCCGCGGTGCTGATGAAAGGGGGACATCTGGAGGATGCGGAAAGCCCGGACTGGCTGATTACCCGCAGCGGACGTTTCCGCTTTACGGCCCCGCGCGTAGCGACGCGCCATACTCACGGCACCGGCTGTACCCTCTCGGCGGCGCTGGCAGCGCTGCGGCCGCGTCATGAGAGCTGGGCTGATACGGTGACGGCGGCAAAAGGCTGGCTGCAGCAGGCGCTGCTGCAGGCCGATTCGCTGGAGGCAGGAAAGGGCATCGGGCCGGTGCACCACTTTCATCACTGGTGGTAGGGCGGATAACACGCAGGCATAAAAAAAGCAGCCTTACAGGCTGCTTTTTTTAAGAATCTGGCTCCTCTGACTGGACTCGAACCAGTGACATACGGATTAACAGTCCGCCGTTCTACCGACTGAACTACAGAGGAATTGTGTGGAACGGGGCGCATAATATCGGGCAGCCTGCTGCGTGTCAAAGCCCTTTTGCAAAATTTTTACTGACTGCTGAATAAACCGCCACTGCCTGACTTAATGTGAGGAATATCACCAAAGTACTGCAAAATTACAGCGGGATTTGTTGATTTTGTCGTGTGCTCCACATCAATGATCACAGATATTTCATTTCGCCATTGTGGCGCCAAAAAATGAAACATATATTCCGCGAAACCTCCTCCACTTTTCACGGGTGTAGCATGAACAGAGTCAGAATAGGAATGATCGGCAGCGGATATATCGGGCGGTGTCACGCTATCGCCTATGCGCAGGCGCCCACGGTGTTTGCCCTGAAAGGTGAGATCGTGCGGGAGATGCTGGCTGAAGTCGATCCGGCACTGGCGGCAAAGCAGGCGGCCACGTTTGGCTTCGCCCGCTCCACCGGCGACTGGCGCGAGCTGGTCAGCGATCCGCAGATCGACGTTGTCGATATCTGCGCGCCCAACTTCCTGCATAAAGAGATGGCGCTGGAGGCGATCCGCCACGGCAAACATGTCTACTCGGAAAAGCCGCTGTCGCTGAGCGTGGCGGATGCAGAGGAGATGGTGCAGGCGGCAGAGCGGGCGGGTGTAAAAACGCTGGTGGGTTTTAATTACATGAAAAATCCGACCAGCCAGCTGGCGCGGGAGATCATCGCGCGCGGCGAGATTGGTGAAGTGGTGCACTTTTACGGCACGCATAATGAAGATTACCTCGCCAGCCCGCAGACGCCGCTGGACTGGCACTGTCAGAAAAAACTGGCAGGGCTGGGCGCACTCGGCGATCTGGCCGCGCACATCGTCAATATGGCGCACTATCTGGTGGGCGACATTGAGGAGGTCAGTGGCGACATGATGACGGTAATCGCGCAGCGCCCCGACCCTAAAAATCCTGCGCGTCTGCTGCCGGTCGAGAATGAGGATCAGGCCAGCGCGCTGCTGCGCTTCAGCAATGGCGCGCACGGCGTGATTGAGACTTCACGTATTGCCTGTGGCAGCAAGATGGGGCTGACCTATGTGGTCACCGGCACCCGGGGTACGCTGCGCTATACCCAGGAGCGTATGGCCGAGCTGGCGCTCTATATCCACGACGAACCAGCCGGACGGCAGGGCTTTAAAACGCTGCTCACCGGACCGGCGCATCCCGACTACGCCAGCTTCTGCGTCTCCGCCGGGCACGGTATCGGGTTTAACGATCAGAAAACCGTGGAGATCCGCGATCTGATCAACGGCATTGCGGCAGGCGATCGCATGTGGCCAGACTTTGCCGAAGGGTTACAGGTACAGAAAGTGCTGGAAGCCATCGCAGTTTCGGCAGCTGAGCGGCGCTGGATGAAGGTGTAACGCGGAAGGTTAAGCCGTTTTGCCCGGCAAACCACCGGGTGCGCATCAATGCGCACCCGGCGATGCGTGCGGCGTCAGGCCAGCAGCGCGCACTGTGGCGGCAGGCGACAGCTGAGCGCGCCTGGCAGCACGTCGATAGTAAACTCGCTGCCGCTCAGCGGCTCACCGTCCAGATTAAACGTCATCTCATGCGGCGAACGAATAGTCAGCGAGTCGAGCTGAGCCGACACAATATTGGGGTTCTCATCATCGCGCGTCAGCGAATGCAGCAGCGTTGGCAGCAGCTCCTGCGCGGTAACAATGCTGAGGTTAAGCTGACCATCGTTGATCAGCGCATCGGGGCAGAGGCGCTGCCCGCCACCCGCCTGACGACCGTTACCGATACCGATAACCAGCGCATCACCCTGCCAGCTGAAGCCAGGCCCGCTGATTTCACAGCTGTCAGGTTTGAGCGCATCCACGCGCATCAGGCCGTGAATAAAGTAGGAGACGCCACCCAGCGCGGATTTCAGTTTCTCCGGCGTTTCGGTGGTAATACGCGTACCAAAGCCGCCGGTCGCCATATTGATAAAGTAGCGGTCGCCATTCACCCGCGCCAGATCGATAGCGGTGGCTTTACCCACCACGGCAAGGCGCAGCGCCGGCTCCATCTCCGCCGGAATGCCCACGCTGGTGGCAAAATCGTTGGCGGTGCCGAGCGGCAGAATGCCGAGTACCGGACGTGAGGCCTCGGGTATAGCGGCCAGCGCGGTGGCAATCTCATTTATGGTGCCGTCGCCGCCGCCTGCAACAACGGTTTCCGCCTGCAGAGCAACCGCTTCCTGTACATAGCGATCGCCATCACCTTTTTCCCAGGTGACGCGCACGGCCAGATTAAAGCCCTCTTCGCGCAGCGTATTAACGGCCGCGCGCAGATCTTCATTGCCGGCGCCTTTTCCATTCAGGATCAGCAGCGTGAGCGGTGTAGTGTGCATCTTCAGTTCCTTGAAACGTGAGACAGGGATGTGGTTATAGCATAGCTGCGGCGGGAACTTTATCGGCAGGCGCTGAAAAAAGAAAACCCGCGCGGGGGAGCCGGGCGGGTAAATGAGGTGGTTCCTGGTCGTGCACGCTGGATATTGTTACTCATTAGCAGCAGGCGGGATTCTAAAGCGCGGCGCTGTGACCGTCTGTGATCCTGTTCTAACTTCGCCGCCTTTTTTTCATTTTGTGCGATTTTTGCCGTGCGGATCGCTGGTGGTATTGCCTTCAGTGAGGTTGCGCAGCAGCAGCGCAAAGCGGAGATCCACCTCTGCCGGCACCGGGATCCAGACCCGATGACCGTCGCCAGGAGCGACGGTGACCGCCTCGCCGCGATCGTTTTCCATCGCCTCCAGCGTGCAGGTCAGGTTGCCCTGCGGCGTCATGATCTCTGCCACATCGCCCTGCAGGAATTTGTTTTTCACCGCAATCTGCGCCCGGTCGCCGCGCCGCTCGCCGGTAAATTCGCCCACAAACTGCTGACGTTCAGAAACGGAAAAGCCCTGCTCATAGTTCTGGTAGCTGTCGTGGGTGTGACGCCGCAGGAAACCCTCGGTATAGCCACGATGCGCCAGACCTTCCAGCGTGGCGAGCAGTGAGGTATCAAAAGGTTTACCCGCTGCGGCGTCGTCAATCGCGCGGCGATAGACCTGTGCGGTGCGCGCGCAGTAGTAGAAAGATTTGGTACGCCCTTCAATTTTCAGCGAATGAATGCCCATTGCGCTCAGCCGTTCCACATGCGCCACCGCACGCAAATCTTTTGAGTTCATGATGTAGGTACCGTGCTCATCTTCAAACGCGCTCATCACCTCGCCCGGTTTCGTCTTCTCTTCCAGCAGAAACAACCGGTCGGTTGGCGCGTTGTGGCCGGGCACGGGAGCCTGCTGCTCTGCCGGTTGATGGATACCGGTAATATTGCCGACCTCATCCTGCTGGCCTTCTGAGACCTTATACGACCAGCGGCAGGCGTTGGTACAGGTGCCCTGGTTTGGATCGCGCTTGTTGAGATAGCCGGAGAGCAGGCAGCGACCGGAGTAGGCCATGCAGAGCGCGCCGTGGACAAAAATCTCCAGCTCCATCTCCGGCACCTGCGTGCGGATCTCCGCAATCTCCTCCAGCGACAGCTCGCGTGACAGAATGACGCGCGTCAGCCCCATCTGCTGCCAGAATTTCACCGTGGCCCAGTTGACGGCGTTGGCCTGCACGGAAAGGTGGATCGGCATCGCCGGAAACGCCTCGCGCACCAGCATAATCAGTCCCGGATCGGACATGATCAGCGCGTCGGGCTGCATCGCCACCACCGGTGTGAGGTCGCGAATAAAGGTTTTCAGTTTGGCGTTATGCGGCGCGATATTAACCACCACATAGAATTTTTTACCCAGCGCGTGCGCTTCGGCGATCCCCTGCGCCAGATTGTCATGCGTAAATTCATTATTGCGGACGCGCAGACTATAGCGCGGCTGGCCGGCATAAACGGCGTCAGCGCCGTAGGCAAAGGCGTAGCGCATATTTTTCAGCGTTCCCGCCGGGGAGAGCAGTTCAGGTTTAAACATGGAAGACTCACTGATGTCAGGTCAGCTGACCATCGCGGATGGCCATAGCAGAAGCCGCGGCGTGCGGCTCTGCAAAAGAGGCGGAAATTGTAGGCAGGGTGCGGAGTGAAGTAAATTGATCGGGATCAATAACAGGCTATGCCAGCCGGCACATATCCGCTTCCCAGCGATAGCCGATGCCATATACCGCACGAATAAACGGCTGATCGGCATCCAGCGCCTCAAGCTTGCGGCGCAGATTCTTGATATGGCTGTCTATGGTACGGTCAGTTACCACGCGGTAATCATCATAAAGCTGATTGAGCAGCTGCTCGCGGGAAAAGACTTTGCCTGGCTCCAGCGACAATGTTTTCAGCAGGCGGAACTCCGCCGGCGTCAGCTCCAGCGGCGCAGTACGCCAGCTGGCCTGAAAGCGGCCCTCATCAATCAGCAGCAGCGACGCCTGCTGCGTCTCTTCCGGCGATTTACGCGCGCGGCGCAGAATGGTTTTCACCCGCGCCACCACTTCGCGCGGGCTGAATGGCTTACAGATATAGTCATCCGCGCCGGTTTCCAGCCCCAGCAGGCGATCAATCTCTTCGGTACGGGCGGTGACCATAATAATCGGCAGATCGGAGTGGCGGCGTATCTCGCGGCACAGCGTCATGCCGTCGCAGCCTGGCAGCATCAGATCGAGCAGCATCAGCGCTGGCGTAGTGTGCTGCAGCCAGGCCTGTACCTCGCCGCCATTGGCAATATGGTGCGTGCGGTAGTTTGACGCCTGCAGATAATCGATCATCAGCTGCGCCAGTTTGGGTTCATCTTCAACAACAAGAATTAGTGGATCGCTATTTTCCGGGCTCATACGGGCTTTCTACTGGGGAACATAGGGCAAGTTTAGCCTGATTTGCACGCCACCTAAATCAGAGTGCTCCGCAGAAATCGTGCCGCCGTGCGCCTCGACGATATTTTTACAGATAGCCAGTCCCAGGCCGGACCCTCCGCTGGCGCGATTGCGGGAGTTTTCCGCACGGAAAAAGCGCTCAAACAGCTGCGCCCGCTGCGTCGCCGCTACGCCGGGCGCGCTGTCATCAATACAGAGCAGCCACTGATTCTCCTGCTGCCGCATGGTGATGCGGACCTCGCCGCCGGGATGGGTATAGCGCAGGCTGTTTTCCAGCAGATTCGTAAACAGCTGCATCAGGCGGTCAGGATCGCCAAAGCTGCTGGCTTCAGCAGGCAGCTGCAGCTGCAGCGTCAGCTGGTGCGTGCGATAGCGTCCGGCAAAGCTGCCGGCGATCACCTCCAGCAGGTTAACCAGATCCAGCGGCTGTTTACGATAGGCGAGGGCGCCTGCATCGGAGAGCGAAAGCTGATGCAGGTCATCCACCAGCTTGGTCAGTACCACCACTTCACTCTGCAGCGAACTTATCGCCTCGGGCGTGACCTGCCGGACGCCATCCTGAATCGCTTCCAGCTCACCACGCAGGATCGCCAGCGGCGTGCGCAGCTCATGGGAGATATCCGCCATGAACGCGCGGCGATTACTCTCATTTTTCTCCAGCGACTGCGCCAGCTGATTAAAGTCGCGCGCCAGCTGACCGATTTCATCACCGCTATCCACCTCAACCCGGGTAGCAAATTTTCCCGCAGCCAGCTGATGGGTGCCCTCTACCAGCCGTTTAACCGGCGCCAGCAGGCCGCGTGCCAGCAGCCAGGTGACCAGCGCCGCCAGCAGAGTGGAGAGTGTGACGATCATCCAGTTGGTCTGGCGCTGCTGCCGGTCAAAATTGATGTCGGTGCTGCGCGTCAGGTTTTCCGCCGGAGAGGCAATTACCCAGCCGACAATTTTACCGCTGCTGGTGGTGATGTTACGCCGCGGCCCTTTTGGCGGAATCGGGGCGCGCGGGCCTGACAGCACCTTATATTGCTGATCGATGATCCAGAACTGCGTGCGCCAGCCGTGCGGCGGCAGCGGATTGTGGCTGCCTGGGTTCTGCTCCAGCGAGCGCAGAATGGTGAAGATCAGCCGATCGTTCTGGCGCAGAAAATCCCAGCTGCCGTGCTGCTCATACTGATCTGCCAGCGCATCACTCAGCAGTGTCAGCCGCTGTTCGTTGCCTTTTTTGATGTAGTCAACAAAGCCATGCTCAAAGCTGAGCCGTACTCCCCAGTGCATCGTGATGATGACCAGCATGCAGGTGCCAAAAATCGCCATAAAGAGTTTGGCGCCAATGCCGGGCCGGAAACGCGCCATCACTTTTTACTCCTGGTTCTGAGATCAACATTTTTACTGAGTGCTTCCGGTACCCGCCAGAACACCAGCGCCGGCAGGGCGATGACGACCACCATGCAGAGCCAGGTCCAGGCAAACGTCTGCTGCGCCATGTCGCTGCCCGCGGCAGCCTGCTGGCCAAAAGCGCCGAGCAGCAGACCCGCCAGCGTGACGCCGATACTCATCGACAATTGCATAATCATCGACAGTAAGCTGTTGCCGCCAGAGGCGAGATCGTCCGGCAGATCTTTCAGCGTCAGGGTATTCATAGCGGAAAAACGCAGGGCATTGACCATGCCGAGCAGCAGTAATACCAGCGGCAGGAGCCAGATCCAGCCAGCCAGCGCGACCACGGCAAACAGCGCCACGACCAGCGCCAGCGCGAGCGTGCTTCCCACCAGTACGCGGCGATAGCCAAACAGGTTAACAATGCGCACCACCACCCGCTTGATGCCCATATTTCCCAGCACCATCGGGATCATCATTAACCCGGCGTGAAACGGCGTAAAACCCAGACCTACCTGCAGAAATACCGGCGTCATAAACGGCAGCATGCCGCTGCCGATGCGCCCGGTAAAGCTGCCCAGCAGACCAATCGAATAGAGGCGGTTATCAAACAGGCGCAGGCTGAACAGCGCGTTGTCATTATGGCGGCCGTGCATCAGATAAAACAGCAGCGACAGCACGCCCGCCAGAATCAGGAAGCCGGGCAGCAGCGCGCCATTGCCGCCGCCATCCAGCGCCAGCGTCAGCGCCGCCATGCCGGCCGCCAGCAGCAGAAAACCGGCAAAATCAAACCGGCGCGTCTGCATGGTGTAGTTCGGCATCAGCATCAGCGTGGCGACAGCGCCAATAATGCCGACCGGAATATTGATAAGGAAAATCCAGTGCCAGCTGGCGTACTCAACCAGCACGCCGCCGAGGGCCGGACCGAGCAGCGGGCCAATCTGGCCCGGCAGGGTAACAAAGGTCATGGCGGACATATATTGCTCACGCGGCACAATTTTCATGACCGTTAAGCGGCCCACCGGCACCATCATTGCGCCACCGATACCCTGAACCACGCGCGCCACTACCAGCTGGTTAAGCGTGGCAGCCAGCGCGCAGAACAGCGATCCGACGCTGAACAGCACAATCGCGCTGAAAAAGATGTTACGCACGCCAAAACGGTCAGCCAGCCAGCCGCTCAGCGGCAGCATCACCGCAACCGTCAGAACGTAAGAGACGATAACGGAATGCATATGCAGCGGGCTGACGCCGAGATCGCGCGCCATAGAAGGCAGCGCGGTATTGACAATGGTGGTATCCAGCGTTTGCATAAAAAAGCCAAACGCCACAATCCACAGCTGCCAGCGTACCGTGGTGGCAGGTTTGTTCATCTTCTCTCCTCCAGCATAAGGCGCGTTTGTTTACCCCGGGGTGCATTAATGCAGCAATTGTCCCCGCAGGGGCGCCATTAATGGTGCCCTGGTTTCGTACGTGTTGATTGCCCAGGGGCGCATAAATGCGCCCCCTACGGAAACCAGAAGGCACGTCCCCCTGTAGGGGCGCCATTAATGGCGCCCGGGTTTCGTGTGCGTTGTTTTCCCGGGGCGCATTAATGCGCCCCCTACGAAATTCGGGTGGTTGCTGGCTCTGTGACGGCTTTGCGGCGGCGTAATTTATCCATCAGCAGATAGACCACCGGCGTGGTGTAGAGCGTCAGCAGCTGGCTTACCACCAGGCCGCCGGCGATGGTGATGCCCAGCGGCTGCCGCAGTTCAGCACCGTCGCCGCTGGTCAGCACCAGCGGCAGGGCGCCAAACAGCGCGGCCAGCGTGGTCATCAGAATCGGGCGAAAACGCAGCTGACACGCCTGGAAAATCGCCTCGCGCGGGCTCAGCTGCTGCTGTCGTTCCGCCTCCAGCGCAAAGTCGACCATCATGATGGCGTTCTTTTTCACAATCCCTATCAGCAGCAAAATGCCAATCAGCGCAATCAGGCTGAACGGCGTATCAAACAGTTTAAGCGCCAGCAGCGCGCCGGTTCCGGCCGACGGCAGCGTCGACAGAATCGTGAGCGGATGCACATAGCTCTCATACAGAATGCCCAGCACGATATAGACCGCTGCGATGGCTGCCAGCATCAGCCAGAGCTGGCTGGACTGCGACTGCTGAAACACCTGCGCGGTACCGGCAAAGCTGCCGCGCACGCTGGAGGGCACCCCCAGCACCGTCATGGCGCGATCGATCGCCGCGGAGGCCTGCGACAGAGAGACGCCTTCCGGCAAATTAAACGAAATGGTTGTCGCTGCAGAAAGCCCCTCATGGTTGACGGAGAGCGGTGCGTTAGCGGGCTGCCAGTGGGCAAAACCGCTCAGCGGAATCGCTTTGCCGTCGCTGCTGACCACAAACATCTGGTCGAGCGCGCTGATATCCTGGGTATAGCGCGGATCCACCTCCATCACCACTTTGTACTGATTCAGCGGCTGATAAATGGTTGAGATCTGACGCTGGCCAAAGGCGTTGTTCAGCAGATCGTTGGCGGCTGAAACGTCTATGCCGAGGCGCGCCATGCTTTCACGATCGTATGTAATAGCCATTTCGCTGCCTTTATCCTGCTGGTCGGAGTTAACGTCAGTGAGCTGCGGCAGGGCAGAGAAGGCCTTACGGATTTTGGGTTCCCACTCACGCAAATCGGCAAGGTTATCCGACAGCAGGCTGTACTGATAGCTGGCGTTCGACTCCCGTCCGCCGACGCGAATATCCTGTACGGCGTTGAGATAGAGGCTGGCCCCCGGCTCCTTAGCCAGTTTGGTGCGCAGGCGGGCGATCACCTGCTGGGCGCTTTCGCTGCGCTCAGAGAGAGGCTTCAGCGCCACAAACATCAGGCCGCTGTTGGTGCCGAGGCCGCCGGTAAAGCCGGTGACATTATCCACCGCCGGATCCATTTTGATGATATTCATAAAATCTTCCAGCTTGCCGCGCATCGCCTGAAACGAGATGCTCTGATCGGCAGACAGAAAACCGCTCAGGCGACCGGTATCCTGTTCCGGCATAAAGGTTTTGGGTATCGTAATAAACAGCCAGACGGTCATCGCTACCGTGCCGCCCAGCAGCAGCAGTACCCAGATGGCGTGGCGTAACACCCAGCGCAGCGAGCGGGCATAGCCATCCTGCGTCCGCTGCAGCAGCCGGCTGAACAGCCCGGGCGCGGCAGGCTGTGCCGGTTGCGGCTTCAGCAGATACGCGCACATCATCGGCGTCAGCGTGACGGAGATAAACAGCGAGATCAGGATCGCCACTGACAGCGTAATGGCAAATTCCGAAAAGAAGCGTCCGATAATGCCGCCAATCATCAGCAGCGGCAGAAACACCGCAATCAGCGACAGGCTCATCGACAGCACGGTAAAGCCCACTTCGCGGACGCCGGTCAGCGCCGCCTGCAGCGGCTTCATGCCAGCCTCAACGTGGCGGGCAATATTCTCCAGCACCACAATCGCGTCATCCACCACAAACCCGGTGGCGATGGTTAGCGCCATCAGCGACAGGTTGTTAAGACTGAAGCCGCACAGATACATGGCAGCAAAGGTGCCAATCAGTGAGACCGGCACCGCCGCAGCAGGAATGAGCGTGGCCCGGCCGTCGCGCAGGAACAGAAACACCACCAGAATCACCAGCACCACGGCAATCACCAGCGACTGCTCGACTTCATGCAGCGAAGCGCGGATAGTCGGTGAGCGATCCTGGGCAATCTGCAGATCGATCGCCGCCGGAATGAAATCGTGCAGCACCGGCAGCTCAGCGCGAATGCGATCCACGGTATCGATGATATTGGCGTCCGGCGACTTACGGATCACCAGCAGCACCGCCGGCTTGCCGTTGGTCATCCCGGCGTTACGCACATCCTGCACCGAATCCTGCACGCTGGCGACATCGCTCAGGCGAACCGCCGCACCGTTGTTATAGTGCACCACCAGCGGCTGATAGGCGCTGGCGCTCTGCAGTTCATCATTGGTACGCAGCTGCCAGCGCTGCTGGCGATCGTCGATTGCGCCCTGCGGTCGCCGCTGGTTAGCGTTGCTGATGGCGCTGCGTACCGCATCCAGCGACACGCCCTGATTAAACAGCGCCTGCGGATTGAGATCGACGCGCACGGCGGGCAGCGAACTGCCGCCTACCGTGACGTCGCCGACGCCCTCAATCTGCGACAGTTTTTGCGCCAGCTGCGTCGAAGCGTAATCATAGAGCTGACCCGGATTATAGTCGTCCGAGGTCACCGTCAGGATCATAATCGGCGCATCCGAGGGGTTCGCTTTTCGATAAGAAGGCCGGCTCGGCATGCCCGACGGCAGCAGGCTCTGCGCCGCATTAATCGCGGCCTGCACATCGCGCGCGGCACCGTTAATATCGCGGTCAAAATCAAACACCAGAATGATGCGCGTGCTGCCCAGTGAGTTCGTCGAGGTCATTTCACTGACGCCGGCAATGCGCCCCAGCGAGCGCTCCAGCGGCGTGGCCACCGAGGCGGCCATGGTTTCCGGTGAGGCACCCGGCAGCGAGGCCGAAATCATAATCACCGGAAAGTCGAGCTGCGGTAGCGGGGCGACCGGTAGCAGACGAAAACCAAGCATCCCCGCCAGCGCAATCGCCAGCGTCAGCAGGATGGTGGCGACCGGGCGGTGAATGAAGAGGGCAAAAAACTTCACGACTGCGCCTCCGGACGACCGAAGCGCCTGCGGGTAGCGTGCGCCAGGCGATCAAACAGCAGATAGATGACCGGCGTGGTAAACAGCGTCAGGATCTGGCTGAGGATCAGGCCGCCCACCATGGCGATGCCGAGCGGATGGCGCAGCTCAGCGCCGACGCCGGTGCTGAGCATCAGCGGCAGCGCGCCCAGCAGCGCCGCCAGCGTGGTCATCAGGATCGGGCGAAAGCGCAGCAGGCAGGCCTGATAGATAGCGTCACGCGGCGCCATGCCCTGTTCACGCTCCGCCGCCAGCGCAAAGTCAATCATCATAATGGCGTTTTTCTTTACAATACCGATCAGCAGAATGATGCCGATAATGGCGATGATATCGAGTTCGTTACCGCTCAGCATCAGCGCCAGCAGCGCGCCGACGCCCGCGGTGGGCAGGGTAGAGAGAATGGTAATCGGATGAATAAAACTCTCATACAGCACGCCAAGAACGATATACATTGCGACCACGGCCGCCACAATCAGCCAGACGGTGCTGCTCAGCGCGGCTTCAAACGCCAGCGTACTGCCCTGGAACTGCGTGACGATATCCGCCGGCATACCCAGCGCCCCTTCTGCGGCGGTGATGGCCTGCAGCGCTTCCTCAAGTGAATAGCCATCGGCCACGTCAAAAGAGAAGGTTGCGGACGGGAACTGATCGAGATGATTAATACTGAGAGCGGTATGCCGCTCCTCTGTGCTGGCGATAGCGCTGAGCGGTACGCTGCCGCCGTCGCTGCTTTTAAGCCGGATCCCCTCCAGGCTCGCCAGTCCCGGCGTCTGCGCATTATGCTGCTCCAGCACCACGCGATACTGGTTTGCCTGCGTGTAAATCGTTGAGATCAGCCGCTGACCAAACGCGTTATACAGCGCATTATCGACGTCAGCCATGGTGATCCCGAGCCGGCTGGCGCTGTCGCGGTCGACGCGCACATACGCTTCCAGCCCCTGAT
The DNA here is from genome assembly GCF_007680655.1 of Pantoea sp. PSNIH1. Lineage (NCBI taxonomy): Bacteria > Pseudomonadati > Pseudomonadota > Gammaproteobacteria > Enterobacterales > Erwiniaceae > Pantoea > Pantoea sp. PSNIH1. Next base: position 215,118 of record NZ_VEIP01000001.1, read on the forward strand.
CCTGCCAGTCGCTGCTGACGTTGCGCAGCTGCGGTGCCTTTTCCAGCTGGCCGATCAGCGCCGGGACCCAGCTGCTCAGGGCGTCAAGCGAGCCAGACTGCAGCGTAAACTGATAGGGGGTACGGCTGCTCTGCGTCTCAATGGTGAGATCCTGCACCGGCTGCAGCCAGAGCGAGACGCCCGGGATCTGCGCCACCGCCTGCTGCAGCCGCGCCTGCACCACCGGAATGCGGTCGTCGCGCTCATCCAGCGGCTTGAGGTTGATCTGCAGCCGGGCGCTGTTAAGCGCAGGATTGGTGCCATCTACCCCGACAAAAGAGGTCAGGCTTTCAACCGCCGGATCCTTCATCACCGCTGAGGCAACATCGCGCGTGCGCTGCGCCATGCTGGCGTAAGAGACCGACTGCGGCGCCTGCAGGGTGCCCTGAATAATGCCGTTATCCTGCTGCGGGAAGAAGCCTTTCGGGATCGCCACCCACAGCAGCACCGTCATCAGCAGCGTGCCGATCGCCACGCTGAGCGTCAGCCACGGATGCTGCAGCACGCGCGTCAGTCCACGTCCGTAACCGGCAATGACCCGCTCAAACAGCGCCTCGCTGGCGCGTGAGAAGCGGTTCTGCCGGCGCAGCGACTCCGCGCTCAGCATGCGCGCGCACATCATCGGCGTCAGCGTCAGCGACACCACGGCTGAGATCAGAATGGCGATAGCCAGCGTGACGGCGAACTCACGAAACAGCCGGCCAATCACATCGCCCATAAACAGCAGCGGGATCAGCACCGCAATCAGCGAAAAGGTGAGCGAGATAATGGTAAAACCGATCTCTCCCGCCCCTTTCAGCGCGGCGGTGAGCGGCTTCTCGCCTTTCTCGATATAGCGTGAAATATTCTCGATCACTACAATGGCGTCATCCACCACAAAGCCGGTGGCGATAGTCAGCGCCATCAGCGTGAGGTTGTTGATCGAGAAGCCCATAAAATAGATGGCCGCAAACGTACCAATCAGCGAAAGCGGTACCGCCACGGCAGGAATGATCGTAGCCGGTACGTTGCGCAGAAACAGGTAGATGATCATGACCACGAGCGCCATGGCCAGCATCAGCTCATGCTGCGTATCAGATACCGAGGCGCGAATATTGGTCGTGCGATCGGTCAGCAGTTTCATGTCGACCGATTTGGGCAGCGTGGCGGTAAGCGATGGCAGCAGCGCCCGGATATTATCAGCGGTGTTGATAATATTGGCGCCGGGCTGACGCTGGACGTTCAGCACAATCGCCTGCTGGCGGTTAGCCCAGGCGCCCAGCCAGCTGTTCTCTGCGCCCGATTCGATGGTCGCAACGTCGCCCAGTCGCACCGGCGCGCCGTTGCTGTAGCTGATAATCAGGCGACGGTAATCCTCAGCCGATGTCATCTGATCGTTTGCTGACAGCGTGATAGATCGCGCCGGGCCATCAAGGCTGCCTTTCGCTGAGTTGACGTTGGCGTTGCTGATAGCCGTGCGCACATCTTCGCTGGTCAGTCCTAACGCTGCCAGCGCCTGCGCATTCATTTTGACCCGCACCGCCGGACGCTGTCCGCCGGAAAGGGTAACCAGGCCTACGCCGGAGACCTGCGCAATCTTCTGCGCCACGCGCGTTTCCACCATATCCTGCACCTGCGTCAGCGGCAGGCTGGTCGTGGTGACCGCCAGCGTCATGATAGGCGGATCGGCCGGGTTGACTTTGCTGTAGGCGGGCGGATTAGGCAGATCGCCAGGCAGCAGGTTAGTGGCGGAGTTTATCGCCGCCTGAACCTCCTGCTCCGCCACATCCAGCGCCAGCGACAGCTGAAACTGCAGCGTGATCACCGAGGCGCCGCCGGAACTTTGCGATGCCATCTGTTTCAGCCCGGACATCTGGCCAAACTGGCGTTCCAGCGGTGCGGTAATCGACGAGGTGACCACATCCGGACTGGCTCCGGGATAGAGCGTGACAACCTGAATAGTGGGGTAGTCCACTTCCGGCAGGGCGGAGACCGGCAGAAAGCGGTAGCCCAGCAGGCCAGCCAGCAGAATCGCAATCATCAGCAGCGTGGTGGCGACCGGGCGTAAAATGAACTGACGTGACGGACCGCCGCCAGCGTCAGGAGGCAGTACCTGCATTATTGACGCTCTCCCCGGGCTGGCTGCGCGGCACGCGTGGTCTCTGTTGCCGTACTCTGTGGCGCCACGACGTCAACCGTTGCGCCGTCAGTGAGGCGATCGATGCCGTCGGTGATGACCCGCTCGCCCGCCTCCAGTCCGGCACTGATCACCACTTTCTGGCTATCCTGCAGTCCGGCGGTGACGCGTTTCTTGCTGACCTTGTTTTCGCTGTTAACTACCCAGACAAAGTGGCCCTCATTGCTCATCTGCAGCGCGGCGGCCGGAATAGTCACGGCGTTCTGCAGCGTATCTGCTTTCAGACGTGCGTTAACAAACTGGTTGGGAAACAGGGTGTCATCTTCATTGCTGAAGCGTGCTTTCAGCTTAATGGTGCCGGTAGTGGTATCGATCTGGTTGTCCAGGCTCAGCAGCGTGCCCTGCGTCAGCAGCGTGGTGTTGCTGCGATCCCAGGCCTCCACCACCAGCGGCTGACCGCTTTTCTGCGCTTTCAGGATCTGGCTGATATAGCTCTCAGCCACGCTGAATACCACATCAATCGGATGCGTCTGGGTGATCACGACCAGGCCATCGGTGTCGCCGGTGGTAATGTAGTTGCCGATGTCGACCTTGCGTAACCCGATACGTCCGGCAATCGGCGCGGTGATGCGGCTGTAGGTCAGATTCAGCTGCGCGCTCGCAACGTTGCCCTCATCCGCTTTAATGGTGCCCAGCGTTTCGCTCACCAGCGCGCGCTGGGTGTCGAGATCCTGCTGCGATACCAGGGACGTTTTCGACAGCTTCTCATAGCGGCTGAGATCGCGGCGGGCATTCGCCAGCGTGGCCTGATCCCGGGCCAGCTGGCCCTGCGCCTGCGTGAGAGCAACCTGATACGGGCGCGGGTCGATCTCAGCCAGCAGCGTGCCGGCAGCCACCTGCTCGCCTTCCGTAAAATGCAGCGCCATCAGCTGCCCCTCAACGCGGCTGCGCACCGTAACCGTATTTGCAGCGGTGACGGTGCCGAGGCCGTTCAGATAGTAGGGCACGCTTTGCAGTTCAGCCGTTGCCGCCTGTACCGGCGCGGCTGGCCGGTTTGCTCCACCGCGCTTCTCTTTAGCCTGCGCCGGCTGTGCTGGCGTGGCGCGCAAGTGCCAGGCGTAATAACCGCCAGCCGCTACCGCCAGCGCGATAAGAATTAACAGACCTGTTTTGGTTCGACTCTTCATTACTCTGCGTGCTCTCCAGCCATGTCGCTTTCCTGATACGCTTGCCCGACATCCGGACAGCGCAAACGAAAATAAGTGTAGCCGCCTGCGCCAGGCGAAAATTGAAGGAATTAAGAATATCTGCTCAGCGCGGCGTAAAGGATTTCCCGGTTCTGACACTATTCTGGCATGAATAGACCCCGGTGCGACTTTTTCATTTGCTACGCTTAAAGACAAACCTATCTCGTTTAACCAGGGAGAGCGCAATGAAACAACCTGCAACCCGTCAGCTGGGCGACAGCGGTATTACCGTTCCGCGCCTGACTTTTGGTGGTAACGTTTTTGGCTGGACAGTCGATGAGAAGACCTCCTTTTCACTGCTGGATGCGCTGGTCGAAAATGGCCTGTTTTTTATTGATACCGCGGATGTCTATTCCCGCTGGGTGCCGGGCAATCAGGGAGGTGAATCGGAAGCGATCATCGGCAAATGGTTAAAGCAGAGCGGCAAACGCGATCGCATCGTGCTGGCGACTAAAGTCGGCATGGAGCTGTCGCCGGAAAAAACCGGGCTGAAGCCTGCGTATATCCGCCAGGCGATAGAGGATTCCCTGCGCCGGCTGCAGACGGACGTGATCGATCTCTATCAGGCGCATCGCGATGATGAGCAGACGCCGCTGGCAGATACCCTGAAAGCGTTTGATTCCCTGATCAAAGAGGGCAAGGTACGCGCTATCGGCGCCTCAAATTACTCCGCAGCGCGTCTGCAGGAGGCGCTGGATGTCAGCAGCAAAGAGGGGCTGGCGCGCTATGAAACGCTGCAGCCGGAATATAACCTTTACGATCGCGAAGGGTATGAGAACGGCCTGGAGCAGGTGGCGGTGAAAAACGGTCTTGGCGTGATCAACTACTACTCGCTGGCGAGCGGCTTTCTCAGCGGCAAATATAAAAAGCCGCAGGATGCGGGTAAAAGCCCGCGCGGTCAGGCGATAGTGGAAAAATATCTCAATGAGCGCGGCAGCCGCATTATTGAGGCGCTGGAGGATATCGCTGCCTCGCACGATGCGTCAGCCACGCAGGTGGCGCTGGCGTGGCAGATTGCGCGTCCCAGCATTACCGCGCCGATTGTCAGCGCAACATCGCTGGCGCAGCTGGATGAACTGGTAAAAGCCACCCAGCTGGAGCTGAGCAAACAGGAAATTGAGGAGCTGGCGCGCGCCAGCCACCTCTGATCCCGCCCGGGGTGCTGCGGCACCCCGTATATTGATACAGGGCAATCAATAGTCACTGTCACACTTTGAATGTTTAAATCTTAGATATTCATCACAAATGCGCTAATCCACTGACTGAGCAGGCGTAAATCCACACGAAATTGCAAAACCCTGCTGCTGCCCGGCACTATCCTCTGCGCGGTTTTCCTTATAACTTTGCAGAAGATAACAACGATGAAAAAAATTTTTGCTTTGCACCCGCTGCCGCAGCTGGCTGCGGGCACGCTGATGCTGGCTATGTTCAGTTCTGCCGCCGTCGCGGCAGATGCGTTCAGCTACGATTCGCCCTGGATGCTGGGTGACTGGAACGGCAGCCGCACGCAGCTGGAGAGTGCCGGCGTGAAGTTTGACGTAAATTACACCATGGAGAGCGCCGCCAATCTTGGCGGCGGAGCAGACAGCCACACCTCAATGCGCTACAGCGATCAGTGGGCGTTTGGCGCGAATCTCGATCTGCAAAAGCTGCTCGACTGGCAGGATGCGCAGTTCCAGGTCACCGTCACTAATCGCGACGGGCGTAACATCTCCGATCAGGTAGCCGATCGCCGCACCGGCATGCTCTCCTCCGTGCAGGAGGTCTATGGCCGCGGCCAGACGTGGCGTCTGACACAGTTCTGGCTGAGCAAAGGGCTGTTTGACAACCGGGTTAATCTCAAGGCCGGACGGGTCACCGTGGGTGAAGATTTTGACAGCCTCGACAGCAGGTTTCAGAACCTTGCCTTTGGCAGCGGTCAGGCAGGCAACTGGCGCGGCGACCGCTGGTTTAACTGGCCGGTTTCACAGTGGGGCGGACGCCTGAAAGCGAATATCACGCCCGAACTCTTCTTCCAGGTCGGCTTTTATAACCAGAATCGCGCCAACTACGATCGCGGCGACGGTTTCCGCCTGGATACCCGTCATTCAGAAGGCAATCTGGTGCCGGTCGAGCTGGGCTGGAAACCGACCCTGGGCGCAGCGGGGCTGCCGGGCAACTATCGACTCGGCTATTACTACTCATCCGTAAACGGGGATAATTACGGCAGCTGGCGGGATGGGGGCTATCAGCGTCAGGAGCACGCTTATGGCGGCTACCTGCTGCTGCATCAGCAGCTGACCGCGCAGGGCGGAGACGCCAGCCGCGGACTGGGGGTAACGGTGCAGGCGGTCATGAACGATCGTAAGACGTCGAAAACCGATAATTATCAGTCCATCAGTTTTACCTGGAAGGGGCCGCTTGATGCGCGTCCGCAGGATGAAATCGGTATTGGTGCCGCGCGTATTCACGTTAACAGCGCCTACAGCCGCGCCCTGCGCCAGCAGAACGCAGCCAGTGGTGAAACGCGCTTTGACAGCCCGGCTTATCTGCCGCTGCAGGCGGGATCGGAATACAACTATGAGATTTACTACAATGCGCAGCTGGCGAAGTGGCTGCAGCTGCGGCCTAACCTGCAGTATGTCGTGGCGCCGGGCGCGGTCGGAGAGGTAAAAGATGCCTTTGTCGGCGGCATCTCAGCCAATATCAACTTCTGACGGGCAGGGAGGAGGCGCAGGCTGCGCCTCCTGTTACGATCCGCTAGCGGAACATCACCTCTGCCCAGCGCGCCAGTCCGGCGGTCACCGAACCAAAGTCGTCGCCGCCGGCAATCGGGGTATCAGGCAGCGCCTGCTGCAGCGCCGCACGCAGCAGCGGCGAGCGTGCGCTGCCGCCAGTAAGATAGATCACGTCCGGTCGGGTCTCGCTGGTGGTCAGCGCCAGCTGTACCTGCTCCAGCATCCGCTCCAGCGGCTGGCTGATCGCCTCTTCCAGCTGCGTCGCGCTGATCTCCGCCTGCAGCGACTGCGCAATAAACGCCAGCGACGCATCCGTTTCCGCCTGCGCTGAGAGCGCAATTTTGCTCTCTTCAGCCGCGCGTACAAGCCGGTAGCTTAGCTTCTGCTGCCATACTTTGAGCAGATGCGCCACGCGGTTTCCCTCTTCTGCATCGCGCACCAGATCCTGCAGCAGCTTACCGCAGGCGGCGGAGTAGAACTCGCTCTGTGCCGGAACGTCGTTAATTGCGACAGCGTTCCACCACGGCAGGGCGGGGAGCGCCGTGCCCTTGCGGGTGCTGCCGCCCAGACCCAGCAGCGGCATCAGCGTTTTAAACGCCAGCATGATATCGAGATCGTTGCCGCCGACGCGGCAGCCGCTGTGCCCCAGCAGGCTGGCGTGGCGGTCAGCTTTCTGGCGCCACTCCGGCCCCATCAGCAGCATGGAGCAGTCGGTGGTGCCGCCGCCGATATCGACCACAAGCACGCGCGTCTCTTTGTCCAGCGTGGCTTCAAAGTCCAGCCCGGCGGCCACCGGCTCAAACTGAAACTCAACGTCACGAAAGCCGGCGCGCTGTGCCGCACGCAGCAGGATCCCCTGCGCCTGCTGGTTGGCATCGTCACCGCCCAGCCCCTGAAAGTTGACCGGGCGACCGATAACCGCCTGGTTGATCTGCTGCCCGAGCTGCGCTTCACCCTGCTGGCGGATATGTAGCATCATGGCGCACACCAGATCTTCAAAAAATGCGATCTGCTGCGGCTTCAGGCCAGAGGCGCCCAAAAAGGATTTCGGTGATTTGACGAACCAGACATCTTCCGGCTCCGTCATATATTGCTGCAGCGCGGTCAGGCCAAACTGCACGCTGCCAGGGGTTATCTCGATATCTTCTTCGCGGTTGTAGCGCAGCGCGCGCTGCAGCAGGGCGGTGTTTTCGCTCGCGGGCGTGGGCACCTGATGGTGGCGATGCAGCCATTCGCTGATCGCCTCGCGCACCGGGGCGCAGATCATCGAGGGCAGCAGCGGCTGGTCATTTTCCAGCGCCAGCATCCGCGGCGTGCCGTTATCGCTTACTGCAATAGCGCAGTTCGCTGTGCCGTAGTCAAAACCGATATACATCTTATGCCCCATGCCAGAAAAAAAGGGGGCGACTTTAGCGCAGGCTGGTCATGCTGGCAATATGCAGTGCTTCATCTCTCCGCATCCTGATAAACCTGATACTGACCGCGCCCGGCATGTTTGGCGCTGTAGCAGGCGACATCGGCCTGCGACATCACCACATTGCTGAGGCAGTTGCGCGCATCAATCTGCGTGATGCCGGCGCTGGCACCCACCTGGTAAGGATGCGTTTTCCAGTAAAATGTATAGTTATTGACGACATTCACGATGCCCTGCACCAGATCGCGGATTTGATCGACCTCGCAGTGCGGCAGCAGGATGCCAAACTCATCGCCGCCGAGGCGCGCCAGCATATCGCTGCTGCGCAGCTGCTGCTGCATCAGCACCGCCAGCTCGCGCAGCAGCGCGTCCCCCGCCGCATGGCCGGCGGTATCGTTGACCGCTTTAAATTTATCCAGGTCGATAAACACCAGCACATGCGGCGTGCCGGTGACGGCCGCATCATTCACCAGCCGTTTCAGCCGATCTTCAAAGCTGGGCCGGTTAGGCAGCTGCGTCAGCATGTCGTGTGACGCGCTATAGCTCAGACGCTTCATGATCTGGCGCGACTCGCTGACATCCTGAATGACCATCACTACCCCAATGGTGCTGCCGGCCAGGGTTTTCAGCGGCGTAATACTGTAGTGGATCTCTATCTGCGCGCCTGCCAGCGTATGCAGCACCAGCCCCTCATCCAGCGCCGGAGAGATTTTTTCATCCGGCAGCGTACAGAGCAGCAGATTGTCGATGCGCGGGCCGTCAGCGCCGCGCGTGATATTCAGCAGCTCGCCAAGGGGCGTGCCGGCCGCCTGCTCCTGCGGCCAGCCGCTCAGGCTTTCAGCAACCGGGTTCATAAAGGTCACGCACATCTCATCGTCGGTGCTGATCACCGCTTCGCCAATCGAATCCAGGGTGATCGCCATACGCTCTTTTTCCTGGAACAGCGCGTCATTAAGGGTACGCAGTGAGGTGATATCCTGGCAGATCCCGAGCATGCGCTCGATCTGTCCATCCTGGCTCAGGATACGGTTCGCTTCTGAGCGAATAAACTGTACGCCGTGCGGCAGGTTGAGACGATACTCAAGATGAAAGGCCGAGCGGCGCTCAATCGCCTGCTGCACAATCAGCGCCAGGCTTTCGCGCTCGGCAGGATCGACCAGATGCAGCCAGAGGTCATACGTGGGTTTCTGCTGCGGATCCAGTGCAAACAACTCATACATGCGCTTGTCCCAGAGCATCTCCCCGGTTTTCAGGTTCCACTCCCAGACGCCGATGCCGCCCGCTTCATTGGCCAGCGTAATGCGCTCCATCAGCTGGCGGTTGCGCTGCTCGCTCTGCCGCAGCTCGGAGATATCGACAATCTGCGCGATAAAATAGAGCGGCTGCTGCTGCGCGTCGCGCACCATAGAGACGGTCAGACGCGACCAGACGATCTCGCCATCTTTGCGAAAATAGCGCTTTTCAAAGGTATAGGACATCAGGTCGCCCGCCAGCAGACGCTCCATCAGCTGCAGATCGCTGTGCAGATCGTCCGGATGGGTGATCTCCTGGAAGGTCAGCTGCGTCAGTTCATAGGCGCGATAACCCAGCGTACGGCAAAGTGACTGGTTCACCTGCTGCCACTTTCCGTTGGTGCCGACCAGCGCCATACCGATAGCAGAGTACTCCATCGCATTGCGGAAGCGCGCTTCACTCTCGGTGATATGGTTTTTCTCGCGCCGGAAGGCGTCCATGATCAGCGCCATGACATGGCTAGGCAGCAGCACCAGCAGAAAGGGCAGCCAGGCAGAGACCAGACCGGGCGAAGCGCCACTCTGTACCGGGTTGACCCAGTCCAGCGCCAGCAGCAGCGAAATGAAACTGGCATTAATAAAGCAGAGCAGGAACGCTTCAAATTTTGGCAGCCGGACCGCACACCAGAACAGGATCACCACGATAAAGGTAAACGGCCACGGCAGAAAGCGCAGGGAGAGATAGCTGGCGAGCAGGGTAACCAGCAGCGTCAGCAGGGTCTCCAGCTGGCGGCCCGGCGCGATCAGTTCACGCAGCGGCTTAGCGGGCCACAGCAGTACCACCGGACCAAACGCCAGCACGCCGATCACTTCCGAAATCACCCAGGTGGAGAAGAAGGGAAGCAGCGCCTGCTGATCCACCTGCAGCAGCCAGATCGCAATCAGCCCGCCCAGCAGAGGAGCCAGCAGGCCGGCGCAGAGCGCAAAGCGGATCCAGTCGGGCAGGGCGTTCAGCGGCGCGCGGCGGTTCAGCAGCAGACGCAGCATGCCGCCGGCCAGCAGCGCCTGTATCAGATTCAGAAGGGCAAATTTAGCATTGCTGAGCGCGGGACCAATAACCAGCAGATTTGCCAGCGCGGTGCCCGCGACGCAGCCCGCCAGCAGCAGCGGAATATGTTTTAGCGGCGCGCGGAAAACGACGCCGGTCATCAGCGCCGTTGAGTACCACAGCGGCGAAATACGACCGCTGACCACAATCAGCTCCAGACAAAACAGCGTAAGCAGAAAAGCCAGTATGCTCAGCGTAACGGCAGTCAGCCAGCGGCCTGGCGATTTATCCTGCGCGGTGACTATCTCAACAATCATGTACCAGTCCAGCAGCGCGCAACCCGGTATGGGGAAAATACGCCAGTCAGTTTCTGCCCTGCATGCTAGCACATTCAGACAGGATCTTTACGCTGAATTGGCTTAAGTCATGGCGCTGTCAGCGAAAAAGGTCGGCACGCTTAAACGGTTTTTCCAGTCCGGCGAGCTTGACCGACAGACGCTCCAGGAACTGCTGCGTGGTGGCGACGCGCCCGTGACCCATCAGCAGCAGCGGCACCAGGAAGGCGACGCCAACCTGCAGGGCGCTAAAGCCTTTCAATACCGTGCGGCGCTGGCTGATGAGAAACGCGCTGCTCAGGGTAAAACCGAGCAGCAGGCCCGCCAGCACTTCACTGACGGAGTGCGCATGAATAACCAGGCGGGAGAAACCCACCATCAGCGGGATCGCATACCCGATGGCGATCGTCACGGCGCGCCAGAAAGTGGACCAGCGCCCGGAGATCAGCCACATCATTACCGGCCAGAGCGTGGAGGACATCGCGCTGTGGCCGCTGAAGCCGGTGAAGTTAAAGCGTGCGCTGCCGATGCCAAAGCCAAGAAACATAATTTTAGACAGGCTGACCAGCAGCCCGGCGAGACCAAACGCCAGCAGCCAGTACCAGACGGTACGCTGACTGCTGCTTTTCCACGGCAGCACCAGGGCGATGATCACCGCGGTGGGGATCAGCAGCATGCTGTCGCCAAAATAGGTCAGTGTTCTCCAGCTCATATTTTTCCTTGCAGGGCTAACGGGCGACCCGCACAAACCGGGCGCGGGCAGCCCGACAGTCTATCGGTTCAGCGGCTGCCTGCCAAAAGGAGATTTTCTGAAAAAGGGCGCCGCCGCATTTACTCTGGCGTCAAACCGGCGAAATACCTATAATTGCCGCCACCAAACCCTCTCATTTGGCCCGTTGCTGCTTCGGCAGAGGCGTGCTCCCAGTTATCAGGTCTCAAAAAAGTATGACTGACAAGTCCCATCAGTGCGTGATCGTTGGCATCGCAGGTGCATCTGCATCCGGAAAAAGCCTTATTGCCAGCACGCTCTTTCGTGAAATCCGTGACCAGGTCGGTGACGAGCATATCGGTGTGATCCCCGAAGATGCCTACTATAAAGATCAAAGCCACCTCACCATGGAAGAGAGGGTAAAAACCAACTATGACCATCCGAGCGCAATGGATCACGATCTGCTGCTGCAGCATCTGCGTGCGATCAAGTCAGGACAGGATATCGATCTGCCGGTTTACAGCTACGTTGAACATACCCGCACCAGCGAAAGCATTCATCTGAAGCCAAAAAAAGTGATTATCCTTGAGGGCATTCTGCTGCTCACTGACGCGCGCCTGCGTCAGGAGATGAACTTCTCTATTTTTGTCGACACCCCGCTGGATATCTGTCTGATGCGCCGCATGAAGCGCGACGTGAATGAACGCGGTCGCTCTATGGATTCCGTCATGAATCAGTATCAGAAAACGGTCCGTCCGATGTTCCTGCAGTTTATCGAGCCTTCCAAACAGTACGCCGACATTATTGTGCCGCGCGGCGGTAAGAACCGTATCGCTATCGATATTCTCAAAGCGAAAATTAATCAGTATCTTTAATACGCTGTTTCGGCATGGATCGAATGCGTCAGGGCTGTCACCGTGCTGGCGGCCTTTCGCTACACTTTAATTAGGGAGTTTCTGCGATGAGATTATGCGATCGCGATATTGAAGCCTGGCTCGACAGCGGCAAGCTGGCCATTGAGCCGCGTCCGCCGGTGGAACGCATTAACGGCGCCACGGTGGATGTGCGGCTGGGTAATGGGTTTCGTACCTTCAGCGGCCATACTGCCGCCTTTATCGATCTGAGCGGACCCAAGCAGGCGGTAAGCGCCGCGCTGGATCGGGTGATGAGTGACGAGATTGTATTACCGGATGGCGAAGCGTTTTTCCTGCATCCGGGTGAGCTGGCGCTGGCGGTGACGCTGGAGTCGGTGACCATTCCGGACGATCTGGTTGGCTGGCTGGATGGACGTTCTTCCCTGGCACGACTAGGGTTAATGGTTCACGTTACGGCACACCGCATCGATCCGGGCTGGCAGGGGCGTATCGTGCTGGAGTTTTACAACTCCGGCAAGCTGCCGCTGGCGCTGCGTCCCGGTATGCTGATTGGAGCGCTGAGCTTTGAACCGCTGTCGGGCCCGGCCGCACGTCCCTATAACCGGCGTGAAGATGCAAAATATCGCGGTCAGCAGGGTGCTGACGCCAGCCGTATCGATAAAGATTAATCGCTGTACCCGCGCCCGGGCAGGGCTGACGAGGCGCGGATCATCACATTGAGGATGCAATGAGAAGATTGATAACCACGCTGGCCATCCTGTTAGTGGTAGTGGTGGCAGGGATGGCCGCACTGGTACTACTGGTTAACCCCAATGACTTTCGCGCCTACATGGTAAAACAGGTAGAGCAGCGCAGTGGTTATCAGCTGGTCACGGGCAGCGATTTGCGCTGGCACGTCTGGCCTCAGCTCAGCATTCTTTCCGGACGTATGAGCCTCACCGCACCCGGTGCCAGCCAGCCGCTGGTGACCGCCGAAAATATGCGGCTGGACGTCGACCTCTGGCCGCTGCTCACGCATCAGCTCAGCGTCAGTCAGGTAATGCTGAAAAACGCGATTATCCGCGCCACGCCGGAGAGCGCGCCGCAGAAGCCTGGCGGCGCCCCCATCGGCCCTGGCGACAGCGAGCCGGCATTAGCCGCCTCACAGAGCTGGAGCCTGGCCATTGCGAAACTGCGCGTGGCTGACAGCCTGCTTATCTGGCAGCAGCCGGGCGGAGAAGAGTACAACTTCCGCAATCTTAATCTGAGCCTGGATCAGGACAGCCGCAAACAGAACCACATTGAGCTGAGCACGCGCCTGTCGCGTAACCAGCGCAACCTCAGCGTTGCCCTGCAGGGCGAGATGGATGTCTCACGCTATCCGCATCAGGTCAGCGGCGAGCTGGCGCAGCTTGATTATGCGCTGGATGGCGCGAACCTGCCGGTACAGGGCATTAAAGGCGCGCTGAGCGGAAAAGCGATATGGAACGCCGATAAACAGCAGTTCTCGCTGGCCGATTTGCAGCTTACCGCCAATGACAGTACGCTGCAGGGCAGCGCGGAAGGACGTATTGCGATGCCGCAGCAGCTGCGCCTGGCGCTGCATGCAACCTCGCTGAACATCGATAACCTCGCCGTCAGTACCCCGGTCAGCAGCGGCAGCGGGACCGTGCAGGCCGCGCCGGTGCAGCCGCCGGTCATTGCGGAACCGGTACTGCGCAATAACGCCGATTCACCGCTTAATACGCTCGATCTGCAGCTTGCCCTGAAGGCGGACCAGAGCCAGTGGCGCGGGCTGACGCTCAGTAACCTGCAGATCGACGCCAGCAATCAGCAGGGTCTGATGACGCTCAGCCGGTTACAGGGCCGGCTGGGTGACGGTCATTTCTCGCTGCCGGGTCAGATTGATATCCGGCAGCCGGTTACCCGGGCTGCGTTTCAGCCTGAACTGGAGAATATTGCGATTGCCCCTCTGCTGAAAGCGCTGGCGCTGCCCGCTGCGCTTGAGGGGACGCTATCGCTGCAGGGTAAGGTGAGTGGAGCCGGGCTGAGTGTAGAAGAGGCGAAGCAGAACTGGCAGGGCAGTGCCGATCTTGAGGCCACCAATCTGCAGCTTACGCAGCTTAATCTGCAACAGATGGTACGCCGCGCCGTCGCGCGCGCCAGTAGTGAGGTCACCAACGATCAGCCTGATAGCCAGGGCATACAGCAGCTGGCGGGCCATATCAGCCTGCAGCAGGGAAAAGTAGCGTTTACCGATCTGCAGGGCGGCAGCAGCCAGCTGGCGCTTCAGACGCGCGGAACCGTTGACGTTGTGCAACAGCAGCTGGATGTCACCATCAATATGATGCTGCGCGGCTGGAAAGGGGACGAGCGTCTGGCAAAAGTCCTGAATCAGCAGCCCATTCCGCTCCGTATGTATGGTCGCTGGGACAAACTGCAATATTCGCTGCCGATAGATGATGTTGTGCGCCAGCAGCTGCAGAGCGAAGCGAAATCGCGTCTTAATCAGTGGCTCGATCGCCACCCGTCAGGAGCGCATTAATACGGCAGGTGCGCGTTAACCACCAGGGGCGCATCAACACGGCTGGGTCGCATAAACACGCCAGGGGCGCCTTAATGCGCCCCCTACGGTTTTGTAGGGGCGTCGTTTACGGCGCCCGAATGTCGGATTGTGGATTCACCAGGGGCGCATTAATGCGCCCCCTACGTTTACAGGGACGCTGCTACGGCGCTTCTGATAAAGGATGCGGCATAATTTCCACTTTCTGCACCCGATGATTGTCCACCTGCAGCGCGCGCAGCAGGTAATCTCCTATCCGCAGCTCTTCACCCTCTTCGGGGACATGCTGCAGCGTGTCCATCAGCAGGCCGGCCAGCGTGTGATAATCGCGTTTATCATTTACCGGCAGCGCGACATAGAGCGCCAGATCGTCCAGCGGCATATGCCCGTTTGCGATCCAGCCTCCCTGCGGGCCGGGTTCAATATCGTAGCGCGCATCCAGCTCCTCTCCTTCATTAGGCAGATTACCGGCGATAGTCTCCATCACGTCGCTCAGCGTCACGACGCCTTCGACGGAGCCAAACTCATCGACAATAAAGGCAAAATGCGTGCGCGCCTGGCGAAACTGCTCCAGCGCCTGCAGCAGCGTTACCCGTTCCGGAAACACCAGCGGCTGACGGATCAGCGCGCGCAGGTCAAGGGAATCACTGTGCAGCGACTGATGCAGCAGATCGATAACGTGCACCACCCCCAGCGGATCGCGGCCATTTTCCGTCACCAGAATACGCGTGTGCTGATTGCGATCGAGCTTCGCCATAATCTCTTCAGGCGCTTCACTTAAATCAACCGATTCCACATCGTGCCGGGAGGTCATAATGGTGTTGATCTGCCGCTGCGCCAGCCCCAGCACCCGGGCGATCATCAGCCGCTCCTGACGATTAAACAGAGCGCCTTCATCGCTATGGCTCAGCAGCGAGGCCGTATCCGCATCCAGTTCAGCACGCTGCGCCTCTCCGCGCAGAATGCGCAGGACCGCTTCGGCCGTGCGCTGGCGTAGCGGACGGCCGGCTGACAAAAAGCGGCGGCGATTAAAGCTCGCCAGCTGATTGAGCATTTCAATCAGAATAGAGAAACCGATAGCGGCGTAGAGATACCCTTTGGGAATAACAAAGCCAAACCCCTCTGCAACCAGGCTGAAGCCAATCATCAGCAGAAAGCTCAGGCAGAGGATTACAATCGTGGGATGACTATTCACAAAACGTGTCAGCGGCTTGCTGGCGAGCAGCATAAGCAGAATAGCAATGGTGACCGCGGCCATCATTACCGGCAGCTCATTGACCATGCCCACTGCTGTGATGACGGCGTCGAGGGAGAAAATAGCATCCAGCACCACGATCTGCGCCACCACCGGCCAGAATTTAGCGCCGTTCTTATTCTGACCACCCTCATCGTCACCCCCTTCGAGTCGCGCATTTAGCTCAGTGGTCGCTTTATAGAGCAGGAAAATACCGCCCAGCAGCAGCAGCAGATCGCGTGCGCTGAAGCTATGCTGCCAGAGGGTGAGCAGAGGCTGTGTCAGCGTGACCAGCCATGAAAGCGAGGCCAGCAGCCCGAGGCGGGTCAGCAGCGCCAGCATCAGGCCAATCACGCGCGCCCGGTCGCGCAGCAGCGGCGGCAGCTTTTCGACCAGAATGGCAATAAACACCAGGTTATCAATGCCCAGCACCAGCTCCAGAATGATTAGCGTTACTAATCCCGCCCAGAGCGACGGATCAAAGATCCACTCCCACATACTCATGTCACCGTAATGTCTCAAAATGGGTTTAATCTGATGATAGTGAATGGCCGGAAACAGGGCAAAACCCTGCCGACCCTGCTGGTATAAGGTTATACGTGTCAATCGGGAAAATGTTCAGAGTGCAGCAGGCAAAATAAGCAAAATGTATGGATTAAGAATGCAGGAGGAGGGGCGTCGCGCACAATTAATTGTTATGCCAGGTGGTGAGGTTTGCCGCGTACATTTTACCAATCGTATATCCGAATAATTCTGAATTTTCACCGCTGATTGCGCGGCAGATGTGGCGTCATTACTAATGGCTGGTAGTCTTTTTCCTAAAATAGCACAGGGGGCACGGGCCCTACTTGTAAACAAGCCAGTAATAACTAGTATAGCAACGTGTCAGTAAATGTCTGCGCCAATCTGGTTAATAGCGCAGGGTAATGCATTTTAAAGTTGTGAATTGTGAACCTGCACGATCCTGCCAGGAGTTATCCTGGAAAAATGGTTAAAAAAGCGCAAAACAGGATGAGCAGGCGGTATTGGCAGCGACAGCCAGGGGCGGTAGCGTGCCTGAACCGGCTTAAACAGGAAATGAACTGTCTGGTGTAGCGGCAATGGAACTCAGACTAATCCGTTGGTATTTATCACAATTTTCTGGCGAAAAGCAATAGAGAATTGACCTAAATACCGGGGAGTTCGCCGCAGTTTGCTCAACAGGCTCCGACTGAGTATCGCTCATTTATTACACAGGCCTGTAGCGTTAGGGATTAGGGAAATAAAATAAAAGAGTTAAATATGCGCGATAACGAATTTACATATAAAAGTCTTCTGACCAAATTTTTACTGGCGTGCTCAGATTTAATTTGTTTTAACGCGGCGTTGTTTATTGCACTCGCCCTGATTAATTCATTATCTGACTCGCCACTGGCTGATATCTCTGAAAAAGATCTCAATTTAAAAATTGCTACTCACATCTGTCTGTCAATTATCTGTACGGGCTGGTTCTGGGTCCGTCTGCGCCATTACACTTACCGCAAACCTTTCTGGTTTGAGCTGAAAGAGATATTTCGTACCGTGTTTATTTTCTCGGTTATCGATTTGTCTATTTCTGCATTATCGCAGTGGCAGATGTCGCGTTTTGTCTGGGTACTCACCTGGATTCTGGCGCTGATCCTGATCCCGGTGGCGCGTGCCGTTTCCAAACGGGTACTGAACCATTTTGGTATGTGGAAAAAGCAGACCATCATCATTGGCAGCAGCCGTAACGCACAGGAAGCCTGGCAGGCGCTGCAGAGTGAAGAGGTGATGGGCTTTGACGTTATCGCCTTCTTTGATGTCGACGGCAGCTGTCCGCAGGCCAGCATTTCCGGCGTACCTGTGCTGCATAACGAAGCTGAGCTCTGGCAGTTAACCAACAGCGAAACGCAGTTTATCGTTGCGGTTGAGTCTGAGCAGAGTCAGCATCGCGATCTGTGGCTGAAAAACCTGGCTATGCACAATTGCCGTTCAGTCTCCGTTATTCCGACGCTGCGTGGTGTACCGCTCTATGGTACGGATATGGCCTATATCTTCAGCCACGAAGTGATGATTCTGCGTGTAAACAATAACCTGGCGAAGCGTACCTCGCGCTTCCTCAAGCGCGCGTTCGATATCGTTGGTGCGCTCGGTATTATCGTGGCGCTGTCGCCGGCGCTGCTGGTCCTCGGCTTTATGGTTGGCCGCGATGGCGGACCGCCGATTTACGGTCACGAACGCGTCGGTATGAACGGACGTAAGTTTAAATGCCTGAAGTTCCGCTCAATGGTGATTAACTCCAAAGAAGTGCTGGAGGAGGTGCTGCGCACCGATCCGGTTGCGCGAGCGGAGTGGGATAAAGATTTCAAACTGAAAAACGACCCGCGTATTACCAAAGTCGGCCATTTTATCCGTAAAACCAGTCTGGATGAGCTGCCGCAGCTGTGGAACGTGGTGCGTGGTGACATGAGCCTTGTCGGGCCGCGTCCGGTGATTGAAGATGAACTCTGCCGTTATGCCGGGGATGTAGATTACTACCTGATGGCGAAGCCAGGCATGACGGGATTGTGGCAGGTCAGCGGTCGTAACGACGTTGACTACGAAACACGCGTCTATTTCGACTCGTGGTATGTCAAAAACTGGTCGCTGTGGAATGACATCGCGATTCTGTTTAAGACAGTCGGCGTAGTGCTTAAGCGCGACGGCGCATATTGATAGACAGCGAAGGCGGGGGAGGGTATCTCTCTCGCTGAATAACTGCCGGTGCTGGGAGTCTTGTTATCTGAACACTGCCATTATCGAGCCTGATTAAAGCGGAGAGGTTGTTGAGCTGCACTATTCCGCTTTAATTGATGTCGTCCGGGGGCACGGTGACAACATAAAAACCAAGGGAGCAATGATAATGACCCACAGTTTCAGTGTTTAACCCGTTAAATTAAATTTTTGTAAGACGCTTACACAGCGGCGTTTTCGCCTCTATCAATCATTAACTGATAGCGAATAACCAGATGATAATGAAAACTAAATTGATACCTTTACTGGTATCCGCAACTTTTCTCTCCGGGTGCACCATTGAACCAGGTTCGCACCTTACGACCAGCGGAAAAGATGTCATTGAGCAACAGGATAGCAACTTTGACATCGATAAATACGTAAACGTCTTCCCGATGACTCCTCGTCTGGTTGAACAGATGCGTCCTAAGCCACTGGTTGCACAGGCTAACCCACAGCTGCAGAACGAGATTCAGAGCTACGAATACCGCATCGGCGTGGGCGACGTGCTGAATGTCACCGTCTGGGATCACCCGGAGCTGACGACCCCGGCCGGCCAGTATCGCAGCGCCAGCGACACCGGCAACTGGGTACAGGCTGACGGTACGATTTTCTATCCGTACATCGGCAAGGTACGCGTTGCGGGTCGCACCGTAACGGAAGTGCGTGCTGAGATTGCGCGCCGTCTGGCGCAGTACATTGAAAGCCCGCAGGTAGATGTTAACCTGGCGGCTTTCCGCTCGCAGAAAGCGTATATCACCGGTTCAGTGACCACTTCCGGTCAGCAGCCTATCACCAACGTGCCGCTTACCGTGCTGGATGCGGTTAACGCCGCGGGTGGCCTGGCTGCTGATGCTGACTGGCGCAACGTCGTGCTGACGCACAACGGCCGCGAGCAGCGTATTTCGCTGCAGGCGCTGATGCAAAATGGCGACCTCAGCCAGAACCATCTGCTCTATCCGGGCGACATTCTTTACGTTCCGCGTAATGACGACCTGAAAGTCTTTGTGATGGGTGAAGTGCGTCAGCAGGCTACGCTGAAGATGGATCGCAGCGGCATGACGCTGGCAGAAGCACTGGGCAACGCGCAGGGTATGGATCAGACCACCTCTGATGCAACCGGCGTGTTCGTTATCCGTCCGATTCGCGGCGCGAACCGCACCAAAATCGCCAACATCTATCAGTTGAATACCAAGGATGCGGCGTCAATGGTGATGGGTACGGAGTTCCAGCTGGAACCGTATGACATCGTCTACGTCACCGCGACACCGATTACCCGCTGGAACCGCGTTATCTCCGGACTGCTGCCGACCATCGTAGGTATCGACGATGCAAGCTCGTCAGCGCTGCGCTTCCGCAACTGGTCGAACTAAGGTTTTACCATGATTAAGTCAGTGTTAGTGGTCTGTGTGGGTAACATCTGCCGTTCGCCAACCGCCGAGCGGCTGCTGAAGCGTGCACTGCCGCAAACGCGCGTGGCCTCGGCGGGCCTGGGTGCCCTGGAAGGGTACCCGGCCGATAAGATGGCCAGTGAGGTTGCCGCTGAACATGGCCTCTCGCTCGACGGACATCAGGCGCAGCAGTTAACGGCAGAGATGTGCCGTGACTTCGACCTGATTCTGGTGATGGAGAAGCGCCACATTGAGCAGGTCAACCGCATCGATCCCGCCGCGCGCGGAAAAACGATGCTGCTGGGGCACTGGCTTAATCAACAGGAAATTGCGGACCCGTACCGAAAGAGCCGTGAGGCCTTCGACGCTGTGTACGGGTTACTGGACAACGCAACCCAGAAATGGGTCAACGTATTAAGCCGATAGTTGGGATTATCCATGAATATTAAAAACAAGGTCATGACCGCGCCAAAAGAAGATTCGAATGGATGGGATCTGGCGCATCTTGTGGGACAGCTGGTTGATCACCGCTGGATCATTGTTGCCGTTACCGCCTTCTTTATGCTGGTGGCAACGCTCTACACACTGTTTGCGACGCCAATCTATAGCGCAGACGCCATGGTTCAGGTTGAGCAGAAGAACACCGCTTCGGTGCTGAACGACCTGACCGACGTTCTGCCAGCCATGCCGGCATCCGATACCGAGATTCAGATCCTTGAATCCCGTATGGTTATCGGTAAAACCGTTCAGGACCTGGGCCTGGACAGCGTGGTGCAGCAGCACTACTTCCCGGTTATCGGTAAAGGCCTGTCGCGCCTGATGGGTAACAAGCCAGGCCAGATCGCTATCTCACGCCTGGAAATCCCGCGCAGCATCGATAAGCGTACCGTTGAGCTGGAAGTAACCGGTGCAGATACCTATACCGTAAGCAGCGACGGCGACGAGCTGTTCAAGGGCCGCGTGGGTCAGCTGGAGCAGCATGGCGAAGTCACTATGCTGGTCAGCGGTATTCAGGCGGATGAAGGCACGACCTTCAGCGTCACGAAACTGACCGACCTGCAGGCGATTAAAACCGTTCTGGGCGCGCTGACCGTAGCCGATAAAGGCAAAAGCACCGGCGTACTGGGCCTTGAGTATCGTGATGAAGATCCGGAGCAGGCGAGTCGTGTCCTGAACCAGATCGTCAACAACTACCTGCTGCAGAACGTTGAGCGTAAATCTGAACAGGCGGAAAAGAGCCTGCAGTTCCTGCGCAATCAGCTGCCTCAGGTGCGCGCCAAGCTGGATGATGCGGAAGATAAGCTGAACACCTTCCGTCGTCAGAACGCGTCAGTGGATATGTCGCTGGAAGCCAAATCCGCTCTGGATACCTCTGTCAGCGTGCAGAGCCAGCTGAACGAGCTGACCTTCCGTGAAGCGGAAGTATCGCAGCTGTTCACCAAAGATCACCCGACCTACCGCGCGCTGCTGGATAAACGCAAAACGCTAGAAGCGGAGCAGGCTCAGCTGAACAAGCGCATCTCCTCTATGCCGCAGACGCAGCAGGAGATCCTGCGACTGACGCGTGACGTACAGTCCGGTCAGGAGATCTACATGCAGCTGCTGAACCGTCAGCAGGAGCTGGGGATCAGCAAGGCGAGCACCGTAGGTGATGTGCGTATCATCGATAACGCTGAAACGGCCGGTAGCCCGGTTGCACCGAAGAAAACGCTGATTGTACTGGCTGGTCTGATTCTCGGTCTGGTGCTCTCGGTTGGTCTGGTGCTGCTGAAAGCGCTGTTCCATCACGGTATCGACAATCCTGAGCAGCTGGAAGAGCTGGGCATGAACGTCTACGCCAGCGTCCCGCTCTCTGAGTGGCAGCGCAAGAAAGATACCGAAGCCCTGGCGCGTCGTGGTCACAAAGAGAAGAGCGATCCGCACAATACGCTGCTGGCGCTGGGTAACCCGACTGACCTCTCCATCGAAGCGATTCGCAGCCTGCGTACCAGCCTGCACTTTGCGATGATGGAAGCGAAGAACAACATCCTGATGATCACCGGCGCCAGCCCGGGCATTGGTAAAACCTTTGTCTGTGCCAACCTGGCAACCCTGGTCGCCAAAGCGGGTCAGCGCGTACTGTTTATCGATGGTGATATGCGTCGCGGCTATACCCATGAGCTGCTGGGTGCGGATAACAAGCAGGGCCTCTCTAACGTCCTTTCCGGCAAGACTGAGTTCTCTCCGGCGATGATTCAGCGCGGCGTCTACGGCTTTGATTTCCTGCCACGCGGTCAGGTGCCACCTAACCCGTCTGAACTGCTGATGCATCGTCGTATGGGTGAGCTGCTGGAGTGGGCGAGCAAGAACTATGATCTGGTGCTGATCGATACCCCACCAATTCTGGCGGTTACCGATGCATCCATCATTGGTAAGCTGGCTGGAACGTCGCTGATGGTTGCACGCTTTGAGACCAACACCACGAAAGAACTGGATGTCAGCTACAAGCGCTTTGCGCAGAACGGCATCGAGATCAAGGGCGTGATCCTCAACGCCGTGGTACGCAAAGCGTCAAACGCCTACGGTTATGGCTACGACTACTACAACTACGAATACGGCAAAGAAGCCAAAAGCTAAATAACACCTTCACGGGGCGGTTTATCCGCCCCGTTTTTATGGTGAAGAATAGCGGCTTACCGCAGGGCAGGGGCTTTTCGGGCTCACCCCTTTTTGGTGCGTTTTGCACCGCAAAACAGACACACAGCACAATCTTTGGTATTTCCGTAATGGTATGCGGCATCCTCAGAAGAAAGAGTAATAACGGTATGATTTTTCGGAATAAAACCGATTTCTTTCCATGGCCTGCTCGCGCTACCGTTGGATCTGGAACAGCTGTTTAAGAGGTGCTGGCAATGCAGGACATTCGCTTCTCAATCGTTATTCCGGCGTATAACGCGTCGAAATCGATTATCACCACGCTCGACTGCGTTAAAGCGCAAAGCTATCGTAATTTTGAAGTCATCATTGTGGATGACAAATCAGCTGATGCGGCCGAGCTGGCGCAGGTGGTGCAGGGTGAGCGCTATCAGGAGCTGACAATTAAGCTGGAGCTCTCTGAGGTCAAACTCAACGGCGCCGGCGCCCGTAACAAAGGTATTGAACTGGCTGAAGGCGACTTTATCAGCTTCCTCGATGCGGATGATGAGTGGCACCCGAACAAACTTGCAGAGGTACGCGACACCATTGCGCGTCTGGAAGCGCAGGGGCGGTCACGCTACGTCATTTTCAGCCAGGTCAATATCCACCAGGATGGCCACTTTCTGAAAGTGATGCCGATGCAGGCGCCGGGCAAAAATGAGACCGTCGCTGAATATCTGTTTGGCTGCTACGGCTTTATCCAGACCAGTACCATCGTGCTGAAGCGCGAGGATGCGCTGAAAATCCAGTTCGATACGCGCTACATCCGCCATCAGGATTACGATTTCTGCATCCGCGCCGATCGCATGGGCTACGAGTTTGTGATGATTGCCAAACCGCTGGCAACCTATCACCTGGTGACCAAATTTGGCTCTAAGCATAAAGGGGAGTCGGTGAAATACTCCTACTTCTGGCTGGATAGCATGAAGCCGCATCTGACGACGCGAGACGTCCATACCTATAAGGCATTTAAACTGCCGCTGCGCTACAAGATGGACGGTAAATCGCTGCAGGCGAGCCTGAGCTTTGCCCGCTACTTTTTCCTGACCAACCGCGACAACCGCGCCTACTTTATGAATCGCCTGAAGGATAAGGTGAAATCGCGGTTTGGCGGCAGAAAAGCGGTCTCCTGACACACATTCACTTGCTCCCTGCGCGGGAGCAATTTTTTTGGTTCCTGACACTCCGGGCAATAAAAATGACAAATCATGTTGGCACCATCGGTATTGTGATGCCGATGTATAACGCACGTAAAACGGTACTGCGCGCGGTAGAGTCGATTGTTAAACAGACCTACAGCGACTGGCATCTCTATCTGGTTAACGACACCTCCACGGATGACTCTCTGGCCCTGGTGCGTGAGCACTGCCAGGATGCGCGCATTACTATCCTCAGCAATGAGGTTAACCAGGGCGCAGCAGAAACGCGCAACGTCGGACTGCGTGCTGCCAGCGAAGAGATTATCGCGTTTCTCGACAGCGATGATGAGTGGCACGCTGAGAAGCTGGCTGAGCAGGCTGCCGCCATTGCCGCCGGTGATGACTTCGTTATTACCCACTACCACTATAAAACGCAGAGCGCCGAACACGATATCACCTGGGGCAAACCGTACCTGCAGCAGGATAATTTCGTGAAGAAGCAGTATCGCGTCTGCTTTTCATCCGTCTGCTTCCGTCGTCCGCCGCAGGGGATCTTCTTCCAGCGCAAAGGGCATGAAGACTTTCTTTTCCTGTATGAGCTCTTCTCCCGCTACAAACAGGCGCGGGTGATCCGCAAAACGCTGGTGAACTATTACGAGCTGGGTGATTCGCTGTCGCGCAACAAAAATAAAGCGGCGAAATGGCACCTGGAATTATTAAGAATTATCTACAAAAACAACCCATTAAAAGTCTATTACTATTACACCTGGTATATGGTGAATGGCGTCCTTTTTGCCCTGAAGCATCGCTGAAATCCGCATGTTTGCGTGCAGTCATGCAGCCAGTATGGGTTTTACGTTCACTATTTTTGAGGTGGAAAGCGTTAAATGAAAAAAGTCGTTTTGGTGATCAAAGATGCCTACTCCTATGCGGGCACCGAGAACATCTGTAACTTCATGTCAGAGTGCCTCGGTGAAGAGCACGCCGTCACTGTTTACTCCCTTGAGGGCCATGGCGAAACCTTTTACCCCTTTACACATGTAAAAGAGATCGTCAGTTTTGAAGGCCACAGCAACCCGATCAAAAGTGCCGTAGCACGTATCCATCAGGAAGGCTTCGACAGCGTTTTCCTCATCAGTATGGGCCGTCTGAGCGTTATGTTTGCGTTCTGGAACCTGATGATGCTGAAGAAAAAAACCTTCAAGGCCTACGCCTGCGAGCATATCGCTATCAACTCCTTCAGTAAGCCGATCAAACTCATGAAGTGGCTGCTGCTGCGCTACTACGATCGCGTGATTGTCCTGACGGATAAAGATCAGCAGGTCTTCAGCCGCTGGCATATCCGCAGCCAGCAGATCCCCAATCCGGTGGTGTACAAAGGCTTTGAACGGCGTCAGCGCAGCCGCCAGGCGCTGGCGGTCGGGCGGCTTGATCACCAGAAAGGGTTCGATCTGCTGCTGGATATCTGGGCAGATTTCAGCAAAAAGCATCCGGAGTGGACGCTGGCGATTGCCGGCGATGGCGAGCTGCGCCAGCAGCTGCATGAGCAGGCGGCCGCACTCGGCATTACCAACAGCGTGAACTTTGTCGGCAAGGTCAGCAACATCAATGACTACTACCACGACAGCGATATGGCGCTGATGACGTCGCGCTATGAAGGGCTGCCGCTGGTGCTGCTGGAGGCGAAATCCTGGTCCCTGCCGGTGGTTGCCTATGACTGCCCGACCGGCCCGCAGGAGATCATCAACCACGGCGCAGATGGTTTCCTGGTGCCGATGAACGATAAAGCCGCTTTTCTGGCGCGGATGGAGCAGCTTGCCAGCGATGACGCCCTGTTCTTTGCTATGAGCGATAAGACAAAAGAGACCGCACTCAAGTTTGACGGTAATCAGATCAAACAGAGCTGGCTGGCGCTGGTATAAGCGTCACGCCTTTTTATGCCTGCCGGGACACACTGACTTTGACCACGGGATTATCAGCATGAAAAGAAGAGAAGTGTTGCAGGCAGCCGCCTCCTCCATTGTCACCGCGCTTTCCGTAAGCGCGTTTTCCAGCTATGCGGCGAAAAGCGGCCAGCCCGCGCTGAAGCCGGTCGATCCGGCCAGCGTGCCGCAGGGCGATGTGCCCATCCTTACGCCGGAAAATGTCTATACCATGCCGCCGCAGTTCTGGCAGAACTTTGAAGGCAGGCTGTGGATCGGTAAAGCGGGCAGCGACGCCAGCCAGAAAGGCAATCAGATACCGGTGTATCTGCGCGACGCCAGCGGTAAAGTGGCGCAAATCACTCAGCCGATCGCGCTGAACAAAGGTAATTTTGCGCAGTTTATCCATGATAATGCTGCGCTGATCGCCAATCCGGCGCACTCCATGGCGGTGGAAGACAGCGAAGGAAACACGCTCTTCTCCATCACCGATGTCTCACGCCCCGGCCAGAATAATTTCAGCCAGCGTCTGGCCCAGCCAAACGGCTATCAGCTGATTGGCGAGATCCCCTCCGTTGAGGAGCTGCGTAAAACCCGTCCGCTGTTTGCCGGTGCCAAGATCAAGCTCAAGAGCTGGCATGAAGGGCTGGAAGTGGGTGGCGGCGAATTTGTCGGAACGTACGGCGACGCGCGCGATGATGATGGCGTCATCTTCAGCGGCAGCGGTTTTTACTGGCGGCGCGTGGTGGAAGATTTTAACCGCCTGACTCTGTTTGAGTTTGGCGCTATCGCCGACGGCAAAACGGATGCGGCGCCGGCCATCAAAGCGATGTATCAGTGGTCGCTCGATAACAGTCAGCCAATCTGCGTGCAGTTTCCGGCCGGTAAGTTCTTTGTCACCGGCTGTGACTTCGGCGAGGAGGAGCAACGCTTTTTCCGCATCTCCGGCGCGATGGTTAACTTCGGCTATTTTCCGGCGACCACGCTGGTCTCTGATGGCCGCTCCGACTTTGTGTTTAAAGTCAAAGCGCGCTGGACTGAGATCTCCAACCTCAACTTCAACGGCCAGAATGACAAGCGGCCCAACCGGCAGGGACTGTTCAGCAATACCTGTCCGGGCGGCCAGTTCTTTCGCGGCGCCTGCCTGCGCTTTAACCGCGTGGGCGGCACCTCAATCAGCCTGCTCGATACGCTCGACTGCAAAATTGACCAGTGGTATGCCGATACCTGTACCGGTGATGTTATCAAAGCGGGCTGGTCAGGTCAGAAAGCGGGCGCCTGGGATCACAGCACGGCGATAGAGCTCTCTAACTTCAACGCCCAGCGCTGTACCGGCGGGATGGTGCTGAACCTGCCGCGCTGCAGTCAGTCGATTATTCATAACGGCTGGATTGAGCACAGCGAGCATCCTGGCGATATCTCTAACGGACAGTGGATCATCGACGCGCTGAGCCTGGAAGATTGCAAAAACCCGCTTAATGCGCGCAACTCACGTCTCAATATGCGCCAGACGAATCTGCAGTCAGGCAGCTGGATCGACAACTCGCTGCAGGGTGAGCGCTGGCTGAGCATCTGGGAGATGGGCTCCACCCGCGTGGAGTCTTATGGCGTCGCCATCGACGGCAGCCTTAAATATAACTACATCACCTCGCGCTTCCGCCTCAGTAATAACACCAACCAGGCGACTTGGTTTGAGCTGGGCAACTTCTACTCGCCGGACGTGGGCGACAGCTGGGAGATTGAGCTGTTTGGCCAGTCACAGTTCAGCCCCGGCACCGATAATGCGCCGATGATGGAGGTGACCGGCGGCAAGCAGACCGGCGGACGGGCGGTGATCCAGCTGCAGCGCAAAACGCAGAAAGCGGAGGCGAGCTGGTCAGCCGAAGGCAGCTCCCCGGTGCTGGAAGTGCGGCTGGTGGCACGTTCCGACACCGATACCAAAGTCTGGGTCAGACTGGCAGGCTGGACGCCGGCCACCGTGGTGCTGATAAAAAGCACCGCCAAAGATCGCTTTATGACCGGACGCTGCGCGCGCGTTGACGCCACGATGGTCAAAGGCACGCCAGGCAACGGCAGCCAGCAGGCGCCGCAGCGCTTTAGTCTGCATAACGGTAAAGCGGGCATCGGCGGCAATGAGCAGGGCGATCTGCTGATGGCGTCACGCGAGCTGAAACCGGAGCAGGTGGATACGCGTCAGCCAAAAGGATTTGTGTCGGTAGTGATCAACGGCGAGCAGGTTGCGATGCCTTATTTCGCCCTTAAGGGATAAATAAACGCTGCAGGGGGCACATTAATGCGCCCCAATGGGATACACAGGGGTCACATTTATGCGCCCCTGAAATCCCGTAAGAAGCTTTAGGTTAGATAACAGGCAGTTGGCATTACTTTTCGGGCGTTGTCCCATTGCAGTTTTTTTTGCCAGAGTTCACTTTGCTGCTCAGGACAGAAGCGGCGGCTTGTAAGAATTACAAAAATACATCTGGAGTTTGTATGAGGATTTTATTGGCGGGTAATCATACCTGCGGGAATGGCGGTGATGGCGCAATTTTGCACGGGATGACTGACTTACTGCAGGCAGCGTACGCAGAGCAGGATAGCGATCCGGCCTGCTGTTATCAGCAGCAGAAAACGCCCCGGAGCCTGATGGCTCGCGTAAAGCGTAAGAACGTGCTGGCTGACGACGGCAATGTAAAACTTAACGTAAATACCGCGGTCGCGCAGGCGCGTGAAACAGGCAACCGCATCACCGAAAAACTTCTGACTGTACTGGGGTAAGTGATGAAGTTAACCTTTTTCACCATGCGTTTTCCGGTTGCCTCTGAGACGTTTGTCCTCAACCAGGTAACTCACTTTATTGATGCCGGCTATGACGTTGAAATCATCTCGGTGTTTCCGGGTGACATGATCAACCGTCACGCCGCGTTCGACGACTATAACCTGGCGGCAAAAACACACTATCTGCTGCCGGAAGAGAAGGTATCGAACCTCGACAAGCTCACGCAGCGTATCGGCCTGATGCTGCCGAAGATTGCCAAACCGGCGCTGATCAAATCGCTTAACGTGGGCCGCTACGGTGCACAGGCGAAGAAGCTGCTACTGCCGGCGATTGTCGCTAATGCGAAACAGACCTTCACCGCCGATGTCTTTCTGGTGCATTTTGGCTACGCCGGCGCGCTGGCTAACAAGCTGCGCGAACTGGGCGTGCTGAAAGGCAAGCAGGCAACCGTATTCCACGGCGCTGATATCTCACGTCGCCATATTCTGGAAGAGCACAAGCAGGATTACGTCAATCTGTTTAAGCAGAGCGAGCTGATGCTGCCTATCAGTCACCTGTGGGAGAACAAGCTGATTGAGATGGGCTGTCCGCGCGAAAAAGTGCACGTGACGCGCATGGGCATTGAACCGGAGAAATTCAACTTCCGGCCGCGCGAAGCGTTTCACCAGCCGCTGCGCATTGTCTCTGTGGCGCGCCTGACCGAGAAAAAAGGGCTGGACGTTGCCGTCAAAGCCAGTGAAATTCTGCGCGACAAAGGCGGCCAGTTTGAATTCACCATTATCGGCAATGGCGAGCAGGAAGGGATGATGCGCGAACATATCGCCCGTGCCGGCCTGAAAGAGATGGTCAGCATGCCGGGCTTTAAGCCGCAGGAGGAGATCCGCCAGGCGCTCAACGACGCTGACATTTTTCTCCTGCCCTCAAAAACGGCCGCCGACGGTGATATGGAAGGGATCCCTGTTGCGCTGATGGAAGCCATGGCGGTAGGGCTGCCGGTGGTATCCACCTACCACAGCGGCATTCCGGAGCTGATCCAGAACAACGTCAGCGGCTGGCTGGTCTCTGAGAACGATGCTGATGAGCTGGCTGCCACGCTGCTGCGTCTGTCACGCGGGGACATAGATGTGGCACCGGTAGTCGCTGCCGCGCGTCATAAAGTGGAAACAGAGTTTAACCAGCACATTGCCTACGGGGAACTGGCGAAAATTCTGGAGCAGATGGTGTAAGCAGAATGAACGTCCGGGCAGGCTATCGGCAGGGTCATTTGCATGACAATGCCGGTCACCTGCGCGCTGGCTCAGAATCCAACCGGCAGGGGCGCTCTTCACGGCGCCCCTGTTTATTGTCTGACCATCCTATGCACGTCGTATCATTCTGAAAAACGACGGTCTCAACCCCATGCCCGAATGTTATTTACGTCACGCTTTTGACCGCCTTTAGCGCTTGAATTTGCCCGAAAAATTACCGCTGCTCATCGCCTGAAATAACTAATTTTTGATGCTGTGACAGAGAGTTAGTGTCGGCTTTTCAGATAAAGATTATACTTGCCCGAGCGGCCATTCCTGCATAATCGATGCATGTCTACACTTCATAAAATGGAACAAATATGACCAAGCTTAAAGCAGTAATCCCGGTTGCGGGCCTCGGTATGCATATGCTCCCTGCGACTAAAGCCATTCCAAAAGAGATGCTGCCTATCGTCGACAAACCAATGATCCAGTATATCGTTGACGAGTGCGTGGCGGCAGGCATCAAGGAGATTGTGCTGGTCACCCATGCTTCCAAAAATGCGGTGGAAAACCACTTCGATACAACCTACGAGCTGGAAGCCCTGCTGGAAGCGCGCGTTAAGCGTCAGCTGCTGAGCGAAGTGCAGTCTATCTGCCCGCCAGGCGTTACCATCATGAACGTTCGTCAGGCCGATCCGCTGGGTCTGGGTCACTCCGTACTCTGCGCGCGTCCGATGATTGGCGACAACCCGTTTGTAGTTGTGCTGCCAGACGTACTGCTGGATGACTCTACTGCCGATCACCTGCGCTATAACCTGGCCGCCATGGTCGCGCGTTTTGAAGAGACCGGTCGCAGCCAGGTTCTGGCAAAACATATGCCGAATGAAGATCTCTCTGAGTATGGCGTGCTGACCACCGAGCAGCCTATCGACAACCCGGGCGATATCAGTACGATCACCAGCATCGTTGAAAAGCCGGAGCATGCCGCTGAGCTGAACTCTGACCTGACGGCAGTGGGTCGCTATGTTCTGTCTGCAGACATCTGGGCTGAGCTTGAGAAAACCGAGCCAGGCGCATGGGGCCGTATCCAGCTGACTGACGCCATCGCGTCGCTGAGCAAAACCAAACCGGTTGATGCCCAGCTGCTGACCGGTACCAGCTTCGACTGCGGCCGTAAACTCGGCTACATGCAGGCGTTTGTCTCCTATGGCCTGCGCAGCAACGCACAGGGCCGCGACTTCCGCGAAGCGATTCATAAGATTCTGGATAAGTAAGCATTCCCATACCGCGCAGCCTGCGCGGTTTCCAAGGAGTAGACATGGCTATTTTGGTAACGGGCGGGGCAGGGTATATCGGATCCCATACGGTACTGGCGCTGCTGGAGCGCGGTGACGACGTGGTAGTTCTGGATAACCTTTGCAATGCATCACGCGAAGCGATTAACCGCGTTGAAAAACTGGCGGGTAAAAAAGCGGTATTCGTTGAAGGCGATATCCGCGACCGCGCCTGCCTGCGCGATCTGTTTGCCAGCCACAGCATCTCTGCTGTGATCCACTTCGCTGCGCTGAAAGCCGTTGGGGAATCCACGCGTAAGCCGCTGGAATACTACGAAAACAACGTAGCTGGCACCGTGGTCCTGCTGGAAGAGATGCGTGACGCGGGCATCTGGAACTTTATCTTCAGTTCATCAGCCACAGTATATGGTGCTGACGCCCCGGTTCCTTATGTGGAAACCACGCCGATTGGTGGCACCACCAGTCCTTATGGCACCTCCAAGCTGATGACCGAGTTTGTGATGCGCGATTTCGCCAAAGCGGAACCCAAATTCAAAGCTATCGCGCTGCGCTACTTTAATCCGGTAGGCGCGCATGAGTCTGGCGAGATTGGCGAAGACCCGACCGGCATTCCGAACAACCTGCTGCCGTACATTGCGCAGGTGGCGATTGGCCGTCTCGACAAGCTCGGCGTATTCGGTAACGACTATGAGACGCCAGACGGCACTGCACAGCGCGACTATATTCATGTTGTCGATCTGGCAGAAGGGCACCTGAAAGCGCTGGATCACCTCAGCAAGGTTGAGGGCTATAAAGCCTACAACCTCGGCGGCGGCGTCGGCTTCTCCGTGCTGGAGATGATCAAAGCGTTTGAAGCGGCTTCCGGTAAAGCGATCCCGTTTGAGTTCAAACCGCGCCGTGACGGCGACCTGCCCGCCTTCTGGGCAGATGCAACGCTGGCGAACAATGAACTCGACTGGCGCGTCACGCGCGGCATCGACGCGATGATGCGCGATACGTGGAACTGGCAGTCGAAGAATCCGAATGGATTCAGATAACTCTATAAGCCGGTAAGGCATATACAGTTAACAGAGACTTATGAATGGGGTAACTGCTGGTTCAGACTAACTCAGCGGTTATCCCATTTTGCGTTTCAGAGATGCTCAAAGCCTGAAGCTGGACTCGGTGCATATTTTTATTAGCATGCAGTAAAAAAGCTGTTTAATAAATAGTCTGTTAACGCGTTCTGGCCTAATTTTTATTCAGCCACCTGACAAACTAACTCTTTAACGCTTGTAACTCGTGTATCAACATACGAAAATCGAATCACTTTTTTTAAACTGCGCCTTAACAATCGACATTTGTTAAATATGTTCTGTGCCTTTTGCCGGCTGCGCTGAAAGCAAAAGCGTATGAGTATTCTGGTAGCTGTAAGCCAGGGGCGGTAGCGTGGTTTTTTTCAGGATTTGCCAGGAGAGACGACAAGCGTGAAAATATTAGTTACAGGCGGTGCAGGCTTTATTGGTTCTGCCGTAGTGCGTCACATCATTGATGCTACGCAGGATTCTGTCGTCAACGTCGACAAGCTGACCTATGCCGGCAATCTGGAGTCGCTGGTCACCGTGGCAGATTCAGCGCGTTACGCTTTTGAGCAGGCCGATATCTGTGATGCACAGGCAATGGCAGCTATCTTTGCAAAACATCAGCCAGATGCGGTCATGCACCTCGCGGCTGAAAGTCATGTTGACCGCTCAATTACTGGTCCAGCAGCGTTTATCGAAACCAATGTCGTCGGAACTTACACGCTGCTTGAAGCTGCGCGTCAGTACTGGAACGCGCTGAGCGCAGAACGCAAAGCGGCTTTCCGCTTTCACCATATTTCGACTGACGAAGTCTACGGGGACCTGCCGCATCCGGACGAATGGCAACAGGATGCACCGCTGCCGCTGTTTACTGAAACCACTCCGTATGCGCCAAGCAGTCCTTACTCTGCGTCTAAAGCCTCCAGTGACCATCTGGTCCGCGCCTGGCAGCGCACCTATGGCCTGCCGGTACTGGTAACCAACTGCTCAAACAATTACGGCCCTTATCACTTCCCGGAAAAGCTTATTCCGCTGGTTATTCTCAATGCGCTTGAAGGTAAAACGCTCCCGGTATACGGCAAAGGCGATCAGATCCGTGACTGGCTCTATGTAGAAGATCATGCGCGCGCGCTTTATACCGTAGTAACGGCGGGCAAAGTGGGGGAAACCTATAACATCGGTGGTTATAACGAAAAGAAAAATATCGATGTGGTATTGACCATCTGTCAGCTGCTGGATGAGCTGATGCCTAAAGCAGGCTCGTACAGAGATCAGATTAGCTACGTCACCGATCGTCCGGGTCATGACAGGCGCTATGCAATTGATGCCAGTAAAATCACCCGCGAGCTCCACTGGATACCGGCAGAGACGTTTGAGAGTGGCATCAGGAAAACGGTGGCATGGTATCTGGCGAACAGCGAGTGGGTTGATAACGTTAAAAGCGGAAGTTATCGCGAATGGCTGTCGGAAAACTATAAGGATCGCAACTAATGCACATCCTTCTCTTTGGTAAAACCGGACAGGTAGGCTGGGAGCTGCAACGTGCACTTGCGCCACTGGGAAAAATCACTGCATTAAGCACCCGTTCAACTGAGTGGTGTGGTGATTTGACGCAACCGGAAGAAATTCGCAAAAGCATACAAAACCTGCGTCCCGATATCATTGTCAATGCTGCTGCTTATACTGCAGTTGATAAAGCTGAATCTGAACCCGATCTGGCTGAACTGATCAACAGTACCAGTGTTAAAGTCATGGCTGAAGAAGCGAAAAACCTTAATGCTATTCTGATTCACTACTCGACTGATTATGTCTATTCAGGAGAAGGGCATAACCGGTGGCGAGAGAGCGACAAACCTGAACCACGTAATGTATATGGTAAAACAAAACTATCCGGTGAGCAGGCTATAACGGCAGCAGATATACAATACCTGATTTTTCGCACCAGCTGGGTATATGCGTCACGAAGCAATAACTTTATTAAAACGATGTTGCGACTGGGCAGTGAAAAAGAAGCGCTTAGTATCATCAACGATCAGATTGGTGCGCCTACTGGCGCTGCGCTTATAGCTGATATTACGGCTCATGCATTACGCATGATTCAGGCTAATCCGGAACTGAGAGGAATATATAACCTCGCTGCAGCCGGTGAAGCGTCCTGGTTTGATTATGCATCTTTAATTTTTACAGAGTCAGAAAAATATAGCACCGGACTGAAAATCAAAAAATTGAGTCCTATCAAAACTGCTGAATATATTACTCCGGCGAAAAGGCCACTCAACTCGCGCTTAGACTTAACGAAGATTGAGAGAAGCTTTAATTTGACTTTGCCACATTGGCAGAATGGCGTTCGCTATGCTATTAATGAAATTTTGGCATAATATAGTTTCTATCAAATATTCATAATCAATTCCCTGAGAGAAAAATATGGCTCGCAAAGGTATTATCCTCGCTGGTGGCTCCGGCACGCGTTTGTATCCTGTAACAATGGCCGTAAGTAAACAGCTATTGCCTGTCTATGACAAGCCTATGATTTACTATCCGCTAACTACACTGATGCTGGCCGATATCACAGAGATATTGATTATCAGCACCCCGCAGGATACACCACGCTTTGAACAGCTACTTGGCGATGGCAGTCAATGGGGATTGAATCTTCAATATAAGGTGCAGGAGAGCCCGGATGGTCTTGCACAGGCATTTATCATCGGTGAAGAGTTCATTGGCGATGACAGTTGTGCGCTGGTCCTGGGCGATAACATATTTTACGGACACGACCTTCCAAAAGAGCTGATGAAAGCAGTTGATCAAACTTCAGGAGCAACCGTATTTGCTTACCATGTCAACGACCCGGAACGTTATGGCGTTGTTGAGTTTGATGAGAATGGTAAAGCTATTTCTCTTGAAGAAAAACCGAAAACGCCAAAAAGCAATTATGCAGTAACAGGTCTCTATTTTTACGACAACGACGTTGTCAGGCTGGCTAAGAGCCTGAAACCATCACCTCGCGGTGAGCTGGAAATTACTGACATCAATAATCTGTATATGCAACAAGGTAAACTTTCGGTTGCGATGATGGGGCGGGGCTTTGCATGGCTGGATACAGGCACGCATCACAGCCTGATAGAAGCGAGTAATTTTATTCAGACAATTGAACAGCGTCAGGGGTTAAAAGTGGCATGTCCTGAAGAAATTGCTTTTAGAAAAAAACTGATCAGCAAAGAACAATTATTAGAACTAGCAAAAAGTTTAGAAAAAAATGATTATGGTATTTACCTTAAAAAGTTAACAATTAATAATTAAATTATTTATTAATTAGAGGAAAAAATGATCCCTTTTAATAAACCATATCTTTATGGTAAAGAACTTTATTACATTTCTCAAGCAGTGAGTAAAGGTAAGATATCAGGCGACGGTGAGTTTACAAAAAAATGCCATGATTTTTTTGAAGATAGATATAAATTTAAAAAAGCACTACTCACGACTTCTTGCACTGATGCATTAGAGATGGCTGCTATCTTACTCAATATTGGGCCAGGGGATGAGGTGATAGCTCCTTCATATACCTTTGTTTCAACGGTAAATGCGTTTGCATTAAGAGGAGCAAAAATCATATTTGCAGATAGTTGTGAAATAAACCCAAATATATCTGCAGAAGATATTCGCGATAAAATAACTGATAAAACTAAAGCAATAATAATAGTACATTATGCTGGAATAGCATGCGATATGGATAGGATAGTTGAGATTGCTAATGCAAAGCAAATACCTATCATTGAAGATGCAGCTCAAGCCATAGATTCTTATTATAAAGGTAAGCCTCTTGGTAGTATAGGAACATTCGGAACATTTTCATTTCATGAAACAAAAAACATTATTTCTGGTGAAGGTGGCATGCTGGTAATAAATGATGATAAATATATACAGCGTGCTGAAATAATAAGAGAAAAAGGAACTAATCGATCCTCTTTTTTTAGAGGCGAAGTTAATAAATATGGCTGGGTTGATATCGGTTCCTCTTTTTTACCTTCAGATATGATTGCTGCTTATTTATATGCGCAACTGGAAAACATAGATGACATTCAGGATAGAAGAAAAAATATTTGGAATAAATATTTCGAAAATTTGAAAGAATTAAGTACTGAGGGATTTATAAAATTACCTAACGTGCCTGACTTTGCAACCAACAACGCCCATATGTTTTATATTGTATGCAAATCAGAGGTTGTAAGAAGCGCACTTATTGAGCATTTAAAAGATAATGGCGTACATGCTGTTTTTCATTATCTATCGCTAAACAAAAGTGATTTTTACATTAAAGATAATGATAAAGAAGAGCTACCGATAAGCGATATGTATACTGATTGTCTTTTGAGATTGCCTTTGTTTTATGAATTAACAACAAAACAAGTGGAAAAAATCACGAGTTTGATAATTAATTTTTTTCGGGACTAATTTTATTTTATTTTGGTATGATAAAAAATGAGCAAAGATATTAGATCGTTAGCATATATTTATAGCGTAAGGATCTACACATCTATTGTTTCAATAGTGCTAATACCGCATCTAATCAATGCGGTTGGTTTACAGGCATACGGGTTAGTAGGCTTCTTTTCTGTACTAATCGCATGTTTGAGTGTGTTGGATGCAGGGATTGGTGGAGTTTTAACCAGGGAATCAATAATATCAAAAAAAAGCTTTGAAGGTTATTGTAATTTTTTAAAGGTATATAGGAAGTTAATTCTTTTTTTCTTTGTAATAAGTATTATTGTTTCTATATCAGGGTTTTACATTAGTAGGGAATATGGCAATACATGGTTAAATTCAAGTTTGGACAAGGAAACTGTTTCTACTTGTTTAACAATAATGTTTTGTATATTTTCACTTAGATATATGCAAGGCCCTTTTAGAAGTATACTCCTATCATGTGAAAGCCAAATAACAATAACAACGTTAAATTTAATATACACAACAATTTCGCAGCCTGTTTCTTTGATTTTGCTGATTTTATTGAATAAAGGTATAGTTTTTTTCTTTACCATTCAACTATTGGCCGCACTAATAACTACCATGCTTTACTATATTTTTAGTAAAAGGGCCAATAAAAAAGTATTAATTATTTTAGATAACGAAAACAGTGTGAGTGCAGTTAAAAAAACTTCATTACGCAAAATGTTATACTTTGCATTTCAATTATCAAGTTTATCATTGTTATGGGTTGCAGTTAATCAATCCGATAAACTTACGCTTTCTAAATATATGAATTTGGGCGAGTATGGAATTTATAGTGTAGCGCTTTCAATTATAGGTATTCTTGCGATTTTGAGCGACCCAATTAATCAGTATTTACAACCGAGACTTACCAAGTGCTACTTTGAAAAAGATTATTTAAATTTCAGTCGCTTTTATTTTAATTCACTAACATTTATTATTATTATAACTATCCCTTTAAGTTCAATGTTTTTTGTATACTCTAAGCAAATTGTTTTGCTTTGGAGTAATAGTATGACTCTTTCCGAAAAAGTTAGTCAGTACTTGCCATGGTTGTTTATTGGAGGCATTTCTGCGATATTTTCTAACTTTATATTCCTTTTGCTTTATAGCATTGGAAGGTTGAAAGCACATACATATATTTATGCTTTATTTGCGGTTTTAGTAATACCTGCTAATGTTTATATTGCAAAGATTTATTTAGGTGCTGGAACTTCAAAGTTCTTTGCCATTAACACAACGATGCTTTTCATTTTGTGGGGTGGTTACAATCTCAATAAATACTTTAGTTACGGTGCAAAGATTATATATTTGGTTATGCTACCGTTAGCAATAATGCAGTACTTTCTTATGAGTGCTATTAATAAGCTCTCATTATTAGGTCAAGGAAGAGTAGCTGATTTTTTTATTTTGCTATGCATTGGCCTTTTTGGATTAGCTGTAAGTTATCTATATGTTAGATTTGTAAGTAATATTTTACCAAATTATAGATTTAGAGAGCGCTGAAATGAAATTTTATATATATGCTAACTCCTATAACGATAATAGTGGAGGCTCTATAGTATTACATAGACTTTGTCATATTATTAATAAGCATACAAATCATAATGCGTATTTAGTAAAAATGGATCCATTAGCTTATGGTGCCTTCTCCTTAAAAAAGATACTTTCAAAAATAAAATGGGAACTGAAAAATAAAAAAGCATACAAAATTAATGATGTTTGGGATACTCCTGTGTGGAATAGTGAGGATTTTCCGGATGACTGTATAGTAATTTATCCAGAAATAATAAACGGGAATCCACTAAAAATAAATAATGTTGTGCGCTGGTTTTTGCATCAACCAGGGTTTCATACTAAATATATAAAATATGGAAAAGGTGAATTGTATTACAAATTTAACTCTGCTATTGATGATTTCACTTTAAAGGATTCCAAGCTTTCAAGTCATGAGCTTAAGGTTATTTATTACCCTATAGATGTTTATAATGATGTCAATCAAACATCAATTACTCGCGACATCGAATGTTCATACTTGATTAGAAAAGGAAAGAACAAAAAGTTTGTTCATAGTCGCAATGCTGTTCAAATCGATGGTCTTTCTCATCATGAAACTGCAAGTATTCTTAAAAGGACGAAAATATTTATAAGTTACGATGATTATACCGCTTATTCTATATTTGCAATCATGTGCGGTTGTAAGTCCTACGTGGTACCCAGCGAAGACAAATCATTGATTTCATGGTACCCAAATGAGTCCGACAGGTTCGGTATATCATACGGATTTAGTGCTGAGCAAGAAATTTGGGCAGAAAAAACGAAACACAAAGTTTTAGAACATATTAATCAAGAACATCAAAAGTCTATTCTTAATGTTAAAATATGCACAGAAGAAATGATTGATTTTTTTTGATTAGTATAGACCTTTTATCTAACCCGAATGTGAATTTAAAGAGTGTTTAATGAATATTATAGAAACAGATATCCCAGGTTTATTAATTTTAGAACCTAAAGTATATGGAGATGAAAGAGGTTTCTTTCTTGAAAGCTATAACTCAAAAGATTTCAATGAAGCGGTGGGAGAAGACATTGTTTTTTTGCAAGATAACCATTCAAAATCTAAAAAAGGTGTATTAAGAGGATTACATTTTCAAAAAAAACCAGCGGCTCAAGGAAAGTTAGTTAGATGCATAAATGGTGAAGTATATGATGTTGTGGTAGATTTAAGGCTAAAATCTCCTACTTTTAAACAATGGTTTGGAGTCTACTTATCATCTACAAACATGAAGCAACTCTGGATCCCTGAAGGTTTTGCTCATGGATTCATTGTTAAAAGTGAAACGGCGGAATTTGTATACAAAACTACAAACTATTACTCGCCTGAAAACGATAGATGTTTAAAATGGAATGATGAATGCATCGGTATTGAATGGCCGCTAGGCGCAGAGTTTTTTCTATCCGAAAAAGATAAAAATGGATTGTCGTTTGAAGAGTTAGAAAAAGATTTTTTTATTTGACCGTGACGAGCCAGTAAAAATGACACAAAAAAAAACATGCTCATTAATAGTCAGTAAAAGTCTATTTTTTTTCTGTTTATTTATGTTCACCTTAATTCTTATAGCTGGGTTAAGAACGCCAGGATTAGATAATGATTCGATAACATATTATAGTGAAGTGCTGAATATTTACAATGGCATATATAACATAAAAGAGCCTGTGTTTTTATTATTTTCATATGCCTCTGAATATTTGTTTAACAAGAATCCCGAGGTGATATTTTTATTTTATGCGTTATTGAGTATTACAATAAAAGCATATGCTATAAAGAATCATTCAGATAATATATACTTATCTTTCATTGTTTATGCTGGCATGTTTTATATATTGCATGAAATGACGCAAATTAGAGTGGGCTTGGCAGCTGCATTATATTTACTTGCAATTCCTGATTTAGTTAAATCTAATAAAAAATCGTATATTTTAAAAATAGCACTTGCCATGCTTTGCCATTTCAGTGCAGTAATCTTAATACCTTTAATGCTTTTCTCTCCAAGAAAAATAAACAAAGCTTTTGTCTTTTTGTGTCCATTCGCTGCATTATGCTTTGTGCTTCTTATTGGAGATGTAAATTCATTATTAATCGAAGTATTCAAGCTTTTACCTGAACCCTTAGCAACAAAGGGTATAACTTATACATTAGGAGCGCAGGATTTTGGTCGATTCGATAATGTAAATATATTCAGTAAGTTCACATTATCAGCTTTTTCTTTTTTCCTTATATACATTTTCTGCACATACAAAAAAGATGAGCTTGAAGCTAAAGATATTATATTCTTAAAGTTATTTAGCTTTATGCTTACTGTGTTTTATTTATGCTCTTCAGTTCCAGTATTAGCTTCAAGGTCTTTTGAGCTTTATGCGGTATCATTTATTTTTTCATTGCCACGAATAGCTGCGTTTTTTAAACCAAAGTTTCTTGCGCATTTAATACTCTCATCATGGGTATTTTTATATTTTTATCTAGTTAACCTCAAATTAATCGGTTTATAATTTAATGATTAAACAAAAAACACTTATCATTATACTTAATTGGAACGGTTCTCATGACACCATCGAGTGCTGTAAGAGCTTAAATTTATCGATTGGTTTATTGAAAAATAAAGCTGACATTTTCGTTCTTGATAATAATTCAAATTACACAGACTATGTAAATCTGGAAGATTCTTTTGCAGATGTTTATGGTGACTGTGAAAGCTT
The DNA here is from genome assembly GCF_007680655.1 of Pantoea sp. PSNIH1. Taxonomy (NCBI): domain Bacteria; kingdom Pseudomonadati; phylum Pseudomonadota; class Gammaproteobacteria; order Enterobacterales; family Erwiniaceae; genus Pantoea; species Pantoea sp. PSNIH1. The sequence goes on from NZ_VEIP01000001.1 coordinate 255,632, forward strand.
AAATTGCAATGATGATTTTTTCAAAAACTTATCATTGATATCATTAAAAGCATATAGAGGCCAAGGTGTTAGGCTTTTGAGATCGAGTGTAAATCATGGCTTTGCTCGTGGGTGCAATATAGGCGCTATGTTTGCAAAAAAGATGGGGTATAAAAATATTCTCTTCTTGAATAATGATACAATTGTAGAAAATGATTTTCTTGAGCCGTTGCTGGATTCTTTAACTCACCATGATGCAGTCATCCCGCAAATCAGATATGACTATGATAGAAATATTATTTGGAATTGCGGAGGGATATTAAATAAATTTGGGAAAAGGAAATATTTTTTTGCAAAGAAAGATGTAAATCATGTTTCTTTTCCTGCTGAATCTTTTGAAATAAGCTTTGCTACTGGTTGCTGTATCCTGTTTAAGACAAGTTTTTTTTCCAAGATAGGATGCTTTAGTGAAAAGTTTTTTTTTGGTGAAGAAGATATAGAACTTTCGTTAAGACTACTTAAGTTAAAAGCAAAGATGATTTGCAATACGAAATCTATCATATTTCATAAAGTAGGCTCAAGTATCACAGGGAGCCCTGAGCGGTTATTACGTAAAGCATATATTCATTATCTTAACAGGCTTGTAAACATGAAAGATCATCTAGGTCTTATTTGGTATATCTGGTTGCTGCCCTCCTTATCAAAGATTGTTATAAACCTAATTTATATAAACAAAATCGGCATTAATAAATCTTTATCTGTTGCTTTTAAGCTTTTCAAGGATGCCATCAGGTTAAATAGTGTAGATAAATTTGAATTTGAGCGAATACTCAATGAAGGATTTTAACTGATGCGAATTTTACAAAAAACCAGGTTCGCACTTGTTTCAATAGCTAAGACATTTTTATTTTCCTTGAGAGCCATATATTCAAACGAATCATCAAAAGAGAAAAGAAATGATTTGGCGGTTTCTTTAACTACTTATGGTTGGCGATTCAATTTTGTATTCATTACTATTGAAACTTTATTATCCCAATCTGTAAAGCCAGCCGCGGTTTATCTTTGGATATACGAAGGCGATAAGTGTTCTTTGATAACCAATTGGATATTAATGAAGCAGGAAAAGCGCGGCTTGGTGATAAAAAGAGTTAAGCAGGATGTTAAATCATATAAAAAATTATCATTCATGCTTGATGAAAGTAATGCTAAATATACTCATGTTGTTACTGCCGATGATGATGTTTTATATCCTAAAAATTGGATGAAGAATTTTGTAGAGCACCCTAAATTTCTATCTCATGTTTTATGCAATCGAGCAAGAGTGATTAGTTACGATAATTTTAGTAATGATCTTCTTTCTTATAAAAAATGGCCCTTAGCTAAAGTTTCTGATAACAAAGAGCATGCTATTTTGCCAACAGGTGTATCTGGTATATGTTATCCTCTGCGTTCACTTGATAAAAGAATATCAGATTTTAAAGCTATCTCAAATTTATGCCCTTTTGCTGATGATATCTGGTATAAACTCACTACATTTGCAAATGGATATGACTCATATTTGATTCAAGATAAGGTCAATCATTACCCACTGGTTATAACCTCACTTACAAAAGGTTTAGAAAAGTTAAATGTCTTAGCTGATCTTAATGACAAACAATTCCTTCAGAGTGTTAACTTTTTTGGGTTGCAAAAAATTATCTTCAAAAAGAGCATGTGTAAATGAAAGATACTATTTCAATAATAATGCCCACTTTTAATTCTAGTGATACCTTAGTGCAATCAATTGAGTCTATATTAAGTCAAAGTTATCCAGATTGGGAGTTGCTTATAACAGATGATTGTTCTACAGATAATACATTTGATATCATAGAAAGTTATCAAGAAAAAGACTCGAGAATAAAAGGTTTTAAAAATAATTTTAATTCAGGTGCTGCTGTAACTAGAAACAACTCCATAGGTAAAGCAAGTGGTGAATTTATAGCGTTTTTGGATAGTGATGACTTGTGGTTGCCTGACAAGCTTGAAAAACAGATTGCTTTTATGAAAAACAATAAAATATCTTTTTCTTTTACTGCTTTTTCAACAATTGACTCTTCAGGTCACTCTTTAGGTAAGACTGTGGATTTGCAAGGTGAAAATATTAGTTTCAGCTATCAGGATATGTTGAAAAAAAAGGCAACCCTCGGATGCTCCACTGTAATGTTTAAAAAAGAATCATTTGATGATTTTTTCATGCCACTTATTAGAACGGGCCAGGATTATGCGTTGTGGCTTAAATTGCTCAAAGGCGGAAGCAGAGCTTATTTGATTAATGAGGTCTTAACTTTTTATAGAATCTTACCAAATTCTATATCTAGGAATAAGCTTAAGAAGTGTAAAAGGCAGTGGCAAATTTATAGGGATATTGAAAAACTTAGTTTGCATAGAGCTATCGAGTGTTTTACTTTTTATGCTTGGCGTGCAATATTTAGGAAATAATATCCTATTAGCATTCAAGTAATTTTTAAATTTTTGTAGTATATTGTTGCTAGTTTGATATGCACTTGCATGTTCATTTATAAGCGATACCAAATGACAGGAGATAACGATGTCTAAGCAACAGATCGGCGTAGTAGGGATGGCAGTAATGGGCCGTAACCTGGCTCTCAATATCGAAAGCCGTGGTTACACCGTTTCTATCTTCAACCGCTCACGCGAAAAGACCGATGAAGTCATTGCTGAGAATCCGGGTAAGAAACTTGCTCCGTTTTACACCGTAGAAGAGTTTGTTGAGTCGCTGGAAAAACCGCGTCGTATTCTGCTGATGGTGCAGGCGGGTGAAGCGACAGATAAAACTATCGCATCGCTGACGCCGCATCTGGATAAAGGCGACATTCTGATTGATGGCGGTAACACCTTCTATAAAGACACCATCCGTCGTAATCAGGAGCTCAGCGAGCAGGGCTTTAACTTCATCGGTACCGGCGTCTCCGGCGGTGAAGAGGGCGCGCTGAAAGGCCCTTCTATCATGCCTGGCGGTCAGAAAGAAGCTTATGAACTGGTTGCTCCTATCTTTGATAAGATTGCTGCCCGTGCAGAAGATGGCGACGCCTGCGTGGCGTATATCGGCCCGAACGGCGCGGGTCACTATGTGAAGATGGTGCATAACGGTATCGAATATGGCGATATGCAGCTGATTGCTGAAGCTTATGCGCTGCTGAAAGGTGCGCTGGGTCTGAGCAATGAAGAGCTGGCTGAAACCTTCACCGACTGGAATAACGGCGAGCTGAGTAGCTACCTGATTGACATCACCAAAGATATCTTCACCAAGAAAGATGAAGAAGGTAACTACCTGGTTGATGTGATTCTGGATGAAGCAGCAAACAAAGGCACCGGTAAGTGGACCAGTCAGAGCTCGCTGGATCTGGGTGAGCCGCTGTCGCTGATCACTGAATCTGTATTTGCCCGCTACCTCTCTTCACTGAAAACGCAGCGCGTTGCTGCCTCTAAAGTCCTGAGCGGTCCACAGGCGCAGGCAGTAAGCGGTGATAAAGCGGAGTTCGTTGAGAAAGTGCGTCGCGCACTCTACCTGGGCAAAATTGTCTCCTATGCGCAGGGCTTCTCACAGCTGCGTGCGGCATCAGAGCAGTACAGCTGGGATCTGCAGTATGGTGAAATCGCGAAAATTTTCCGTGCCGGCTGCATCATTCGTGCACAGTTCCTGCAGAAAATTACTGACGCCTATGCTGCCGATGCCAATATCGCCAACCTGCTGTTAGCGCCATACTTCAAAGATATCGCTGACCAGTATCAGCAGGCGCTACGCGATGTAGTGGCTTATGCAGTACAGAACGGCATCCCGACCCCGACCTTCTCCGCAGCTATCGCGTACTATGACAGCTACCGTTCAGCGGTGCTGCCTGCTAACCTGATTCAGGCGCAGCGCGACTACTTTGGTGCGCATACCTACAAGCGTACCGATAAAGAAGGTGTATTCCACACCGAGTGGTTAGAGTAACTGTCCTTAACACCTCCCGTCCGGGAGGTGTTTTTTTATGCTGATAATGATTGGCGAGTAATGAATTTATGAATGCAAACAATAAGCCCGGACTGAATAACGATCCGGGCGTTCTGGCTTCAAACAATAATGATGAAATAGATTTGCTCGACATAATTGTCCAGCTGTGGAAAGGCAAATGGATAATTATTGTGACGATGGTAGTGACGATGTTGTTAAGCATTGTCTATTTAAGCGTGGCGAAGGAAAAATGGACGTCTGAGGCCATTGTTACGCAGCCTTCAGCGGGACAGGTTGCCAGCTATAACGCCACGCTGAGCGTGCTTTATGCGCAAAACATCCAGGAAAAACCGTCAGTTACCGATCTGCAAAACCAGCTATTTGGCCGCTTTAGCGCCTCAATGAATGCGCTCGCTGGCGCCCTGGCAAATCAGGAAGAGCCTGAAACATTAAAAATCAACCAGGTGAATAAAGGTAGTAATGATGCGCTGACTATCTCTTTTGTCGCGCAGAGCGCAAAAGAAGCGCAGGCGCAGCTGAAAAAGTATCTTACGACTGTAAATAATGAAGTCGTCAGCGATTATGGTCAGGATCTAAAACATAGCCTGGGCGTAAAAGCCAAAGAGCTGAAAGAAATTCTGGATGCGCACAAGCAGATCGCCATTAACAAAAAACAGCATCGTCTTGATGTGATTAATCAGGCGCTGAAGGTGGCGGAAGCGGCCGGCCTCGCAAAATCACAGCTGAGTCAGGCAGAGTATCTCTCTGATGACACGCTCTATCTGCTGGGCAGTGAACCGTTACGGGCGATGGTAACCAATGAAGCGACCAAGCCGCTCGATTTTGATGATGACTATTACAGTGCCGAGCGCGCGCTGCTCTCTATTACGCACGTCACCATCAAGGCAGACAACCTGCAGTCGTTCCGCTATATCGCTGAAGCTGACCTGCCGATTCGCCGCGACAGTCCGAAAAAGACCCTTACCGTATTGTTAGCCCTGATCCTGGGCGGCGTGCTGGGTTCGGCTATCGTGATTGGCCGCAGCATCGTCAGCAACTACCGCAGTCGTCACTAAAATAAAAAAACCGGCCCCTGAGCCGGTTTTTTTATGCCGTCACATCACCAGCAGCTCACCGCTGCGTCCCGCACTTTCCCCCGCCAGCCGCACCGCCAGCATTCCGGACGTGACAAATTTGGTCAGGTTTCTGGCGTAGAGCACGCCGCCATACTCAGCAACCAGCGGCGTAATGTGGTCGCTGACCGGATCGATCACTTCTGCCACCACTTCCCCCGGTTTAATCCACTCACCCAGCTTACGCCGGTTCAGCAGCAGGCCGGAGTAGGGCGCATGAATATATTCACAGCCCGCCAGCGGCGTGGGCGGATGGCGCAGGGCAGGAGAGACGCCCGGATCGCCGCTGATATAGCCGCTTTCGGTGAGCGCATTAATGATTGCATCGGCATCTTTTTCCGCCTGTTCCGCAGAGACATCGGCGACGCCGCGCAGCTCCAGCGTCACCGGCAGCAGACCGCGCGGCATCGGGTAGTCATCGCCAAAGCGTTTTGCCAGCGTCAGCCAGGGTTCGCAGCACGCTTCGTCGAACGGCTCACCGCCGGAAATCTGCGCCAGCAGCTGCACCTCACTGCCGAGCCAGCGCGCCAGCGGTTCCACTTCAGACCAGGCGTGAGGCGTTGTATAGAGATGCGGCAGCGCATCCCAGTCGCAGTGCAGGTCGATCATCAGATCGGCCTGACTTGCCATACGCATCAGGGTATAGCGCTGCGACTCCAGCTCGGTTCTGGCTATCTGATCGCGGTAGTAAAGGTCGATGGCATCGCGGATCAGGCGTCTGTTTTCATATTCACTCTGCGTCAAAGACCCCGCCAGTTCAGCGGCCAGCTTCTCACCCAGCGCCGGAAAGCGCCGGTTAAAATCCTGGCCAGAGAGAGTATGAAAACGCCCCAGATGCGTGCCGTGCCAGTGCTGACCCAGCGCCAGCGGATTGGCGACCGGGACCAGCGTGATTTTCGCTTTCAGCTTGCCGGCGGACTCCAGCGCCAGCAGCTTCTGTTTAAGATACCAGGCAACCGCCATACCTGGCAGCTCATCGCCATGCAGGGCGGCCTGAATATAGACGCGCTTTTGCGAGTCGGTACCGAAATGAAAGCTGACTATCTCTCGCTGGGTGCCCAGCGAGGCGCTCAGTAATGGATGATGTTGTTGTTGCATAGGGCGGCCGGTGTCCTGTTTCTGAGGCTGCAGTAGCGCGCATGCCTGTTAAGGTGACTGAACAGAGTATAGTTCCGTTAAAAAAGCGGCGGCAAACGCGCCGCCGGAGATTCACGGCTGGACAGAGATATCTGTCGCGAAGTAGCGCTTCTGGATAGTGTCAAATGTGCCGTTTTTCTTCAGCTCATCAAACGCGCCGTTGAGCGCCGCTTTGAGTTCAGTGTCGCCTTTACGCAGGCCGATAGCGGTGCCAGGGCCAATCAGCGGGTCCTGCACAATCGGGCCGGCCAGCGCAAAATCTTTCCCCTGTGGATGTTTCAGAAAACCGATAGCCGCCTGCGCAGCGTCGGTAAACACCGCGTCCAGACGGCCGGAGATGAGGTCGCTTTCCACCTGAGCCTGGTCGCCATACGGCACCACATTGACGCCGTGCGGCTGCCATTTAGCGCGCGCATAACGCTCCTGCACCGTACCCTGTTCCACGCCCACGCTTTTGCCCTTCAGCGACTCTGCGATCGGCAGCAGGCCGGAGCCTTTACGCGCTATCAGCTGCACGTGCGTGTCATACATCGGTTCGGTAAAGTCGATCTGCTTCAGGCGCTCTTCGGTCACGCCCATATCGGAGAGGATAGCGTCAAACTTGCGCGCCTTCAGCGCCGGGATCATGCCGTCAAACTGGCTTTCCACCCAGATGCATTTGGCCTGCATCTGCGCGCACAGCGCGTTGCCCAGATCGATATCAAACCCCACCAGCTTGCCCTGCGGGGTTTTGGACTCAAACGGCGGATAGGTCGGATCAACCGCGAAACGCACCTGATCAATCTTTGCCTGCGCGCCAAAAGCGCAGCCAGCCAGCAGCGCCAGCGCTGCGGTATTGCGCAGACGCGCGGTAAAACGGGAGTGTGCCATAAACGGGTTCTTCTGTTGTAAAAGCGGGTATTCCGAGAGTACCCCCCGCGGTGGCGGATGGCAATTAGAGGATTATTTTCATCACGTTACCATTATGCAGCCGCTGGTAATCGTTAATATTCAGCACTACGGATCTCTCCAGCACTCCGGCATTAAACGCGATTTCGCCATAGCGTTCAAACAACAGCGGATCGACTACCAGCCGTAAATCTTCATGAAAGCTAAACGGTGGAATCGCCCCAAATACACAGGCGGTCAGGGCATCCACTTCTGCCGGGGAGGCCAGCGAGGCACGACGTCCACCCACCGCAGCCGCCACTTTACTCAGGTCCGCCTGCCGATCGGCCGGCAGCACCGCCAGTACATATTGCTTGATACCGTTACCTTTGACATGGCACACCAGCGCTTTCGCACCCTGGCCCACCTCTGTACCTCGCAAAGCCGCCACTGCTTCACACTTCCCGTTCGCTGCATGCTCCAGCAGGCGATATTGAGCGCCGTGCTGGTCGAGCAGGGCGATAAGTTTTTCATGGGTGGTCATGGGATGCGCCCTGTTGAGCCAGCAGCGCAATCAGCGTTTGCCGCATGTGAGATTGTTGTGGCAACACACCCATTTCCAGCCCCAGCGGCCTGAAAGCGCGATTCAGCACATTCAGGGTTACGCTCTCTTTATCCTGTTCGATATCTGACAGGGTACGCCGGCTGATGCCAGCCAGCGCCGCATAGCGATCCTGTGAAAATCCCAGCACCTGTTTGCGGAGTTGCATAAGTAACTTGCCGTGGCTGGCTTTTTCTTCAATCGACTGACGTAATAACGCCAGGAATAACGCTTCACGTTCAAACGGCGTCATGGTTTTCATCATAATTTCCACCCTGCGATGCGCTCATCCAGAAAATTGAAGCCAACGCCGGGCATTTCGAGAATTGACGCAGGCACACCGCGTTGCGCCAGGCGCACCTTAAGACCAGTCAGCTTTTTCGCTAGTATACGTAGCGCCTCCAGTAACCTTTTCTCAGAGACCAGATAGTTCAGACGTTGTGCAATCAGATGCCAGTTGTAATGACCGCCTTCTTCATACGGTGAGCCCCATTGTGTAGTACGAACCACACCTTCAGGATCGGCTTTCATGGGCGCAAAGTCGTAAACGGGGGCAAGCCACATACCGCTGGGTTTTTTCAAAATAGCACTGTTACGGCCATGATTATCGGAGTTGCCAAAGGCAATGTTCAGCATGTCGCGTTTAACCCATTCAATAACCAGTAATTCGCGTTCTGCCTCTGCCAAATTCAACTTTTCTATCAGACAGTGAATGATGTCGAAATGGTTGAGATAGCTTCCCGGCGCTTTTTGCACCAGTGAGTAGACGGATTCCAGTCCATACAGGACTTTTCTGTTTTCAACGAACGCTATATCAAATCGTGGTAGCCATAGCGATGGGTAACGTGTGCCTTCGCACAACAGCATTTGCCTGGTATCAATAGTGTCTATGCCCAGTGCCTGAAGTTCATGATAGAAGTGATACTCGGCGCGCAGAATATCGCAATCAATCGGGCTGCGAGCACCACGCGGATATTTAACGAGATAAGAGGTATCCTGATTCAAAGGATCGTCTTGCCAGGTATCTATCCACACTTCCTGTTGTGCATTCCGGCGTAACAATAATTTTGGCGCTTCCCCGCCTGCACCCGTTGCACCGCCGCTGGCCGCGCCCATCTGCTGTGCGTATTCAAGAAAATCACTGTCGCGCTCAATAGCCCATTCTGCGGAAAAACGCCGGGTTGGCAGAGTGCTATTCACAGGAAGCTGTGGCAGAGACTCTTTAATACGCAGATTACCCACGGGGGCGATGGTACCCGCTTTCAGTAGTGCGTAATCCTGCTCACCTGCGGATTTGCCCTGCAGTCCCAGTTGGCTGATCCAATAACGACGGCTGTTGAGAAGAATGCTGCTCAAAATAATTCCTGGTTACTAATTTTGAGCAGCATGTTGCACAATTGGTTACTTATGACGGACGCGCAAATTGTTAACGATCGCGCTTAAATCCAGATCCTGGTCCTGCAGCAGCACCATCAGGTGATAGAGCAGGTCGGAGGCTTCGTTGGTCAGTTCATGACGATCGTTCACCGTGGCCGCCAGCGCGGTCTCCACGCCCTCTTCGCCAACCTTCTGCGCAATACGCTTGGTGCCGCTGGCGTAGAGGCTGGCGGTATAGGAGCTGGCGGGATCGGCATCTTTCCGCGACGCCAGCAGCTGCTCCAGTTGATAGAGGAACGTCCACTCCGGGGCGGCAGGCGAGAAGCAGCTGGAGGTGCCAAGATGGCACGTCGGCCCGACCGGGTTCGCCAGCACCAGCAGCGTATCGTTATCACAGTCTGGCGTAATGCTCAACACTTGCAGAAAGTGGCCGGAGGATTCGCCTTTGGTCCAGAGCCGCTCTTTGGTGCGCGAGAAAAAGGTGACGTTGCCTTCCGCCAGCGTTTTTTCCAGCGCCGCCTCATTCATATAACCGTGCATCAGCACTTCGCCGGAGACGTTGTGCTGCACGATAACGGGCATCATGCCCGCGGTTTTGACCCAGTCCAGGCGGGCCAGTTGGTCTGCTGTTAACACGCGCGAATCTCCACACCGTTGTCGATCAGAAAGTTTTTCAGCTCACTGATATTAATAATCTGCTTATGAAACACCGACGCCGCCAGGGCACCATCAACGTTTGCCTGCGTAAAGGCGTCAAGGAAGTGCGGCATGGTGCCGGCACCGCCGGACGCGATTAGCGGCACGCTGCACACTTCGCGGACCTTCTGCAGCTGAACCAGATCGTAGCCGTTACGTACGCCATCCTGATTCATCATATTCAGCACGATCTCGCCCGCGCCGAGCTTCTGCACTTCCCGCACCCAGTCAAGGGTTTCCCACTGCGTAACCCGGGTGCGCGCTTCATCACCGGTATACTGGTTGACGTGATATTTACCGCTCGCCTCATCAAACCAGGTATCAATGCCTACTACTATGCACTGCACGCCAAAACGGTCGGCGAGACGGGTGATCAGCGTCGGATCGGCCAGCGCCGGGGAGTTGACCGAGATTTTGTCAGCGCCAAACTGCAGAATGCGCGCGGCATCCTCCTCGCTTCTGATGCCGCCCGCGACGCAGAACGGAATGTCGATCACTTCCGCTACGCGGGAGACCCAGCTTTTGTCGACCACGCGGCCATCCGATGAGGCGGTGATGTCATAAAACACCAGCTCGTCGGCCCCTTCCTGCGCGTAGCGCTGCGCCAGCGGCACAATGTCGCCGATGATTTCGTGATTGCGGAACTGCACGCCTTTTACAACCTGTCCGTCACGCACGTCCAGACAGGGGATTATCCGTTTTGCCAGCATGAAATCGCCTCCGCTACCGTAAATTTATCTTCCAGCAGGGCACGACCGACGATCACACCCTGCGCACCGCTGCCGCGCAGCGCGGCGATATCCGCCAGCGAGCCAATGCCGCCGGAACTCTGAAAGGCGATGTCCGGAAAAGCAGCAGACACCTCTTTATACAGCGCCACGTTTGAGCCGCTCAGCGTGCCGTCGCGTGAAATGTCAGTGCAGAGCACATGCTTCAGGCCCACCGGCTGATACCAGCTAATCACCTCTTCCAGCGTAACGCCCGCCGCTTCCTGCCAGCCGCTGATCGCCACTTCTTTACGGTTAGCCGCGTCGATGCGCACATCCAGCGCCAGCACGATGGCGTCGGCACCGAATTCGCTGAACCAGCTTTTCACTTCTTCCGGCTGTTTGACTGCCGTTGAGCCGACCACCACGCGCGTGGCCCCGGCGGCAAGCAGGGCGGCCACATCATCACGCTGGCGAATGCCGCCGCCAACCTGCACCGGTACGCTGACGCCGCGCAGCAGCGTGGTCAGCAGCGGGATCTGGCGCTTAGCCGGATCTTTTGCACCGGTCAAATCCACCAGGTGCAGCACACCGGCGCCCTGGCGTTCATACTCCTGCAGGCGCGGCAGCGGATCGCTGCCGTAGTCGCGCTGCTGACCGTAGTCACCCTGATGCAGGCGCACCACCTTGCCATCAATCAAATCTAACGCGGGGATAATCATTACATCTCCAGAAAGTTTTTCAGCAGCTGCGCGCCCGCTTTGCCGGAGCGCTCGGGGTGAAACTGCACGCCAAAGAAGTTATCTTTCTGCAGTGCGGCGGTAAAAGGCAGGCCGTAGTCACACTGCGCAATCGTGGCGGCGTTAACCGGCATCGCGTAGCTGTGCACAAAGTAGAAGTAGCTGCCATCCGGAATATCGCGGAACAGATGGTGTCCCGCTTTGGCGGTGATCTGATTCCAGCCCATGTGCGGCAGCGGCAGGCCCTGCGTATCCATCAGCGCCACCGGCTCATCAACGATACCCAGCGTGCTGATGCCGCCATTCTCATCGCTGCCGCGTCCCAGCAGCTGCATACCGAGGCAGATCCCCAGCACCGGCTGCGTACAGGCTTTGATCAGATCAATCAGCTCGCGCTCTGCCAGCTGGTTCATCGCCGCCTGTGCGGTGCCGACGCCCGGCAGCAGCAGTTTATCGGCGCGCAGTACCACATCGGCATCGCGGCTCACTTCAGGCGTATAGCCGAGGCGCTCAATCGCCCATCTGACCGACGAGAGATTGGCGCAGCCGGTGTCGAGAATGACCACGTTCATCACAGCACTCCTTTTGAGCTCGGCAGGGTATTCCCCTCGACGCGGATCGCCTGGCGCAGCGTGCGGCCAAAGGCTTTGAACAAACTCTCCACGCGGTGGTGATCGTTACGGCCTTTGGTTTTCAGGTGCAGCGTGCTCATCATGGCGTAGGAGAGCGAGCGGAAGAAGTGCTCGACCATCTCAGTGCTGAGATCGCCTACGCGCTGGTAGCTGAACTCCGCTTTGTATTCAAGATGCGGCCGGCCGGAGATATCGAGCGCGCAGCGCGCCAGACACTCATCCATCGGCAGCACAAAGCCGAAACGGCCAATGCCGCGCTTGTCGCCCAGCGCCCTGAGCAGCGCTTCGCCCAGCGCCAGGCCGGTATCCTCCACCGTGTGGTGATCGTCAATATAGAGGTCGCCTTTGACGTCGATATTCATGCGAAAGCCGCCGTGTACCGCGATCTGGTCCAGCATGTGGTCAAAAAAGCCGACGCCGGTGTTGATTTTGCTGCCGCCTTCACGGTCGAGCCACACTTCCACTTTGATCTGCGTCTCTTTGGTGTTGCGGTTGACCAGCGCATAGCGGTCGCGTTTGGTGAGCTGCGCCTGAATGGAGGCCCAGCTCTCGCCTTCGGCGCCGTAGCGCAGGCCCTGAATGCCCATGTTTTCCGCCAGCTGCAGATCGGTCTGACGGTCGCCAATCACATAGCTGCTGGTTTTATCCAGCGCGCCCTCTGCCAGCCACGCCTCAACCAGCCGGGTTTTGGGTTTACGGCAGTCGCAGTTATCGGCGGGCAGGTGAGGGCAGATCAGCACATCGCTGAAGTTGATTCCCTGCGAGGTAAAGATCTGCATCATCAGCGTATGCGGCGCATCGAAATCGGCCTGCGGGAAGCTTTCGGTACCCAGACCATCCTGATTGGTGATCATCACCAGCTGGTAGCCCGCTTCCTGCAGCGCCAGCAGCGCGGGGATCACATCTTTCTCCAGCGCCAGCTTATCCAGGCGATCTACCTGAAAGTCAGACGGCGGCTCGGCAATCAGCGTGCCGTCACGGTCAATAAAAAGGATCTTCTGGCTCATGCTTGCTCCACGGAAAAGGCTTGCAGCGCGGCGATCAGGCGCTCGCACTCGGTTCGGGTACCAATTGAGATGCGCAGGCATCCGGCAAGACCGGGATTTTTGTTCTGGTCACGCAGAATAATGCCCCGATCCCACAGCGATTTAAACACGGCTGGCGAGTCGGTGAAGCGCGCGAGAATGTAGTTGGTCTCGCTCGGAAACACCTGCTCCACCACGGGCAGCTGCGGAAGCTGTTCATACAGCCATGCGCGGTTCGCGTTGAGTTCAGCGACATGCTGACGCATCAGCGCAATGCCCGCCTCGCTCAGCGCCTGCGCCGCAACGTCAGCGACCGGCGTGGCAAGCGGATAAGGTGCGATCACCTTCATCAGCAGATCGATAACCGGCTTGTTAGCCAGGGTGAAACCGCAGCGCAGACCCGCCAGCGCGAACGCCTTTGAGAGCGTGCGCAGGATCACCAGATGCGGATACGCCTGCAGCCACGCCGCAAGCGTTGCGGCCGGGCAGAACTCAATATACGCCTCGTCTGCTACCACCAGCGCTTTACCGGCGGTCATGTCCAGCAGCGCCCGGATATCATCCTGATTGATCAGGTTACCGGTCGGATTGTTCGGGCTGCAGAGGTAAACCACTTTTACGCCATCGAGCTTACCGGCAATGGCCGGCAGGTTAAGCTGCCAGTTGTCCAGCGCCGGCACGGTACGGTACTCAATACCGATAGTTTCGGCGCTGACGCTGTACATACCATATGTCGGCGGACAGAACAGAATGGCATCTTTGCCCGGCTCGCAGAACGCGCGCATCAGCAACTCGATGCCCTCATCAGCGCCGCGGCTGACCAGAACCTGCTCCGGGGTTAAACCGGCGTAGGCGGCATAGCGCTCAATCACCAGCCGCGGCTGGCACTCCGGATAGCGATTCAGCGTCTGCTGTGACAGCTCAAACGGCACCGGCAGCGGAAATTCGTTAGCGTTCAGCCAGACATCCCCGTTGCCACCCAGGCGACGCGCTGACTGGTAGGGCGTCAGGGCGCGGACGTTAGCACGCGCTAACGTTTCAATTTCAGTGCTCATGCTTGCTCCTTCAGGGCGGCAACGCGCAGGGTAACGGCGTTTTTGTGCGCATCAAGCTGCTCGGCGGCGGCCAGGGTTTCAATGGTGGCGGCCAGGTTCATAAAGCCCTGCGGCGTCAGTTCCTGCACCGTCATCCGCTTCTGGAAATCTGCCAGTCCGAGGCTGGAACTGGTGGCGGTATAGCCATAGGTTGGCAGGACGTGGTTAGTGCCCGAGGCGTAGTCACCGGCAGATTCCGGTGACCAGTCGCCGAGAAATACCGATCCGGCGCTGGTGATAGCATCGACCAGATCGCGCGGCTGGCGCGTCTGAATGATCAGGTGCTCCGGACCATACTGATTTGAAATCGCCACGCACTGCGCCAGATCCTGCGCCACGATCAGGCGGCTGCTCGCCAGCGCCTGACGCGCGGTGGCGGCGCGCGGCAGTGCGGCCAGCTGCGCCTCAACGGCCTGCGCGACCTCTTCGGCCAGCCTCTGCGACGGCGTCAGCAGGATCACCTGAGAGTCAGGACCGTGTTCCGCCTGCGACAGCAGGTCAGAGGCGACAAACGCGGGCGTCGCCCCTTCATCAGCGATCACCAGTACTTCAGAGGGGCCGGCAGGCATATCGATAGCCGCGCCGTCGAGCCGCTGGCTGACCTGACGCTTCGCCTCCGTCACCCAGGCGTTGCCCGGGCCAAAGATTTTGTCCACTTTCGGCACCGATTCGGTGCCGAAAGCCAGTGCAGCAATCGCCTGCGCGCCGCCGACCTGAAACACCTCCTGCACGCCGCACAGCTGTGCGGCATAGAGAATTTCATCGGCAACCGGTGGCGGCGAGCAGAGCACTACGCGGCCGCAGCCAGCGATGCGCGCCGGCGTTGCCAGCATCAGCACGGTGGAAAAGAGAGGCGCAGAGCCGCCCGGAATATAGAGGCCTACCGACTGCACCGGCCGCGTAATCTGCTGACAGCGCACGCCGGGCTGCGTTTCGACATCCACCGCGGCCAGAATCTGGGCGTTGTGGAAGGTCTCAATATTGCGCACGGCAACCGCCATCGCCTGTTTAAGCTCGTCGCTCAGGCGTGCGCTGGCGGCCTGCATCTCTGCCGCAGAGACGCGCAGCTGGCTGATCTGCGCCTTATCAAACTGCGCGCTGAAGTCGCGCAGTGCCGCGTCGCCGCGCGATTTCACTTCCGCCAGCACGTTCTGCACGGTGGCGCTGACGGTGGCAGAAGCGGCAATGGCCGGACGCTGCAGCAGCGCCTGCTGCTGTGCGGCGTCGCACTGCTGCCAGCTGATTGGGGTCATCAGGGTGCTCATCGGTTACTCCAGCATTTTTTCAATCGGCAGCACCAGGATCGAGCTGGCGCCCAGCGCTTTCAGTTTTTCCATGGTTTCCCAGAACAGCGTCTCGCTGCTGACCATGTGCATCGCCACGCGGCTCACTTCGCCCGCCAGCGGCAGCACGGTAGGACGCTCGGCGCCAGGCAGCAGGGCGATAACCTCTTCCAGCCGCTCGCTCGGCGCGTGCAGCATGATATATTTTGATTCGCGCGCTTTGATCACGCCCTGGATACGCGTCATCATGGTGTCGACCAGCGCCTGCTTGGCAGCCGGCAGCTCGCCGTCGCGCTGGATCAGTACCGCTTTGGAGCGGTAGATCACCTCGACCTCACGCAGGCCGTTGGCCTCCAGCGTGGCGCCGGTAGAGACCAGATCGCAGATCGCATCAGCCAGGCCTGCGCGCGGCGCGACTTCTACTGAACCATTCAGCAGGCAGGATTTAAACGGGATACCCTGTTTGTCGAGATACTGTTTCAGCAGATGTGGATAGGAGGTGGCGATACGGGCGTTGTTCAGGCACTGCGGACCGGTGTAGTCGGCATCTACCGGCATCGCCAGCGACAGGCGGCAGCCGCCGAAATCCAGACGACGCAGCGTAAAGTAGCGCGGATCCTCACCCTGCGAGCGGCGGGTCAGCAGCTCCTCTTCCAGCACGTTCTCACCGACAATGCCGAGATCGACCACGCCATCCATCACCAGACCGGGAATATCGTCATCGCGCACGCGCAGGATATCGATAGGCATGTTCTCCGCAAACGCAATCAGACGCTGCTGCTGAAGGTTGATTTTGATGCCGCAGCGCGCCAGCAGTTCGCGTGATTCATCACTTAAACGGCCAGATTTCTGCATAGCTATGCGTAAACGGGTGTTATCTAACATGGTTCCTGTCCTCTTATTTGATCCTGTCTGAACGTGTTACGTTTGCGTTCGCCCATAAAAAAACCCCCGGAAGATGATCTTCCGGGGGCTCTCTTTGCGCTCGCACCACTGGAAGATCCTGAACGTCTCCCAGCACACATCGCCTGAAAGACTAGTCAGGGTGATGGTGGTGATGATGGTTGAACTGAACGCGTGTCATAATAAATTCCGTTGCTGAATGAGTATTCATTTGCGTGCTGATTAACCTAGCGAAGATGGCGCGGCTTGGCAACCCTTTTTTAACGTCAGTTTACGGAACCTTCCGCAACACTTTGCGCTGGTTTGCCGGGCAGCGCCGCTCTAAGATGAGATAACGATGGCGCGCAACAGCAGGAGCAGAGATGAAACGAGTCGCGATTACGGGTCTGGGCTGGCTGGGGATGCCGCTGGCAATGGCGCTGACGGCGCGGGGCTGGGAAGTGA
The DNA here is from genome assembly GCF_007680655.1 of Pantoea sp. PSNIH1. Lineage (NCBI taxonomy): Bacteria > Pseudomonadati > Pseudomonadota > Gammaproteobacteria > Enterobacterales > Erwiniaceae > Pantoea > Pantoea sp. PSNIH1. The sequence goes on from NZ_VEIP01000001.1 coordinate 272,247, forward strand.
CCGGCACAAAAACCACGCCGGATGGCGTTGAAGCCGCGCGGCGCTGCGGCATTGAGGCGTATCAGCTGAAACTGACGCCGGAAATTGAGTGTGATGCTGACGAACTTGAGGCGCTGATGCAGGTGGATGCGCTGGTGGTTACGCTGCCGGCCAGCCGCACCGTGCAGGGGGCTGACGCCTATATGCAGGCGGTACAAAACGTGGTGGACACGGCGCTGGCAAGCCGGGTGCCGCGCATTATTTTCACCAGCTCCACCTCGGTCTACGGCGCAGGTGAGGGGATCATGAAAGAGCAGAGCGCGCTCCAGCCGGAGACAGTCGCCGGCAAAACACTGGTCGAGCTGGAGCACTGGCTGCACGGCCTGCCGGGCACCAGCGTGGATATTCTGCGGCTCGCCGGTCTGGTGGGGCCGGATCGCCATCCTGGTCGCTTTCTGGCCGGGAAAACCGGGCTGGAACAGGGCAGTCACGGCGTGAACCTGGTGCATCTGGATGATGTGGTAGAGGCGATTATGCTGCTGCTGCAGCGGCCAAAAGGCGGGCACACCTACAACCTCTGCGCGCCGCATCATCCGTCGCGGGATACGTTTTACCCTGACGTGACAAAGAAGCTGGGCCTGGTGCCGCCCACGTTCAGTGCGCAGTCCGGCCGCCCGACCGGCAAACTGATTGATGGCACAAAAATCTGCGATGAGCTCGGCTTTGAGTATCGCTACCCCGATCCGGCACGCATGCCGCTGGCATAAACCCGGCGGGAGATCTGCGTCTCCCGCTGCGGCTCAGACGCCCAGCCGATCGCGCAGCGCATACCATACGGCGCCCATTGCCGTCAGAGGAACTTTAAACCGGCGTCCGCCAGGGAATGGCAGATGCGGCAGCCGGGCAAAGGCATCAAACCGCTCCGCCTGACCGCGCAGCACCTCGGCAATCAGCCTGCCGGCGAGATGCGTGCAGGTTACGCCATGGCCGCTGTCGCCCTGCATAAAATAGGCGTTCCGCTCCAGCTGACCAAACTGCGGCATCCGCGACAGCGTCAGCAGAAAATTACCGCTCCAGCGGTGGCTGATTTTGATATTGCGCAGCTGCGGAAATGTGCGCTGCAGCTTGGGCAGGATCAGAGCGTCAATGTCAGCTGGTTCGCGCGCGCCATATACCACGCCTCCGCCATACAGCAGACGGTTATCCGCGGTAAGACGAAAGTAATCGAGCAGATAGTTACAATCTTCCACGCAGTAGTTGTTAGGCAGCAGCCCGAGCGCCTGGTCGCGGCTCAGCGGTTCGGTGGTTACAATCTGCGAGCCGCACGGCATGCTTTTGCAGCTCAGGCGCGGCTCCAGCTGCGCCGGCAGATAGGCGTTGCCGGCAAAGATCACAAAGGTAGCATGCACCTCCCCGTGCGCGGTGGTAATGCGGTGCGGTGCGCCGTAGTGCACGGCGAGGGCGGCGGAGTGTTCATAAATACGCCCGCCGTGGCGGCGGATCGCCTCCGCTTCTCCCAGCGCCAGGTTCAGCGGATGCAGATGCGCACCGCGCTTATCCAGCAGACCGCCGACATAGCGATCGGTAGCGATTTCCCGCCGGATGCCGCGCTCATCCAGCAGCTCCAGGCTCTGATTGCCGTAGCGCGCCCAGCTCGCCTGCTGACGATGCAGGTGGCCCATCTGCCGCGGGTTGAGGGCAGCGAAAATACCGCCCGGCCGGTAGTCGCAGCTGATGGCGTAGCGATCGATACGGTCGCGGATAATATCGGCACCCTCAAACATCATGCTGCCGAGCATCGCGGCGGTTTCTTTACCGTAGCGCTGCTCGATCACATCCACGTCGCGGCTATAGGAATTAACTACCTGACCGCCGTTACGTCCGCTGGCACCAAAGCCGATGGTGGCCGCCTCCAGCACGACCACGTCGTAGCCCGCTTCGGTCAGAAACAGCGCCGAGGAGAGACCGGTAAAGCCGCCGCCGATAATACAGACGTCGCACTGAATACTCTCCTGCAGCGCAGGCCAGGGGGCGTGCGGGTTAGCGCTGGCTGCGTAATAGCTCTCCACATGGTGCATCACATCCTCCTCAGGGTCGTGCCCGGTGATAATCGCTGGCGGCCTGAATAAAAGCAGCAAACAGCTGGCGTGAAACCGGGTTCTGCTCAGACTGCCACTCCGGATGCCACTGTACCGCCAGCGCAAAAGGGTGATGACGCAGGCTCACCGCCTCAATCACGCCATCTGCGGCGCGTGCTTCTATGCGCAGCTGCGGACCCGGCGTGCGTACGCCCTGCGCATGCAGTGAGTTAACGGCGAAGGGGGCCTGGCAGTCAGGCAGCTGACTCAGCAGCCCGCCCGGTTCCGGCGTGACCAGATGCGCCGCAGCGTACTGTTGCGACAGCGGCCGGGCGGGGTCTTCACGGTGATCCTGAAACCCGTCAACCTGATGCAGCTGACGATAGAGCGCGCCGCCATTGGCGACCACCAGCTCCTGCAGGCCACGACAGATACCCAGCAGCGGCATCTGCCGGCTGGTGGCCCAGGTAATGGCCGCAAAGGCCAGGCGATCGCGCCCCGGATCGCTGTGCGCTTCACTGCCCGCTTCGCCATAGTGCCAGGGTTCAATATTGCTGGGGCTGCCGGGCAGCAGCAGGCCGTCCAGCAGCGCCATGCTTTGCGCCAGCAGCTTTGGTGCCTGCAGCAGCTGATGCGGCAGCGGCAGCGGTACGCCACCGGCCGCAACCACCGCATCCGGATATTTATTGTGCAGCGTCTGAGCGGGGTGGGGACCGGCCATGTTCTGGCACATCACTATTCCGATCAGCGGTTTTACAGCATCTGTCATCATCGGGTTACCACGCTGAGAGTGCTGACGCTCTGCCGGCAAATTCAGGCAGGCGTTTAAGCGAGCCTGTTATTCTCAATCTAATCTGCCCGCGCCGAACTGCAAACCAGATTGTTACATTTGCACACTATTTGTGTTGGCGCTATGTTAGAGCTGTAGTTCGGAATTAAAGCATCGCGCAAACCTCATTAACGGTAACTGGCGGGTGGTATATGACGAATATCGTGGAAGTAGAAGATTTCACGCGGCACAGTGAAGAGAAGCGAACAAGCGCGTTCCAGCTGGAGGTGAAAACCTGGCTGGAACGCCATCCCGAAACGCAGTATGTCGATATCCTGTTAAATGATTTAAATGGTGTTTTTCGCGGTAAGCGCATTCCGGTTGCCGCGCTGCCAAAGCTGGAAAAAGGGTGTTACTTTCCCGCCTCTGTTTTTGCCATGGATATTCTCGGCAACACCGTTGAGGAAGCCGGTCTCGGACAGGCACTTGGCGAACCCGACAACCTCTGTATTCCTGTTCCTGGCACGCTTATCCCTTCTGCTTCCGATCCGCAACGCATTGCCCAGCTGCTGCTGACGATGTGCAACCAAGATGGCACTCCCTTTGACGTTGAACCCCGAAACGTGCTGAACCGGCTGTGGCAGCAGCTGCGCAATCGCGGGCTGTTTCCGGTGGTAGCGGTAGAGCTGGAGTTCTATCTGGTTGATAAGCAACGTGACGCCGGCGGCTTTATTCAGCCACCGTGCTCGCCGGGCAGCGCAGAGCGCAACATGCACTGTCAGGTTTACTCCGTGGACAATCTCGACAATTTTGCTGACGTGCTGCGCGATATCGACGTGCTGGCGCAGCGGCAGGGTATCCCGGCAGATGGCGCCCTGGCAGAAGCCTCACCGGGCCAGTTTGAGATCAACCTGCATCACACGCAGGACATCCTTAAAGCGTGCGACGACGCGGTGCTGCTGAAGCGACTGGTGCGGCAGGTGGCGGAAAATCACGGTATGACCGCCACGTTTATGGCGAAGCCCTATGAAGAGTATGCCGGCAGCGGTATGCACGTACATATCAGCATGCTCGACGCGGCGGATCATAACGCTTTCTCTCTCGATGATGGCAGCAACTCGCCGCTGCTGAAGCGCGCGCTGGCGGGCATGATTGACCTGATGCCGGCGTCAATGGCGCTGCTGGCGCCCAACGTCAATGCTTACCGGCGCTTCTCGCCAGAGTCGTTTGTGCCGCTGCAGGCGTCGTGGGGACATAACAATCGCACCGTGGCGCTGCGCATTCCGTGCGGCGACAAAGAGAACCATCGCGTGGAGTATCGTGTAGCGGGTGCGGATGCAAATCCCTATCTGGTCGTGTCAACAATTCTTGCCGGTATTTTGCACGGTCTGGATAATCAGCTACCTTTACCTCATGCGGTGACCGGAAACGGACATGCGGCGGAAGGGCTGGCACTGCCGATTCGCCAGAGCGACGCACTCTATGAGTTTGAGAGCAGCTACCCGCTGCAGAAGCTGCTGGGAGAGCGTTTCAGCCGCGTGTGGCATAGCTGCAAGCAGTGTGAGCTGCGCGAGTTTGAGCGATTGATCACCGCTACAGAGATTGACTGGATGCTAAAGAACGCCTGACGCACAGAAGAATTGCGTTAACGTCTTGTGTCGATGGTATAAGTTGGGGCAAAATATGCCCCCTGCAAAAGACAGAACATAGCCGACGCATTGAGCGTCGGTTATTTTTTTGCATAATGTTTTTAATACATACATAACCGAGGCCGGACACGTATCCGGATAGATAGACACCGAAACACGCTTCTGCGTGAGATTTGAGGAACAAAGATGGGACTGTTTACAATTGCACCAGCACTGGCTGGTTCTCGCTTTCGTGATGATTACGGCGCGGCGACAATCGCAAACACTAATATCACTTCTCACTGCAGCACGTTGCGCAGTATCCCTGTGGTACAACTGACATCAGTTGCTGCTGTAGGGGGTCTGAACAATGTCGCTTAATACCTCTGCCGCACCTCAGCGTGCACATCTGAAAAAAACTCTGACCCTGCTTCCGGTCGTCATGATGGGCCTGGCGTATATGCAGCCAATGACCCTGTTTGATACCTTCGGCATTGTGTCAGGTTTAACCGACGGCCACGTCGCCACCGCCTATGCTTTCGCCCTGATTGCGATTCTGTTTACGGCTGTGAGTTACGGTAAGCTGGTACGCCGCTTCCCATCTGCGGGCTCCGCTTATACCTACGCTCAGAAAGCCATCAGTCCGCACGTCGGCTTTATGGTGGGCTGGTCATCGCTGCTGGACTATCTGTTCATGCCGATGATCAACATCCTGCTGGCAAAAAGCTACTTTGAGTCGCTGGTGCCGGGCATTCCGTCGTGGATTTTCGTTGTGCTGCTGGTGGCCTTTATGACCATCTCCAACCTGCGTGGTATCAAAACCGTGGCCAACTTTAACAGCGTCATTGTGGTGCTGCAGGTTGTAGTCATGGCCGTGATCACCGGTATGGTGGTTTACGGTGTGGCGCACGGTATTGGCTCCGGTACGCTGGTGAGCACGAAGCCGTTCTGGTCTGAGCATGCTCAGGTGGTGCCGATGATCACCGGTGCGACGATTCTCTGCTTCTCGTTCCTCGGCTTTGACGGCATCAGCTCGCTGTCGGAAGAGACCAAAGATGCTGAACGCACCATTCCGCGCGCCATTTTCCTGACGGCGCTGATTGGTGGTGTGATCTTTATCGCGGTCTCCTATTTCCTGCAGCTCTACTTCCCGGATATCTCGCGTTTCCAGAATCCGGACTCGTCACAGCCTGAAATCATGCTGTTTGTGGCCGGTAAAGCGCTGCAGATCGGGATCCTGATCTTCTCCGTGGTGACCGTGCTGGCGTCAGGCATGGCAGCACACGCAGGCGTTTCACGTCTGATGTACGTGATGGGCCGCGATGGCGTCTTCCCGCAGCGTATCTTTGGCTTCGTGCATCCAAAATATCGCACGCCGTCACTGAACGTACTGCTGGTCGGCGCGGTGGCACTGCTGGCTATCAACTTTGATCTGGTGACCGCTACGGCGCTGATCAACTTTGGTGCGCTGGTCGCGTTTACCTTTGTTAACCTCTCTGTGATCGCGCAGTTCTGGATCCGTGAGAAGCGTAACAAGACGCTGAAAGACCATCTCAACTATCTGGTGCTGCCTGTGATGGGCGCGCTGACGGTGGGTGCACTCTGGATCAATCTCGAAGAGACTTCCATGGTGCTGGGTCTGGTATGGGGCGCAATTGGTATCATCTACCTGGCGTTCGTGACCCGTACTTTCCGTAATCCGGTCCCGCAGTTCAGCGAAGAAGTGTGATGTTCGTGACCGGGTGCGCAGCGATGCGCACCCGGTCTGCTCTCTGCAGTACCTGCCTCCTGATATCCGTTACCTGCGCCTGCCGTTTCCTCTCTGTGCTTCCAACTCTTTGTTCATCATTACTCGTCCCTCAGCAGCAGCATAATGACGCCACTATCCCGGCGGGCCGGGCGATGGTGAAACCTAACGCTCACTGCTACATCGTCGATAACACGCCACACAGCTTTATTAAGCCACTGAGCCGCGTAATGAAGTCTGCTAACACCTTTTCGCGAATAAATCACAGTTTTTTATTTTATTCACAACTTAATAAAATAAAAAAATATCAATAAGAATATCTGCCCGCGTGCTTCTGCTAATTCATAAGCTGACTTATGTAAAGTTGCTTTATTTTTTGACTAAATTGATTGTGCTTTATTTAGCAGGATTGAATAATTATCAATATTACTCTCTGTGTCCTTTTAAAAGGAATATTAAATGGCGCTTCTCAGGCTCGTTACAGCGACAGGCTGTCAATTCATCCTCGGGGCTGCTCTCTGCAGCGTGCCTGTCTCGCGGGCTCAGGTTTCTAACTCAGGCGATTCATCTCTCACCTGTCAGCCATCGGGAGGCTGTTCAGGGAATATTGGTATTTTAGCCACGGGAACGGCAACCCTCTCTGATGGATCGTTTTCCAGCCTTTCAGACATTATCAGAGTAGGCCGGTTTGGCACGTTTTTGCTGACTGGCGCGACTACTCATCTCACTTCTTTTGACATGAGCCTCGGTGACAGCAGCGCGCCGGGCGCAGGTTCAGTGCTGGTGAGCAATGGCGGCCGTCTCTATCTACAGCGAAGTGAGATCTATGGCACCGTGACGGCCAGAGGCAGCGGTTCACACTTTAACTTGTATAATTTCGATAATAATTATTCATTAGATAAGGGATCGGTGCTCAATATACTGGATGGTGCAACAGGCAATGTTGCGCAAATAAACGGTTTAATCAGTGACGGCAGCACAATTAACGTTTCTGGTAAAGGTTCATACCTGAGGATGCATTCAAGCATACTCGTGGATGACCAGCGGTTAACAAACAGTACTATTAATATAGACAATGGCGGCCTGCTCGATATACGGGCGGGGACCAGTAGTAATGCCCCTCCAAAAAATATAATAGCGAACGGGAGTTTAATAAGCGTCAACGGCGCGAACTCAATTCTGCAGGTGGCTGACCTGATTGCCACTGGAACCAACCTGCAGGTTCTGAACGGTGGATTAGCCGATCTGACGGGCAATATGGTTCAGACCGGGGGGCGCCTGCTGCTTGCCGGAGGCGGCACTCTGACGGCAAATACCTTCAGCTTAACCGGAGGCTCAGGCTCAGCCCCGGCAACCCTCCAGATTGGTGATGCCACAAATGGAATAAATGGGCCAGGCGTGATCAATACCCGTTTAACCCGTTCAATTGCCCTGGCTTCAACGTCATCATCGCGTGCAGGCGTGGTATTTGATCACACCGGTTCAGATTATGTTTTTACCCATGCTCTCACAGGCAACGGGGATGTCGCCGTGTTATCCGGCACCACTACTTTGGCTAATCAGAACAGCTATTCAGGCACCACCTCTGTAACCGGCGGAGTGCTGCGCGCGGGAGCGGCCAACGCCTTAAGCAGAAACTCCCGCTATCGCCTGTCAGGCACAGGTACGCTGGACCTGAATGGCCTAAGCCAGGATCTGGGGCAGGTAACCAACGACGGCACCGTCATCGTAAGCGGTTCAGTATCACCAACCGTTGTGAATATGAATGCAGGATATACAGGCAGCGGACGGCTGTCAGTGGCTGGCGAGAATACAACGCTTAATATTACCGGACCGTTTACAAATGTGGGCGCTGTTGAGGCGGCATCCGGCGCAAAAATCACTGCAGCTGCGCTGACTAATAATGGCCGGGTCATGCTCAGAGATACCGGGACCACGCTCACGCTCGCAGACGGGCTGACCAGCAATGCTGACTTCAGCGTCACTGGCGGCGCAGCAGTTACCACCCGGCGCGTGACGAACGGCGGCACTATGCTGCTGAGTGGCGCAGGCAGCAGCATGCGTCTCTCCGGCCAGTATGACAACGCCGGCATCCTGCAGCTTGAAGAGGGTGCTGGCTTTACGTCAGGCACTTTCGTTAACGACGGCACCGTGCTGATTACCGGCAGTGGTACGCAGCTTCACACTGACACCCTGACAAACAACAGCACCGGTCTTATTGACCTTAACGGCTTTAGCCGGACGCTGGGCGACATCATCAACGCCGGTACCATCAACCTTGCCGGGAGCAGCGCCGGTGCGGTGCTGACCGTAAACGGCAACTACACCGGCTATAACGGCCTGCTGCTGTTTGGTACTGAACTGGGCGACGACAGCGCCACTTCAGATCGGCTGGTCGTGACCGGTGATGTAACCGGCACTACCCGGGTCCGGGTGAATAATCTGGGCGGTAGCGGCGCAGAGACGCTGAACGGTATTACGTTGATTGAGGTAGAGGGCAGCGCGGACAGCAGCGCCTTTACGCAAGAGGGCCGCATCGTGGCGGGCGCCTACGACTACCGTCTGGTGCGCGGGAACCGGGACTGGTATCTCACCAACCGTACGGATCTTGAAACCGGGCTTCCCATTATTCCGGATGAAGAAGAGGGCAACGGCAGCGGTGGCGATAATGGTGGCGGTGATGGTGATAGCGGCAGCGGTGATAACAGCGGTGGTGATAACGGCAGTGGCAGCGGGGGCAGCAGCGGTAGCGACGGCAGCGGCAAAGGCGTCATGGTGCTGCGTCCGGAGGGGGGCGCCTATGCGGCAAACCTGGCCACGGCTTCGACGCTGTTCGACACACGCATGAACGACCGCCAGGGCACCTGGTACCTTGATCCGGTCACGGGGGAAGAGAAGCATACTTCGCTGTGGCTGCGCACATCGGGCGATCATAACCGCCTGAACGCGGGCGGCGGACAGCTTTCAACCCGCGCTAACAGCAGCGTGACGATGCTGGGCGGTGATGTGGCGGCGACGGAAACGGCGCGTTTTGGTCTGATGGCGGGCTACGGCAACAGCAAAAGCAACACCGCATCAACCATCACCGGCTACCGGGCCCGGGGGCAGGTTAACGGGTACACTACCGGCCTTTACGGGACCTGGTTCGCGCAGGGCACGGACGAAAGGGGCCTGTGGGCAGACAGCACGCTGCAGTACAGCTGGTTTAACAATAGCGTGGATGGTGAGGACGAGGCGGGCGAATCCTACAGTTCAAAAGGGCTGAGCGCATCACTCTCCACCGGCTATGTGATCCCGCTGGGCGCAAATGCGCGCACGGCATTCTTTCTGCAGCCGCAGGCGCGGGTGAGCTGGTCAGGAATTAAGGCGGATGATCATACCGAGCGCAACGGTACGCTGGTGCAGGGTTCAGGCCAGGATAACATAAGCAGCAGCCTGGGGATGAAGGCGTTCATGAAAGGTCACTCGCAGCTGGACGACAACACCGGACGCCAGTTCGGGCTGTTCGCGGAGGTGAACTGGATCCACAACACGCGCGAGTACGTGGTGCGGATGGATTGCGTCAGCGTTTCGCAGAACGGCAGCCGCAACATCGCGGAGGCGCGCGTCGGAATCGATGGGGCGCTGGGCGGCGGCTTGGGCGTAAAAGGCACCATCGGACAGCAGGTGGGCGACAAAGGCTGGTCGGATACGGCGGCGGCGATAAGCATCAGTTACCGGTTCTGAGCCTGTGCGGCCTGATACGGGCCTGCGGCGGCAGGCAACACCCTGCCGCCGCAGCGCCTCTCCTCAGGAGACCAGCGCCTGAGCGTAGTGATAGAGCGCTTTCAGCTGCGCCATCTTATCCGCATCCTCTTCGTGCAGGCTGGCGAGCGACTCCAGCTCCAGCAGAAACGCCTGTACCCGCTCTGGATTTAACGCTTCGCGGCGATGCTGCAGCCAGCGCTGCTGCTCGCGATCGTCGAGGGTGCCGGGGAAATTACGCGCCCGGTAGCGGAACAGCAGCGGATTGACGCGCGCGTCGTTAAACGTAAGATCCAGCGCGGGCAGGTTCTGCGGCGCCGTCTGACGCAGAATATTCATGCCGGCGCGATCGGCATCGCTGAAGAAGCCGTCATAGAGCTGCGCATCAACATCCTCCGACGGCGTAAACGGCTCCGCTTCAGCAAACAGCGTCACCACTTTTTCGCGTACGTCGACGTGCTGGCGCAGCAGGGCGAGGTTCGCCAGACAGTGCTGGCGATCGATCCCGAGCCGCTCCGCATCCTCCGGGCGCAGCGTACTGGCCGGGGCCAGCACCGGGCACTTATTGATGTGCACCAGCTTGATCGGCACCGGAGCCGCATCGCCCAGTTCGCTCTGCCGCGTATAGAGGCGCTCGCGCAGCGCGTCCGGCTCCAGTTCCAGCAGCGGCGTCATATCACCCGCCAGGTCCGCCACAATCAGCGCATTTTTATTATCAGGATGCCACGCCAGCGGCACGATCCAGCTGGTATTGCCCCGCGCGGCGCCAAACATACCGGAGACGTGAACCAGCGGCTTCATCTGCGGAATATCAATCAGGGTCATCAGCTTCTGCTTATTACGATGCGCAAACAGAAACGCATACAGCTTTGGCTGCTTCTCTTTGACCAGTTTTGCCATCGCCAGCGTCGCCCATACATCCGACATCGCATCGTGCGCCTGTTCGTGCGCCACGCCGTTGGCTTGCGTGAGATGCTCCAGCTTAAAGCTGGGAAAGCCCTCATCATTTTCCGGCCAGACAATCCCTTCCGGGCGCAGCGCATAGCAGGCGCGCATCACATCCAGCAGATCCCAGCGCGAATTGCCGTTCTGCCAGCTCCAGCCGTAGGGATCAAAAAAGTTGCGGTAGAAGATGTTGCGCGTGACTTCGTCGTCAAAGCGCACGTTGTTATAGCCGATCACGCAGGTATTGGGCTGGGTAAACAGCGCGTGGATAAGTGCAGCAAACTCCGCTTCCGTAACGCCGCGCGCGCGCGCAACCTGCGGCGTAATGCCAGTGATCATCACCGCTTCCGGCTGCGGCAGATAGTCATCTGCAGGCTGACAGTAGAACACCTGCGGTTCACCCACCGGGTTAAAGTCGGCATCGGTGCGCAGGCCGGCAAACTGGGCCGGACGATCCAGCGACGGGCTCTTCCCGAAGGTTTCATAATCATGGAACAGAAAGGTGAACTCAGAGGCGGGCACGGCGTTATCCTGGATTGAAAAATCAACCCACAGAATAGTCGGGCGTTTCAGTCAGTACAACCCTCATCCATTGCGCTGCGGGCGGGTCTGAGTTTTTTCTGTACGGGACATACTTTTTTTCAATTTATTCAGATATCAAAGCGCTATTTGCCGTACAACGTGCGGCGGTAAATTCATTTTTAAACTGAGGACGATGTGTTGAAAAGGCGTGTGTGGGTAACTCTTTCTGGATTAGTGTTTGTGGCATCAATAGCGCAGGCGGAGGACAGCCTGGCGTTTCCCGTGACGGCGCCGGGTATTGATGCCGCATCATGGGTATTAATGGACGCTACCACCGGGCAGATCCTCACTGCCGGCAATCCGGATGCGGAGCGTAATCCCGCCAGCCTGACTAAACTGATGACCGGCTATGTGGTTGATCGCGCCGTCGATCAGGGAAAAATTACCCGGGATGATGTTGTGACCGTAGGCAAAGATGCCTGGGCGGCCGGAAACCCGGTGTTTAAAGGCTCTTCGCTGATGTTCCTCAAGCCAGGCGATAAAGTCACGGTACGCGATCTGATGCGCGGGGTCATTATCGACTCCGGCAACGACGCCTGCGTGGCGCTGGCAGACTATGTCGCCGGCAGCCAGGAAAGTTTCGTCACCATGATGAACCACTATGTACAGAAGCTCGGTCTGACGCATACCCATTTTGAAACCGTGCACGGCCTCGATGCGCCGGGTCAGCACACCACAGCGCGCGATCTGGCGGTGCTGTCGCGCGCCATTATTAATGGCGAGCAGGACTTTTACGCCATGTACAGCGAAAAGACCCTGAGCTACAACGGCATTACGCAGAACAACCGTAACGGCCTGCTGTGGGATCAGCATCTGCACGTCGACGGCATGAAAACCGGGCATACCGAGAGCGCCGGGTTCAATATCGTCGCCTCCAGTGTTGAAGGGCGTCACCGGCTGATTGCGGTGATCATGGGCGGCAAAAGTTCCAAAGGACGCGAAGAGCAGGCGCGCAAGCTGCTGACGTGGGGGCAGAGCAACTTCGATACCGTGCAGCTGTTCCATGCCGGTAAGAAGATCGGCAACGAAAACGTCTGGTACGGCAATCCGCATAAAGTCGAGGTAGGCACCACGCAGGATATCTATCTGTCTCTGCCGCGCAGCGAAGTGGCTAACGTGATGGCGAAATATGTTATCGATCGCAAAGATCTTACCGCGCCGCTGAAAGCGGGCGAGCAGATTGGTGAGATTCAGGTACTGGATAAAGACAAACAGCTGGCGAGCTATCCGCTCTATGCGCTGCAGACGGTTGAAGAGGCGGGCATTCTTACCCGTATCAGCGACTACGTGAAGCGTAAACTCTGACAGGTTTAACCGTGGCGTTATCGCTGCGTTTCTTTATTGAAAGCAGAATGTAACGCCACGGTTACCTGATACGTACGGATAGAAAAAAAGCGGGAAAAAGCGGCGGCAGGGGCTGAAGCCAGCTGCCATGCCAGGGTAACATAGCGCGCAAATTTTTCCCGTTTCCGGATCACCATGTTACGCGCTGACAAGCCTGTCTCGTCGATTGAATTCTGGTTCTACCGCCACTACCGCGCCGTACACGGCGTGCGTATCGCAATCGCCTTTGTGCTCTGCTTTCTGTTTGTCAGGCTGACAAATATTCCCGAAGGTACCTGGCCACTGATTACGCTGGTGGTGGTAATGGGACCTATCTCAACCTGGGGAAACGTGCTGCCGCGCGTGATTCAGCGCATCAGCGGAACCTTTGCCGGGCTGATTTCCGGACTGATTGCGCTGAAGCTGGAGCTGATCTCGCTGCCGCTGATGCTGGTCTGGTGCTTTGCGGTAATGATTGTCTGTGGCTATCTGACGCTGGGCAAACATCCCTACATGGCGCTGCTGATTGGCATCACGCTCGGCGTGGTGGTAGGGGCGCCAGCCGGTGATTTCACCGTGGCGCTGTGGCGCGGCGGCGATGTGATTTTAGGCTCGCTGATGGCGCTGCTGTTCAGTGCCATCTGGGCGCAGCGCGCCTATATCCACTGGCGTATACAGCTTTCAGATGCGTTTGTCAGCATGGCAAAGATTCATCACGCCGGCTTTTCCCCTAATCTGGTCGAGAAGCCGCGTCTCAATACGCGCTTTCAGAAGCTGCTCAGCAGCGTGATCAGAATGCGCGCGCTGCTTGAGCCCGCCAGTAAAGAGACGCGTATTCCAAAATCGGTGTTTGAAGCGATCCAGACCATCAACCGTAACATGGTCAATACCATGCAGATGCAGATTGAAGCCTGGTGGGCCTCACGCGAGAGTCATCTGCTGCTGCTCAGTGCACCTGCGCTGCGGCGTACCCAGCAGATGACTGAAGAGACGCTGAACGCGCTGGCGCTGCTGCTGCAAAAAGGCGAGACGGAACAGGTTATCGCAAACAGCCACGCCCTGGAGGAGATAGTGCAGGAGCTGGAGGCGCTGATCGCCAGCGGCAGCGCGCAGCTTGAAACCACGGCGATTTACGGCTACGTCTGGCTGAGCCTGGAGCAGGCGCGGCAGCTGGAGCGCATGACCGATCTGGTCCGGCTGGCGCTGCGTAAATAGTTTTCTCCGGCAACCACTTAGTGCGAATCGCCCTTTCTTTGCGCTAAGATAAGAGCCAGTCTGAAATTTGCTGTGAGAATTGCTAACCCGGCTCAACAGCCGCTAAGCTACAACTCTTGACGTTATATGACTATTCCGCCTGCTGCTGCAGGCCTTAAGAAAGGTGCCAACATGGAAAATGCCAAGCAATCATTTCAGGACGTGCTGGAGTTTGTGCGTATGTTTCGTCGTAAAAACAAACTGCAGCGCGAAATTCACGATAACGAAAAGAAAATCCGTGATAACCAGAAACGTGTGTTGCTGCTGGATAACCTGAGTGAATATATCAAACCCGGCATGAGCGTGGAGGCGATCCAGGAGATTATCGCCTCTATGCGCGTGGACTATGAAGATCGCGTGGATGAGTACATCATTAAAAACGCCGATCTGTCGAAAGAGCGTCGCGACCTGTCGAAAAAACTGAAAAGCATGGGTGAGCCGAAAGGACATTAAGTGCGGCAGTAAGGTTTCACTGTGACGAGGTCGCCATTATGGCGACCTTTTTAATGCCTGCGCCAGGACCTGCAGCTGGCGGGCAATTTCGCTGTTATCCAGGCCATCCTGCTGCGGAGCGGCCGTGGTTTCGCGCAGAATCAGCCCGGTCTCGAGCAACGGCGCAGGCAGCGTCTCTCCGGCCAGCTGCGCCAGGATCCGGTCCACGCTGATACGCCCAAGCTGCTGCAGATCCTGCCGGATGGTGGTCAGCGGTGGCTGATACCAGGCGCTCTCTGCGGTGTCATCGTAACCAATCAGCGAGATATCCGCCGGGATCGCCACGCCGTGCTGGTGTAGCGCGCGCATCGCACCCAGCGCCATCTGATCGTTAGCCACCAACAGCGCCTGCGGCAGCCGATCCGGCAGCAGGGTGAGCAGTGCCTGATAGCCGGACGCCGCGCTCCAGTCACCCTCCAGAACACAATAAGGCTGCAGCTGATGCTGTGCCAGCGCCCGCTGCCAGTCCGCAAAACGTGCGCGGGCAGAGGCTGAGCGCGCCGGACCGTTCAGCACGCCAATTTCACGATGCCCCAGCGCCACCAGATGATCCACAGCCTGCCGCGCCCCGCAGCTACTCTGATACTGACACTGCGGCACCGGCGCGCAGGTTTCGACATCAAGAAACAGGGCGGGTTTACTGCCGCACTGCTGCTGAATCTGCGCCGCCTGTGCGGCATCCAGCGGCAGGTTAATCAGCAGGGCATCAACGCGCTGCGCCAGCAGCTCATTGACCGTATCGGATGCGGCGCTCTGCGCGTTAGCCATGGCGATCACCAGGTGATACCCCGCCGCCGCGGCCCGCTGCTGAATCGCAGAGGCGATCTGCGCCGGCGCCATCAGCGCCAGATCGCTGGTGGCCAGTCCCAGCGTGCGCGTTGCCTTTCCCGCCAGCTGCTGCGCCACCCGGTTGGGTACGTAGCTGAGTTCTGCCATCGCCGCCTCTACCCGGGCGCGCGTGCGTGCCGAGACCTGCGACGAATGGTTCAGTACCCGGGAAACCGTTTGATAAGAGACGCCGGCCAGGCGGGCGACATCATCCAGCGTTACAGAGCGCGCGGTCATTACATTCTCCTGAATTGACTGCGGCGAGTGTAACAAATTTTCCCGTTAGTCACCTGTTCCCGCGTTGTTCAGAGCCGGGTAACGCCCATGGCTGCCGCCTGCTGCTCCCACGCGAGCACCTCATCATAGTAGCTGCGGCGGGGCACGGAGAAACCGGCCAGCAGGTTAGCCTGCATCAGCGGTTTAAAATCCTCAACGTTGGCCAGTTCAAATAAGGCGCTGCGCAGTTTTTCCAGCAGCAGGCTATCGGTGCGGGAAGAGGTAATAAGCGGCAGGGCCGGGCAGAGCGGCGTCTCGCCAATAATTGTCACATCGGCCAGCGCCTGCGGCTGATACTTCTGCAGCAGCGCCCAGGTAATGCAGTCAATGGCGGCGATATCCGCTTCATTGCGGCGCAGCGCCGCCAGCGACTGCTGATGGCTGCCGCTGAAGTGCGTTTCGGCAAAAAATTTACCGTTCTCTGCAAGCGGTGCGATCGCATAGCGCAGGGCGTTGTAACCGGAGTGTGAGTCAGCGCTGTTGCATACGGCACGGCGTCCGCGAAAATCTTCCAGCATGCGGGCGTTCTCCGCCTGGCGCACCACCAGCCAGCTGCGATAACGCAGATCCTGGCAGCCCGCTGCGCACGACTGCATCGTACCAACCAGCTGTACCTCCGGCAGCTGACTGACCAGCGCATAGCCGCAGGTCTGGCTCAGCAGCAGATTGTCGTCGCGCCAGTGGGTAAGCAGATCGTCCGGGGCGACCACCTCTGCTGTCACATCGCGTTTTGCCAGCAGTTTCAGCAGCGCGCTGGTTGTCGCCGCCGTCGTCGCGCTGTCGATGTCATACATAGGTAAAGAGATAAGGTGCATAGGGCATCCCTGAGTGCATCAGCCTGTTCGGCAAATCAGTGTTTAAGGATAGCTGAGATTGATAAGCGAGAGGGTGGCTGCGGTTGTACAAAAAAGTTGAAGATGCGCACGAAAACTATTGGCTATCACTGCCTGCCGCGCTGGCGTACCCTTTGTTTATCGATTTATGCACACGTAACGCCAGGCGGTCCTGTCGCCGGCGGGGAGCACTGAAACATGAAAAAAATTGGCTTTCTCTCATTTGGTCACTGGACGCCGTCACCCCATTCTGCCACCCGTTCGGCGCAGGATGTGCTGCTGCAGTCTATCGACCTTGCGGTGGCGGCAGAAGAGCTGGGGGCCGACGGCGCCTACTTCCGCGTCCACCATTTTGCCCGTCAGCTGAGTTCGCCGTTTCCGCTGCTGGCGGCGGTGGGGGCGAAAACCCGCCGCATTGAAATCGGGACTGGCGTTATCGATATGCGTTATGAAAATCCGCTCTATATGGCAGAAGATGCGGGCGCAGCCGATCTGATCTCTAACGGCCGTCTGCAGCTCGGACTGAGCCGCGGTTCACCGGAGCAGGTGATTGAGGGTTATCGTTACTTTGGCTTTGATCCCCGCGCCGGCGAGAGCGATGCAGATATGGGACGCCGGCATACCGAGGCGCTGCTGGACGTGCTGCGCGGTGAGGGGTTTGCAAAGCCAAATCCGCAGCCGATGTTCCCGAACCCGCCAGGGCTGCTGCGCCTGGAGCCGTTCTCTGAAGGGCTGCGCGAGCGTATCTGGTGGGGCTCCGGCTCAAACGCCACTGCCGTCTGGGCCGCAGAGCAGGGGATGAACCTGCAGAGTTCTACCCTGAAAGATGATGAAACCGGCGAACCCTTCCATGTGCAGCAGGCGCAGCAGATCCGTGCCTACCGTGCAGCCTGGGCTGCCGCAGGCCATCAGCGCACGCCGCGCGTGTCGGTGAGCCGCAGTATTTTTGCGCTGATGAATGATACCGATCGCGCCTATTTTGGCCGCGGTGGTCAGGATCAGGATTCAGTCGGTTTTCTGGATGAGAAGACGCGCGCCATCTTCGGCCGCAGCTATGCAGCCGAGCCGGATCGCCTGATAAAGATGCTGGCAGAAGATGAAGGCATCGCAGAGGCAGATACGCTGCTGCTGACAATTCCAAATCAGCTCGGCGTTGATTACTGCGCGCACGTTATCGACAGCATCCTCACCCACGTCGCCCCGGCGCTCGGCTGGCGTTAACCGGCCGTTTGAAACCAGGGCCGCATAAATGCGGCCCCTACGTTGCATTATCATTCATGGCGCCCTGGCCGCGTAAAATCAGGGCCGCAATAATGCGGCCCTTACCGCCATTACAGGGGCGCCATTCATGGCGCCCTGACCGCGTATAAAACCAGGGCGCATAAATGCGGCCCCTACGGTACACCATCATTGTAGGGGCGCCATTCATGGCGCCCTGGCCGCCGATGAAAACCGGCGCCGCTATGCGGTACCGCGCTCCCACCACAGCTTGTCCAGCGCATAATAGCGGTCGCGCTCTTCTTCTGGCTGATTGAGATCGCGCTTCCACGGCTTGGCGAGGATATAGTGCAGGTTTTTAACCTTATCCTGCTGCCACATAGCGCTGTGCTGAAATGGCAGCGTCTTCAGCGCGTTATAGATATAAGAGAGCGGCAGCCAGCGTCCGGCAAACACCTCATTCAGCAGATCCTGCTCGGAGAAGGGATAGCGCTTAAGATCGTCAATCTCCTGCACTTTCTGCTGCAGCCAGCTGAACACAGCGTTATCCGGTTTCAGCACCAGGAAACCGCCATTGAGATAAGCATCAAGCGTGGCGGGCGCCGTTTCACCCCGGTCATGCCAGGTATAGTGACAGTTTTCCGGCTGCCAGCTGGCCGGATAGCTCGCAATCTGGTTTGGATTACAGCGGCAGGCGTGGCAGGCGGCCAGCGCATACTTACCCATATCCAGCGTAAACAGCTCATCCATATTCTGCAGGACCAGCATATCGGCATCCAGAAAGACCACGCGCTCATAGTCGGTCAGCTCCCACGCGCGTAGTTTACTCCACACCTCGCCAAACTGTGCCGAGGCGTAGTGCTGCTCCAGCGCGCTATCAGGCATCAGCGGTGCGACCGGATGGATCACGCAGCCCGCAGCCTGCAGCGCAGCGCGCGTGTCAGCATCGATTGCATCCGTTACCATCACAACCAGCGGCCAGCGGGTTTCACTGCGCTGAAGCGAACGGTGCAGCGCTTTCACGCCAATAACATAATCGGGCTGCGTCAGCAGCGTTACCCAGGCGAACATACTCTCTCCCTGTACAAACATCAGTCAAAAAGCGCGGTGGTATAGTCGTTACTGAAACGACGGGCAGGATCCAGCGTCTCACGCACCGCGCGGAACGCATCCCACTGTGGATAGATATCGCGCCACTGATAGCGCTGCGGATCGTAATATTTCCCCCAGTGCGGACGTCCGCCTTCGGCAGCCAGCAGCTTCTCCACCTCCGTCAGAAAATGCAGGCCCTCCTGCGACAGCGAGCCATCATCCGCGTAGTAGACCACAAAGCCAAAGAAGCAGGAGGGCTGCTGATGTGACGGGCTCAGCCAGCCCTCCGAGGCGCCGGTGCAGCGCAGGATAATCGGGTAGTGCATATGCGGCTGATGCTCAGCGTACCAGGCTTTGATTTTGCTGATAACCTGCGGCGTTCTATCGAGCGGCACGGCAATTTCTACGTTGATCTGCGGCACCGCAATACCGCGACAAAAAAGCTGATAAATATCGCCGCTGACATCGGTGAAATCGCGGAACCGGGTGACGGTGCGGAACTGTTTACCGCCTTTACCGTGGATTTGCGTATCGCGGTGCATTTGCGCCAGCGTCTGATCGATCGTATGGTTCAGGCTGCTGTCGGCGTTATCGCCATGCTCAATCACCTGACGTCCGTTGGCGTGCCAGGCCTGCGTATCCTCATCGCTCGCCTGTTCAGCGTTCCAGACGTGCATCAGGTTGTCATCGACAAACCACCAGGCTTTGCTCAGCTCATAGTCGCTATTCCACTTCAGCAGATCCTGCTCCAGTCCATCGGCACTGACGGCAAACTTGCAGCAGGTAAATAAGCGAAACGGCTGGGTGCGCAGCGTAACCGCCGTCACGACGCCAAGCGAACCCAGTGCAACCTGCGCTGCCGGAAACTCGGGCTCACCGCGCGTAAACTCGCGTATGCTGCCATCAGCCAGCACCATACGGATGCGCAGCGCTTCATCGGCCAGTGAACTCTGCTGTAAACCCTGACCGTGAGTGCCGGTCGCCAGCGCGCCGGCCAGCGTCTGAACGGCAATCACGCCCGGCGAAGAGGCGAGCATGCGATCGCGTGCGGTTAAGGTGTCGTAAACTTCCTGCAGCAGCGTACCGGCTGCAAAAGTGATGGAATTGTCATCTTCAGCCACCACGCCGGTAAAGGCGCTCAGGTCGAGCAGCAGGTCATCAGGCTGCACGCAGAGCATCCGGCCTGGCGACAGCCGGCTGCCGATCAGACGCACTTTTCCGCGCGTATCGCGCAGCAGCTGCTGTAGCTCAGCTTCCGTTTGCGGCTGATGCAGCTGCTGACGCTGGCCCACGACAGAGTTCTGCGCCCAGTTCCACAGGGCCGTATCATGTTCAGTATCCTGGGTGTTGCGTAACGGATAGAGAAGGGCATCTTTGTTCACTTCAGTGTTCCTTAGTCTCAGGTCTGTGACGGTCCCGTTGATGAGATCAAGCGTAGACCATCACAGCGAACCCGCAGACGACGGGGCCTGGCGAATGTAACGCAGCGTTGCCGCCACAGCCAGCTGGCGGTTGCGGCGGATGGTTTCCGCTTCGCTGTCGTCAGGCGTGAACAGCGTATGAAAGGTGTAGCGGTTCGACACATGATGCACGCAGATACTGCTGATCAGGCGGTGCACATCCACGCTGTTAAGGTCGCGGTAAAACAGCCCCTGCTGCTGGCCACGCGTCAGTATCGCTTCAAGCAGATCGAGCGCGCTGCGGTTAAGCGTTTTGATCCGCTCAGACTGCATGATATAGCGCCCGCGCAGCAGGTTCTCGCTGCAGACCAGCCGCATAAAGTCCGGGTGCGCCACATGATAATCAAAGCTCGCCTCAACCAGTTTGATCATCGCCTGTTCCGGTTCGAGTGTGGCAAGCTGCAGGCTGGTTTCATGCTCGCGCATGGCGCGATACACCTGCTCCAGCACCTCAATGTAGAGCGCTTCTTTGCTGGTGAAGTGATAAACCACCATGCGTTTCGTGGTCTGCGCCAGCGCTGCAATCTGCTCCATGCGCGCGCCCGGCAGGCCATATTCGGCGAAAACAGAGAGCGCAGCCGCAATGATACGGCGCTTTAATCCTTCCGGATCGTTTTTGCGTTTACCGGGGGTCTCAGACATGGTTCTCACAGCGTTGATTAAAAACCCCATGATAACACAGGCATACTCCAGCCCGGACAGCAGTACGTGTGGCGCGAAGCCAGCGGTGAATTTCAGGCCGTAAGGAGCGAATTTAGAGAGCGCGCACAGAGGAGATCATTTTTACTATAGGGCTGTTTTTTAGACGCAGTTCAGGAGAAATTATGTCAGTTCCCTCTTTAATCAGTACCAAAGAAGCTTCCCGGCTTAGCGCCTATGCGATGGGCATCGGCAGTGAATTGAATATGAAAGATGTTACCCGGCCAAAAAGTATGCTGGAGCGTGTTGTTGATATTTTTACATTTGGCGGAGTCAGAAGAGAAAAGGAGGAAGTCTATAAGTCAGTGATAGCTCAACTCAGAACCGAACTTCGTGATAGAAAAGTTACGCCAGATTCACTGCAAAATATGGGAAAAATAGAGCTACATCTCAATAAAATGGATATTACGTTAAGGCCTGATAGCCGGTATAACGCAATGCAGATTATCGTATCCAGAGGAAGCGAAAAGGCAGAGGGTTTTGTACCTGACAGCAATTTTACTGCTCTCTGTTCATCGATCATGCTCAGAGAAAAATTAGGGCTCAGCAGGGATAATGATCTTCTTATGCCATCAGGAGAAATTAATCTTACAGATATTCATGAAGCTAATTTGAATGCGAAGGATATTTTTTCGATTCTTAGTAATGTGCCTCCTCAGATAAAATTAATTACAACTGAAGAGAATACAGATAGGTTAAAACGTGAATATGATGAATTATCAGGAATGAATAATAATACTAAACCTTCTGTTAGCAATGAACCAGAACCAAAGATAAATACCTTAGAAAAAAGAATAACAAGCAATGATATAGTTTCTTTTATCGAATTTCGAAAAAATTCTGAGTCTGATCTCGGTCCTGCTACAGGATATTCTTCGAGTATATATTCAGACAGCGACACGTTGAGTCAATATTCCACGCTTGAAGGAGATACCGAAAGCAATACAACTCTTTATCACAATATGCGAAACCGCAAAGACATGTCGATTAAAGTGAGTTAACTCTTCCATTGCTACCAAAGCCTGACCCTTCAGGCCAGCCTGGTACACTACCAGCCAGTACCACATCAAAACGCAACATAGCAAAAAGCCCGCTCAGGTTTCCCTGAGCGGGCTTTTCTAATTCTGGCTCCTCTGACTGGACTCGAACCAGTGACATACGGATTAACAGTCCGCCGTTCTACCGACTGAACTACAGAGGAATCGTGTGAACGAGGCGAATAGTAGCGAGCCCGATCCCGCTTGTCAAAGCCGTACTGCACACTTCTGGTTTAAGTGCGCGCAAAAGCACCATTCTGCTGCTTTTCTGCCTGATATGGTGGCAAAGCAAACTGCCAACAGGATCTCACTTCAGAGGCATTTCCGCTGAGATGTTAGAGGCGTGTCAAATTTTTGCGGTTTGCTGATTTTAAAACAACCGTTTCAGTGCTTTTATGATGAAAATTTCATATGAAGCAAGTATGAAACAAATGAACTGCTTATCATCACGCCGGAAACTATTTTTTACCCGGCGGCGGTGACAGCAAAATTAACCTGTTGATAAGGAGCGCGTTCTTCAGAACAACATCAGCTGGCTTCAGCGCGAAAAGTGCAACTATCCAAAATCTGTACCCATAAATAACGCCAGCCGCGGTGCGCAAAGGCAAAAAATTTTTTTCATTTACCTGATGCATCATGCTGTGCGTGCGTTAACCAACAATAAGAAGGTAGAAGGTGCCCTATGAAATTTAAAAAAGCGTTAGTCACTTCCCTGTTGGCCTGCATGTTGCCCGCTGCGGTTATGGCGAAAGATCTGCAGGTTGGCGTCTCAATGGCGCTGTTTGACGACAATTTCCTGACCATTCTGCGCACGGCCATGCAGAAAGAGATGCAGAAAGATAACGTAAAAGGCCAGCTGGAAGATGCCAAAGGGGATGTGTCACAGCAGCTGCAGCAGGTACAGAACTTTATCGGACAGGGCGTGGACGCCATCATCGTCAACCCGGTGGATACCAACGCCGTGAAACCGATTATGGACGCGGCGAAAAAAGCCAACATTCCGCTGATCTTCGTTAACCGTAAACCTGCCGGTGAACTCACGGACAAGATGGCGTATGTCGGCTCAGACTCCGAGCTGGCGGGTCGCCTGCAGATGGAAGCGCTGGCTAAAGCGATGAACGGCAAAGGCAACGTGGCGATCCTGATGGGCGATTTAGCGAACGAATCAACGCGCGACCGCACCAAAGGGGTGGAAGCGGTGGTCGCGAAATATCCCGATATCAAAGTGGTGCAGAAACAGACCGCAAAATTCACCCGTAACGACGCGGTGGATGTGGTCAGCAACTGGATGACCGCCGGCGATGACATCCAGGCTATCGCCTCTAACAACGATGAAATGGCGATTGGCGCACTGCAGGCGCTGGGTAAAAACCCGAACCATATCCTGATCGCCGGCGTGGATGGCACCCCGGATGCGCTGCAGATGCTGAAAAACGGCAAAATGGTCGCCACGGTTTTCCAGGATGCCAGCGGGCAGGGTGCAGGCGCGGTGCGGGCTGCGGTGAGCCTCGCAAAAGGGGAGAAAGTTGAGAAAGTGATCAACATCCCTTACCAGCTGATCACCAAAGAGAACATGGCGCAGTTTGAGAATCGCAACCAGAAATAACCGCTCTCCCCTTAAGCCGTATGGAGGTGATGTATGACCGCTTTTGCGCTTGAAGCCGAAGGCATCAGCAAGTTCTTCCCCGGAGTGAAGGCGCTCGATAACGTCTCACTGCGAATCAGGCCGGGGTCGGTACATGCCCTGATGGGCGAGAATGGCGCAGGCAAATCCACGCTGATGAAATGCCTTATCGGGATCTACCGTCCCGATAAGGGCACTATTCGCATCAAAGGGGAACCCGTGCAGTTTCAGGACACCATGGACGCGCTGCGTTCCGGCATCTCGATGATCCATCAGGAGCTGAACCTGGTGCCGCATATGACCGTGGCGGAAAACATCTGGCTCGGGCGTGAACCGATGAAGTTTGGCTTCGTCGATCACGCCCTGCTAAACCGCCAGACGCAGGAGTTGCTCAACAAACTCAATATTCGCCTCAAAGCGGATCGCATGGTGGGCGAGCTGAGCATTGCGGCGCAGCAGATGGTGGAGATTGCCAAAGCGGTATCGTGGAACTCTGACGTGGTGATCATGGATGAACCCACCTCCGCGCTGACCGAAACTGAAGTGGCGCACCTGTTCACTATCATTCGCGACCTGCGGGCGCAGGGCAAGGCGATTATCTATATCAGCCATAAGATGGATGAGATTTTTACCATTACCGATGAGATCAGCATCTTCCGCGACGGCACCTGGGTCGGCAGCAACGATACCAGCGCGTTTACGCGGCAATCGCTGATCACCCAGATGGTAGGGCGTGAGCTGACCCAGCTGTTCCCTAAATTCAACGGCACCATCGGCGACGATGTGCTGACGGTGCGCGGCCTGAGCAGCAAAGAGCGCTTTAGCGATATCAGCTTCAGCGTGCGCAGGGGAGAAATTCTGGGCGTGGCCGGGCTGGTGGGCGCAGGGCGCAGTGAGGTGATGGAGAGCCTGTTTGGCATGGAGAGCTACGACAGCGGTGAAGTGCTGATTGACGGCGTGCCGGTCAGCATCGATTCGCCCTCCACGGCCATCGAGAAAGGCATGGCGTTTCTGACTGAGGATCGCAAGAAGTCAGGGCTGTTTTTGGTTCTCTCAGTAATGGAGAACATGAGCATCGTTAACATGCCCGGTTACACCGGCAAAAGCGGCTTTGTCAGCCATGTGAAAATGGCGCAGGACTGTATGGAGCAGATCCGCAAGCTCAATATCAAAACCCCGACCATGGATCAGATCATCAATAACCTCAGCGGCGGTAACCAGCAGAAAGTGCTGATTGCGCGCTGGCTGCTGGCACAGCCGAAGATCCTGATTCTGGACGAACCGACCCGCGGCATCGATGTGGGAGCCAAAGCAGAGATCTACCGCCTGATCAGCGAACTCGCTAATCGCGGCGTCGCTATCATCATGGTCTCCTCTGAGCTGCCGGAAATTCTCGGCATGAGTGACCGCATCATGGTGATGCACGGCGGGCGCATAACCGGCATCCTCAGTAAAGAAGAGGCCGATCAGGAAACCATTTTGTCGCTGGCATCTGAGTGAGGCTTGAGATCCCTATGAATAATGTAAAAGCTACGGCCCCGCAGGCCACTGAACAAAGCTCCTTCTTCAGTAATCTGCGCCACAAGCTGCCGAAAGATACCGGCATTTTTGTGGTGATGTTAGGCATTGCGCTGATTTTTGAAATTGCCGGCTGGTACGTACGCGACCAGTCTTTTCTGCTCAACACCAACCGTTTAGTTCTGATTGTGCTGCAGGTCGCCATCATCGGTATTATCGCGGTCGGCGTTACGCAGGTCATTATCACCACCGGTATCGATCTCTCCTCCGGCTCCGTTATCGCCCTGACGGCGGTGGTGGCGGCAAGCCTGGCGCAAACCTCAGAAAGCCTGTCGCCGATGTTTCCCTCGCTGGTTAACCTGCCTGCGGCTATCCCTATCGGCGCCGGTATTGGCGTCGGGCTGCTGTGCGGCGTCATCAACGGCGTGCTGATCACCCGCACCGGTATTCCGCCCTTTATCGCCACGCTGGGGATGATGGTGTCCGCGCGCGGTCTGGCGCAGTACTATACGCAGGGTAATCCAATCAGCTTTCTGTCAGACAGCTTTACCTCGATTGGTCAGGGCGCCATGCCGGTTATCATCTTCCTGGTGGTGGCGTTCCTGTTCCACATCGCGCTGAAACATACCCGCTACGGCAAATATGTCTATGCGATTGGCGGCAACATGACGTCAGCTAAAGTGTCCGGCATCAACGTTAACAAGTATCTGATCATTGTCTACACCATCGCCGGCGCGCTCTCGGGCCTGGCAGGCGTCGTACTGGCAGCACGCGTCAGCAGCGGCCAGTCAAGCATGGGGATGGCGTATGAGCTGGATGCTATCGCCGCAGCGGTTATCGGCGGCAGCAGCCTGATGGGTGGCGTGGGGCGTATCACCGGCACGCTGATCGGCGCCGTGATCCTGGGACTTATCAAAAGCGGCTTTACCTTCGTGGGCGTGGACGCCTATATACAGGACATCATCAAAGGCATGATCATTGTGGCTGCGGTTTCCATTGATATGCATCGCAACCGCAAAAAACGCTGAGTCACCTCGCTCTGCGACACGGCTGACCCCGGCATAACCGGGGTCAGGCCGGAGGCGGCACGGGACGCTACCACCTCTCCGTCATCACTTTTTTGCACGTCTGCCTTGCAGGTTTTGCACCAGCAGAGTGCATGCTATCCTCCGCTTTACCCGCCCGCTGCGGCATCAGCACGCTCTGTTTCCTTTCAGGTAATCACAAAAGCTTATTTTCCAGTCTCTTAATTACCACTGCCCGCCGTTTTTTTCCGCGATGAAATAACTGGCCTGCTTATTGCAAAACTCTGTTTATCGGCCAGCAGGCTAAGCGCCCTTCAGGGGTTAACCGGATTGACGGAGGCAACATGAACTTAAGACGGCTGAAATATTTTGTGAACATCGTCGATATCGGCAGCCTGACCCGCGCCGCCGAAGTGCTGCACATTGCGCAACCGGCGCTCAGTCAGCAGGTGGCGACGCTGGAGAGCGAGCTGGATCAGCAGCTGCTGATCCGCACCAAGCGCGGCGTAACGCCCACCGACGCGGGTAAAATCCTCTATGCGCACGCCCGCACCATATTGCGCCAGTGTGAACAGGCGCAGGCCGCCGTCAGCAAAGCGGGCCAGACGCTGAGCGGACAGGTTTCTATTGGTCTCGCACCCGGCACGGCCGCCTCTTCTCTGACCATGCCGCTGCTGCAGACCGTGCGCGAGCAGTATCCGGACGTGCTGGTATATCTGCATGAAAACAGCGGCAGTTCGCTGAATGATAAAGTGCTGAACGGTCAGCTCGATATGGCCGTGCTCTACGATCGCTCGCCTGCGGCTGGCGTGACCAGCCTGCCGCTGCTGAAAGAGGAGCTCTATCTGGTCGGCGCCACCGCCTGTCCGGGATCGGCGGTGGATCTGGCCGACGTGGCGCAGATGAACCTGTTCCTGCCGCGCGACTACAGCGCGGTACGCAAGCGGGTAGACGAAGCGTTTTCACTGCGCCGCCTGAGCGCGCGCATCATCGGCGAAATTGAATCGATCGCCACCCTGACCGCCGCGGTCTCCAGCGGGCTGGGCGTAACCGTGCTGCCTGAATCCGCGGCCCGGGCGCTGGTCAGCTCAACGCACGCCTGGATGGCGCGCATTACCTCACCGTCGCTGACGCTGCCGCTGTCGCTGAATATGTCTGCGCAGCTGCCGCTCTCACCTGCGGCGCAGGCGGTCAAAACCATACTGCTGTCGCTGCTGAATAAGCCAGCGGTTGCCGATCGCGAGCTGATGCTGGTGGGCTGAAAACCACAGCATCGCGATAACGCTCCTTATTACTAAACCGCATAACAGGCGGTTTTTTATTATTTGTTGTATTGACGCCCGCTCCCTACCATGGCGAAAACCGTGCCAGAAGGGGGAGAGGGTGTGAATTTCCAGCAACTTAAAATTATTCGGGAAGCCGCCCGCTGCGACTTCAATCTGACTGAAGTCGCCAACACGCTGTTTACCTCGCAGTCCGGGGTCAGCCGGCATATCCGCGATCTGGAAGATGAGCTGGGCGTAGAGATATTTATCCGGCGCGGAAAACGTTTGCTGGGCATGACGGAGCCGGGCAAAGCGCTGCTGACCATAGCCGAACGCATTCTCGATGAGGCGGGCAAGGTACGGCGTCTGGCCGATGTGTTTACCAATGAGACCAGCGGCGTGCTGACGATTGCCACCACCCATACCCAGGCGCGTTACAGCCTGCCGCGCGTCATCAAAGCGTTCCGCCAGCTCTATCCCAACGTGCGGCTGGAGCTGAATCAGGGCTCGCCGCAGGAGATTGTCGCCATGCTGCTGGCCGGCGAGGCGGATGTCGGTATCGCCTCCGAACAGCTGGTTAACCACGCCAGCCTGGCGGCTTTCCCCTGGTTCAGCTGGCATCACTCGCTGCTGGTGCCGACCGGTCATGAGCTGCTGCAGCAGCAGCCGGTGTCGCTTGAAAGCCTGAGCGCCTGGCCGTTGATCACCTACCGGCAGGGGATCACCGGTCGTTCACGCGTGGATCGGGCGTTTCAGACGGCTAATCTGCGGCCCGATATTGTGCTGAGCGCACAGGATTCTGACGTGGTGAAAACCTATGTTGAGCTGGGGCTGGGCGTTGGCGTACTCGCCGATCAGGCGTGTGATATCTATCAGGGCGAAAACCTGGTCAAGATTGATGCCCGTCACCTGTTTGAAGCTAACACCGTCTGGCTTGGGCTGAAGCGCGGACAGCTGCAGCGCAACTATGTCTGGCAGTTTCTGGAGCTCTGCAACGCTAATTTGTCGCTGGAGGAGATCAAGCGACAGGCGCTCTCCTATGAGAGTGAAGAAGAGCCGGCGCTCGATTTTCAGATCTGAGGCTGTCAGGCGCGGCAGCGGTGTGGCACTCTTCTTTTGCATTCATTAAGGGAGAACCGCATGAGCATGACGTTGCGTGATATTACGGCGGCCGATGCCGCGGCGGGCCATGCCCTGACGCAGCAGGCGGGCTGGCCACACCGTCCTGAGGACTGGCAGCAGCTGATTGCGCTGGGTGAAGGCGTGGTGATGGAGGAGGCGGGACGACTCTCCGGCTGCGCGCTTGGCTGGCGCTGGGGAAGCAGCGCAGCCACCATCGGCCTGGTGGTGGTGGATCAGCAGGCGCGCGGACGCGGTATCGGCCGCAAGTTAATGCAGGCGCTGATTACGCGCTTCGCCGGCTGCACGCTGCGCCTGCATGCAACGGAAATGGGTAAAGGGCTTTATGCACAGCTGGGATTCAGGGAGTGCGGTCAGGTATGGCAGTACCAGACGGCGGCATTAGCCGCGCCTCCCGCTATAGCGCTGCCGCCTGCGCTAAGCCTGGAGCCGGCATGCAGCGCAGCCTGTGCGGAACTCTGCACGCCCGACTGGCAGGCGACCGGCCTGCAGCGTGCGCGTCTGCTGCAGCAGTTGCTGCCCGGTAGCGTGCTGGCACGCGATGCGCAGGGGATACAGGGTTTTGCCAGCCTGCGTCGCTTTGGTCGCGGCTGGACCATCGGCCCGGTTATCGCCCGGGACGGCAGCGTGGCGCAGGCGCTCGTTGCCACGCTGCTGCAGACGCTGACCGGTCAGTTTGTCCGGCTGGATACGCCCGACGCCGGGCTGGCGGAGTGGCTGGCAACGCTGGGTCTGCAGCAGGTCGATGCGCCGCACATTATGGTGCACGGCACCCCCTGGCGCCCGACAGAGGAGATGCACTGTTTTGCGCTGGTCTCCCCGGCGCTGGGTTAGGCAGCCAGCGGGCGCAGTCAGGCCATAATCCGGCAGATCCTCTGCACGCCCGTTTCTGTCAGCTACCCTTAAAAGCTGACAACAGCCTTTAAGGGAGCAGCGGGATGAGTAAAAAAACCAGCGATTTTTTTGTCGAGCGCCTGCAGGCGTGGGGCGTCACGCGCATTTATGGCTATCCGGGCGATGGCATCAACGGCGTGCTGGGCGCTATCCAGCGCGCCAATAAAGCGGGTGCCGGCATTGAGTTTATCCAGGTGCGGCATGAAGAGATGGCGGCATTTATGGCTGCCGGCCACGCCAAATTTACCGGTGAGCTTGGCGTCTGCCTCTCCACCGGCGGGCCGGGTGCCACCCACCTGCTGACCGGTCTTTACGATGCCAAAATGGATCATGCACCGGTGCTGGCGATCGCCGGACAGGCTGAAGTGACCGCGCGCGGCGCCAGCTATCAGCAGGAGATGAACCTCGATCGCGTGTTTGCTGATGTCGCTAATTTTGTTCAGGAAGCGGCCGCACCGGCGCAGATCCAGCATCTGGTCGATCGCGGCGTACGCATTGCGAAAGCGCAGAACGGCGTAGCGGTGCTGATCCTGCCAAAAGATATTCAGGATGAAACCTGGCAGCCACCGCAGCACGCACACGGCTTTACCCACTCCGGTCCTGGCTATCAGCGTCCGAAAATCGTGCCGTATGAGGCAGATCTGCAGCGTGCGGCAGAGGTTCTCAACGCCGGCAGCAAGGTGGCGATCCTGATTGGCGCAGGTGCGCGCGGCGCGGCAGTGGAAGTGGTGCAGGTCGCGAACCTGCTCGGCGCGGGCGTCGCCAAAGCGCTGCTGGGTAAAGATGTGCTGCCGGACGATGCGCCGTTTGTCACCGGATCAATCGGCCTGCTCGGCACTAAACCGTCGTGGGATCTGATGCAGGAGTGCGACACGCTGCTGATGATCGGCACCGGCTTCCCGTGGACCGAGTTTTTACCTGCCGAGGGCAAAGTGCGGGCGGTACAGATTGATATTGATCCGGCGATGCTGGGCCTGCGCTACCCCTGTGAAGTCAACCTGCACGGGGATAGCGCCGAAACGCTGCGGGCGCTGATCCCGCTGCTGCAGCACAAAAGCGATCGCCACTGGCAGGAGCAGATTGCGCTGCAGGTGCGCGACTGGTGGCAGCTGATGGAGGAGCGGGCGCTGGCGCCGGCTAATCCGGTTAATCCACAGCGGGTAGTATGGGAGATGTCGCCGCAGCTGCCGGATAACGCTATTGTCACCTCAGATTCCGGCTCCTGCGCCAACTGGTTTGCGCGCGACTATCGCGTGAAGCAGGGGCAGCGCGCCACGCTCTCCGGCGGTCTTGCCTGTATGGGTGCCGCCGTACCGTTCGCTATCGCCGCTAAATTTGCTTATCCCGATAAACCGGTTGTGGCGCTGGTCGGAGACGGGGCGATGCAGATGAATAATATGGCTGAGCTGATCACTATTCAGAAATACTGGCAGCAGTGGGACGATCCACGGCTGATCGTCTGCGTGTTTAACAATCAGGATCTTAATCAGGTGACCTGGGAGCAGCGCGTGATGGAAGGCAATCCGCGCTTCGAGGCGTCACAGCAGCTGCCCGATGTACCCTACGCGCGTTTTGCCGAGAGTCTTGGCCTGCAGGGGATCGTGGTGGATAATCCGGATGAGTTAGCCGCCGCGTGGCAGCAGGCGCTGAGCGCAAACCGCCCGGTGGTGCTGGAGGTGAAAACCGATCCGGAAGTCGCACCGCTGCCGCCGCATATCACCTTTAAGCAGGCGAAATCCTTTATGGCCTCCATGGTTAAAGGCGATCGCGGCGTGGCACAGATTATCGGTGACACCGCCAGTCAGCTTATCCGCCCCAAACGCTGATTCCGTCGTAGGGGACGCATTCATGCGTCCCTGGCGTCATTTATGCGCCGTGCCCGATTGTTACCAGGGCGCCATAAATGGCGCCCCTACAGATTTATATTAGGGTACGATAAATAACGCATCCCCGTTGCCGCTGTAGGGGGCGCATTCATGCGCCCCTGACGTCATTAATGCGTCCCTGGCATCGTTTATGCGCCATGCCCGGTTGTTACCAGGGCGCCATAAATGGCGCCCCTACGGGGTTATGTGCAGATGCGATAAATAACGCATCTCCGGTGCCGCCGTAGGGGACGCATTAATGCGTCCCTGGCGTTGTTTATGCGCTGTGCCCGACTGTCGCCAGGGCGCCATAAATGGCGCCCCTACAAAGTTGTGTTCGGGCGCGATAAATAACGCATCCCCGTTGCCGCTGTAGGGGGCGCATTCATGCGCCCCTGACGTCATTAATGCGTCCCTGGCGTCGTTTATGCGCCCCTGACATCATCTATTCACCTCCGCATCCTTTAAATGTCTCGTCTCTCCTCGTACAAACAACCGGTCCAGCTCCCACTTCAATGGATTCTCTGCAATATAACGGCGAACTGCAGACAGCTCCTGTTCCGAGCGGATAACGCGGTCATAAAAGCCACGCTGCCAGACAGGCGTTCCGAGCTGGCGGGAAATACCCGCTTTAAAGTGATTAATAATGGCTGATAAACAACAGATATTACCCGGCTGAAGCCAGATGATGCCGTGCAGGTGATTGGGCATCACAATAAATGTATCGGTTGCCAGCGTGTTATAACGGGCAGAAAGGCGCTCCCACTCTTCGGCAACACAAAGGCCGGACGGCGAAGCGTGCATACTGCCGGACAGGATCTCACCCAGCAGCAGCGCACGCTGTCGGGTGACCAGGGTAACGAAATAAGCGCCGGGCGTACGATAATCAAATTGCGTCAGGCGCGGATTTTTTCGGTTTCGCATTGTGCCTCCTTGCGCCTTTATTCTCTCTTTTCAGCGCAGAAAGGCGAGTCAGCCACGTTAACGATGCGAGATGTCGCGAAAAAGAAAACGGTGCCGGTTGTTACCAGGGCGCCATAAATGGCGCCCCTACAAAGTTGTGTTCGGGCGCGATAAATAACGCATCCCCGGTGCCGGTAGGGGACGCATTTATGCGTCCCTGGATTCGTTTATGTGGACCTAACGTCGTTTATGTGCCGTGCCCGGTTGTTGCCAGGGCGCCATAAATGGCGCCCCTACGGGGTTTTATCCTGTCGTTTCCTATACCATTTTTTCAATCTCGGTCAGCGGGACGGCGTGGCTGAACAGATAGCCCTGCAGCTGGTTACAGCCGGCGTTGGCGAGGGCGTGCATCTGTCCTTCGGTTTCTACGCCTTCGGCGGTGACGGTCAGGCCCATGGCGTGCCCCAGCCGAACGACGGATTCAATAATCGCAGTTGAGTTATCTGCCACGCCGAGCGACTGGGTAAAAGAACGGTCGATTTTTATCTTATCGACCGGGAAACTGCTCAGATAGTTAAGGCTGGAGTAGCCGGTGCCAAAATCATCCAGCGCGATACGGAAGCCCGCTTCGCGCAGCGCAATGATAGAGCTGCGGGCCGCATGCTCATCCTCAATCAGCACGCCTTCGGTGATCTCCAGCTCCAGGCGCTGCGGATCGGCGCCTTCGCTCGCAACAATCTCCAGCAGCCGGGAGATAAAGCCGCTGCTGCGAAACTGCACCGGTGAAACGTTCACCGCCACCACCACCTGCGGCAGCTTCAGCGACGTCTTACACGCTTCGCGCAGCACCCACTCGCCCAGCGGCAGGATCAGCCCGGTCTCTTCGGCGATAGCGATAAAGTCAGCCGGTGAGATATCACCACGGGTCGGATGGTGCCAGCGCAGCAGCGCCTCAACGCCAACCACGCGTTCACCGTTAATCTCCATCAGCGGCTGATACCAGACGGCCAGCCCGGTAAAATTAACCAGCGCCTGACGCAGCTCTGCCGCCAGCTCCTGCCGGGTACGCAGCGACTCATCCATCGCTTTTTCGAACTGGCGAAACTGACCGCGCCCGTGATTTTTGGCGTCATACAGCGCGATATCCGCCTTACGCATCAGCTCCAGCCGGTCCACGCCATCTTTCGGTGCCAGCGCCAGGCCGATACTGACGCCAACCCACAGC
Organism: Pantoea sp. PSNIH1; assembly: GCF_007680655.1. Taxonomy (NCBI): domain Bacteria; kingdom Pseudomonadati; phylum Pseudomonadota; class Gammaproteobacteria; order Enterobacterales; family Erwiniaceae; genus Pantoea; species Pantoea sp. PSNIH1. Next base: position 305,690 of record NZ_VEIP01000001.1, read on the forward strand.
TCATTGCCCAGCAGATGATAAGGAGCGCTGAGCGCGCTGATAATGCGCTGCGCCAGCGTATGCACCTGGCCGATAGTCTCCGTATCCGGCATCACGATAATAAACTCATCGCCGCCGATGCGTCCCACGGTATCGCTGGTGCGCACAATCTCGCTCAGGCGCCGCGCCACTTCGCGGATCAGTTCATCGCCGGCGTGATGGCCCCAGGTGTCATTGATATTTTTAAACCGATCAAGATCGAGCAGCAGCAGCGCCACGCGGCGATCGTGCCGCAGCGCCGCGGCCAGCGCCTGGGTCAGGCGATCTTCCACCAGCGCGCGGTTGGGCAGGCCGGTCAGCACGTCATGAAACGCAAGGTGCTGCGCCTGCGCCTCGCTGGCACCCAGCCGGACCAGCGACTGCGACAGGCTGAGCGAGGAGGTCCAGATGCGCCGTACCATAAACAGGCAGAGCAGGGTGATAATCAGCACCGACAGCAGCGTTGAGGGCACGATCGTGCGCAGCATCTGCGCGCCGGGCTTATCGGGTTGCCAGCTCAGATAGCCTACCCGCTGGCCGCTCTGCGATGAGAGGGGCCAGAAAGCCATCTCCTTATCAGTGGGTGGCGCGTTGCTAAAGTGCAGCTGCGCCAGCTGGCTGCGATCGGAAAGGTGACGCAGATAGCCATCGTCAAGAAACGCGACGCTCACCAGGCTAAACCGGTTTGTCATGTCAGGCGCGCTAATTTCACCCACGGCCAGCGCGGCAGCGCGACCGGCAATGCGCACAAAATCGGCCCGATCTTCTGCGCCAGCCGCGCTGGCTACCAGCGGCGTGGCGAGCAGATCGCGCAGCCACGGACCGACTGCCTGTGGGCTGACCGGCTCACCGTTGCGCCAGGCGGCAACCGGCTGCTGCCTGCTGTCCAGCAGCAGAATCAGCTGATGGGCAAACATCTCATAAAGCCAGCTGCCGACGTTCTGATCCAGCCACGCCCGGTCGGCGTCACGCAGCGTCAGGTGGCTGGCGAGCGGCGACCAGCGCGTCAGGCTGCGCAGCTGGCGCAAATGCTCGCTGAGGCTCTGGTCGAATGAGGCGGCAATCATCCGCTGCTGCTGCTCACGCGCTTCACTGTTGGTCACGGATGTCCCCCAGTAAAGTCCGCTGCCGGCCCCGGCAAACGACAGCACCAGAATCGCGATCAGCGGCGCGACCACCTGACGCAAAAAACTGTGCCGGAATTGACGGGATGTTCTGATTGAATTCATTATTTTTTCTTCATATAAAAAGGCGGCCGTATTGAATAAGTTAGCAGAAAGACGGGTTTGTGCCTGGCGGAGAGCGGCGCGGCGCGAGATGCACTTATTAATCATCCTGATGCGTTAGCTGCTCATTGGCCGCGGCTGATTCATCGCGCCGTCACGCCATCGTCACCGCGCTGTCATCTGCTGCGCGCATCCTGAGCGTTCATTAAAACGGGCGGGGCAGCCGGACACGGCGCTGAAAGCGCCCGGCTATTTATTGTTTATTCCGGTATCCGGAGAGGACCCATGACTTTACTGGCCAGTTTTCATTATTCCGTCGCGGATGCTCAGCAGGCGTCCCGTCGCGTACACAAAGCTATAAGCGAGCCAGGTGTTATCGTGTCGCTGCCGCTGATGCCAGGCCAGCGCGAACTCTCCTCTGCTGCCAGCGCGCTGCTGCTGACGCGGGAAGAGGGGGCAGATACGCTGTGGCTCGATCCGCAGATTGACAGTGCGGCGCTGCGCAGCACGCTGCATTTTTGTACCGGCATGCCGCTTGTCTCCGCCTGCAACGCCTCGCTGGCCCTGAGTCACGCCCGTGCGAATCCCGATCCCGCTACTTTGATGGCCCGGCAGGCTGCCGCCGGGCATAACCGCACGCTGATTATTGAGCTGCCAGGTCTGAACGGCGGCCTGACGCTGCGTCTCAGCGGCGACGGGCTGCGTGAAACGCGCGCGGTTGCACCGCAGCTGCCGCCGGCGGTGCTCGCTTATCTGCGTGAGCATCCGCATCCCGGCCGGCAGCGGTCAGATCTCATTTTTACCTGCGGTGAAACGCTCATGGCGCTGCCGCATACTGTCCGGGTGGCGGTGTGCTGAGCGCAGGCTATCAGCGGGAAAGCGGTGTGGCAGCAGCCTGCCGCGCGCGGTTAAGCCGTGCGCTGCGCTGCCAGGCCCGCTCCAGCGCCTGAACCAGCTGCGCCTGCTGCCACGGCTTCGCCAGCCGTTCACACAGCGGTAACGTCACCTGCGACCGGCGCAGATCCTGCCCGCTGACCAGCAGCGTGGCGAGCTGCGGCCACTGCTGCTGCGCCTGGCGTATCACATCGGCGCCGTTGAGCGCACCGGGCAGCATCAGATCGCTGATCAGCAGATCGATATCGGGTGTCTGCTGCAGCAGCGCCAGCGCGCTGGCACCGTCGGCGCACTCCAGCGTCAGATAGCCAAGCTGATGCAGATGGTCACACAGCGTCTGCCGTACGGCGGGTTCATCATCCAGCACCAGCACCAGCCGATCGCGGCTCGCACCGGGCTGCGCGGGTGGAGGAGCCGCCACCGGCTGTACCGCCTCCGCCGCGCGCGGCAGCAGCAGGCGTACCGTGGTACCCTGGCCCGGTGCGGTCTCCAGCGCAATTTCACCGCCCGACTGCCGCACAAAGCCATACACCATCGATAGCCCCAGACCGCTGCCGCTGCCGGTGGGCTTGGTGGTGAAGAAGGGTTCAAACACCTGCTGACGCACCTCCGCTGACATGCCGCAGCCGCGATCGATCACCTCCACCACGACCCACTCGCGTTTACCCGCCGCGGACGCTTTGCGCTGGTTCCAGACGCGCAGCACTATCTCACCGGGCTGCTGCTGCAGCGCGTCGCGCGCGTTAACCACCAGGTTCATCAGCGCATTTTCAAGCTGACCGGCATCGATCCATGCCGGCCAGCCCGGGCGTGCTGCTTCTGTTACCAGCTGCTGACCGGGCAGCAGGGCGTGCTGCAGCAGCGAATGCAGATCCTCTACCAGATCCACGACCGCGACCGCCCGTGGATAGAGCGCCTGTTTACGGGAAAACGCGAGCAGTCGCTGGGTGAGCTGCGCGGCGCGGTCCGCCGCCTGGCGGGCGCGTTCGATACGGGTTGCCAGCGTGCCAGCCGGCAGCTGATCGGCGGTGAGCGCCAGGCTGCCGATGATCACCGCCAGCAGATTATTAAAATCGTGCGCCAGTCCGCCGGTCAGCTGGCCCACCGCTTTCATTTTCTGGCTGTGCAGCAGCGCCTCCTCCAGCGCTTTTCGCGAGGTGCGCTCCAGCACGGTGTTGACCATGCCGCGACGCGGCACCGGACTGAAGCGCAGCTCCAGCGTCCGCCCGTCCGGCAGCCGCACTTCCTGCGCATCCTGCAGGCTGAGCAGCTGCAGATCCAGCCGTGCCAGCAGCTGCTGATAGTGCAGGCCACGCTGCAGCTCATGCGGCGCAATACCGAGCAGCTGCGCATACTGCGCGTTCCAGACCACCAGCTGACCGCTGTTATCAAACAGCGCAAAGCCGTCGCGCATGGCGAGAAAGGTTGACTCCAGCTGGGTGCTTTTCTCTTTCAGCAGTGAAGAGGTGTGCGCCAGTGAGGCGGTGTTGCGGGCAAAAACGTTAAACGCCCGCGCCAGATCGCCCAGTTCGTCGCGCCGCGTCTGGCCGGGTACGCTGACGCCTTTCTCCCCCTGCGCCAGCTGCGTCATCGCGCGGGCGATAGCGGTAAGGCCGGAGCCGAGATTGCGGTAGATGTAGTAGCCGGCGTAACCGGTGATCAGCAGCGCCAGCAGCATAAACAGCGCGATAAAACCAATGACCGAGTTGAGTTCACGGTGGGTGCTGGCGCTGCGCGCATCGCTCTGCTGCGCCACCTGCTGTACATAGCGGGTGATATCCTCATTGAGCATTGCCACCAGCGCCTTGATACGGTAGGTCGCGTAGGCGATGCCGGTATCGCTCTCCTCAAGCCCGGCGGCGACCGGCTCCAGCGCACGGAGGGCATGGACAAAGCGCGCCCGCTGCAGCGCCAGCACGCCTTCCAGCGGCAGGGCTGACCAGACCGGAAGAATGGATGAGAGCTGCTGCACCGCAGCCTGCGGCGCGGCAGAGCGGATCGCTACCGCCAGCAGGCTCTCGCTCTGCTGGCGCAGCGGCAGAAAAGCGGCGTCGCTCGCAAGCGCTGAGATCCGGTTCAGCAGCAGCTGCGCCTGCCACAGCCCGCTTAGCATGGTGTTGCGCTGCAGGTGGCGCTGATGCCCCCGCTGCAGCAGCAGCGTGATGCTCTGCTCCAGCATCTGGCTGCGCTCACGAATACGGCTGAGCAGGGCGGGCTGCTGCCTGGCCACGGGGGCCGCCGCCAGCTGCGTCAGCGCCTGCTGCAGCGCCTGCTGCGTCTGCTGCAGGCGGGCCGACTCACTCTGATACTCCAGCGCACCCACCACCTGCGACAGGCGTACCGCCGCCGTCGCCACGTTGGCCGTATCACGCGCCAGCGCCAGGCTGCCATTCATATCGGCCAGCGTCTGCGCCTGCGCCTGTTCCTGAATCGTGCCGGCGTGGCGGAATCCGGTAATCGCCACCAGGCTGACCGCCAGCGTCACGCCGACCACCAGCAGATTAAACAGCAGCAGGCGTCCACGGGCACCGGCATACCACGGCAGAGTCTGACTCATGCGCCACCCCTCGCAATGCGGAACGTCAGCCGAGTATAAAAGTGGCGCGCAGAGGCAATATGACAAATATGAACGGGCGCTGACATTTTCCATTTATGTTGCGCGGCGACACTGCTCAGCACTATCCGGCAGCAGGAGCGCGGCAATGACAGCACCGATACTGGAGATGCGCGGTATTACCCGGCGCTTCGGCAGCTTTTACGCCCTGAAGGGCGTGGATCTCACTATCTGGCCGGGCGAAGTACACGCGCTGATGGGCGAAAACGGGGCCGGTAAGAGCACCCTGATGAAAATCCTGGCCGGTGCCTACAGCGCCAGCAGCGGGGAGATCCTGATTGAGGGCAAGCCGTACGCCATCCGCGGCCCTAAAGAGGCGCTGGCGGCGGGCATTACGCTGATCTATCAGGAGATCAATCTGGCACCCAACCTCACGGTGGCAGAGAACATTTTTCTCGGCAGTGAGATTGCGCGCGGCGGGCTGGTGAAACGCCGGCAGATGGCGGAAGAGGCGCAGCAGGTGATTGCGCGGCTTGGCGCGCGCTTCAGCGCCACCGATCTGGTCGGCCGTCTGAGCATCGCCGAACAGCAGCAGGTGGAGATCGCCCGCGCGCTGCACCGCAACAGCCGCATTCTGGTGATGGATGAACCTACCGCCGCGCTCTCCAGCCGGGAAACAGAGCAGCTGTTTGCGCTGATCAAGCGGCTGCGCAGCGAAGGCATGGCGATTATCTACATCAGTCACCGCATGGCTGAAGTGTATGAGCTGTCAGATCGCGTCAGCGTGCTGCGCGACGGTGAGTATGTCGGCAGCCTGACGCGTGAGCAGCTCAACGCCAGCGAACTGGTGCGCATGATGGTCGGGCGTCCGCTCAGCGATCTGTTTAACAAAGCGCGCGACATCCCGTTTGGTGCTATCCGCCTGGCGGTCAATCACCTGACTGACCGCAACAAGGTCCACCCCAGCAGCCTGGCGGTACGCGCGGGCGAAATTGTCGGCCTCGCCGGCCTGGTGGGCGCCGGACGCAGCGAGCTGGCGCAGCTGATATTTGGCGTGCAGCAGCCCGCCGGCGGCGAAATCTGGATTGACGGAGAAAAAGTGCACATCCGCTCCCCGCGCGAGGCGATCGCGCGCGGCATCGGCTTTCTCACTGAAAACCGCAAAGAGCAGGGGCTGTTTCTGGAACTGGCCGCCCGGGAAAACATTGTGATGGCGACGCTGGAGCGCGACGCCAGCTACGGCCTGCTGAACCGGCGTAAGGGGCAGAAGATCGCCACTGACGCTATCGCCTCGCTCAATATTCGCGTGCCGCATGCGCAGGTTCGCGCGGGCGGGCTATCGGGCGGCAACCAGCAGAAGCTGCTGATCTCCCGCTGGGTATCTATTGCGCCGCGCATTCTGATTCTGGACGAACCGACGCGCGGTGTGGACGTCGGTGCGAAGAGTGAAATTTACCGCATGATGAATCAGCTGGCGCAGCAGGGCGTGGCGATTCTGATGATCTCCAGCGAACTGCCGGAGGTGGTGGGCATGAGCGATCGCGTCTACGTCATGCGTGAAGGCACCATTGCCGGCGAGCTGAGCGGTGACGCCATCAGCCAGGAAAATATCATGACACTGGCCACCGGCGCTCAGCCGGTTACAGCCTGAGGAGAAAGGAATGACCAGCGAAACCGCACGCGTAACCAGCCCGACGCTGAAACGGGCGTTAATGAGCGATCTGCTGCAGACGATCGGGATCCTGCCGATTCTGATCCTGATTGTGGCGGTGTTTGGCTTTATCGCACCTAACTTCTTCACCGAGGCGAACCTGCTGAACATTACCCGGCAGGCCTCTATCAATATCGTGCTGGCGGCGGGGATGACGTTTGTCATTCTGACCGGCGGTATCGATCTGTCTGTGGGCTCCATGCTCGGCACCACGGCAGTGGTCGCGATGGTGGTGTCGCTCGATCCCGCCTTTGCCGGCCTGACGATCCCTGCTGCACTGGGTGCCGGGCTGATCATGGGACTGTTCAACGGCATCCTGGTCGCCTGGGCCGGGCTGCCGCCGTTTATCGTCACGCTTGGCACCTATACCGCCCTGCGCGGGGCCGCCTATCTGCTGGCTGACGGCACAACGGTCATTAACTCCAGCATCAATTTTGAGTGGATAGGCAACGGCTATCTCGGGCCGGTGCCGTGGCTGATCATCATCGCCTTTGCGGTTATCGCGCTCTGCTGGTTCATTCTGCGCCGTACCACTTTAGGCATCCATATCTATGCGGTGGGCGGCAATATGCAGGCGGCCCGTCTGACCGGGATCAAAGTCGGCGCGGTGCTGATTTTTGTCTACGCCATGAGCGGCCTGCTCTCCGGGCTGGGAGGGCTGATGAGCGCCTCACGACTCTACAGCGCCAACGGCAACCTTGGCGTGGGCTATGAGCTGGATGCGATTGCTGCGGTGATCCTCGGCGGCACCAGCTTTGTCGGCGGTATCGGCACCATCACCGGCACGCTGATTGGCGCACTGATTATCGCCACGCTCAACAACGGCATGACGCTGATGGGCGTCTCCTACTTCTGGCAGCTGGTGATCAAAGGCGGCGTGATCATCGTCGCCGTGTTAATCGATAAATACCGTACCCGTCATCACGTCAGCTGAAGGCCGGCAGAACATTTCCAGGTGGCGATCCCGCGGACCGCTGACAATAAAAAAAGCAGGAGAACATCAACTATGCGTTTTAATCCGATTGTAACCGGACTGCTGGCCGCCACGCTGCTGAGCGCGCCGCTGGTACAGGCAAAAGAGCTGAAATCGATAGGGGTGACCGTAGGCGATCTGGCCAACCCGTTCTTTGTGCAGATCACCAAAGGTGCCGAGCTGAAAGCCCGCGAGCTGGCAGGTGACAAGGTCAACGTGACGCTGGTCTCCAGCGGCTACGATCTCGGTCAGCAGGTGGGACAGATCGATAACTTTATCGCCGCCAAAGTCGATATGATCATTCTCAACGCCGCCGACTCCAAAGGCATTGCGCCAGCGGTGAAGCGGGCGCGCGACGCCGGCATCGTCGTGGTGGCGGTGGACGTGGCCGCAGATGGCGCTAACGCCACCATTACCTCGGATAACACCCAGGCAGGCGCGATGGCGTGTAAATATATCTCTGACCGGCTGAAGGCGAAGGGCAACGTGGTGATCATCAACGGACCGCCGGTTTCGGCGGTGCAGAACCGTGTCGAAGGCTGCATGAGCGAGCTGAAGACGCACCCCGATATTAAGCTGCTCTCTTACAACCAGAACGCTAAAGGCAGCCGCGAAGGCGGGCTGGAGGTGATGACCGGTCTGCTCTCCGCTAATCCGAAAATCGACGGCGTGTTTGCTATCAACGATCCGACCGCAATCGGCGCTGACCTGGCGGCCAAACAGGCGCAGCGCAGCGAATTCTTTATTGTAGGGGTCGATGGTTCACCGGACGGGGAAGAGGCGCTGAAGCGTAAAGGCTCGCTGTTTGTGGCGACCCCGGCGCAGGACCCGCAGGTGATGGCGGAGAAAGCGGTGGAAATTGGTTACAACATACTGCAAGGCAAGTCTGCTCCCGACAAACCGGTGCTGATCCCGGTGACGATGATCGATCGCGACAACGTGAGCAGTTACAAAGGCTGGACAGTGAAATAACGCGGCAGATTTTCCGGTCGTCATCCCTTTCCTGCCTGCAGGAGAGGGCTGCGGCGGCAGGTATGTTGCCTGGCCGCCGCAGCCTCCATTACCCCTCACGTGACGGGAGCACTTCATGGCACTGATATCTCTGGCGCAGGGGCTGGCCCATGCGCAGCAGCACGGCTACGCGCTGGGCGCATTTAACGTCCTCGATACCCACTTTCTGCGCGCGCTGTTTCAGGCAGCGGAGCAGCAGCGTTCACCCTTTATCATCAACCTTGCAGAGGTGCACTTTAAGTATGTCAGCCTCGATCACCTGGTCGCGGCGATTCGCTGCGAGGCGGCGCGGCACGCGATTCCGGTGGTGCTCAATCTCGATCACGGTCTGCATTTCGAGGCGGTGGTGCAGGCGGTGCGCCTGGGCTTTACCTCGGTGATGTTTGACGGCTCCGGGCTGAGCTATGACGAGAATGTGCGTCAAACGCAGGAGGTCGTAAAACTCTGTCATGCGGTGGGCGTCTCGGTCGAAGCGGAGCTAGGCGCGGTGGGAGGCGACGAGGGCGGGGCGCTGGCCGGTGAAGCGGACAGCGCAAAATTTACCGATCCGGCGCTGGCGGCTGACTTTGTGCAGAGTACCGGCATCGACTGCCTGGCGGTGGCGATCGGTAACGCACACGGTAAATATAAAGGCGAACCGCGCCTCGACTTTGACCGGCTGGCGGCGATCCGCAGCGCGGCAGGTATTCCGCTGGTGCTGCACGGCGGCTCAGGGATTAGCGACGCCGACTTTCGCCGCGCCATTACGCTCGGCATTCATAAAATCAACTTCTACACCGGCATGTCCCAGGCGGCGCTGGACGCAATAGAAACGCAGATGGATCAGCGCGACGCCCGCTATGACAGCTTTGCTGAGCTGCTTATGGCGGTGGAGCGCAATATCAGCCGCGTGGTCGCGCAGCAGATGCAGATTTTCGGCAGCAGCGGACGCGCCTGAGATGACGGCACGCAGCGGCATTCTGGCCGCCGGTACTCTGCTGGTCGATCATGTCCAGCGCATTACGCACTGGCCGGATCAGGGCTGGCTGACCGAAATCGTGGCGCGCGAGCGCTGCAGCGGCGGCGCGGTGCCGAATGTGCTCCTGACGCTGGCGCGCATGCAGTCAGGTTTACCGCTGGCGGCTGCCGGTATCACGGGCGAGGATGCGGACGGTGACTATCTGCTGCAGCGACTGCGCGAGGAGGGGGTGGATTGCCGCGGCGTAACGCGCACCCGCGCGGCGGCCACTGCCATGACGCAGGTAATGACCGCGCCGGATGGTCAGCGCACCTTTTTTCACGCGCGCGGCGCCAGCGCGCTGCTTGATGTGGCGCATTTCCGCGACCTTACTACTCCGCACCGCATTTTTCACCTCGGCTATCTGCTGCTGCTCGACCAGCTTGACCGGCCCGACGCGCAGTTCGGCACGCGCAGCGCGCGGCTGCTGGCGCAGATGCAGCAGCGCGGCTATCTGACCTCGCTCGATCTGGTCTCGCGCGCCGGCGATCACCGCAGCCTGGTGCTGCCGGCGCTGCGCTGGCTCGACTATTTAATCATTAATGAGCTGGAGGCGGCGGCGCTGACCGGTATCCCGCTGCGGCACGGCGCCGGGCTGGCATCGCCGGAGACGTTTGCTGCCGCGGGCGCGTGGCTGCTGCAGCAGGGGGTGCGTCAGCGCGTGGTGATCCACGCGCCGGAAGGGGCGTGGGGGACAGAAAGGGGCGGAGAGGCGTGCTGGCAGCCGGCGTGGCAGCTGAATGCCAGCGACATTGTCGGCAGCGTGGGAGCGGGTGACGCTTTCTGCGCCGGCGTGCTGTACGCCAGCCACGAGGGCTTTACGCTGTCAGCCACGCTGCAGCTGGCGCACACCTGCGCCTGCTTTAACCTGCGCGCGGCGAACGCGCTGGATGGGATCCGGCCGCTGCCGGAGATGCAGCGCTGGATGGATCAGGCGATCTGCGATACGCGCGCTGCCGGACGCACCACGTCAGCTGAAAATACATAGCCGAGGCCGCGAATGGTGCGGATAAGGTTTGGCTGATGCGGATTAGCTTCGATTTTGCGCCGCAGCCGCATGATCAGCACGTCGATAGTGCGGTCAAAGACATCCAGCGTTTCGCTGTGCGTCAGCTCCAGCAGCTGGTCGCGGGTTAACACTTTGCGGGCGTGTGCGACCAGCGCGCGCAGCAGCGTATATTCCCCCTGCGTCAGCGGCACGCTTTCACGCTGCGGATTCAGCAGCTGGCAGCGCACCTCATCCAGCTGCCAGCCGTTGAACTGCCAGCCCGCAGGGATAACAGCGTCTGGTTCATCCTGCCTGCCGCTGCGGCGCAGTGCGGCGCGCGCGCGCGCCACGACCACGCGCGGATTAAAGGGTTTAGCGATATAGTCATCGGCACCCATTTCCAGGCCCACCACCATCTCCGCTTCCGAGCCCATTCCGGTCAGCATGATCACCAGCACATCCGGCCGCTCACGCTGGATCTGCTGCAGAACCAGCAGCCCGTTCGTATCCGGCAGCATCATATCGAGCATCACCAGCGAAATATCCGGATGCTGCGTCAGCAGCGCCTGAACATCGCGCCCGAGGTGGCAGCGATACACGGCGGAAACGTGCTCACTTAAGACATCGTGCAGCAGTTCGCAGATGGCACGATCATCGTCAACGATCAGTATCGCGGGCTTCATGGCGCGGCCTCGTTATCATGCAGAGAGTAAAGGCACTATAACCTGCTGTTTTTAGCCTGCTGAATCGTGCAGCAGAAACGTGAGCGATATCGCCAGGCAGAACGCGAAAGCGTGCGGCACCGCAAAATTATCGCGCTTTATAGGGCAGCAAGGAAAACGATTGCGCAGCAGCGGGGCAATGCACCATAATCGCGCCTCTTTCTGGTTCAGACTTTTCTTAACCGGATGCGCAACGGAAAACGTAAACGATTGCGCAGGAGATGGCACAGCAATTGCTATCAGGACAGGGGAAAGCGGAGGGGACACCTCACGTCCGGCAGGCTCGCTTTCAGCAACAACGATCAGCTGTTAACCACTTTGGCCAGTGAGAACGCGCAGCCGCTGCGTCTCCGCTCATGAGAGAAAATGATGTTAGAGAAACTGTTTAAGCTTAAAGCGCACAACACCACCGTGCGCACGGAGATCGTGGCGGGGATCACCACTTTCCTCGCCATGGCCTATATCCTGTTTGTTAACCCCTCTATTCTGGGCGCGACCGGCATGGATAAAGGGGCGGTGTTTGTGGCGACCTGCCTGGCGGCGGCGATCGGCTCAATTCTGATGGGACTGATTGCTAACTATCCGATTGCGCTGGCACCCGGCATGGGGCTGAACGCGTTCTTTACCTACACCGTGGTGCTGCATATGGGCTACACCTGGCAGATTGCGCTGGGCGCGGTGTTTCTGTCGGCGGTGATCTTCTTTGCGCTCTCGATCTTTAAAATCCGCGAGTGGATTATTGCCAGCATCCCGCTGCCGCTGCGCGCCGGCATCGCCGCCGGTATCGGCCTGTTCCTGGCGCTGATTGCGCTGGAAGGGGCCGGCATTGTGGTGGATAACCCGGCGACGCTGGTCGGGCTGGGCGATCTGACCAAACCAGGGCCGCTGCTGGCGCTGCTCGGCTTTTTTATCATCGTGGTACTGGAAGCGCGCCGCGTGACCGGCGCGGTGCTGATTGGCATTCTGGTGGTGACCTTTATCTCTATGGGCATCGGCCTGACGCCGTTTGGCGGCGTCTTCTCCGCGCCGCCTTCAATCGCGCCTACCTTTATGCAGCTCGATATTGCCGGCGCCTTTAATGTGGGGCTGGTAAGCGTTATTTTTGCCTTTCTGTTTGTTGATGTGTTTGATAATACCGGCACCCTGCTGGGCGTAACCAAACGCGCAGGTCTGGCAGATGAGCAGGGCAACGTGCCAAAAATGGGACGTGCACTGATTGCTGACAGCGCGGCTGCGCTGTTTGGCTCACTGCTCGGCACCTCAACCACCACCAGCTATGTGGAATCTGCGGCTGGCGTCAGCGCCGGCGGACGCACCGGCCTGACGGCCATTGTGGTGGCCGCGCTGTTTCTGCTGAGCCTGTTCTTCTCGCCGCTGGCGGGTAGCGTACCGGTCTGGGCCACCGCCCCGGCGCTGCTGTTCGTCGCCGTGCTGATGGCATCGGGCCTGGCGGAAATCGACTGGAAAGATGTGACGACGGCGGCACCGGTAACGGTAACGGCGCTGACCATGCCGCTGACCTACTCAATTGCGAACGGCATCGCCTTTGGTTTCATTACCTGGACCGTTGTTAAGCTGCTGAGCGGCCGCGCCCGTGAAGTGAATAGCGCACTGGTGATCCTCTCGCTGCTGTTTGTCATCAAGCTGGGCTGGCTCAGCGCCTGATGAAAAAAAGGGAAGCCCGGACGGGCTTCCCTGCTGATAATGGCTGGCCGGTGCGTTAGCGGAACGGCGGCTCATTAAAGGTGCGCAGCTTGCGGGAGTGCAGCTTATCGCCCTCGGCGCGCAGCAGCTCCACCGCACAGATGCCAATCTGCAGATGCTCAGAGATGGCCCCTTCATAAAAGCGATTCGCCTGACCCGGCAGCTTGATCTCACCGTGCAGCGGTTTATCCGATACGCACAGCAGCGTGCCGTAAGGCACGCGGAAACGGTAGCCCTGCGCCGCGATGGTCGCGCTCTCCATATCCACCGCCACGGCGCGGCTCAGGTTAAAACGCAGCGCGGAAGCGGCGTAGCGCAGCTCCCAGTTACGATCGTCCGTGGTCACCACCGTACCGGTACGCAGCCGCTGTTTAACCTCTTCACCCGGCATACCGCTCACTGACTTGGTTGCGTCATAGAGCGCACGCTGCACTTCGGCGATGCTGGGTACCGGAATATCCGGCGGCAGCACGCTGTCGAGCACATGGTCATCACGCAGGTAGGCGTGCGCCAGCACATAGTCGCCGATATTCTGACTTTCGCGCAGGCCGCCGCAGTGGCCAATCATCAGCCAGGCGTGCGGACGCGTGACCGCCAGGTGATCGCAGATCGTTTTAGCATTGGAGGGGCCCACACCAATATTGACCAGCGTAATCCCGCGTCGGTTAGGCGAGGTAAGATGCCAGGCGGGCATCTGGTGCTTTTTCCACGCCAGATCGGACATCATCGCCGCCGGATCGGCCGTTTCCGCCGTGATCACCACATCGCCGGCGCAGGCGAGGCTGTCATACGGCGTGGCGGGATCCTGCACCTGTTCTATCGCCCAGCGCACAAACTCATCGACGTACCGGGTGTAGTTGGTAAACAGCACGAAAGGCTGGAAGTGTTCCACTGCCGTACCGGTGTAGTGGCGCAGACGCGCCAGCGAGAAGTCGGTGCGCAGCGCGTCAAAGTGGGAGAGCGGGAAGCGGGCATCGGCGTTGAACAGGCCATCAGCGGTTTCATCGCCAATCTGCGACAGCTCGGTAGTCGGAAAGTGGCGGGCAATACTGGCGCTCATTGAGCGATCCAGCGACAGATCCGAGCCGTCAATCACGTAAGGGTAGGGGATCTCCTGCTGCGACGGCCCCACTTCAATCAGCACCTCATACTCTTTCTCAATCATCTGCAGCTGCTCGCTGAGATAGTGGCGCAGCAGCGCAGGGCGGGTAATCGTCGTGCTGTAGCGGCCGGTATGGGTAAAGCGGCCCCAGGCACGGGTGCGGTTCTGCTGCGGACCCTCTCCCTGCCAGGTCAGGCGCAGCTCCGGATAGACAAACAGCCCCTGCTGCCGCTGCTCTGCGTCAGGCAGCGTGCCTCGTTCAGTGAAGTCGCGAATGGCGTTGCGCAGTGCGTCAACTGCTGCTTCATAGCTGCGCTCCAGCTCATCCAGTGCCTGATGGGCAGTCAATCCGTTCCGTTGTGTTTGCATAGATTCTCCTTCAGGAAAATGGATCAGGTTGAGCAGAGCATAGCGGATAAACCGGCTGATATAATTAAGAATCTGTGACGCTATGCCAGCGTAATTATTGCGTACAGAAATTAACGTGGCTGCGCAAAGCGGGCAGAAATAAAAAGTTTGTAATAATGATTAAATGGCCGCCGCAAAGACTTTGCATAATCGCTGGCCGCCTATCATCATTACCTCTCCTCTCTCATCCAAAGTGATTTGGTACTCTCTTGCAAAATCCCGGTGTGGCAGTAATGCGGGCGGTGCGTAACACGGCGTGGTATCCGCGGCGCCGGATGTACCGCACGCTGTTGTGGCGTGAGATCGCGCCGCTGGCGATCCCTATCTTTATTGAAAACCTCTGCGTGATGCTGATGGGCGTGCTAAGCACGTTTCTGGTCAGCTGGCTGGGCAAAGAGGCGATGGCGGGTGTCGGGCTGGCAGACAGCTTCAACATGGTGATCATCTCCTTTTTTGCCGCTATCGATCTTGGCACCACGGTGGTGGTGGCGTTTAGCCTGGCGCGCCGTAACGGTAAACGCGCCCGCGCCGCCACCCGGCAGTCGCTGGGGCTGATGACCGTGCTGGCGCTGGTACTGGCGCTGGCGATAGAGTTCTGGGGACACCTGATTATCGACGTCATCGCCGGCAGCGCCGATCCGCAGGTCAAACAGCTGGCGCTGAGCTACCTGCAGACCTCCGCCTGGAGCTACCCGGCGGCGGCGATTGCGCTGATCGGCAGCGGCGCCCTGCGCGGGGCGGGCAACACCAAAATCCCGATGCTGATCAACGGCGGCATGAATATCCTGAACATCATGATCAGTAGCGTGCTGATTTATGGCGCGCTGGGCTGGGAAGGGATGGGCTTCGTCGGGGCGGGCCTCGGGCTGACGATTTCGCGCTATATCGGGGCGCTGGCGGTGCTCTATGCGCTCTGGCGCGGTATCAGCCCGGCGCTGAAGCTTACGCTCAGCAGCTACTTCCGCCGCTGGGATCGCGCCATTCTGATGGAGGTGCTGGGCATCGGGGTGCCGGCGAGTATTGAGTCCGTGCTGTTTAACGGCGGTAAGCTGCTGACGCAGATCTTTGTCGCCGGTATGGGCACCAATGAAATCGCCGGCAACTTTATCGCCTTTTCTATCGCCACGCTGATCAACCTGCCGGGCAACGCGCTGGGTTCGGCCTCTACCATTATTACCGGCAAGCGTCTGGGCCGGAATCAGGTGTTTCAGGCGGAGCGGCAGATCAGGCATGTGTTCTGGCTGGCGATGATCGGGCTCTGTACGCTGGCGCTGATCACCGTGCCGCTGGCGGGTACGCTGGCGCGCTTCTATACCCGCGACCCGGAAGTGATTGAAGTCACGAAACATCTGATCTGGCTCAACGCCGCGTTTATGCCGATCTGGACCGCCTCCTGGGTGCTGCCTGCCGGACTGAAAGGCGCCCGCGATGCGCGCTATACCATGTTTGTATCAATGTTCAGCATGTGGGGCGCTCGCGTGGTGGCAGGCTACCTGCTGGGCATCGAACTGGGCATGGGGGTGATCGGCGTGTGGCTTGGCATGTTCCTGGACTGGACGGTGCGCGGTCTCTGCTTCTGGTGGCGGCTCAATAGCGGCAAGTGGCTGCATAACTACCGGCGTATGGTGGCAAAAGCGGCTGGCTCAGCACCATAACTCACGCAAAGGCGTCTGCGGCGGAAAATGGTGGGCACACTGCGCCTGTAGCAGCTCGGCACAGCCCAGCGCATCCGTCAGCGCGTTATGGGCCGGGTAGTGCGGCAGATGATAGCGCGCCCGGCTCTCCGGCAGGCAGAGCGAGGGGCGTGACCTGCCGCGCCAGAGTCTCTTCAGCCGGCTGAGCGGCGCGTGCTGACAGAGCAGCCCCTCCAGCGCCAGCGTGTCGATACAGGGGAAAATAATGCCCTCTCCGATGCGCCGCTGCAGCGCCGCGTTCAGAAAATGCTGCTCAATGCCGCGATGGTGCACCACCATGACGCGACCCGCCATCATCGTCAGCAGCTTCAGCAGCCGCTCGCTCAGGTCGGGCGCCTGCGCGACCGTCGCGTGGGTGATGCCGTGGATCACCACTGATTCATGGCGCAAGTCGGCCCGCGGGTTGAGGATCCAGTGTGCGCTTTCACTCAGCCGGATACGCGTCAGGCTGAAAGGGATAAGGCCGATACTGACAATATCGTCGCGCCGGGTATTCAGCCCGGTGGTTTCAAAATCCATTGCCAGCAGCGGCACCTCGCCGATCGGCGTCGCCGCGTCCGGTACGCCCGCCCGGTAGTAGTGCTGCAGCGCCGGATGGCGTGCCGTCGCGGCCTGCTGCGCCAGCAGCGCGGGCCACGCGGGCGCGACTCCCGCATGCGGCGCGGGCGCGGGGGCGGAACGCAGCAGCTGTTTACTGATGTGCAGCATGTTTACCTCACACTTTCCGGCCTGGCTGATAGCGGTATTTGAGAAATTTTTGTGCGTTGCTCAGGATCTGAAACGCATCTTTGAGATTTTTGCGTTCGAACTCAGAAAGATTAAGCGGTTCAATGCGGTTATCCGGCTCCTGACCGCTCTCCACGTCCTGCGCCTGATGGCGGATACGCACCATCGAGATAAACTCCAGCGCATCGCGCAGATCCTGACCGCGTCCGTGCGGCAGCAGGTCGGTTTGCATAATATCCTGCAGCCGATCAAACGAGTTGCGAGCGGCTGAACCGGCCGCCAGCGCGTGCACGCGGATCAGATCCGCCAGCGGCGCGGTGCCGCGCCGTTTCATATCGATAGACTGCGTATGCTGACCGGAAGGCTCCATGACAAAATTTTTAAAGAACCCCAGCGGCGGTTTGCGCAGCAGCGCGTTGCGCGCCATGCAGGCGAGAAAGCGCGAGTTGTGCCGGACTTTATGCGTAATGCGTTTATTCAGCTGCTCGCCCCACGCCAGCTGGCCCCAGACGGCATCAAGATCGAAGAAGATTGCGCTGTCGAGCAATGTCTGCGGGGAAGGGGTGTCGATCCACTCATCAAAGTATCCTTCCCAGACGGCCAGCGGCTGCCGCCAGCGGCCGTTAGTGGCCATGATGTTGCCGCTGCAGTAGTGATAGCCGCACGCCGCCAGGCCGTCACAGACGCGGCGCGCCAGCGCCATAAAATAGGCTTCATGGCGGGATGCATCATACCGGTTGTCGAGGATCAGTGCGTTATCCTGGTCGGTGACCAGCAGCTGCTCCTGGCGCGCCATCGACCCCAGCGTGATAAAGCAGTAGGGCACCGGCGGCGGCCCCAGCTCCGCTTCAGCCAGCGCCAGCAGCCGCTGCGTAAAACTGCGTCCAATCACCGCCATGGCGCGGCCCGTCATCTGCGAATTGGCGTCTTCACGCACGATGCGGCTAAAGCAGGCGCGTACCTCATTTTTCAGCGTGCTCAGCTCACTGATGCTGTTGCAGTGAAAAATGCGGCTGACGAGAAACAGGCTGTTTTGTGACTCATAGCGGATAATATCTGACTGGGAAATCACTCCTACCGGCAGATCCTGCTTCAGCACCGGCAGATGATGTATGTTGTGCTGCATCATGATGAGCATCGCTTCAAACACCAGCTGGTGGTGACTGACGTGGGTCAGCTGCCCGGTCATAATTGTCGCGACTGGCGTATCGAAGCTCAGGCCGCGGGCAATTACCCGGTCGCGCAGATCTTTATCCGTGACGATCCCAGCCAGCGTTTGGGAACGCTCCCCATCCGCCTCCGGGGTCACAATCAGCAGGGATGAGACGCCCTCTTTACTCATTTTCTGTGCGGCTTCACACACCGTGGCGCGGCTGTCGATGGTCACCGGTGGCCGGCTGATTAGCGCCTCGATGCGCGACGTCATCAGGTCGCTCGCCTCTTCGGTACGCGCCACGGTCTGCCGCAGCCGGGTGCGATCTTCCACCTCTACCAGGTCGGCAAACTCTTCATATTTGCTGAACAGCTCATTAAAAATCGGGGCGGGAATCAGATAGGTCAGCGTATCTTCCAGGGCGGTAACCGGAAAGCGCACGCTGTTCTCGCGCAATAAGCCGAACTCACCAAAATAGCCGCCGGCGCTGAGGCGATTATAGAGGTCGCCGTTGCGGCGATAGATCTCCACTGCGCCGCTGCGGATGAGATACCAGGCGTCAACCTGCTGACCAAAGGTGAGGATCGGCGTGCCGGCTTTGTAATAGCTCACCTCAAGGGTGGCTGCGATCCGTGCCAGCGCCGTCAGCGGCAGGGTGTTAAACGGCGGGTAGCGCTGAATAAAATCGATGATTTCCTGATGTCCGGCCTGCATAGCGATCTCCCTTCCTGCACCTGCAGCGGCGGATAGCCTGGCCGGCTATCCGCCTGCGTGCGTGCTATTGATTGCGCACGGCGGGAGCCGGGCGCGTCGGGCGCGGCTCAGAGAGCAATCCCTTTATAACGGCGACCGATGCGACCAGCAGCACCAGTGCAAAAGGCAATCCGGTGGAGACCACCATTGCCTGCAGGGCATCCAGCCCGCCGCCGAGGATCAGTACGATGGCGACCAGCGCTTCAAACACGCACCAGAATACGCGTTGCGCAGTCGGGGATTCAATTTTACCGCCGGAGGCGATGATATCGATCACCAGCGTGCCGGAGTCAGCTGAGGTGACAAAGAACACCACCACCAGAATGATGGCGACCACGCAGGTGATTTTGGCCAGCGGCAGCGTGTCGAGCATGGTAAAGAGCTGCAGCGGCAGAATCGCATCAGCAATACTCTGATATCCCTCAGTAAAATATTGATGGATAGTGGTGCCGCCCAGTACCGTCATCCACAGTACACACGCCAGTGACGGGACCAGCAGCACGGAGATGATAAACTCCCGTACCGTGCGACCACGTGAAATACGCGCGATAAACATGCCGACAAACGGTGACCAGGAGATCCACCACGCCCAGTAGAAGGAGGTCCAGCCGGCGGCAAAATTGCTGTCTGGACGGGAGACCGGATTGGAGAGCGCGGGCAGGAACTCAATATAGGAGACGAGGTTAGAGAAAAAGCCGCTAAACAGCAGCATGGTCGGGCCGACCACGATAATAAACAGCAGCAGCAGACCGGCGAGGATCATGTTCGCTTCTGATAAGCGCCGCACCCCGGCGTCCAGCCCGGCGACCACAGAAAAGGTGGCAATAGCGGTAATCGCGATCACCAGTACAATCTGCGTGGTTTGTCCCAGCGGTACATCAAACAGGAAATTCAGTCCGGACGCCGCCTGCGAGGCACCCAGCCCGAGCGAGGTAGCGAGGCCAAACAGCGTGGCCAGCACGGCAAGGATATCGATCAGATGACCGGGCCAGCCCCATACGGCGTCACCCAGCAGCGGATAAAAGAGTGACCGGATAGTCAGCGGCAGGCCTTTGTTAAAGGTGAAGAGGGCCAGTCCCAGGGCAAGAACCGCATAGATCGCCCACGGATGGAGCGCCCAGTGGAAAATCGTAGCCGCCATGGCCAGCCGCGTAGCCTCTTCTGCTGATCCACTCGCACCGCCCAGCGGCGCCCAGTCGGTACGCACGCCATTTTCAGTGGCCGTGCCGCCTATCGCGCTGGAGAAATGCGACAGCGGCTCCGAGACGCCGTAAAACATCAGGCCGATGCCCATACCGGCGGCAAACAGCATCGAAAACCAGGTGACATAGTTGTAATCGGGGCGGGCGAGGGTGCCGCCGAGACGCACCTTGCCCAGCGGGGAGAAAACCAGACCCAGGCAGATGATCACGAAGACATTACCGGCAGAAAGAAAGAACCAGTCGAGTTTGCTGGTAAGCCAGTTAAGCATGCCTTTGAACAGCGGGGCAACGTCACTCTGAAACACCAGCGTTAATATAACGAATACGATTACGGCAATGCCGGATATCGCAAATACCCGGTTGTGAATATCCAGACCAAATGGCCCGACGTTCACGATAATATTATCCTGGCCTACCTGATAGTCAGTATCATAGGGTGATACTTCGCCATCAGGCGTCATCGGATCTCTGGAATCCGCCATAGTGATTTCCTCGCGACTTACGTGTTGTTGTTAAAAACCTGCCGCTGATGTCAGGACAGGTTCTGTTTTATTTAACGCTGAAGGTCGTGATCAATCCCTGATTACCCTGTTTTCCGAAAAAAGATAAAAACGTGCAGCCTGCTGGTGCATGTGCTGCACATTTATATTCAACACTGCACCGGCTAACTAAATACCACCGTGCGCTTGCCGCTTAAAAATACGCGTTTCTCGACGTGATAACGCACCGCGTTAAATAGCGTGACGCGTTCAATATCCTGGCCGCGGCTGATAAGATCGTCGGGATAGAGCGCGTGATCCACGCTCTGAATACCCTGCGTAATAATCGGTCCCTCATCCAGATCATTATTAACGTAGTGCGCCGTGGCACCGACCATTTTGACTCCTTTCTCCCACGCCTGATGATAAGGACGCGCGCCTTTAAATCCCGGCAGCAGAGAGTGATGAATATTAATGGCTTTACCGTCGAGCTTTTCACACATCCGCGGTGAAAGAACTTGCATGTAACGTGCCAGAACCACCAGGTCGATATTATATTGTTCCAGCAGAGCGAGAATCTGCGCTTCCTGTTCTGCGCGATTCGCATTATTTACCGGCAGGTGGTACCAGGGGATGCCGTGCCATTCCGCCAGGGAGCAGAGATCGGGATGGTTGGAAATAATCAGCGGCACATCAATAGATAATTGTCCGGTGCGATGCCGGAATAACAGATCGTTCAGGCAGTGATCAAATTTAGAGACCAGAATAGCCACGCGTTCACGATGCTGCGGCGGGGTAAGCTGCCACTGCATCTCAAACGGAGTGACGCGCGGCGTAAAATTATCGCGAAATATATCGGTACTGAAGTGCGCGGCTGGTGAGAAAGCGACGCGGATAAAAAAGTGGTGGCTGACGCGGTCGTCGAACGAATGGATCTCATTAATATAGTGACCCGATTCCGCCATAAACCGGGTCACGACATCCACCGTGCCTAATTTACTCGGGCAGCTGGCGGTAAAAATCCATGAATCGGGCAGCACGCTCATGGGCGACTCCTGATAATAAGGGAAAGGCGTGCCGGTGGAGAGAGAGCCGGCACGGCCGGATATTACGCGGTGATCTTCAGCCCATATTCGCGGCTGGCATCCCGCAGCCAGAGCCAGATGTACTCTGCAAAGCTGCGGCGGATCACCAGCTCCCAGCTTTCCGGACCGGTGCGGCGGATCAGCGCGCTGCTCTTCGCAAACACCGATCCGGCAACTTTGCCGACCGGAAACTGTGACGGATGCAGGTCAAGCACCGTGCTCTTTTTCAGTACATCGACCGCGTGTTTACCGGAGAGCGCCAGAATGGTCTGTCCGCCGCTGACGTTCACCACCGAAAAGTGACCAGTAATTTCAGCGCGCAGCGCTTTCTCCACCGGGAACAGCTGATCCATCGGCAGTACCACCAGCCACTCATCGGGACTGAGCCAGCGCACGGAGATATCGCCATCTTCGGCGGAGGTCAGCGGCGCGGTGGGCAGCGGCAGGCCTAATACCGTCAGGCAGCCCTGCATAAAGCTCGCGCTGTTTTGCGAACCGCGCAGCACCAGATGCCCGCGCAGCGCCAGCTCACGCAGTTCAACGCCCGCCTGCTGCGACTGGCTGGCAGTGACGTTACCGCGATCGGCATGGTGCAGCGGCGATTCAGCGCGTACCTGCGGCGCACTCTGGTTCATTACCGCGACCTGTCTGACGGCCTCTGCGGGTTTGGTTTCAGGTAAGAGGGTTTCAGACATGTTGACGTTCTCCTTTCGGATCGATAAAGACCGGGCTGCAGATTTCCGCTTCCACCACGCGGCCATCTGCCAGCGGATAAAACACGGTTTCGCCCATACGCTGCAGTCCGCCTTTGATAAAGCCCATTGCGATACTGCGGTTCAGATTGGCGCTCCAGTAGCTGGAGCTGACGTGGCCCAGCAGATCCATCGGCACCGGCTGCTGCGGATTGGCTACCGCCTGCGCGCCTTCCGGCAGGACCACCAGCGGATCGCGCGTTTTCAGGCCGACCAGCTGTTTACGCTGCTCGCGCACGCAGTCTGCCCGCGCCATACCGCGCTTGCCGATATAGCTGAACGGCTTTGAATCGGCGACGCACCAGCCCATATTGAGATCGTGCGGCGTCACCGAGCCATCCGTATCCTGACCGGCAATAATAAAACCTTTCTCCGCCCGCAGAATGTGCATGGTCTCCGTGCCGTACGGCGTCAGATCATATTTCGCGCCGTGCTCAAACAGCTTCTCCCAGACCGCAAGGCCGTAGTTTGCCTGCACGTTGATCTCAAACGAGAGCTCACCGGTAAACGAGATGCGGAAGATACGCGCCGGTACGCCAGCGACCGTGCCTTCCTGCCAGTCCATGAACTTAAAGGTCTCTTTATCCAGCGACACATCGCTGCAGAGTTCCGCCAGCAGGTTGCGGCTCTCCGGACCGGAAATGGTCATGGTCGCCCAGTGATCGGTTACGCTGGTGAAGAACACCTCCAGCTCCGGCCACTCGGTCTGGTGGTAGAGTTCCAGCCACTCCATAACGTGCGCCGCGCCGCCGGTGGTGGTGGTCATCAGAAAGTGGTTCTCCGCGAGGCAGGAGGTTACGCCGTCATCAAACACCATGCCGCTTTCACCGCACATCAGGCCGTAGCGGCACTTGCCGACGCCGAGTTTAGCCCAGGCGTTGGTATAGACGCGGCTGATGAATTCGCGCGCATCTTTGCCCTGAATATCAATTTTGCCGAGGGTAGAGGCATCGAGGATGCCGACGCCGCTGCGCACCGCGCGGCATTCGCGATCCAGCGACTGCTGCATGGTTTCACCCGGACGCGGGTAGTACCACGGACGCTTCCACTGGCCAACATCTTCAAATTTCGCCCCCTGCTGCACGTGCCACTTATGCATCGCGGTAAAGCGTTTGGGATCGAACAGCTCGCCGCAGTTACGCCCCGCGATAGCGCCAAAAGCGATCGGGGTATAGTTCGGACGGAACACCGTGGTCCCGGTCTCGGGAATGGTTTTGCCCGTTACTTTGGCGGCAATCGCCATACCGTTGATGTTGCCGAGCTTTCCCTGATCGGTACCAAACCCCATCGCCGTATAGCGCTTGATATGCTCAATCGCCTCAAATCCTTCGCGCGTTGCCAGCGCAATGCCGGCCGCTGTGACATCATTCTGATAGTCAACAAACTGCTTTGGCGCGCGGCTGATCGGTTTGGTGTGCGGAATATGAAACAGCGCGGCGGGCGGATGCTCAATCCACTTTTTCACTTCGGGCAGGGCGACCTCAACCGGCGTCAGGCCGAGTTGCAGTACGGCATCCTGACCCGCTTTGATCCCTTCCTGCAGCACATTGTCGAGCGCGTAGCGGCCGTTGATGCCGCCCGCCGTCAGCTGCTGCTGCGCGGTCGGGCCGGGCAGAAAGCCAATCACTTCATTGTTCCAGACCGGACGGCTGCCGGTATGTCCGGCGAGGTGGATCACCGGGCTCCAGCCACCGGAGCTGGCGACGGTATCGCAGGAGAGGGTAAAGGGCTTACCGGTGAGGGCGTCGCCTTTTTTATCGATGGCGGCAATAGTGACGCCGCTGACGCGCTTTTTACCCTGCACGTCGATCACCGCGCTGCCGCTAATTACCCGAATGCCGCGGCGGCGCACGGCGGCGGCCAGCTCGCCTTTGGTGGCGGCGCGGGTATCCACTACGGCCACCACTTCGCGCCCGGCATCGGCCCAGTCCAGCGCGGTCTGATAGGCGCTGTCGTTCGTGGTCATCAGCACCAGCTGATTGCCGGGCACCACGCCGTAGCGGTTGATATAGACGGAGATGGCGGAGGGGATCATGCAGCCGGGCACATCGTTATGGCTGAAGACCAGCGGGCGCTCCTGCGCGCCGGTGGCAAGCACCACCCAGTGCGCCCGCACGCGGTGCATGCGCTGGCGTACCTGTCCGGCCGCCGCGCGGTCGCCGTGGTAATCGGTGCGGTTCTCATTAATGGTTAAGAAGTTATGATCGTGATAGCCGTTCACCGTCGCGCGCATCAGCAGCGTCACTTCCGGCATGGTGGCCAGCTCAGCCACCACCTCAGCCACCCAGTCGGCGGCCGGCTTGCCCTCGATCAGTTCGCGGCTGGCGAGCAGGTGTCCGCCCGGTTCGCTTTGCTCATCCGCGAGGATCACGCGTGCGCCGCTGCGGCCGGCGGTCAGCGCCGCCATCAGGCCCGCCGGACCGGCACCGACGATCATCACATCGCAGTGCTGATTCATGGCGTCGTAGATATCAGGATCTTTTTCGCGCGGTGCGCGTCCCAGCCCGGCGGCCTTACGGATAAATTTCTCGTAAGTCGGCCACATTGACTGCGGATACATAAAGGTTTTGTAGTAAAAGCCGGGCGGCATCACTTTGCCGCCGAGGTTACCCACCAGCCCCATCAGGTCAGATTCCACATTGGGCCAGCCGTTGGTGGCCGAGCAGACCAGCCCCTCATAGAGCGTCTGCTGCGTGGCGCGCACGTTGGGCACCTGCGTCGCCTCTGAGGCGCCCAGCTGCAGCACCGCATTAGGCTCTTCCGCGCCCGCGGCAACGATGCCGCGCGGGCGGCTGTATTTAAAACTGCGTCCGACAATATCGATACCGTTGGCGAGCAGGGCAGAGGCGACGGTATCGCCTTCGTAGCCCTGATACTGACGGCCGTTCCAGGTAAAGTTCAGCGGGGTGGAACGGTTGATTCTGCCGCCGGACGGCAGGCGATTTTTCTGGCTCATGCTCTGCGCTCCTTACCCTTGCTCGCCGGCTTCAGGCTGTTCATCGAGTGTATAAACACGTTTGATTACATACGTCTGTGTGTCACGCGTCAGGTTGAAAAATTTACGGCAGCCGGCGCTATGTACCCAGAGTTCGTTATGCATACCGCGCGGATTTTTGCGGAAATAGAGAAAGGTTCCCCACTCCTCGTCGCTGCAGGCATCCGGATTAGCGGGCCGGGCGATATGCGCCTGACCGCGCGGATGAAACTCTTCTTCTTCGCGATACTCACCACAGTGAGGACAGTAAATGTGCAGCATGCTAAAAGTCCTTAGTGGGCCACGCCCGCAGCGCCATGTTCATCAACCAGGGCCCCGGTGTAAAAACGGGACATTGCAAAAGGTTCAGCGATTGGATGCGGCGTGCCGTGCGCCAGCTGGTGGGCAAACAGGTTGCCGGAGCCGGGGGTGCCTTTGAAGCCGCCGGTGCCCCAGCCGCAGTTGAAAAACAGGTTGCGTACCGGGGTCGCGGAAAGGATGGGGCTGGCGTCAGGGCAGGTATCAACAATGCCGCCCCACTGGCGGTTCATGCGTACGCGGCTGGTGCAGGGGAAGAGCTCAACAATCGCCTGGATCGTGTGCTCAATCACGCTGTAGGATCCGCGCTGGCCATAGCCGACCCAGCCGTCGATGCCGGCGCCAATCACCAGATCGCCTTTATCAGACTGGCTCATGTAGCCGTGTACGTGGTTGGACATCACAACCGTATCGAGAAAGGGTTTAATCGGCTCGGAGACCAGCGCCTGCAGCGGATGCGACTCCACCGGCAGTTCAAAGCCCGCCATTTTCGCCATCACGCCGGAGTTGCCGGCGGTGACGCAGCCCACGCGATCGGCTTTGATCACGCCGTGGTTGCGGGTTTTCACGCCGGTGATCTTGCCGTCGCTGATCTCCATATCGATCACTTCACAGTTCTGGATCAGATCCACGCCCAGGCTGTCGGCGGCGCGGGCATAGCCCCAGGCCACCGCATCGTGGCGGGCGTTGCCGCCGCGGCGCTGCACCGAGGCGCCCAGCACCGGATAGCGCGCATCTTTACTGCAGTCGAGCGCCGGGATCTCGCGCTGCAGCTGGTCGCCATAGACCATTTCGTTATCGACGCCCTGCAGGCGGTTGGCGTTCGCCAGCCGCTCATTGGTGCGCAGATCCTGCAGCGTGTGGCAGGTGTGGTAGACGCCGCGCTGCGAGAACATCTGGTTGTAGTTCAACTCCTGCGACAGGCCTTCCCACAGCTTCATGGAGTGCTCATAGAGCGCGGCGGACTCATCCCACAGGTAGTTAGAGCGGACAATGGTGGTGTTGCGGCAGATGTTGCCACCGCCGAGGTGGCCCTTTTCCAGCACCGCCACATTGGTGATGCCGTGCTCCTTTGCCAGATAGTAAGCGGTAGCCAGACCGTGACCGCCGCCGCCGATAATAATCACGTCATAGCGTTTCTGCGGTGTCGGGTTGCGCCAGACCTTCTGCCAGTTCTCATGAAAGCTCAGACTGTGTCTGAGCAGGCCAAATCCTGAATAGCGTTGCATGTTTATCTACTCCCGTAACGATACCGCGTGTGCGAATGGACAGAGGGTAAGACGGCGCCCCGCGGCAGGCCGGGGGCGTTCTGGCTTAGCGGTAAACCGGGAAATCTGCACACAGCGACAGCACCTGCTGCTTCACCTGCGCAATTTTCACTTCCAGCTGCTCCTCGTTGTGCATGACGTCGAGGATGTCTGCGATCCAGCCTGCCAGCGTGCGGCAGTTCTCCTCGCTAAAGCCGCGCGTGGTGATCACCGGTGCACCGATGCGCAGGCCGGAGGTCACAAACGGCGACTGCGGATCGCCCGGTACAGCATTTTTATTGACGGTGATATTGGCGCGGCCCAGCGCGGCGTCCGCCGCTTTGCCGGTCAGGCCCTGTTTGATCAGGCTCAGCAGAAACAGGTGGTTATCGGTACCGCCCGAGACCACATCGTACTGACGCGCAATAAAGACCTCCGCCATCGCCTGCGCATTTTTCACTACCTGGCGCTGATAGTTTGCGTAGTCAGGCTGCATCGCCTCTTTAAAGGCTACCGCTTTGGCGGCGATAACATGCATCAGCGGACCGCCCTGGCCGCCGGGGAATACGGCGGCATTCAGTTTCTTCTCCAGCTCCGGATTGGCTTTCGCCAGGATCAGACCGCCGCGCGGACCGCGCAGGGTTTTATGCGTGGTGGTGGTGACCACGTCAGCGAACGGCAGCGGATTAGGATAGATACCGGCGGCGACGAGGCCCGCGACGTGTGCCATATCGACAAACAGCCACGCGCCCGTTTTATCGGCGATAGCGCGAAAGCGTGCCCAGTCAACCACGCGTGAATAGGCGGAGAAGCCAGCCACAATCATTTTTGGCTTATGCTCCAGCGCCAGCGCTTCCACCTGGTCGTAGTCGATCTCGCCCGTTGCTTCGTTCAGGCCATACTGCACGGCGTGATAGATCTTGCCGGAGAAATTGACGTGTGCGCCGTGCGTCAGATGGCCGCCGTGCGCCAGACTCATGCCCAGCACAGTGTCACCCGGCTGGCACAGTGCCATATAAACCGCCGCGTTAGCCTGCGAGCCGGAGTGCGGCTGCACGTTGGCGTAATCGGCGCCGAACAGCGCACAGGCGCGTTCAATCGCCAGTTTCTCCACGATGTCGACATATTCGCAGCCGCCGTAGTAGCGTTTGGCCGGATAGCCCTCCGCATATTTATTGGTCAGTACCGTGCCCTGCGCCTGCATAACGCGCGGGCTGGTGTAGTTCTCTGAAGCGATAAGCTCAATGTGCTCTTCCTGACGCACTGCTTCCTGCTCTATCGCCTGCCACAGTTCACTGTCAAAGCTCTGAATGGTGTCGCTTTTCGCAAACATGCTCTCTCCTTGCCCGGATAATCGCGCGGCGCCTGCTCCGGAACTGAGCCATTCAGGGCAGCGATGAATTGAGTGTGAGTTGATAATACCCAGCGCCACTGCGGCCAGGATGTTTGGTAACGCCGGGGCTATGTCAATTTGCGACATAGGGCGCTGCCCGCCACCGTGCGGCAGGGTAAGGCGGCTACGCCGGGCGGAAAATGGCGAGTTCACAGTGAAATGCGTCGTTCTCCGGCATCCATCGATTTTTTACGCCATCGATAATGCGGCAGGTAAACACTACATGGCCGTGAGCCCGGGAGAGCAGAATGAGTATTAGCGTCTTCGATTTATTTAAGGTCGGAATTGGCCCCTCCAGTTCGCACACCGTCGGGCCCATGCGCGCGGCGCAGCGCTTTGTTGAGCAGCTGAGCCAGAGTGCCAGGCGGCAGGCGCTCTGCCGCATTAAAATTGAACTGTTTGGCTCGCTGAGCGCAACCGGACGCGGGCACAGCACGGACAAAGCGGTGCTGCTCGGGCTGATGGGGGCCTCACCGGATACCATCGATCCGCACATCATTGACGCCACGGTACAGGCGATCTGTGAAACCGGTTCAGTGACGCTGCCGTGGGGGGAAAACATTGAATTTGACTGGCATCAGGATCTGCTGTTTGTGGATGACGTGCTCGCTTATCACCCGAACGCCATGCGGCTGAACGCCTATTTCCGCACCGGCGACAGCCTCTCGGTGGTCTATTACTCCATCGGCGGCGGCTTTGTGCTGGATGAAGAGGAGGCCACGGCCACTGCACATCTGGTGCCGCAGTGCACGCTGCCCTATGACTTTAACAGCGGAGCGGAGCTGCTGGCCCACTGCCGCGAAAAGGGGCTGCGTATCAGCGCGCTGATGCTGGAAAATGAAAAGGTATGGCGTGACGAAGCGGCGATCCGCAGCGGGCTGGCGCAGATCTGGCAGGTGATGCAGCAGTGTATCGCTAACGGGCTGGCCCAGGAGGGTATCCTGCCGGGCGGCCTGCAGGTGCGCCGCCGTGCGCCAGCGCTCTATCAGTCTCTGCGCCGCGCCTCAGCGGAGAATGTCATCAGCTCGACGCTCTCCGCTATGGACTGGATCAATCTCTATGCGCTGGCGGTCAATGAAGAGAATGCCGCGGGCGGGCGCATGATGACGGCACCGACCAACGGCGCCGCCGGCATTGTCCCGGCCGTGCTGATGTACTACATGCAGTTTGAACCCCGCGCGCGCGAAGAGGATGTGGTGGACTTTCTGCTGGCGGCGGCCGCGGTCGGGGCGCTGTGCAAAAAGAATGCATCTATATCCGGCGCTGAGGTGGGCTGTCAGGGCGAGGTCGGCTCCGCCTGTGCCATGGCGGCGGCTGGCCTCACGGACGTGCTGGGCGGCACGCCGGAACAGGTTGAGAACGCGGCGGAAATTGCGCTGGAACACAATCTTGGCCTGACCTGCGATCCGGTGGGCGGGCTGGTGCAGGTGCCCTGTATTGAACGCAACGCGATTGCGGCAATGAAAGCGATTAATGCCGCGCAGATGGCGCTGCGCGGCGATGGTCAGCACTTTATTTCGCTGGATAAAGTGATCCGTACCATGCGCGATACCGGCCGCGATATGCAGGATAAATACAAAGAGACGTCGAAAGGGGGTCTGGCAGTCAACGCGATTGAATGTTAATTCTGTGTAACTAATTGGTTACGACAGCTTATGCGGATCGCCATACGGACAGGCAGTGGACAGTGATGTAAAAGAGTGCAAAATGCGCTGACTTAACCAAAACGGGTCAGCGTCTGCACTGTTTTGAGGCTAAAGGGAGCAGTTCGTGCAGCAATGATCAAATCTGTGAAGCTGAACAAACATTTGTTTCGCTTATGTTAACTGTGTGTCATTTTCCGCAGGGCCATCCTGGTGACGAATGGCATGTCTGTTGCTTACTCTATAGGTGATGGAAAGCGATTGGGGGAGATGCCCCCGGGTAATGTTTCTGTTTAGCCTAATAGAGGTCAGCGCACATGTTCGACACAGACGCAATTTTGAAAAGTCCCTCTACTGATATTAAAAAGCGCAGCGTAGGCTTTTTACTGGTCAATAATTTCACCATGATGGCTCTGGCAACCGCAGTTGAACCTTTACGCATGGCGAACCAGCTAAGCGGTAAAGAGTTGTATAGCTGGTGTACCGTCAGTGAAGAGGGTGCGCCCGTTGTGGCAAGTGATGGTATTTCAATTACGCCCGATCATTCGATGGCTAACGTGGCAGCACTGGATGTGCTGATCGTGGTCGGGGGTGTCAACATTACCCGCAGTTATACCAGCCGTCAGGTGAGCTGGCTGCAGAGCATGGCGCGCCGCAAAATCCTGATTGGCGGCATCTGTACCGGACCCTATCTGCTGGCGGAAGCCGGGCTGCTGGATGGGTATCACTGCAGCGCGCACTGGGAGTGCATTGCGTCCATGCAGGAGGCGTATCCCAAAGTCATCTGTACCAACCAGCTGTTTGTGATTGAGCACGATCGCATGACCAGCAGCGGCGGCACCGTGCCCATGGATATGATGCTGACGATGATCCAGCGCCATTTTGGTCACCAGCTTACCGCCGGGATCTCAGAGATGTTTATCTGCGATCGCGTACGCAATGAATCAGACTACCAGCGTATTCCGCTGCGCCACGTACTCGGTACGGCGCAGCCAAGCCTGGTTGAAGCGGTCTCGCTGATGGAGGCCAATATTGAGGAGGCGATCGATCTTGACGAGCTGGCAGGTTACGTCGGCCTGTCGCGCCGTCAGCTGGAGCGGCTGTTTCAGAAATACCTGCGCTGCTCGCCCTCACGTTACTATCTGAAGCTGCGGCTGTTCCGCGCCCGCCAGCTGCTGAAGCAGACCTCCATGTCGATTATTGAAATCGCCCTGGCGTGCGGCTTTGTCTCTACGCCGCACTTCAGCAAATGCTATCGCGAACATCTTGGCGTGCCGCCACGCGAAGAGCGGCGGGGCGTACACAGCCAGGGAGGCGGCAAAACGCTGACGCAATTTTTTATGGCAGAACTGCCCGGTCTGACCAACTGGCAGCAGGAGAGTACGGTATCGGCTTCTCTGCGCATCCTGAATGAAGCGCGTTTTGAGCCAACCTTTGGCTCAGTGGCTTTATCAACGGATGTCTGACGCATCCCGCCTGTAATTCACGCCGGCTGAAAACGCTGCCTTCAGGGCAGCTTTTTTATGTCCGCTCATCGGTTTAAACCATCCGTTCACTTTCCGGGGCTGCGCCAGCTGTCAGGCAAGTGACGTTTTCAGAACAATTCATCCGCAGCGTAAACCCTATTCTGTTTTCATTCGGCCGCACCCGGTTATGAATCAAACCAGAGAGGAAGATATGAACGCTACTGAATTGCACGATTCTGCGATTGTCATCGATGGGCTGGTAATTGCGAAATGGGACAGAGAGCTGTTTGAGGATATGCGCCGCGGCGGGCTGACGGCTGCCAACTGCACGGTCTCCGTCTGGGAAGGGTTTCAGGGCACGGTTAATAATATCGTGGAAATGAATAACCTGATTGCGCAGAACGCCGATCTGGTCACCAAAGTAACCAACACCCGCGATATCCGGCGCGCCAAAGATGAAGGCAAAACCGGCATCCTGATGGGCTTCCAGAACGCGCACGCGTTTGAAGATCAGCTGGGCTACATTCAGGTGTTCAAAGAGCTGGGCGTGGGCGTGGTGCAGATGGCCTATAACACGCAGAATCTGGTCGGCACCGGCTGCTATGAGCGTGATGGCGGCCTCTCCGGTTATGGTCATGAAGTCGTGGCGGAGATGAACCGCGTCGGCATGCTGTGCGACCTTTCGCACGTGGGCGCGCAGACCTCAAAAGAGGTGATCCTCGCGTCGAAAAAACCGGTCTGTTACTCCCACTGCCTTCCCTCTGGCCTGAAAGATCACCCGCGTAATAAATCTGATGAAGAGCTGAAATTTATTGCGGACCACGGCGGATTTGTGGGCGTCACCATGTTTACCCCGTTCCTGAAAAATGGCATTCACTCCACGCTTGAAGATTACGTGGAAGCGATCGACTACATCTTCAACCTGGTGGGTGAAGATCAGATCGGCATCGGCACCGACTTCACGCAGGGCCACGGTCAGGCATTTTTCGAGTGGCTGACGCACGACAAGGGCTACGCCCGCCAGCTCACCGACTTCGGCAAAATCATCAACCCGGAAGGCATTCGCACGCTGGGTGAATTCCCGAACTTAACGGCTGCACTGCTGCGCCACGGCTTTACCGAGAAGCAGGTGCGCAAATTTATGGGCGAGAACTGGCTCAACCTGCTGGCAAATGTCTGGCATGAGTGATCGTCTGGCCTGTTCACACCACTAAGCGAGGTAAACCATGGCACATGCGCCTGAAATGCCCATCAGCGTCGATGATGAAACCGGCGTCTGGACCACCGATGCGTTACCGATGTTGTACGTGCCCCGGCACTTCTTCGTGAACAACCATATGGGCATTGAAGAGGAGATTGGCGCTGAACGCTACGCCGCCATTCTCTACAAAGCGGGCTATAAATCGGCCTGGCACTGGTGCGAAAAAGAGGCTGCGCTGCACGGTCTCTCCGGTGACGCCGTATTTGAGCACTACATGAAGCGTCTTTCTCAGCGCGGCTGGGGCTTCTTTTCCACCGAAGCGCTCGATCTGAAACAGGGCACGGCGCGGATCCGGCTCGATCACTCTGCGTTCGTCTATCAGTACGGCAAGGTCAACCGCAAGGTGGACTACATGTTTACCGGCTGGTTTGCCGGCGCGATGGATCAGATTGCGCAGAGCCTCGGCTACAGCGTGAAAACCCGGGCGGTGCAGACGCAGAGCGCGGCCGAAGAGGGATGTGATTACGGCATTTTTACCGTTTCGCCAGTATAAAACCGGGTACGCAGCGCCGGCTGCGTACCCCGCACAACAACTGAACCGCAGGCTGGCGGGCCGGATATCAGAACGGAATTAAGGTGAAGCTATGTCACAGTTTGATCTGCTGTTTGAGCCATTGAAGATAAATAAACTGACTATCCGCAACCGTATTGTCAGCACCGCCCACGCCGAGGTGTATGCCACTGACGGCGGGATGACCACCGATCGCTATGTGCGCTATTACGAAGAGAAAGCCAAAGGCGGCTGCGGGCTCTGTATCTGCGGCGGCTCAAGCGTGGTCTCGATCGACAGCCCCCAGAGCTGGTGGAGTTCGGTTAACCTGAGTACCGACCGGATTATTCCGCACTTTCAGAATCTCGCCGATGCCGTGCACCAGCACGGCGGCAAGATCATGATCCAGATCTCTCACATGGGGCGGCGCTCGCGCTGGGATGGCGAGAACTGGCCCAATCTGATGTCACCCTCCGGCATCCGCGAGCCGGTGCACCGCGCCACCTGCAAAACCATTGAGGAAGAGGAGATCTGGCGCGTTATCGGCGACTTCGCCAAAGCGGCGCAGCGCGCCAAAGCGGGTGGCCTCGACGGCGTGGAGCTCTCCGCCGTGCATCAGCATATGATCGACCAGTTCTGGTCACCGCGCGTTAATAAGCGTACCGATGAGTGGGGCGGCAGTTTTGAAAAGCGGATGCGCTTTGGCATTGAGGTGCTGAAAGCGGTGCGTGACGCGGTCGGCCCCGATTTTGTCGTCGGCATGCGCATTACCGGTGATGAGTTTCATCCCGACGGCCTCAGCCATGAAGATATGCGGCAGATCGCCGCGTACTACGATAAAACCGGCATGGTCGATTATTTTGGCGTGGTCGGCTCCGGCTGCGACACCCATAACACGCTGGCGAACGTTATTCCGAATATGAGCTATCCGCCCGAGCCGTTTCTGCATCTGGCGGCGGGTATCAAAGAGGTGGTCACGGTGCCGGTGATCCACGCGCAGAATATTAAAGATCCCAATCAGGCGCAGCGTATCCTCGAAGCGGGCTACGTCGATTTTGTCGGGATGACGCGGGCGCATATCGCCGATCCGCACCTGATCGCCAAGATCAAAATGAATCAGGTCGATCAGATCCGCCAGTGCGTCGGCGCCAACTACTGCATAGACCGGCAATATATGGGGCTGGATGTGCTGTGCATTCAGAACGCGGCCACCTCGCGCGAATATATGGGGCTGCCGCATATCATCACCAAAACCGAAGGGCCGGTGCGCAACGTCGTAGTGATTGGCGGCGGTCCGGGCGGGCTGGAGGCAGCGCGCGTGGCGGCAGAGCGCGGGCATAAGGTCACGCTGATTGAGCGCGCCAGCGAGCTGGGCGGGCAGGTTACGATTGCGGCAAAAGCGCCGCAGCGCGATCAGATGGCCGGTATCACGCGCTGGCTGGCGATGGAAACTGAGCGTCTCGGCGTGAAGGTGCTGACTAATACCACGGCGGATATGGCGATGATCCGCGATCTCACCCCCGACGTCTGCATCCTTGCTACCGGCGGAGAGCCCTTCCTGGAGCAGAACCCGGAGTGGGGAGCGGCGGAAGGGCTGGTGGTCTCCAGCTGGGATGTGCTGAACGGCGTGGTGGAGCCCGGCAAAAACGTACTGGTGTATGACGCTATCTGTGAGTTCTCCGGTATGTCCGTCTCCGATTTCCTCGCCGCGCGCGGTGCGCTGGTGGAGCTGGTAACCGGTGATATCAAACCCGGCGTGGGCATTGGCGGCACCACCTTCCCGACCTACTATCGCAGCCTGTATGAAAAAGCGGTGGTGATGACCTCCGATCTGGCGCTGGAGAAGGTCTATCGCGAAGGCGAGAAGCTGGTGGCGGTGCTGGAAAATGAATACACCGGGCAGAAAGAGGAGCGGGTGGTGGATCAGATTGTGGTGGAAAACGGTACCCGTCCTAATGAGGAACTCTACTACGCGCTGAAAGCGGAATCGCGCAACAAGGGGCAGATTGACGTGGAAGCGCTGTTTGATATCCGTCCGCAGCCGGTGCTGGCGCAGGCGGGCAGCGGCATGATCCTGTGGCGGCTCGGCGACTGCGTCTCGCAGCGTAACGTTCACGCCGCGATCTACGACGCGCTGCGTCTCTGCAAGGATCTGTAGCTTCGCCGTCGCTGACGTAAAGCGTGCGGTATCCGGAAGCGGTACCGCACGCCGCATCTAACAGAAATTGTCTGGAAAGGGCACATCATGGTACTTGATCGGATACTCCCCTGGTTACTTCTTGGCGCGGTGATTCTGGCCATCGTGGGTATGGTCAGGCGCGTCCTGCTCTGGCGGCGCGGACAACCGGAACAGGTTGCGCTGCTGAGCGGCCTGATGGCGATGCCCCGCCGCTATCTGGTTGACCTGCATCACGTGGTGGCGCGTGATAAATATATGTCGCGCAGCCATGTGGCCACCGCCGGCGGC
Source organism: Pantoea sp. PSNIH1 (assembly GCF_007680655.1). Classification (NCBI taxonomy): domain Bacteria; kingdom Pseudomonadati; phylum Pseudomonadota; class Gammaproteobacteria; order Enterobacterales; family Erwiniaceae; genus Pantoea; species Pantoea sp. PSNIH1. The sequence goes on from NZ_VEIP01000001.1 coordinate 341,101, forward strand.
TTTGTGCTGTCGATGCTGCTGATCCTCGTGGTTCATCTGGCGGGCGTCAGCGGCACGCTGGTGGATGGCGTGCTGGCGGGCGCGCTGCTGGTGATGTTCAGCGGCGCGCTGTTTATCTGGTATCGCCGTCGCAATCCGCCAGCCCGTCTTTCACGCGGGCCGTGGATGCGGTTGCCAAAGAGCCTGCTGGTGTTTGCGGCAACGTTCTTTATCACCACGCTGCCGGTCTCCGATCTGTTTGGTGAAGCGGGGCGCTGGGTGATGGCGGCACTGCTGCTGGCAGGCATCTGCTGGGGGCTAGGCGAGATGCTGTTTGGCATGGCGTGGGGCGGGCCGATGAAACACGCATTCGCCGGTGCGCTGCATCTTGCCTTTCATCGTCGTCCCGCCCGCTTTGGCGGCGGCCGATCCGTGGGCCTGAAGCCGGTGGATCTGGCTGCCCCAACGCTCGGCGTTGAAAAACCGGCCGATTTCAAATGGAACCAGCTGCTGGGCTTTGACGCCTGCGTGCAGTGCGGCAAGTGTGAAGCGATGTGCCCGGCGTTTGCGGCGGGTCAGCCGCTCAATCCCAAAAAGCTGATTCAGGATATGGTTATCGGGATGGCGGGCGGCAGCGACGCGCGCTTTGCCGGCAGCCCCTATCCGGGCGTGCCGGTGGGCGAAGCGTGCGGAGCGCCGCATCAGCCGATTGTCGGAGGGCTGATCAAAGAAGAGACGCTCTGGTCCTGCACCACCTGCCGCGCCTGCGTGGAGGAGTGTCCGATGATGATTGAGCATGTTGACGCGATTGTGGACATGCGCCGCTTTATGACGCTGGAGAAGGGGCAAACGCCCGGCAAAGGCGCAGAGGTGCTGGATAACCTCAGCCAGACAGATAATCCTGGCGGCTTTAACCCGCGCAGCCGCACGCACTGGTCAGCCGATCAGAACCTGCCGCTGATGCGGGATGTCGGGCAGGCCGACGTGCTGTTCTGGGTCTCCGACGGGGCGTTTGATATGCGCAGCCAGCGTATTCTGCGCGCGTTTGTCAAAGTGCTCAGGGCCGCCGGCGTAAAATTTGCGGTGCTGGGCGATGAGGAGCTCGATAGCGGAGACGTGGCGCGACGCCTGGGTGATGACGCCACGTTTCAGCGGCTGGCGCGCAGCAATATCGCCACGCTGCAAAAATATCGTTTTAACCGCATCGTGACCACCGATCCGCACGCCTTTCACTGCCTGAAAAATGAGTATCCCGATTTCTACCCGGCAGACACTCAGCCTGACTATGAGGTGCTGCATCACACCACCTTTATTAATGAGCTGGTTAAGGCGCAGCTGCTGGATCTGAAAGATTACAAAGGCGGCAGCGTGACCTGGCACGATCCCTGCTACCTCGGCCGCTACAACGGTGAATATGCATCACCGCGTGAACTGCTGGCGGAGCTGGGGATCAAACTCAGCGAAATGGACCGCTCCGGTTTCCGCTCACGCTGCTGCGGCGGCGGTGGCGGTGCGCCGATTACGGATATTCCGGGGGAGCGGCGCATCGCTGACATGCGGATGGAGGATGCAAAACAGACCGGCGCAGAGCTGATTGCCGTTGGCTGCCAGCAGTGTACCGCGATGCTGGAAGGTGTCGTCGGGCCGCGTCCGGAGGTCAAAGATATCGCTGAACTGGTGGCGGAAGCCCTCAGCGAACCGAAAAAACCGCTGCCGGCGAAGCTGCGCGAGCGCCAAATTGCTGTGGAGGTGATCTGATGGAAACCCCTGTACGCCGCGATCCGCGTCTTGAGTGGATTGCCCGCAACCGGCTGCATCCGCAGCATGCAGAGCTGATGCAGCCGGTGCAGGAGAGCCGCGGCCCGTCCGGGCTGCTGCGTAAAAATCCGCACGCCGTCGGCTTTACCGGACCCAACGGACTGAAGCGCATCGATCGCGAGAACGTTAACGCGTTTTCCCAGCTCTCCGGCCGGCGCAGCGCCGGCACGCCGCACGTCGCTGAGCTGCCGCTGCACCGCGTGGCGCAGCCGGATTACTGCGTGGCGGCGGTGCTGGATATGACCGGCGGCCGCCTGACCAGCCACGATCGCGACGTGCTGGGGCAGGCGCACCAGCTGGTGCGTGATGCTGGCGGTGCAGGCGTGGTCGTGGCCGTGGTATTTGGTGAGCATCGTGAAGAGAGCTTTGCCACCGCGGGCGCTGACCGGCTGCTCCACTTCAGCGGCGAACGCTATGAGGGTTACAGCCCGGAGCAGCGCATCCATGCGCTGATGGCGGCAGAAAACGAACTGGCACCGCGCTTCTGGCTGTTTCCGGACAGTGTTGCCGGAGGCTTTGAGCTGGGCTGTCGCTTTGCCGCACGCTGTGGGGAGCGACCCGCCACGCAGGTGTGGCGCATAGAGGGCGACAGCTGTATCAGCCGGGCGGCGGGCGGCAGCGCCGATATTACGCGTCCGGTTGCGCGCGTCATGCTGCTGACCGCAGAGTGCGCCGATCCGGTGGATGAGACCCGCCATGAAGCGCTGCCGGTGAGCGTCGGGCTGCGAAGCATTGGCGCTGCGCGCATTACCGACTGCGGACTGATGCCGGTCGATCCGGCAGCGGTGCCGCTGGGCGAGGCGGAGTTTATTTTGTCTGCCGGTAACGGCGTCAGCGACTGGGCGCAGTTTCACGCTACCGCAGAGAGTCTGGGAGCGACCGAAGGCGCCAGCCGCGTGGCCGTGGATAATGGCCATATGCCGCGTTTCCGGCAGGTGGGTGCTACCGGCACCTGGGTGACGGCGCGGGTCTATCTGGCGGTGGGCATCTCCGGCGCGGTGCAGCATCTGCAGGGGATTGCGCAGTGCGACCGGGTGATCGCCATTAATACCGATCCCGGCTGCGATATGGTCAGCCGCGCGTCGCTGAGCGTGATTGGCGACAGCGATGCGATCCTGGCTGAACTGGCGCGTCTGGCGCGCGCCTGGCGTAATAAGGAGCTTAACCATGCAGCATAAAGCACACCACAGCGGCTGCCGCATTACGGCGCTGATATCCGTCGGACTCCATCCCGAGTCGGGCAGGGCACGCCGCGCCGGGCAGGATGCGCGTGCGGTAGAGATGGGGCTGGCGCTGGCTTCCGGCGATCTGGAGCTTCTTCACGCCGGCGATCCGCACAACGCGGCGCTGCGCAGCTATGCGGGCATGGGCGTTGAGACGCTGCGCGTGCTGCCGATGACGGAGCAGGGCGATGCGGTGGCGGTGCTGAGTCACTATCTTAAGCAGGATCACCCGGATGTGATCCTCACCGGCGGCCGGGCGGAGCGCGGCGAGTCATCCGGTATGCTGCCTTTTCTGCTGGCAGAAGCGCTGGAGATCCCGGTTGTGGTCGGCGTGGCGGAGATTGTCAGCCTGAACGGCACCGATGCTGAAGTGCTGCAGGCGCTGCCGCGCGGTCAGCGGCGTCTGCTGCGTGTGGCGCTGCCGTTTATCGCCAGCGTGGACATGGCCGCCGCCGCGCCGCGCCAGAGCGCGTTTGGCCCGGCAAACCGGGCAGAGATCACCACCGCTGCGGGCGTGGACGTGCCGGATACAGCGATGGCAGCCTGGGAGATAGCGCCGGCGCGTAAGCGGCCGAAGCGCCTGAAAAAAGTAAAAGCGAAAACGGCGGCGGATCGCTTTAAAGCGGCCACGGCGAAGTCACAGAATGAAGGTGGCAAAGTGCTGCAGAATAAACCGGTGAATGAGATGGCGCAGGCGGTCTTTGATCTGCTGCTGGAGGAGGGCGTGATCCGCTAGCTGCGTGCCTGAACGATAAAAAACCCGGCTGGCGGTTAACGACGCCAGCCGGGTTTTCTGTTATCAGGTCAGCCTTTTACGTTTTTAAGCACGGTTTCACTGTACCAGTCGATAAAATTAATCACGCCAAACTCATAGGTTTCAGAATAGGGGCCTGGCTGATAGCCAATGGAGTTGATGCCGCGCTGATTCTCTTCGCCCAGAACGCGATCCTGCTCGTTGGTGGCGTCCCAGACGGTGCGCAGACGCTCCGGATCGTAATCGATACCGGCCACCGCGTCTTTATGCACAAACCATTTTGTCGTTACCATCGTCTCCTGCGCGGAGATTGGCAGCACGCGGAACACGATAAAGTGATCGCTTTGCATATGGTTCCACGAGTTGGGCAGGTGCAGAATACGCATCGATCCCTGATAGTGGCTGGTAAAACGGCCCAGCAGCCGGGTGCAGCCCTCACGACCATCAATGGTCATGACTTTGGTGCCCTCTTTCAGCGGCATACGCACAATCCGGTTGCGCAGACCAAAGCTCTGATGGCGATGCGGAATACCCTGCTCATCCCACAGCGCCGCCTGCTTGTTGTAGTAGTCATGGAAACTCTGCGGCGCGCGCGGATCGTTGGTGTCGTCCCACTCCAGCAGGCTGTTCAGCAGTTCCGGATGGCTGCCGGCGCAGTGGTAGCACTCGCGGTTATTCTCCAGCACCAGTTTCCAGTTGGCTTTTTCATACATATGGGACTCTGCCGCCAGCTTGGTGTTGTCCACATCATAGGGTTCCATATACTCCGCCAGCGTGGCCAGAAACTCATCGAAGTCAGACTCCGGCGACGTCTCTGCGAGGCAGATAAAGATAAACCCGCCGGCGGTTTTACAGTGCGCTTTTTTCAGGCCGTGCTGCTTCATGTCAAATGACTGATTCATCTCTGAACCGGCGAAGAGCAGGTTGCCCTTTAAATCGTACGTCCACTGGTGGTAGGGACAGACCAGATTGGCCACCTTGCCGCGCTCCTTTGAGCAGAGGCGCGAGCCGCGATGGCGACAGGTGTTGTGAAACGCGTTGATGTTGCCCTCTGCATCGCGCAGAACCAGCACCGGGTTCTGTCCGACCTCAAGCGTAAAGTAGTCACCCTTTTTCGGGATTTCGCTGCTCATGCCGGCAAACAGCCACTCTTTCTGAAACACCTCCTCCATATCAATGCGAAACAGAGTCGGGTCATTATAGAGCGCCTGCGGCAGCGAATAGTTGGGCTGGCGTTTTTCGAGCAGATCCTGCATGCGGTCGCTCGCATCGACAAGGCTTGTACAGGTGATATTCAGCAGATCGTTGTGGCTCATAATGTTGCTCTTCTCGCGCAGTTGAAAAGGGAGTGGTTCGCGCCCGACAGGCGCAGCCGGATATCAACAAAACCGGACTTCCGCGTTACCGGAAGCCCATAAGATCGCTACGGATTACAGACATGCTGCACCGGTCCGGCGCCCGTCAATGTTCTGCCAGCGACATAAATCCCCTCTATTAAAGACGCGCGTGCAGAATTTCCTGCGGATGTGGTTTTTTCAGGCATTTCCGTGTCGCGCATAACTAAATGCTGTGGCGGGGTTACACGGAGAATCGCAGTTTCTGGCTCAAAAGCCTGTGGTTATCCATGCGTCGATACAGGCAATTGATCACTCCAATCCTGACGGGAATGAAATGTATGACAGAGAGAAATATCACGGTACTGAATACCAATGCTTTTGAGCCTGTCACCACGCAGACCTGGACCAATGGCCGTCATGCGGTGCGGTGCGTTAAGGTCATACAGGAAACCTGGGACGTGAAAACCTTCTGCTTTATGGCGGAGCAGCCGGTGATGTTCTTCTTTAAGCCGGGGCAGTTTGTCACGCTGGAGCTGATGATTGAGGAGCAGACCGTGTTTCGCTCCTACACCATCTCCAGCTCTCCCTCGGTGCCGTATAGCTTTTCGATCACGGTAAAACAGGTGCCGGGCGGCGTGGTATCTAACTGGCTGCACGCGAATATGCGCGAAGGCATGGATCTGGCGGTGCACGGCCCGGTAGGGCAGTTTAACTGCATCGATTATCCCGGCGATAAGGCGCTGTTTCTCTCCGGCGGCGTTGGCATTACGCCGATGATGTCGATGGCGCGCTGGTATTTTGACACTAACGCTGATGTAGACATGGTGTTTGTGCACAGCGCCCGCACGCCGGAAGATATTATTTTCCGCCGCGATCTGGAGAATATGACGGCGCGTATTCCTAACTTCAAACTGAGCATCATCTGCGAACGCTATGAATCAGGACAATACTGGGCAGGCTTTCGCGGCTTTCTGAACCACGCCATGCTGCAGATGATCGCGCCTGATTTTATGGAGCGGGAGATCTTCTGCTGCGGACCGACGCCCTATATGCGCGCGGTGAAAGCGATTCTGGAAAACGTCGGCTACGATATGGCGCACTACCATGAAGAGTCGTTTGGTGCCACGCCGGAGGTGGTACAGGAGCAGGTGGTGCAGGAGGCGGAAGAGGCGGCCGAACTGGCCGACGCACTCTGCAGTTCCGAGCTGCTGACCGTGGCGTTTACGCAGAGTGATAAGAGCGTGAAAATTGCGCCGGGTGAAACCGTTCACGCCGCCGCTGCCAAGCTGGGCCTGCATATCCCGAAAGCGTGCGGCATGGGGATCTGCGGCACCTGCAAGGTGAAGTGCCTGGAAGGTGAGGTTGAGATGAACCACAACGGCGGCATTACCGACGAGGATGCCGAAGAGGGCTATATCCTCTCCTGCTGCAGCGTGCCGAAAGGCAATGTGGTCGTGGAATTCTGACCCGCCGCGCACCGCCGGAAAGCAAAAAGCCAGATGTCAGCTGACATCTGGCTTTTTTAATCTGGCTCCTCTGACTGGACTCGAACCAGTGACATACGGATTAACAGTCCGCCGTTCTACCGACTGAACTACAGAGGAATTGTGTTTCGGCGCGCATAATAATCAACTCTCCGGCGGCTGTCAAAACGTGATTTAGCGCCCGCCGGTTGTTTGCTGCTTCCTGCAGCAACCTGCTGATTTTGTCAGCATCTGCCGCTGCCTGACACCCTGCGAAAAGGCCGTTTTTTGCAGAAATAGACTTATCTCTCAAGCCGTTACGCTTATCACTCCGCCTTGCATTCTGGTTATGGCTGCTACACTTGATGCTGTTCACCTGAGCCAGATTACCCCTTCGCTGAAAAAGGAGCGCGTTATGACCGATCGTCCAGAAAATCCGCAGCAGGCGCAGCAGCAGCAGTGGCCCGGCAGCTTTCGCGAGATGCAGCCGGTGCCCGATCACGGCGAAACCAGCTATCAGGGCAGCGGCCGGCTGAAAGGCAAAACCGCGATTATCACCGGCGGCGACTCCGGTATTGGCCGCGCAGTGGCCATCGCTTACGCCCGTGAAGGCGCCGACGTGGTCATCTCCTACCTGGATGAACACGAAGATGCAAAAGATACCGCGCAGCTGGTGGAAGCCGCCGGGCAGCAGGCGCTGCTGATCGCCGGTGATATTATGCAGGCGGAACACTGCCGCAGCATCGTGGCGCAGACGGCGGACCGTTTTGGCAAAATTGATATTGTGGTCAACAACGCCGCTTTCCAGATGACGCGCGACTCGCTGGATGAGATTGATGATGATGAGTTTGACCGCACGATGAAAACCAATCTCTATGCGATGTTCTACATCTGTAAAGCCGCGGTACCGCATATGCCAGCCGGCAGCTCCATTATTAACACCGCGTCAGTCAACGCCGATCAGCCAAAACCAAAACTGATTGCCTACTCGGCCACCAAAGCCGCCATCATTAACTTTTCCGGCAGCCTTGCCGCGCTGCTGGCGGATAAGGGCATTCGTGCCAACGCGGTCGCACCGGGACCTATCTGGACGCCGCTGATCCCGGCCACTATGCCGCCGCAGCAGGTCGAAAGTTTTGGCAGCCAGGTGCCGCTGCAGCGTATGGGGCAGCCCGCTGAGCTGGCCTCTTCTTATGTCATGCTGGCCAGCGACGAAGCCAGCTATATCTCAGGGGCAACCATTGCCGTAACCGGCGGGGTAGCGGTGATTTAACGCCGGCGCAGACAGCAAAAAGCCCGCTCAGGTTTCCCTGAGCGGGCTTTTCTAATTCTGGCTCCTCTGACTGGACTCGAACCAGTGACATACGGATTAACAGTCCGCCGTTCTACCGACTGAACTACAGAGGAATCGTGTGAACGAGGCGAATAGTAGTGGCCCCGGACGAGCCTGTCAACAGCTTAAAACACAATTGCATTCAACTGGCTAGCAAAGATACAGCCCGCGCAGGGATCAGGCAGATTCCGCCGCCAGCGTCGCAAGCCGGGCAGCAGGATCCTGACGGTAAAACAGCTGCAGGTGTCGATACATCGCCGGAAAGCGCTGAAGGAGCAGGTCGGGCGCAGTGAAGAAATATTCTGACAGCACAGCAAAACATTCGGCCGGATCGCTGGCTGCGTAGGGATCAAAGGTCGCGGCCTCTTCACCCGCGAGCGCCACTTCATCGTCAATTTCCTGCATCACCTGCAGCAAATCTTTCTCCCAGCCAGCGACCTCGCGCAGCGGAATAGCGGGGATGCCGCTGGTGTAGCCGCTGCCGCGCGCGTCCAGCTTATGCGCCACTTCATGGATCACCAGGTTATAGCCTGAGAGATCGAACGCGTCGGAAATATCCAGCGCGTTGAGCACCACCGGCCCCTGCGTCCAGCTCTGCCCGGCGTGTACAGCGGGCGCCTGATGCACCAGCCCGCTCTCATCTTCCCAGCGGTCATCAACCGTAAAGGGTTCAGGATAGATAAGCACGTCGTGAAAGCCATCCAGCCACTCCACGCCCAGCTTCAGCACCGGCAGGCAAAACAGCAGCGCCAGACGGGCGCTGTGCAGCGCATCCAGTTCAGCGCCCTGCAGCAGGACAAATTTTTTCTGCTGCAGAAAGCGCTGCGCCATGCCGATCAGAACGGCGTGCTCGTCATGATTAAGCAGTGAAAACACAGGCTGCCGCAGCGCCTGCGTCCAGGGCAGTTCAGCGACAGCATCGGATTTATGCGCGTTCCGGGACCATTTAAACATCGCAGCGCCTGTAAAAGGAGAGAAGGAGTGCCGACGGGACAGAATGTGCCAGACGTCAAACCCGTTATTCAACCTGTTAGCCGGGACGGTGTCTGTGATTGCGCTTGCAAAGTGAAAAGCAAAAAAAGCGGGGCGGGGCGTAAGCGCCTCTTCCGGTGGGCAGAAGAGGCGCAGGGCGCATGCTCAGAGCGATCGGCTTTCGCGCAGAACGCGCTCAAATTCAATGACCCAGACCCAGGGGTTAACCTCCCAGCTGGTCGCGCCATACTGTTTTTGCCACGCTTTGCGGTAGGCCTCTTTGGGCGACTCTGAATTCATATTCATGGTAAAGAAGTTGTTCAGGAAGTGCGAGTCCGTCTGAACGCCCTCCGCCATGATGTCATCCTCGCTGATATCCTGGATTTTTTCAGCCCGGATCGCGGTGATGGTCAGATCGATGCGGCTTGCCCAGCGCGGCATGTGAATGGCCGTCTGCCAGCCAAACTGCTCCGCGTCCTGCAGATCGTCCTCCAGCTGACCAAACTCGTTGCTGTCAGCACGATACTGGCAGAAGTCGGGATGGCGAAACAGCTGGGGATCGCGATCGTACTCTGCCAGCTGCGCTTCCGGCACAATCGGGCCGCGCCAGGTTTCGCGTACCCACAGGCGATCGCCAACCTGCCCGAAGGGACAGTGCGCGCTGATATCGGACATCGACATCAGTTTGTAGCCGTGAAGATGATTCGCACTGACATCAAACGCATGAACGCCTTCATGGTGGTCCTGTCCTGGACCAAATGCCTGCGTTTTCATAATGCGTCGGGTCTGTGTTTGCTGGCCAACCAGCAGGGCGCGAACCCGCTGTTCGGAAAAAAGAATCGGCCGTTCTTTCATTTTTTACCTCTTGTTATATCACGAACCCGGAAAGCGTTGACGTTACATCCTGTACAGGACGAGACCCTTAGCATAAAGGTTTCAAACAAATTTGCTTAATAATTTGTCACCTGATAATCAGGCGTTCCCTTCCTGTTCCGGTATTAAAAAAACATCCAGGCAAAAAGTGGGGTGCAGATCGCTTAACGTACCGGCGAAATGCGGAAATTTCCCCTATACAGTACGTTATAACGGCCAAAATAGAAATATTTTCAGACTATTTCACCTTTTTCTCCGCTAATAACTGGCTATCTGTCAGCGAGGAGTGACCGCTTAAATTCCCCGCGCACTGGCATCGCGGTTAAGCGCGACACATAAACTATGTTAACTAAATCTGACGATAGTGAAACGTCATAAGGAAAAGCTGAAAACAAAAAGGCTACTGGGCAAGCGGGCTTAACAACGCTATAACATGATCAGGATCGCAGATTTTTCCCTCTTACCCCAAAAATGCTGTAAGAAAAGTGTCATGACCTGCCCGCTAAGATAGGGCTGAGTCTGAAGAGCTCCCGCCGCGCACCACATGTCATAACAGGAGAAGCATCATGTCCATTACACACTGGCAACAACGTTATGAACACTGGCTGCGGCTGAACTGGCAGCATGACGATAAGGCGCACGACACAGGGCATCTGCGTCGGGTCTGGATGAGCGCGGCGCGTATCATGCAGGAGACGCCTGCCGATGCCATGGTGGTACTGACCGCCAGCTACTTTCACGACGTGGTGAATCTGCCGAAGAACCATCCGCAGCGTCATCTTGCCTCTACGTTTGCCGCTGAAGAGACGCGCCGTATTCTGCAACAGGATTTTCCCGATTTTCCCGCTGAACTTATAGATAGCGTGGCGCACGCGGTGCAGGCGCACAGTTTTAGTGCTGCCATTACGCCGCTGACCGCAGAAGCAAAAATTGTGCAGGATGCCGATCGTCTGGAGTCGCTGGGGGCTATCGGACTGGCACGCGTATTCTATACGGCTGGCGCACTGGGCCGGCCGCTGTTTGACAGTGACGATCCGCTGGGGCGCGATCGCGAGCTCGACGATGTGAAGTGGACGCTGGATCACTTTCAGAAAAAGCTGCTGCGCCTGCCTGAAACCATGCAAACGGCAGCGGGACGTCGTCTGGCTGAATATAACGCCGATTTTCTGGTGCACTATATGGCCAAACTCTGTGCGGAGCTGCAGGGGAACCTGGCGGGGGTTGATGAATCCGTGCTGCGCGACTTCTGCTGCACGTTACAGGAATATTAAATTTTTATGACAGACTGTTAACTGACCTCATCTTCCGCTACGTTTGTGAAAAAAATAGCAGGGAGTGTGGAAATGACTGAAACCGTGAACATTACGATTAAAATTGATCCGGCACTGAAAGAGGAGATTAAGCAGCTGGCTGCTGACAATCAGCTTTCAATGAGTCAGGAGATTGTTAACCGGCTGCAGGCGAGCCTGCAGAGTGCCCCGCAGCAGGAGACGGCGGTAGATAATCTGCACTCCGATGAGACGCCGGACGACCGGTTAAGCGCTACGGAACTGCGCCAGATCCGTGCGCTACTGAAAAAGAGCAAGAAGAAGAAGTAATCTCTGCCACCCGCCGCCCGGCGGGTGAGCTATTTCTTATGCGCGATCAGCTATCAGCCTGCTCTGGCGCGTTCAGCCTGTAGTATTCAATCAGCGGCAGCAGTAATTTCGCTACCGCAGCAAATACCGGCACCACCACGGAATTGCCAAACTGACGATAGGCCTGGGTATCGGAGACCGGGATGCGGAACCGCGCTTCACCCGGCGCTTCAAACCCCATCAGGCGCGCGCACTCGCGCGGGCTCAGCCGGCGCGGTCGCCGCGCCATGTTCTCAGCAGCGGTAAAGTTCTGTTCACCCAGCGCGCGATCCCAGCCGCGATCGATCAGGATCTCCGAGCCATCTTTGTAGTAGCGCGCTGAAAGCGTGCGCACGCAGCAGTGCGGATTCTGCGGATCGTTCAGGCCAAAGCCAAAGCCGTTGCCTTTCGCCTTGTGCTTTTGCGCATAGCGATAGAGATAGTGCCAGAGCGTTGGCGACAGGGTATATTTTTCACCCGGATCTGCGTCCAGCAAACTCTGCAGTGGCGGCACCTGCGGCGGATAGAGCGCCGGCAACGCGCGCAGTGAAAAGGGCTGCTTAACGCCGCTATCGCGCCGGATGCCCACCAGCACAATGCGCTCACGGTGCTGCGGCAGAAAATAGCGCGCGTCGATCACTTTGGCGTCCGGTGTGCCTTTATCATCCGCATCCGCCACGTCATAACCCAGCTCATCCAGCGTTGCCATAATAATGGCGAAGGTGCGGCCCTTATCGTGGCTCTTCAGATTCTTGACATTTTCCAGCACAAAAAACGCGGGCTTTTTAGCCGCGAGAATGCGCGCCACGTCAAAAAACAGCGTGCCCTGCGCCTCACACTCAAAGCCGTGCGCCCGGCCGAGCGCGTTCTTTTTACTGACGCCCGCCAGTGAAAAAGGCTGACAGGGAAAGCCGGCCAGCAGCACCTGGTGATCGGGGATAGCGCGATCGATATGCTGATAGATAGCCGCCTCCTCAGTGAGGCCGGCTGGCTGCGTGACGAGACGAATATCGGTATTGAACCGGTGGCGCAGCGGATCGCAGTAGTGGTTCGCTTTATAGGTGCGGACCGCCTCTTTATTCCATTCGCTGGTAAAAACGCATTCGCCGCCGGCCTGCTCAAAGCCGCGCCGGATGCCGCCGATACCGGCAAAGAGATCGATAAACTGAAAGGCGGGCCTCTCATAGTGGGCCGGTCGCGATGGCAGCAGGGCACGCAGGCTGGCGATCTCAGACGGCAGAAGCATTGCCGACGCGGCTTTGCCACTGCGCAGACGGTTCAGCTTCGCCACGCTCCAGTGGCCTGTGCCGGCGGCGTTGAGGGTCTGCATCACATCGCGCGCCGCGTAGATATCCAGTACCTGCAGTAACAGCGCTAAATCATCCTGCGCAGCAGTTAATGAAGAGGGGGTAGCCGGTGCGGCGGGATCGGGAGCGAGCATGCGTTTTTCCTTAACAGTTGAGCGGCTATGCTACCACTCATCTGTCAGGGTTGAAATTAGCGCGTCGTGTGGCGCTGCGCGCCGTGCCGCACTCTTTTACGCCGCCGCTTTCGCTTTTGCCGTAAAACGCTAAAGTTGAATAGGCCCGCAGGAAAAGGAAACGGCATGGCTGACGTTCACTCACAAGAGATCCGCAGTAAAAATATGCGCGCGATCCGCAATCAGGATACGGCGATTGAACAGCGCGTGGCCGCGATATTGAAAGATCGCGGCTTCAGCTTTCGCGTGCAGGATAAAGCGCTGCCGGGGCGGCCCGATTTCGTGCTGCCTGAGCAGCAGGCCATTATCTTTGTGCACGGCTGTTTCTGGCATCGTCATCACTGCTATCTGTTTAAAATGCCCGCCACGCGCACCAGTTTCTGGAACGGCAAAATCAACAGTAACGTTGAGCGTGACCGGCGCTATGTGCAGCAGCTGCAGGAGACCGGCTGGAAGGTTCTGATTGTCTGGGAGTGCGCGCTGCGCGGTAAGCTGCGGCTGAATGACAATCAGCTGATTGAGCGCCTTGAGGAGTGGCTACTGGCCGCCGGGCAGAGCGCGGAGCTGGATCATCAGGGATTGCATCATTACCATCCGCTCTAGCCGGCGATGATTGCTTTTCGCGGCAATAATCGTTTAGATCACGTTTTTCTCTGGGACGCGGAGCACTACCATGAGCAGTATTAAACTGACGGTCAGACGGCTCTATCAGCTGCGTGACGAGCGGCTGGTGGCGACACAGGCCACGGCACGCATCTGGCTCGACGATCGGCTGATTGCCACAGAGGAGATCAGCGGCATGACCGAAAGTCCGGTGAGTAAATATCTGCACGCAGCGGATACGCAGGGAAAAACGTTACGCGTTGAATGGGACTGTGAGGGCATCGCCGACATGTCGGTGACGTGGGTTGAGCGCTGCCCCTGTTGTCAGGAACACTAACCGGAATAAGGATTACCATTTTGGCAGGAACCAGTTTACTTACGCTTCTGGATGATATTGCAACGCTGCTGGATGACATTTCAGTCATGGGCAAGGTTGCGGCAAAAAAAACCGCTGGCGTGCTGGGCGACGATTTGTCGCTTAATGCGCAGCAGGTCACGGGCGTCAAAGCCAATCGCGAATTGCCGGTGGTCTGGGGCGTTGCGAAAGGCTCATTTCTGAATAAGCTGATCCTGGTGCCGCTGGCGCTGGTGATTTCGGCGTTTGCTCCCTGGCTTATCACGCCGTTGCTGATGCTGGGGGGCGCCTACCTCTGCTATGAAGGGGTGGAAAAGGTGTTACACAGCCTGCAGCACGATAAAGAGGAAAAGAGCCCGGAAGCGCGTCAGCAGCGGCTCGACAGCCTGGCACAGCAGGATCCGCGCGCGTATGAAAAGAGCAAGGTCAAAGGTGCGGTACGCACTGACTTTATTCTTTCAGCGGAGATCGTGGCGATTACGCTGGGCATCGTGTCAGAGGCGCCGCTGCTTAACCAGGTGCTGATCCTCGCCGGTATCGCCATTCTGGTGACCATCGGTGTCTATGGCATTGTGGCGATGATTGTGAAAATCGATGACCTCGGCTACTGGCTGCGGGAAAAGTCCTCTTCACTGGCGCAGGCGGTGGGCGGTTTTCTGCTGGCGATGGCGCCGTGGCTGATGAAAATTCTTACCGTCGTCGGCACGCTGGCGATGTTTCTGGTGGGCGGCGGCATTATTGTGCATGGTATCACGCCGCTGCATCACGCTATCAGCGAATACAGCAGCGGCTTTAACGGTCTGGTTTCCGGCCTGCTGAGTAACGGGGCCAATCTGGTGCTTGGGTTTATTGTCGGCGCGATTGTGCTGCTGGTGGTTAACCTGATCGCTAAAGTTCGCGGTAAGTCGGCATAACAGGCCAGCGCGGCGAGCGGCGCACAAGCCGCTTACCGCTTATCTCTGGCAATGCGATATAACGCGCGGCACACTAATTTTCAGGAGAGTGATGATGAACGACGATATGTTTGAATTTGATATCGATGCCCAGCTGGAACAGGCTGAAGCGAAAGCGGCGGAAAAAGCCAGCGAAGTGCCGGCTGAACTCAGTGATGATGCTGAGTGCGAAGGCTGCAAAATCTGACGGTCGCAGCTAAAAATTTCAAAGCCGGTAATAAACATTACCGGCTTTGTTTATGAACCAGATTTTGCACTGCTTATTCCTCTTTTATCACACTAATAACATTATCCTATAGGCAAATTGTCTGTCCGGCTGCTATACCTTTAAGCGTTCAATCAACGGTAAAAGGGAGGGCGCGGTATGACCTTTGCAGTGAGTGATGAAGTTCAGCACAAACAGGGCGGACCCACGATGGTGGTAACCGGCTATGCCAGCGGAATGGTTGAGTGTCGTTGGTATGATGGCTATAGCGTGCGCCGTGAGGCATTCCATAGTGATGAACTGAGTCACATGACTACGGAATCCCGGCTCGCCAGCTGAATCTGATCGGGACGGTTTCGCCGTCCCGTATCCCGTTACACTTTTCCCTCGTTATCTTCTTCCACCGCCTGATAAATCCGCTGCAGAATATCCGGAAACGCCGACTGAACGCGACTCCAGCTCGGAATAAAGGGCTTATCGTTGGGGCGTTCAATAAACGACTGACCGGCGTCGAGAATGGCCTGGGTAAACATCTCCACCGCCGCTTCCTCTTTGTGCTGATCGAACGACAGGCCGTTCATGGTTGCTTCATGCCGGTAGATCTCCATCATATCCAGCGCGTTACGGTAATAAGTCGCCTTCAGCACGCGAAACGAATCGCTGGTCAGCGGCACGCCCATGGTCGCCAGCTTGCGCAGCAGCGACTGGACAATATCGCTGCTCATGCGCTTCAGCCCCCCGGTACCATCCTCTTCGGCCAGCGGCTGATGCTTGTGGTCATAGTGATCGGCGATCTCGACCTGACAGCTCTGTCGGGTCGTATAGTTGCGATAGATCTCAGACAGCACGCCGATCTCCAGCCCCCAGTCGCCAGGGATTTTAATGCCGTTAAGCACATGGGTGCGCATGGCAAACTCGCCGGAGAGGGGATAGCGAAAGCTGCTGAGGTAGTCGAGATATTCGGAGTGGCCATACACCTGCTGCAGCGAACGCAGCATCGGTCCGACCAGCAGACGGCCGACGCGGCCATTGAGCTTGCCATCCGCGACGCGCGCATAAAACCCTTTGCAAAACTCATACTGAAACGCCGGGTTGGCCAGCGGATAGAGCAGACGCGCCAGCATGCCGCGCTCATAGGTCACAATGTCGCAGTCGTGTAGCGCCACGCACTGGGTGCGATCGGACGCCAGGGTGTAACCGGTACAGAACCAGACATTGCGCCCTTTGCCCGGCTGGCTGGGCGAGAGACCCTCTTTATCCAGCTCAGCATCAATCGCTTTCAGACGCGGTCCGTCATTCCACAGAATGCGGTGCCGCTGGGGCAGGCGCGAGAAGAAGTCGCGGGCAAACAGGAACTGATCGCGATCGGCGCGATCGAGGCCAATCACAATCTCTTCCAGATAGGGCACCTGCGCCAGCTCATTAACAATATTATCCAGCGCCGGGCCCTCCAGCTCGGAGAACAGCGAGGGCAGGATCAGGCCCATCTTGCGCCGGCGGGCAAACTGCACCATCTCTTTTTCCAGCGACTCCACGCGGCGATGGGTGAGGTTATGGAAATTCGTAATCACGCCATTCTGATAAAAATCACTCATCGTCTCATCCTCTGATTACGGCTTATGGGGGGCCAGAAAGTGTTCTATGCCTTCGCTCCAGCCTTCCGGTCCGGTTTGCGCTGTGCGATAGATATGGTCGCTATCGGTACGGCTGAGTGTAACCGGCGACTTGCTGAAACCTTTGATTATGACCGCGTAGTCCGCCTGCTCCAGCATCGGGATATCATTGGGGCCGTCACCCAGACCCAGCGTTATCCGGCTTACGCCATCCTGCTGCATCAGCTGCTGCTGCAGCTGCGTCAGCGCGATACCTTTGCCGCAGTTTTCCGGCATCACGTGCCAGAAGCGTCCGCCCTGCGTCAGCGCAAGCTGATGCCGGGCCAGCGCGGCGCGAAATGCCTCCAGCTTATCGCTCTCGTCGCGCCACAAAATCACCTCCGAGGCGTCCCGCAGGCGGCTTAGCCGGGCGTCACTCAGCGCCAGACCGGTAAAGCTCGCCACGTCGCTGTCACTGAGATCGTGAAAACCGGTAAAGCGAAATTCCGTTTTCAGCGCGGCCAGCGTGTCGCACAGCGCCAGATAGTCAGCGCCTGGCTCATCATTAACCGTAACGTCGTCGCCAAAGCTGATGCGGGCACCATTTTCAGCGATAAACGGCGCTCCGCCTAAACCCAGGCGCTTCTGCAGCGGGATAATCTCTGCAGCGGTTTTACTGGAGCAGAGCACTACCGGGATCTGGCGTGCGGCAAAATAGTCCAGCCACGGGCGGGCAGCTTCCCAGTTGTAATCGTGGTGATCCAGCAGCGAGCCGTCCAGGTCGGTTACCACCAGCAGGGGGGAATCGGGATCAATCATCGTCATACTCCTTACACCACAGAGGTGAGTAAAGCAGAGAGTAATCAGTATAATAGCGTTATGACGATTGCACGTTTTTCCGGCGTACCGAACGCGACAACCAGGAATAATCTTAAAAGGCAGCGCGACGCTGGCTGCCGGTGCATGAAGCGTGCAGGGTGAAGCGCAGACGGCGCGGCTCTCTGGCCGGTTTAACGCCAGAAGATATGCATATTTCTGCACTTTATATGCACAAATGCCGGTTGCCTTCATACATAGTGAGCGTAATCTGAAACGGCATTACCGTTTCCTGGTGTAACGAATCCATTGATAAATTTAACCCGGCCTGAGCCGGGTTTTTTTTAAATCACTCTCAGCGATTCGCTTCGCAAAAGCTGCAATCGTGAATATCCACTTCGCACTGTTCAGAAAGGCAGCGCGCCTGATCCACGGTTTTACCCGATGAATCAAACCACTCCGGGTCGCGCTCTTTTTCCTGTTCCGGATTGCCTGCCGGAAGGGAGCGAGGGCGGGTTTCTTCTGCACGCATACGGGGACTCCGTAAAGCCAGGGTGAGTCTTGAGTATAGTGCGGCACGCGCATACGCGCGCAGCGCGACAGGCAAAAAAAAGCCCGCGCTGCGCGGGCAAAAATCCTTGTTACTTTTAGGTTGGCTGCTTCTTTGGGGTTGATGCAGCGAAATGATGATAGGCGTTTTCTCCGTCAGGGTTCTCGCTGCAAAACGTTAAGAGAGTGAAAAAGCGGCTTTTGACAGTTCTTTACCTGACGTCGCTCCTGTTTTTACCAGAAGCAGCTATGCTTAACGCTGTTTGATTATTATTGATAACAAGGAGTTAGTATGGATTTGCTGCGCATTATTATCGCTATTTTGCTGCCACCGCTGGGCGTATTCATGCAGGTAGGTTTTGGCGGAGCGTTCTGGCTGAACATTCTGCTGACGCTGTGTGGCTATATTCCCGGCATCGTCCACGCTGTCTGGGTTATCGCCCGTCGCTGATCGCGATCACTATTTCGCCGCCTGTTTACGGTACACTGGCGCAAAACAGTCGCTGAGAGGTCGCAATGCAGGCAGGTGAACGCGTAACGGTGAAAACAGACGGCGGCCCGCGCCGCGCAGGTAAACTGCTGGCGGTGGAGCCGTTTAACGAAGGGACCATGTATCTGGTGGCGCTGGAGGATTATCCGCTGGGCATCTGGTTTTTTAACGAAAGCGACCACGCCGAAGGCGTATTTGTTGAGCCTGAAAGCACCGGCTGAGCAAACCAAACCGCGCGCCCCGTCTGACGATTCAGCGGGGCGCGTGCTGTCAGAAGGTCTCCCAGTTATCGCTGCCTGATACCGCCAGTGCCGGACGCACCGTGCGCTGAGCCGCTGGCGCCGCGTTGACCGGCGCCGCAACTTTCGTTGTGGCGTAAGCGCTGTCGCTGAGGCGGAATGCCGCCACCGCCTGCGTCAGTTTACCCGCCTGATCTTCCAGCGAGGCCGCTGCAGAAGAGGCTTCTTCAACCAGCGAGGCGTTTTGCTGCGTCACGTTATCCATCTCCGTCACCGCCAGGCTGACCTGCTGGATACCGCGGCTCTGCTCATCTGAGGCTGCGGCGATCTCTGCCATAATATCGGTAACGCGCCGTACGGCTTCAACGATGTCACTCATGGTGGTTCCCGCTTCGCCCACCTGATGCGATCCGTCACCAATCAGCGCGACCGACTCGGCAATCAGCGTTTCGATCTCTTTCGCCGCCTGAGCGCTGCGCTGTGCCAGGCTGCGTACTTCGCTGGCGACAACGGCGAAACCGCGGCCCTGTTCTCCCGCCCGGGCAGCTTCTACCGCAGCGTTCAGCGCCAGAATATTTGTCTGAAAAGCGATGCTGTTAATCACGTTGGTGATTTCAGCAATTTTTTTCGAGCTGCCGGAGATGTTGTTCATGGTTTTCACTACGCCGCTGACCAGATCGCCACCATTGCGCGCTTTGTCAGAGGCGTCAGCCGCCAGCTGACTGGCGTGATGGGCATTTTCCGCATTCTGCTTCACCGTCGCGGTGAGCTGCTCCATACTGGCCGCGGTCTGTTCCAGTGCTGATGCCTGCTGCTCGGTGCGGGAAGAGAGGTCGGTGTTCCCGGCGGAGATTTCGCTGGTTCCCTGATAAATAGCCTCCGCCCCTTCGCGCACGCTGCCCACGGTGCGTACCAGCGCCGCCTGCATCAGCTGCAGATTATGCAACAGCATGCCGATTTCGTTACGCCCGCACGGCACATCGGCGGCGGTCAAATCACCCCGGGCAATTCGCTCAATGCGGACGACCGACTGGCGCAGAGGATTAATAATGATCCGCCGCAGAAAAATAAAGGTCAGCCCGACCAGCACTAATGCAGCCGCAAACGCCGCTGCCATGGCGATAAAGCCGAGGCGCGCCTGGTGCGCTGCCCCGGCGTTAATCGCCTCGGCCCGCTCGGTACGGATTTTAATGGCCTTCAGCAGCAGCGCGTTATAGGCGTCATCCAGTTTACGGGTGACATCGGTCTCCTGTGCCACAATGCCTTCGAAGCTACCCTGACGCGCTGACTCAATCATCGGCTTCACGCCTTTATCGATATATTGATTGAAGCTGGCGGTCAGCGGCGCATCCAGGGCCAGATCGGCGGGCGTTTTAACATCGCGCGCCATATAAAGCGTAAATCCTTCACGCGCCTGTTTAATGCGCGTTTCTGTCCGCGCCAGATCGGCGCGATAGCTATCCATCTCGCCAATACGCGTCGCCGCGCCCGCCTGCAGTATATTAAGGCGGGCAGTGCGCAGATGGTTAGAGCTGTTGGAAATGCCCATGCGCACCTGAATCTCTTCGGTGGCATCGTTCAGCGAATTATTACTCTGAATGAGAAAATAGCTGGCGAGACCAATACACAGGGCAAAAAGCAGCAGGATGCCGCCGAATATTACGCTGAATAGCGGCATCAGGCGCAGGTTTTGCCAGAGGCTGAGCTTATTATCTACATCGATCGATGCTGTTTTCATTTCCTTGCTCTCATAGTGGTAAGGGTTCTGAAAGCAAACATCGGCAGGGCAGGGGAAAGGCTTAGGTGAGAATATGGGATCGCGATCGCAAAAGCGTTAAAAAACAACAGGGCTGGTCATCAGACCAGCCCTGTGGCAGCATAAATTATGTAGCAGACAGCTTATCGCACGTTAACATAAATGCCGGAGGTTACATTATCTGTCAGACGTACTACATGATAGATAACCTGTTTATTATGCGTTTTGATTTTACGCTTAATATTGCCTTTATGTGACGAAACGGTTTTAGCCTTAATCTGCATTTTGTCTGAAATCTGAATGGTGTCATGGCCTGACATCCACATTTTCAGCATATTTGATTCGGTCTGGCTCAGCGTCAGTGGATGAATGTCCATCCCGGCGGAAATACGCGGTGACGCATTGAGTTTCTTTTGCAGGTAAGTACCCAGCAGTGAATCCAGAGTCGATGTCTTAATCGATTTTGATGTAATAATCAGGTTCTTACGAACGTAGAGATATTCCTCAAAATGGATATTTGAGATCGCCATAAAGATAAAGAAAAGAGTATCCGGGTGCTGTGTGATAATAGCACGAATGCGATCGCTGGAATCGGCTTCGTGAATAAAGCAATCTTCGTTAATAAATACTACGCCAGGTTTTAATTGCTCGCATTTTTGTTGTAGCTGTTCGATATCCGTGGCTGCAGTAATGTTTTTCTTTTTAACTCCTTTTGCCGACATATAGTCCGACAGTCCCAGGCGTGTGTAGTTACATGAATCCATAATAATCGTTGGCATTATAGCGACCCTCACCAATTTGTTATCCGTTTAAATCAACGATGAATACGCGTTTGCGGTACGAGAGAAATTTTCAAAGACACTTTTTTATTCTGCTTTGCAGTCTGGCAAATTATATCCCTGCGCCATCATGACTCTTCCCTGACCCGTTCTGCGAAGTTTTTTGTGTTCCATCCACGTCATTCTTTCCCCGGCGATAGCGGGAATCACCAGGAATTTGCTTTAAGTATACCTTCCGCCCTGTTTTTGAGAGCTGTGTCACTATCGCGCATGTTACAGGCAATTCTGATAGGACAAATCTTAAAAACATTTGTTTCGCGAAAGTGTGACGCTTCAGCGAGTGTTGACAATGCCGGAAAAAGGGAAATTAGACAAGAAAAATCGCTTTTAAATTTTTTTTGTTTAAAAACATACCCTTGAGCATTTTGCCAACCGATCCGTCAGGGAAACCACCTTAAGAATCGTCTGACTAAAATACTCCACGGGCCGTTTAATAAGAATGTTTTTCACAATAAATATCGATTTATCAGATTTTCCTCAGTTGATTTCTGAAAAAAATGGTTTGAAAAGTATACGGAATGATTTTTATTGCTTAACTATCACTTCAGAATGGTAACAGTATCGTTAACTAACGTGCAGGGGAAAGTTCTGAGACAAATCGGGCGAGTAAATCAAAGACTTCGCTGAACAGATGTTCGCAGAATGGGGCAAGAAGCGGCATCAGCATACCCATAGAGAGGATGCCGACCGTTAAGGTCACAGGAAAGCCGATAGCGAAAACCGACAGTTGAGGTGAAACACGGTTTAACAAACCCAGTGCCAGGTTTAGCGTGAGGAGCAAAATGATTAAGGGCAGCGCTAACATCATGCCATTAAGGAAAATTAGCCCGGCGCCTTTGACCAGTCCCATAAAGGCATCAGCACTCAGCGGCTCTGCACTGACGGGCAAGGTCTGAAAACTGTCTGCCAGCAGCGAGATCAGCCACAGATGTCCGTTAAAGGTCAGAAACAGCAGCATCGCCAGCATATCGAGAAAACGCGCCAGCAGCGGCATGTTAACCCGCGTGTTCGGGTCCAGCAGCGTAGCGAAAGATAATCCCATCTGTAAACCAATGATTTCACCCGCCAGCTTTACGGCTGAAAACGCCAGTTGCATGGTCAGACCGATACCGGCACCAATCAGCAGCTGCTGGATCAGCATCCAGAAACCGGCAGGTGAGAACAGGGTAACGTCCACCGGTGGCAACAGCGGCAGCAAAATCCAGGTGATCACAAACGCAAGCGCCACCTTTACCCGCTTGGGTATATTGCGCTCGTTCAGCACCGGCGCGCTGGCAAACAGCGCCAGCAGGCGCGCCATCGGCCAGAAAAACTGCGCCACCCAGTGGATAAGCTGACTGCTGTCGAGGGTAACCATCAGCCAATGATATAAGGCAGGTTGCTGAACAGAGTGCGAATGTAATCCAGCATCAGATTCAGCATCCAGGGTCCTGCGATTACGCCGGTAGCCGCCACCGCCAGAATCTTGGGAATAAAAGAGAGCGTCTGTTCGTTAATCTGCGTTGCCGCCTGCAGAATACTGATGATAAGCCCGCTTACCATCGCGACCAGCAGTAGCGGAGCCGCCATCATCAGCGCGACGCGCATCGCCTCCTGGCCCATTACCATTACCGATTCGGGGGTCATACTGTGCTCCTGTCAGGGAAAGATTAATGAAGGGTCAGGAATAAAAGCTTTGGGCCAGCGACCCCACCAGCAGCTGCCAGCCGTCGACCAGCACAAACAGCATCAGTTTAAACGGCAGCGCAATCGTCGCCGGCGGTACCATCATCATACCTAATGCCATCAGTACACTGGCGACCACCAGGTCGATAATCAGAAAAGGGATAAAGACCGTAAAGCCAATCTGGAATGCGGTTTTCAGCTCGCTGGTCACGTACGCCGGCAGCAGAATACGCATCGGTACCGCTTCCGGGCCGTCGATAGGCGCGGTATTGGCCAGGCGGGCAAACAGGGCCAGATCGGCTTCGCGCGTCTGGCGCAGCATAAACTCACGCAGCGGCTGGGCACCTTTATCCAGCGCCACTTCCATACTGATTTTGTCCTGACTGAAGGGAAGGTAGGCATCCGCGTAGATTTTATCGAACGTGGGCGCCATGATGAAAAAGGTCAGGAACAGCGCCAGGCCGAGCATCACCTGATTAGGCGGGGCCGAAGGGGTACCCAGCGCGTTACGCAGCAGGCCAAATACAATAATGATGCGTGTAAAGCTGGTCATCATCAGCAGTACGGCCGGTATAAAGGTCAGCGAGGTGATAAACACCAGCGTCTGTACCGGCAGCGACCAGCTCTGCCCGCCATTAGCCAGCGGCTGGCTGACCAGACCAGGCAACTGCGCGTGCGCAGCCGGTGCCAGCAGCATCAGCAGCGGCAGCAGAGAGAGTAATCGACGCATCATTAAGGTTTTCCGGGACGTTTAACCAGGTTGTGGAGGATCTGACGAAAATCCTGCGGTACAGGCTGAGCCTGCGGGTGTTCTTCAGGCGGCAGCGGCGGCAGCGAGTGCAGATGGGTGATCTGCTGCGCTGTTACCCCCAGCACCAGGCGCGCATCGGCGGTTTCAACGATCACCACCCGCTCCTGACGCCCGACCTGTACGCTGGCGCTGACTTTCAGCGCCTGTGCATTAACTGTTTTTGGCGCAAAGCCCATGCGCTTCGCCAGCCAGCCGCAGGCCAGAATCAGCAGAACAATCACCGCCAGCATAGTGCCGACCTGACTCACTACGGAGCCGGTGGAGACCACCGGCTGCGCGTGCGCTGGCTGCAGGGTTTGTGCGCTGTTTTGCATGATCAGCGGCTCAGACGACGCATGCGTTCAGAAGGGGTAATGATATCGGTGATACGCACGCCATATTTATCATTCACGACCACGACTTCACCCTGCGCAATCAGATAGCCGTTGATCAGAATATCCAGCGGTTCACCGGCGAGACCATCCAGCGACACCACAGAACCCTGCGTCAGACGCAGCAGCTCTTTGATTGTCATTTTGGTACGGCCCAGTTCAACGGTGAGTTTGACCGGGATATCCATGATCAGATCGATATCCTGCATGGCACCGCTGGCGCCAGCACTCTCAAACGCTTTAAACACGTTTTCACTGGCGGCCGGTGCGCTGCCGCTGCTGGTCTGCTCGTTCATTGCTTCAGCCCACAGATCGTCCGCGGAGATATCGTCGGACGGGTTTTTGCTGTCACTCATTGGGCTGTTCCTCATTCAGCGAATTCAAAATCGGGTTAATCAGATGTTCAACGCGCAGCGCATACTGGCCATTCAGCATGCCGTACTGGCTGGTCAGCACCGGAACGCCATCCACATGGGCAATGATGCGATCCGGCTTTTCAATTGGCAGTACATCGCCGGGTTTAAGCTGCAAAATGCGCGACAGGCGCATTGAGGTTTCGGCAAAATGTGCAATCAGCTCCAGCTCAGAGTGCTGCACCTGCTTCACCAGATTGTCGCGCCAGTGCGTATCCTCCTGGCGGGAGTTCTCCAGCGGTGGATTGACCAGCAGCTCGCGCAGCGGCTCAATCATGGAAAACGGAATACAGATGTTAAACTCACCGACCAGGTTGCCAATCTCCACCTGAAAAGGGGTGTTAACGACAATATCGTTAGGTGAGGTGGTGATGTTGGTAAACTTCACCTGCATCTCTGAACGGACATACTCCACTTCCAGCGGGTAGATCGCTTTCCACGCGTCGCTGTAGCCATCCAGCGCCAGCTTCAGCATGCGGCGGATCACGCGCTGTTCAGTATGGGTAAACTCGCGCCCCTCAACTTTGGTCGGAAAGCGCCCGTCGCCACCAAACAGGTTATCCACGGCGATAAACACCAGGCTTGGCGAGAACACGACCAGCGCCGTGCCGCGCAGCGGCTGCAGATGGATCAGGTTCAGGTTGGTTGGCACCGGCAGATTGCGGGCAAACTCGTGGTAGGGCTGAATTTTTATCGCCCCTACGCTGATATCCGGGCTGCGGCGCAGCAGGTTAAACAGCGCCATACGAAAATGGCGCGCAAAACGTTCATTGATGATCTCCAGCGCCTGCAGCCGCTCACGTACCACACGACGCTGGGTATTGGGGTCGTAAGGGCGAATGTCGCCATCGCTCCCGGTGGAAATTTTCTCTACTTCCGCGCTGTCACTGTCGCCGTTAAGCAGCGCGTCAATTTCAGCCTGGGAGAGAATGCTATCGCCCATTAAATCACCTCAAAATGAAGGCGGTAAACAGCACATCACTGACCACCTGTGCAGGTTGTCCGGTTACCAGCGGCGGCGCCATCACCTGTTTAATCTGTCCGACCAGGGCCTGTTTGCCCTGTTCGGTTGCCAGCTGCGCCGCGTTCTGACGCGACAGCAGCAGCAGCAGACGGCTGCGCACTTCCGGCAGGTAATCGTTCAACCGGCGACGGGTATCCTCATCCGGCAGACGCAGGGTAAAGCCTACGTACAGCACGCGATCGGGATCGTTGTCAGGATTGACCAGGTTAACCGTAAACGTATCCATTGCAAAAAAGACGGGGGCGGGCGGTGGCTCAACTTTCGCGGCTTCCGGTTTGTCACCCTCGTGTTTATTCATCATTCGCCAGACTGCATAGCCTGCTACGCTGCAAGCGGCCAGCGTTACAATCAGTAACACCGGAATCAGTAATGAACGTTTGCGGCCTTTTGCTTTCGCGTTATCAGACATGTTTGCAGTACTTCCTGTGAATTATGGGCAAGCCTCTCGGCTTGCCTGAACAGATTATCCCGCGTCTTAAGTCAAACAATGGGAAGAAAAGACGCGGGTTTTACGCTTACCTTCAGCGTTTAGCTGCTGTCAGGCAAAAATATCGACGCCACCGCTGCCGGCGGCGCGCGCCTGCAGGGCCGCCGGAACGGCCACAGGCGTTATCTCACTGTCACTCTCCAGCGCCTGAGTAAAGCGGCCATACTGACCATCGCGCTGATTCTCCTGTTGTCCGGCGTGCTGCTGCTGGCTCTGGGCAAATGCGTCGCTGCTCACCTGGCTCTGGCCCAGGTTGATGCCGCTCTCCGCCAGGGCACTGCGCAACTGCGGCAGGGCAGCTTCCAGCGCCGCCCTGACATGGCTGTGGCCTGAGACCAGCGTCAGCTGCGCCTGGTCCTTATCCATGGTGAGGCTGATCTGCAGCGCGCCTAAATCCTCCGGATGCAGCCGCAGTTCAGCGTTCTGCTGCCCGTTGCGGCTGAACATCACAATCTGCTGCCCCAGCGCCTGCTGCCACTCCTGACTGCCAAGCTGCGCATTCAGCATCGGCGTTGACGGGGTGCCCTGCAGGCTGGCGCTGGCGGTATTAACCGGCGCGCTGCTGCTGAACATAGCGCTGAGATGGGCTGCTGGCTGTTCCTGCCCGGCTGACAGCGCCTGCCGCTCATCGCTTTTACTGAGTCCCCCCAGCATCTGCCGGAAACTCTCATCCAGCGTCAGTGCAGCGCTGCTGGCGGGCGCCGTGCTGCCGTGGCTGCCGGCGGCCAGGCCATCAGCGCGCGTGGTAAGCGCTGACGTATCCTGACTGCGGATGTGTGGTGTCGCCGTCTCCGCCTGCTCAGTAGCCGGTTCGGTGCCCGTCAGCAGCGCACCGCTCAGCGCCGCGTTCAACGGCGTGCCTGCGGCTGCATCAGTTGCTGCCTGTGGCGGCGTGGCCGAAGCCAGCAGCGGCCGGTTTTCCACCATCGCCGGCAGCATGGCAAACAGCGCCTGCACATTCTGTAAGTCGCTGGCGCTTAACGGCGTTACGGCATGTTCATCACTATCATCGGCGGATTTAAGCCCGGCTTTAGATCCCGCCGGCTGGAAAAGTGCATTTAAAGCGTCTGGTTTGTCCAGTGCCTGCAGCAGGTTACTCAGTGACGCTTTATCGTCATTACCGGCAACGTCGCCTGCGTCACGGGTTTCACCCGGCTGCAGTTTTCCCTGCTGTTTAGCCAGCGCCAGCAGCTGATTTCCCAGCTCGGTGATAAAGTGGGACGGCAGGCCGTCACCCGTTGCCTGGCTCTCTGGCGCTGCATCAGTTGCGGCAGCTGTTTTAGCGACTTTTGCAGTATGCGTAAGCAGGGCTTGCAGCGTAGTCATTCGCTTTTCCTCAGTGCGGCCCGTTGGGCAAATTCATCCATTCGTTTCTGATCGAGACGGTTTTCCTGACGCAATGCACTCTCCTCAGCGCGGGTAATCAGCATCTGATAGGCATTGAGTTTCTTGTGCTTTTCCCGCCAGCTGCCCAGCGCCTGTTCAGTACGCTGATCCCACTGGCTCAGCTGCTGGCGATGCTGGTCAATCGCTTTTTCCAGCGTCTGGATAAACTGGTGATAGTTACTCCAGCGCATGCTGGTAATACCGCCGGACATATCCTGATTGAGCTTGTTGCGATACTCATCCAGATAGTCCAGCAGCATGCTGAGCTGCTCATTGGCCTGCTGCTGGCCGCGCCGCATGTTGCCCAGATGGAGCACAGCGTCATCCAGATCCTGTTCGGCCAGGTCGCGCAGGGTGTCAATTGCACTGGCGGTTTTCATCGGCTAGCCTCGTCTGATAACCACGTTAACCAAACAGCGTCTGCAGGTGCAGGCAGGCGTCATCGTATTCACTGCGTTCAAAAATTCCCTGATGCAGAAACGCTTCCATCTGCGGATAGAGCGTAATGGCCCGATCCAGCATCGGATCGCTGCCGGCGGCATAGGCGCCGACGCTCACCAGATCGCGGTTACGCTGATAGCTCGACAGCAGCTGCTTAAACTGCCGCACCCGGGCGTAATGCGTTTCATCAATCAGCGACGTCATTACGCGACTGATTGACGCTTCGATATCGATTGCCGGGTAGTGGCCCGCTTCCGCCAGCCGGCGCGACAGAACGATGTGGCCGTCCAGAATGGCGCGCGCGGAGTCAGCGATCGGATCCTGCTGGTCGTCACCCTCGGTCAGTACGGTGTAAAACGCCGTGATTGAACCGCCGCCGTCGATGCCGTTACCCGCCCGTTCCACCAGCGCCGGCAGCTTGGCGAATACGGAAGGGGGATAGCCTTTGGTTGCCGGTGGCTCACCAATGGCCAGCGCAATTTCACGCTGCGCCATCGCATAGCGCGTCAGCGAGTCCATGATCAGCAGCACGTGCTGACCGCGATCGCGGAAATCTTCCGCAATGCGCGTGGCGTAGGCGGCACCCTGCATGCGCAGCAGCGGAGAGACATCGGCCGGCGCGGCGATCACCACCGAGCGGGCGCGGCCTTCGGCACCCAGAATGTTTTCGATAAACTCTTTAACTTCGCGGCCGCGCTCGCCAATCAGGCCAACCACAATGACATCGGCTTTGGTATAGCGCGCCATCATGCCGAGCAGCACCGATTTGCCCACGCCGGAACCGGCAAACAGGCCCATACGCTGACCGCGTCCCACCGTCAGCAGGGCGTTAATGGCACGCACCCCGGTGTCGAGCACGTCATGAATAGGCGTGCGCTGCAGCGGGTTAAAGTGCGGGGTGATCAGCGGTGCGCGATAGCCGGTTTCCGGTGCGGGCAGTCCATCCAGCGGCTTGCCGCTGCCGTCCAGCACGCGACCCAGCAGCTCCGGTCCCAGCAGCAGCTGTTTGCCGCTGTGATCGCCGTTCATTCGCGCATAGACGCGAGCGCCGGGTAAAATGCCGTCAACTTCTTCCAGCGGCATCAGAAACAGCTTTTGTCCGTTAAAACCCACCACTTCACTCTCTACTTCAGTGATATGGCCATTATCATGGCGTTCGATAATGCAGGTTGCGCCCAGCGGCAGCTGCAGCCCGGTCGCTTCCAGCACCAGGCCGGTGGCCCGCGTCAGGCGCCCATAGCGCCGTACGGACTGCACCTGGCTAATACGCTGTTCAAAAGAGTCGAGTGCGCCAAGCCAGCGCGACAGGCGAGACGTCATCAGAGTGCTCCCGGTGCCGCCAGGCGGCACAGCTCCTGCCAGCGGGTGGCCACGCTGGCGTCGAGATCACCATCCTCAGCGCTGAGCTTGCAGCCGCCGGGGTGCAGCGTGCTGTCAGCCAGCAGCCGCCAGCCATGCAGATCCAGCGTGGGGCCGAGCGTCTGCTCCACGCGCTGCAGATCGTCCGGATGCACGCGCAGCTGCGGTTTGCCGCTGAACATCGGCTCCTGCTGGATCAGCTGCTGGATTTGCCGCAGCAGGGCGCTGCCATCCACCTGCGTCGCCTGACCGATAACGGTACGGGCGGCCTCCAGCGCCAGCTGCATCAGCCGTGAGGCGATGACGCTATCCAGCGCTTCCAGCGTATGGTGGAACTCCGTCACCAGCTGCTGCATGCGCGCCTGCAGCGGCGCCTGCTGCTGCTGTGCGTCAGCCAGACCCTGCTGAAAGCCGGCGTCGTAGCCATTCTGCTGCGCTTCCGCAAATCCTTTCTGATAGCCTTCGCTGTAGCCCTGCGTCTGCGCATCTTTGCGCATCTGCTGCTGCATCCGCTCCAGCTGCTGCCGCTGCTCATCCTCTTCGCTGAACGCCACGGCGTCAGCGTCATGTTCAGCAGGCGGCAGGTCGGGCACGCTGCTCAGCGGCGCAGCCAGATCGTCAGGCAGCCAGCGCTGCCACGGGCGGGCAGAAAATGCATCAGACATAGGTTTCCTCGCCGCCACCGATGACCATTTCGCCCGCTTCTGCCAGACGGCGCACTACCAGCAGAATCGCTTTCTGTTCGTTCTCTACCGCAGACATACGTACCGGACCGCGGTTGGCCAGGTCGTCGCGCAGAATATCGGCTGCACGCGCAGACATGTTCTTGAGGAACTTCTCGCGCAGCGGCTGCTCGGAACCTTTCAGCGCAATCAGCAGCTGCTCGGACTCCACTTCCTGCAGCAGACGCTGGATGCTGCGGTCGTCCACTTCCACCAGGTTCTCGAACAGGAACATCTCGTCGATGATTTTCTGCGCCAGCTCGCCGTCGAAGTCGCGTACGGCTTCGATGACCGCCTCTTCCTGCTGCGTTTTCATCAGGTTGATAATCTCGGCCGCGGTTCTCACGCCGCCCATCTTCGCGCGCTTGAGGTTGGTGCCATCCAGCAGGCTGTTCAGCACTTCGGTCAGCTCCGCCAGCGCCGCTGGCTGAACGCCGCCAAAGGTGGCGATACGCAGCATCACATCGTGACGCAGGCGTTCATCAAACAGCGCCAGAATATCGGCCGCCTGACCACGCTTCAGGTGCACCAGGATAGTGGCGATAATCTGCGGATGTTCGTCGCGGATAAGATCGGCGGCCGCCTGCGGCTCCATAAAGTTGAGCGTCTCCATACCGCTGGTGGTTTCGCGCGTTTCCAGAATATCTTCCAGCAGGCTGGAGGCACGCTCCTCGCCCAGCGCTTTGACCAGTACCGAGCGCAGGTAATCGTTGGAGTTCAGGCTCAGCGCCGCAAACTGCTCAGCGTCGGCCTCGAATTCGCGCAGGACTTCCGTCAGCTGCTTGTGCGATATCTGCTTCATATTGGCCATCGCCGCGCTGAGGTGCTGCACTTCGCGCTGGTTCAGGTGTTTGAACACTTCAGCTGCGCGCTCTTCACCGATAGTCATCATCAGGATGGCGCTTTTTTCTGTACCGGTCAGACTCATAGTTCGTTACTCATCCATTCACGGATAACCAGCGCCACGACGCGCGGATCGTTTTCAGACATATCGCGGATGCGCTGGCTCATCACTTCGGCACTCATGCGGTTAGAAGACTTCCGCTCCTGATCCAGCTCATCTTTATTAATCTGCACGCTGTAAGCGGCTTGCTCTTCCTGCGCAGCGGCGCGGGCGGCAACGGCTTCTGCAGCGGCCTGTTCCGCTTCGCGTTTGCGCAGCAGCTGCGGACGCACCAGCTTGCGGTAGAGGATGAATGCGACCAGCGCCACCAGCAGCCAGCGACCGGCACTCATTAGCTGATCGAAGAACGACTGCTGCTGCCAGAACGGCAGGTCGCCACCCGCAGGCTCGGTGGTATTGAAGACCGAGTTCACCACATTGATGCTGTCGCCGCGCGTCTGTGAATAGCCCATCGCTTCGCGGGTTAAATCTTCAATCTGTTTGATCTGCTGATCGTTCAGCGCGACCGCTTTGCCTTTACCGTCATCGCGGTAGTTCACGACCACGGCGACCGACAGACGCTGCACGTCGCCAACGTTGAGTTTGGTGTGGCGGATTGAGCGATCGAGCTCATAGTTCACCGTATCATTACGGCTGGAGCTGCTCGGGCCACTGCTCTGGCCAGCGGTGCTGGTAGTGGTACCGGCATTCTGCGCCGCATTGTTCTGGGCATTAGCCGCATTCTGCTGCGGTGGATTCGTCACCGGTGCGTTGTTAGCGGGCGCCGGCTGATTAGAGAGCGCACCAGGCACGCCACCCGGATAGGCGCTGCCGTTCTGATCGCTGGTGCTGGTCTGACGCGAGCGCACCGCCGAGTTGTCTGGATTGGCGTTTGGCTGATACTTCTCATCCGTCTGTTCGCTGCGGTCGAAGTTAATCTGCGCGGTAACCTGTGCATGCACGTTACCCTGGCCAACAATCGGGTTCAGGATCGCTTCAATACGCTGCTGATAACGCGCTTCAACTTCAGCGGCATATTTCAGCTGGGCGTCGTTGAGATCGCGTCCTTCGCTGTCGGAGCGGGTCAGCAGGCGACCGGTCTGATCGACCACGGTGACGTTGCCTGGCGGCAGGCCCGCCACGCTGCTGGAGACCATATGCTGAATCGCCTGGATCTGACCTTCATCAAGTGCCCGGCCAGGCTGCAGCGTCAGCGTCACTGAAGCCGACGGCGCTTTCTGTTCGCGGACGAAGAGGGTAGGTTTCGGCATCGCCAGATGCACGCGCACGCCCTTGACCGGACCCAGCGTTTCGATAGTGCGTGCCAGCTCACCTTCCAGCGCACGCTGGTAGTTGATCTGCTCGCTGAACTGGCTGATACCGAACTTCTCTTTATCCATCAGCTCAAAGCCTACCGAGCCGCCTTTCGGCAGACCCTGCTGCGCGAGGCGCAGGCGCAGTTCATGCACTTTATCGGCCGGCACCATCAGGGCACCGCCGTTTTCGGCGAACTGGTAGGGGATGTTCATCTGCGTCAGCTGGGTGACAATGGCGCCACCATCTTCATCAGAGAGGTTGTTATAGAGCACGCGGTAGTCGGGCGCTTTGGCCCAGAGCACCAGCGCCAGCACGACCGCAATGGCTGCGGCCGCGGCGATGATTAAGGGAATTCGCGGATTAGCGCGCAGGCGGGCGAAAAGGTCTGACATGCCTTTCTTTGCTGATTCCTGTGTAGCGGCTGCACTCGCATTCATGACCGATTCCTGCCTGACATAATTGACCGGGTAAGTTGTGGTAACAAAACAGACTCCCTGATACGTCTACCCGGTATTTGCGCTGCTGGCCTGCAGAGTGCCGGCGGTAGCTGACGGAGTGAGCTCCCCGCACGGGCGTTCCCCTTCGGACCGCGGCGCAAAAACTTTAGGGTAAAAATGAAATTCCAATCTTATGGCAGGCATTATTGATGAATTGCATCACTTCGATGGCTGAATAAGCCGGGGTTTTAGGGGCTATTTAGCGCCTTTGTCCTATTGACACTATGCTAACTTTGCAGTCGAAAAAAAATCTTCCTTTTCTCTGCGAGGTATAAAGATGTCAATTCAGGCTATAGATGGCGTACTGCAGCAGCTGCAGATGACCTCACTGCAGGCGGCCGGCAAGGATACTCACTCCTCCAGCCAACTCGATTTTGGTGCCACCATGAAAGCGGCACTCGATAAGATCAGCGAAACCCAGACCACCGCCCGCGCGCAGGCGCAGGATTTTGAGCTCGGTAAACCTGGCGTGCAGCTCAACGACGTCATGGTCGATCTGCAGAAGTCCTCTATCTCTATGCAGATGGGCATTCAGGTACGCAACAAGCTGGTGAGCGCGTACAGCGATATTATGAATATGCAGGTTTAGGTAGGTTAACTATATGATGTAAATATAGTTATTGGTCAGATAGCTTTAATGTGGGACAGTGATGGGACAAAATCATTCAGTTTTTCGTTCAGAAGACTCCTTTGGGCCTCATCATTTTCTTTTATTCAGGAACCGTACACCTGATAAACCATCTGTGCGTTAGCGTGTCCCATCTGACTGGCGATAAAGTTGGGGTTTGCCCTTGCAGAAAGTGACCAGCAGGCGTATGTGTGTCTGGACTGATCTGGCTTACGGTAAGTTAAGCCTGCACGCTTACCGGAGCACCTCGATGCACTCTAATTGCACCAGTGGCCGGCGCCCACGCAGCCGAGCCTTTATCTGCTCGCAGGCTTCAATGGTTGGATAGATGCTGCCGTCAGGCTACAGCAGTATGTTGAACGTACTGGCAGATCAGCAAACGTCCTGAAAGACTTTGATTCAGGAACCTCCGGCATAACGCAAAACGCTTTAAATGCGGTAGCCAACTCAACAGTAGGCACAGTGGTTGACGGCGCAGGTGGCGAGGTTTTGGGCACAATGGCAGGCGCTGTTGCTGTCGCAGGCCTTAAGAGCGCGGTGGCAAAGATATCCTTCATAAGAAGCGGCGGTATGCGATCAAAAAGGCAATTAATGAAACTACCAAAGCGGCACGGTCCGGATATGGCCAGGCGGCAAGAGAAGCTGCAGAACGGCGCCTCCTGGCAGACAGGAAAGCAGTGGCAGCAACCAAGGACGCAGTAGGTATTGAGGATTTTAACCCTAATGTCTGCCGGTGTAGTAGCAACCTTAAGCGGGGGAAAATCTCAATAAATGGACTAAGGGGGTAAATCAGGGCTTCTTATAACTTTTGGTCAGTTTTAGAATTTCAGTCCATACAATGATGCATATTATCGCTGCGCATAGAAACACTATTCCCCTCATACCACCATCGGTTCCATCGCTCGTGAAATGGCCAAGCAGAAGCATCATCGCACAAAAGATTACTGCTTTGATTATTGAAATGAGGTTTTCTTTCATAAATGTCTCCAGTCTGTGCCAACTATCAATTGAGCCTTATTAAATGCCTATGACGGACAGATGAGTCCTGAGTAGAAAACAAATTCAGCCTCGGCAAATGCCGGGGGTCATGCCGTTTACGCAGGGCAACCAATTCTCAAGCCTACCACTGAAGGCAACTTCAGCATGGCGATTTATGATGCCTATGGCGCGTTAAAGTCTATTTGGATAACATGCCGAAATAAGACTCGGATGTTCTGCTAGGAATGTTTTCAGGCTCTGATGGTGCAGGAATTATCGATTACGGCGAGAGGAGTGTTGAAAACTCTTTCTACCACATTTCTGAAGAATTCTATACAAACAATGCAGACTCAGCTCTGGCTGCAAGTTTGGCGGCATTAGCAAGGATGGGTGCAGCACGTGGATGAAAGGGGTAAATCGCTTACTGCAAGGCAAATGTGCTCCAGAACGTGATTGCTCAAAACGATGGCGCCATAAATAGCTCTGTGCCAGTTAGCGCGTTAACTACCAGCAATGGCGCAGCAATCACCGTGAGCAAGATCAATACATATTTCCCCATTACAGCAGTCAGGGCCTTGGCTGCTGAGGGCGTAACAGTCAGCCAAATAACTGCTGATGGCTCTGTTCTTTCTAATACGCCTGCAGCTTTTGCGATAAGCCCAACATCGAAAGATTTTAATGTCAAATGGGGCTTCCCTAAGCAGCTACACTGATAATATTGAACTTACAGGGGAAAACAGGGCTGTTATAAACAGAATTAAAGCCGAGAAAATGTGGTTTTACACATCTTTGGATGCGGGTGGATATGTTTTTACTGCAAGGTGTGGTTGATAGCATAATTAAAAATCTGCAGTTTATTGCAGGCATATAAATATCATCAAAGGAGCGTAAAGGCAGGCGTGGTGTTTACCATTCCGTGCTTTATGGAACGGGAGATATAAATGATATATTCAAAGTTAATATTACAGGGTGCATGTATAATACCAAAGGCTCACCAAGTACGAAAAATAATCGGCATAATAATATGACTGCATGTTAAAATATTATTTTTATAATGTTCGTATCTCAGGTATACCTGAGGGTGGGGATATATCATAAAAATAATATAAAATGCTGAGGTAGGAAAAAAAACTTGGTAGCTCCCCAGTGTATGAGATAGCGTTTCATGACTCAGTGCCAGGGAATAATGTTAAAAGCAGTATTATAGCTGATACAATAATATCTGTGCAATCAGTATCAGGTGTATCTACTGACAACGGTAACGGCCTTTGTGTCGGTAGGAACCACTAATACTAGGGTTTCATTTAACAGCCATGTCACACAAGCAGCTTTTGATTCAGCGGTGTTTATGCCATCAAAGCCATCGACGCTATCTATTCCGATTGTTACATTGAGAAGTAATAAGCAGTTGATTATAGAGCTCTGCTCTATAAGTGGCAGGGTATCATTAATACCCCTCCAGCTGTAATTAACACGCTCATTACTTTAAACAGATAGATTATATCTCTCCAATCAAAACAGAAAATCCTTTGTATGACTTGCATATGGATATTAAGTTATCATGGAAGACGAAATTATCAGCTGAGCAATTATTTGTTTCTCTTATTGCTATGTCAAGGTTTGGTGTAGGCGAATTTATATTGTACTGCCTCATTAAGCTGTACTTAAACCTTGTGTTTGCATAAGCAGAAACCGACATTTCGCTAACGATTGGGAGAGAATCAAATTTTCTTGAAACCATGAGTGGAGTGCCGGGCTTTCCTGATATGAACAGGTTATCACCACTCTTATAGCCATAGTCATATAATTTGTTTGCTATTCTCTCAGCAACAAATCTGTCGTACCTTTGGACATCACCCATTGCGTTAGATACTATTGAGGAAAGAGAAAATGAAGCAACTAAGAAAGGTATGACTATCAAATACGACTTGCAGTTGCACCTGTCTGATATAAATAATAATAGTAAAGGAACAAAACAGAAAGAAAGGAAAACTCTAGAGGATAGGGTTGGATGCTTCAAAAAAGATAGAAAGCCAAAGCTAAATAAAAATACAAGTACAATGCCTATAAAAAATGCAGCTTTTACTGAGAAATTTTCTGTGGGAAGTCTAAACGAACAATAAATTGATGAAAAAATAATTGCGTATACTGATAAGGCTATAAGGCTACCAGTAATGGTGAATATCGCTTTAGATAATTCATATATATTTGAAAATATGGATTTAAATACATTTGCGCCTAAACCAACCACTTCCCCAGAAAGTTTCGTGTAATCTGATATTTCAAGGTATTTGTATATTAATATGCTATATATTGCGTAGGAGATTACTACGACAGCCATAGAAGGAAAAATGATAGTATCTTTTAATCTAAAAGTTCCATTTTGAAGAACTTTAGACAAAGAAATAACTGTTGCTAATGCAATTATTACATTAATTGCAGCTTGATATAGGCACAGCATTATAATAGCTGAGGTTACTGCAAGAAAAAAATTTCGTTTGGTATTATAATTGACAAGTATTACTGACATTACAGCAAAAATAAATGCCATAGACATAACAAGAGAGTCGAACCTGAAAGATATATTTCCTATCCAGTAAGGATTTACAACAGGACATATCATCATCAATGTCATAATTCCTTTGCTTCTGATTTTAAGCATTTTGCAGATTATGTAACCTGAAGAAACCATTAAAATTGACGATAAATATAGGTTGAATGGGAAAGTATCTTTTAGAACGCCATCACCAAAAAAGTTGCTTAAAGACAGGGAAAGAAGGGCCATTACAATTGATGAGACGGGTCTTCCATTTCCCTCCCACCCGGTGTTTCCAGTGTCAACCCGAATCCAGTCATCTACAAAATCTATATTGTGGATGGAAAACGGCATAACAAATGCCATTGCTATTGCTAACGCTATGACAATAGGCCACCGATCATTTTTTATTTCATTCATCATTGTTATCCAAACAGGAAATGCATGTCCACATGCACAAGGGGGAGGTAAAGGAGCTGATAATACCTTCTGATGCTAGATTACACAGCTTCAAGTCATTAAAGTTTGATGTTCCGGCCATGGGCGCAGCACGTGAGTATTCAATTACATCCACGTGACCGTCTACCAATGACAGGATGTTTTTCATGAACAGGTTTCGTTCCAGAAGGAACTTGATGTGCTCAACTGTTCAAGAGACATTAGCAGAAATCTGACAGCATTCTCTTCAGGGGTAGGTGAGCGAGAAAAAAATTTGAGCATAAGGTCCAGCTTAAGTTATGAACTTACCCGATCTTATACAAAGTGAAATATATGGCAATAGCTGTCTAAGGAGTATTTAGTGAAAACATTACTGCTGGCTAAGTGTGTTATACCGGCACTGTGATGCCTCAAGGTTACAAGGCAATGTACAAACTACTTTTCGTGGCAAACATTGATTTTTTTCCTTTAGCTCGTACGCAGAGACTGTGTCTCCATATCTTATAGCGTTGTGCTTTGATCAAAAATTAGCGATTTAAATGAAGAAGCCAGTAAGGCTGCAAAGATATTTTCCCGGCGGCTTGAGTGAGAGCGGCATGCTTGCAAGGTACGGGATGATAGTTATATGAGTCTCTTAGCCCAGAAACACAGCCGTGCATCTATCATGACTAAGAATTAATTTTGGCAAAAGCTCTGCAACGGGGCAATCCTGTACCGCGCCGATCTGAGCAGACTACGGGATGGACATCTAAACAGTAATCATTCACGTCGGCTGCAGCAAATAAATATTCATACCAGCCAACAATTTAGTAAATGAAGAAACGCTTCCTGGCGGATTGACGGTGTGCAGGTCTCCTATGTGCATCCCACCACGAACAACAAAACATGTATCAATTACCGCATTCTAACGGCGCTATCACACAGCAGAGGTCAGAGAAGCCGAACAAGATGGAAATTGTCGGGTTCCGCAATGAGTTTTAGGCACGTGAGCGCGCGCTGCGTGAGACAAAGTGCCTGATGTACTGCCGCGCCCAAATGAATACCAAAGTATTTGAGGACGACAGTATTCAGGTGGGTATTGTTATCCAGACGTCTGATATCTAGCAACAAAGTGTAGATTTAGCCGGATCAATACAAAAATAGATTCTATACATCGGGAAATATAAAAGCCATTAGCAGCATAACTGTCATTTATGAAGCTAGAACATCTGGCAAAAGTTACTTTGCTTGCGAAGCTATTGAGTTAAACCATGTAGTTGGCAATTTATGGTTGATATCCCAGCGGATGCCGCCTTTTTTATAGTAAGAGTGGAAGTAACTAATATTTTAATTTCTGGCACCCTTAATTTATTTTCTGGTTAAATATATTTTTTAATAAATTTTGAAGGCGGGTGTGAAATTTCTTAAAAGTAATTAAAACGGCAAAGAAAATTCTTATCTTCATTGGTGCTTTTATTGACTTGACGATATGTTCCCTAATCGTGTCAAAAATAGTTATTAACTAAAGGATGGTTGCAATTCCAGATAATAACCCTTTTGATTTCGTGGGTGCCAATTTGAAAAATCCATTTCATTTAAAAGATACATCACTCGTTCAGCTGTTAATAGTACAAGTGCTAAATAGGCAGGTATGGCGCTTGCTATAATTGTATCGCGCTATAACAAAGCAGCTATCATTGGTTTTTATTCTCTGCCTGGAGGGTTATCAATTAGCTCTATCAACAGGTGACTATCTATTAATATCAACCTGTAGATTTTAAAAAAACATGGCGTAAGTAACGCCATGTTTTTGGTTTTTTAAATCTTAGTCATCGCAAATTGATAGATTGGAATGAAGTATAACGTAATTTTGCATTGAGCTATTTATTATGCAGAACTCCTTTCTTTTAATAATGGTTGCATTGCTGTCTTCACTTGATTTTTTCGCCATTTTAATATCACTTGCTCGAGCAAAGGAGAAGTTTACTTTATCAAGGCCAATATTTGCCAAATACATAGAAGTTGTCCAGTCGTACATTTTATTCGATATGTATCTTATAATTGGATAAGATTTGATATTTACAATAGTTGATCTGCTATCAGCCATGGCTCCAATAAATGTTGTATCGGATAATTGCAGTATTGGAGCTTTACTTATCTCTAAATATATCAAGTCTGCTATTTTTTCATCCCTTTCGTTTTGCATTTTTATTGTGCTAGCCACAACAAAAGACGTTGTTACAGATATCATTATCATGATAAAAGCCATAATGTAACTGCTTTTAAATCTTGCATATATTATCAAAAAAAGTGCAAAAATAGAGCAGCCAAATGCAGTCAAAACTCTAGGGAGAATCAATGACTCAGCTAATAAAACGTTTGGAATTAATGGTGACACCACAAATATTGTGACTAATAGGATAGTTATTGTGACTCGTAATAAAAATGCTTTTTCTTTCCCTTTATGGGTTATGAAATACGTAGCTAACGAAACCAGTGTAGCAACTAGTATACCTACAAAAATTAAGTTAGTAAGATTGCCGTATGATTTGTTAAATAAATCAAAATATAGGTTAAGATTTTTTAATAGAGAAGAAGCTGGATCGCCTGTTGAAAAAATACTCTCCCCGCGATTTGTTTTTATAGTTAACTTTGTAATTATTGTTATATATAATGCCATTGACACTATAAATATAGCAAAGCCTCTGAAAAGAACCCATTCGCAAACACTATTTTCTTTCATTTTTTTATATAAATAAATAGATGCGAGTATAGTTGGGAAAGCCATTATGCTAGTCTGATATAAACATAAAGAGGCTATTGTCATCAATAAAGAGTAAATGTACCACCTCTTTTGCGACTGATAACAAATGCAAGCTCCCATTATGCAAAAATAAAGCGACATAACCATAGATAGACTATCGTAAGTATATGCCATGTTTTGCACGAAAAAAGGTGTTACATAACATAGTGAGCAAATTGTTAAGGTTATATATGTTGTTTTTTTAAAGGTAGTTTTACTTAAATGTAAAATTGAGTGAGCCATAAATAAGCAAGAAATTATTAATGGAAGCCTTCCTGCATTTACTACCATGCTTGTTGATTGAGAGAACGTATAGAATATCCAATCTGATAGCGGCCTTCCCAGCTGAGACCAGCCATTCCTCCCGGTCATGCTTCTAAAGGTATCATCAACATAATAGATTGATGAAAATACAAATGGCGACGCATATAACAAGCATATAATTAACGCAACAATGTATGAGTGACGTGTATTTAAATGCTCATTCATAAATTTACTCATTTTATTGCCTTGTCCTTCATAATGTATTTAGGTCTGGCCTTGGTCTCTATATAAATTCGCCCGATATATTCACCGAGAACTCCTATCCCAATAAGCTGCACGCCGCCAAGGAAAAGTATTGAGACCAGAATTGATGGATAACCTCTAACCGGATTACCAAATACGATAGTGTCAAATATCATCCATGCGCCATACAGAAATGATACTGCTGCAACAAACAATCCGATATAAGTCCACATACGCAGCGGGAAGGTTGAAAAGCTTGTAATGCCCTCCAGAGCCAGATTCCACAGCTTCCAGCCATTAAACTTTGATGTGCCGGCCACGCGCTCAGCCCGGGTGTATTCAACCACATCTACACGGCCGCCTACCCAGGACAGGATACCTTTCATAAACAGGTTGCGCTCCGGAAGGAGTTTGATGTGCTCGACCGTTTCACGCGACATGAGGCGGAAGTCACCAACATTCTCTTCAATCGTTGGCGAGCTGATTTTGTTATGCAGGCGATAGAACCACTCCGCTGTTTTCCGCTTCATATGCCCGTCTGTACTGCGATCTGCACGCTTCGCCAGTACCACATCAGCTCCTGCCTGCCAGCGCTCAATCAGCTGCGGAATGACATTGATCGGGTCTTGCAGGTCAACGTCGATTGGCACTACTGCATCACCGGTAGCGTGCTCAAGGCCTGCGAACAGTGCTGGTTCCTTGCCAAAGTTGCGCGTAAATGACAGCGCTTTAACCAGAGGATCTGACACCGCCAGGGCATTGATAATTGCCTCAGTTCCGTCTTTGCTCCCGTCATTAATAAACACGATTTCTATCTCATGCGCGGTGAGTTCCCGGCGTACTTCCTGATAGAAAATGGGTATCGCGTCTTCTTCATTAAAAACGGGGACTACAAGGGATATCTTCATTTTGCTTCCCTGAAAACGATGTATCGTGAATAGATGAAGCCACAGAACAGGCTTATGGCGGAGAAAACTACCAGGGTAACCAGCGGCGACAATCCCGACTTATCTGCCGCCCAGCCGACAGCAGAGGCCAGAGAGCCCATAAAGGCGACATAAATCATATAGCGAAGGGTTGTTGTCTCAGAGTTGAACGTCCAGCGGGCATTCGCAAAAAATGAGAACGTTACTGCCACGCAAAAGGCGCCAAAGTTAGCAAGCGACTGAGTAGCATCAGAGGTGCAGAGGATCAGATAAAAGACTGCCCAGTGGATAGCGGTGTTCAGTACGCCGATACTGAGATAGCGCGAAAATAGTTTGAGCATAACGTTTAGCTTAAGTTAAGAGTTGCACGATCTTATACATCGTGAAACAGACTGCAACCCTTTAGGAACAATCGCATAAAAAAAGCTTTGGTAACAGGGTAATCACAACAGCGCCACTAAGCGCGAACCATCAGGCCTGCCCCGTGGCTACTGCCTGCTGCACAGAAGCGTTGAAGCGCGTTAACTGACACTTCGCATCCAGAACGGTGAAACAGCTACTCAGGCCGGGCAGCATGAATCACCGCAGCCTGACAACAGAAAAGCGAAGGAGAGTGCGCCAGTAAATCTGGCCGTTGCACTGCAGAAAACAATCAGCGGGATATGATACGTATATAAGATAAACAGTGTCTATTCTTTCGATGTATAGAACAGCGTGATGTGACTTTTGTGGAAAGCAGGATAGCGAACAATTAAAAAATAATGTCTGCACATCTTAAAGCCAATAGCCTGTGCTGGACATGGATTTTAAAGCTGAGAGACACTTTCTTTCTGATTGCATAATAAAAAGCCTAACGTTACAGCTGTTGCTTCAGGAAAACAGAATACACTCTATATCGAAAACGTTCC
Source organism: Pantoea sp. PSNIH1 (assembly GCF_007680655.1). Lineage (NCBI taxonomy): Bacteria > Pseudomonadati > Pseudomonadota > Gammaproteobacteria > Enterobacterales > Erwiniaceae > Pantoea > Pantoea sp. PSNIH1. Next base: position 383,425 of record NZ_VEIP01000001.1, read on the forward strand.
CAAAACCCGCCGGTAAGCGGGTTTTCAGGCTTTGCGATTACGCGGCCATCTGACGGCACAGCTCTGCACAGTGATGACACGCTTTTGCGCATGCCTGGCAGTGATCGTGCTGATGCTGGCCGCACTCATCGCCGCATTTCTGGCAGATCTCTGCACAAAGCTGGCAGAGCGCGGGTGCAAATTCGCTCTTTAGCGTCATAAATTGTGCCGCGAGACGACAGATATTCGCGCACTCCATATCCATGCGGATGCACTCGCTCATCATCTCCAGGTGTTCCTCTTCAAGGCATGAAGCGGCACAGTTATCACAGGCGGCTGCACACAGGTAGCAGGCTTCGATGCACTGTTTGTATTGATCCGGCATATCTTCTCCTTAGTCATCAGGGTTACCTGTTAAGCCTGGAAAAAATATTCGATTATGCAAATTGTGAATACGTTAATAATTTTTTCAGCACTACGCTTATTTTATGATTCTGCCTGCGCGCCAGATAGCCAGCTGCGTGAACATTCATCGATTAACGCCTGTAATTCACTCAATTTGTCTTATCCGCTCAGGCTTTACAAAAACATCAGGCGTATTTGCTTGATCGTTTACGGGATCTGCTATTACTGTATTTATATACAGTAATCATTTTGAGACCATGGATATGGAGCTTTTACACCCGGCGGACATCCGCGCCATCCTTGAATTACCGCTTTACGTCAGCCGCGTTCCGTGCGGTTTTCCTTCACCGGCTCAGGATTACGTTGAGCAGCGAATCGACCTGAACCGGCTGCTGGTGCAGCATCCCAGCGCGACATATTTCATTAAGGTCAGCGGTGACTCAATGATTGAAGGGGGCATCAACGACGGCGATATGCTGGTAGTAGACAGCTCAATCAAAGCCGGACACGGTGATGTGGTAGTCGCTTCGGTCTGTGGTGAATTTACGGTTAAGCAGCTTATGCTGCGCCCGTTCCTGCATCTCAGGCCCATGAATGCGGCGCACGCGATCATTGTGATTGAGGACGCCGATCAGTTTGAGATTTTTGGTGTGGTCAGACACGCCATCAAGACGATAGGCCCGTAAATGTTTGCGCTGGTGGACGTTAACGCGTTCTATGCGTCGTGTGAAAAGATATTCCGGCCAGATTTGAAAGGCGAGCCGGTTGTGGTGCTGAGTAACAACGATGGTTGCGTGATCGCCCGGTCGGCTGAGGCCAGAAAGCTGGGCATCAAAATGGGCGCGCCCTATTTTAAAATGAAAGATGAACTGACGCGGCACAATGTGCGGGTGTTCAGCTCGAACTATGCGCTCTATGCCGATATGAGTGACCGGGTCATGACCACGCTTGAGGAGATGGCAACCGCTGTTGAAATCTACTCAATCGATGAAGCGTTCATGGACCTGACCGGTTTTGGACGTTATAAGTCGCTGGAAGCGTATGGCAGAGAGATCCAGCAGCGGATATACCGGGAAATGCATCTGCTGACCGGGGTGGGTATTGCCCAGACTAAAACGCTGGCAAAACTGGCTAACTATGCGGCCAAAAAGTGGACCAAAACCGGCGGGGTGGTGGATCTTTCAGATGCAGAGCGACAGCGCAAGCTTATGGCGCTGGTGCCGGTAGAGGAGGTGTGGGGCGTAGGCGGCCGGCTCAGTAAAAAGCTGAACGCCATGGGCGTGATGACGGCTAAAGATCTGGCTGACCAGAGTCCCTGGGTTATCCGCAGGCACTTCAGCGTGGTTCTGGAGCGCACAGTCAGGGAGCTGCGCGGTGAATCTTGTCTGGAGCTGGAAGCGTTAGCGCCTGGCAAACAGCAAATAGTGTGCTCGCGCTCTTTCGGCTCACGCATCACTGATTATCGCGATATGCGCGAGGCTGTCTGCAACTTTGCGGTGCGGGCCGCAGAGAAGCTGAGAACAGAGCGCCAGTACTGCCGGCAGATAGCGGTGTTTATCCGTACCAGTCCGCACGCCAGCGATGAGATATTTTACGGCAATCAGGCGCTCGGCAGGCTGGCGATCCCGACCAGCGACAGCCGGGATATTATCCGTGTCGCGACAGACGCCCTGGATCGTATCTGGCTGGATGGCCGGAGATATATGAAAGCGGGCGTGATGCTGGGCGATTTTTTCAGTCAGGGCGTGGCGCAGCTCAACCTGTTTGATGAGTTTCAGCCGCGTGCAAATAGCGCAGCCCTGATGCAGGTGATGGATAAGGTAAACCAGGAAGGCAGGGGGCAGCTGTGGTTTGCAGGGCAGGGAATCGCGAAACCCTGGGCGATGAAGCGGGAAATGCTGTCTCCGTTTTACACGACGCGCTATGGCGATCTGCCGGTCGCGAAATAACGTCCCTGTTCATTTATCCTGCGCTGGCTTTCAGTTGCCCATATCTTCGGGCGTACGCTGGATCACAATCTCCAGCGCGTTGCGGTAGATATCCTGCTTCACAATATCCTGTTCCGCCTCAAGCCGCATGATCAGTGCCAGAATGATATCTTTGTTAGTCACGCGGATTTTGCGCGTGGTCAGCTCAAGTCGGATTTCAGAGATGATGACGCGTTCACTCAGATACTGTTCACCGGTAGTTTTAAAATAGTCGCTGAGCTGAGACTCCGGGGTAGCAAGCTGTTTCATATTAAGCCTCACAAAAAAGGGGAAATCGCCTGTGTTATTGTCTGACAGTGGCAGCCATGCATGACCGCCGCGTTGCAATAAAGTTATACAAGATTTCTGTAGTTGTACAACTATCTCGCCGCTCTTTTGTGTGGTCGTACGTGTAGATGATATGCATCAAAACAGTTGCGCTATTTTTTAGAACGATCATTTCCTTTATAAGCAGCAGGTTAGCCGGGGGCGAAGCAAAACGCGCAGCCTTCACGCGAGCCGGGCTGAAAGAAAAATTTTACGAGCTGGTCACCAGGCAGGAGCAGGCAACGATTATGCGCCCATTTTATTTTGCTAAACGCAGCGCGAAATCTGCAAGTCAGGCTACTTTTAATGCTCAGACCAATAATCAACAGAGGTGCGCATGCACTCACAACAGGTCAGTATCAACGTGTACGCTTTGGCAATCCGTAAACTTGCTGCCGCTCACCAGACAGGGGAAGATCTTAGCGACGTAAAACATCAGGTCGATGCAGTTATTCAGGCGATGAAAGAGGAGATGGCCGTTGATAAAATGGTGCAAATCGAAATGTGGGGTGAGCTGCTGACGATCCTCGATAGCTGCAGCCGCAATACGGCTCATCCTTCGTGGATCACGGTTATCAACCACGCGCGTTACCGGGTCAAGAGCAGAAAAAACACCGCAGTACAGTATTACCGGCAAATCAGCGCCTGATAAAACACTGCCGATCGCGACGATCGGCAGTTACTTTTCAGCCTGGTATCAGGGTTCATCAATGCGGGCGACTTTCAGGTGCGCGCTGTCGCCTTTGCCATAAACTTTGCCGCTGACGCGGATTTTGTCCGTGGCGTCATAGGTTTTACCTTTGAAGGTTTCAGCAGGAGCATCGATACGTACGGTGCCTGAGCTGTCGCGGAACTGATAGCTGTGATCGCCCACTTTTTTGATAATGTAACCTTCAAGCGTTACATACCCGCCCTGACGGAAATCGCGGATCAGCGACACGCGCGTCTGACCGGTATCTTCCGATCCTTTATAGCCTGCATCTTCTTTATGCTGCGGCGGTGGCGTTTCACCCGCTTCAAATCCCCCTTTTTCAGCGTAAGCGCCAAAGCTCAGACACAGCATTACAGCAGCCCATGTAGTTTTGTTCATGTCACTCTCCTTGAAGTCAATCGACCCGTTAAGCCTGGCACAGGTTTCGCCAGGGAGCAGGGGCGCAGTGAAATTAATAGAGCAGCAGAACAAAAGGTATACAGCAGAGGGGGAAGCGTTATAGGGCTGCTTTTGCGCGGCCATAAAAAAGCCAGACCGGGTGCTGGCTTTTTTATGGCGCTGAGCAGCCGTCTGGTTATGCTCAGAGCGTTCAGGTCAGCGAGAGCCGGTTACTGATAACCCGATAACCTGAACTGGCAAATGCATCAGCATCGAGCGGCTCATTTTTGCCTGGCCCAAACCATTGCCGTTTATGCTCTCCCGCGTAATACCACACTTCCGGTTCCGTTGTGGCTGACTCCACCCAGTAATAGCCTTCCTGCATCGTCTTATCCTCCTGCGAGGAATATAGTCCAGCTGCGCTGCGCTTAACAGCATTGCGCGCCGTTCTGCACAGAAAAATGTGCCGTCAGCGCTCTTCAGGAGGCGTCAGTTTCTCGCTGAGAAGAACAAAGCCCGCGGATTTAAAGCGCGCCAGAGAGAGAGGTATCGGCTCCATCGGCCGGTAAAAGCCGCGCCCCGCATCCCAGAACCATACTTCTGGCTCAGTTGTTCTGCTACCCACCCAGTAAAAACCCGTTTCCATTAGTGCTCTCCAGAAATGAATGAAGGCACGCCTTCTTAAATTTCCGCAAAATGATGTATCAGGTAAAGTCGATAATCAATCTTGTTTACCGCTTCGCTTATTTTACAACTTACCTTTTGAGGCGCCGAATATCCTCTGCCTCTGCGCAACATACGTATCTGCATTAATCGAAACCGGGCTCCTGTTCATTATAAATCTGAATTTCATTTATCAGGCACGGCACAGCAGAAACCTGTCATCCGGCTTTTATGGCCACTTGCATAGGCTGCCCGATTAACGGCAACGCAGCACCAGAACAGCGCGAACGTTATCTGGCAGACCTGAATTTAACGGCCGAAATCGATTTCACACTTTACACAAAGTCAGGCTAAGTTGTACAGTTTTTCAAAGTTGTACAGGTTTGCACTGGCTGTATAGAAGCGTCTGGCATCCTGCTTCTCTCAGCAAAAATGTATTGCCTTTCGTCTTATTTTTATACAAAAGAGAATGCTCTGCGCAGAGTAAGCTCATGACGGGCAGAACAAATTCGGGCTTTTTGAAAACAGATGGGTTTAAAATAAAAATACAGGGTCTCATCCGACCACATAAAATGTCAAAATATAACTTATACAGATAGAAGATGACTGTATAAGTTAGAGGGTCAGGCGTGACGCTATCTCAGACGCCTTGTTATCGTGCGGGCTCAGCCTGAGCAGGGCGCTGAACCAGTAAATAAGCGATGAAGATAAATAATTAACAGCGTAATAATTTACGAAGAGCTGCAGGAATAAAACGTTGCAGGGTTGAAGGTAATTTATAACAGCCTATTACCGCAGCAGATTATCCTCTGCGCTTTAAAATTAAATCTATTTTGCAGATAGCTGGCAGGACGACGAGCAGAGTATCAATATATCCCGTCCGGAGTGACAGCTGCTACACTTAACGATGTCGCGAACGGCGGCAGTGAATGTCAGTTCTGCAACAGAGGCGAGCAGGCTTATGAAAGATGGATATTACTGGGTGAAAGATGGCGAGCGCTATCCGGAGGTATGGTTCTATCAGCGGCAGTTTGGCTGGTTTCGTCCCTGCAGCGCGGTGCCGATGACGCAGCGCACCTTTGAAATGATGAAATATGTCATTCTGAGCGAGCCGCTTGATGCGCCTGCAAAGCAGCTGCAGGCGCAGTGAATTGTTGCCAGAGATGCACTTCAGACTGAGGCTATCTGATTTCAGGCCACGCAATTGACGGGAATCCATTCAGCGCCGGTCGCGCAAACAGGTAGCCCTGGAACTGATTAATACCGGCTGCCTCAAGCCACATCCACTCTTCCGCTTTTTCCACGCCCTCGGCAACCACGGCAATTTCCAGTGAGGCGCAGCATTTAATAATCGCGTGGACGATTGCCTGTTTTGGTCCGCTTTTATGGACGTCGCAGATAATTTCACGATCGATTTTTATTTTATCAGGCTGAAACTTTGCCAGCAGGGAGAGGCCGGCAAAGCCGGCACCGAAATCATCCAGTGCCAGACTGATACCGGCAGCTTTTAACTTCCGCACTTCTGCCGTGAACGCATCAGCGCGCGAAATAATTTCATTCTCCGTGACTTCAACCACGATCTGTTCAGGAATAAGGCCGCTGGCGTGGATCTCTGCGAGCAGAAAATCTACGGCATCAGGCACGGTGACCAGCGACATCGGCAGCAGATTGATGGTGAGCGTATGCTGCCCCAGGCCGAGTTTGCTGGCGAGATTGAAGGCCAGGCTTTTTGACTGAATATCTGCCCGGTAAATAGCATCACCGCCGAAAGCAGCAAAATACTCTTCCGGCGCACCGCCGGTAGGCGTGCGGATTAGCGCTTCATAGGCAGCAATACGGCGTGAAAAGGGATCAACAATAGGCTGGAAAGCAAAGCGGCAATCCTGAATCGAGTGCTGAAAATCGTTCAGCTCACACAGCGTCGACTCATCCGCGACAAACTCCCACGTGTTCGCCGGTGGAATTTCAAAATAGTTCTCTTTTTCACGCGCCTCAACAAAGGTGCGTAAAAACTGCAGCGCACGATCGTCGTAGGTCAGCTGGTGACGCGAGGTGCCTTTATCCAGTACGGCCTGCAGCACGCGGCTTCTCTCATGCTGACGCAGATCAAACAGCTCCATACCGGTATTACCAAAGCGGCGCGCCGGCGCGAAATCATGCATCAGCTCGACCAGATTATGATGACGGGCATCCTGGCGAATACGATCGTAAATATGTCTGACAGCGCGATCGGGTCCTTCCAGAAGCTGAAAGAAATGCCGGCCGTCAAATAACAGAATGCCGGTGATGTCCGACAGCGCATTTTTGGTGTTTGCGCGGGCCACGATATCTTCAAGAACTCTGACGGGAACGTGTTCATCGAGATGGCTGCGGTAAAGAATAGTGGTCAGCATGCAATTGTCCTGCCGGAACGTTATTTAAGCTCTTACATTAACCGTCGAACGGGCCGGGATGTCCAGCACACAGAGGCTAAATCAGCATAATATTTACCGATTTATCTGATAAGCGTAGCGGTAAAGCAGGGGGTCAATTCAATTTATCAATCGGTCGAAATGAATCTGCATTAACGATAAATTTTTTCGATTGAATGGATTAACAAAAGGCGTATCTTAAGCCGCTTTAGCCGGAGGAATAAAATGTTACGTGATTACCTGAAACTGGAAGCAGAAGATCGTCTTGTTGAGCAGGATAAACAGGCAGCCCGGGGCGATCGGGAAGCCATTACCCGCTGGCAGATCACAGACAGCCAGGGCAGGGCAAAAGGGAGCGTCGTGCTGAGCGACAAATTCAACACCCGCCGCTCATGGAACGTGAACTACCGTATTACCCAGATGGATGCATCCGGCCGCATCGTTATCGATCGCCTGACCGATACGCTGTAGCGGGCCGGTGCGGGGTTTTACTGGCCGCCAGCGTGATAGTGCCGGCGCATTTCAGCCAGTACGCCGATAATCTGCACCTCATGTTTGTCCGTGCTGAGTACGGGATAATCTTCATTCACCGGGCGCAATAAAAAATTCTCTTCATTCTGCGAAGGGGAACGCACGCGCAGCGTTCTGACCAGCGCCTGCCCGGCATACAGCGCCAGCACCACCTCACCGGGCGCTGCAGAGCGTTGTGGTTCGAATATCAGCAGATCGCCGGGCAGAAAAGCTGGCTGCATGGAACGATCGTCCAGCTGAACGGCGACGGCGCTGTCGCTTACCGCACTGTCACAGTAGAGAAAGCGATCGGCTTCCCGCTGCAGCTGCAGGCGGGTTTCATCCAGCCAGCCGGTAACCTGCTGCAGTGTCAGCAGCGGCACAGCCCGCACGCTGCTGTGGCTGCTGACAACCGCAAAGGGTTCCCCCTCACCATCAAACAGCCATGCCGCCGGGCACTGCAGCAGCTCTGCCAGCCGGAGCAGATGCTCGCCACGCGGCAGCGTCTCATTTTTTTCCCATTGTGAAATAGCCACGTGCGAGACGCCGACGTCTGCCGCCAGCTGCTGCTGGGTCAGTTTCAGCATTTTACGGCGTTCGCGAATGCGCTGGCCTGGCGTTTCCTGATTTTTCATCTTGACAACTCCTGAAAGGTTTACTTAAGTATACTTAAATTAAATGATTAAAGTAAACTTAAAATACACTGATCGTATGACTGGCAAGGGGAGGTCAGTGTATTCCGGGCGGAGCCCTTGCCAGTACTGAGAGGTAAGGCATGGAGAGTAGTCTCATCACCAGCGTTGGCGCACTGCTTCTCGGCGGTGGTGCAGCAGCGGTGTTCTGGAAACCATTACTGGCCGGGATTGCAACCATCGTAACCAGCAATCGTGCAGGCGGGGAGATTATCACCAGTTACAAAGAGCAGGTGATGTTACTGAAAGAGAGTCATGCGCTGATGCGGCAAGAGAATGATGAGTTGCGCATTCGTCACGATCGCAATTTGCGTCGCATCTCTTCGCTGGAGACCGATCTGCGCCTGATAAAAAATGCGCTGAGCATTTTGCTGGCAACTACTGAGACCGATCACAGCGATAAATTTCGCAGTCAGATCAATCAACTGATTACCACGCTTGAGGAGAACCGTGATGGTGCAGATAAACAGTGAATTCACGATCAGAAATCACCGGCGTCAGCTGCTGCTGGGGGGAATGATGCTGCTGTTATCGCTGATATGCATTGCCATGACCGCGATGTTTATCTACGTCAGCAATGAAGCCAACCAGCGCGTCGAAAATATCCGGGAAGAGTACCGGCAAATCTCTGACCGCCGCGAAGCGCGGGTGGCCGAACTGACAGAACAGCTGGCAGACCTGCAGCTAAAAATTGACGGAATAGTGGTGCGTGAAAAGGCCAGACCGGCTAAACGCAGCAGCTAGCAGCAGGGAGGCAGTGATGAGTATTACCCGTCAGATCGCGGTATGGCTACGGCAGCGGCGATCGTTAACCCGAAAGAAGGAGAGTACCATGAGCGAACAACAGAGCGTTAACCCGGCAGCAGCAGCGGATCCACACGATGTTTCTCCGCTGGAGAACTTTGCTAACGAGACGGCACCGGCCAGCCCGGCGGTAACGGAAGATGTGGCGACGAGCGCAGAGGCGGCCGCGACACCAGAGGAGAGCGTACCGGCTGATGCAACACCACAGCCTGTGGCAGACGATCCCCTGACAACGGCATCCGCCAGCGCTGATGCTGCACCGGCAGAGGTGGCAGCACCTGCTCAGACAGCGGGTGCGTCACCGGCCGCGGCGGCGCTGGATGCCGGGGTGAAAGATTTTGTCCAGGCGTTTACGTTTGTTGAACACGGCGTGAGCCAGCTGGGGGAGGCAGCCAAAGCGGAACTGATGACGCTGGCGCGCAAATACCTCTGATGCGCAGCCATCTGTACTGACAGGGATGTCAGCCCCGGCCTGAAACCCACTTCCGACTATTCTTAATGCGGCTTCGCTATTATCGACTATCTTTAATCACTCAGACGTTATTTTAACGGGCAAAACAAGCAAAAAGGAAAATAGCATGAGCGATTCAGAAGCGATTAAAACCAAACCTGAGTACCTGCGCGATGTTACCTCACAGCTTAAAGAGATGCGTCACTACGCGCAGACCAACACTGAAACGCTCTCTGCACACTGGCTGGCGTTTGATGCCGGCGAGTACAAAGATAAAGAGTATGCAGGGCGATTTGAGCAGCTGATCAATGAGCAGAGTAAACTGCTGGAGAATATTGACCAGACTATTCAGGATTTAGAGATTGCGGTTAACCATATTGAGCAGGAGAGCTAACCGCACACGGCAGGGTGGCCTAGTCGGCCACCAGCCACATATCCGCCTCATCAAACATCTCTTCGACAATGCGCGCAACGGTCGCTTTATCGTTTTTGCTTAAATCGGTATCGATTCCGTTGCGCTCCATCGGTTTTACCCGCACTTCAGCCTCCGGAAACACGCGCTGTACCCGCTTTTCGAGCTCAGCCTGAATCATCTCGCGCGCGCCGGGCAGGCCAGCGACATTACGCTTGTCATAAATCAGCTCTACAAACATCAGAACCATCCATCAAATAAGGTCAGGGCATTATATTACTGTAAATAAAAACAGTAGCAAGGGGCGCAGGCGGCACAGAAGGGAAAAAAGTGTACGCGCCGGTGAATCAGAAAGAGGTGCCGGAAAAAGTAGGGAAAAAAATGAACCTCTGGAAGTGGAAAACCAGCACCACTTCCAGAGGTGGCGCACACGCACCATTCGTTAAGGGACAATCCTTGACGGTTGTCATGCTGCGTAACTTATACAAAAAAAATCCTTTGTACAACTATTTTCTGTGTGTTGTACAACTTTGCGCGCTGCCGTGCAGCGCTATAGCTCATTCTTTATACAAAACTCTTCCCACGTCATACCCAGCGCCTCAGCGTGCGTCTTCAGATAGGCTTCAATCGCCTCTGCGGCAACCGCTTTATCCGGCTCGGCGAGCTGAATAGAGAACAGAATACCATCCAGTTTTTTCTGCCGGATAAAGGCCGCGTAAATCCGTTCGGCATGCCAGTCGCGCAGTTCACGCAGTGACATATTCGCCGCGCGGGCGTCGCTTTCGCTCAGCTCATCCAGCGCGGCCTGAAAGGTGGGGTGGGCGGTGAAAAACAGGCTGCGCGCCAGGCTATAGTACTCTTCAGGGGTTTTCATGCTCGGTTCCGGGTCGTTAACTCGGCGCATAGTGTAACTGCAACCTGCCGCGTTGTCAGGCGCGCCGGGTTTTGCTGCAGACTGCTTGCCTTACGCCTGAGAAAAATTATACCGTAGCCGCCATTAACGCGAGGACAGGGAATCAAAATGAAAAAGTGGATCGTGCTGGCCGCCGTCGCACTCAGCGGGTGTGCGCAGATTAACAGCTACAGTGATGCGGTAAAAACCCCGGCGCCGGCCGCGCTGCAGGGCAACTGGCAGACCGTCGGGCCGCAGAGCAAGCTGATCAGCGGCCAGGCGCTGGGCAGTCTGATTATCACCGCCGACGGCGATACGCTCGATTGCCGCCAGTGGCAGCGCGTCATTGCCAAACCGGGCAAGCTGACCCGCCTGAGCGACAACTGGGTCAACGTCAATCGCCAGTCGCGCGTGATGCCGCTGGTGCTGGAAAACGGTGAGCTGCAGTATGATGGCCTGCGCCTGCGCAAAGTGGAACAGCCTACCGTGGAGTGCCAGCAGGCGCTGGAAGAGGTAGCGAAGCGGCCCGATGAGGCGGTGATTCAGGATATTGAGCCAGAGCTGATGAAACCGGTTGCGGCGCATACCGCGCAGTAATGCAGTAAGAGACCCTCTCCCGGCGGGAGAGGGCAGGTATTCAGGCCTGCGGCAGCCAGACGTCACCCTGCTGACCGTAAGCGCGCATCACCGACTTCTGTACTGAGGACTGGCTGACCAGCCGCGTCAGCTCATCCATCCGCGCCTGCAGCAGGCGTTTAACTTCGCTCTCATTATCCAGAATATGACGCAGGACCGGACGCAGCTGCTCCTGCAGCTGGCCTGACGGCGGCGTGGTTTCCGTACTCTGCGCCAGACGCTCCACCGCACTGACGTAATCCATTTCGTGAGTAATTAAATCGTCCCACTCGCCGCGGCTGGCGTGGCGCAGCATGCCGTGGCTGAGGGTGAGGATCTGCTGATAAGCCAGCATCAGGTGCGGTGCAGTATTCATAACATAGCGTCCTAAGAATTAAGATTAAGCGACTTCTTTCCAGGCATCAGCGATATTGCGCAGCAGCGTTTCAACCTCTTCCAGCGCTGCCACGTCATTACGGATGTTTGCCTCAACCAGACGGCGGACCATATAGGAGTAAAGGCCGATAAGGTTCAGCGTCAGCTCATCGCCTGAGGCTTCATCCAGACCCTGTTTCAGGCCCGCTTCGATAATATTGATCGCTTTCGAGATAGCGCTGCCTTTGCCCGGGATGTTGCCATCCTGCATAAACAGACGCGCGCGCACCACGGCGCTGATGGCGCCATCAAACAGCAGCGTCATCAGCTGCGGTGAGGTGGCGCTCATTACGGCGCTCTCAACGCCAATTTTTGCATAGGCCTGCGTGCCATTTGCCCCGTACATGGTCACTCCTTATTTGTTCGAGCTGCTGGTCATGTTGTCAAACTGCTGCGTCAGGTAGTCGCTGGTGCTGTTGAGCTTGCTGACGGCGAGATCCAGCTGGGTAAACTGGGTTTTGTAGCGCGCTACTAAATCGTCAATACGTGTGTTCATGTCGTTATATTTCTGCGTCAGCTCATTCAGCGTTTTGCTGACGCCATCTTTGGCGCTCTGGATTGGCCCTTTACTTGAGAGCCAGGTCGTAAGATTACCGGCCAGGCGCGTGGTAATGCCGGTTTTTTTCCCGTCGCCAACGATCATCTCTTTGATACCGTCCGGATCTTTCGCCAGCTCAGTTTTCAGCTTGCTGTCATCCAGCGTCAGCTTGCCGGAGGTGGGATCGGAGGTAATACCAATCTGCGCCAGCGTTTTATAGGCGGAGGAGCTGGCGGAGTTAGTCAGCAGTCCCTTAATCTGCGTCTGAATGCTGCGCAGGGTGCTGTCGCCGACCAGCGCGCCGTTGCTGGCGTCCTGCGCGTCAGCGCCTTTCTCCACCGCGGTATATTTGGTCAGGGTACTGAACTGATCGAGCAGCGTGTTATAGGCGTTAACAAAGTTAGTCACTGCAGTGGTGGCTTTGGACGTGTCCTGCGCCACGGTGAGCGTCTGGCTGCCGCTGGTGGTCGCGGTCAGATTCAGCGAGATCCCCTCCAGCGCGTCGCTGATGCTGTTGCTGCTGCTGGTGATCGGAATATTGTTCACGGTGAGCTGCGCATTCTGCGCCGCGACGCTGACGCTGAGCTTGTTATTCGCTGCGATATCATTGTGATCAAAGCCGACAATTGCCTGCAGCGTGTCGTCGCCGCTGACGCTGACCGCCGACACGGCGTTTGCCTCACCGGTTTTGGTCGCGGTCAGCGACAGGCGGTATTCGCCCTCGTTGCTCTTAATAATGCTGGCAGAGACGCCGGCGTTCGCTTTATTAATCGCATCGCGCATGCCGGTGAGCGAGGTCTGGTCGCTGGTGAGCGCAATACCTTTGCTGCTGCCGTCGGCAAGTTTGATGGTCAGGGTGCGGCTGGCGGCGCTGTCGCCGAGCGCGCTGCTGTTGCTGCTCTGCGCCGATGACGTCAGCGTCTGCGCCTGCGCCAGCTGCGTCACGTTGATACTGTATTTACCCGCCACTACGCTGCCGGAGGTGGTGGCGCTGAACGCCGTGCTGCTGCTGGTTGCGGTGGTGGCGCTGAAGACATCGGCGCTGTTGAGCGCGCTGTTAGCGGTCTGGAACGCGGTCAGCGCGCCTGAGAGCGTGCCGTAGGCGCTGAGCTTCGCGGTATAGGCGCTCTGCTGGGTGCTAATCGGCTTTAAGCTCGCTTTTTCTGCAGTGGTTAAGCTATCGAGAATATCGCTAAGCTTTAGGCCTGAGCCGACGCCGAGAGAAGAGATGCTGGCCATATAGTTTCCTTTTCCTGTCGCTGCAAAGAGTGAATAGCGCAATTATCGGCGTCAACGCGGCAAAGTTTAGAATTAATAACCAGTGAGTGATAAATGGAATAGAGGGGCGTAACGGAGGTAATTCGGACGGTAAAAAAAGTTAAGCGGGGCTAAAGAAGCGCAGGCGGCTGGCGATAACCAGAAGCATGGCAGGTGAAGCGAAAAAAATTCATCCGGTCCTAAAAAAAATCTAAAGGTTGTTCAGGGGCAGACGATAACAACTTTGACGGCGATGAAGCCGACGGGTTGAAGCCCACACCTTAACCGAAAGACTTGATTAAACAGGAAACTTTATCATGGCCCAGGTCATTAACACTAACAGCCTCTCGCTGATCACTCAGAACAACATCAACAAAAACCAGTCTGCTCTCTCTTCTTCTATGGAGCGTCTGTCATCTGGTCTGCGTATTAACAGCGCGAAAGATGACGCAGCAGGCCAGGCTATCGCTAACCGTTTTCAGTCCAACATCAAAGGTCTGACTCAGGCAGCCCGTAACGCCAACGACGGTATCTCAGCCGCGCAGACCACTGAAGGCGCGCTGTCTGAAATCAACAACAACTTACAGCGTATCCGTGAGCTGACCGTGCAGGCGCAGAACGGCACCAACTCCGATTCTGATAAATCATCTATCCAGGACGAAATTAAATCGCGTCTGGATGAAATTGACCGCGTATCGCAGCAGACCCAGTTCAACGGCGTAAACGTGCTGGCTAAAGATGGCAACATGAAAATTCAGGTGGGCGCTAACGATGGCCAGACTATCTCAATCGACCTGAAGAAAATTGACTCAAACACGCTGAAATTAGACAACTTCAACGTGACTAACATGGCAACTACCGTTAAGAATGGTTCCACTGGAAATGTACAGATCGCGGTTGCAAGTGCCACAGCTAACGATTCGAATGGTACTCCAGAAACTGTAACCGGTTTGGCAAAAAATTCTAACGGTGATTATTTCGCAACTACCAGCTCAGGTACTTACGCAGCAACCGTAGATAATAAAACCGGTACTATCAGCTTCGATTCAACTGGCACTAAATTAACTCCAACCGGTACTACTGCGGTTACCACTGTTGGTAAAGATCTGACCCTTGATACTTCTGCTGTTGATGCTGCCAATAAATCATTGGTTACTTATAAAGATGAAGCAGGTAATGACAATTATCTGGTCCAGACCACTGATGCTAATGGAGATTCAACGTACGAAGCAGCAACAATTAATGCAACTACAGGCGCAGTAACTGCTGGCGCATCTGTTGCTACACCTGCTAATTTTAATGCTAATCCATTGGCTAAACTGGATTCTGCCATTGCTGATATCGACAAGTTCCGTTCTTCACTGGGTGCAGTACAGAACCGTCTTAACTCAGCGGTAACTAACCTGAGCAACACCACCACTAACCTGACTGCTGCTCAGTCCCGTATCCAGGATGCGGACTACGCAACTGAAGTGTCAAACATGTCTAAAGCGCAGATCGTTCAGCAGGCGGGTAACTCCGTGCTGGCGAAAGCGAACCAGGTTCCACAGCAGGTTCTCTCTCTGCTGCAGGGCTAATCGCTCTCCGCGTAAGCATCAAAACCCCGCTCCGGCGGGGTTTTTTTTGCCTGTAAAACCGCAGCTGTCTGCTACAGCCTGCCGCCGCGCGGCCGATAATCTGTTAGAACCATTCCGCTATAGGTCACGTTTTCCACTCAGGGAGGGGCGATGCGCTTCAACTACGATCTGTTACCGGGTGAGCTGCTCTCGTTTGAGGAGATCGCGCTGCGTTATGCGCAGCAGCATCCCGGCGAGAAGGCGCTTACCGCACGCGGCCTGCTGAGTCCCCCGGTGAGCTATCGGCAGCTGGCGATCCGCGCGCTGTTTGCGCAGCAGGCGCTGAACAGCCCGCTTGAGGAACTGCTGTTTATCAGCGATGACAACGAGCACAAAAATTATCTGCGCCGCTTTGAGCACTACCTGAAAACGCAGCAGGCGTTTCTCTATTTTCGCCGCAGCGATGACGTGAGCCAGGCCGGGCGCTGGAAAGTGATGGGCGAGAGCCGGGTCTATGCGATGCTCGATCCGCACTCGGCGGCGGCGCAGAACCTGCTCACCAGCCGGGGCTACCGGCTGGTGCTGATGCGTCAGCAGGAGGAGGAGGCGTACTGGCAGCTGTTTGACGCGCAGGCGCACCCCTGTTTCCCGCTGTCGCGCGCGGTGCAGTTTATCGTGGTGCTGAGCACGCCGCAGCAGCCGGCACCCGCCGCCGTGATACCCGGCACCGAAGTCGGGCGGCGGGTGAAAACCCGCGTGCTGCAGCACGCCAGCCAGGCGGCGTTTCTGGCGGCGGTGAAAGCGCGCTACGGCGCCTGCGTCATCACCGGCACGCCGCTCACTGAACCACACGGCTGGCCGTGGGTGGAGGCGTGCCATATCAACACCGACGAGAGCGATGCGGGGCTGCTGGCGGATAACAGCGTCGATAACGGCCTGTTTTTACGCAGCGATCTGCAGCGCCTGTTCCGCAATAAACTGATTAGCATTGATGGTGAAACCGGGCAGGTGATGCTCAGCGCGGCGCTGGAGAGTGAAGCGGCGGACGGTTTCGCTTATCAGCCGCTGGCGGGCAAAATCTGCGCGCTGTGGCCCGCGGTGCCGCCTGCCACAAGGCAGCGGTTGCAGCAGCGCAACAGATAGCGTTCGCAACGGCGGTGCCCGCCACCGCCATCCATCACTAATTTGAAATAACCTCGCTTTTGCCCGCCTATTCTGCCAATCGAAACCGCTACAGAATTGGATAATCATGCCGATAACTTAATTAACGCAGGGTAGTCAACGTGAACGATCTCTATACCGCCGGCGGCGTGATGGATAAACATTCGCTCTGGCAGCGCTACGTTCCCCTCGTGCGGCATGAAGCGCTGCGTCTGCAGGTGCGCCTGCCGGCCAGCGTGGAGCTTGACGATCTGTTGCAGGCTGGGGGCATCGGACTGCTGAATGCCGTGGAGCGCTACGACGCGCTGCAGGGCACCGCCTTTACCACCTACGCCGTGCAGCGTATTCGCGGCGCCATGCTGGACGAACTGCGCAGCCGCGACTGGGCACCGCGCAGCGTGCGGCGCAACGCGCGCGAAGTAGCCGGTGCCATGCACCAGGTGGAGCAGGCGCTCGGCCGCTCAGCCTCGGAGCAGGAGGTGGCGCAGCAGCTGAACGTGTCGCTGGAGGAGTACCGGCAGATCCTGCTGGATACCAACAATAGCCAGCTCTTCTCCTATGACGAGTATCGGGAAGAGCACGGTGACAGCGCAGAGCTGGTGACAGAGGGCCATGAAGAGGCGAATCCGCTGCATCAGCTGATGGAAGGGAATCTGCGTGAACGCGTGATTGACGCAATCGAGGCGCTGCCCGAACGCGAAAAGCTCGTGCTCACACTGTACTACCAGGAAGAACTGAACCTGAAAGAGATTGGCGCGGTGCTGGAGGTGGGAGAATCCCGCGTCAGTCAGCTGCACAGTCAGGCGATTAAACGCCTGCGTGCCCGGTTAGCGGGAGCGCGCTGACAGACTCAGTCCTGGGGAAACAAAAATAAAAAAACCGGGGACTCAGCGATGGGAGCCAAAATTAAAGTCAGGCCATTAAGTCGTTATCTTAAAGACTATAAACATAGCCAAAGCAACTGTTCACACTGTGGCAAAGTATTAGATCGTATGGCGCTGGTGTTTCGTGGCCAGATCATCAATAAAGAGGCGATAGCCCGCATGGACCAGATGATTGACGATCAGGTCTGGACGAAGCTGCAGCCCGAACTGACAGCGCTATGCCGTTTCTGCAGCGATATTTTTTGTAATACCCATCCGAACTACTTCGACATCATGGCGTTTAAACAGTATCTGTTTGAACAGACCGAGATGAACCACAGTACGATTCGGGAGTATGTGGTGCGCCTGCGTCGACTTGATGACATGCTGAAAGCGAGAAATTTCCCGGCAGAAAATCTATCCGGCAACAGCTGGCATGAGTGTCTGCAGCACGATCTGCCCGATGCCGGTAATAACAACTACCGTATTGCGCTGCGTAAATACGATCAGTTCCTCGGCTGGCAGCGCGGCTGATCAATGATTAATGTCCGCTGCGGCGATCTGTGCCGCAGCGGGCTGCTGCTACCCCGCAATTCCGGATGCGCCTCAGCGCATCTTCTGCAACACTACAGGGATATCTTCACACTGCCCTGGAGGCCTGCATTGTCCCTACATCTTCTGCACCAGTTTCCGCGTCTTGAGCTGCTTGGCGCACCTACGCCGCTGGAGCATCTGCCGCGTCTGTCCGATTACCTTGGCCGCGATATTTTTATTAAACGCGATGACGTTACGCCGGTCGCGCTGGGCGGCAACAAGCTGCGCAAGCTGGAGTTTCTGGCCGCGGACGCGCTCCGCCAGGGCGCGGATGTGCTGCTGACCGCCGGTGCGATCCAGTCCAATCATGTACGCCAGACGGCCGCAGTGGCGGCGCGACTCGGCCTGAAGTGCGTGGCGCTGCTGGAAAACCCGATTGGCACCACGGCAGAAAATTATCTCTCCAACGGCAACCGCCTGCTGCTTGATCTGATGGACGTGGAGACGGAGATGGTGGCGGCGCTGGATAATCCGCCGCAGCAGCTCAGCGACTACGCAGAGCGTCTCGAAGCGCAGGGGTATCGCCCCTATATCGTGCCGGTCGGCGGCTCGAATGCGCTGGGCGCGCTGGGATACGTAGAGTGCGCCCAGGAGATCGCCCATCAGAGCGAGGGCGTAGTGGATTTCGCGGCGGTGGTGGTGGCATCCGGCAGCGCCGGTACCCATGCCGGTCTGGCGGTAGGGCTGGAGCAGCTGCTGCCGGAAAGCGAGCTGGTTGGCGTGACAGTGTCACGTAGCGTGGCCGCGCAGCTGCCGGTGGTAGAGCGGCTGCGCAGCGCGCTGGCAGAGCAGCTTGAGCTGAAGCCGCAGGCGGCGATCACGCTCTGGGATGAGTACTACGCGCCGCGCTATGGCGAACCCAGCGAAGAGGGCATGGAGGCAGTGCGCCTGCTGGCACGGCTGGAAGGTATCATGCTGGATCCGGTCTATACCGGCAAAGCGATGGCCGGTCTGATTGACGGTATCAGCCAGAAGCGCTTCCGGCGCGAAGGGCCGCTGCTGTTTGTACATACCGGCGGCGCACCGGCGTTATTTGCTTATCATCCTTCGGTATGAGACAGGCTGACGAAACGCTCTATAATCGCTGCCACAGACAGGCGTAACGTCACCACGGAGATGCAATTTCTGTGGCGTTCATAATAAGACTACGCTATCTGTTACAGGGTGCGTCACGCGACGCACCTGCACTGACACACACAACAGATAATAACGGGGTAAACATGGCTTTCTCTCTGATTCGTCGCCCGCTGGCGATGGGAATGATGGCGGTGGCGCTGCTCGCAGGCATCAACGCAAAAACCTTTGCCGCTGAAGATTTGCTGGCACAGATTAAAAATAAAGGCGAGCTGCGCGTGGGCCTTGAAGGCACCTATCCGCCGTTCAGTTTCCAGGATGAGCGCGGCAAACTGACCGGCTTTGAGGTGGAGTTTGCGCAGGAGCTGGCACAGCATCTCGGCGTAAAAGCGGCGCTGAAGCCGACCAAATGGGACGGTATGCTGGCGTCTCTGGATTCAAAACGTATCGACGTGGTGATAAATCAGGTCACTATCTCCGATGAGCGTAAAAAGAAGTATGACTTCTCCACGCCGTACACCATCTCGGGCGTGCAGGCGCTGACGCTGAAGAAAAACGCCGGCACCATCACCAAACCTGAGGACCTGGCAGGGAAAAAAGTGGGCGTGGGCCTCGGCTCCAACTATGAGCAGTGGCTGCGTGATAACGTCAAAGGCGTCGATATCCGCACCTATGATGATGACCCGACAAAATATCAGGATCTGCGCTCCGGCCGCCTGAACGCCATTCTGGTCGATCGCCTGGCCGCGCTCGATCTGGTGAAGAAAACCGGTGACACCATGGCCGTAGCGGGCCCGGCGTTCTCGCGCCTGGAGGCTGGCGTGGCGGTGCGTAAGGGTAACGACGATCTGCTGAAAGCGATCGATCAGGCGATGGCAGAGATGCAGAAAGATGGCTCGCTGAAAAAACTCTCTGATAAATGGTTTGGCACGGACGTGACGAAATAATGCTGGAGAGCGTACATCTGGTGCTGGATTCAGCACCTTTTTTACTTAAAGGGGCACTGTTTACGCTGCAGCTCAGCATCGGCGGGATGTTCTTTGGCCTGCTGCTGGGCTTTATTCTTGCCCTGATGCGCCTGTCGCGCTTCTGGCCGGTGAACTGGCTGGCGCGCATCTATGTCTCAGTGTTCCGCGGCACGCCGCTGATCGCCCAGCTGTTTATGATCTACTACGGCCTGCCGCAGTTTGGCATTGAACTCGATCCCATTCCCTCCGCGATGATTGGCCTGTCGCTGAACACGGCGGCCTATGCGTCAGAGTCGCTGCGCGGTGCTATCGCCTCTATCGAGCGCGGGCAGTGGGAAGCGGCGGCCAGCATTGGTATGACCCCGTGGCAGACGCTGCGCCGGGTGATCCTGCCGCAGGCGGCGAGGACTGCGCTGCCGCCGCTCGGTAACAGCTTTATCAGCCTGGTCAAGGATACCTCGCTGGCGGCCACTATCCAGGTGCCGGAGCTGTTTCGTCAGGCGCAGTTAATCACCTCACGCACGCTTGAGGTGTTTACCATGTATCTGGCCGCCTCGCTGATCTACTGGATCATGGCGACCGTGCTCTCCGCGCTGCAGAACCGTCTTGAAGCGCATGTTAATCGTCAGGATCGGGAGGATAAATGAGTGCAATTGAAGTCCGCCAGCTGGTGAAAAAATTTCACGGGCAGACGGTGCTGCACGGCATCGATCTCGACGTGGCTGCCGGGGAGGTAGTGGCGATTATCGGCCCCAGCGGCTCGGGAAAAACCACGCTGCTGCGCAGTATCAATCTGCTGGAGGTGCCGGATCAGGGTAGCGTGACGGTAGGCGGCATCACCATTGACGCCAGCCTGAGTCTTAACAAACAGAAAGAGAAGGTGCGTCAGCTGCGCCAGCAGGTCGGGTTTGTGTTTCAGAACTTCAATCTGTTCCCGCATCGTTCGGTGCTGGAAAACATTATTGAAGGGCCGGTGATCGTTAAAGGTGAGCCGAAAGCAGAAGCGCAGGCGCGGGCACGTCAGCTGCTGGAGAAGGTCGGGCTGACGGGTAAAGAGGCGAGCTTTCCGCGCCGGCTTTCCGGCGGGCAGCAGCAGCGGGTGGCAATTGCCCGCGCGCTGGCGATGCGTCCGGAGGTGATTCTGTTTGATGAGCCGACGTCCGCGCTTGACCCGGAGCTGGTCGGCGAGGTGCTGAACACCATTCGCGCCCTGGCGCAGGAGAAACGGACGATGGTGATCGTCACGCATGAGATGAGTTTTGCGCGTGATGTGGCTGACCGCGCTATCTTCATGGACCAGGGGCGCATTGTGGAGCAGGGGGAGGCCAGAACCCTGTTCAGTAATCCGCAGCAGGCTCGTACCCGACAATTCCTGGATAAATTTCTTAATCAGTAATATTCAGGGCCGGTTCGCTGGCCCTTATTTATTTCGCTGCTATCATATCCCTTCGCGTTTCTCTTATCCTTTTGGTGCATAGTCATATAATTGTCTTATTGCTAAATTATTAACTGGCTTCTCTGTTTGCAGATTGCTCTTAATTAAACAGCAGCTTTTCTTACTGATTATTTTTCCTGAATCACAGTTTATAACTCTCTGTGCCGCTTCAGGCAGATGTAAATGCATTTTGATTAACGTAAAGTCTTGTTACATCAGGGCCAGCAAAGACAATTTAGGACTTTCGCCAGATACACTCCCCGCAGTGCTGTTGAATAATCGTTTAATAACCATAACTCACGAACTGATTATTAATGCGTTTACCTCTTACAGACCTACACAGCTTTAGGAGTCAACCTGATGAAAGATAACGGGAAAAATGATATAGGCTGGATAAATACACTGAAAGGTGCCTGTATTTTGCTGGTGGTGCTCTATCACACCGTATTACCGGGATTTGAAACAACGATAAAATATTTGAGTGCCGGATGGTTTCCGGCGGAAATATGGGTACAGTTTAATACGGTACTGTCGCCATTACGTATGCCGGCATTCTTTTTTGTTTCCGGCCTGCTGGCGACCAATGGCATTTTGAATCGTTCATGGAAACAGGTATTTACCAGCCGTATTACCAATCTGTTCTATCTCTATATTTTGTGGGGCTTTATTCAGTGGTGGTCAATTGTCGGGATTTCCACAGAAATCACCGGGCAACGCATTTCGCAAAATCTTAATGCGGCCTATGCCGGTTCACTGCTGGAGTTTCTCAAGCTGACGTTTATGGCGATGAGTACCTCCTGGTATCTGTATGGTCTGGCGATCTACTTCCTGTGTGCAAAAATTTTTCATCAGCAGAAAATCGCGCTGCTGGTTGTGGCGGTGGTACTGAATTATCTGGCGGTGGAAAAAATCATTCCCTACTGGGGGCCGCAGAGCGTCGCGCAATATTTCCTGTTCTTCCTGCTGGGCGCATTCTGGAGCCCGGTGATGCTGCGCCTGAGCGAGCTGCGCCGTGAAAACCTGCTGCCGTGGGCGGCACTGGCCGCGCTGACGGGACTTCACGTGATTATGGGCCTGGATAAAAGCCTGTTTATGTGCGTCATCGCCGTGCTGGTGAGCGTGGCGGCCTGCCGCTGGCTTAACCAGCATTTCAGTATGCGTTTTTTCAACTGGGTAGGGCGCAATACGCTGCAAATCTACGTTATTCACCGCATCTTTATTGAGTTTTTCGGGATGTCGGCGATTCTGTTTGCCCAGCGCCATCACCTGTTTGAGCAGGCGTGGTTCTCCGTGCTGTGGGCCTGTTTCTATCCGCTGGCAATCGTCGGGATCTGTTCGCTCTGTTCAGTAGCGGTCTGGTCACTGACCAACCGCGGCCTGGGCCAGTCGCTGTTCCTGTTCCCGACGCTAATCGGCATGAAGCGTCGCAAAGCAGCGTAGGTAAATACAGGCGCAACAATTCCAACCGCAGGGGACGCATTCATGCGTCCCCTGCTTATTTATACGCCGACGGTGGTGTTTGGGCGCCATTAATGGCGCCCCTGTGGATACAATAATTCCCACCGTAGGGGACGCATTAATGCGTCCCTGGTGATGTTCGGGCGCCATTAATGGCGCCCCTGTGGGTACAATAATTCCCACCGTAGGGGACGCATTGATGCGTCGATGCTGGTTTCCGGGCGCCATTAATGGCGCCCCTACGGGTACAGTAATTCCCGTCGTAGGGGACGCATTGATGCGTCGATGCTGGTTTCCGGGCGCCATTAATGGCGCCCCTGTGGGTACAGTAATTCCAACCGTAGGGGACGCATTGATGCGTCGATGCTGGTTTCCGGGCGCCATTAATGGCGCCCCTGTGGGTACAGTAATTCCCGTCGTAGGGGACGCATTGATGCGTCGATGCTGGTTTCCGGGCGCCATTAATGGCGCTCCTGTGGGTACAATAATTCCCACCGTAGGGGACGCATTAATGCGTCCCTGGCTACATTCATGCGTCCCTGGCAAACCCGCAATAAAAAAGGGCCCGCAGGGGGCCCTTTACTGTCATAACCTGACGTTTAACCGATGGTCATCAGGCTGGCGTTGCCGCCTGCCGCCGCGGTGTTGACGCTCAGCGAGCGTTCAATCAGCAACCGCTCCAGCAGCAGATTGGTTTCTCCGCGGGCAAAGCCCTGGACGGAAACAATAGCGCCCTCGCGGGCAGCGATATCGGCACACAGCGTACGCAGCTGATCGGCATCACCGTGATAGATCACCGCATCGAACTCACCGGACAGGGCATCTTTTGCCAGACGGATGCGCTGCTGTACGGCCGGCGGCAGCGCTTTCAGCAGGGCGCGATGCAGCTCATCATCCTGCCATAGCGCCTGACTGCCGACGCTGGTTACCGCGGCCAGCTGGATCAGCGCATCCTGCTCATTATCGGCCAGGCAGAGCACACGTTCACGCGGCAGCAGGCTGAAGGTGTTGCGTTCGCCCGTCGGGCCCGGCAGCAGACGCACCGTGCCCGCCTGCGACAGCTCATCATAGCGCTGGCACAGCGCCTGCAATGCTGGCTTATCCTGCGCCCAGTTCTGCAGCGCCTGGTGCGCACCCATCAGCGTTGTACGCACGCTGCTGTCAACCGGCTGCTCAGCATCCTGACGATCGAAGGTCAGGCGCAGCGCGCCATCCGGACGATGTGCCAGCAGGCGGTAGAGATAGAGCGGGCCACCCGCTTTCGGGCCGGTACCGGAGAGGCCTTCGCCGCCAAACGGCTGCACGCCAACTACGGCACCGACCATATTACGGTTCACATAGAGGTTGCCGACGTGCGCGTTTGCAGTAACCTGAGCGATGGTTTCATCAATACGCGTATGTACGCCAAGCGTCAGGCCATAGCCGGTGGCATTGATCTGCTCAATCAGCTGCGGCAGGCTGCTGCGTGAGAAGCGCACCACGTGCAGCACCGGTCCGAAGATCTCTTTATCGAGATCGCTGACCTGATCCAGCTCAATCAGCGTGGGTTTGATAAAGGTGCCGCTCTCCCACTCTTTACGGTCCTGCGCATTCTCCTGCACCGCCTGATAAACGGTAAAGCCTTTGTTGCGCATCGCCTGAATGTGACGCTCGATGCCCGCTTTCGCTTCCTGGTCGATAACCGGACCGATATCAGTTGAAAGACGCTCCGGGTTGCCCATGCGGCACTCCGCCATCGCGCCGCGCAGCATCTTAATGGTGTGATCGGCGGCATCTTCCTGAATACAGAGCAGACGCAGCGCCGAGCAGCGCTGGCCGGCGCTGTCAAACGCGGAGGCAACGATATCCACCACCACCTGTTCGGTGAGGGCAGAGGAGTCAACGATCATAGCGTTCATGCCGCCGGTTTCTGCGATCAGCGGCGTCGGACGCCCCTGCGGATCGAGACGACCGGCAAGATTACGCTGCAGCAGCGTCGCCACGGCGGTTGAGCCGGTGAACATAACGCCGCGCACGCGCTCATCGCCGGTGAGCTGTGCGCCCACGGTTTCACCCTGACCGGGCAGCAGCTGCAGCACGCCGGCGGGCACGCCTGCATCCAGCAGGATCTGCACCGCCTGCGCCGCGATAAGTGGCGTCTGCTCGGCCGGTTTTGCCAGCACGCTGTTGCCTGCGGCGAGCGCGGCGGCAATCTGACCGGTAAAGATCGCCAGCGGGAAGTTCCACGGGCTGATACAGACTACCGGACCCAGCGGACGATGCGTTTCGTTGTCAAAATCATCGCGTACCATGCCGGCGTAGTAGTAGAGGAAGTCGACCGCTTCGCGCACTTCGGCGATGGCATTGTTGTACGTTTTGCCCGCTTCGCGCACCAGCAGACCAATCAGCTGCTGCATCTGCGCTTCCATCGCCTGACCGGCACGCTCAAGGATCGCCGCGCGCTCGGCTGGCGGAGTGGCAAACCAGATCGGTCCGGCGCCGACCGCCGCATCCAGCGCGGCAGAGACTTCGGTTTCGGTGGCTTCGCGCACGCTGCCGACCACGTCAGCCGGCGCCGCCGGGTTCAGTACCGGCTGGCTGACACCCGTTTCCAGGGAACCCTCGATCATCGGCTGGGCCACCCACGGCTGGCTGGCGCTGTTCAGCAGGGCGCTGGAGAGTGAGGCGAGGCGATGTTCATTTGCGAGGTCGAGACCCGCTGAGTTCGGACGCTTGTCGCCATAGAGATCGCGCGGCAGCGGGATCTTCGGATGCGGCAGACCCACGGCGCCTTCGGCTGCGCCCATTTTTTCTACCGCTACCACCGGGTCAGCAACCAGCTCATCTATCGGCAGGCTCTTATCGGCGATCCGGTTAACAAAGGAGGTGTTGGCACCGTTTTCCAGCAGGCGACGTACCAGGTAAGCCAGCAGCGTTTCGTGCGTGCCCACCGGCGCGTAAATACGGCAGGGACGGCTGAGTTTGCCATCGGCCACTTTGCCCACCACCTGTTCATAGAGCGGCTCGCCCATGCCGTGCAGGCACTGGAACTCATACTGGCCCGGATAGTAGTTATTACCCGCCAGATTATAGATAGCGGCCAGCGTGTGGGCGTTGTGCGTGGCAAACTGCGGGTAGATCTGACTCGGTACCGCCAGCAGTTTGCGGGCGCAGGCGAGATAGGAGATATCGGTATATACCTTACGCGTATAAACCGGATAGCCTTCAAGACCTTCCATCTGCGCGCGCTTGATTTCGCTGTCCCAGTAGGCGCCTTTCACCAGACGGATCATCAGGCGGCGACGGCTGCGCTGTGCCAGATCGACCAGCGAGTCGATCAGCATCGGGCAGCGTTTCTGGTAAGCCTGAATTACGAAGCCAATCCCGTTCCAGCCTTCCAGCTCAGGCTCAAAGCAGAGTTTTTCCAGCAGATCCAGCGACAGTTCAAGGCGATCGGCCTCTTCGGCATCGATATTGATGCCGATGTCATATGAACGCGCCAGCAGCGTCAGCGATTTCAGGATCGGATAGAGCTCTTCCATAACGCGATCGTACTGGGCGCGGCTGTAGCGCGGATGCAGCGCAGAGAGTTTGATCGAGATGCCCGGGCCTTCATAAATGCCGCGGCCGTTGGAGGCTTTACCAATCGCATGGATCGCCTGCTGATAAGAGAGCAGATAGGCTTTCGCATCGGCGGCGGTCAGGGCCGCTTCACCGAGCATATCGTAGGAGTAGCGGAAGCCTTTCTCTTCCAGCTTGCGGGCGTTGGCCAGCGCCTCAGCGATGGTCTCGCCGGTAACGAACTGCTCGCCCATCAGGCGCATGGCCATATCCACGCCTTTGCGCACCAGCGGCTCGCCGCTTTTACCGATAATACGGTTCAGCGAGCGGGACATGCTCGCTTCGTTATGGGTTGAGACCAGGCGTCCGGTAAACAGCAGGCCCCAGGTCGCGGCGTTAACAAACATGGATGAGCTGCGGCCCAGGTGCGACTGCCAGTTGCCGTTGCTGATTTTGTCGCGGATCAGCGCGTCGCGGGTGGGTTTATCCGGAATACGCAGCAGCGCTTCTGCCAGGCACATCAGCGCCACGCCCTCCTGCGAGGAGAGGGAGAACTCCTGCAGCAGGCTTTGCACCATTCCGGCGCGTCCGGTTGCACCTTTCTGGTGCCGCAGCTTGTCGGCAAGGCTATAGGCCAGCTGATGGGTTTTCTCTGCCAGCGGAGCGGGCAGGCGCGCCTGCTCCAGCAGCATCGGCACCGCTTCCGTCTCGGGCCGGCGCCATGCGGCGGTAATTGCGGAGCGGGTAACCGACTGCGGCAGAATGTGTTCAGCAAAGTCGAGGAACGGCTGCAGGCTCTCTTCGGGCAGGTTCTCTTCTGCCGTGGTTTCACTGGCCTGCAGGGGAATTTCCGGCAGGGTCTCGCCCGCTTCAAGCTGGGTTAAGTAATTGAAAATAGCCTGCTTAATCAGCCAGTGAGATGTGCGATCGACCTTCTGTGCTGCCAGCTTAATGCGCTCGCGGGTGGCTTCATCCAGCTTCACCCCCATGGTAGTTGTTCCCATGAATTCCTCGTCTTGAAAAAATAAATCAACATCAGCGTGGGCTGCACTATCACTCATGTTGCAACTTTGTGCAACCGTGTTAAATGTGACCCAGATTGCATGCCTGAAAGCCGTTTGTTTGTTAACTGTAAAGAAACGGCACGTTTCTTGCTGCAAGAATCTCGCCAGAGTTGCAACCGGGTTCACTAAACCGCAAAAAGTCGCGTTTCTGGTGCAACCAAAAGTTTGAACGGGCGCAACCTTTGAGCAAAGAAATGAGAAAGAGAGGTGAAACTCAGGTAACAGCTGTGTTAAATCCATTGTGCGCATCGCACCTTTGCGGCAGGATACCGCGCCTTAAGAGAAATTCGCTTCTCTGGCGGCGGTAACGCGCAGTGGCCACCCCGTTCCGGTGCTGCCGTGTGATTCGATTGCCGTGACAAAGAGGGTAAGTGATACGTCGCGCCAGGGAGACGTCCGGCTAATGCTGCTGAGGCAGGGCGGGCAAAGAATTTCTCTTAAGCAATTACATAATAAGTGGAGAGAGTATGAGTACAAGTACACCAATGCTGGTGACCTTTGTTGTCTATATCCTTGGGATGGTGCTGATAGGGTTTATCGCTTACCGGTCAACCAAAAACTTTGATGATTATATTCTGGGCGGCCGCAGCCTGGGCAGTTTTGTTACGGCTCTCTCAGCCGGTGCCTCCGACATGAGCGGCTGGCTGCTGATGGGTCTGCCCGGTGCCATCTTCCTGTCCGGCATATCTGAAAGCTGGATCGCTATCGGCCTGACAATTGGCGCCTGGCTGAACTGGAAAATTGTGGCGGGTCGTCTGCGCGTGCAGACCGAGCATCACGATAATGCGTTGACGCTGCCTGACTTCTTTACCAGCCGCTTCGAAGACAAAAGCAAGCTGCTGCGCGTGATCTCCGCGGTAGTTATCCTGATTTTCTTCACCATTTACTGCGCTTCAGGCGTGGTTGCCGGTGCGCGCCTGTTCGAAAGCACCTTTGGTATGGATTACCAGACTGCTATCTGGGCGGGCGCAGCGGCCACCATTCTCTATACGCTGGTGGGCGGCTTCCTGGCCGTGAGCTGGACCGATACGGTGCAGGCGACGCTGATGATTTTTGCGCTGATCCTGACGCCGGTGATTGTAATCATTGCCGTAGGCGGCTTTGATGATTCCCTGACGGTGATCCGCGAGAAGAGCATCGAGAACCTCGATATGCTCAAGGGGCTCAATTTTGTCGCGGTCATCTCGCTGCTGGGCTGGGGGCTGGGCTATTTCGGGCAGCCGCATATCCTGGCACGCTTTATGGCGGCAGACTCCCATCGCTCCATCCGTACCGCGCGTCGCATCGGCATGGCGTGGATGATCTTCTGCCTGGCGGGCGCGGTTGCCGTAGGCTTCTTTGGTATCGCCTACTTCCAGAATAACCCGGCGCAGGCCGCGGGCGTCACGCAGAATGGAGAACGTATCTTTATTGAGCTGACGCGTATTCTGTTTAACCCGTGGATCGCCGGTATTCTGCTTTCGGCCATTCTTGCTGCGGTCATGTCCACTCTGAGCTGCCAGCTGCTGGTCTGTTCAAGTGCGCTGACGGAAGATCTCTATAAGGGCTTCCTGCGTAAAAATGCCAGCCAGCAGGAGCTGGTATGGGTCGGACGTGCCATGGTGCTGCTGATTGCACTGATTGCTATTGCCCTGGCATCCAATCCGGATAACCGGGTGCTGGGCCTGGTGAGCTATGCATGGGCTGGCTTTGGCGCGGCGTTTGGTCCGGTGGTGCTGTTTGGTGTCTGCTGGAAGCGCATGACGCGTAACGGCGCGCTGGCGGGAATGGTAATTGGTGCCGCGACGGTGCTGCTGTGGAAACAGTACGGTTACGCTGAGCTGTATGAAATCATTCCAGGCTTCATCTTTGCCAGCATCGCGATTGTGGTCTTCAGCCTGACGGGCAAAGCACCTTCCGCCGCCGCGCAGCAGCGTTTTGCCGCTGCGGAAGCGGAATACCAGGCAGATTAAGGTATTCGCGCGGTGCGTTGCGGCACCGCCATCAAAAAGGAGGCACAGTAATGTGCCTCCTTTTTACGTTGAGGCGTCAGGCAACGTGATTCTGCCGACCTTTCTGAACAGTCATCCCCTGACTTCTCCCCCCTGTGCAGCAAAATAATTTCCCGCAGTGACTTGTTTTTTCTGCAGCGATAATGATAATCGATATCGTTCGCGCTTTACGTTTTTTTACGACAGATTTACCCTGCTAAACACTTAAGAGGCAAACGATGTTTGTTCCGTTTCTCATTATGCTCCGTGAAGGTCTGGAAGCGGCGCTGATTGTCAGCCTGATCGCCAGCTATCTGAAGCGCACCGGACGCACCCGGTGGTTCCCGGCGATGTGGGGCGGGGTGATAGCGGCCATTGTGCTCTGCGCGGGACTGGGTATCGCCATCAATGCCACTACCGGTGAGTTTCCGCAGAAGCAGCAGGAGCTGTTTGAAGGCGTGGTAGCGCTGATTGCGGTCGTGATGCTGACCACCATGGTGTTCTGGATGCGCAAAGTTGCGCGCAGCATGCGCCTGACGCTGGAGAAGTCAGTGGATCAGGCGCTGGCAAAGCGGGGCGGCAGCGGCCTGCCGCTGGTGATTATGGTGTTTCTCGCCGTAGCGCGCGAAGGGCTGGAGTCGGTGTTCTTTCTGCTGGCGGCCTTTACGCAGGATGTGGGCTATGCCCCACCTGCGGGCGCGCTGCTCGGCCTGCTGACCGCAGCGCTGCTCGGTACGCTGATCTACTACGGCGGCGTCCGGCTTAATCTGGCCCATTTTTTCCGCTGGAGCAGCCTGTTCATTCTGTTTGTAGCCGCCGGGCTTGCGGCCGGCGCAATCCGCGCTTTCCATGAGGCGGGATTGTGGAACCACTTCCAGGCAACGGCGTTTGATATAAGCAGCGTGCTCTCTGTGCACTCTCTGGCCGGTACGCTGCTTGAAGGCCTGCTCGGCTATCAGGAAGCGCCCAGCGTCAGTGAGGTTGCAGCCTGGCTGCTCTATCTGGTGCCGGCGCTGCTGCTGTTTTTTTTCCCGGCGCCTTCTGCTCCGGTTGCCGCACGCAGCCTGCGCTAATCCCGATTGTTTTAACCTGACTCTTTAACACGGATACCATCATGAATACCACGTTACGCGCTACCGCCTCTGTCGTCGCGCTGCTGCTTTCCGGGGCTGCATCCGCTGCAGAGATCCCGCAGTTCACCGTCACCGTTACGGATAAACAGTGTGAGCCCATGACGATGAACGTGCCAGCGGGTAAAAGCCAGTTCATTATCAAAAACCATAGCCAGAAAGCGCTGGAGTGGGAGATCCTGAAAGGGGTCATGGTGGTCGAGGAGCGGGAAAATATCGCGCCGGGCTTTACGCAGAAGCTGACGGCAAATCTGGAAGCGGGTGAGTACGAGATGACCTGCGGCCTGCTGAGTAATCCGAAAGGCAAACTGACGGTGGCCGGATCGGGGCAGTCATCAACGCCAGAGCAGAAAGAGCTGCTGCAGCTGGCTCAGCCTATCGCCGACTATAAAGCGTACGTCCTGAATGAAGTTAACGCACTGGTAAGCAGTACCAAAGCGTTTACGGCAGCCATTAATGCAGGCGACGGTGACAAGGCGAGAACGCTCTATGCGCCGACCCGCGCCCACTATGAGCGTATTGAGCCTGTTGCTGAACTCTTCTCCGATCTGGATGGCAGTATCGACGCACGCGAAGATGATTTTGAGCAGAAAGCGGCAGATCCTAAATTTACCGGTTTCCACCGCCTGGAGAAGCTGCTGTTTGCCGATCGCACAACGACCGGTGCCGCGCCTTTCGCCAGTCAGCTCAATGACGATGTTAAAGCGCTGCAGGCGCGCATCAGCGCGCTGGCATTTGCGCCGGTTAAAGTCGTGGGCGGCGCA
This sequence comes from Pantoea sp. PSNIH1, assembly GCF_007680655.1. Lineage (NCBI taxonomy): Bacteria > Pseudomonadati > Pseudomonadota > Gammaproteobacteria > Enterobacterales > Erwiniaceae > Pantoea > Pantoea sp. PSNIH1. The sequence continues at coordinate 414,450 of NZ_VEIP01000001.1, forward strand.
GCGGGTCTGATCGAAGAGGTGGCTTCGAGCAAAATCTCCGGAGAGGAGGATCGTTACAGCCGCACTGACCTGTCTGATTTCCGGGCAAACGTCGACGGCGCGCAGAAAATTGTGTCGCTGCTGCGCCCGCTGTTGCAGCAGCGGAATCCGCAGCTTCTGGCAAAAATCGATACTAACTTCAGCAAAGTTGACGTAATACTGGATAAATACCGTACGGCTGAGGGTTACGCATCCTATGAGAAGCTGACCGCGGCCGATCGCAATGCGTTAAAAGCACCGATTACCGTGCTGGCTGAAGATCTCTCGCTGCTGCGCGGCACGCTGGGCCTCGATTAACCATGGCTAAACAGCATGATGCCATGCAGCCGGCACGTCGCCGGTTACTGCAGGGGCTGGGTGTGCTGGGCGGTGCGGCTGCGCTCGGGGGCAGCTGTCCGTTCCACGCTGGCGCAGCAGCAGAGCATTTTTCTCCGGGCACGGTTGCACCTGATGCGCGTCAGCAGGTGCAACCATTTTACGGGGCGCACCAGGCGGGTATCCTGACGCCGCAGCAGGCCGCCATGATGCTGGTGGCCTTTGACGTGCTGGCCGACGGTAAAGCGGAGCTGACGCGTCTGTTGCGGCTGCTGACGGAGAGGTTCGCCTTTCTGACGCAGGGCGGACCCGCACCAGCGGTGACAAATGCGCAGCTGCCGCCGGCTGATTCCGGCATTCTCGGTGCCACTATTGCACCGGATAACCTGACGCTGACGCTCTCCGTGGGCAGTTCGCTGTTTGACGAACGCTTTGGGCTGGGCGCGCACAAGCCTGCACAGCTGCAGGCCATGACACGCTTCCCCAATGATTCGCTTGACGCCAGCCAGTGCCACGGGGATTTACTGATTCAGATCTGCGCCAATAGTCAGGACACCGTGATCCACGCGCTGCGCGATATCATCAAACACGCTCCCGATCTGCTGGCGGTACGCTGGCGGCGCGAAGGCTTTATTCCTGAGCACGCAGCGCGCAGTCACGGGCAGGAAACCCCGATTAATCTGCTGGGTTTTAAAGACGGTACGGCGAATCCGGATGCGCAAAACGGCGCGCTGATGAATAAAATGTTGTGGGTTACGGCCGATCAGCAGGAGCCCGCCTGGACATACGGCGGCAGCTATCAGGCGGTGCGGATTATTCGTTTCCGCGTTGAGCAGTGGGATCGCACGCCGCTGGGTGAGCAGCAGACTATTTTTGGCCGGGAAAAGCTCAGCGGAGCGCCGCTTGGCGGGCATCATGAGCATGATGAGCCGGATTATGCCAGCGATCCGGATGGGGAGGTGATCGCGCTGAATGCTCATATCCGGCTCGCTAACCCGCGTACGCCAGAGACGGCGGACAGCCTGATACTGCGGCGCGGCTACAGCTACTCCGCCGGGATCACCGGGGCAGGGCAGCTTGATATGGGGCTGCTGTTTATCTGCTATCAGCACGATCTCACTAAAGGCTTTATCACAGTGCAGCAGCGGCTTAACGGCGAGGCGCTGGAAGAGTATGTCCGACCCACCGGCGGCGGCTACTTTTTTGCGCTGCCGGGCGTCGCCGATGCCACGCGCTATCTTGGTCAATCGCTGATTGAGGCCTGAACCCTGCTTCCGGCAATGCGTGTTGCGGCAGATTAGCGTTATGCTCTGCAAAAGGATCCGCAAAGGATCCTTTTAACATTTTATATAACGCATTATTTTAATTGAATTTTTTATGGTAAGCGCCTGATGCCATCGCCACAACAAATCTTAATTTGCATCTAAAAGTAAAAATAGTGTTGCAAATTTTCGGCGCTATGTTTCACTTTACTCATAAGCGTTGTCAGTTTTGTGGCATCAGCCACTGGAGTTCGCGCATGAGGCGTTCCATTCCGGAACCAGCAGGTGTAACACAGCAAGCGCAGTTCTCTGCGGGAGAGAGCCTCCTGTCAACGTTTTACTCATCTTTCATCCACTATCTTCATCATCCCGTTTGTTTTTATCCGGTGCGCTGCGGCGTTTCGGCGCTGTTGTACACCCCGTTTTGTGTATCAGTACGGCTAAAAGGAAGCCAACGTAACCTCTAAAGCGTTCAAGTCATCGCCGCGGGTGATCCGTCGCGATTCATGAAACCAACTGTAAGGTGCCACTATGGGAAGACAGAAAGCAGTGATCAAAGCGCGTCGTGAAGCTCGTCGTGTGCTTCGTAGTGACTCCCGGAGTCATCGTCAGCGCGAAGAAGAATCGGTCACTTCGCTGGTGCAGATGGGCGGGTTAGATGCTATTGGCATGGCGCGCGATGTGCGCGACCGGGCACCAATTGCAGCCCGGAATGAAGCTCAGGCGCACTATCTTAACGCCATAGAAACGAAACAGCTGATATTTGCAACCGGTGAAGCTGGCTGCGGTAAAACCTGGATTAGCGCTGCAAAAGCAGCTGAGGCCCTGATCAATAAGGATATCGAAAGGATTATCGTGACGCGCCCGGTACTGCAGGCGGATGAAGATCTCGGTTTCCTGCCCGGAGACATTTCCGAGAAATTCGCCCCCTATTTTCGTCCGGTTTATGACGTTCTGGTTAAACGTCTCGGCGCTTCCTTTATGCAGTACTGCCTGCGGCCTGAAATCGCCAAGGTAGAGATTGCGCCCTTCGCCTATATGCGTGGACGTACTTTTGAGAACGCAGTGGTTATCCTCGACGAGGCACAAAACGTCACCGCTGCACAGATGAAGATGTTTCTGACCCGCCTGGGGGAAAACGTCACGGTTATCGTTAACGGTGATATTACTCAGTGCGATCTGCCCGCCAGCGTCCAGTCCGGTCTTGCCGATGCGCTGGCGCGCTTTGAAGAGGATGAGATGGTGGGCGTGGTGCGCTTTGCGAAAGAGGACTGCGTTCGCTCAGCACTCTGCCAGCGCACGCTGCACGCCTACGGCTGATAGCATCCCATCCCGTTGATAAACCCGGCCCCGGCCGGGTTTTTTTCTGTCCCTAATTTCACCGGCAAAGCATGACGACCTTTCAGAGTGATGAGAGTTGCAGCGGTTCGCTAACGCGGTAAGATTGATCTTTTTTCAGGGAGCACAACCAATGAAAAACGTCGTCCTGAGTATGCTGGCAAAAATATCGCACATCGATGCGGACATGAAACAGCTGACCGCCCGGGTTGAAGCACAGTCGCTGCTGATTAGCGCGCTGGTACTAGCCGTCAGCAGGCAGGGTGGAGTGACGGAGATGATCGATGCGGCTAATAAAGCGATCAATACGGTTATCGACTCCGCTGAAAGCGATGAGGTGCTGAGGTCCGATGCCGCTATTCTGCTAAGCGAATTGCAGAATCTGCTGACTATCTCTCAGGCCGTGGATAAAGCCGATGGTGAAATTAACCATGCAGGACTGAGCGAGCTGACCGGCGTTGCGGCTGCTGAACCCGCTTTACCCGCTAAAAAGTAAGCTGACCAGACACAGCAGATAATCAAGCCTGAACGCGCGTTCAGGCTTTTTTCAGGCATAAATTCATGCCGCGGCTGGCTTATTCGCCGTTAATACGCTGTTTCATTTCACGCTGGTGCTTGTGATAGTCCTCTCCGCACTCTGCAGAGCAAAATGCAGTATCGGCGACAACGCGTTCATCTCTGCACCAGATACAGTTGCCCGTTGCGCTCACCAGACGTGGTTTACGCGCAAACAGGGCGCTCTCCAGATGAGCGGCTTCTCGTTCCTGTGCCAGATCTACATCATCCATAACTTTTTCCTTAATAAAACATATGTTTCTTCAGGCCCCACGGCCCTGACCACGTTGATGACAATCCAGGAGGTGTCTGCAACATGGCGTCTCCTTCAGCAGGTTTGAGCGAAAGAGGTAGCTGATACCCGCATCCGGTTTATGCCTGCTGAATGTTGCTGCCGGGTCAGTTTAGCAGAGGTGGAGCAGAGCTGCGGTCTGAGTTTGCTGATGATGGCGCATTGCGGTCAGGAGTGGGCACCTGAATCCGATAATATGCATTGCACAAATTGGCAGGGGACGCATGAATGCGTCCCCTACAGCGGCACCTGTCATTCGACGCAACCACGTAGGGGCGCCATTCATGGCGCCCTGGCAACCGGGTATGGGGCATAAATGACGCCAGGGACGCATAAATGCGTCCCCTACGGGCGGCACCTGTCATTCGACGCAACCACGTAGGGGCGCCATTCATGGCGCCCTGGCAACCGGGTATGGGGCATAAATGACGCCAGGGACGCATAAATGCGTCCCCTACAGCGGCACCTGTCATTCGACGCAACCACGTAGGGGCACCATTTATGGCGCCCTGACAATCGGGTACGGTGCATAAACGACGCCAGGGACGCATAAATGCGTCCCCTACAGCGGCACCTGTCATTCGACGCAACCACGTAGGGGCGCCATTTATGGCGCCCTGGCAACCGGGTGCGGGGCATAAATGACGCCAGGGACGCATAAATGCGTCCCCTACAGCGGCACCTGTCATTCGACGCAACCACGTAGGGGCACCATTTATGGCGCCCTGGCAACCGGGTATGGGGCATAAACGACGCCAGGGACGCATAAATGCGTCCCCTACGGGCGGCACCTGTCATTCGACGCAACCACGTAGGGGCGCCATTTATGGCGCCCTGGCATTATGCGCAAAACGCATAGCATGGCACAAAACAGCTTCAGGTAAACCAAACCAGGCTAATGTTTTCACATTAGATTTTATGAAAATAATGCGGCAGGTACAAAAAAGCCCGCATAACGCGGGCCTGGTTGAAAAGAGGGCGGTTATCCGTGACGTCGGAACTGCTGGGACTGACTGAGCATTACCCTGCCAGCAACATGGAGCATAGAGAGTTCTTCTTCTGAGATAGACCATTCACGATAACGGGGATTGTCAGAGATAACGATAATTTCGCGCTTAACTTTTTGCAGGCGCTTAACAAACATATCGCCGTTGAAGTCAAAGACGTAAATTCCATCCCCATCAAACGTGCTGACAGCTACGTCTACAAAGATGAGATCACCGGGCTCAATGGTTCCCTCCATGCTGTCACCGCGGACGTTGATCAGCTTAACAGAGGTTTCCGGCCGGTTGCCGAATATCACGCGCGCCTGATCCGGAACATATTCAATAGACCTTATGACTTCAACCACATCTTTAGACGGCGACCCGTCTCCGGCACTTGCAGAAACGTCAAGAACATCAATCCTGTACACATCTTTTCTCCCCTTTTTTATAATGGAACTTACACTGTATGAATCTACAGTATCATTAGCCTCATTAGAAGAGAATAGCTCAGAAACAGGAACTGACAGGGCTGCTGCAATTTTGTGTAGCAGACCATCACTGTATCCCTGTATGCCGCGTTCCAGGCGTGACAGATTGCCCACATCGCTATCTGTACGCAGGGCAAGTTCACTCAGGGTCATCTTATTCGCTTTACGAATCTGTCTGATTTTATCGCCTATTTTCATAGCGGATAGTTAACCTTTTTTATGCGTTACACGCAAAGCGCCTTGCGCATATTTGATTATACTCATAATATGCGTGATACGCATTATTTAAATGCATTGCCACAATGCCATCGCGGAAAGTGCGTGTATAGAAAAAAGTGAAAATTTATGACGCTAATCAGGCCCGGACTGCGGGCCGTGGAGACAAGTATGGCAGATACCGAAGAGGGATTTACACGTCTGGCAAACGCGCTGTATGAGGAGCTGATAGGGGCCAGCCTGACGCGAAATCAGGCCAAAGTCGCACACGCCGTTTGCCGGAAAACCTGCGGCTTTAATAAAAGCATGGACCGTATTGCTGACAGCCAGATAAGCCAGTTAACCGGGCTGCCAAGACAGAAGGTTAACAAGGCAAAAAATGAGCTGATTCAGATGGGTGTGCTTATCCGGGAAGGGACGATGATCGGCCCAAATAAACACCTTTCACAGTGGCAAATACCGGGGTGTCACCGGGAGGGTATCACTGTCACCAAATCCGCGACAGCGCTGTCACCAAAACAGAGGCATACAAAAGACACTGTGACAAAAGATAATAATTCTGCGTCAGAGAATCCTGGTGAATCCCCTGACACATCCTCTGCAACGCTTTCTGCATCGCGTCCTGAAGCCGCGGTGCGGACTCCCAGGGGGGACAAGTGGGGAACCGAAGAGGATCTCAAAACAGCCAGGTGGATGTTCAGCAGGGTGCAGATTGTCGCTCCGCATGCCCGGCAGCCCGCCTGGCCCGCCTGGTCAAACGACATCAGACTACTGCGCTCGGCCCTGCAGGTTACGCACCGCGATATCTGTGAGGTATTTCTCTGGGCCAGCCGCGATCGCTTCTGGCAGTCAAACGTGCTCAGCCCTGCGAAGCTGCGGGAAAAGTGGGACACCCTGAAAATTCAGATGAACCAGCCAGACCGTAACCGGGCGGCACCAGCGGGGCAGCAGCCTGCCGTCCACTGGAACAGCCAGGAAGCATGGGAGAACTTCATATGAGAAATCTCGTCACGGCAGTTAATCATCGTGACAGCAGCGCGCTGGCGCGCATGGCCGGTGACGTCCCGCAGCCGGCGGATCGACGCCTGCATCAGGCGATCGAAAAAGTGATAGATGAGTTCTTCAGCGGGCTGAAGCAGGTTTTCCCCGACTCAGTCAGCACGGTCTGGCGGGATCCGGCAGACGAAGCCGCCGCTAAACGTCAGTGGATAGCCGCCTTAGCGGAGAACGGCGTGACCAGCAAACAGCAGCTTTCAGCCGGCATGCGCCAGGCGCGCGCCAGCGGCTCGCCGTTTCTTCCATCACCAGGCCAGTTCATCAGCTGGTGTAAACAGGACGCTTTCGCCGCTGCGGGCCTGCCGGATGAAGAGACGCTCTATAGCAGGGTGATGACCTACTGCGCGCAGCGTGGCGACTATGCCTCTCCGGAGCACTATCCGTGGAAGAGCAACGCCGATTACTGGATGGTTACCAGCCTCTGCAGCCTGATGCGCGCGAACAACCTGAGCGAGTCTGAGCTGCGCATTAAATGCCGCTCAGAGCTGCGCAAAATGTCTGCGCGGATCGAGGCCGGTGAAACAATTCCTGAGCCGCGCAGGCAGCTGCTGAAGGCTGCAATGCCCTCCACCCCGGAAAAGGCGAGGGAGGGCGTGGCCCTGCTGCGCGCTACGCTGAAAGCAAAACGCACTACAGCATGATGCAAAGGATTCAGCACGACATCGATATCCCGCTGTGGCGGCAGATGTACCGCCGGGATAAAACAGGCGAACTGATTAAGCAAAGAGAGGCAGTATGAGCTTAGAAGCAACGGTTAAGTATCATTTTCCGAAGGGGCAGAACTTTAGCGGAACAGCACCGCAGACGTCGCCTGATACGCTTACCGGCATCGACTATATCGCCGCCATAGGTATGACGCAGAGCCGCGTTCAGCTCGGTTACAGCGCTTTCATGGGGAAGATGGGCGTCAGTGAAATCGACGCAGCACGGGCCGTCTCCCTGCTAACTGATTTTGCACTGCAGAGCTGCGATAAAGTTGCCGCCTTTCGCAAGCTTGATGCCGGTGTCAGAACGGCAGTTATGCAAACGCTCGCCGCTTATGCCTGGCTCGATTACTGCCGCAGCGCCGCCAGCGTGAAGCCGTGCGAATGCTGTCAGGCCACCGGATTCATCGAGGCAGAGGTGTTTTCAATGAAATCGCCTCTGCACGGCGGCCTCACCAGAAACGTCAAAGAGGCCGTACGCGTGCTCTGCAGGGCGTGCAAAGGCAAGGGCGTCGTATCAACTGCATGCCGCGACTGTAACGGACGCGGACAGGCAGTGCTAAAAGCGGCAACGGAAAAGCAGGGGGTGCCGGTGAAGGGTGAGTGCAGGCGCTGCTGCGGGCGCGGCTACGAGCGCATACCCTCAACCGGGGCGTATAAGGCAATTTCAGAATTCACCGGCGCTATCAGCCTGGACACATGGAAGAAGAGCGGTAAGCCATTTTACGATCGGCTTATTACTAAGCTGGAAGCTGAGGAAACCCGCGCAGATGCCGCGCTGAAAAGCGCCACTGCATAGCACCCTAAAAAATAGTGTATTAAATTATCGCAGGCTATTTACTTTTCCCGAACCCGGGGGTATACTTTTCAACAGTTGAAGTTGCGTGATGATGTTCAGCCCGCAAACTAAATCAGCTTTCATCACTCTGTGATAATAAAAGAGCCCTGCAGATTCACACGCTGCGAGGGCTTTTTTTATGGGCATCTGAAATATATGATGCCGGTTTCAGGGAGGAATAATGAGAATTCTGTGCGCCCTTTTAATCGTGCTGTGCGCGCCATCTTTTGCTGTGATATCGGATGCGCAACGCGCAGCTAACGATCTGTGCGAAATGGAATGGCGTATAACTGACCGAACAATGTCGACCCATCTCAGCACCAGGCAAATAGTGTCAGAAGAAGTTCAGGCGTTTGAAGCGGATGGGCACGCTCTTTCCGACTACGCTATTGAAAAAGATGACTTCATAAGCGTCTCTGTAAAAGGCGCAGAAACCTACAGAAAGATGGCTAAGGGTGTCAGCTATCCCTATGCAGATACAAGAGATTTTTTGCGGGGAAGAATGATGCCGCTGTGTATCAAAAACGTTCTGGAAACGCTTAAAAAATAATCCTGAATAGTTTATTTCCTTTTCTAAAGGCACTGCTTCGGCGGTGCCTTTTTCGTTTCCGCCCCCGCCACTCAATGCGACATCAATGCTATCCGTTGTGGCGGAGGGCCTCTTTTCTTCTGTTGATCAACAGCACCTGTCCGATCGGACGGCGTCTGCGAGCACTCAAACTATGAGCAAACTTGTTACTGGTGTTGCCCTGGGCACGTCCGGGGGCACCATTCTTAACGGTGTACTCACCAGCCTGAGTCCTGATGAGTGGTCTGCCATCGGCGTACTGGCAGGTATTGCCGGCATCATCATTACAGGGCTCATCAACTGGTACTTCAAACGCAAGGTCGCCAACGCTCAGGTAAAAGCACTTGAGAAATATGGTCCGGCCGTAAAAGTGGAGGAGGATTGATATGACTATGTCCGGCAGCGTGCGCAGAAAACTGATCGCCGCCGCAGGTGGCGGCTCCATGCTGATTGCCACCCTGTTTCTTGGCGGAAAGGAGGGAGCGGAAGGGCGTACTTATAAAGCTTATCAGGATGTGGCCGGCGTCCGGACCGTCTGTGACGGGCATACCGGCAGCGATATCATCAGTGGCAGGCAGTATAGCGATAGCGACTGCGATCGGCTGCTGCAAAACGATCTCCGGTCCGTTAAAAAGGTGGTCGATGGCGTGGTAAAGGTTCCCCTGAGTGAATACCAGCGCGCATCGCTATACAGCTTTGCTTATAACATCGGCCCGTCTGCTTTCACCCGCTCCACTCTGCTCAAAAAACTCAACGCTGGCGATCGGGCTCAGGCCTGCGAAGAGCTGCGCCGCTGGGTCTATGCCGGTGGCATAAAATGGCGCGGGCTGATGCATCGTCGCGACATGGAACGCGCTTTGTGCCTGGCGGAGAGTAGTGATGATTTGGCTGATAAATAACGGGCATCTGGTACTCAGGCTCTTCCTTATGGCGACGGTTGTGATATCTGCCGCCGTTGCCGGTCACTATCACTCGCGAATGTTGCAGGCGCAGGAGGAGATCTCCCGGGCAGTCCAGGCCCGGAAAAAGGCGGAGTCAGTAACCAGCAACCTTATCACCGCAGTAATGCTCTTTAACGATATCGCAAAGGCTGCTCATCATGATCGATATCAAAACGACGCTGAAAGCGAGAGGCGCGTTGTCTACATCAGGCAGGCGGTTAAAGAGGATGCGTGTTCCGCTCACTCTGTTCCTGCTGATGTGGCTGACAGCCTGCGCAGACACAGAGAAAGAATACGTTCAGCTTCCGGCAATGCCCGTTCCGGCAGAGCTGCTGGCTGACTGCGAAATCCCCTCCGTACCCGATCCTATGACCTGGGGCGACAGCCTCGAACTTAACGAAAGGCTTATGACGTCGGTTGAAAACTGCAACCGGGATAAGCGCGCCATAAGAAAAATTGAATCGCTCCGGTAACTCATCAGGCGATTTTCTCACTATCTGCATTTTGCAGGTTATTTACCTTAACCAAAAAATAAAACTTCTCACGAGCAAACAGGCTCAATAAACCCTAAAAGGAAATATCATGATTGAAGTAAATTCATTTGCTGAACTCCGCACCACCAAACCTTCTGCATCAGGTGAAATTGCATTTCTTAAGCGCTATTACGACAGGGACTCAACCTTTAATGGTGGTGGCCGCTTTGTAGGCTTTGTCGACACAAAGGGTAAAGCGCCTGCGGATGACAGTGGCACCGTTGCGGTCTCTTCTGCCGGCGATTATTACTGGCAGCGTATTATTGATGATGTATCCGCTATTAATATTTTCCATTTTGGCGGCAAGCGCTTACGCGGCTCGGTTTCATTTGATGCTGATAACGGCTCAGTTAACCACGATGCCTGTATCAACATGTACCGCTGGGCCAGAGGCTTTGTATCACCGGTTGATGATCCGAACAAAAACCCTATCCGCGATATCGGAATACGTTTTCCCGCCGGTAAATTTATTATTAATCCTGTCGATTTAACCGGTGAGGGCGAGCTGCCATTCTTCAATCTTTATGGCGACGACTGCGAATATGGTGTTGCACCCAGAACGATTATTACCTCGGATAAGTCAGCTAACACCGTTTTCAAAATTAAAGCGCGCCGGACGGCTATTCGCGGTATTTTCTGGGATGGTCAGGCGACCGCCGATACCACGGTCAACACCGGCGCGATTACCACTGCAATGGTAAGTAACCAGCAGCCATTTTTTGAAAATATTACTATTGAAGGCCAGTACATCAACGTCACCTGTTTCCGTGTGGAAAACAATGGTAACTCGGTGTTCAGGTTTATCGATACGCTCGATACGCGACTGGATCAGATTTACTCCAGCAATACCTATGGCCGGGTATTTGATATTACCTGGTCCGATTCACCTCAGGGTAACTGGGACCACTCAACGGCCGTGGAGCTAACCAACTCCAATTTCCAGCACGGCTATGGTGATGCCACACTGTTTATGCCGCGCGTGGGGCAGGGCCTGATCCGTAATGTATGGATTGAACATACGCGCTTCCCGGGCGATCTGAGTAATGGTCAGTGGATCATCGATGCCCTGAGCATCGAATCTTCCATTAACCCGCTGAAGCTCAACTACTCACGCGTTCTGATGCGCCAGCTGAGCCTGCAGTCCGGCTCCAGCATCGATACCGAGCGCACCGGCTTTGCGCTGCTTTCAAACTATGAACAGGGCTGGCGCCGCGATGAGAACTTTGGCACCCAGATGACGGGTTCAATGAAGGCGGGCTGGTACTCGGGATATCGCGTCTCCAATACCAGCACGGAAGATAAGTGGTTCCGCCTCGGCAAGTTCTTTTTCCCTCGTGCTAATCAGCACTGGAACATCGACATGTTGGGCAAAGCGCTGCGTGATACTCAGACACAGCCAGCTACCGCACCACTGCTTACCAACGTCTGCGGTAAAACATTGCTCAATATTTATCGCGGAGAAAGTTCGGTCGGCGGCAATCTGCATTATGAAGGTGATTCCGGTGTCATCGACTGCATTGTTCGCACCACTGATGATAAAGGAAAATATGCTGAAGTCTGGATCAAGCTTAAAGCACAGTGTGGTGATGTAGTCATCAACCTTACTACTGATGGCCCGTCGCGGTTCGATGGCGGTGAATGTTCACTGTTTAATCCTGATTTGTCTGAAGTGACCAATCTGAATACGGATAACCGCGTTAACCTGTCAACGGTGATGAACTATCACAACGGCACCGCCGGCGTGGGTTATGACGGCAAAGTGGTTACGCTGACGTCCGATCCGGCATCGGCACCGGCCGCATCAGCCACGGCGGCGGGTTACATTACCGTCAGGATTAACGGCGTTAACCGCAAGCTCGCCTATTTTTAACCGCCTGAGAGAGTATTGCGGCAGGTAAAAAAGAGCCTGAACGAGAGTTCAGGCTCTTTTCACTCTCTGTTTTGATCCCAGGTCTCGACAGGTGCCCATCGTATCAGCGTGGGCAGCACGGCGGCGTTCTTGTGCGTTTATAGTTATTCTCCTGTCAGTTAGCTTTGATTGAGCGTTGCCGCGCACCAAAGCTTACTGCTTTGTATGTTTGCGCTTTTTCAGCGCCTGATGTTAAGGCGCGGCGGGACTCAGTTCCGTGCCCCTGCGTTGCTTCAGCGTGCTGCTGATGAGATTAAATGCATCTGATATGTGATTTTATTTTTTTTCAGACGTAAAAAAACCCGCGTTACACGGGCGTAAATTCGTTCAATAAGGGCAAATCATTTGTCAGCGTTAGCTGACGACAGTAAGGATATGCGTTCAGTGTTACTTAAGGAAACAACCATTCGACAAATTACTCTGCGTGGCACGCATTGCATAAAAAAGCCCTCTTAGCGCCGGCTTTAAGAGGAAGCATAGTAGCTCAATAGAAGAAAAAGCCCGATAAACCGACATCCCGACCCCGCAAGTGTTAATGTGGTTAGCAGTTACAGATGGGGGATTATGGAAAATGACAATGACAGAGTGGAATTGATAGCTAATGCCATTTTGAAAGCAGCACTCGAACTCGCTGACACCGGGGCTGAAACCACAATCGAAGAGTTGCTGGGCAGGCTTGAGGCCTACCGGCGAGCAACCAATGATGTCTTCATGGCAGATGTATACCGCGATGCCATAGTGATCATCAAAAAAGGCAAGTTATAGGCATAAAAAGCCCGCTCAGTGGCAGGCTTATGGGTGAGGGAGCATGAAAAACCAGGATGCGATCCGGATATTTTTTACAGTTCAGGCTTCATTTTCCCAAATACTTTCTCAATATCAGCTTCATATTCTTCTTTGTTATCACTCATGGCCGCCACGCCCGGGAGCTTAACGATGTGCTGCCTGAAAGATTTGACGCCGATTTCGGAAAGAAACAAGTGTAACTTATTGATCGATAAGCTGTATCGATGTAAATGCCTTAGCGTGTGCAATGCCGCATTTCTGCGGCCTTATCTTATCTAAACGCTCTTTCCGGCTACTAACCCGTAGTAAACGCTATCACGACATTCACAAAGCCAGCAGCTAACAGAACAAAGCCCGGAACGAGGTAATTTTTGTCCCGCTTATTGCGCGCCAAATAGAACATTGCGAACGCAATGCAAAACATCGGAATTGATATCTTCGCAAAAACTGACATGCCATCTCCTTAGCTAAAATTTTCTTCCTGCTATCAAACAGTAAACCAGACGCATTTTCGTACCGATCGCCAGGCCCGGCACCTTACATTTTAGTTACCGTTAACCGGCACCACAGCTTATTGGTTATCTTGGCGGTACAGTGCCCACTCCTCGATACGCTTCCCACCCGGAAGGGTGCAGTAACCTGAATCACCATCAGGACCTTTAACTATGTCCGGTTTACCCCCCATTTTTTCACAATAAACTGAGGCAGGGTTAGACATGCCTGTTTGCTGAGGCTTGTCTGTCATTCATCAGCTTCATCATGCGCGAGCCATCAGGCCGCAGCAACGTTGCCACTTCTGACTTCGTAGAGGAGCTGGAGCGCGTTAACTGGCACTTTAACGCTCAAGGCAGCCAATGACTGGATCCGGAGCCATACAACCACCTTCCGCGACGCTTCAACGCAGGAGGGCGAGAACATGACGTGGTTCCGGTTCAACCTTAACGGTGGCCTCTGAGGGGTTCCCTTCACCGGCGCAGGACTACACAGAGCCGCGGCTTAACTTTGCCAGGCTATCGATAACCGCGAGGCTATAACCTTCCGTTAACGCGCTGGTTATCTCTCAGAACATCAATAGCGGTCTGCATTGCTATTTTATTATCGCGTAACTTCTGTTTGTTTTGCTGTATCTGGAGGTATTCAAGAAGTGTGCGTGTATTGACTGGCCGTCCGGTTCTGCCGACTTCGATCACAGCATCACCGAGTATGGTTTTTACAGGAGGAAGCTGGGCAGGGTACCAGTCCAGCGTGTCTTCAGATTTCATATCAAATTTCTCAGGGACGGGCAGTATATCACATGACAGGGGATATAGCGCCCGACTATAAAAACAACCATTCCTGTTATGGTTCCTTCTCATCATTATTGTTAGAAACCTGTGAGGCAATCTTAACCAGCGCGACACTACCTGCGCCGGCGAATGCAATCATTAGAATGATAGCGATCCAGCATGGAAAATTCATTTTGTACTGTCGCTTATGGCCTCCTGTATGAAGGCGCCATTAAGCCTGACATTGCCTGAGCAAATAGTAATCACATCAATTAGCCGTACCATGTGTTAGCGCAGGCAGTCACGAAGCATGAAGATATAGGGAAAATGATCACGGAAGGGCTGAGTTGGTCGCTTGCGCCATCTCAAAAGCTGTATGTGAGCTCATGTCTGAAGGTCATGATGTCACCGTCGAACCTGGTCGGAGGTTCTCATACCCGTCTCCCTGTGCAATATGCAAAAAAAAAGCCTGAACGTGAGTTCAGGCTCTTCTTCAAATTTGTGGCGGTGAGAGGGGGATTGATTCGCTTCGCTCACCCTGCGGGCAGCGTCGCAGGCTCCGCTGTCCGGTGAACAGAGTTCACCGTCGAACCCGGCCGGAGGTTCTCATACCCCTCTCACTGTGCAATATGCAAAAAAAAAGCCTGAACGTAAGTTCAGGCTCTTCTTCAAATTTGTGGCGGTGAGAGGGGGATTCGAACCCCCGATACGTTGCCGTATACACACTTTCCAGGCGTGCTCCTTCAGCCACTCGGACACCTCACCACATATTTTTTTGCTAACCGCACTGGGTCAACGGGGCGCTACTATAGGGAGTTAGCTGAAAAGGGTCAAGCGCTATTTTCTCCTTTTTTTCTATCTGCTTAAGCTCTGCGCAGATTGTATTAACCCTGTTCGCTTCGCGGCGATTGTCATAGAAACGTTGCGCGTCTGACACAAAAATGTCATCCCGCTGACGCAGACTTGGCAGCGAAAATAACCGGGTTGTCTCACTGATAAGGATGCTGAAGAATGAAACACTTACCTCTGCTGACGGTTTCACTGCTGGCTTCGCTGATTGCCACCTCCGCGGTGGCAGATGTTACAACATACAATAGAGCAGCAACTGGCGATTTGACGCAGCATGGTGGCGCGCGTCGGCTGAGCAGCGATCAGACTGAGGCGCTGAAAGCCTCGCTGAGTAATCAGACGGCGAAAAATGTCATTTTACTGATCGGCGACGGCATGGGTGACTCTGAGATCACCGCGGCACGTAACCTTGCAGTGGGAGCAGGCGGCTTTTTTGCCGGTATTGATGCGCTTCCGCTTACCGGGCAGTACACGCACTATTCGCTGGATAAAAAAACGCATAAACCCTCTTACGTCACTGACTCTGCCGCGTCCGCCACCGCGTGGGCTACAGGCACCAAATCCTATAACGGGGCGATTGGCGTCGACGTCAATGGCAAGGATCAAATCACGCTGCTTGAGCTGGCTAAAGCGGCCGGCAAAGCAACGGGTAATGTCTCTACTGCCGAACTGCAGGATGCTACGCCAGCGGCACTGATGGCGCATGTTACCTCACGCAAATGCTACGGCCCGGAGAAAACCAGCGAACTCTGCCCGGGCAACGCCTTAGAACAGGGCGGCCGCGGCTCAATTACCGAGCAAATGCTGCTGACCCGGCCGGATGTGGTCCTGGGCGGCGGTGCAAAGAGCTTTAACGAGGTGGCTAAAGCAGGCGACTATAAAGGAAAAACGCTGTATGAGCAGGCGCAGGCGCGCGGCTATCAGCTGGTAGAAAACCTGGACGCAATGAACGCGGTACAGCAGGCCACCCAGCAGCAGCCTCTGCTGGGGCTGTTTGCGCCGGGCAATATGCCGGTGCGCTGGCAGGGTCCCAAAGCCAGTTATCATGGCAACATCGATAAACCGGTGGTGACCTGTGAGGTTAATCAGGATCGTCTGGCATCGGTGCCGACGCTGGCGCAGATGACAACAAAAGCGATCGACCTGCTGAGCAAAAATGAGAAAGGGTTCTTCCTGCAGGTCGAGGGCGCTTCAATCGATAAACAGGATCACGCGGCTAATCCGTGCGGCCAGATTGGCGAAACGGTCGATCTCGACGAAGCGGTCCAGGTGGCGCTGGCCTATGCCCGCGAACATGGCGATACGCTGGTGGTGGTCACCGCCGACCACGCGCACAGCAGTCAGATTGTTGAGAACGGCACCAAAGCGCCGGGCCTGACCCAGGCGCTGAACACAAAAGATGGTGCGGTAATGACCATCAGCTACGGCAACTCGGAAGAGGATTCGCAGGAGCATACCGGTGCTCAGCTGCGCATTGCTGCTTACGGACCGCACGCGGCAAACGTGGTGGGGCTGACCGATCAGACCGATCTGTTCTTCACACTAAAAAATGCGCTGGCGCTTAAATAAGCGGATAGCAGACAGAAAAAATCCACGCTGCGGCGTGGATTTTTGTTATTACCGGAGCAGTATCACCCCAGCACTTTGCTGAGAAACGCCTGAGTACGCGGATTTTGCGGCCGGGTGAACAGCACATCCGGCGTGTCCAGCTCCTGAATGATCCCCTGATCCATAAACATCACGCGATCTGCCACTTCGCGCGCAAACCCCATTTCATGCGTGACAATCACCATGGTCATGCCTTCCTGCGCCAGCATTTTCATGACGCTCAGCACCTCGCCGACCAGCTCAGGGTCGAGCGCGGAAGTCGGCTCATCGAACAGCATGATCTCCGGCTCCATCGCCAGCGCCCGTGCAATAGCAACGCGCTGCTGCTGGCCGCCGGATAAGCTGTTTGGCCAGGCGTGCATTTTATCGGTTAAGCCCACCTTCTCCAGCAGCGCTTTAGCCTGCTCTGTGGCCTGCTGGCGCGACAGTTTGCGCACATCCATCGGCGCCATAATCAGGTTTTCCAGCACGGTCATGTGCGGGAACAGATTGAAGCGCTGAAACACCATACCCACGTGTTGACGCAGCGTATTGATGCGGGTTTTGGGATCCTGTACCTCAAACCCGTTCACCACCACGCGACCGCCGTCAATGCTTTCAAGCCCGTTCAGGCAGCGCAGGAAGGTGCTTTTACCGGAGCCGGACGGACCGATAACGCACAATACTTCCTGCGCCGGAATGTCACAGCTGATGCCGTTCAGCACCTGGTTTTCACCAAAGTTTTTCTGCAAGTTTTCAACGTGGATCACTTTTGCCAAACCTCTTTTCCATGTAACGAACCAGCAGCGACAGCAGGAAGGTGAATACCCAGTACACCAGCGAAATCACCAGATAGGGCTCCCAGTAAGTCGCATAGGCGCCTGAAACCGTACGGGCAGCATACGCCAGATCGGCGAGGCCGATCGCTGACGCCAGCGATGAATCCTTAACAATAGCGATCGCGTTGTTGCCGAGCGGCGGCAGCATGCGGCGAAACGCCTGCGGCAGGATCACTCTGCGCATAGTGCGACCATATGGCATGCCGAGCGATCGCGACGCTTCCATCTGGCCGCGATCGATCGACTGGATCCCGGCGCGAAAAATCTCTGATACGTAAGCGCCTGCATTAAGAGTGATGGCCACAACGCAGGAAAGAAAAGCGCCATAGTTAGCGCGCAGCTCGCGGGCAAACTCTGCCGGCATAATGCCGTTCGCCACCAGCACGCCGTCGCGCGGATTGATAAATAGCGGGATCAGCGCAAAGTGCACGACCATAATCTGCACGAACAGCGGCGTGCCGCGAAAAGCGCTGATATAGATGCGCACCGGCCACTGAATGCCGTAATGCAGTATATATTTCCACGGGCCGTGCGGCGCCGACGCCAGGCGGCCTAAGCCGAGCGTCAGGCCCCACAGGGTACCCGTGATCACACAGATAAGCGTGCATTTGAGGGTCATCATCGCGCCGTCGATAAAAAGCGGCATATATTCCCCGATGATTTCCCAGCGGAAGCCAGTCATAAAAACGTCCTTATTGTGCCGCGCGAGCGCGCGGCGACGGGAAAATTACTGCGCGGGAAGAGCAGGAACGTTGCTGTCGAACCAGGTCGCGTAAATTTTCGCATAGGTGCCGTCGGCAATGATTTTTTGCAGGCCGGCGTTGATCTTGCTGCGTAATTCATCGTTGCCTTTTGCTACCGCGATGCCGAAATACTGGCGCTCAAACTTGTTATCTGAAACCAGTTTGAACTGCTTTTCCGGATGCGTTTTTATGTAGTATTTCACCACGCCAACATCCCCCACGGCCGCGCCAATACCATCTTCATACAGCTCCTGCAGCATCAGCGGCGTATTATCAAAACGTTTAATCGCCGTGCTGTTTTTGCCCAGCACATCGGAGACCACGATATCGCCGGTACTGGAGTTCACCACGCCTACGTTCAGGTTCTTCAGCGACGCCAGTGACGATACGCTGGCGGTTTCCGGTACCACAATAGCCTGTTCAGCCGGGAAGTAGGGCGCGGAGAAATCCACCATCTGTTTGCGCTTATCGGTGATGGTAATGCCAGAGATAATGATGTCGCGATCGCCCGAATTGAGTGTGGCAAAGATGCCTTCCCACGGGGTATTGACCAGCTTAATATCAAAATTTTCCGCTTTGGCGACGGCCTTGATAATGTCGATATCAAACCCTTCCAGCTGCTTCTGCGCGTTTTCAAATTCGAACGGACGGTAAGTGCCGCCAGAGCCGACAACATAGGTAACGGCCTGCGCCGCCGTGGCTGACAGTGCCAGCACTAAGCCCAGCAGGGCTGAACGGGTAAACATAGTGATTCTCCTGGAGAAGGGACAAGATGCGTAATTTATGCAAATTTAATGCATAAAAATACACATTGCTGCATGCTCTGGCAAGCGGAATAGTCAGCGCTGAGGACAATATTCATCAAAGCGTGAAGGGGGGCATCCGCCCGTTGTGGCACAGTGCGGAACGCAGGAGAGCAGCGCGTCCGGCCGCAGGTCACGCTTTGCGCAATGGCGCACAGATAATGCGCATGGCAATCGCGCTGGCGAGAGGAAACAGCGCCAGCAGTAGCCACGGCAGCCGTGCCGCCTCTGAGGGTTCGCGCGCCTGTTCCAGCACGCCTCCCAGCAGGACGTTACCCAGCAACACCGCCACGCCACCGGCAGTGGCCAGGGCGCCATAGTGCGCGCCTAGCGATGACGGCTCCGCAAACCACGGCACCAGGTCTTTTGCCGCCGGCACCAGCAGCATCTGTCCCAGCGTCAGCAGCGTGACAAAAGCTGCTGCGGGCAGCAGGCGTAGCCAGCCCGCGGCGGGAGTAGCATCAGCACACAGCGCTACGCTGAGAAATGCCACGGTAATCAGCGCAAAGCCCCACGGCACAACCCGCGCCGCGCCGGTGTGGCGGGCGAGACGCGCCAGCGGCAGCTGCAGCGTAATGATCAGCAGCGAGGCCAGCATAAACAGCGGCGCCAGATCGCTCTCCTGACCGCCGGCGCGCTGGATCTCCACCGGCAAGGCCAGATAGAGCTGGTTATAGCTCAGCAGCCAGCTGCTGTAAGCGATAATAAATGCTACAAAGCGCGGCTGGTGAAAGGTGCGCCACCACGGCACGATCTGCAGCGAAGCGCGGCGTACTGGCGCGGCGGGCAGGGTGAAAAAGAGCACAATCATCGCCAGCATAAATACCGCCGCGCCGGCATAGGCGATCTGGCGAAAACCGTAGCCGGTCAGCAGCGCGCCCGCGGCCGGACCGATAACGGCACCCAGTTCACCGCAGACGGCATACAGGGCGAACCACTCTGCCCGGCTGCGTTTACCTTCAGCTTCACTCTGCGTACCCGCTTTCGCCAGCAGCGCTTCAATAGAGGGCGAAAACAGCGCGCCGCCAATACCGGTCAGACAGGCACCCATGATAACCGGCGTTAAAGATTCACCGCCTGCCAGCAGCAGATAGCCGCTGATACGCACCATGCAGCCTGCCAGCACCACATGCCGGGCACCAAAGCGATCGGAGAGCGCGCCGCCGAGCAGAAACATACCCTGCTGACAGAAGGTGCGCAGTCCCAGTATCAGCCCGACAAGCGTGCCGGAGAGCGCCAGATCGTCGCGCAAAAAAATGGCCAGGAAAGGCACCACGGCGTAAAAGCCAAGGTTGAAAATAAACTGGCAGCCCGGCAGCAGAGGCAGCCAGAGCCGCGTGGCGGGCCGGGGCACAGACATGAAGGTTTCCGTCAGGCGATATAGTGAATGTGTTTACCGCTGTGGTAAGGGGAGTTTTCAATTTTTGCCCGCACGCGGAAAACATCCCACAGCAGATCCTCATTCAGAATCGCCTGCGGCGTGCCGGTGGCAACAATCTCTCCCTGCTGCATCACAATCAGCGTATCGCAAAACATCGAGGCGTGATTGAGATCGTGTATTGCGACGATGCTGGTCACCGGCAGTTCGCTGATCAGTTTCATTAACTGCATCTGGTGATGAATATCGAGGTGGTTGGTCGGCTCGTCCAGCAGAATTTCGCTCGGCATCTGCGCCAGCGCCCGCGCAATATGCACCCGCTGCCGCTCACCCCCGGAGAGGCTCTGCCAGCCCTGTTCACTTTTCTCTACCATATCCACGCGCTGCAGCGCCGCCAGCACCGCGGCGTCATCCTGTGCACTCCAGCTGGAGAAAGGGGAGTGATGCGGAATACGTCCCAGTTTCACCACGTCGCGCACGCGCATATTGGCCTCCGTCATCCCGTGCTGCTCAACAAAGGCCACCCGGCGCGCCAGCGCTTTTTTGGCGATAAAGCGGATATCGTTGCCATCCAGCGTGACCTGTCCTGCATGCGGACGCCGCAGGCCCGCCAGCACGCGCAGCAGCGACGATTTACCGGAGCCGTTTGGCCCCAGCAGGCCCACGGTCTCTCCGCGCGCTACGTTCAGCGAGACATCATTAACAATGACTTTCCTGCCCACTTTCCACGTAATATTTTCAGCGCAAATACTCATGGTTTATTTCCTGAGCGGTAAATGATGATGGCGAAGAAAGGAACGCCGACCAGCGCAGTAACCACGCCTACCGGCAGGCTTTGCGGCGCAATCAGCAGGCGCGAGGCGATATCCGCCAGCACCATCAGAATCGCTCCCGCCAGCGCGCACGCGAGCAGCAGGGTGCGATGCAGCGGGCCGAAGAAAAAGCGCATCACGTGCGGCACAACCAGGCCGACAAAGCCGATCGAGCCGGCCATGCTGACAATGGTGGCGGTGATCAGTGCGGTAGTGGTAAACAGGATCAGGCGCACCCGCGGTACGGCGATACCCAGCGACGCGGCGGCATCATCACCAAAGGTAAACGCATCCAGCGCGCGCGCGTACCAGAGACAGATCGCCAGCCCCAGCAGCACCACAATCAGCACCAGCTGAAATTCCGGCCAGCGCACGCCGCTAAAACTGCCCAGTAACCAGAACATCACGTCACGCGCCTGCTGGGCGCTGGCTGACGTGCTGATGGTGTAGGCGGTCACGGCATTAAACAGCTGAGAAGCCGCGACGCCGGCGAGGATGGTGCGTTCATTGCCGCTGCGCGCGCCCTTAGTGAGAAAAGCGACAAACGCAAACGCGGCAAAGGCGCCGGCAAACGCCCCCGCCGAGAGCGAAACAGCGCCGGTGCCGAGACCCAGAATAACAATGGCCACCGCGCCGGTAGAGGCGCCCGCCGATACGCCCAGCACGTAAGGCTCCGCCAGCGCGTTTTTCAGCAGGCTCTGCAGCACCGCGCCGCAGATGGCGAGACCCGCGCCGCAGCAGGCGGCAACCAGCGCCCGGCTAAGCCGGAAGTCCCAGATCACGCTCTCATAAATTCGATTGAGCGGCTCTGCCGTCAGGCCCAGACGATTGCTGAATGCGTAAAACACGCTTCTGAGCGGCACCGGGAGTTCGCCCACGCTGATCCCCAGGGCAATGACCAGGGTCAGAAGCAGCAGCGCCGCTGCTGTGGTCACGCTGAGCATCAGCGTCTGCCGCACGGCGGTAACAGCGGAGGGCATTAATTCAGCCCCAGCTTACGCAGCTGCTCTGCCACCTGCTCCGCGCCGTAGATGGTGCGGATAGTCGGGTTCATCGCCTGGCCATCCATGACCACGATATGCCCTTTTTTCACCGCATCCAGCTGGCTTACCGCCGGGTCGCTTTTAAGGAATTTAATCTTCTCTTCGGCGCTGTCCAGCGTCCAGCGGTTACGATCGAGGCTGGAGACAACAATCACATCCGGGTTGGCAGCAATAATGCTCTCCCAGCCCACGGTAGGCCACTCGGTCTCGGTAGTAATGGCGTTATGCCCGCCCAGCACGCTGGCAATGAAACCGGAAGCGCTGTTTTTGCCGCCCACATAGGCGTCTGCCGCAGGGGAGGAGCTAGAGAACCAGAAGACAAAAGAGAGGTTACGCTTGTTTTTACTGAAGGTTTCACGCAGTGCGGCTTCACGCTGTCTGAAATCCGCAATCAGCGCCTGACCGCGATCTTCCACATTGAAGATACGTGAGAAATCGTCAATCTCTTGATACAGATAAGTCATGTCCCACAATTTCTGACGACTGCCGTACATATCACCCGCGCCTTTTTTGGTGGCGCACATGCCGGGCGACATATAGCTGTTCAGCCCCAGCGTGGCAAAATCTTCACGCTTTGCGACCTTGCTTTCCGGACCGAGCAGCAGCGGCGCCTGCGCCGGTACAAAGTCCGGGTTCTGCGCCAGAATCGATTCCAGCGTCGGGATCTCCACGGTCAGCGTTTTGATTCCGGCGTTCTGCTTCGCCAGCTGCGGCAGCACTTTTGTCGGCCAGAAAGCGCTGGCAACAATCTTATCCTGCAGCCCGAGCAGCAGCAGGATCTCCGTGGTGTTCTGTCCCAGCGCAACCACGCGCTCCGGCGCCTTGGTAAACGTCTCTTTATAGCCACAGTTTTCAATGGTCAGCGGGTAGGGGGCAGCAGCGACTTGACTGGCGGCAGTAAACAGTAAAGCAAATGCACAAATGACGTTTTTCATCTAACCCTTTCTCGTTTAAAAACGCTGATCCGTAAAGTTTATGCCCGCGATAATAATGATAATGAATTACATTATCAATGGTTGGCTATCGCCGGTGACTGCCTGACGGTAATGGCATAAGCCGCCATAAAAAAATCCACGCCGGAGCGTGGATTTGAAAGCAGTTGCTTAGCTTCGCGAGATTAACGGTGATCCCGCGAACCAGCCGGGGTCATCAGACGTTGAACAGGAAGTTCATCACATCGCCATCTTTAACGATGTACTCTTTGCCTTCGGAACGCATTTTGCCCGCTTCTTTGGCACCCTGCTCACCTTTATAGGTGATGAAGTCATCAAAGGCGATGGTTTGCGCACGGATAAAACCTTTTTCAAAATCGGTGTGAATTTTACCGGCGGCCTGTGGGGCAGTGGCGCCTACCGGGATGGTCCAGGCGCGCACTTCTTTAACGCCAGCGGTGAAGTAAGTCTGCAGGTTCAGCAGCGCGTAACCGGCGCGGATCACGCGGTTCAGACCTGGCTCTTCCAGACCCAGCTCAGCCATAAACTCATCGCGCTCTTCATCATCCAGCTCAGCGATGTCAGATTCAACGGCAGCACACACCGGCACCACTACCGAGCCTTCTGCTTCAGCAATAGCGCGTACCTGGTCAAGGTACGGGTTGTTCTCAAAGCCATCTTCATTGACGTTGGCGATGTACATGGTGGGCTTCAGCGTCAGGAAGCTCAGGTAGCGAATAGCGGCTTTTTCATCAGCGTCCAGCTTCAGGGCACGCAGCATGCCGGCGTTTTCCAGGTGTGGCAGGCACTTCTCCAGCGCAGCCAGCTCCGCTTTCGCGTCTTTATCACCGCCTTTGGCTTTTTTCTGGCAGCGCTGGATGGCGCGCTCACAGGTATCAAGGTCAGAAAGCGCCAGCTCAGTATTGATGATATCAATATCCTCCGCCGGGTTAACTTTGCCTGAGACGTGAATAATGTTCTCATTCTCAAAGCAGCGCACTACGTGACCAATCGCTTCAGTTTCACGGATGTTGGTCAGGAACTGGTTGCCGAGGCCTTCGCCTTTCGATGCGCCTTTTACCAGTCCGGCAATATCCACGAACTCCATGGTGGTAGGCACCACGCGCTGGGGTTTAACAATCTCGCTCAGCTGATCGAGGCGCAGATCGGGCATCGGTACTACGCCAGTGTTTGGCTCGATGGTGCAGAACGGAAAGTTCGCTGCTTCGATACCCGCTTTGGTCAGCGCGTTAAACAGGGTAGATTTACCAACGTTTGGCAGGCCCACGATACCGCATTTAAATCCCATGATCTGATTACCTTTCTCACTGAGGGTGGCACACCGCCGGGCGGTACGCCTGATTCAAAAAATTTCGCGCATTATACACAGAATTGCCCGGCGCGGCGCGGGAATTGCCTTAGCCCGCTTTGAAAGCGTGCAGACGATTCATCGCTTTAATCTTATCCTCTTTCAGCCATAGCTCCGTGCAGCGCACCGCTTCATCAACCGCGTCATCAATCAGCTTCTGCTCGCTGGCCGGCGGTTTCCCCAGCACAAATCCGGTCACCTTGTTGCGATCGCCAGGATGACCGATACCTACGCGTAAACGGTGAAAATTATTGTTGTTACCCAGCTTGCTGATAATGTCTTTCAGGCCGTTATGCCCGCCGTGCCCGCCGCCCTGTTTAAATTTGGCAACGCCCGGCGGCAGATCCATCTCATCATGCGCCACCAGAATCTCTTCAGGCGTAATGCGGTAAAACGTCGCCATTGCCGCCACCGCTTTACCACTGAGATTCATATAGGTGGTCGGCACCAGCAGTCGCACATCATTCCCGGCCAGAGCCAGGCGCGCCGTATAGCCAAAGAATTTAGGCTCCTCTTTTAGCGCCTGATTATGGCGGCTGGCCAGCAGATCCAGATACCACGCGCCGGCGTTATGACGCGTCGCCGCATATTCGGCACCGGGATTTGCCAGTCCCACAATCAGTTTAATGCTGCTCACAATAGTTATCCTGTTCTCCTGCAGAAAGGTGGCTAGTTTACTGTCTGCTGAGAGGGATGACAAAGATTGTCAGGCAAAAGTAGTGTCAGAGTGTGATTAGTCAATTTCTATATAAAACAAGATGCTGCAGGTAAATTTTTGTCATTTGCACATTGTGTTGTGTGATCCTGGGCGCAAAATGTCCCGCTATCATTGCCTAAACTTATGACAGGTTAACGTTATGTGCGGTTTTTTACTTTGCTCATAAGGATGGAGGTGATTCATGAAACGTCATCAATGCCGCGTTATAGGCAATAGCCTGATGTGTCTGGGACTGCTGACCATGGTTGCAGGCGTCGCCTCATCCGTGGTCAATCAGCTGCCGTCAGTGAATATGCCGCCTCTGCTGGCCAGTGGAGCCATGTTTGGCATCTTTATCGGGGCGCTGTTGTGGCTGGCGGGCGCCCGCGTCAGTGGCCGCGAGAAGATTGAAGATCGTTACTACTGGCATCGTCACCATGGTGACGTCCGCTGTCGCCGTAACCATACGCCACATTAAATCGCCACTTCAGTAACCGGCTGTGGCCGGGCAATGTAGCACTCTGTCCGGTTGCGGCCGTGGGCTTTGGCGCGATAGAGCGCTTCATCAGCCAGCGCCAGCAGTGCCGGAAACTGGCTGACGGCCGGATCGGCCGGGGCATAGCCAATGCTGACGGTATAACCGATGCCGGCCGGCTGCGACCGCTGCGTTGCCACGCGAATAGCTTCACATACGCGCTGCACCTGCGCACTGTCACCGGTTACCAGCGCGGCAAACTCCTCGCCGCCGAGCCGGGCGAAATAGCTTTCTGCCGGCATTTGCGCCTCAGCTATCTGACAAAAGTCGATTAACACCCGGTCACCCTGCAGGTGGCCGTAGCGGTCGTTAATACTCTTAAAATGGTCAAGATCGAACAGCACCGCGCTAAACCCGGCGGCAGAGGAGATTCTGACCCGCCGCCGCAGCACATTATCCGCCTGCTCAAACAGCGCGCGCCGGTTCCATGTGCCAGTCAGCGGATCGCGCAGTGACGCCAGCCTGTGCGCCACCTGCGACCGTTCATTAACCATGGCCAGCAGGGTAAAGGTCAGGCCAATCACAAACAGAATCGACTCAAGGATCACGTAAATCGAGAAACCCGAGCCGCCAATGGCGCCCGGCAGGCGGCTGGCCACGGCGTCATCGAGAAAAATCCGCGCAAGATGAAAGCCGAGATGGATCCACAGCAGCGTCTGCGCAGGCCAGAACGTCACTTTCAGCATGCTGCGCGCGCGCCACAGCAGGGTGATAAAGGCTGCGGTGTAGAGTATGCAGAGCAGGCAGAGCACCAGCACCCGCAGTGGCTGACTGTGATAGAAATCGGGCAGCAGGCAAAGCAGCGCCCAGAGCAGCGCGCCACCGGGCCACAGCAGGCCAGCGGGTCGTTTACAGAAAGTACGAAATGCGCACAGCAGCGTACCATAAGCCAGCATAACTATGACATTGCCCAGCGCAACCGGAAGAAACTGCAGGCCGGCACTGCGCAGGCTGCTGAGAAACACCGCGCACAGCGTCAGGATCAGGGTCAGCGTGGTAAAGCCCAGCACGCGATCGTACTGAGCGCCGACCCAGGCAAATATCATAATGATGCTCAGAAACCCCAGCACATAAAGCTCGCAAACAAACAGCGTATAAATATCGAGCATCATGGCAGTGGGCGTTCCCGGAAAAAAGTGGCGCTGAAAATAGCACTATTTCCGGGGCTGCTGAAGTGCCGGACAGCGCGAAAGTGAAAAAGAGCAGAAGGCAGGGGAAATAGTGCACAGACTGAAAATTTATAGGGCGAAGCGCGCGGGAAAAAGCAGCTTCAGCAAGGCAGGAGGAAGCGGATAAGCATAAAAAACCGGGCGCGAGGCCCGGTTAAGCGTGAACAATTAATGTTCAAACATAGCAGAGATAGATTCTTCGTTACTGATACGACGAATAGCTTCAGCCAGCATGCCGGAAAGCGTCAGCGTGCGCACGTTTGGCAGCGCTTTCATCTCTTCCGAGAGCGGGATGGTATCGCAAACAATTACTTCATCAATGACGGACTTGCGCAGATTTTCAACCGCGTTGCCTGAGAAGATAGGGTGGGTGGCATACGCGAATACGCGCTTGGCACCACGCTCTTTCAGTGCTTCAGCCGCTTTGCACAGCGTACCGCCGGTGTCGATCATATCGTCGACCAGCACGCAGTCACGGCCTGCGACATCACCAATAATATGCATAACCTGAGAAACATTCGCGCGCGGGCGACGTTTGTCGATGATAGCCATATCCGTGTCATTAAGCAGTTTGGCAATTGCGCGGGCGCGCACCACACCACCAATATCCGGGGAAACCACGATAGGGTTTTCCAGGCCAAGCTGCAGCATATCTTCCAGCAGAATCGGGCTGCCAAAGACGTTGTCTACCGGCACATCAAAGAAGCCCTGAATCTGTTCGGCATGCAGATCAACGGTCAGCACGCGATCCACG
This sequence comes from Pantoea sp. PSNIH1, assembly GCF_007680655.1. NCBI lineage: Bacteria > Pseudomonadati > Pseudomonadota > Gammaproteobacteria > Enterobacterales > Erwiniaceae > Pantoea > Pantoea sp. PSNIH1. The sequence goes on from NZ_VEIP01000001.1 coordinate 442,051, forward strand.
CCGACGCTGGAGAGGAAGTCAGCCACCACTTTAGCGGTGATCGGTACACGCGCTGAGCGCACGCGGCGATCCTGACGGGCATAACCGAAATAGGGGATAACAGCGGTAATTCGACCAGCAGAAGCCCGACGCAGCGCGTCGACCATCACAACCAGCTCCATCAGATTATCGTTGGTGGGGGCACAGGTGGACTGGATGATGAAAATATCGCCACCGCGTACATTTTCGTTAATCTGTACACTTACTTCGCCGTCGCTGAAACGACCGACAGCGGCGTCTCCGAGGCTGGTGTAAAGGCGGTTGGCAATACGTTGTGCTAGTTCCGGGGTGGCGTTACCAGCAAATAGCTTCATATCAGGCACGAGAAGAACCTCAGGCTTGGACGTCCAGAGAATGAACCGCTCAAACATAACCGGCGAATATGTTTGAGCCTGTTCATACGGTGTGTTAATGCGCAACGTGCCGTATCTGGAACGGGTAATACGGTCACGTAAACGCTTAAAGCCCGGAAAGGGTTTGCTGCAACGGCGAGAGGTTAAGCCCGCGCGCCACAAATCCGCGAATCCATTTCGGGGCAAGCTCCAGCACCTGACGAGCGTCGGACTCGGTGTCAAATTCAGCAAACACGCAAGCGCCGGTCCCGGTCAGGCGCGACGGCGCGTATTCTAGCAGCCAGGAAAGCAGCGCATCAACCTCACGAAAACGTTTTCTTGCCACAGCTTCACAATCATTGTGAAAAGGCAGGCTCAACAGTTCATCTAATGTGCGTATCGGTGAATTGCGCGTCAGATCGGGATGGCGGAAGATATCGGGCGTGGCGATACTCACGCCCGGATGCGCCACCAGATACCACTTTTCTGGCGGCGAGGCGGGCTGCAGCAGCTCCCCGACGCCTTCGGCAAACGCAGCGTGGCCGCGCACAAACACTGGCACATCAGCACCCAGCGTGACGCCCAGCGCAGACAGTTCATCTGTGCTCAGCCTGCACTGCCACAGGTGGTTCAGCGCCACCAGCACCGTGGCGGCATCCGAGGAGCCGCCGCCCAGCCCGCCGCCCATCGGCAGTTTTTTTTCCAGCGCAATCTGCGCGCCCGCGCGATCGTCAAGCGTGCCTTTTGCCACCGCCGCCTGCTTCAGCGCCAGCGCCGCGCGTACAATCAGATTGTCAGCGTCCGCCACACCGGCCAGCGGCGTCAGCAGGCTGATGCGCCCGCTGCAGTCCGGCGTCATCTCCAGCGTATCGCCGGCATCAAGAAACTGAAACAGCGTTTGCAGATTGTGGTAGCCGTCAGCGCGCTGGCCGGTAATGTAGAGAAACAGATTAAGTTTTGCCGGAGCGGGCCAGGTGGTCATCATTGCAGGGTCCAGCTATCCATACGCAGTTTGATACGCTGGTCACCTTCGGTCAGCTCCAGATTAGCGGGCAGAGAGGGCGTGACTTTCGTGTCGTAGTCGCCGATAGCGACGTGCCACTGCTGGCCGTTGCGGCTGTAGCTCAGGCTTTTCAGCTGGTAGCTATTATTGAGCTGATAATCGGTGGCATCGCCCGGCAGACCCATCATCCACTGCCGCAGGTTGGCCAGCGGAATATCCATGCCGGTGAGCTGCGAAATCATTTTCTCAGCATCGTTGCTGGTGTAGCGCTTGCCCTTGTTGTCAACAATCTGCACCACGGAGCCCTGCGCATCCAGCTGCAGTTCGGTGCTGCCCAGCGGGTTGGTCAGCAGCAGACGATAGCGGTCAGGGGCGGTCTGCTGCCAGTTGAAGCGGGCGTAGACCTTCTGTTTATCGGACAGATAAGCAAAGGCGCCGCGCGTCTGATAATGGCTGATACCGGCTACCTGCTGCTGGTGCTGTTGCCACTGCGGTGCGGTGGTAGCGGGCCCCGCGCCCTGCTGCGGTTTGTTGATGCTGCAGGCCGTCAGCAGAACGCTGGCAAGGGGTAAAAGGCGCAACAGTTTGCGCGTGGGCAATGGCATCACGTGGTCATCTCCTCAGACACGTTTTTAATTCGTAACCGATAACGCTAACTGCCCGCCTGAGAACCGTCAATGCCGGCCAGCGGAAAATTGCGCACGATCAGTTTAATCTTATCACTGTCATAGCCTTTGTATGGCTTTCCATGATCTGCCGCATCTTGTAGAATGCGCTTCACAAAACCAGACAATCAATGGGACTTCCCAGCCGCAATCACATGACGCTCCTGGCACTCGGAATCAATCACAAAACTGCTCCTGTCGCTCTGCGTGAACGCGTGTCGTTTACGCCGGACACGCTTGACCAGGCGCTGAACAGCCTGCTGTCGCAGCCAATGGTACAGAGCGGAGTGGTACTCTCTACCTGTAACCGCACCGAACTCTACCTCAGTGTAGAGCAGCAGGCGGATTTGCAGGAGAAGCTGGTACGCTGGCTATGTGATTATCATAATTTGCCGGAAGCGGACGTGCGCAACAGCCTTTACTGGCATCAGGATAACGCTGCGGTCAGCCATCTGATGCGCGTAGCCAGCGGCCTCGATTCGCTGGTACTGGGTGAGCCGCAAATCCTCGGCCAGGTGAAAAAGGCGCATGCTGACTCCTCACGCGACCGGGCGCTGACCAGCGAGCTGGAGCGTATGTTCCAGAAAACCTTCTCAGTGGCCAAGCGCGTGCGGACCGAAACCGAAATCGGCGCCAGCGCGGTCTCTGTTGCGTTTGCCGCCTGCTCGCTGGCGCGGCAGATATTTGAGTCGCTCAGCACCGTTAATGTGCTGCTGGTCGGGGCGGGCGAAACCATTGAGCTGGTCGCACGCCATTTGCGCGAGCACAGCGTAAAAAAACTGATGATCGCGAACCGCACCCGCGAACGTGCTCAGCTGCTGGCTGACGAGGTGGGTGCCGAGGTGATCAACCTCGCTGAGATTGAAACCCGTCTTTCTGAAGCTGATATCATTATCTCCTCTACCGCCAGCCAGCTGCCAATTATTGGTAAAGGCATGGTGGAGCGTGCGCTGAAAGCGCGACGTAATCAGCCGATGCTGCTGGTGGATATCGCCGTACCGCGCGACGTTGAGCCTGAAGTGGGCAAGCTGCCCAACGCCTACCTCTACAGCGTCGACGATCTGCAGGCGATCATTGAGCAGAATATGGCGCAGCGTAAAGCGGCAGCCCTGCAGGCGGAAAGCATTGTCGTGCAGGAGAGCGGAGAGTTTATGGCGTGGCTGCGCGCGCAAAGCGCCGGCGAATCGATCCGTGAATACCGCATGCAGGCCGAGCAGGTGCGCGCTGAACTGCATGAGCGCGCGCTGGCTGCGCTGCGGCAGGGAGCAGACGCAGAAAAAGTGCTGCAGGAGCTGGCACATAAACTCACCAACCGCCTGATCCATGCGCCAACCAAATCACTTCAGCAGGCCGCCCGCGATGGCGATGGCGAACGCCTGCAGATCTTACGCGACAGCCTCGGTTTAGAGTAATCTCCGCTGTCACGACCTATCACCGGGATACCTACAATTAGATGAAAAGCTCGATTATTGCCAAGCTGGAAGCGTTACAGGAACGCCATGAAGAAGTGGAAGCGTTACTGGGCGATGCCGGCGTGATTGGCAATCAGGAACGTTTCCGCGCGCTGTCACGCGAATATGCCCAGCTGAGCGATGTGACCCGCTGCTTCCGCGACTGGCAGCAGGTGCAGGATGATGTGGATACCGCTGAAATGCTGCTTGAGGACCCGGAAATGCGCGAAATGGCGCAGGACGAACTCAGAGTGGCGCGCGACAAACGCGAGGTGCTTGAGCAGCAGCTGCAGGTGCTGCTGCTGCCGAAAGATCCGGATGACGAACGCCCCTGCTTTATTGAAGTGCGTGCCGGAACCGGCGGCGACGAAGCGGCGATTTTTGCCGGCGATCTGTTCCGGATGTACAGCCGTTACGCTGAAGGGCGGCGCTGGCAGGTAGAGATCATGAGCGCCAATGAAGGCGAGCATGGCGGCTATAAAGAGGTGATCGCGCGGGTGACGGGCGAGGGCGCTTACGGGCGGATGAAGTTTGAGTCGGGTGGTCATCGCGTTCAGCGCGTGCCGGAAACTGAATCGCAGGGGCGTATCCACACCTCGGCCTGTACCGTGGCCGTTATGCCGGAGCTGCCGGAAGCGGAACTGCCGGACATTAATCCGTCCGATCTGAAAATCGATACCTTCCGCTCCTCAGGCGCGGGCGGGCAGCACGTCAACACCACCGACTCGGCTATCCGCATCACCCACCTGCCTACCGGCATTGTGGTTGAGTGTCAGGATGAGCGTTCACAGCATAAAAACAAAGCCAAAGCGCTGGCGGTGCTGGGTGCGCGTATTCACGCAGCTGAGATGGCAAAACGCCATGCGGCTGAGGCATCAACCCGGCGCAACCTGCTTGGCAGCGGCGATCGCTCCGACCGTATCCGCACCTATAATTTCCCGCAGGGACGCGTGACCGATCACCGCATTAACCTCACGCTTTACCGGCTGGATGAAACCATGGAAGGCAAGCTGGATACGCTGATCGAGCCGATCGTTCAGGAGTATCAGGCCGATCAGCTCGCCGCGCTGGCCGGACAGGATTGATGGAGATCCGCTGCTGGCGTCAGCTGGCTATGACGGCGCTGAGCGGAGGCGAAAGTCCGAAGCGGGACGCCGAGATCCTGCTCAGCTTTGTGACCGGCAAAACGCGCAGCTGGCTGCTGGCCTTTGATGAGCACCCGCTGAGCGACGCACAGCTGGCACAGCTGGAGCAGCTGCTGGCGCGCCGTCAGCGGGGTGAACCGATCGCTCACCTGACGGGCGAGCGGGAGTTCTGGTCGCTGCCGCTGCGCGTCAGTGACGCCACGCTGATCCCGCGTCCGGATACTGAAGTGCTGGTGGAACAGGCGCTGCTGCGTCTGCCTGCGGGACCCTGTCACGTGCTTGATCTGGGCACCGGCACCGGTGCTATTGCGCTGGCGCTCGCCAGTGAACGACCTGACGCGCAGATCACCGGCTGCGATCGCATTCCCGCTGCCGTTGCGCTGGCGCAGGAGAATGCGGCACGGCTGGGTCTCACCAACGCCCGCTTTCAGCTCAGCCACTGGTTTGACAGCCTGCCTGCGACCCGTTATCACCTCATCGCCAGCAACCCACCTTATATCGACATGGACGATGCGCATCTGCTGCAGGGCGACGTGCGTTTTGAGCCGCGCAGCGCGCTGGTAGCCGATGACGCCGGACTGGCTGATATTCGTTTTATCATTCACAGCGCCCCGGCGTGGCTGCAGCCGCAGGGCTGGCTGCTGCTGGAACATGGCTGGCAGCAGGATGCCGACGTGCGCACCCTGATGCTTGAGCAGGGCTATCAGCAGGTTACCACTCTCAACGACTACGGCGGCAATCCGCGCGTGACGCTTGGGCAATATGCATAAAGGGGCACTGGATGGCCAGCTGGTATCCGCAGATTAAGCAGTTTCATATTTTTATCGTGATAGTCAGCGTCAGCCTGTTTCTGCTGCGCTTTTACTGGCTGACGACCGCTTCAGGCCTGCTGCAGCAGCGCTGGGTGCGGATTGTGCCACACCTGTGCGACACGTTTTTACTGCTGAGCGGCGCGCTGCTGGTGATAATTACTCACTTTTATCCCTTCACACCACAAGGAAGCTGGCTGACGGAGAAGCTGTTAGCGGTTATTATCTACGTCGCCTTGGGTTTTGTGGCACTGAGTCGTCGTCCGCGGAAGCTGAGCACGCGCTGGATCGCCTGCCTGCTTGCGCTGGTTGCTCTGCTGTTTGCAGGCAAACTGGCGATGACCAAAATGCCGATTTTGGGGATAGTATGACCTCATCAGTAGAATTTGATTTTAATGCATCACCGTTAAGTGAAGCGGTCATCGGCGCAACCTGCGCCATCCGCGACGATTTTTCCGCGCCTTCGGTTCAGCAGCAGCTGTCAAAACTGGTGGATGAAGCGCGCGACTATATCAGCAGCGCCACAGATGCCGATCTGCGGCTGGAAAAGCTGCTGGAGCTGTTCTATCGCGAATGGGGCTTTGGCGGCGCCAGCGGTGTCTACAACCTGTCAGATGCGCTCTGGATTGATAAGGTGCTGAAAAGCCGTCAGGGCACGGCGGTGTCGCTCGGCGTGATACTGCTGCATATCGCCGAGCAGCTGGAGCTGCCGCTGATGCCGGTGATTTTTCCGACTCAGCTGATTCTGCGCGCAGACTGGCTGGATGGCGAAATGTGGCTGATCAATCCGTTCAACGGTGAAACGCTCGACACCCATACGCTTGAGGTGTGGCTGAAGGGCAATATCAGCCCCACGGCCAAACTCTATACCGACGATCTGGACGAAGCCAAAACGCTCAGCGTAATGCGGAAAATGCTCGACACGCTGAAAGCGGCGCTGATGGAAGAGAAGCAGATGGAGCTGGCGCTGAATGTCAGTAAAGTACTGCTGGAGATCGATCCTGACGACCCCTATGAAATCCGCGATCGCGGTCTCATCTACGCCCAGCTGGAGTGCGAACATATTGCGCTCACTGACTTAACCTATTTTGTTGAGCAGTGCCCGGAAGATCCGGTGAGTGAAATGATTAAAGTACAGATCCACGCAATCGAACAGAAACAGGTCACGCTACACTAAGCGTTGCCGGCATAAGGAAAGGTCATGACAGAGAAAGTAGTTAAAATTGGCGATATCGATGTCGCAAACGATCTGCCGTTTGTGCTGTTTGGCGGCATGAACGTACTGGAATCACGCGAGCTGGCGATGCGCATCTGTGAGCACTACGTGACGGTTACCGACAAGCTGGGTATCCCTTACGTTTTCAAAGCCTCTTTTGACAAGGCAAACCGCTCCTCGATTAAATCGTATCGCGGTCCGGGTCTGGACGAGGGGATGAAGATTTTTCAGGAGCTGAAGCAGACGTTCGGCGTGAAAATCATCACCGACGTCCATGAATCCTGGCAGGCGCAGCCGGTTGCCGATGTGGTTGATGTTATTCAGCTGCCAGCGTTTCTGGCACGCCAGACGGACCTGGTAGAGGCGATGGCAAAAACCGGCGCGGTAATTAACGTTAAAAAACCGCAGTTTGTCAGCCCGGGCCAGATGGGTAATATCGTGGATAAGTTTGCGGAAGGCGGTAACGATAAAGTTATCCTGTGCGATCGCGGCAGCAACTTCGGTTATGACAACCTGGTTGTGGATATGCTGGGCTTTAACGTGATGAAGAAAGTCACCAACAACAGCCCGGTCATTTTCGACGTGACGCATGCGCTGCAGACGCGCGATCCGTTTGGTGCCGCATCGGGCGGTCGCCGTGCTCAGGTTGCTGAGCTGGCGCGTGCCGGTATGGCCGTGGGTATTGCCGGCCTCTTCATCGAAGCGCATCCGGAGCCAAACAGCGCAAAATGCGACGGTCCTTCCGCGCTGCCGCTGGATAAACTGGAGCCGTTCCTGGCTCAGATGAAAGCGATTGACGATCTGGTCAAGAGCTTCCCGGCGCTGGACACCAGCAGCTGACAGCCTCTGGCAAATAAAAAGGCACCCGTAAGGGTGCCTTTTTTGTTTTCGCGGTGTATCCGGTCAGAGCATTATTGTCAGCAGATAACCGGCGAACAGCGCCAGATGTGCCGCACCGTTAAGCACATTCGTTCGGCCGGTTGAAAACGAAATATGGCACAGGATCAGAACGGCGATGAGCATGACCATATGCGGTGGCTCCAGGCCAAAAATCAGCGTCTGACCCGTCAGCGTGGCGATGATACTGACCGCGGGCACGGTAAGTGAGATTGTCGCCAGCACGGAGCCGAAAAACAGGTTCATGGCGCGCTGCACCTGGTTGGTCAGTACCGCCCGGATGGCACCCAGCCCTTCCGGTGAAAGGATCAGCAGCGCGACGAGGAAGCCGGTAAACTGTTCCGGAGCGTTAAGCTCTGTGAGCAGCAGCTCAAGCGGGTTAGCGTTCATTTTAGTCACGCTGATAACCGCAATCAGATGGACGATCAGCCAGATTGTATGCCACAGCGAGCTGTGTGCTGAAGGCTTACCGTGATGCGGATCGTCCCCCTCATCCTCATGCTCATAGACAAACAGGCTCTGGTGCGTTTTGGTTTGAATCAGCAGGAAAACGCCATACATCGCCGCAGAGATAGCCGCGATAATCAGCGCCTGTGCGGTGGTGAAATTGCCGCCCGGCAGGGCGTTGGGGAATACCAGTACCAGAATGGCAAGCGGGAAGATGGCAATCATATACTGTTTAACGCCAGCCAGATTGACGTACTGAGTAGCGAATTTTCTGCCTCCAAGCAGCAGCGCGCAGCCTACCAGCCCGGATGTGACGATCATAATGATGGAATAGAGCGTATCACGCATCAGTGCCGGTGCGGCGTCACCCGTTGCCATCAGCGCAGAGATCAGGCTGACCTCCAGAATCACCACGGAGAGGCTGAGGATCAGCGAGCCGTAAGGTTCGCCCAGCCGGTGAGCCAGCACGTCAGCATGGCGCACAACGCTGAAAGCGCTGCTCAGAATAGCCACCAGTGCCAGCAGGTTGATACCGATAACCGGCAGAAGCGCTGTCTGATCGCCAAAAAAGGTCAGCACCGTCAGCGCAGCAACGGGAAGAATCAGCGAAAACTCGCTGTGTCGTGTTTTCTCATGTCCAGGCATTCACCATCCCCATTAGCAAAATGTTTAAAAACCGGCGTCATTGCCTGTTAACTATACGCATTAATTACACTGGCGCAGTGTAGCTTTTCATCACTCGCTGAACAGTTTTTTTACGCGACTTTACTTTTTTCACTTTATTGCTCCTGGTGGCTTAAACAGGAAGTTATTTTCATATTTATATTTCAATTCAGCTAAATATAAACTGCAGTTAAGCAGACAGAGCACAGAAAATGTTGTTTAACGGCTGCAATGACAGGCTTTTTTTTGCCTTATGCAGGCCACTTCAGCTATGAGCGGCAAAAGACAGCATTTGCATTTTAGCTAAGCTGTTCCAGACTTTAAGTGATACCTGATACCGGAGGAGCTATGCCTTATTCATCAACCAGCGAACTGCCGGACAGGGTGCGTCATGTGCTGCCGGCTCATGCACAAACCATTTACCAGAACGCGTTTAACAGCGCCTGGGATCAGTACAAGGATAAAGAGGATCGGCGGGGCGACGCATCACGGGAAGAGGTCGCACACAAGGTCGCCTGGGCGGCAGTAAAGCATGACTACGTGAAAGGTGACGACGACAAGTGGCATCCGAAAAAGTAGTTGCTGCTGCGGGCCTGAAGAGCCCGCATCATCCCCGGTTTTAATCCTCTCATTATTTTTTCCCGCCCGCCGATACTCTGAAACAGTTGTTTATGTGAAAAGCGTCAGGACAATCTTGAAACCGCAGCAATGAATGCATTACTGTTTCTGACTGTGCCGACGCGCGTCGTTTTCAGGATACCGGTTCGGGATCCAGGCGTGCGGGATGCCAGGGCAGTAGAGGAGATCGCAGTGTTAACCCGGGAATTCTTACTTAAAGCCGATTGCAAAACATCCTTTGGTGATATCGATGAAGCACTGCTGTGGAGCTGTGAAAAGCGCGCCGCTTCGCTTTCTGCCACGCTCGCCTGTCGGCCCGATCAAAGTCCGGTGTGGATCTTTGGTTATGGTTCGCTGATGTGGAACCCGGTGTTTGACGCGGAGGAGGTGGCTTCGGGGCGCCTGGAAGGGTGGCATCGTGCGTTCTGTCTGCGGCTCACCGCCGGACGGGGCACCGAGGCCGCACCCGGACGCATGCTGGCGCTGAAAGAGGGCGGCAGCACCAGCGGCCTAGCCTTTCGTCTGCCGGAGGCGCGCCTGCATGAAGAACTGGAGCTGCTCTGGAAGCGCGAGATGATCACCGGCTGCTATCTGCCCACCTGGTGTGAGCTGCAGCTGGAGGATGGACGCCGCGTTACCGCGCTGGTGTTCATCATGGATCCGCGTCATCCGCTGTATGAGGATGACTCCTGCCGCAGCACCATTGCACCGCTGATTGCGCAGGCGAGCGGGCCGCTCGGAACCAATGCGCAGTACCTTTTCTCGCTTGAGCAGGAGCTGGTCAGGCGCGGCATGCAGGAAGCCGCGCTGACGCGCCTCGCCGCTGAGGTAAGGGCGCTGCAGCAGCGCAGCGCACCTCAGGCTTAATTAGCGGGGTTAATGAGCCAGGTACCAGGCTGCTTAATCGTCAGGGCCTGGCTGCGCACCTGGTCACCATGCCGCACTTCAAGACGATAGCTGCCGGCAGCGAGATTGAGTGACGCAAAACCGCTGCTGGCGGCTTTCACATCCTGCACTTCACCATTCAGCACGACGCTTTCGCCTGACTGCAGCTGCAGATAGAGGGTGGCAATGGCAGGCGTACTGGCCGCCGCCGCCGGTACCTTCGTTGCTGCCGGCGCAGCGGCTTCCGGCGCGGCTGCGACCGGCGGCGTCTCACTGTGACGCACCGTCTGCCACACGACCAGACCCACAGCCAGCAGCGCCACAGCAGCCAGCGCCACTATACCCGGCGAGACGCGCCGGCCTGCTGCACTGCCAGCGATCGGCTCAGCAGCGGCGGCGGGATTCACCGCCACCAGCGGAGGTTCCGGTTCAGCGGCGGTCTCCGGCAGCCCGGCGGGCAGGGCAACAACCGGCAGCGGCGTGCTGAGCGCTTCGGCATCGCTCACCGGCAGATCGATAAGCTGCGCAAAGGCGTCGATGGTCTGCGGACGATCCTGAGGCTTCATCGCCAGCGCACAGTCGATGGCGTGCAGCAGCGGCAGGGAATAGCCTTCAGGCCGGGTGACGGCAAGCGGCTGGTAATTATCCTCAATGCAGCGCACTACGCTGACCGGCGGCGCATGGCCGGTAATCAGCGTGTGTAATACCGCCCCCAGCGCGTAGATATCGGTCCACGGACCCTGTTCAACCTCACCCTCTTCGCTATATTGCTCGATCGGCGCAAAGCCCGGCTTCAGCATGATTTCAGTTTCATCTGACAGATTGCCGATCTCTTTACGCGCTGAACCAAAATCGAGCAGTACCGGCAGCTGGTTATCCTGAATCTGAATATTATCCAGCGAGATGTCGCGATGCAGATAGCCGGCAGTATGAATGGTGTTGATGGCACCAAACAGCGGCGGAAGCAGGCGACGGATCCAGGCTTCATCAACGGCGTCAGACTGGCTCGCCTGCCACGCTTTCAGCGTCATACCGCTATAGAACAGCGTGCCCATATAGGCGGTGCCGTTCTCTTCCCAGAAGCGCAGCACGTGCAGCAGCCCCGGATGATTAAAGCGTGCCAGCAGGCGTGCTTCCTGAATAAAGCTGTTGCGGCCCGCGTTGAAGAGTTTCTGAAAGCGCTCACCACGCAGTTCAAGCGACATGTCGGCAGCGCGCACGGCCAGCGACTGCGGCATATACTCCTTGATGGCGATAAACCGTTCCAGCTGGTGATCCCAGGCGCGGTAGACGATGCCAAAGCCGCCCCCGCCCACGACGTCCCTGATTTCAAACTCGTTAAACCGGTAGCCCGCAGGCAGGGCATTAGGGATATGATTTTCGTTTGCCGACATAGTGAGTTCTCTGAACACATCCTGTAGTGCCTGTTGCCGCGGGGCAGCAGGCAGCGATCGCTGATTAATTAATGTTACGCCAGGCACCGATAGCCGGATCGGCGAGATCCGCATGCAGGGTGTCAATCAGTAACACTGTCACTTTTTGCTGTGGCATAAACTGCGGCGACCAGATGCCGCGTAAACGATCGACCTGCGCTTTCACCGTGCTGCTGTCACTGCCAGCTTTTTTATCCATCTGAATCAGCAGGGTACCGCCAAAGCGCCAGACATGCTCCCGCGCATCAAACGGCAACACCAGCCAGCTCCCGGCAGCGTCCGGCCGGGTCACAATCATTCGCTGTTTATTGACCGCGACAATCTCCAGCGGTTTGCTGCCGGTCGCGAGGCTGGCGACCGGATACCCCTGATAAAAGGTCACCGGCAGCGTTGCAGGTTCACCTTTACTCAGCAGCGTTATGCTGGCTGCGCCTTCCAGCCAGCCTTCCGTTGAGCAGCGCTGCGCCGGCGCATCAGGAATAAACAGCGAAGCACCTTTGTCGTCCCACCAGGTGCGGAAATGACAGCCGCCCGGCAGCGCAAAGTGCTGCAGCGGCGTGTTGTCCGCCGGACGGGAGAGATCCAGCGGTGCGGCGGTGGTGGCGCTGGCGCTGGCGGTTGCATCATTCAGGATAATCGGGCGCCAGTTCTGCAGTTTTGCTGCGCTGCCGTTAGCCAGCACGCTGCCTTCTTTGGTCATCATCTGCCACGGCAGCTCGTCAAGGCTGCCGCACTGGTTCGCCAGCAGCGTGCCTACCCGGGGCAGGAAGCTGGTGAGAATGCGCGTGTCGCTGCTTTTACCGGAGACAATACGTAACGGCAGCGTCTCTTTGCACCAGTCGTCGGGCGCTTTACTGGCAACGTTGTCGATCCAGACCTCGAGCGCCAGGCTGGGCGAATAGACCACACGATAATCTTCTGCCTGTGCATTCTGGGCCAGCAGCAGGGCGGCAATGCCCGACAACCACACTTTCATAGGGATCCTTGCAAATCAATAGTGAGGCGGCACAAAGCGCGCCGCATCAGCCTGAGAATAGAGCAGCGTGGCATCCTGCGGTTCGCCAATCCAGATTGCCAGCGCGCTCAGGTTGTCCCGCTTGTCGCTGCGATTGACCGCCTGTTCCATCAGCGTCAGCCACTCTTCACAGGCGTTAACCATGCGTAACGCCTGTTCCATCTCCTGCGTGGTCAGATTGAGCCAGAAGCCATCCGTGCAGACCAGAAACGCATCGCCGTCCTGGAGGTCAATCGCGCTGCTGAAGGTCACCGGGCGTACCGGCTCAGTGCCGAGGGCATTATAAAGTAAATTACTGTTAATGCCGGAATTTTCATAGCCTGCCTCTTGCAGATGTTGGGCCAGACTATGGTCCCGGGTTACCTCACATAGCGTACCATGACGAAAGTGATAAACCCGGCTATCACCGGCGTGCGCCCACCATGCACGCTGTTTTTCACGGTCAATAAACAGAGCCGCGAGCGTGGTGCTCATGCGGGAAAATTTCGGATTCTTCCCCTGCTCAGCCGCCAGCGTTTGCTGACAAAGAGTGATAGCCGCCTGGGTAGTGGCAGGCGTAAAGCTGCTGCTGTTTTGCACCGCGCTGAGGAGCGTATCGCGCACCAGCTGCGCTGCGTAGTCGCCACCGGGTAATCCGGCTACGCCATCACACACCAGAAAGCAGGCGCGCTCGTCGTCGAGTTGCGCACCGGTGCGATCCTGATTTTCGTCACGCCGGCCCTGCTGACAGCGGCTGGCAAACATCATTTTCATGTCTCATCCGTCCGCGTCTGTGAATCTTTATACTGATTAACTTCCATGTCATACGCGTTGAGAAACGCTTCGCCAAACAGCGTATGGAAGTCATCTTCAATCTCGCCGGCAGTGCGCTGATAGTGTCGCGTAAAGGCGTCCCACAGGGCGGCCTTGCGCCCGCTGCTGAAGGCGATTTTAGGCAGAGCGCCATCCTCGCGCGCGCGATCTTCCAGCCGCTGCGGATTAAACGATTGCAACATGGCAGCAATGATCGCCCGGATACCGGCAATCATACCCAGCTGATGCGCCTGCAAATCTACCAGCGCATCGCGCACTGCGGCTTCAGGCGGCATAAAACCCGGCATCTGGCTCTGATACATCTGCATCAGCACGGTTTTGCCGGAAGGCAGGATCTTAAACGGATTGTTGGCTTCGTTCAGAATCATGGTCATATCCGCTTTCACGCCGCGCTTAAGAATTGAACGCGAGGAGAGCAGGGCAACGGTTCCCTGAGAAAACAGGCTGAGCATACGACCGGTAACGCGCATCTGCTCTTCACCAAGCGATGTCTGATGACCATTATTGAGTCCCATTCCCTCCAGCAGAGCGGCGATAAGCTTCTCCTCGCCGGCTTCTGCAGGCTGGCGGGTTTGCGGTGCGCTGTCTCGGGCGGGATCGATGGCCAGCCGCGGATCGGGCCGCCGCTCCTGACGTACCGGGGCTGGGGGTTCCGGCATCAGCTCAGCACTCAGGACGGCCTCCTGCTGCATGCCAAGTGGATCGCTGGCGTCCTCGCTAAAAAACGACAGCGGATCGTCCTTTAGCGCAGGCTGGTGCGCAGGATCGGTAATTTCCAGCATATATTGACCAATCTGCAGCCGATCGCCATGCTGCAGCAGGGCCTGGGCACCCCGCTGCACCACCTGACCATTGAGCTCAATCGCCGTCACGCTGCCCTGTGCGGTCAGACGGCATTCCCCTTCGGCAGAGAGATGGACAAGCGCCTGCAGGCGTGAGATGGCGCGCGTCTCATCAGGCAGGATCAGATCGTTATCCTGACTGCGGCCAATGGTGCCGCCAGGCGGCATAAAGGTGACGCTTCTGGCGGGCACATCCGTATCGCACTGCACAAAGGTAAATTGCATGAGTCATCCCGTTAACAAGGCAAACGTGCCGGCTTATTCAAACATGGGTGGATAGAGGCCATTACGTCCCGGCTGCGCACCCGCCGCCGGGTTAAATAACAGTGAAAAAAGCTCTGCGGTCAGCGGGCCGCTGTGTTTATGGGTGGCGTGGGCAAAGCCGTCACTGCGATTGCTCCACCAGTAGCTGATATGCTGCTGCGGTTCAAACCGTTCTGCCACTTCCTGCCAGCTCAGGGTGCAGGGAAGATCCGCGAAACCGATGACATCCATAATATCGCTGCGCTGATTGCCGGGCACCAGCAGGGGTGAGAGCTGCTGCATCTCTGCTTCCAGGCTCTCCGGCAGGGTGCGCTCGCGCACCGCTGACCAGAGCAGCCCGCCCAGCTCGCGAAACCAGTCGCCGGAGATAGTCAGCTGCGCCGGGTGCCACTCATTCAGCGTAAACGTGCGCAGAGCCAGCAGCGGCCAGGCGCGTCCCACGCGATCGCACGAGGGCAGCAGGCAGCCCATCTGCACCTGCTGACGCAGCGGCGACAGCGGCAGAACAAAGTTCCACACCGGCGCGCGCAAAAAGAGCTGCGTGCTGGCGTGCTGCTGCTGATGCCAGTGGGTGAGTCCCTGCTGAAACCAGTGACTCCAGGGGGAGACCGTGGCCTCGCTCAGGCGCTGCCGCAAAAAATCACCGGTAGCGGGGAGTTTGCCATACCAGCCCGGCACGCTGTGGTTCGCCATGTTTACCTCACCGTCACTCACTATAGCGGGTCAGCTGTCCGGCAGAGGCCTCTGGCGCGGTCGCCAGCACGCTGCTCTCCTGACCCGCCCGTTTCAGGTTTTCTGCAAGCTTGCGCATCATCAGCGCGTTATCACGTGCATAGGGTGAAGATTGTATCTGCTGATCGAGCAGCTGACTGAGATGCCAGTCGAGCTGCTGCAGATCGCGCACGCTGACATCGGCTGGCAGCGTGCGCTGCAGATTTTCGATCAGCCAGCTGCGCAGAAACGTGCCGTCGTAATTTCGCGGCTGATAAAGCATCTGATAGGCGCGCAGCGCGTTGCGGCTGTAAGCGTTATCGGTGCCAGGATCGTCGCGCAGCAAATGCGTGATCTGCTGCGCCACCCGCGGCAGCAGCAGAGACTTAAGCGCATTTTGATAAAGCACCCAGGCCGCGTCGCTGACCTGTGTGCCGCGATAGAGTCCGGCGCGCATAGTAAGCGGCGGATTATCCAGCGAAAAGCGCTCGGACAGCGGCAGCTTTACCAGGTTATTTAAGAAGGGTAGCAGATCAAAAATATTATCGACGGGCTGATGTGTGACCTGCTGACTCTGCTGCGTCAGGGGCGCAATACGGCTCGCCACCTGATCAAGATAGCGCTGGTTTTGCACATAGCTGGTAAGCCATAAGCCGCACAGCAGGATCAGCGCACCCGCCAGCGCGCCATAGCCGATCCAGTGCAGCAGACGGTTGCGGTATTCCCAGTGGCGGTTGCTGCCGGCAAGGCCGCTTTCGCGAAACACCAGTTCGCTGAGCAGATCGCGGATAAAGTAGCTCTGGCCTTTATTGCCCGGAATAGGATTACTGCGGTTAACGCTGTCCCAGGCTGCCAGGGTGTGGTCACCGCTCTGCGGCAGCTGCAGCTTGCGATTAAGGGCGCCCATAATGCGGTCAAACGGCAGGCCTTCCTGGGTCCCGCTGGTAAAAAACAGCCCGCGGGCAGACCAGGCAATATCCTCCTCATGACGGGAGAAGATCACGTCCAGATACTCATTAAGCAGCGGGCGCAGGGAACCAAACTCCTGCGGAAAGAGAAAGCTGTCAGCGCGCTGCATCAGATCGCGGTCGGCAGCCATGCGCTCCGACAGCTGCTGCTTAAGCTGCTGCTCAAGCCGCTGAAAACGTGCCGTAAAACTGCTCTGCCACTCGTCTTTGTGAGGTTTGCCCGGCTCCCAGGGAAAGGTAAATCCCCAGATGGCATCCCGCTGCGGCTTGCTGAGGCCCGCATGAAAGCTCAGAAATCCCTTCAGCAGATCCGTTTTGGTTACCATGATATAGACCGGAAAATGGATACCGGTTTGCTGATGCAGCTCAGCCATACGGCAGCGCAGCGCCGTGGCCTGCGCATGCCGCGCCTCTGCGGTGTCGGTCAGCAGGTCGGCCACGCTGATGGTGAGGATCACGCCATTAATTGGCTGACGCGTGCGGTAGCGCTTGAGCAGGTTGATAAAGCTCTGCCACTCGGCGCTGTCGCGCGCGCGCTGGCTCTCCTGCAGCGCATAGCGCCCGGCGGTGTCGATCAGCACGGCGCTGTCGGTAAACCACCAGTCGCAGTGACGGGTGCCGCCTACGCCACGCACTGCGCTATTGCCGTGCGTATCCGTAAGGGGAAAAGAGAGGCCGGCGTTCAGCAGCGCGGTGGTTTTGCCCGCGCCCGGTGCGCCGACAATCAGATACCACGGAAGCTCATAAAGATAGTGACTCTGAAAACGCGCCAGCCAGCTTTTTTGATGATGGCGACCAAACTGCGTGCGTTTCAGACGCAGCGCGGCTTCGCTAAAGCGCTGTGCCAGCACCTGTTCGGTGGAGTGACGATCGGAGAGCTCTTCCTGACTCATGCTCTGGAGACGATTCAGCAGCTTGCTATTGAACCAGCCGCGCCATATTGCCGGAATAAGCTGAAACAGCGTCCAGCAAAAAAAGAGCAGGGCCACGGCCAGCTGCCGGGAGAAAACCGGCTCCAGCGGTCGGGTCTCACCCCATACCCAGAGCGGGCCAAGCATCCACACCAGGCAGCTGAGGGCGGTAACACCAATCAGACTCCAGAGCAGGCGATGAGTCAGCAGGTGACGAACAGATGTGCGCATCAGCGTTGGCCCTCCGGGGTAGCCGCTGCTTCCGGCGCAGCGAAGAGTGTGATCTCAACCCGGCGGTTGCGGGCGCGGTTTTCATTGCTGTCGTTAGGCAGCAGCGGATTACTGTCGCCGCGCCCCTCAGCTTTAACGCTCTGCCCCGACGCCAGCTGCGTCGTCAGCAGCTGCGTAATAGCGCGCGCGCGGGCCAGTGAAAATTCATAGCTGGAGGCGAAACGGCCATCGACGGCGCGGTTATCGGTATAGACCGAGACCAGAACGGTTCCTTTAACGCTTTTCATAGCGCTGGCGACGTGCGCCAGCAGCGCGCGGCCGACCGGGTTTACAACGGTGCCGTCCGGAACAAAAAGTTTATCGGCGGGAATAATGACTTTGCTGCCAAACGCGCCATCGCTGACTTCCAGCTGACCGGCGGCAATCACATCATTCAGACGCTGGCGCAGATCGAGCAGCGCCTGCGGTGAAGCGGGGCGTCGTCCGGGCATGATCTGCGGCAGGGGAGTCTGATAGATATCGCGCAGCAGCGGTTCAGCCGCATTGCCGAGCCGCCAGTTCAGCATGCTGTAGACCATGCAGGCGATAAGCGCCGCCACGGTGGCACAGGCCCAGAGCGGGACCATCGGCCGCGTCAGGCTGTTCACTAACGGATGCACCTCGACCAGCGGCGTTGCGGTGCTACTCTCTGCAGCGCGCGCGTCGTGGATCAGCTGCGCCAGACGTTTACGGATCCCTTCACACTGTGTGCGGCCGCTTTCGCTGCCGCGGTAGCGACCTTCATATCCCAGCAGCAGACAGTAATGGATGACTTCAAGCAGCCACAGATGCTGCTGCGGACTTTGTGATACGCGGGAGAGAAGCTGAAAGAATTTTTCACCCCCCCAGCTCTCATTGTGAAAACTCACCAGCATGCCGTTGCCTGACCAGACGCCGCGCGTCCCCCACGGCGTCTGTGCCGCCGCCTCATCCAGCACGCTGCAAAGACAGTAGCGTGCGCCGATGATCATCTCAAACGGCAGGCCAGCCTGCTTGCAGCGCTGTTCAAACAGCCGGATTTCATCAATCAGCAGCTGGCGCAACCCGGCCGGATCGTCATGCGTGGCAGCCTGCCGGATGCGGACAACAGCATTCAGCACCGGGGCGGCGGCGTTCAGCAAAAGGTTATCGTTGCCCGCGCTGATATCCTCGCGGGCAATGGGATCCTGCATCATTAACTCTCGTTTTTCCTGGCGATGACGGCGCTATTTTGCCATAAACTGCGGTATGACTGTCGCCAATATGCGCCAGATTGTTGACTCAATCCAGGATCCAGGTCGCGGTATCAGTGGTGCGGCACGCCTTACTGGCACCGCCTACTGCCACGCACACCTGTTTAGCGCGACGCGGTTTCGGGCGATCGCTGCGCAACGTGGCGTCATAGCGGCTGGTCTCAACGGCCGCTTTAGGGGGGATATAGCCTATCAGCTGGCCTTCAGGCTCTTCAGCAATCGCCAGCCAGTTATGCTCCACCCGGCCAAGCACTTCAAAGCGCTGGGCATTATCAAGGTAGCGCACGACTTTACCGCCGTAGTCAGGGGTGGTCATAACGGAAGCGGCGTAGAGTGCGCGCCAGGATGCGTTGACGGGGGTGAACTCTGCCGGTGCGGCAACCGCATAACGATGCGTCAGGGTAACGCCGTTAACCGTACTGGTTACCAGCGTATCCTCTGTCACTGCCGGCGGCGGGGTTTTGCACCCGGCCAGCGTCAGGGTCGCCAGCAGCGTAAGCATAAGCGTTTTTTTCACCATCATCCTTATCATTCCATCAGATTAATTGCAGAGTAACAGTGGGCGTACCCGGCGAGTATGAACATAGTGTGTTGCGAAAAAACCACGAAAAACAGCCAGATCTCTTCAGGACAACGTGCGTCTCAGTCTACCTAAGACTTTTGAGAATTCAAACTATTGCATCGCGGTAAATTGCGTGTTAGCGCCATAACATCACGCCTGAAGCCGCAGAGGAGGTCTGCAGAAGGCTGCAACAGTTAAGCGACTTTTACGGTTCACCCGGCATCGGGCAGGCCGGGTAGCGAAGAATCTTTTCAGGCAAACGTCTGTCCGGGATAAAACATTATAAAAATTTATGTTTTACAGTGAAATTAATAATGTGATCTCTTTGCAGAAAATTCTCATTTTAAGATTTTCCGCGCCTGTTCAGATCCCTAAAACCCCGATCGCGTCACGTCTTTTGTGCGCTGTTTCTGCTGAGAAAACGGACAGGGCACGACAACGATTTTACTTATGACGCAATAAGCAGGTTATTTCGTCGTTTAATCCGCGCTTCACTCCCGGGTAAGTTTGTCATCCTGTACTCAGAATTTCTGCCAGCTGAGGTGTGCTGTGTCTGAAGAGAGTAGCAGCGAGGACAAAACAGAATCGCCCACCCCCCACCGACTTGAGAAAGCGCGGGAAGAGGGGCAGATCCCGCGATCGCGCGAGCTGACATCGGTGCTGATGCTGCTGACCGGGCTGATGATCCTCTGGCTTGGCGGTTCCCACATGGCCACGCAGCTTGCCCGTATGGTGGCAACCGGTTTTCGCTTCGATCACGGTATGGTGAACGATGACAAAATTATTGTGGCGCATATCGGCAATCTGGTCATGCAGGCAGTGGTGGCGCTGCTGCCGCTGATGGGCGGGCTGGTAATTGTTGCCATGGCGGCCCCGATGGCGCTGGGCGGCATTCATATCAGCGGTAAGTCGATCAAACTCGATTTTAAGAAGCTCAACCCGCTGCCAGGCATAAAACGCCTCTTTTCCGGCCAGAGCGCGGCTGAACTGGTGAAGGCGATCCTCAAGGCGGTGCTGGTAGGGGTGGTAGCGGGCTGGTATCTCTGGAGCCACTGGCAGGAGATGCTGCGGCTGATCGCGGAATCGCCGGTTAACGCGCTGCACCATGGCCTGAGTATGGTCGCCACCAGCTGCGGGCTGGTGATGCTGGGTCTGTTTCCGATGGTCGGTTTTGATGTGTTCTGGCAGCTCTACAGCTATTTCAAAAAGCTGCGCATGACGCGTCAGGAGATCCGCGACGAACATAAACAGAATGAGGGCGATCCGCACGTGAAGGGGCGGATCCGTCAGGCGATGCGCGCGGCGGCCCGCCGCCGCATGATGGCTGATGTACCGAAAGCTGACGTGATTGTGACGAACCCGACGCACTACTCGGTGGCGCTGCAGTATCAGGAAGGCAAGATGAATGCGCCAAAAGTGGTGGCGAAAGGCGCAGGTGACATCGCGCTGCGCATTCGTGAAGTGGCAAAAGAGCACCGCGTGCCGATCCTTGAAGCGCCGCCGCTGGCGCGAGCGCTCTATCGGCATACTGAAATTGGTCAGTTTATCCCCGGTGCGCTGTACGCTGCCGTAGCGGAAGTGCTGGCCTGGGTCTGGCAGCTGCGGCGCTGGAAGCGCGAAGGCGGCCTGATCCCGACCAAACCTAAGCATCTGCCGGTCCCGGCAGAGATGGACTTTGCAGGAGAGAACAGAGACGATGGCTAATCTGGCCGAAAAGCTGCGTTTACCGGGCAGTTTTAAAGAGACGCAATGGCAGGTGCTGGCAGGACCGGTGCTGATAATGTTGATCCTGTCGATGATGGTGCTGCCGCTGCCCGCCTTCATTCTCGATCTGCTGTTTACCTTTAATATCGCGCTATCGATCATGGTGCTGCTGGTGGCGATGTTCACCCAGCGCACCCTGGAGTTTGCGGCGTTCCCCACCATACTGCTGTTCTCAACGCTATTACGCCTGGCGCTGAACGTCGCCTCCACCCGTATCATTCTGCTGGAAGGACATACCGGGGCCGACGCAGCGGGCCGCGTCGTAGAAGCGTTTGGCCACTTTCTGGTCGGTGGTAACTTTGCCATCGGTATTGTGGTGTTTATCATTCTGGTGATCATCAACTTCATGGTCATCACCAAAGGCGCCGGACGTATTGCGGAAGTTGGCGCCCGCTTTGTACTGGACGGAATGCCCGGCAAGCAGATGGCGATTGATGCCGATCTTAACGCCGGTCTGATTGGCGAAGATGAGGCCAAGCGTCGCCGTTCCGAAGTGACGCAGGAGGCCGATTTCTACGGTTCAATGGATGGTGCCAGCAAGTTTGTGCGCGGGGATGCCGTCGCCGGTATTCTCATCATGGTGATCAACGTCATTGGCGGCCTGCTGGTGGGCGTTGTGCAGCATGGGATGGATGTTGGCCACGCCGGTGAGACCTATACGCTGCTGACTATCGGTGATGGCCTGGTGGCGCAGATCCCGGCGCTGGTGATCTCCACGGCAGCAGGCGTCATCGTCACCCGCGTCGCCACTGACCAGGATGTCGGTGAGCAGATGGTCGGGCAGCTGTTTAATAATCCACGCGTGCTGATGCTCAGCGCCGGGGTAATCGGCCTGCTTGGTCTGGTGCCCGGCATGCCTAACTTTGTCTTTCTGCTGTTTACCGGCGCGCTGCTCGGGCTTGCCTGGTGGCTGCGCGGCCGTGAGATGCAGCCGAAGAAGCAGCCTGAATCAGCCAGCCTGATGAAAACCCAGGAGACGCCCGCCACGGTTGAGGCCTCCTGGACCGACGTTCAGCTGGAGGATTCGCTGGGAATGGAAGTGGGCTATCGCCTCATTCCGATGGTTGACCATACCCAGAATGGCGAGCTGCTGGGCCGTATCCGCAGCATCCGTAAGAAAGTGGCACAGGAGGTTGGTTTTCTGCCGCCGGTGGTACATATCCGCGACAACATGGAGCTGCCGCCCGCACGCTATCGCATTCTGATGAAAGGCGTGGAGATTGGCAGCGGTGACGCCTACCCTGGCCGCTGGATGGCCATTAATCCCGGCACCGCAGCCGGCAGCCTGCCGGGCGAGCCTACCGTTGATCCGGCGTTTGGCCTGGCGGCGATCTGGATCGACAGCGCCCTGAAAGAGCAGGCGCAGATTCAGGGTTATACCGTGGTCGAGGCAAGCACCGTGGTGGCAACGCACCTCAACCACCTGATTGGACAGTACGCCAGCGAGCTGTTTGGCCGGCAGGAGGCGCAGCAGCTGCTGGATCGCGTTACTCAGGAGATGCCGAAGCTGACGGAAGATCTGGTGCCGGGGGTAATCAGCCTGACCACGCTGCATAAAGTGCTGCAGAACCTGCTTACCGAGCGGGTATCAATCAGGGATATGCGCACCATCATCGAAACGCTGGCGGAGCACGCGCCGGTGCAGAGCGACCCACAGGAGCTGACCAGCGTAGTACGCGTGGCGCTGGGGCGGGCGATCACCCAGCAGTGGTTCCCGGGCAGCGGAGAGGTGCAGGTTATTGGCCTGGATGCCATGCTGGAGCGTCTGCTGCTGCAGGCGCTGCAGGGCGGCGGTGGCCTGGAGCCAGGGCTGGCCGATCGTCTGCTGATGCAGGCACAGGCGGCGCTGCAGCAGCAGGAGATGAGCGGTGCGCCGCCGGTCCTGCTGGTGAACCATCCGCTGCGTGCGCTGCTGGCGCGCTTCCTGCGGCGTAACCTGCCGCAGCTGGTGGTACTTTCCAATCTGGAGCTGAGTGACAATCGCCAGATCCGCATGACCGCCACGATTGGAGGCAAATAATGCGGCGCTGCTATCCGTTAATGTTGCTGCTGCTGTTCACACCGCTGGCGGGCATAGCCGCTACCGGTGCGTGGAGCGCCAGCGTCAGCGGTCCCGGACTTGGGGCACGCGGCAGCTGGCTGTTATCGCCAGCGCTCAGGGCGCCTTCTGCGGCACCCGGCAACATCGCCGTGGTGAACTGGCGCTATCAGCTCAGCCGTCCGGCACCATCCGGGCTGGTAGTGCGCCTCTGCGCCAGCCAGCGCTGCGTGGAGCTGGATGGGGCCAGCGGATCCACGCGCGGTCTGGCGCTGATCCCGGCCGAAGAGCCGCTCTATCTGGCGTTTGGCTTTCAGGGGCAGGGAGCGCTGCCGCCGGGTCTGCGGGTGCTCAGCAGTGAAGTGACCGTAAACTATCGGTAATAACAAAAAACCCGCACAAGGCGGGTTTTTTATCAGCTGCTGTCATTACATCCGTTCGACGGTTTTAATCCCCAGCGTATCCAGCCCCTGTTTCAGGGTCTTCGCGGTGAGAGCCGCCAGCTGCAGGCGGCTGTTGCGTACAGACGCCTCTTCAGCCGCCAGAATCGGGCAGTGCTCATAGAAGCCGGAGAAGAGTCCGGCCAGGTCATACAGATAAGCACACATAACATGCGGCGTGCCATCACGCGCAACCTGCGTGATCACCTCTTCAAACTGCAGCAGGCGCGTGGCCAGCAGCGCTTCGCGCTCATCCGTTAGCGTAATTTCACCGCTCAGGGTCTCTGCATCCAGACCCGCTTTACGGAACACCGACAGGACGCGGGTATAGGCATACTGCATATAAGGCGCGGTATTGCCCTCAAATGCCAGCATGTTGTCCCAGTCGAAAATGTAATCTGTGGTACGGCTCTTGGAGAGATCGGCATATTTAACCGCGCCGATGCCAACAATTTCCGCCAGATCGGCCAGTTCCTGCGGCGACATCTCCGGATTTTTAGCGCTGACCAGCGTGTGGGCACGTTCAACGGCTTCATCCAGCAGATCCGCCAGCTTAATGGTGCCACCGCTGCGGGTTTTAAACGGACGGCCATCTTTGCCCAGCATCATGCCGAAGGCGTGGTGCTCAAGCGGCACGGAGGCTGGCACGTAGCCCGCTTTACGTACGATGGTCCATGCCTGCTGCAGGTGCTGATGCTGGCGTGAGTCGATATAGTAGAGCACGCGATCGGCGTGCAGCGTTTCATAGCGATATTTTGCGCAGGCGATATCGGTAGTGGTATAGAGATAGCCGCCATCCTTTTTCTGGATGATAACGCCCATCGGCTCGCCTTCCTTGTTTTTATACTCATCAAGGAAAACCACCGTCGCGCCTTCGCTGGTGACCGCCAGACCCTTTTCACGCAGGTCAGCGACAATGCCTGGCAGCATATCGTTGTAGAGGCTCTCTCCCATGACATCATTACGCGTCAGAGTGACATTCAGACGGTCATAGACCAGCTGATTCTGGCTCATGGTGATATCCACCAGCTTTTTCCACATGGTGCGACAATACTCATCGCCGCCCTGCAGCTTGACGACATAACTGCGCGCGCGCGCGGCGAACGCTTCATCTTCATCGTAAGTACGCTTTGCTTCGCGATAAAATGCTTCCAGATCGGCGAGAGCAATATCAGCATGATCTTCATTCTGCTGCTTTTCCAGATAGGCGATAAGCATGCCAAACTGCGTACCCCAGTCGCCGACGTGGTTAGCCCGGATCACATTGTGACCCAGAAACTCCAGCGTCCGCACTGCCGCATCGCCGATGATGGTGGAGCGCACGTGGCCCACGTGCATCTCTTTCGCCACGTTAGGTGCCGAGTAGTCGATAACAATGGTTTGCGGTTCAGGTTTGCTGACGCCGAGATCGGGCTGCTGCAGCGCCTGCGCGGCCTGCTGTGCCAGCCACTGGCGATCGAGGAAAATATTGATAAAGCCAGGCCCTGCAATCTCGGTATGACTGGCAATGCCGGTCAGATCCAGATGCTTCACCACCTGTTCAGCCAGCTGACGCGGTGCCTGGCCCAGCCGTTTTGCCGCGCCCATGATGCCGTTCGCCTGATAATCACCAAACTGGACTTTAGCTGACTGACGAACCAGCGGTTCGCAATCGTCGGGCGCACCCGCTGCACGCATCGCCTGACTGACTTTATCGGAAAGAAGAGCCTGAATATTCACCGCGTTACCTTCATATGCTGAAAAGGCCCGTCAGCAGAGGACGAGCCGATACCATCATCCCGCGCTTGTGTCGGGACGGAAAAAAAGAGAGGGGAAGTATACGTGAAATGTTAGGATGCGTCAGCAACAGCAGTCGGCCCGGACTGGTCAGCTGACGGCAAAACCGCGCGCCGATTAACGGCGGCGCGGGTGACGACGAGGATTTTTGACGCTTTTGTCTTCACGCACCTTCCAGTGACGGGAAATGGCGAATCCCGTTAATGCAATGAGAACCGCGACAACAATGAGCATAGACATAGAGCCGTTCCTTGTGAGGTAGAAACTCAAATTTATAAGAAAGGGGGGTTATCTGCAATTCATTGGTGCCCAAATAAGAGTTATCTCATTGTGTAAAGATTCGTCAATTTAATCATAAGCTTAGCTTGTTTTTATAAAGTTAAGCCTGGCCCTGATTAGGCGAATAATCTGAATGTAAGCCTGTTTTTATCTGGTTTTGGCGGTTTTTATTGACTAAATCGGATGAATCCGAAGGTTTTGTCTGGCTGAAAAAGCTGGCATATTGATTTTAATGATTAATTTCACTGAACAGACGTTGAGGTTTCAGGTAATGAAGCTGGACTTTCCCCCGGAGTTAGACGATTTAACAGAAGATTTTTGCCGTTTTGAGCAGGCGCTGCAGGCTTTTGCTGCGCGACTCGGACTTTCACCGCAGGCACACGAGATTGATCATCTGGCCGTGCGCTGTCACCAGTTTGCTACCGCCGAACGCTGGAAGCGCGGCTTTTTGCAAATTGGTGAGCTCTTTTCAGAAGCGATGATTAACGGTCGACCGATCTGTCTGTTTAAACTCCGGCAGCCGGTCACGCTGGCAGGGCAGCAGATTGATGTGATTGAGCTGCCCTGGCCGGGCGCGAAGCTGTACCGGCACGAGGGCTGGGAACATATTGAGATCGTCCTGCGCGGTGAGCCGGAAACGCTGGGCATGCGCGCCATGGCGCTGCTCTCTGATGCGGCGTTGACGCAGCCCGGCATCTCTTTTAAAACCAGCGCGCCGCAGGGCGAGAATGAACGCCTGCCTAATCCTGTGCTGGCCGTCACCGATGGTGAAACCACGATTAAATTTCACCCCTGGCGACTTGAAGAGATTGTCGCCAGCGAGCGCGATTAACGCCGGGCTTCCACCGCCTGCTTCAGGCGCGCTGCCGCTTCCTGCAGGGTGGCGCGCGTGCAGCCAAAATTGAAGCGGACAAAGCGGTCATCGCCAAAATCGCCTCCGGGCGAGAAGCCGAGCCCGTACTGCTCAAAATAGCGCGCCGGGTTTTCACTCTGCAGGCCGCTGGCGTCAATCCAGCCGAGATAGGTCGCGTCCGGCACAACCATATCGAGGCCGGGTAGGGCATCAATGCGGCTCGCCAGCCAGTCGCGGTTTGCGCGCAGATAGGCAATTTGCGCCTGTAGCCACGCATCACCCTCGCGCCACGCCGCCTCGGCGGCAACCAGTGCCAGAATATCCACGCCCGGCACGATCCCCTCACGCACCTGCTTAAAACGCCGGCGTAACGTATCATCGGGAATAATGGCCATAGAGGCTCCCAGACCGGCGATGTTGAAACTTTTAGAGGGGGAGATAAGTGTTATGCTGCGCTGTGCGGCATCCTCACTCAGCGCGGCAAACGGCGTATGCTGCACGCCCGGCGTAAGCACCAGATCGGCGTGGATCTCATCTGAACAGACGATAAGATCGTGGCGCTGCGCAAACGCCAGCTGGCGGGAGAGTTCATCGCGCCGGTACACCGTGCCGCCGGGGTTTTGCGGGTTGCACAGCATCAGCAGTCGCTCGTTGCCCGTCATCTCCGCCCGATCGATGTCCATGACCCAGCGATCTTTTGTGCGCTGCAGCGGCAGACTGAGCTGCGCGCAATCGGCCAGCCGGGAAGCGCCGCGAAACGGCGGATAGATGGGCGCAGGCGCCACGGTACGCTCCCCGGCTGCGGTAAAAGCACGCACGGCAATGTTGAGCCCGCTTACAACCCCCGGCAATATCACTATCCATTCTGGCCTGATACTCCAGTTATAGCGCTCCGCCATGCGCTGCACGATAATCTCTGTCAGTCCGGCAGGCGTGACACCGTAACCGAATACACCGTGTGCGACTCGCTTTTGAATGGCCTCAATAATACAGGGTGGCGAGCGAAAATCGGTATCTGCAATCCAGAGTGGCAGCACATCACGGTCACGATATTTGTGCCATTTAAGACTATCACTGTGACCGCGGTCTATCCGTTGATCAAAATCGAATACCATAGTGCGCTTTCCACGTAAAATGAGTGAGTAACAGACTAACCGAAGCTACCCCCTCTGAGCCAGCAGTCGTGATAAGGAGAAACCGATGACGAAACTGGAAATTTGTTGCTACGGCATTGATTGCGCAGTGACCGCCCAGCGCGCCGGTGCCGATCGCGTAGAGCTTTGCAGCGCCCCGCGCGAGGGCGGGCTGACACCGTCAGCGGGCATGCTGCAGGCCGCACTGCGCGAGCTGACTATTCCGGTGCATCCCATCATCCGGCCGCGCGGCGGCGATTTTTGCTACTCCCGTCTGGAGTTTGACATTATGAAATCGGATATCGCGCAGATACGCGAATGGGGCTTTCCCGGCGTCGTCGTGGGCGTTCTGGATGAAGATGCGCATATCGATGTGCCGCGTATGCAGCAGATTATGCAACTGTGCGATGGCCTGGCCGTGACCTTTCACCGGGCGTTTGATCTGTGCCACAGTCCCAGGCGGGCGCTGGAGGTGCTGACCGATCTGGGTGTCGCGCGCATCCTGACGTCAGGCCAGCAGCAGAGTGCAGAAACAGGAATTGCACTACTCAGGGAACTTAATCAATTAAGCACGGGTCCAATCATTATGGCCGGTGCTGGTGTACGCCTGAGCAATCTGCAGAAGTTTCTGGATTGCGGCTTGCAGGAGGTGCACAGCTCAGCCAGTCGCGCCATCGCTTCCTCTATGCGCTATCGCAAAGCGGGTGTTTCGATGTGCGCCGAAGCAGAAACCGATGAATTCAGCCGTTCCTGCGTTGATGGTGACGTAATAGAAGCCATGAAAAGTATGATGCAGATGAACGTTAACCGGGTCGCCTGATCCGCTATCGATTTTGCCGCACAGCACGCCACCAACCCTGACGTGATGTTTGCAAGTACCACGCCCCAGTCATTTGCTGGGGTTTTTTTTATGCCGTTAAGAACGCGCAGGTGAGCCGGCTGCCGGCAAATATAGCCTGTTCTGCGGTTGATTCACTCCCTTTATATTTGCTACACCCGGCATAATTTTCTCCTCCGCCCGCCATTACCATAGCGATCTGGCGGAAAAGGTGCTTTGCTTAACAGATGGCTCCATGCGGATAACCCTATGAAATGCCACCTTTGTGCCACGCTGTTGCTGACATATTTAGCTGCCTGCCCGACGCAGGCGGCCACCGCTCCCTGTCCGCCGCTCAGCCATAACATCAGCAGCAGCAATCTCTGGATCCTGCTGGGCGGCGCGGCAAAAGGCGCGGTGCGGCAGGTTATTGCCGGGGAGTTTGGTAAAGACGTTGACTCCCAGAAACGCGTGCTGGGCCAGTTTGACCGCTGCGGCGACCTGATGGTGGCTGATATCAGCTACGATAAGCGCGAAGGGAATATTGTGCTGAGCATGGAGCAGCATATTGCCCGCGTACAGCGCGGCTGGGTAGCGGAGTACGCCTGGCGGGTTACCGCGATTAAGGCGGGGCGTGAAGAAGTGGTGGATCAGCGACAGGGTACGCTGAGCTGGCGCAAAGGGCCGCAGGGAAACATCATCAGCGCCACCGATAAATTCGTGAATATGGGCAGTGAGGGTTCTGCAGCGATCGCCTATCATTACGACCCGCGATTACGGGTGCAGAAGAGCGTCACGCGCGGCAGCGATAAACAAAATAACGGTGAAAACCGCTGGCGCTGGAATGCGCAGGATCGGGTGGTTGAGACGCAAAGCGCGCGCAGCCGGGAGATCTGGCGTTACGATAAGCAGTGGCGCGAGCTGGGATTAAGCGGGCTGGCGACCACGCCGGTCAGCACGCTGCACTCTACGGACACCTGTCAGCTCTGGGATGAAGCCGGCAACTGTACGCTGAGTTTTCTGCACGAAAAAGAGGTGTTTGCCAAAGGCACTATCGAGCGTCATCTTACTTCCGCCTATAAATATCAGTACTGGGATCGGTCAGCAGATGAGCAGTAGCAGGATAATACCTGACGCGCCGCGATGCCGTCGCGGCGCGTATTTTCAGGGCTTGCGGGCAACCAGTACGGCGCGCAGCGGCGCGGGGTAACCCTCAACCGTTTTGCTGCTATCGGCCGGATCGAGAAACTCTGCCAGCGACTCGCTGGTCATCCAGCTGGTGCGACGCTGCTCTTCCACGGACGTGACCGCATAGTCGGCAATGCGTACATCAACAAAACCGCACTTCTCCAGCCAGCCTTTCAGCGCTGCCGCTGACGGAATAAAGTAGACGTTGCGCATTTGCGCATAGCGCTCACCCGGTACCAGGACGGCATGTTCATCGCCCTCAATCACCAGCGTTTCCAGCACCAGCTCACCCTCGCTCACCAGCTGATTTTTCAGCTGCAGCAGATGATCGAGCGGTGAACGGCGGTGGTAGAGCACGCCCATTGAGAATACGGTATCAAACGCCTGCAGCGCGGGCAGCTGTTCAATGCCGAGCGGCAGCAGATGCGCGCGGCGATCGTCACCCAGCAGTTTACGTACCGCTTCGAACTGGCAGAGAAACAGCTGCATCGGGTCGATGCCCACCACCATCTGCGCGCCAGCGCCCAGCATACGCCACATGTGATAGCCGCTGCCGCAGCCAACGTCCAGAATCGTCCGCCCGGCGAGCGGAGAGATATGGGGTAACACCCGATCCCATTTCCAGTCAGAGCGCCATTCCGTGTCGATCTCCGTGCCGTAAAGCGCATAGGGGCCTTTACGCCACGGCATCAGATTACGCAGCAGCTTTTCAATACCGGCGCGCTGGCGATCGGTCAGATCGTCACGCTGCGCGCTGACGCTGTGCACCAGATCCAGCGTTTGCGGCGTCAGCAGCGGCAGATACTCCACCGCTTTTTCCCAGTTGCGAAAATGTCCGTGCAGATTGTCACGCTGCCAGGCCGCGATTTGCGCCGGCAGAACTTCCAGCCAGCTCGCCAGCGGGCCGGTGGCGATTTGCTGATAAAAACGGCCAAAGTCGATCATTTCAGCGCCACCAGTGAACCAAAGTTGAAGCACTGGAACCAGAGTTCTGCATGAGCAAAGCCCGCCGCTTTAAGGCGGGCTTTGTGCGTTTCCACGCTGTCGGTCAGCATGACATTCTCCAGCATGCTGCGCTTCTGGCTAATCTCCAGTTCGCTGTAGCCGTTGGCACGCTTGAAATCGTGATGCATGTTAAACAGCAGTTCGCCCACCTCAGCATCTTCAAAGCTGAACTTTTCTGACAGCACCAGGGCGCCGCCGGGATTCAGGCCGCGGGCAATTTTTTCCAGCAGCGCAATGCGGGCGTCAGGCGCCAGAAACTGCAGCGTAAAGTTGAGCACCACCAGCGAAGCGTTCTCAATTTCGATATCGCGGATATCAGCCTCCAGCACCTGTACCGGCGTATCGGCACGAAAGGCGTCGATATGGCGGCGGCAGCGCTCAACCATCGCCGGCGAATTATCCACGGCAATAATCTGGCAGCCGGGTACGCGGATATTGCGGCGCACCGAAAGAGTGGCGGCCCCCAGTGAACACCCGAGGTCATACACCTGGCTGTCGGGCTGTACAAAGCGTTCTGCCAGCATACCAATCATTGAAATGATGTTGGAGTAGCCGGGCACCGAGCGCTGAATCATATCGGGGAAGACTTCAGCCACGCGCTCGTCAAAGGTCCAGTCACCCAGCTTATCGATAGGTGCGGAAAATAGCGTATCGCGGTCAGACATAATGGAAAATCCGAAGAGAAAAACGGAAAGGGCGCTATTCTGGCAGAAAGTCGCCTCTGCTGCACCCGTTTCCCTGCTCAGAACAGCGCGCTCTGCTGCGGCCACGCTGGCAGGTCGCGCAGGCCGGGTTCCAGCGCCTGCAGCTGTGGCCAGAGCGCCTGTACCAGCGGAAACACCTCTCCCATATCCGGCGTATGAATAAACAGCAGCGGATCGCTCTCTGTCTGCCACGCTGCCAGCTTGCTGCGCCACGGCGGAAAGAGGGCTTCGCTCTCTGCCACGCTATCGCTGCCGATAAACCGGACCATCGGCTGAGTGCCGGTGCGCACCGCATGTGGCGGCACGCGCGGTTTTTTCGCCCGCGCGTCGATAGCGGCAGCCGATTGTGAGGCAGAAGCGTGCACCGGCCGGCTGTCGAGTACCACCCGGTTAACGCCGCGCGCGTGCAGGCCACGGTTTAGCTGGCGCTCCGCCTCGCCACGGGCAAAAAATGCCTGATGACGCACTTCAACGCCATAGCTGAAGCTGCGCGGCAGGCTATCCAGAAAGCGCCACAGATCGTCAAGCTGTGCCGGTGAAAAACTGGCGGGCAGCTGCAGCCAGTATTGCCCCAGGCGCGTGCTGAGCGGATCCAGCAGGCGAAAAAAATCGCTGACTAAATCATCACAATTACGCAGAGCAGCCTGATGAGAGATGGTTGCGGGAAATTTAAAGCAGAAGCGGAAATCGTCATGCGTCATGTCGCGCCAGCGCTGCACCACCTCAGGTTTTGGCAGCGCATACAGCGTTGTATTCCCTTCTACGCAGCTAAACAGACGCGCATAATCCTCCAGCGTATGCAGACCAAACTGTTTCCACTGCGGGTGATGCCATTGTGGTAGACCAATACGAAGCGTCAAAACGGACTCCGGATGCCGGTTGTAAGAGAAAGCGGGCAGAGGATAACGCATAAATGCCGATGAATTAGCTGCTTTGCAGCAGCTCTACTTATCCTGCCTGGCTTTTTCCATTATAATAGCTGCCTTTTTTGCGGCAGCATCTTCAGAGGTTACGCGCCCTGATGCTGCCTGGCAGCAGCGTCGAAGTTAAAAGGATACGTTATGCGTACAGAATATTGCGGACAGCTCAACCTGTCTCATGTGGGTCAGCAAGTTACTCTCTGCGGCTGGGTTAATCGCCGTCGCGATCTCGGCAGCCTGATTTTTATCGATATGCGTGACCGCGAAGGGATCGCTCAGGTGTTTTTTGATGCCGATTATCAGGAGGCTTTCCAGCTGGCGTCTGAGCTGCGCAACGAATTCTGCATCCAGATCACCGGTACGGTGCGCGCGCGTGAAGAGAAAAACCGCAACAGCGATATGGCGACCGGCGATATCGAAGTGTTTGCCCACGCGCTGACCATCATTAATCGCGCGGAGCCGCTGCCGCTGGACTCCAACCAGGTCAATAGCGAAGAAGCGCGTCTGACCTATCGTTACCTCGATCTGCGTCGCCCGGAGATGGCACAGCGCCTGAAAACGCGCGCCAGAATTACCAGCTTTGTTCGCCGCTTTATGGACAGTGAAGGTTTCCTGGATATTGAAACGCCGATGCTGACCAAAGCAACGCCGGAAGGCGCGCGCGACTATCTGGTGCCAAGCCGCGTGCATAAAGGCAAGTTCTATGCGCTGCCGCAGTCGCCACAGCTGTTTAAGCAGCTGCTGATGATGTCCGGCTTCGATCGCTACTATCAGATTGTAAAATGCTTCCGCGATGAAGATCTGCGGGCCGATCGCCAGCCTGAATTTACGCAAATCGACGTTGAAACCTCCTTTATGAGCGCGGAAGAGGTGCGGGAGAAGATGGAGCGCCTGATCCGCGAGCTCTGGCTTGAGATCAAAGGCGTTGATCTGGGTGATTTCCCGCTGATGACGTTTGCAGAAGCGATGAACCGCTACGGCTCTGATAAACCCGATCTGCGTAATCCGATGGAACTGGTGGACGTTGCCGATCTGCTGAAAGACGTAGAGTTTAAGGTGTTCTCTGGTCCGGCGAACGACGCCAAAGGACGGGTTGCTGCGCTGCGCGTGCCGGGCGGTGCGACGCTGACGCGTAAGCAGATTGATGAATATACGAAGTTTGTTGAGATTTATGGTGCACGTGGCCTGGCATGGATGAAAATCAACGCCCGCGCCAGTGGCGCTGAAGGCGTGCAAAGTCCGGTGGCCAAATTCCTGACGCCTGAGATCGTGGAAGCGATTCTGGATCGCACCGGCGCGCAGGATGGCGATCTGATCTTTTTTGGCGCCGATCGCGCTAAAGTTGTGGCGGATGCGCTGGGTGCACTGCGCCTGAAAGCTGGCCGCGACCTGAAGATCACCGACGAGAAAGCCTGGGCACCGCTCTGGGTCATCGACTTTCCGATGTTTGAAGAGGATGACGAAGGCGGTCTGGCAGCGATGCACCATCCGTTTACCTCACCTAAGTCGCTTACGGCGGAGCAGCTGGCAGCCGAGCCGACGCAGGCAGTGGCTAATGCCTACGATATGGTGATCAACGGCTACGAAGTGGGCGGCGGCTCTGTGCGTATCCACAACGGGACGATGCAGCAGACTGTGTTCAGCATTCTCGGCATTACGGCTGAAGAACAGCAGGAGAAGTTTGGCTTCCTGCTGAACGCGCTCAAATATGGTACGCCGCCGCACGCCGGTCTGGCGTTTGGCCTTGATCGTCTGACTATGCTGCTCACCGGCACCGATAATATTCGTGACGTGATCGCTTTCCCGAAAACCACGGCGGCAGCCTGTATGATGACGGAAGCACCAAGCCTGGCAAATCCAGCTGCGCTGAGCGATCTGGGCATTCAGATTGTCGCGAAGAAAGAAAAGCCAGAGCAGCAGTAATGGGCTTTAAACATCCGGTATCGGTGCTGGTGGTGATCTTTGCGCGAGATACCGGCCGGGTGTTGATGCTGCAGCGGCGCGATGATCACGGCTTCTGGCAGTCGGTCACCGGCAGTCTGGAGCCGGGTGAAACGCCGGCTCAGGCTGCAGCACGCGAAGTGGCGGAAGAGCTGGCGATCGATATCTGTGGCGAAGGGCTGCAGCTTGAAGATTGCCAGCGGCAGATTGAATTTGAGATCTTCCCTCATTTTCGTCACCGCTATGCGCCAGGCATAACGCACAATCGCGAGCACTGGTTCCGGCTGGCGCTGCCGGCTGAACGGATGCCGCTGCTGAGTGAGCACCTGGCTGCCCGCTGGCTGATCGCTGAAGAGGCTGCGGCGTTAACCAAATCCTGGAGCAATCGCCAGGCGATTGAAGAGTTTATCTGAGCGAGCGCCGCCGCGTGTTTTCCGGTGGCAACCAGGGTAAATTCCACACATTCGACGAAGCGTATTCCCTTCGTCCAACTATCGTGTGCTGTTTTATCAAACCGCACCGCTAACATTGAGCAGTCAGGCGTTATCGGCGCAGCGCAATTGTTCATCGTCAGCGCCACCACCGCCGCGCAGATCTCTGCGTGCGGATGGCGTGGATGCTGCCGGGGATAAGAGCGCAGGCAAGATAGCCTGCACCCTGTAAAAGATCGGAGAAAATGTAAGATGGCTGGTCACAGTAAATGGGCGAACACAAAACATCGTAAGGCGGCGCAGGACGCCAAGCGCGGCAAGATCTTTACTAAAATCATTCGCGAGCTGGTCACTGCCGCGAAGCTGGGCGGCGGCGATGCAGGTTCTAACCCGCGTCTGCGCGCAGCGATGGATAAAGCGCTCTCAAATAACATGACGCGCGACACAATGAACCGCGCCATTGCACGCGGCGTCGGCGGCGAAGATGATTCCAATATGGAAACCATCATTTATGAAGGCTACGGTCCGGGCGGCTCTGCGGTAATGATCGAATGCCTGAGTGACAACCGTAACCGTACCGTCGGAGAAGTGCGCCACGCCTTCACCAAAACCGGCGGTAATCTGGGCACTGACGGCTCTGTCTCCTATCTCTTCAGCAAAAAAGGAGTGATCTCCTTTGCTCCGGGTCAGGATGAAGATGCGGTGATGGAAGCAGCACTGGAAGCGGGTGCGGAAGATGTGGTGAGCTATGATGACGGTGCCATCGATGTCTTCACAGCGTGGGAAGAGCTGGGCAACGTGCGTGATACGCTGGAAGCGGGCGGTCTGAAAGCTGACAGCGCTGAAGTCTCCATGATCCCGTCAACCAAAGCGGAACTGGA
The DNA here is from genome assembly GCF_007680655.1 of Pantoea sp. PSNIH1. NCBI lineage: Bacteria > Pseudomonadati > Pseudomonadota > Gammaproteobacteria > Enterobacterales > Erwiniaceae > Pantoea > Pantoea sp. PSNIH1. Next base: position 477,412 of record NZ_VEIP01000001.1, read on the forward strand.
TGCAGAAACGGCACCAAAACTGCTGCGGCTGATCGATATGCTGGAAGATTGCGACGACGTGCAGGAGGTTTATCACAACGGTGAGATCTCTGACGAGGTGGCGGAAACGCTGTAATGGCGTGGTTATTTTTCCGGCAACCGGAGGCGTGCTGTGGCGATTATTCTCGGGATTGACCCCGGCTCGCGCATTACCGGCTACGGCGTTATCCGTCAGACCGGCCGTCAGCTGAGCTACCTGGGCAGCGGCTGTATCCGCACCAACGTGACCGATTTACCGGGACGCCTGAAGCTGATTTATGCCGGCGTCTGCGAAATCATCACGCAGTTTTCGCCTGACTACTTTGCGATTGAGCAGGTGTTTATGGCGAAAAATGCGGATTCGGCACTGAAACTTGGCCAGGCTCGCGGCGCAGCGATTGTGGCCGCGGTCAATGCCGATTTGCCGGTGTTTGAATATGCGGCGCGGCAGGTCAAACAGACGGTTACCGGAACCGGCGGGGCGGAGAAGAGCCAGGTGCAGCATATGGTCCGCACGCTGCTGAAACTGCCGGCCAACCCGCAGGCGGATGCGGCAGATGCGCTGGCTATCGCCATCACCCACTGCCACGTTAGCCAGAATGCGGCGCGCATGAGCGACAGCAAACTGGTGATGACGCGCGGGCGGCTGCGCTCGGGTTAAGCTGCCATCAGACGCGCTAACAGGCTGGATATGCATCCAGCCTTTTTTATGTTATACATAGCCGCTATCACACCGCCAGCGGCTGCGCTGGTCACAGGGAATACCCTGCACCGCTTACTCACAGATTAAGGAATTGCTCAGGTGATTGGTCGTTTACGAGGCAACATTCTGGAAAAACAGCCGCCGCTGGTGCTGCTTGAAGCGCACGGCGTCGGTTATGAAGTGCATATGCCAATGACCTGCTTCTACGAGCTGCCGGAGATCGCCCAGGAGGCGGTCATTTTCACCCATTTCGTGGTGCGTGAAGATGCCCAGCTGCTGTTTGGTTTCAACAGCAAACAGGAGCGCGCGCTCTTTCGCGAGCTGATCAAAGTCAACGGCGTTGGCCCCAAGCTGGCGCTGGCGATCCTATCGGGCATGTCAGCGCAGCAGTTTGTGACCGCTGTTGAGCGTGAAGAGGTCGCCTCGCTGGTGAAGCTGCCGGGTGTCGGCAAAAAAACCGCTGAGCGCCTGGTGGTTGAGATGAAAGATCGCTTTAAAGGCATGCATGGCGATCTCTTTGGCGGCGACTCAGCCTTTACGCTGACAACGCCAGCGGCCGCGCCGGAGAACAACGACGCTGAAGCAGAAGCGGCTGCTGCGCTGGTGGCGCTGGGATATAAACCGCAGGAAGCCAGCCGCATGATCAGCAAAGTGGGCAAACCTGACGCAGACTGCGAAACCCTGATCCGCGAAGCGCTGCGTGCAGCTATCTGAGGTAACACATGATTGAAGCCGATCGCCTGGTCTCGGGCAGTTCATATAATGAAGAAGAGAGCCTGGATCGTGCTATTCGCCCGAAGCTGCTCGCGGAGTATGTCGGTCAGCCGCAGGTGCGCGAACAGATGGAGATCTTTATCCAGGCGGCAAAGCTGCGCGGCGATGCACTTGACCATCTGCTGATTTTCGGCCCGCCTGGGCTGGGGAAAACCACACTGGCGAATATCGTGGCGAATGAGATGGGCGTCAATCTGCGCACGACGTCAGGGCCGGTGCTGGAGAAAGCGGGCGATCTGGCGGCGATGCTCACCAATCTCGAACCGCACGACGTCCTGTTTATTGATGAGATCCACCGTCTCTCCCCGGTAGTGGAAGAGGTGCTCTATCCGGCAATGGAAGATTATCAGCTGGATATCATGATCGGTGAGGGGCCGGCCGCCCGCTCAATCAAGCTCGATCTGCCGCCGTTTACCCTGATTGGCGCGACGACGCGCGCCGGGTCGCTGACCTCCCCGCTGCGCGATCGTTTCGGCATTGTCCAGCGGCTTGAGTTCTATAACGTGCCGGATCTGCAGCATATTGTCAGCCGCAGCGCGGCCTGTCTCGGTCTGACGCTGAGTGAAGAGGGCGCGCTGGAAGTGGCCCGTCGCGCACGCGGCACCCCGCGTATCGCTAATCGCCTGCTGCGCCGCGTGCGTGATTTTGCCGATGTCCGTGCCGCAGGCAACATGAGCGGTGACGTGGCGGCCAGCGCGCTGGATATGCTGAATGTCGATACGCAGGGTTTTGATTACATGGACCGCAAGCTGCTACTGGCGATTATCGATAAGTTTATGGGTGGCCCGGTAGGGCTGGATAACCTGGCGGCAGCAATAGGCGAAGAGCGCGAAACGATCGAGGATGTTATAGAGCCTTTCCTGATCCAGCAGGGATTTATTCAGCGTACGCCGCGCGGCCGTATGGCAACGCAGCACGCTTACCGGCACTTTGATATCGTGCGCGAAGAATAGGGTGCAGCACGCAGGCAGACAAAAAACGGGCACCTCAGGTGCCCGTTTTGCATGGCTGAACGGATAACTCAGACAGCCGGTTTTTTTATCATGCTGAGTATAAACAGCACGGCGGCGCAGAGCACCACAGAAGGTCCGGCAGGGGTATCATAGGTGGCGGAGAACGTCAGGCCACCGGTCACGGCGATCAGTCCGGCGAGCGTTGCACAGCCCGCCATCTGTTCCGGAGAGCGCGAAAAGCGGCGCGCCGTTGCGGCAGGGATAATCAGCAGTGAGGTAATAATCAGCGCGCCGACAAACTTCATTGCGACGCCAATCGTCAGGGCGGTCACCAGCATCAGCATCAGCCGGGTACGCTGAATATTCACGCCGTCAACCTGCGCCAGCTCCGGACTGATGGTCATAGAGAGCAGGGCGCGCCACTGCCACGCCATTACCACCAGTACAATGGCAACGCCGCCGCCCATCAGCCAGAGATCGTCTGGCGTAATCGCCAGCAGGTCACCAAACAGGTAGGCCATAAGATCAACGCGGACTCCCTGCATCAGGCTGACCACCACCAGACCAAGTGAAAGCGCGCTGTGCGCCATAATCCCTAACAGCGTATCAATGGCCAGATGCGGGCGACGTTCCAGCCATACCAGGCCGAGCGCCAGACAGATTGTCACCAGGATAACCGCGTAGTAAGGGTTAACGTTCAGCAGCAGGCCAAAAGCCACGCCCAGCAGCGAGGCGTGCGCCAGGGTATCGCCAAAGTAGGACATGCGGCGCCAGACCACAAATGAGCCGAGCGGTCCGGCCGCCAGCGCCAGCAGCGCGCCGCCGAGCCAGCCGGGAAGTAATAATTCAATCATGACGGGCTGTTTCCTTTGCGTAAAACGATACGTCCCTGTAGGTCGTGACGATGGTTATGCTGATGCCGGTAAATGGCCAGCTGCTGTGCGCCGCGCGGACCAAACATGGCGATAAACTCAGGATGCTGCGACACCGCTTCCGGCGTACCGGAACAGCAAATATGGTGGTTAAGGCACAGCACTTCGTCGGTTTTCGCCATCACCAGATGCAGATCGTGTGAGACCATCAGCACGCCGCAGTTAAGTTCGCGTCGCAGCTGATCGATTAAATCGTAAAGCGCCACCTGACCGTTTACATCAACGCCCTGGGTCGGTTCATCCAGCACCAGCAGCTGCGGCTGGTTCAGCAGGGCGCGCGCCAGCAATACGCGCTGCGTTTCACCACCGGAGAGTTTCTGCAGCGGCGCCTGCAGCAGATGCCCGGCCTGTACGCGCTTCAGCGCCGGCAGGATATCGGCACGCCTGCTGCCGCCTGTCAGACGCATAAAGCGTTCTACGGTAACCGGCAGCGTGGGATCGATATGCAATTTTTGCGGCACGTAGCCAATACGCAGACCCGGCGCGCGCTGTACGCTGCCGCGGTCCGGCGTCAGCAGACCTAAAACCGTTCGCACCAGCGTTGACTTGCCGGCGCCGTTAGGGCCCAGCAGGGTCAGAATTTTACCAGGCTGAAGCGTCAGCGAGATACCTGCCAGCACACGGCGCTGGGCAAAGGTCACTGAAATATCGTCAAGTGTAACAAGTGAAGACATATAATTTACGGGTTGCATTGAAATTAGAATGTTATAATATCACATTCCATCACCCAGTCACGATGGAATGACGCATTATGTTACACAATAAGCAGCGCCTGTTTTTTAACCTTTCTGCCACTGCCATTTTAGCCGCGCTTGCGCTTCCGGCCCACTCAGCGGTCGTCACGTCAATCAAACCGTTAGGATTTATCGCAGCTGCGATTTCAGAAGGCATTACGCCGGTTGAAGTATTGCTGCCGGATGGCGCCTCGGAACACGATTACGCACTCCGTCCTTCTGATGTAAAACGCATTAAAAACGCGGACTTAGTCATCTGGGTCGGGCCTGAAATGGAGGCTTTCCTGACCAAACCTGCCGCCGCTCTGCCCGCCAGCAGGAACCTGGAAATCGCCGCGCTGCCGGCGGTGAAATCTCAGCTGATTCGGGGCGGAGAAGATGAGGATGAGCACGAAGAAGGGCACGCCTCAGATAAGTCCGAAGATCAGGACTCCTCTCATACTCACCATCATCATGGTGAATATAACATGCATCTGTGGATGTCACCGAAGATTGCACAAGAATCCGCTGTTGCAATCCACGGAAAATTATTGGAACTTATGCCCGAAAGCAAAGCCAAACTTGACGCCAATCTGCAGCAGTTTGAAGCAGCACTGGCCGAGACGGACAAACACATTGGCGCGCAGCTTGCGCCGGTGCGGAACAAGGGTTATTTCGTTTTTCACGACGCGTATAGCTATTTTGAGAAACACTACGGTTTGTCCCCCGCGGGGCATTTTACCGTCAATCCTGAAATCCAGCCTGGCGCTCAGCGTTTACATCAAATACGAACACAGTTGGTTGAGCAAAAAGCCGTATGCGTTTTTGCTGAGCCACAATTCAGGCCGGCGGTCATCGATGCCGTGTCACGTGGCACCAGCGTACGCAAAGGCACGCTGGATCCATTAGGCATGGGGATCAGCTTAACCAAAGACAGTTATGTGAAATTCCTCTCACAGCTGTCGAGCCAGTATGCGAGCTGCCTGAATGGAGCATAGAGGAAAAGATAAAAGTGCAGCAGATAGCCCGCTCTGTCGCCCTCGCATTTAATAATTTGCCGCGCCCCCACCGCGTTATGCTGGGGTCATTAACCGTTGTCACACTGGCCGTCGCTGTCTGGCGGCCGTATGTCTATCATCCCCATGACGTTGCGCCGATTGTCAAAGAGATTGCGCTGGATAAAAACGCATTGCGCACTCTGCTGCCGGAAGCCAGCGAGCCTATCGATCAAACCACGGCCGAACCTGAAGAGGATTTGCCGGCGGACGATATCGACAAAGATGTGCCTGACAATCCCGATCAGCATGACTACACCATTTCATCTGGCGATACATTAAGCAGCGCGCTGAATCAGTATGGCATCGATCTCAGCGACATCAATGCGCTGGTCGCCAGTGATAAAGCGCTGCGCAATCTGCAGGTGGGCCAGCAGCTGAGCTGGACGCTGGATACAGAAGGGCAGCTGCAGGCGTTTAGCTGGGAAATCAACCGCCGTGAAACCCGTACCTATGCGCGTCAGCCAAATGGCAGCTTCAGCATGCAGCAGGAGATGCAAAAAGGCGAATGGCAAAACAGCGTGCTGAAAGGGGAAGTGCGCGGCAGCTTTGCTGCCAGTGCGCAGCGTGCCGGTCTGAGCAGCGCTGAAACCAGCAACGTCATTAAAGCGATGCAGTGGCAGATGGATTTTCGCAAACTGCGTTCGGGCGATGAGTTCAGCGTGCTGATGTCGCGCGAGATGCTGGATGGCAAAAGTGCCCAGAGCCAGCTGCTGGGCGTGCGCGTGCGCAGCGGCGGCAAAGATTACTACGCCTTCCGCGCGGAAGATGGCAAGTTCTACGATCGCAGCGGTTCGGGTCTGGCGCGAGGCTTTATGCGCTTTCCAACGGTTAAGCAGTATCGCGTCTCTTCAAACTTTAACCCGCGCCGCCTCAACCCGGTAACCGGGCGCATCTCACCGCATAAAGGCGTCGACTTTGCGCTGCCGGTGGGGACGCCGGTGCTGGCCGTCGGCGATGGCGAAGTGGTGGTGGCTAAAAACGGCGGGGCTGCGGGCAACTACGTGGCGATTCGTCACGGCCGTCAGTATATGACCCGCTATATGCACCTGAGCCGTGCGCTGGTAAAGCCGGGGCAGAAAGTTAAACGCGGCGATCGCATCGCGCTCTCGGGTAATACCGGGCGCTCAACCGGTCCTCACCTGCATTACGAGGTGTGGATTAATAATCAGGCTGTTAACCCGCTGACGGCGAAAATGCCGCGTATGGAAGGGCTGACCGGGAAAGATCGCAGTACCTACCTTGCACAGGTTAAAACCTGGCTGCCGCAGCTGGCGCTGTAAAAGTCCGGCGGCGAATAAACGTTAAACCGACGATTAATTCGTCGGTTTTTTGCTTTCAGGCGCGTGAAGATTGCAAAAATAGCTGCCGTCACTATTATTGAGCCGTCATTGTCAGAGGCGAGTGCATGGAAACCCGAAAAAAAAATAACAGCGAGTTTATTCCCGTTTTTCAACGTTCTTTTTTAAAACCTAAATACTGGGGAAGCTGGCTGGCGGTTGGTGCGCTGGCGGGCATGGCAATGCTGCCGCCACGCCTGCGCGATCCTTTACTGGGTAGCTTAGGCACCTTTGCCGGTAAGCTGGCAAAAAGTGCGCGGCGTCGTGCGCTGATCAATCTCTATTACTGCTTGCCGGAACTGAGTGAAGCGCAGCGCGAAGAGATTGCTGACCGCATGTTTGCTACCGCGCCGCAGGCGATGGCGATGATGGCAGAACTCGGCATGCGCAACCCGGAGCGGGTGCGCCAGCGGGTAGAGTGGCACGGCCGTGAAATTATTACTGACTTACAGAATAACAATGAGAATGTGATCTTCCTGGTGCCGCACGGCTGGGGCGTGGATATCCCCGCCATGCTGCTGGCGTCGGAAGGGCAGAAGATGGCAGCGATGTTTCACAATCAGAGCGATCCGCTAATGGATTATCTGTGGAACACCGTACGCCGCCGGTTTGGTGGCCGTATGCATGCGCGCAACGACGGGATTAAGCCCTTTATCGCCTCAGTGCGTCAGGGCTACTACGGCTACTATCTGCCGGATCAGGATCACGGTGCTGAGCACAGCGAGTTTGTCGATTTCTTTGCAACCTACAAGGCTACGCTGCCGGCAGTGGGACGACTGATGAAAGTCTGCCGGGCGCGGGTAGTGCCGCTGTTTCCGGTATACAACAGTAAAACGCACCGCCTGGAGATCTACGTGCGGCCGCCGATGGACGATCTGGTGGATGCGGATGACACCAGGCTGGCACGCCGTATGAATGAAGAAGTGGAGATTTTTGTGCGGCCGCATCCGGAGCAATACACCTGGATCCTGAAGCTGCTGAAAACGCGTAAAGAGGGGGATATCGAGCCTTACCGGCGTAAAGATCTCTATCCGCGTAAGTGATTCTGTATGCTGCCGCTACCCGCAGTGCGTAGCGGCAGCGCACGGTTATACGACCTCTTCGACCCTGCTCAGTCGTCTGCGCTCACGCAGAAACAGCGTAACCAGCACAAACCACAGCAGACCCGCAGCAAAATTCAGCGTACTGAACCACGGCGTCCCCCCGTGAAAATAGCCCGCTTTAGCCAGCTCAATGCCCGCTGCCAGCGTCAGGATGCTGATCATTCCCAGCATAGCGGCAATACTGCCTTTGCCTTCACTGCTGGCGTAAAGCGTCAGGCGATAGAGACCGGCATTCACCATGCCAGCCCCGAACGCGTAGAGACTGAGTCCGGCGGTTAACAGCAGGTAAGTATGACTGTTCATCAGGTTGGCAATCAGCGCAATGCCGAGTCCGATTAAGATGGGCCAGGCGGCCAGTTTTACCGGCTGTTCAATCGGTACGCGGCCTGCCAGTTTGCCCAGCGTCAGATTGCCGGCAATCATAGCCAGAAACACCGGCAGCTGGAGCAGGGCATAATGCATGCGCGACAGGCCCTCATCGTGCATAAGGATCACCGGAGACAGCGCCACCCACGTTAGAATGGGAATAAACACCAGGCCGATAGCAAAGGAACCGTACATCACCTGTTTGTCACGTGCCAGCCGGCCATAGCCGCGCGCCAGCACCGGCAGCGCTACGGAGCGACTGCGATCGCCTGCCGTTTCCGGCATGATGCGCCACAGTAAAATAAACGCTATCACGCTGCAGATCGCAAACAGCCAGAACATACTGCGCCAGCTGCCTGCGGTAAGCCATGCCGCCCCGGCCAGCGGACCGGCCAGCGGCGCCAGCAGCGCCACATTCGCCATCAGAGCCATTACCCGCACCGCGAGCGCCTCTTCAAACGCTTCCTGCACCGCCGCATAGCTGACGGCGCCAATAAAGCAGAGGCTGATGCCCTGAACAAAGCGCAGCGTGACAAACTGCTCAATTGTGCTGACCCAGGTGGTAAGGATGCAGGCCAGCACAAAAAACAGGATGCCGGAAAGCAATACCGGACGCCGGCCATACTTATCTGATAGCGGGCCCAGCAGCCACTGCAGCACCACGCCGCCCATCAGATAGGCAGTCAGAGAGGTGGAGACCCACTGCGGGCCGACGGCAAACTCCTGCGTGACCAGCAGCATGCCGGGCTGGATCATGTCATGAGCGATATAAGTAGCGAACTCAAACAGGACCAGCGCCAGTGGAAACAGCAGCGTACGTCCGGTTAAGCGGGCAATAGGTTGGTAGCGGGCCATCAAGCCTCCCTGAAAATGCAAAATAAAACGCGACCGCCAGAGCAGTCGCGTTTGTCCATTTTTACAGCCGCTACGCGTAACGCGTCGGCGTTAGTCGACGCGCAGCACGCGGCTGGTGTTGGTGGTACCGGTTGCGCCCATCACATCGCCCTGGGTGACAATCACCAGGTCGCCGGAGACGAGGAAACCTTTATCGCGCAGCAGATTTACCGCGTCGTGGGCGGCAGCCACACCGTCGTTGTTGCTGTCAAAATAGACCGGCGTCACGCCGCGATAGAGAGCGGTCAGGTTCAGCGTACGCTCATGGCGCGACATCGCAAAAATCGGCAAACCTGACGTGATACGTGACGTCATTAGCGCGGTACGGCCTGATTCGGTCATGGTAATAATGGCAGAAACACCCTGCAGATGGTTTGCCGCATACATAGCTGACATCGCGATCGCTTCTTCGACGTTATCAAACTGTACGTCCAGGCGATGTTTGGAGACGTTTACGCTTGGGATCTTTTCAGCGCCGAGGCAGACTTTCGCCATCGCAGAAACGGTTTCCGCCGGATATTGCCCGGCTGCGGTTTCCGCTGACAGCATCACGGCGTCAGTACCATCCAGTACGGCGTTGGCCACATCCATCACTTCCGCACGGGTTGGCATGGGATTGGTGATCATCGATTCCATCATCTGCGTGGCGGTAATGATGGTGCGGTTCAGCTGACGGGCGCGACGGATCAGCGCTTTCTGAATACCAACCAGTTCCGGATCGCCGATTTCAACGCCCAGATCGCCGCGCGCCACCATAACAACGTCAGACGCGAGGATAATATCATCCATTGCTTCCTGTGTCGCAACCGCTTCTGCGCGCTCCACTTTGGCCACCAGCTTTGCATCACAGCCGGCGTCGCGAGCCAGACGACGGGCGTAGTTCATATCTTCGCCATTGCGCGGGAATGACACCGCCAGATAATCAACGCCGATTTTTGCCGCCGTGACGATATCCAGCTTATCTTTTTCAGTCAGCGCTTCGGCAGAGAGGCCGCCGCCCAGCTTGTTGATACCTTTGTTATTAGAGAGCGGACCACCGACGGTAACTTCAGTGAAGACTTTCACATCCTGCACCTCCAGCACCTTCAGCTGTACGCGGCCATCATCGAGCAGCAGAATATCGCCCGGCACGACATCTTCCGGCAATCCTTTGTAATCGATGCCGACTTTTTCTTTGTCGCCTTCACCTTTGCTCAGGTTCGCATCAAGCAGAAAACGATCGCCGACGCTGAGAAATACTTTCCCTTCTTTAAACGTAGAGACGCGGATTTTTGGCCCCTGCAGGTCGCCGAGAATCGCCACGTGACGCCCCAGCTTGGCGGCTATCTGACGTACGCGATCGGCGCGCTGCTGGTGATCTTCGGGCGTGCCGTGGGAGAAATTAAGGCGTACTACGTTAGCGCCTGCCGCGATGATTTTTTCAAGGTTATTGTCGCGGTCGGTTGCCGGGCCGAGGGTAGTAACAATCTTGGTTCTTCTGAGACGACGTGACGGGGATTTTGAGATGAAAGCTGTAGGGCTGGTCATTCGGTGATCCTTTTATTCTATCTGATTGATTGGCATTAAATTTACAATGCGCGTGTCTCTGTTTGGCTATTGATACTGCTTCCAGGGTGTTGACGCAAAAGGGCTTGAAGTATTAACGCCAGGTAAACGCTTACACCTAAGGTACACCAAATGTCTGACCCTGTTAAGATGGGTCTGCTTTGTCAAAGTGCGGAGCGATCTATCACGCTAAAACGCGGCACAGGATAACCCCGGTTTTGCTTGCGCATTTTTAGCATCGGTATAACACGGCTGCATAGCAGAGCTAAAATGCGCCCGAACGGCACCGCACAGACATGAAAGCGCTTACATCACCATGATTTAGTAAAAATTTGCTCTGTGAAGCACGCCTTCGCGCAGCGGCAGATAAATGCGAAGCTGAATTCTTTGTCATACTTCTGCAGGCCCCGTCTGTAATGACTGACGTAAACCCTGGTCAGGGACGCCGGCCTGTTGGTTACGCGACGTCGCGATGAACAGCGGGACGCTCGCTTGTCCTGGCGCGGCGAAAAAAGTACATTGTGCCGTAAGAACATGACAATAAAGGTCCGGGATGGTGAGGATGCACATCCGGGAGATCCTGCAACGAGGAGAGGAAAATGGCGGTAACACAAACAGCCCAGGCATGCGATCTGGTGATTTTCGGTGCCAAAGGCGATCTTGCACGCCGTAAACTGTTGCCTTCGCTGTATCAGCTGGAGAAAGCTGGTCAGATCCACGAAACCACCCGTATTATCGGAGTAGGGCGTGCGGAGTGGGATAAAGCGGCTTATACCAAAGTGGTACGCGAGGCGCTGGAAACCTTCATGAAAGAGAAGATTGATGAAGCGCTGTGGGATAAGCTCAGCGGCCGTCTCGACTTCTGTAACCTCGATGTGAACGATACAACGCATTTTACCAAACTGGGTAAAATGCTCGATCAAAAAGAGCGCGTAACCATTAACTACTTTGCTATGCCACCGAGCACGTTCGGTGCCATTTGTGAAGGGCTTGGCGCAGCGAAGCTGAACGCAAAACCTGCCCGCGTGGTAATGGAAAAGCCGCTGGGTACCTCTCTGGAAACCTCGCGTGAAATCAACGACAGCGTGGGTAAATTCTTTGACGAGAGCCAGGTGTTCCGTATTGACCACTATCTGGGCAAAGAGACGGTGCTGAATCTGCTGGCGCTGCGCTTTGCTAACTCAATCTTTGTGAATAACTGGGACAACCGCACCATCGACCACGTGCAGATCACCGTGGCAGAGGAGGTGGGGATTGAAGGCCGCTGGGGTTATTTTGATAAAGCGGGCCAGATGCGCGACATGATTCAGAACCACCTGCTGCAGGTACTGACCATGATTGCTATGTCACCGCCCTCCGATCTCAGTGCAGATGCAATCCGCGATGAGAAAGTAAAAGTACTGCGTTCACTGCGCCGGATCGATCAAACCAACGTGCGTGAAAAAACCGTACGCGGTCAGTACACGGCAGGATTTGTACAGGGTAAAAAAGTACCGGGCTATCTGGAAGAGGAGGGCGCTAACAAGCAGAGCGCAACCGAGACTTTCGTGGCTATTCGCGTTGATATTGATAACTGGCGCTGGGCGGGTGTACCTTTCTACCTGCGCACCGGCAAACGTCTGCCTTCCAAATGCTCTGAGGTCGTCGTCTATTTCAAGAACCCGGAGATGAACCTGTTCAAAGACTCCTATTCTGAACTGCCGCAGAACAAACTCACTATTCGTCTGCAGCCGGATGAAGGTGTGGATATCGAGATCCTTAACAAAGTACCAGGGCTGGATCACAAGCATAAGCTGCAGACCACTAAGCTGGATCTGAGCTATTCAGAAACCTTTAATCAGTCACATCTGGCGGATGCCTATGAGCGTCTGCTGCTGGAATCGATGCGCGGCATTCAGGCGCTGTTTGTCCGTCGCGATGAGGTAGAAGCGGCATGGGGCTGGGTGGATTCGATTATCGAGGCCTGGAATGCGGATGGCGATGCCTCTAAACCGTATCAGGCAGGCACCTGGGGCCCGGTGGCTTCCGTTGCGATGATCACCCGCGACGGCCGTTCATGGAACGAATTTAGCGAGTAATCGCCCGTCGTATGGATGCGCTATTCAGACTCAACCAATACCTCTGCCATGCAGGGGTATTTTTTTGCGCAGCGCGTGCCAACGCCCATAGCAGAGAGAGTCCACAGCAGCATCACCACGTGGTGTTGCATAGACGCAAAGCCGTTTTATCTTGTATGGTAAAGCGCTAATGATGAGAACGCAGCCGTCGGGGCTGCGGTGACCAGGGAAACCTCATGAAGAACTGGAAGATAAGTGCAGAGCAGGTGCTGAGCACCGGGCCGGTCGTGCCGGTTATTGTAGTAAAGCAGCCTGAGCACGCTGTGCCGATGGCAAAAGCGCTGGTCGCAGGCGGTATCCGGGTGCTGGAGGTGACGCTGCGTACGCCGGTTGCGATGGATGCGCTGCGCGCCATTATTCGTGAGGTGCCGGAAGCGATTGTGGGCGCCGGTACGGTTATCAACACGCAACAGCTGAAAGAGGTCACGGATGCAGGCGCGCAGTTTGTGATAAGCCCGGGACTGACCGAATCGCTGCTGCGGGCCGCAACAGAGGGGCCGGTACCGCTGATCCCGGGGATAAGCACCGTATCAGAGCTGATGATGGGTATGGATCATGGCCTGCGCGAATTCAAGTTCTTCCCGGCTGAAGCCAGCGGCGGCGTAAAGGCGCTTTCCGCGCTTGCCGGACCTTTTCCGCAGGTACGGTTTTGCCCGACCGGCGGCATTTCACCGGCAAACTATCGTGACTATCTGGCGCTGAAAAGCGTGCTGTGTATCGGCGGCTCGTGGCTGGTACCGGATGAGGCGCTGCAGCAGGGCGACTGGGAGCGGATCACGCAGCTGGCGCGTGAGGCGATAGCGGGCGCGCGGTAGCCCGGGAAGCAGATATCTGGCAGCAGGCGCGTTGACCTGCTGCCAGCGCTGTCAGCCTTCGGCAGTTATCGCGGCCGCGCTGGCGACGGCGCGCGCCACCGCTTCTTCCGTGTTCTCTCCGGTTGCCAGCGCCACGCCCAGGCGCCGCTGTCCGCTGATCTCCGGTTTACCAAACAGACGCAGCTGCAGACCCGCGCCCAGCGCGGCATCAACGTGCGCAAAGCGCACATCCTGACTCTCCAGCTGCGGCAGGATCACGGCTGACGCCGCCGGTCCATACTGGCGAATACTGCCGATCGGCAGCCCGAGAAACGCCCGCACGTGCAGAGCGAACTCAGAGAGATCCTGAGAAATCAGCGTCACCATGCCGGTATCATGCGGGCGGGGCGACACTTCGCTGAACACCACCTCATCACCACAAACGAACAGCTCAACGCCAAACAGGCCATATCCACCCAGCGCGTTTACCACGCTGGCCGCAATCTCCTGCGCCCGTGCGAGGGCAGCGGCGCTCATCTGCTGCGGCTGCCAGGATTCGCGGTAATCTCCCTCCTCCTGGCGATGGCCGATCGGGGCGCAGAAGTGGATGCCGTCAACGGCGCTGACCGTCAGCAGCGTAATTTCGAAATCGAATCTGACCACGCCTTCAACAATCACCCGGCCCGCACCGGCACGGCCACCCTGCTGGGCATAATCCCACGCCTGCTGCAGCGCGTCCGCGCTGCGAATAAAGCTCTGACCTTTGCCGGATGAACTCATCACCGGCTTCACGATGCAGGGAAACCCTATCGCTTCCGCTGCGGTAAAAAAGTGCGCCTGGCTGTCGGCAAACTGATAGCGTGAGGTGGGCAGGTTCAGTTCTTCGGCGGCCAGACGACGGATCCCCTCCCGGTTCATGGTCAGGCGTGCAGCGCGAGCAGTCGGCACCACTTTCTGCCCCCGGGCTTCAAGCTCAACCAGCGTATCGGTGGCAATCGCCTCAATTTCCGGCACCACAAAGTGCGGCTGTTCACGGGCGATCAGTGCAGCCAGCGCCTCGCCATCCAGCATATTGATTACGTGGCTGCGATGCGCAACCTGCATCGCCGGCGCATCGGCATAGCGATCAACAGCGATCACTTCCACACCTAAACGCTGGCACTCCAGCGCGACCTCTTTACCCAGCTCGCCTGAGCCCAGCAGCATAACGCGCGTGGCACCGGGTCGCAGTGCCGTTCCGAGAGTTGTCATACCTGTCACCTTAGCAGTCAAAAAAGCGCCGGCAGTATATACGAAAACGTTTGCGCGCTCACGTTTTACGCCGGTAAAGATTTTCCGTACTTTGCCCGCTCTGACATTTTCTGACGCAGGTTGCGCCAGGATAAAGCGGGCTAACTTAAACGGGAGTTAAACAATGAATCAGTGGCTGCAGCAGCTTCAGACGGTTCTGGCAAAGAAAAAGGGCGGGACTTCCGGGTTGGGTGACCTCCTGGGGCCCGGGGCACTGGGTGGACTGGCAGGCGTGCTGGCGGGCAGCAAATCGTCACGTAAACTGCTGACAAAATTTGGCGGCAAGGCGCTGCTGCTGGGCGGCGGTGCGGCAGCCGGTGCGCTGTTATGGAATAAATATAAAGATCGTATCCGCACAGCGTATTCGTCCGCATCCGGCACTGACGGGCAGCAAACGCCGCCTGACCAGCGCGCAGAACGGCTGATCGCTGCGCTGGTATTTGCTGCCAAAAGTGATGGTCATATCGATGAGGCTGAACAGGCTGCAATTGAGAAACAGATTCAGCAGGCGGGCTATGGCGCGCAGGCGGAAAGCCTGATTAAGCAGGCGATGGCGCGTCCGCTCGATCCGCAGTGGCTGGCGGCTGGAGTAAAAAATGAAGAGGAGGCGCTGGAGCTATACGTGCTCAGCTGTGCAGCTGTCGATATCGACCACTTTATGGAGCGCAGTTATCTCACCGCGCTGGGCGATGCGCTGAATATTCCGGAGGATGTTCGTGACGGGATCCAGCGAGACATCGCCGCAGAATCTGCTGGCTGAGAGGTCGGAAACAGCTGCGCCTGCGGCAGTTCTGGCATTCCCGCCTGATTGGTGCCACGCTTGCATAAAACGATTTCTCCGGGAGAAACCGCGTTATGAAACAGCCGCAGGCAAAAAAAATTCCGCAAGTCATGACTTTGCATGGCGATACGCGCACCGATGATTATTTCTGGCTGCGCGATGACGATCGTGAAGACCCCAGCGTGCTCGCCTATCTGCAGGAGGAGAACCGCTACGGCAGGGCGATGATGGCGTCGCAGAATGCGCTGCAGGAGAAGGTGCTGAAAGAGATTGTCGATCGTATTCCGGGTCAGGACTATTCCGTGCCCTATACGAAAAACGGCTTTCGCTATCAGCGCCGCTATGAGGCTGGCAACGAATATGCAGCGTTTTATCGGCAGCCGGTTGAGGGCGGAGCGGACGCACCCTGGCAGCTGCTGCTTGACGGCAACCGGCGCGCTGCGCACAGCGACTTCTACACCATGGGAGCGCTGGATATCAGCCCGGACAATCAGGTTATGGCACTGGCGGAAGATTTTTTATCGCGCCGTCAGTATGGTATCCGCTTTCGTAACCTGCAGAGCGGCAGCTGGTATCCTGAAGTATTACATAACGCCTCATCCAGCGTAGCCTGGGCAAACGACTCGCGTACGCTTTACTATGTGCGCAAACATCCGAAAACGCTGCTGGCGTATCAGATATGGCGCCATGAGCTGGGCCATCCGCAGAGTGATGACCAGCTGGTATATGAAGAGAAGGATGAGAGCTTTCATCTTAGCGTGCATAAAACCACGTCAGAGCACTTTATTCTGATTGCGCTCTTCAGCACCACCACCAGCGAGATCCTGCTGCTGGACGCGGAGTATCCTGACGCGCAGCCGCAGGTATTCTGCCCGCGCCGGCGCGATCACGAATACAGCATCGACCACTATAACCACAATTTTTATATCCGCTCGAACCGCGACGGCAAGAACTTCGGTCTCTACCGCAGCGCCTGGCTGGCGGAGCAGCGCTGGGAGACGCTGATACCGGCGCGCGAGCACGTCGTTCTGGAGGATTTCCAGCTGTTTCGCAGCTGGCTGGTAGTAGAAGAGCGCCAGCGCGGCGTCAGTACTTTGCGGCAGATTAACCGCGCCAGCGGCGAGAGCTATGGTATCGCGTTTGACGATCCCGCCTATGTGACCTGGCTGGCGTTTAACCCCACGCCGGAGAGCGATACGCTGCGCTACGGCTACTCCTCGATGACCACGCCCGATACGCTGTTTGAACTGAATATGGAGACCGGGGAGCGGCGCATCCTCAAACAGACGCCGATACCAGGCTTTGATCCGGATGAGTACAGAAGTGAGCACCAGTGGATCAAAACGCGCGACGGTACCGAAGTGCCGGTATCGCTGGTTTATCATCGGAAATATTTTCAGCGCGGTAAAAATCCGCTGCTGGTCTATGGCTATGGCGCCTACGGCAGCACAATGGAGGCGAACTTTAGCGCCAGCCGCGTCAGCCTGCTGCAGCGCGGTTTTATCTATGCCATTGTGCACGTCCGCGGCGGGGGCGAGCTGGGCCAGCAGTGGTATGACAGCGGCCGTCTGATGCATAAGATGAACAGCTTCACCGATTTTATCGACGTGACGCAGGGACTGGTGGCCAAAGGCTATGGCGATCCGCAGCGTCTCTACGCCATGGGCGGTAGCGCGGGCGGGCTGCTGATGGGCGCGGTTGTCAATATGGCACCGACCCTGTTCCACGGCGTGGTAGCGCAGGTGCCGTTTGTGGATGTGGTGACAACCATGCTCGATCCCACTATCCCGTTAACCACCGGCGAGTATGATGAGTGGGGCAATCCGGAACAGCCCGACGCCTATCACTACATCAGCCGTTACAGCCCCTATGATAATGTGACCGCGCAGGCGTATCCGCATCTGCTGATCACCACGGGGTTGCACGATTCACAGGTGCAGTACTGGGAGCCCGCCAAGTGGGTGGCAAAGCTGCGCGAATATAAAACCAGTGACGCGCTGCTGCTGCTCTGTACCGACATGGATTCCGGCCACGGTGGCAAGTCGGGACGCTTCAAATCCTATGAGGGCGTTGCGCAGGAGTTTACGTTCCTGATTGCGCTGGCGCAGGGCAGCCTGCCGGATCGGGTGGATTACTGATCGTCTTTGACATATTTACGCAGCGCCTGCCGCAGCGGCGGGCGCAGATCGCGGACATTGTCCAGTACCCAGCGCAGATAACCCGGATCGCGGCGCGCAATAGCGCTGATACTCTGTCCGCGATATTTGCCAAACGGAAAGATATCGCCGGAGAGCGCAGCCGGTTCAGTCCGGCTTACCATCTCCGCCGGACTCCAGCCGGAGATCTCCATAATACGGATCAGCAGCGCGGCGGTAACGTAGCAGTCATAAAGCGCGCGGTGTGCATGCAGGTCTGCAGGCGGCGTCACCTCAAGTTTCAGGCTGTGCCGCAGCGCCTGATTACCATATTTAATGCCGGGCCACAGTTTGCGCGCCAGCGTCATGGTACAGATCCATTCACCCGGCATGGCGGGCAGCATGCGGCGGTCAAAGCTGGCGTTATGAGCCACATAGTGCGGGCTGCCGTGATAGCGGCTGATGATCGCTTCTATCGGAGGTTTATCCGCCACCATCGCTTCTGTGATGCGATGCACCATCATTGCCTGACGACTGATAGGGCGATCCGGGCAGACCAGATCGCTCATCGGATTGACAATCTGCCCGTCAATGACATCCACCGAGGCGATCTCTACCACGCCGCCCTGCAGGCCGCAGGTTTCTGTATCTATCACGCGTAACATAGGTTATTTCTGCTTAGGTTCGTAGGGCAGGCGGGAGAGGCTGAGCGAAGCCTGGCGATAGTGCATCAGGCGCTGACGGAACCAGTCGCGCAGCGCTTCCGGCTGCTCGCGTTCAACCATCTCCGCCACGACCGGCATATTGTAGCGCTCTTTGAACGCGACGCCTGCCGCCGCCAGCTCAACGTTGACCTTGTCTTTCTCTTCCTGCGACAGCTGTGCAAGATTATAACGCATGCTTTTCTCCTGATAATCAGCGGCAAAAATAATGGTTTCATGCAGCAGGATCAAGGGCAACCGGATCGCACTGCAGGTCTCGACACGCTGAATCGGGCGGCGTATCCTGCTGCCACATCAGCGGCAGCGCCGGAAAACCCGCCGGGTAATCTGTCTGCCTGCCGTGTCAGTGAAGATGAAATGAGGTCAATATTTTGCTGAAAAAAGTGATTCCTGCCTGCCTGCTGCTGGCGCTCTGCAGCCAGGCGCTGGCGGGCGAAATTATTACGGTCAGTCGTTTTGAAATCGGTAAGGCAAAGTGGCCCTTCACGCGTGAAGAGGTGATGCTGACCTGTGAAAAGGATGGCGCACTGTTTGCCATTAACCCCAGCACGCTACTGCAGTACCCGCTGAATGAAAAAGCGCTGGCGCGTGCCGATGCGGGGCAGGGCACGCTGCAGTCGATTAATACTATCCTGGCAGATGATAAGGCGCATCACGGCAGTAAAATGTCGCTACAGCCGATTATCGATCGCGCGCAGCAGCTGTGCGTTAAGTAAAAGCCGGCAGACGCCGCCGTCAAAAAGCGTTGCAGGCGTCTGGTAGTGCCAGCGCGATCACAGAGTTGGCAGCTTTCCGGCTCGCCTCAGGCTGCTTGCTGGACAATGTTCGCCGTTGGACTACCTTTAAAAGGCAAGGCACCTCGCCTTCAAAAATGCCAACTTTTAGCGCACGGCTCACTACGAGCCATTTCCCTGGACCCGATACAGGAATCGTATTGGGTCTTTTTTTAACTGGTTGTTATTGAAAGATAACTCAGGGGTTTCCCAGCATTTACCCGACATCTCACTCCGGACGGCACTCTCACCTATTCTGAATACGTAAGTCAAGGCGCTATCAGATAGCCAGTAAGCTACCTGACAGGAGTGAAGCGTTATCCCTTTCCCTGATCCACTATTTTATAAAACAGTGGAACGAGCGCTCGCCGGTAACGGTGTTTTAACCTGGCTTTTAGCGGTCGTGATGACATAAGTTGATTCCAGATAGCCTTTTTTTGCCGGGCAATCTCACTCATATCATTATTACCGTTTATTGTAGACTGGCTGGCTTCTTCAGAGAGTTGAACCGGATGCGGAATCACTGAAAAAACGCTTACAAAAGCGTGCTCTTCAAAAAGCGTCCACTTATCTGCAGTGATCCAGACAGGATGCAGGTTTTTTAAGAGAGATTGCGCGGCTTTGTGGTTAATTACGTATGAGTGAGTGGTGGTGGCCTGCAGCGTTTTATGCAGAGTATGTTTATGGGTTAAATGAGAGACAGGCGATAATAAATAACTGTTTGCACGGCTAAAAAGGATCACTTCTGGTCTGTGGCTGGCGGGCTTTATTTTTTCCAGTACGTCCCTGGCTTCGCGAGTGAAAATAATGTCATCTTCCAGAATCATTGCCGCTTCAATATTGCTGTCGACGATTTTCTGGTAAATTTTTTGATGACTTAATGCACACCCAATCTCTCCGGGTAAAAACGCATAATTAATGGTTGCGCTTGCGGCAGCTCGTTCATCGGCTGTCATGAGCGTGCCATCGACCGCTTCGACAAATTCATAATCAAGATTAAGTGCATCAAGCTGGGATGCAATTTTATTCCGTCTTTCGACCGATCTTTTTAAGTTTACAATAAAAATTTTCATTATCTGCCGTGCGCGATGTGCGGTTCCTTTACATTCCTGACCTGAATAATGCAGATATTATCATATAAACAATCTTGCTGAGTATATGGCCTCAGTTGGTAACAGGCTGCGTTCTGCAGGTTGTAAGCCGGACAAAACAGGTTAAAAGTTTGCCTTATTGCTGAAACAGGCTACGCTTAAAGGGTGACAACTCAATGCGCCGCATCTAACGACGGACTGTTTGCTAATCAATGATGATCAACAGGCGCACCAATTCAGGGCTCTGCTTCGGCAGGGCCTTTCCTTTGCCCGCTGCTGCCCGCAAAGCGCGCGCAGCAGCGGGTAAAGCGCTCACTCCAGCAGATAAATACCTGCAACGAGTGTGCCTACAGAAATAATGTGCAGTAGCTCAGTCATGGTTCGCCCTCCCGGATATGTACAGACAAAGTCAAGGACGGATATCACACTTCGTCAAATTTAATCATGCCGGGTGATTATTCTGAAACAGCATTATCGCCCTGCGTTTTGTCTGAATTCAGCGTGACGGCGGTGACGCTGACAGACCGCTAACTGATTAAGTTCAGAGAATAAAGTGGTTTACCTGCCGCACTAACTTCAGGTTGCGCTGTCTCAGTTACAGATGTTTTAGTCCGTATCGATCTTAAAAACACAGCAAAACTCTTTTTTTGTACTATATTGTTATAGCAAAGGGTGAGTTTTGTAAAAAAGAGTCATGCTGTACCCTTAACAATAAACAGACAGGCCGCGAAAGGCCGTTTTAAACCAAAGGATATAAAAATTATTTCAGTTTCAATTTCTATGCGTTGCCCTCACTGTCTGGGCTCGCAGTATCGCAAATCCGCATTTGACGTTTCTGAGAAGAATCCGGCGGGTGCTAAGTGCATATTCTGTAAAACAGCGATGGTTGCTCTTAACCCTGCGGCGATGAATACGTTAGCTAAGCTTAAAATGAATAACGATATGCTTCACAGATAACCGATCTCTGCCACGCAAAAGGCCACCTCAGGGTGGCCTTTTTACTTGTTGCGGACGACAGCATCTACCCCGATGGCTACAGAATAATCCAGCGCCTGGCAGGCGCTCAGGCTTCAGGCTGGCCTGCCGGGCCTTTACTCATCGGCCCGCCGGGCACCGGATGCTCCATCGGCGGAGCAGGGCGGCCATCCGGACCCAGCGGGCGTTCCGGCTGCTGACAACCGGCCAGCATCAGCAGGCTGGCAGAGATAATTAATCCACTAAAAAACAGCTTCATCAGAGACTCCTTGATTAACAGGCAACCCGGCGTTGCACATTAACCCTAGCTGATAAATCTGTGCGCTGACGGCAGCGGCTGGCTTAATTTTATCGTCCTGATTAAAACAGCTGTAAGGCCAGATTTTTATCTCAGACGTCGCCATTCATGGCGTCATTGCTTCTGTTGCCTATACTTAGGTTCTTGATGACAGGAGGCGAACATGTTCAAACATAACAGTAATGAAGAGCGTAAACATGAGGGCGATGTAGCCAAAGGATTGCCTGAAGCGGCCCCCTCTGCCGGAAATGCGTATGAAGAGGATGACCATCCGGTTCAGGACGCGCCGGATGAGCATGGCGAAATTCCTCGTACGCGTGACAGCAGTGAAGATGAAAAGAAAGATCCCTGGGAAGATAAAGGGAAATAACGCGTAGACGCTAAATAAGAGTGGTGTGACATTTATCTTTTTTTCTGCGGCTGGCGCACATATCCCTCAGGCTGCCGCAGAGCGTCAGACAGCAGTGCCTATACTGAAAATACCCAACCCAGGGTCAGGAGGTAAATATGTCAGAACGTCCAGAAGATATTCAGCCTATCCCCGATGATGGACAGGCACCCGGTGCAGATGAAGATTTGCCCATGGATGACGGTGCTGTGCCCAATGATGACGCGCTTCCTGTGGATGACACGCGCAGAATCTGATCGGGATGTATTTACCACTCAGTTAACCCGTATGGCCTGACGCTATACGGGTTTTTTAATGAGCGCTTCTCTGGCTGTACCTGAGATCGGGAAAGAGTAAAGCAGCGTTATACTGCCTGAAATGGTATAAAATGCCCTGGTTTCGTATATTTCAGGACAGATCATTAATGGCAGATACACACTATTTACTTTGGGTAATGACAGGGACGCTGACCATCCTCAGCCTGTTTATTGGTGCAATTGTCGGACAGGCAAAAACCCGCCGGCTGGGTATGATGACCTTTACCGGTCTCTGGGCATTTTTTATGCTGGCAATATTTTTGATAACCCGCTAACCCACTATCAGCAGATGCACCAGCCGGGCCAGCGATTCCAGCAGCAGCAGGCTGCCGGTCACCAGCATAATCAACACAATGATAAACTGCTTACGGCCTTTCATGCTGTGCTCTCCATGGCGACGCCATACCGGCATTACACTATGCCGGTTGGGTTAAACTAACGCTCAACCATCAGATTATGAGCCGCAGCCTGCTAGCGAAACAGCCGGCCGTCACGCACCAGCTCGCGCGGATAGCTGTTTTTAATGCGGTTGCCCACTTTTTTAGCCAGTCCAAGCGGCTGCTGCTGCCAGGTGACGATGACTTCATCCCGGTCAGGCAGTGTCTCCGGATGGATATCCTGTCCGCGATACCAGCTTTCCGCTTCCGCTTCATTCAGCGCAAACGCCAGCGATGCATCAGGCCTGGCCAGTGCCATCACCGCCTCATGCTGCCAGCGGTAGCCTTTGGGAAAGGTTTCAGCCAGTTTCAGACCAATGCGTGAGAAGCGTACCTTATTCAGCCACTGCTCTGCGCTGGCCGGAAACAGCCACAGCTCTTTATCGCGCTGCCAGAGCGTCAGGCTCTCATCCCACTGCAGGCCCACCTTAGCCGCTGCCTGCATCACCTCCGCGCTGAGTTTTCGGCTGGCGGGCGCAAACGGCAGTTTCCCGAGTTTATAGCCCGGCGCCGGCAGTGCCGGCACGCTGGCGGTTTTACGCAGACGCGCGACGAAAAATCCTTCGCTGTCGAAGCAGTGAGGAAACACGTGCAGATAGCCTTCCGGCGTCAGGGCAGCCTCTGCGCCGGCAAACAAATCCTGCAGCGACAGGATCTCAATGGCGTCGGGATAGCGTGTCAGCAACCAGGCTATGACCTGCTGATTCTCGATGGTGTTAAGGGTACAGGTTGAGTAGATCAGCACGCCACCGGGCCTGAGCGCGTGAAAAGCGCTGTCGATAAGATCGCGCTGGGTGGCCGCAATCGCCTCGGTGCTGGCCAGCGTCCAGTTGCGCAGCGCATCTGCATCTTTACGCACCACGCCTTCGCCTGAGCAGGGGGCATCAAGCAGGATGGCGTCGAACTGTTCCGGCAGCGCTGCGCCAAACACCCGGCCATCGAAATGCGTCAGCGCCACGTTGCTGACGCCGCAGCGGCTGATATTGGCATGAAGGACTTTGACCCGGCTGGCGGAGTATTCATTGGCGAGGATCGCGCCGCGATTATGCATCAGCGCCGCCAGCTGCGTGGTTTTGGATCCCGGTGCCGCCGCCATATCCATAACCTGCTGTGCGTCCGGCGTGGCGGCAAACAGCGCCGTCACCGGCAGCATCGAGCTCGCTTCCTGAATGTAGAACAGACCGCTGAGATGTTCAGCCACGCTGCCAAGCGGCAGGCTCTCATCATCGCGCTCGATCCAGAATCCCTCTGCGCACCAGGGAACCGGCGTCAGCCGCCAGCCATACTGCGCCGTGCGGGTAAGAAAATCAGCCACGCTGATCTTCAGCGTGTTGACGCGTACACTTTTGCGCAGCGGCTGCTGGCTGATAGCAAGAAAGCGTTGCAGTTCAGCCTCATCAGGGAGGCTGGCACGCATGAGGGTAATGAACTCTTCAGGAAAACGACTGGACACAACAATTTACCGCGCTGACAAATGATGGGCGCAGTGTAACACGCGCAAAGAGAACGGGCAGCCTGCTGGCTGCCCGGTTGTTTAGCGCGGAGCAGGGATAGCGGTACCCCAGTCACGCCACGCTTTCGGCGCTTCATCCTGCAGCAGGAAATGTTTGTTGGCGCCTGCCTGCGGTGCCAGCGGCACGGTTGGTGGCGTAGCGAACTGAATGCCGCCGCGAATAAACTGCTGGAAGGTGCCGGTTTTCACCACGCCGCCAATCAGGCCAAAATCGAGGTTATAGCCGGATGCCAGCCAGAATACTGAGTTATTCCGCACCAGATGCTGATACTTTTTACTGATGCGCAGCGCAATCTGCACCCGATCGGCCATATTACCCAGCGAGGTGCCGGTGACCGTACCGACCTCAACGCCGCGGAACAGAACCGGCGTACCCAGGGAGAGCGATCCCGCCTCGGCGGCATCGACATAAATGTTCAGGCCGTTCAGGTAACGCGAGTCGGTGATTGTGCTTTCCTGCAGCTCAAAGCTGCGCGCCATCGCACCTTTGCCGGGATCGACGTTGACATAGGGCTGCAGAATCGTCTCCAGATGGTTAACGCCTGCCGCAGAAATTTCCGGCGATACCACTGAGAAACGGCTGCCCGTGCGGGCAAAGTCCTGCACATACTCCGGATAGAGCACGGCTTTAGCGACCACCTGATTGTTATCCTTACTCAGCGCCAGCGACTCCACCTGACCGACATTAATACCGAGATAGCGCACCGGCATGCCTGCCGCCAGCTTGCTGCCGTCGTAGGTGTGCAGGGTGATCTGGCTGCCGACGGCGCGCGCTGCGGTTTCTGACGCATAGAGCACGCGCTTAACGCCTTTTTTCGCCTGTGCACCGGTCAGATTGTCAAAGCTGATGGCGCCTTTCAGCGCCCGGTTAATCGGCGACGCCTGCACGGTCAGACCGCTGCCGTTGAGCTGCACTTTTGCGCCACCTTCGGCCCAGAATACGCTTTCGCTGGTCAGCAGCTTGCGATACTGCGGCTGGATATGCACTGAGATATCAAACGCATCCGCACGCGGCACCACGTCGACCACTTCACCGACTTCAAACTTACGGTAGAGCACTACGGAACCTGCCTGTACGTCCGGCAGGCTGGTTGCCGTCAGCGTCAGCGTGGCAGGCGGCTGATCGCCGGTGATCCCTTCAGCAGCACGCTCGGCGTCTGCATAGAGCGGGTAGCGGCTGGAGGCTTTCCCTTTTGCGCCGGGATCGAGACGAATACCGCCATCCACCCATTCACGTGCGCTGGCACCCAGCACCTGCATACCATCAAGGCCAAATTTTACGTTCAGGCGACTGTTGACGATAAACTTGCTGTCAGCGTGCACCAGCTGACGATATTCAGGGTTAATCGCGACCACGAAATTGATGCCGTTCTCATCCAGTTTGCGCGAGATCACCTGACCAATCTTCATGCCATAGATCACCAGGGGCTGGCCGGCATCGATACCGTAGGTTTCCGGCGCGCTAAGCTGTACCGTCAGGACATCCGGTTTCTGCAGCAGCGTTTCGCTGGCGGGCAGCACGCTGAAATGGTCCTGCGGTTCGCCCTCACCGGGCACCAGCTCCAGCGTGTTACCGGTGAGCAGGCTGCTCAGGCTGGTGTCAGTGAGGCTGAGTTTCGGTGCGCGCATCTCAATACGTGTTCCGCTGCGCATCAGGCCGGTCACTGAGGGATCAATCGTCAGTTCGCCAGAGACTTTGCCGTCAGGCAGCAGCGTAAGTTTTGTCAGGGTGCCTACTTCCAGCCCCTGATACATCAGAGGCGTACTGTTGGCTTTGAGGTTGTTACCATCAGGCAGATCGAGGTTAATCAGCACGCCGCGCTGGCTGTGTGCCAGATCCGGATAGAGCTGATAGTTCTGCTCGCTCTCAGCCGGTTCGCCTTTATCGGGTGAATCAAACGCGATAGCGCCGTTTACCAGCGCGGCCAGACTCTCCAGCTTCACTTTCGCGCCGCTCAGGCTGACATCTGCATCAATACCGGAAACATTCCAGAAGCGGCTCTGCTTTTTGATGAGATTGATAAAGCGCCGCTCGATCAGCACATCAATGGTGACGCCATCAGTATTGCTATTAAGGCTGTAGTCATAGACGTGACCCACCGGAATTTTCCGGTAGTAGACCAGCGAGCCGGTATTAAGCGAGCCGAGATCGGGCGCATGCAGATGGATGAGCAGCTCGCCGGTATTGACCCGGTATTTAGGCTGCGTATCAAGCGCGGTGAAATGGTCGCGCTCTTTACCATCGCCAGGCATCATACCGATGTAGTTACCGCCCACGAGCGCATCAAGCCCGGAGACGCCGGCCAGGGAGGCTTTTGGCGTCACCAGCCAGAATTGCGTATTCTCGCGCAGGGCGTCGCGCATATCGCTTTTGATGCTCGCTTTGATACGAATGCTGCGATAATCATCACTCAGCTCAATACCCTGCACAGTACCGACCTCCACGCCCTGATAACGAATCGGCGTGCGGCCCGGCACTATGCCGTCCGCCGTCTGGAAGTTGATGGTAATGGTGGTACCGCGCTCCTGATAATTGGTCCATAAAAGCCAGCCGGCAATCAGCAGGGCGATAATGGGCAAAAGCCAGAATGGCGACAACTTGCGTTTGTTACGCACGGTTGCGCTAGTCGGTGTAGTCGGCGTTTCCTGTTGCATGTGCATCCCAGATCAGGCGGCTATCCAGCCACTCAACAGCCATAATAGTCAGGATTACCGCTGCGCCGAAGTAAAGCGCGGCAGGTCCCATGGTAAAAGCCAGCAGCTGATCGCGATTGACCAGCGACATGGTTAAAGCAATAACAAACAGATCCAGCATCGACCAGCGTCCCACCCAGGTCACCACGCGCAGCAGCCGGATGCGGGTTTTCAGCCCCTGTTCACATTTGAAGTGAATACTGAGCAGCAGCGTCAGCATCACCAGCACTTTAGTGAAAGGCACCAGGATACTGGCGATAAACACCACCGCAGCAATGGGAATATTGCCTGAGCCCAGCCCGAGGATACCGGAAAAGATAGTGTCTTCACGCCGCGAACCGTTTACAAACACCACGGAAATCGGCAGCAGGTTGGCGGGTATCAGCATCACGATCGACGCAATTAACGCCGCCCAGGATTTTTGCAGGCTGTGGCGACGGCGAAAATCAAGCGGCGTGTGGCAGCGGGTACAGCGACCACGCTCATCGGGCATGCCGGTGTGATGACAGTTGAGGCACACCTGCCAGCGCTCTGGCGGCGCGGTTGGGATGGACTGGGGATAGTAATGCTCCCAGAGCTCTTCCACATTAAGATGAATAATAGTGAGCAGGCTTAACAGGGTCAGAGCTACGTAAGCGACCAGACCATAACCCAACGCCAGCGAGGCGTAATCCTGAACTTTGATAGAGGCGACGCCAATACCTACCAGGTAGATATCCAGCATCACCCACTCTTTCAGCCGCTCAAGCATTAGCAGCACCGGTCGCAGATTCATGCCCAGCCGGTTGCCAATCCACAGATAGCTGATGCCGGCAACCAGCGTCACCGGAGCCCCGATTGTACAAAACGCGACCATGGCGGCCGTCAGCACGTTGCCCTGCTGCGCCATCTGCAATACGCCTTCCAGCAGACTGGCGTTTATGCGCATGCCAAGTAAGCGAATTTCAACCAGTGGCAGGCTGAAAGCAAAGGGCATCAGCACCAGCATTGTCACTGCCATCGCGGTCAGACGACGCATTGACCAGTCACGGCCATTCTGGATTTTGGCATGACAGCGCGGGCAATAAGCCGTTTGATGCGATTTCACATCCGGTAAGGAAAAAAGGGTATCGCATTGGGGGCAACGCTGATAACGTGCGTGGGGCAAGCTCTGGCTGATAGCGTGAATTTTCATAAGTGACGCGAGTGGCCCATCATTCGTTACGGTTGCCGGCAGTCTGAACAGAACGTGCAGCCTGCACTATCTTGTGGGACGAGATCAGTCTCAATCATAGCGTGCTAAGGGTATAGCAACTTATTCAATGATTCACCTTGTTGGGCTGGATTATTAGTGCTTATTTTAACAACTGAGGGAAAACTGATACCTCTCAGTGATGAATTATGGTTGATCAATGAACAAAAAAGCCTTTTACGAGGAATTAAATCGTGATGCCCGGGCGCTGCTGGCGGGCGAAACCTCTTTTCTTGCCGCGCTGGCTAACTGCAGTGCGCTGCTGTTTGAGCGTCTGGAGGGGGTTAACTGGGCAGGCTTCTATCTGCTGACTGAAGAGAATACGCTGGTCCTGGGTCCGTTCCAGGGCAAGATTGCCTGCGTGCGTATTCCGGCAGGTAAAGGCGTTTGCGGTACGGCAGTGGCTGAAGAGCGCGTGCAGCGCGTGGATGACGTTCATGCGTTTCCCGGTCATATCGCCTGCGACGCCGCCAGTAACGCAGAAATCGTGATTCCTCTGAAAGTGAACGGCCTGCTGGCAGGCGTTCTTGATATCGACAGTACGCTTTATTCCCGCTTTGACAGTGAGGATGAAGCAGGGCTGGTAGCCCTTGCCGACGGGCTTTGTGAGGTGCTGGCGAACAGCAACATCGAAAAATTTATTGCGCTGTCGCATAGCTAATCGTCTGGATTGCATGGCATTTGGCGATGTTGTCATTATAATGTCGCCTGTTCATGCCCGCTCTGGTCGGCAAATCCGTTGTAATCAGGAAATTTCATGGAAAATCAACCTAAGTTGAATAGCAGTAAAGAAGTCATCGCCTTTCTGGCGGAACGTTTTCCGCACTGCTTTAGCGCCGAAGGTGAAGCGCGTCCGCTCAAAATCGGTATCTTTCAGGATCTGGTCGAGCGCGTTCAGGGCGAAAATAGTCCGAGCAAAACGCAGCTGCGTTCAGCTCTGCGTCTTTATACCTCCAGCTGGCGTTATCTTTACGGTATCAAAGCCGGCGCAACGCGTGTCGATCTCGATGGCAACGCCTGTGGCGTACTGGATGAGCAGCACGTAGAGCATGCGCGGAAGCAGCTGGAAGAGGCAAAGGCACGCGTTCAGGCGCAGCGTGAGCAGCAGCGGGCGAAGAAGCGCGAGGCAGGAGAGGAGAGTGCAGAGCGTCGTCCGCGTAAGCCAGCACCGCGTAAAGCGGCTGAAGGTGATACGCCGCGCAAGCCGCGCCCTCAGACGCCACGCACCGGTGCTGCAGAACGCAACGCCGCACCACGTCCGCCGCGGGCAAAACCCGTTACCGACACCTCAGCTTTGCAGCCAGGCCAGAATATTAAAGTCAAAGCAGGCAAAAGTGCTATGGACGCCACCATTCTTGAAATCACTAAAGATGGCGTTCGGGTACAGCTTGCTTCAGGCCTGGCAATGATTGTGCGCGCAGAACACTTGCAGTTCTGAAACGGAGGCCCGACCCTGGCATGAACAGCTTTTTTAAGATCGGTATGATCGCGGGCCTGCTGCTGGCAGGCCCCTCCGTTGCCGCAGACAATATCACGCGTGCAGACCAGATCCCGCAGTTACATGAAGAAGCGCAGCATCCCACGGTCAGTGAGCGGGTTACATCGCGCTTTACCCGCTCTCACTACCGTCAGTTCGATCTGAATCAGGATTTCTCAGCAAAGATTTTTGATCGCTATCTGAACCTGCTGGATTACAGCCATAACGTGCTGCTGGCATCAGACGTTGCGCAATATGCGGACAAAAAAACCACGCTCGGCGACGAGCTGCGCAGCGGCAAGCTGGATCTGTTTTACGCGCTCTATAACCTGGCACAAAAACGCCGTTTTGAGCGCTATCAATATGCGCTGACGGTGCTGGATCGTCCGATGGATTTCAGTGGCAATGACACCATTGATATTGACCGGGCGAAAGCACCATGGCCAAAGAGCACCGCAGAGCTGAACGCGCTCTGGGACGCCAAAGTTAAATATGATGAGCTCAGCCTGAAGCTGGCGGGCAAAGATGACAAAGAGATCCGTGAAACGCTGACCAAGCGCTACAACTTTGCCATCCGTCGCCTGGCTCAGAGCAACAGTGAAGATGTCTTCCAGCTGGCAATGACCGCCTTCGCTCATGAGATCGATCCCCATACCAACTACCTTTCCCCGCGCAATACTGAGCAGTTCAATACCGAGATGAGCCTGTCGCTTGAGGGGATTGGTGCCGTGCTGCAGATGGATGATGACTACACGGTCATCAACTCTATGGTCGCTGGCGGTCCGGCAGCAAAAAGCAAATCGATTACCGTTGGCGATCGCATTGTCGGCGTCGGTCAGCCAGGCAAGCCTGTTGAGGATGTTATCGGCTGGCGGCTGGATGATGTGGTATCGAAAATCAAAGGACCTAAAGGCAGCAAAGTGCGTCTTGAGATCCTGCCTGCCGGTAAAGGCACCAAAACCCGGACCGTAACGCTCACGCGTGAAAAGATCCGTCTGGAAGATCGGGCAGTTAAAGGCACGGTGCATAACGTCGGCAAAGAAAAAGTGGGCGTGCTGGATATTCCGGGCTTCTATGTCGGTCTGACTGACGATGTCAAAGTGCAGCTGCAGAAACTGCAAAAGCAAAATGTGGACAGCGTCGTTATCGACCTTCGAACCAACGGCGGCGGTGCACTGACTGAAGCGGTCTCTCTCTCCGGACTCTTTATTCCGGGTGGCCCGGTGGTTCAAGTCAGGGATAACAATGGACGGGTGCGTGAAGACAGCGATACCGACGGCATTGTTTACTACAAAGGTCCGCTGGTAGTGCTGGTCGACCGGTTCAGCGCGTCAGCTTCGGAAATCTTTGCCGCGGCGATGCAGGACTATGGCCGGGCTCTGATTGTTGGCGAACCGACCTTCGGCAAGGGAACCGTACAGCAGTATCGTTCTCTGAACCGCATTTACGATCAGATGCTGCGTCCGGAGTGGCCTGCGCTGGGTTCCGTACAATATACCATTCAGAAATTTTATCGTATCAACGGCGGCAGCACGCAGCGTAAAGGGGTAACCCCCGATCTGCTGATGCCAACCGGCGTTGAAGCGGCAGAGACCGGCGAAAAATTTGAAGATAACGCGCTGCCGTGGGACAGCATTAATGCGGCAACCTATACCAAAACCGGTGATATCACCGCGCTGGTGCCGAAGCTGACGCAGTCTCATGCCGATCGCATTGCGCAGGATCGTGAGTTTCAGTACATCATGAAAGATATTGCGCGTTTCAATGCGATGAAAGATAAACGCAATATCGTGTCGCTCAATCTTGCCCAGCGTGAGAAAGAGAGTCACGAAGAGGACGCGCTGCGTCTGGAGCGTATTAACGCGCGTTATCAGATGGAAGGTAAAAAGCCGCTTAAGAATCTTGAGGCGCTGCCAAAAGATTATAAAGAGCCCGATCCCTATCTGGATGAGACGGTGAAGATCGCTAACGATCTGGCTCAGCTGGCCTCCTCTCAGCCCGCTGCCACTCCGGCGAAGTAATCCTGAAGCCGGTCACAAAACACCGCTACGGCGGTGTTTTTTTTTACACTATACTCGCTAAATAAGTGGTCTGAGCAGTTTGCAATCGATCGCCAGAGTGGAATGTAAAGTTTTGTTTTTTTAGGCACTTAAAGATTAAGGTCGCTTGAAAAGCCGCGCAATGAACATAGGATATATATCCGCGTACAAGCGCGTGAACAACTGAGGAAGATTAACATTTATGATGCGTATTGCTCTTTTCCTGATCACCAACCTGGCGGTGATGTTGGTATTCGGACTCATTCTGAGTCTGACAGGAATCCAGTCAAGCAGTGTTCAGGGCCTGATGATTATGGCGGGTCTGTTTGGCTTTGGCGGTGCGTTCGTTTCACTGCTGATGTCCAAATGGATGGCGCTACGCTCCGTTGGCGGGGAGGTGATTGCACAGCCCCGTAATGAGACCGAGCGCTGGCTGATGGAGACCGTGGGTCGCCAGGCGCAGCAGGCTGGCATTGCGATGCCGCAGGTCGCGATTTATCATGCGCCCGATATCAATGCCTTTGCGACCGGTGCGCGCCGTGATGCGTCCCTTGTCGCTGTCTCAACCGGTCTGCTGCAAAACATGAGCCGCGATGAGGCTGAAGCCGTGCTGGCGCATGAGATCGCGCATATCGCCAACGGAGATATGGTCACCATGACCCTGATTCAGGGCATTGTGAACACCTTTGTTATCTTTATCTCGCGCATTATTGCGCAGGTTGCGTCGGGCTTTCTGTCCGGCAACCGCGATGGTGAAGAGAGCAGCAACGGTAATCCGCTGGTCTATTTTGCGGTTGCAACGGTGCTGGAACTGCTTTTTGGTATCCTCGCCAGCATCATTACCATGTGGTTCTCACGCCACCGTGAGTTTCACGCTGATGCAGGATCGGCAAAACTGGTTGGCCGTGAAAAAATGATCGCCGCGCTGCAACGTCTGAAAACCAGCTACGAGCCGCAGGAGCCAGGCAGCATGATGGCGTTCTGCATCAACGGTAAAAACAAGTCGTTCAGCGAGCTGTTTATGTCTCACCCGCCGCTTGATAAGCGCATCGAAGCGCTGCGCAGCGGGCAGTATCTGAAATAATCCGCTCAGGCGACGAAAAAAAAAAGGCATCACCCTGGTGATGCCTTTTTTATTTGCGTGCGGATAGCGTCAGGCTGGCGCGCGTGACTGGGTCATCCGCACCAGACTTATCGCAGCAGCAGCGGAAGCAAAGCCACCGGCAAGGATCAAAGAAGCGTGCGTGCCGCTGTCGCTGAACAGGTTAAACATCAGAGCCACCAGCGCGGCACCGGCACTCTGTCCTGTCAGCCGGGCGGTGCCCAGCATGCCGCTGGCTCCGCCGCTGCGGTTGCGCGGGGCAGCAGAGATAATGGTGTGATTATTGGGTGACTGAAACAGGCCAAAACCGGCACCGCACAGCATCATACGCCAGATGATATCTGCATCAGCAGGCTGCGCCGGGAGCATGGCCAGCAGAAACAGCCCGGCGGCAAACAGCGCCAGCCCCAGTCCACCCAGCAGGCCGGCGTGATACTTCTCAATCAGACGTCCGGCAATCGGCGCCATCACCATTGTTGCCAGCGGCCACGGCGTCAGCAGCAGCCCGGTTGCCACTTCATCCCGGCCAAGCACGTTCTGCAGGTAAAACGGCAGCGATACCATCGCCAGCATCTGCGCGCAGAAAGAGCAGACGGAGGTGCCAATGGAGAGCGAGAACAGCGGCAGACGTAGCAGATCAACCGGTAACAAGGGTACCGGCAGGGTTAGCTGACGCCGCACAAAGATAATACCGGTAACGATCAGCGCCGCCAGTTCGGCCACGATAAGGCTGGCTGGCTGCCCCTGCGAAAAGCCGCTCAGTGCAGTGATGAGTAACCCAAAAAAGAGCGCGTTCATCACCGCACTTGGAATATCAAACTTCTGCTGGCGCGCTTTTTGCGGATTGTCAGGCAGGAAGCGCAGTGCCAGCCAGAGTGCGGCAAGGCCAAACGGGATATTGATTAAAAAGAGCCACTGCCAGCTGGCCACGGCCAGAATAGCCGCGGCAATAGTGGGGCCGGCGGCGCTGGAGACCGCCACAATGAGTGAGTTGATTGCCATGCCGCGTCCAAGAAAGCGCTGCGGATAAATAATCCGGATTAGCGCGGTGTTGACGCTCATCAGCGCGGCGCCGCCAAATCCCTGCAGTACGCGCGCCACGATTAGCGTCGTCAGCGTGGAGGAGAGGGCGCAGAACAGCGATGTCGCGATAAACAGGATCAGGCCGGCCTGAAAGATACGGCGGTATCCCAGCATATCTCCCAGAAAGGAGAGCGACAGCAGCGAGATCACGATTGCGATCTGATACGCGTTAACTATCCAGATTGATTCAGCCGGGCTGGCGCTGAGATCGCGGGCTATCGTCGGCAGCGCTACGTTAGCGATAGCGCCATCGAGTACCGCCATCATAATACCCAGCGCAATCGTGATGATTGCGCCATAGCGCTGCGGTAGCGGAAGTCCATCCTGAGGGGCAATTGAAGGCATAATAGTGGTAAGTAAAGGGAGTAAATATCATCATGCTAATCAATTTAGCGCCGGAAAGCATCGCCGCAGGCGTGAAAAACCTCTATTTCGCTGATGCCGGCATAGCGAAAATCAAAATGGGCTCACGCTGAGCCCGGAAGGGTTACTGGTTATCAATGACATCGCCGCTTTTTTTCAGCAGCGGACAGGCCATTACACCGACAATTCCGCTGTCGCTATGCAGATAACGGGCGGTCATCATGCCGCGTGCGGTCAGGTAGTTACACTCCAGGCCAAGACCGGCTGCTTTCTTAGCGCTGCCGGTCAGAACACCATAGCCGGTGAAGAGCAGCGCCAGCCACAGCAGGGCGAACAGCATCACCAGACGAATAAAATATTTCATTATTATCTCCCGAAATTGAAAACGCGCCGCATCCGTTTGGCAATAAGCGCGACAGGCGTACCATGCCGTGCTTTACACGTTAATACGATCGGAGATAGCTGAAAGCGCTGCGGCAGGCAACTGCTTTGGTTGCAGAAGATATCTTTTCCTGGCGCAACAGGTAGAATTAGCGCCGTTAAATCCTTACTGATAGTTACCCGAGGCAGTTATGAACGAATTAGCCGCAAACTCCAGCCCGCTGCTGCACTATGGTATCGTGGCGCTCATTATTCTTGTGGCCTTTATCGTCTGGTTTTTTGTTAATCGCGCCAGCGTGCGTGCCAGCGAGCATCTGCAGCTGCTGGAAATGCTGGTGGAAGAGCAGAAAAAACAGACCGCGCTGCTGCGCCGTATTGCGGAGGCGCAGGGAGAAACGTCGTCCGCTGTGCAGGATGACGAAGGCACGGCTTCACGCGATTTTATCCGGCTGATCCCGGAGCGCTGAGAGTAAAATGGAGAGGGAATGAGCCGCAGAAATCCCTGGTACGACGCTTCAAAAGCACACCATACCCCTGACGGGTTTTGCAATCCTGAAGGGGAACAGCGCAAGCCGGGTGATTTACAGCGCTGGCGTCGTGAACGTAAAGCGCAGCATCTCCCGCTGCCGCCTGCCAGCGGCTATGCTGATTTCAGCGCTCGCTGGTATCAGCCCGCCGACCTGAGCGGCAGTGACGATCGCATCTGGTGGCTGGGTCACGCCGCGCTGCTGCTGCGCCTTAAGCAGCGCTATATCCTGATTGACCCGGCTTTATCACCGCGCGCTTCGCCGCTGCCCTTTGCCGGTCCTGAACGCCGGGTACCCTCACCGCTTGATGTGACCCGGCTGCCGCAGCTCGACTATGTACTGATTTCACATAACCACTACGATCATCTTGACCGGGGCACGATAAAGCGCCTGCTGCGCTGTTTTCCGGAGGTAAAGATGATAGTACCGCTTGGCCTGGGCGCATGGTGCCGGAAGCGGGGGGTCCGCAACGTCACCGAGATGGACTGGTGGGAGTCAGCGGATAGTCAGGATTTGAGCATTACCGCTGTGCCGGCGCGCCACTGGAGTATGCGCACGCTGTGGGATCGCAATCGCTCGCTATGGTGTGGCTGGGTAGTGCGCTGCGGCACGCTCAACTTCTGGTTTTCCGGCGACAGCGGTTACAGCGATAACCTGCTGCAGATTGTGCAACGGCTGGGGCCGTTTAATCTGGCCGCCCTGCCGGTTGGCGCGTATGCACCAGAATGGTTCATGGGCAGCCAGCACATGAACCCGCAGCACGCCGCAGACTTATGGCAGTATGCCGGGCATCCATTAACAATACCTATACACTGGGGTGTTTATGAACTGGCTGA
This sequence comes from Pantoea sp. PSNIH1, assembly GCF_007680655.1. Lineage (NCBI taxonomy): Bacteria > Pseudomonadati > Pseudomonadota > Gammaproteobacteria > Enterobacterales > Erwiniaceae > Pantoea > Pantoea sp. PSNIH1. Next base: position 513,172 of record NZ_VEIP01000001.1, read on the forward strand.
TGAGTCGCTGGATGCGCCTCCTGCTGAACTGCAGCGTGTGCTGGACGCAGCCGGGACGCCTCTGGCCGGACGGTTCAGCCCGTGGCGGATAGGGGAGAGCCGGACGCTGGCGGATATTGAATGAGATTTTTCTCACCGGTAATGAATAAGGTGTACAGTTTTCTTAACCTGTCCGGATTAGCGTGCTTATAAAAATAACAGATAAGTTCAGCAGGTTAATGATTATATCCGGAGCAGCCGGATAATAATTTTCCCGGTTTTGGTGCAAAAGCGTTTTATAACCTGTACTCCGCGGGTTTAATTGTACACCTTGTGCATTAAGAGAAGCAGGCGCTGTTATTTTACACTGCAGAGAGAAATAATCTTTGTCTGCCATAATAGTGCAACACGTTTAACGTAGCGTCTGGCACTTAACGCAAATTCATGTCCTGCCGCTGCGCTTGACGTTGCTGCAGAAAAACGCTGGTCATCAAGGATTTTGTGCGCCATCAGGTGTTTGCGGTTCCTGTTTCACCACGAAGGAGCAGGGGTCCCGGATAATAATGTGCGACAAGTCGACCACTGTTTAAAAATGGCTTGCCATTATTTAGCGGATATGTGATAACCATCAGCGGGTCAAACGAGGTACAGTTCTGTTTATGCATGGCATCTTCAGTAAAGAAGTTTTGAGTAAAGACGTTGACGTTGAATACCGCTTCCTTGCCGAACCTTAAATTAGTGCCTCATTCAGTAACGTCTCTGTTTCTCTGCAATACTGCCTTCGGGCAAAATAAACATTTAAAGGAATTTGCAAAATGGCAAAGATTAAAGGTCAGGTTAAGTGGTTCAACGAGTCTAAAGGTTTTGGTTTCATTACTCCTGCTGACGGCAGCAAAGATGTGTTCGTACACTTCTCTGCTATCCAGGGTAACGGCTTCAAAACTCTGGCTGAAGGCCAGCAGGTTGAGTTTGAAATTCAGGATGGCCAGAAAGGTCCTGCAGCGGTTAACGTTACCGCTATCTGATTTTCCGCTCAGCCCGGGTCACTGTACCTGCTGAAACGAATCGTAAGCCCTGCTCTCTGAGCGGGGCTTTTCTTTATGCTTTTTGTTACTCCTGCTTCAGGGTAAACTGCGCCGCTTATCGTTGAACCGGAGTCCGCTATGTCCCTGATCTGTCCCCTGTGCCGCCAGCCATTAACCCAGCAGCCGGGCGTGTTTCGCTGTGACGCTGGTCATCAGTTTGATCGGGCCAGAGAAGGGTATGTCAATCTTCTGCCGGTGCAGCACAAGGGGTCGCGAGAGCCGGGTGACAGCCTGGAGATGCTGCAGGCGCGCCGTGCTTTCCTGGATGCCGGGCACTATCAGCCGCTGCGCGATCGCGTGGCGGCGATACTGGCGCAACGCCTGACGCAGCCTGCGGCTCAGGTTCTGGATATCGGCTGCGGTGAGGGGTATTACACCAGCGCCCTGACCAGCGCGCTGCCTGACGCCGAAATCTATGGGCTTGATGTTGCCAAACCGGCTATCCGGATGGCGGCAAAACGCTATACGCAGGTACGCTTTTGCGTTGCCTCCAGCCAGCGGCTGCCGTTTGCCAGCGCGGTGCTGGATGCGGTGGTACGCATCTATGCGCCCTGTAATGAAGAGGAGCTTAGCCGGGTGGTAAAGTCAGGCGGTTATCTGCTGACCGTTACGCCGGGTCCGCACCATCTGCAGCAGTTCAAGGCGCTAATCTATTCGCAGGTGCAGCTGCATGCTGCAGAAGAGAAAACCTATACCGGCTTTACGCTCTGCGAGTCGCAGTCTCTCAGCTATGACCTGACGCTAAGCGGCGCTGAAGCGGTAAGCCTGCTGCAGATGACACCCTTTGCCTGGCGTGCATCGGAAGCGGTATGGCAGACGCTGGCAGCGGCAGAGCAGTTCCGCTGTGACGCGGACTTTACCCTCTCTCTGTGGCAGCGCGATTAGCGAGCGGTGAGGAGCGTATGCCAGATACGCTCCAGGTCATCCAGCGTATGAACAGCAATAAGCAGCCGGCGCCGCTCCAGCTGCATCATTAAAACCCCCTCCGGCGAGAGGTTAATCGCGGCAATGCGCGCATAGCGGATCCAGATCCCGTTATCAAACAGGCCCTCCTGCTTCATCAGCAGCACCGGACGGCGCAGCCAGAATACCCAGAGCGTCAGGGCGCACAGCACCATGATAAGCGTTGTCGTCAGCACCGGCCCTGCATTGCTGATATTTTTCCACAGCAGAATCAGCAGCAGTCCGATAAAAATCGCGCTATCGGGCAGGTGACGTCGTCGCAGTGCGACCCGCAGCAGGGTGACGCCTTTACGGCGCGGCAACACTACATCATGGTAAATAGCAAACAGCAGCAGAGCGGCGATGCAGAACATCAGCAGCAGATCGGTCAGCGCCATTATCGCTCCTTTTTACACTCTGCCCATATTACGCGTCCGGCCGGAAAGCGGCTTACAGTCCCAGCAGGCCAATCGAGTAACCAATAATCCCGATCGCAAAGAAACCGATGATGATCCACAGCGCGTTAACTTTACGACGCAGCAGCCACATACAGCCAAATGTCAGCAGCAGCGGGATCAGGCCGGGCATAAGCTGGTCAAGAATAGACTGAACGGTGGTTACCGTGGTTTTACCGGTCTGGTCGGTAATACTCGATACCACCAGCGGCACGTTAACGTGGGTCCATTTATTGACCAGTGCGCCCATCACAAACAGGCCGAGGATCGAGGCGCCTTCGGTGAGCTTCTGCAGAAAACCGCCGCCCATATCGCTGACGATATCAACGCCTTTGCGATAGCCGTAAGCAACGCCGTAATAGCGGGTCAGCAGGCGCACAACGTTAAACAGCACAAAAAACAGCAGCGGGCCCAGCAGGCTGCCGCTCATGGCAATCCCTGCACCAAGCGCGGCAAACACCGGCCGTACGGTGCCCCAGAAGATGGGATCGCCTACGCCTGCCAGCGGCCCCATCAGACCCACTTTAATGCCGTTAATAGCACCATCATCAATGGCGGCGCCGTTTGCCCGCTGCTCCTCCATCGCCATAGTGACGCCCAGTACCGGCGCGGCGACATAGGGCTGCGTGTTGAAAAACTCCAGATGACGCCGGATCGCCTGTTTACGTGCGTCGTCGTTTTCCGGGTAGAGGCGACGGATCACCGGCACCATGGAAAAACAGAAACCGAGCGCCTGCATACGTTCAAAGTTCCATGACCCCTGAAGCAGGTTAGATCGTATGAACACGGCGCGGACATCACCGGAGGTGAGCTTTTTAGCCATTCGCGTGCTGTCAACCATAGTGGCACCTGCTCCTAGTCAAGTTCATTATCAAGGTCGTTTTGCGAGGCACCTGCCGGCGCTGCGCCTGCGACCCGGTTATATTTCGGGGCGAGCTGGATATAGAGAATCGCCATCACGACGCCGATAACGCCCAGCGCAACCAGATTGAAGTCAGTAAACGCGGCGGTGACAAACCCGAGATAGAAGAACGGCATCAGATAACCGGCGCGCATCATATTGATGACCATTGCGTATCCCACTACCACAATCATGCCGCCGGCGATGTTAAGGCCGTTGGTGACTACCTCCGGAATGGAACTCAGTAGCGTATGCACGGCGCTGGTGCCGACAGAGATAGCGACAATCAGCGCCGGGATGGCAATGCGCATCGCCTGCAGCAGCAGGGCAGAGACATGGATCCAGGAGATAGCGGTGAGGTTACCTTTCGCGGCCGCGTTATCTGCCGCATGCTGAAACGCCACGGTCAGCGTTCGCACGATAATGGTCAGCACCTGACCCGCTGCGGCCAGCGGGATCGCCAGAGCGATACCGGCACCGACGCTCTGTCCGCCGGCAATCACCAGGATGGTGGATATAATGGAGGCGAGAGCCGCATCGGGTGCTACCGCCGCCCCGATATTCATCCAGCCCAGCGCGATCATCTCCAGCGTGCCGCCGATAATAATGCCGGTTTTCATGTCACCCAGCACGGCACCAATCAGGGTACAGGCCACCAGCGGACGGTGAAACTGAAATTCATCCAGGATAGAACCCATACCGGCAATACAGGCCACGATAAATATCAGCACAATCTGTAACGTGGTTATTTCCATTTTGCATCTCCTCAGCACGCCCGCCATTATTGCCGGGCGGCAACAAGTCAGGCGGTGGCCTTCGCAATCAGGTCCATCATATTAAGCTTTTGATCGGTGGAGACTTTGCGTACCTCAAGCTCAATCCCGTGGGCGTTAAGCTGACGAAAAGCGGCAATATCTTTTTCATCTACTGAAACCGCATTATTGACCTGCGTCTTACCCTGACGAAACGCCATGCCGCCGATATTCACAGAGGTAATATTGACGCCCTGCGCAACCACGCGCTCAACGTCGGTGGGATTAGTAAACAGCAGCATGACGCGTTCGCCCGCATATTTGGGGTTATTCCAGACGCGGATCATTTTTGCGATATCGACCACGTGTGCGGTTACGCCCGGCGGCGCCACCTGGGTCAGCAGGGTTTTACGCACGTGATCGTTTGCCACTTCATCACTGATCACAATAATGCGACTGACGCCGGTCTCTTTAGTCCAGCGGGTCGCTACCTGGCCATGGATCAGACGATCGTCTATGCGCGCCAGCCCGATTTTCATATGCTGGCCCGGCGCCAGCGGTGGCGGCGGCGCAGCAGATTTAGCCGACGCTGCGGCAGCGGAAACCGGGTTCGCCTTTAGCGCTTTAATGCCCTCACGGCCGGCATCGGTTGCGACCTGCACCAGCGCCGCCAGTTCAGGATTGTCATCGCGGGCCATCAGCGTTTCGACCAGCATCGGAATATTCACGCCAGCAATGACCTCCTGATCCGGGCGATCCGTGACGAGACGGCTGGCGGCATTAAACGGGCTGCCTCCCCATGTATCGACCAGAAACAGGACTCCCTGAGCGGTATCAAGCTCTGCCAGCCGGGCACGATACTTATCCATCAGGGTTTCGGCGTTTTCACCGGGTGCAAAATCGATACAGGCGACATTGTGCTGTTCGCCCAGCAGCATCTCTGCTGTTTTCAGGAGCGGCTCTGCTGCCCAGCCGTGTGTACCAATGACTAATGCGATGGTCACCTGCTACCTCCGTTTATGACGAAACCCTGTCATTAAAGGACGTTGACAGGAATAAAGGATACGGCCGGGCCCGTCAGGCAATATAAGCCTGAGCCGCTACGATGGAGCCCCCATCGGTTTGCGTTAAGGTCGCCGTTTATTTTAGTTAGCGAAAGAAGAAAGAGTGTGACGCCTGTCGGTTATCTGGTGTAACGGCGGTTCAGCGGACTTTTTTATGCCGTTTTTATGCGCCAGCGCAGCTATGTGTAAATGTAAGAAAATTTTTTGATCTTGTTGAGGTAACTGATACATTAACTTTCTGTTTATTACTCAGGAGTACCGGGCTCAAGCTCACCTTTATGGACCGTCACCGACGTCGCTTCTTATCCTTACTGTGCCAGCCGGCGCAGATCGCCACGCCGTTCAGCGTTATTTCGCCTTCGACTCTTCAGCTGTCTCACTTACCGGTGCAGGCTGATTTTCGTGCGTCTACTTTTTTAGCAAGGAGTCACTAATGGAGTTTCTCTTGGATCCCTCGATCTGGGCGGGGCTGTTAACGCTGATCGTGCTGGAAATTGTGCTGGGTATCGATAACCTGGTCTTTATCGCCATTCTTGCTGACAAACTGCCGCCAAAGCAGCGCGATAAAGCGCGACTGATCGGTCTGTCGCTGGCGCTGGTGATGCGCCTCGGCCTGCTCTCCCTGATCTCGTGGATGGTCACGCTGACCCGTCCGCTGTTCAGCGTGATGGATTTCAGCTTTTCCGGTCGCGATCTGATCCTGCTGTTTGGTGGCCTGTTCCTGCTTTTCAAGGCCACGATGGAGCTGCATGAGCGTCTGGAAAATAAAGGCATGGAGCAGCAGGGTAATCGCAACTATGCCAGCTTCTGGGCAGTGGTCGCACAAATCGTGGTGCTGGATGCCGTCTTCTCACTGGATGCCGTGATTACCGCAGTGGGTATGGTTAACCACCTGCCGGTGATGATGACTGCGGTAGTGATCGCAATGGGCGTAATGCTGCTGGCATCGAAGCCGCTGACTAATTTTGTCAACGCTCATCCGACGGTTGTCGTGCTCTGCCTGAGCTTCCTGCTGATGATCGGTTTGTCGCTGGTAGCGGAAGGGTTCGGTTTCCATATTCCGAAAGGTTATCTCTATGCGGCGATCGGCTTCTCAATTTTGATTGAGCTGTTTAATCAGATCGCGCGCCGTAATTTTATGCGCCATCAGGCGCGCCGGCCAATGCGTGAGCGCACGGCAGAAGCTATTTTACGCCTGATGGGCGGGCGCAATCGTCAGCAGCAGCCTTCAACGGATGAGCATACGCTGAATAACGCTATGCCGCAGGAAGCGTTTAAGGATGAAGAGCGCTATATGATTAACGGCGTACTGACGCTGTCGCAGCGCTCTATTCGCAGCATCATGACGCCGCGTGGCGATATCTCATGGGTTGATGTGACGCGTCCGCTGGATGAGATCCGTATGCAGCTGCTGGATACGCCACACAGTCTGTTTCCGGTGTGCCGCGGTGAGCTGGATGAGATTATTGGCGTGGTGCGCGCAAAAGAGCTGCTGGTGGCGCTGGAGCACGGTATGGATGTGACCACGTTCGCATCAGGCTCGCCGGCGATTGTTGTCCCTGAGACGCTGGATCCTATTAATCTGCTGGGCGTGCTGCGCCGGGCGAAAGGCAGCTTTGTTATCGTAACCAACGAATTTGGTATGGTGCAGGGTCTGATTACGCCGCTGGACGTGCTGGAAGCGATTGCCGGTGAGTTCCCGGATGAAGATGAGACGCCGGATGTGATCGCCGATGGTGATGGCTGGCTGGTCAAAGGCGGCACCGACCTGCATTCGCTTCAGCAGCTGCTCGACTACCATGAACTGGTTAAACAGGAGGACGATCACGCTTCGCTGGCGGGCCTGCTGATTGAGCAGAAAGGTCAGCTGCCGCAGCCTGGTGAGGTAATCGATCTGCCGCCGCTGCACTTTGAAATTGTTGAGGCGACAGATTACCGTATCGACCTGGTACGGGTGACCAAAGATGCGCCTCACGATGAAGATGAAGAAAACGCGTAATCGCGCGTAGCTGTTCAATCAGGGCCGTCGTGAAGACGGCCCTTTTTTTAACCCGCTGTTTCCTGATGCTGAGCCAGCCATGCCGGAAAATCTTCGATCGGCATGGGGCGCGCATAGAAGTAACCCTGCAAATGATCTACCCCGCGCTCGCGCAGATAGGAGGCCTGTTCAGCGGTCTCCACGCCTTCGGCCACCAGCGCAATCTTCAGCCGCTGCGCCAGTGAAATCACCATATCGGTTACCGTGGCGTTGATCGCGTCAGTGCCGATCGCCGCGGTAAAAATCTTGTCAATTTTCAGCACATCCGGCTGCAGATCTTTCAGGTAGGCCAGCGAACTGTGCCCGGTGCCGAAATCGTCTATCGCCAGGCGTACGCCAATGTTATGCAGCTGCGCCACGACCGACTGATCGATAACCGGCAAGGCGTCACGCTCTGTCAGCTCCACAACCAGCTGCGGATGGGGGTTAGCAGGCCACCAGATCTGCTGCAGATCTTCCACAATGGCGCGATCGTGAAAATGGCTGGCGGCGACGTTAATCGCAATATGGAACGCGCTGCTTTGCGGCAGCTGCGGCAGCGCTTCTACGGCCCGGGCAATCACGAAGCGGGTAAGGGGAGCGATCAGGTTTTGCCGTTCCGCCAGAGGGATAAAGACGTCAGGTGCAATCCATCCCTGACGCGGATTATGCCAGCGCAGCAGAAGCTCAATACCCTCACACTGTTCGCTGCGGGCATTGATCAGCGGCTGACAATAAACCATAAACTCACTGGCGGTGATGCCGTAGCTGATCTGCCAGCTGAGGCTCATGCGATTGGCCGTTGCCAGCCAGACAATATAGCCAATCAGCAGGCTCAGCATCACCGCCAGCGGCAGCTGGGAAGGCAGCGTATTTAACGCCAGGCGCGCCGGAGAAGGGCCGTAGAGCGTAATGGTGAACGGGTAGCGTAAAGATGCCTGATCGTAAGCGACCTCGTCATCCGAGGGCACCGTGTGTTCAATCATCGGATTACCATACTCAAGGCTCTGACCGCCCACGTTGAAAATAGCCCGCTCTACCCACGGCAGCTGAGGCTCAAGCAGATAATTGCTCATCAGTTCAACATTCACCACCTGCAGCAAGCCATCGCGATTATCCAGCGACTTTGGCGTCCAGAGCAGCAGCACCGGCGAGCCTTTAAGCAGATAATCATCTGTGGTCAGCAGCATGCGCTGATTATTGAGCGCCAGCTCCGGATAGGTCTGACTAAAAGAGATATCGCGGGCGCCATAGATGCTGGAGCAGTAGATAGTGTCATTTTGCACCAGCAGCACGGTGCGTACCGTCTGCAGCGCAGCGATCTTTTCAATCAGCGGATAACGCACCAGCGAACAGGGCAGGCCCACCAGGCCCAGCGTGTTATTGGCGGAGACGTCCAGCGGCGAGAACATACGGTCAAAGCGCTCAATGGCGCGGCTGGCAAAGTTAAGAGACTGCTGCTCAATACGTGACTTCTCTTCGATATAACGAAAAGTCAGGGTAAGGATCAAAACCAGCGTCGCGATCACTAACGCAATAAGCAGCCGCTTACGGCGAAATTGACCCACAAATTGCTGGGGAATGAGCATCAGTAACCACCTTGTTAAGACACAGACCAGGAGCAAATTAACGTGAAGGTTATCGGCATCGGGACGGCCAGGTTTAGCGCTGCCCGTTAAAAAAGCAGGCAATAAAAATTGCGTCCTGCCGGATCCGCGCAGGAAAATTACAATATCTGGTTTGGCAACGCCGAGGTAGGTAAAAAAGCAGAAATCAGTATGAGTGCGCTGATTTTAACCAGCGCACTCCGGACAGGTATCAGTCACACTGAACTTTGATGGCCAGACCGCCACGCGAGGTTTCGCGATATTTAGCGTTCATATCTTTACCGGTCTCATACATGGTCTCAATGACTTTATCCAGCGAGACGCGCGGGGCGCTGGTCCGGCGCAGCGCCATGCGCGCTGAGTTGATGGCTTTGACCGATGCAATAGCATTGCGCTCAATGCAGGGCACCTGCACCTGACCGGCAACCGGATCGCAGGTCAGACCCAGGTTATGCTCCATACCAATTTCCGCGGCCACGCAGACCTGCTCCGGGCTGGCGCCCAGCAGCTCCGCCAGACCCGCCGCCGCCATAGAGCAGGCCACGCCCACTTCACCCTGACAGCCTACTTCGGCACCGGAGATAGAGGCGTTCATTTTATAGAGAATACCGATAGCGCCTGACGCGAGAAAATAACGGATAAAGATATCGGGCGTGACGCTTTCGATAAAGTGATCGTAATAGGCAAGCACCGCCGGCACGATGCCGCAGGCTCCGTTAGTCGGGGCCGTTACCACGCGTCCGCCTGCCGCATTCTCTTCGTTTACCGCCAGGGCAAACATATTGACCCAGTCGATAACGTTCATTGGATCATTGGAGTGCTTGGTCGATGAGACCAGCAGGCGACGCAAAGAGGCGGCACGGCGCGGAACGCGCAGCGGCCCCGGCAGCACGCCTTCGGTGTTCAGACCGCGGTCAATACACGCCTGCATGGTCTGCCAGACATCGGTAAAATAGCGGGTGATCTCTTCACGGCTGTGCAGCGCCAGCTCATTTTGCATCACCAGTCCTGAAAGCGACATGCCGGTCTCGCTGCAGTGGCTGAGCAGCTCTTTTGCCGAGTGAAACGCATAAGGTACCGCGACTTCATCCAGCACCGGCTGGCCAAAATGCGCTTCATCCACGATAAACCCGCCGCCAATTGAGTAGTAGGTTTTCGTCAGAATCAGCAGATCGCCGGCAAACGCATACAGCGTCATACCGTTTTCATGCAGCGAAAGATTCTCACTGCGGAACACCATGCCGCCTTCGCGTGGAAAGTCGACCTCATGCGCGCTTTTAGCCAGCAGCAGGCGCTCACGCGTTTCCGTATCTTTAATAAATGCCGGGATCGCATCAATATCCACGGTGGCAGGTTCATAACCCGCCAGACCCATAATGATAGCGATATCCGTATGGTGACCTTTGCCGGTCAGCGAGAGAGAGCCATACACATCCACCGCTACGCGCGTGACATCCTGCAGTTTGCCCTGCTCAGCCAGCAGATCCACAAACTGTTTGCCCGCTTTCATCGGACCTACGGTATGTGAACTGGATGGGCCGATGCCCACTTTGAACATGTCAAAAACACTAATCAACGGTAACGCTCCTCACAAATACGGGGTTCTGCGGCCTGAGCCGTAATTGCGGCTAATAGTAATCGCCACGGCGGGCGAAAGAACAGCTTTTCGCATGAAATAATCTAATTATAAACCGCAGAAATAGTTATCAATCCATACCTTTGTGAAGTGGATCGATTTTTCAGCTATGAGTTTACACACGGCATTCAGGGCAGCGCGATCTGCTGACCAAGCGCACGAATAATTCCGGCCGTCATGCCCCAGATAAAATAATCGTTATACCAGGAGAGCCATATCCGGTGCTGACGCTGGCCGCGATATAACGTCAGCGGATGATAGCGGGCCAGATGCAGTGCTTCACGCAGCGGCATGGTAAACGCGCTTTCCACTTCATCCGGGTTCAGACGGAGCGGCATGGCTGGCAGGATCCCCACCACCGGCGTGACGGCAAAACCGGTACTGCTGGTGACCGCCGGCAGTACACCGGCTATCTGCACCTGACGGGGATCGATCCCGATCTCTTCCTGCGCTTCACGCAGCGCGGTATCGATCAATGACGTATCGCTGGCATCCTGCATGCCGCCCGGAAAAGCGACCTGGCCGGCATGTTTACGCAGCAGCGCCGATCGCCGCGTCAGCAGCAGTGCCGGCTCGGCGCTGTTGATAATCGGCACCAGCACTGCCGCATGACGTCCGGCAGGGGCCGGCAGGCGTGCGGGTGGCGGAGGCTGCAGCATAAAACGCGTCAGAAACTGGCTGAGTTCGGCAGTCATATTACTTCTCATCGCTGAGGCAGGGCAGAATGCGGTTAACCTTATGGAAGGTCTCTTCATATTCAGATTGCAGATCGCTGTCAGCCACCAGTCCGCCACCGGCGGCGCAGTAGAGGGTATTGTTTTCAGCGATCAGCGTACGAATGGTAATACTGCTGTCCATACGGCCACACAGGCTGATATAGCCTATGCTGCCGCACCAGGCGTTGCGACGATGCGGCTCCAGCTCTTCGATAATCTCCATCGCACGGATTTTTGGCGCTCCGGTGATTGAGCCGCCCGGAAAGCAGGCGCGCAGCAGATCGGTGGCGCGCAGCCTGTCGGGCAGACGGGCCCGCACGGTGCTCACCAGATGATGCACTGCCGGAAAGGGTTCAACCACAAACAGCTCAGGCACGCTCACGCTGCCGGGTTCAGCCACCCGACCAATATCATTACGCATCAGATCAACAATCATCAGATTCTCCGCACGATCTTTCGCGGAGTGCGCCAGCTTTTCCGCCTGCAGACGATCGGCCTCTGCATCGGCCAGACGCGGCAGCGTGCCTTTGATCGGACGCGTTTCAATAACGTTTTGCTGCAGAGAGAGAAAACGTTCCGGCGACAGGCTGAGCAGCGCGCTGTCCGGCAGACGCAGAAAGGCGCTAAAGGGCGCGCGATTGGCGCGCGTAAGGCGCAGAAACGCCTGCCACTCATCCCCGCTATAGCGCGCCTCGAAACGCTGAGCAAGATTGACCTGATAGCAGTCACCTGCCTGAATATACGCCTGTACAGCATTGAAGCGTGCTGCATAGGCTTCGCGCGTCAGGTCAGAGCGCCACGCGCTGGTTAAGTGAAACGCACGCGGCAGCGGAACCGCCTGCGCCTGCAGCCAGCGCCAGCGCGCATCAGCATCGCTGAGAGAGACCAGCGTAAGCCGCTGCAGGTGATGATCGGCAATCAGCGCCCAGTCATAAAGGCCCACCGCCATGTCAGGCGTCTGCAGATCCTGCTGCGCCACCGCCGGCAGCTGTTCAAACCGGCGGCCGAGATCGTAGCCAAACAGCCCCAGCGCACCGCCCTGAAAAGGCAGGTCGGGATGGGAGGCGGGCTGCAGGCCCAGCCGGTCAATCTGTCGCTGCAGCAGCTGTAGCGGATCCTCCTCAGAGCGCTGAATGCCGGTGCCATCATCGGTTTCGGTATACCCGCCGCGCGTGATGAGCGTGATGCGCGGATCGGCGGTCAGAATATCAAAGCGGTTATCGGCGTGATCGGCCTGACCTGAGGTCAGCAGCATGGCCCACGGGCGATGCGCCAGCGTGGCAAAGCGGTTCAGCAGTGCATCGGGACTATAGGTAAGCGTGAGGGTTTTCGCGATCATGGGTTCAGCAGCATTCAACAGGCAGAGACGTAGCCTGGCATATTTTTTTGCCACTGGCACCTGTTTGTTCCGCGTGGGATAATGCCCGTCCGATTTAATCTGGAGTAACGTATGTTTACAGGGCTTCCGGCACTATCTCATGAGCAGCAGCAGCAGGCGGTTGAGCGAATTCAGGAACTGATGGCGGGCGGCATGGCCAGCGGCCAGGCGATTGCGCAGGTGGCGCAGGAAATTCGTGAAACCTTTACCGGAGAGGCGATTCGGGCACGCTTCGAAGATGAAGATGAAAACGAATAGTGCCCGTGCCGCTTAACGTGCGGCGATAATTTTTATTTCTACTTTATATTTCGGGTTCATCAGTCCGGCCTGTACGGTGCAGCGTACCGGCGCGTTGCCCGGTGATACCCATGCGTCCCAGGCGCGATTCATCGCCGCAAAATCCGCTTTATCCACCAAAAAAATCGTGGCGTCGAGAATATTGCTCTTGTCCGATCCGGCACGCGTCAGAATACGATCGATAACTGCCAGCGCGTCGGCCGTCTGCGCCTCCGCATCGGCATCCAGATTTTCCGGGACGCTGGTGTAGTAGATCGTATTGTCGTGTATTACGGCTTCGGACATACGATGTTCGGGATCGATACGCGTAATAGACATGCTGTTCTCCTCTGTTTTTTGCTGCGCCAGCCTGCCATAACCGGGCTGCGATGTCATCTGTTGTGGTCGCGTCTGCGGAATCCTGACATAATTACAGTGTTTTTCAGGTTACAGGTGAGGATGTGTGGCAGACGATTTTGCAGCAGATGGCGCGTTAGCGCAGGCAATTCCGGGTTTTAAACCGCGTGCGGCCCAGCATGAGATGGCACAGGCGGTCACGGCAGCGGTAACGCACGGCGGTGAGCTGGTGGTGGAGGCGGGCACCGGAACCGGTAAAACCTACGCCTATCTGGCGCCTGCACTGCGCGCAAAAAAGAAAGTCATTGTCTCTACCGGCTCCAAAGCGCTGCAGGATCAGCTCTACAATCGCGATTTGCCCACCATTGCCCGGGCGCTCAAATTCAGCGGAAAAACTGCGCTGCTGAAAGGCCGCTCTAACTATCTTTGTCTCGAACGTATGGAGCAGCAAAACCAGAGCGGCGGCGATCTTACCGTACAGGCGCTGGGCGATCTTATCCACGTGCGCAGCTGGTCATCGGAAACCAAAGATGGCGATATCAGCAACTGCGCCGGCGTCGCTGAAGATAGCCCTGTCTGGCCTTACGTCACCAGCACCAATGACAACTGTCTTGGCAGCGACTGCCCGCTCTATAAAGAGTGTTTTGTCGTAAAAGCGCGTAAAAAAGCGATGGATGCTGACGTTGTGGTGGTCAACCATCATCTGTTTCTGGCTGACCTGGTGGTCAAAGAGGGCGGGTTTGGCGAGCTGATCCCGGAAGCGGACGTAATGATCTTCGATGAGGCACATCAGCTGCCCGATATTGCCAGCCAGTATTTTGGCCAGCAGCTCTCCAGCCGTCAGCTGCAGGATCTCGCCAAAGATATCATTCTTGCCTATCGCACCGAGGTGCGTGATGTGCAGCAGCTGCAGAAATCTGCCGATCGTCTGGCGCAGTGTGCGCAGGATTTTCGCCTGACGCTTGGCGAACCCGGCTTTCGCGGTAATCTGCGCGATCTGCTCAGTGATAACAACGTCATGCGCATGTTTACTCTGCTGGATGATGCGCTGGAACTCTGTTACGACGTCATTAAACTCTCCCTGGGACGCTCAGCGCTGCTTGACGCGGCCTTTGAGCGCGCGGCGCTCTATCGCACCCGCCTGAAGCGTTTACGTGCCATCAGCGAACCCGGTTTCAGCTACTGGTATGAATGTACCAGCCGGCACTTTACGCTGGCGCTGACGCCGCTTTCAGTTGCGGAGCGCTTTCGCGAAGTGATGGATACGCGTAAAGCGGCCTGGGTGTTTACGTCCGCCACGCTGGCGGTGAATGAACAGGTCGGGCATTTCGCCAGTCGGCTCGGGGTTGAGCAGGCGCAGACGCTGATCCTCGACAGTCCGTTTGACTACGCCCGGCAGGCGCTCCTGTGCGTGCCGCGCAATATGCCGGAGCCAAATGCGCCTGGCGGGGCCCGGCAGCTGGCGCGGATGATGAAGCCGCTGATTGATGCCAATAAAGGACGCTGCTTTTTTCTCTGCACCTCACACAAGATGATGCGTGAGCTGGCGGCCGAGTTTCGTGCATCAATGACTCTGCCGGTGCTGCTGCAGGGCGAGACCAGCAAAGGGCAGCTGCTGAAGCAGTTCCTGGAGGCGGGTAATGCGCTGCTGGTTGCCACCAACAGCTTCTGGGAAGGTGTCGACGTGCGCGGCAATGCCCTGTCGCTGGTCATTATTGATAAACTGCCGTTTACCTCGCCAGACGATCCGCTGCTGAAGGCGCGCATGGAGGATTGCCGGCTGCGCGGCGGCGATCCGTTCAGTGATGTGCAGCTGCCGGATGCAGTAATCACCCTCAAACAGGGGGTGGGGCGTTTGATCCGCGACACCGCCGATCGCGGCGTACTGGTGATTTGCGATCAGCGTCTGGTCTCCCGCCCCTACGGCGAACTCTTTCTCAACAGCCTGCCACCCACGCCGCGGACCCGCGATCTGGCGCGTGCGATCGACTTTGTCCGGCAGGCTGAGGAACACTAATTTATGCCGCTTTGTGATAAGATGCGCGCCATTTTGATTCTCTGAGGTTGTTATGTCCGCCCGAATTTTAGCACTGGACACGGCGACAGAAGCCTGTTCTGCCGCGCTGCTGAATCAGCAGCAGATCGATGCCCGTTTTGAAATTGCTCCGCGCGATCACACGCAGCGCATTCTGCCGCTGGTGCAGTCGCTGCTGCAGGCGCAGCAGCTGGACCTGACCGCGCTTGATGCGCTGGCGTTTGGGCGCGGGCCGGGCAGTTTTACCGGCGTTCGCATTGGTATTGGCATTGCGCAGGGGCTGGCGCTGGGCGCAAACTTACCCATGATTGGCGTCTCTTCGCTGGCAACGATGGCGCAGGGGGCCTGGCGGCTGACCGGTGCCACTCGTGTGCTGGTGGCGATTGATGCACGCATGGGTGAAGTCTACTGGGCTGAATATCAGCGCGATGATGCGGGTCACTGGCACGGCGCCGACAGCGAAGCGGTGCTGAAGCCTGAGGCTGCCGCCGCTCGCATCGCGGCGCTGAGCGGCGAATGGGCGACCGCAGGTACCGGCTGGCAGGCATGGCCTGAGCTGATGACCACGCCGGGCGCAACGCTACTGGCCACCCCGGTTACGCTGCCCGCGGCTGAAGATATGCTGCCGCTGGCGCTGCAGGCGTGGCAGCGAGGCGATACCGTAGCGGTGGAGCATGCAGAGCCGGTTTATCTGCGCAACGAAGTGGCGTGGAAAAAGTTGCCCGGACGCTGAGTCGCCACGCAACTTATTTTTGCACCTCCAGTCTAAATTAAAAATTACAGGAGATGTGCTTATGCCAGGTTATCGTGCTGGAATCGCTGGTGGCGTACTGGCGTGTGTATGGCTGCTGAGCGGCTGCGTCAGCGTACCCGATTCTATTAAAGGAAGCTCGGCGCTTCCGCAGCAGGATTTATTGCGCGTGATGAATGCTCCTCAGCTCTATACCGGGCAGGAGTCACGCTTTGGCGGTAAAGTGGTTCACGTTACAAACCTCAACGGACTGACGCGGCTGGAGATAGCCACGCAGCCGCTGGATGAGAGCGCACGGCCCCGGCTGGGGGCTGCCTCAATCGGACGGATATATGCCGATCTCAAAGGATTTGTCGATCCGGTTGATGTGAATAACCAATATGTTACGGTGCTGGGTACCATCAAAGGCACCGAAAAAGGTGAAATTGGCAAGGCCAGTTATAACTTTGTTGTGATTGATGTGCGCGGCTATCAGCGCTGGCATCTGACTCAGCAGGTAATGACGCCGCCGCAGCCAATCGATCCCTGGATCGGATATGGCCCGACGCGGCATCATCCGGGTTACTGGGGGCCAAACCCTTACTGGGGGATGAACCTGGGGGGGCCGGCTCAGGTACAGACTATTCTGACCGAGTAGCCGCCACATACTTTTCCGGCCCGGTTGCGGTGCACGCAGCCGGGCTTTTTTATTGGGCGCGTAACCGGCGCGCGAAATTTAGTGATGGGCTTCGCAACCTGAAAATGCCGTAACCGGCAAACTGGTACAATCAGTTAAAGTATTGTTAATAACACTGATTGCAGAGGCGGCGATGGCTACGCAACAAGAATATCGGGGTGACTCTTTGACCAAAGTTTGGCTGAAACGCTATCCGCCAGATGTGCCAGCAGAAATAAATGCCGACCGTTATCCCTCTCTGGTCGATCTCTTTGAACATGCGGTGTTGCACTATGCCGACAACGTTGCCTTTATCAATATGGGGCAGCCGCTGACCTATCGCCAGCTCGACGCGCAGAGCCGCGACTTTGCCGCCTGGCTGCAGCAGGGGCTGGGACTGCAGCAGGGCGATCGCGTGGCGCTGATGATGCCTAATCTGCTGCAGTATCCGGTGGCGCTGTTTGGCGTACTGCGTGCCGGTATGGTGGTGGTAAATGTTAACCCGCTCTATACCCCGCGCGAGCTGAAACATCAGCTCAATGACAGCGGTGCCAGCGCCATTGTTATCGTTTCCAATTTTGCTCACACGCTGGAAAAAGTTGTGGCAGAGACGGCGGTAAAGCACGTGATGCTGACGCGGATGGGCGATCACCTGGCACCGGTCAAAGCGACGCTGGTGAACTTTGTGGTCAAATATGTCAAAAAGCTGGTGCCGAAATACCATTTGCCCGGAGCTGTACCGCTGCGGCATGCGCTGCAGCAGGGCGCACGCATGGCTTATCAGCGTCCGGCGCTCAGCAATGACGATCTGGCATTTCTGCAGTATACCGGTGGCACCACTGGCGTTGCCAAAGGCGCGATGCTCACCCATGGCAACATGCAGGCAAACCTGGAGCAGACAAAAGCCACCTACGGCAAACTGCTGCGCGCCGGGCAGGAGCAGGTGGTAACGGCGCTGCCGCTCTACCATATTTTTGCGCTGACGGTTAACTGTCTGCTGTTCCTCGATCTGGGCGGCACTAATCTGCTGATTACCAATCCGCGCGACATACCCGGATTCGTTAAAGAGCTGGCTAAGTTTCCTTTTACCGCCATTACCGGCGTAAACACGCTGTTCAATGCGCTGCTGAATGATGAAAACTTTAATAAACTCGATTTCTCCACGCTGCGGCTCTCCGCTGGCGGAGGCATGTCGGTTCAGAAAGCGGTAGCGGAGCGCTGGGAAAAGCTTACCGGGCATTACCTGCTTGAAGGCTACGGCCTCACCGAATGCTCCCCGCTGGTATCGGTTAACCCTTACGATATTACCTGCCATACCGGCAGTATCGGCCTGCCGGTGCCCTCTACTGATATCCGGGTTATTGACGATCAGGATAATGATGTGACGCCGGGTGAGCCGGGTGAGCTCTGTATCCGCGGCCCGCAGGTGATGGCGGGCTACTGGCAGCGTCCTGATGCCACGCTGGAAGTGCTGAAAAATGGCTGGCTGCATACCGGCGATATTGTTACCGTGGACAGTGAAGGGTTTATCCGGATTGTCGATCGTAAAAAAGATATGATTCTGGTATCCGGCTTCAACGTCTATCCTAACGAAATTGAAGATGTGCTGATGCAGCATCCAAAAATTCGTGAAGCTGCAGCGATTGGCGTGCCAAGCGAACTCTCGGGTGAAGCGGTGAAGGTCTGTATCGTTAAAAAGGATCCCGGGCTGACTAAAGAAGAGGTGCTGGATCACTGCCGTCGTCAGCTGACCGGCTACAAGGTGCCGAAAATTATCGAGTTTCGTGAAGAGCTGCCAAAGACAAACGTGGGCAAAATTTTACGCCGCGAACTGCGCGATGAGGCGAAGCGGGAAGGGCAGTAGTGTCGCCATGCTTCCCCAGGTTAACGCCGGCTACGACCGGCGTTTTTATTGTTTTTAACATGGAGCGCTGCGCGGGGTTTGCGCAGCGGGAATAAATACGTGAATTACACCCTGATCGACCAAGACCACCAGCTGGCTGACGTGTGCCGCCTGGCTCGCCAGCATGATGCTGTTGCTCTGGATACTGAATTTGTACGTACCCGGACCTACTATCCTCAGCTCGGGCTGATTCAGCTGTTTGATGGCGAACAGCTGGTTCTGATCGATCCACTGCCGATTGGTGACTGGACGCCGTTTATCGCCCTGCTGCAGGATACGCAGGTGACTAAATTCCTGCACGCCGGAGGCGAAGATCTGGAAGTCTTTCTGCATCGCTTTGGTTGCCTGCCGCAGCCGATGATCGATACGCAGATTCTGGCCGCCTTTTCCGGCCAGCCGCTCTCCTGGGGATTTGCAGCGATGGTTAATCACTTTAACCAGATTGAACTGGATAAAAGTGAGGCCCGCACCGACTGGCTTGCGCGCCCGCTGACCGAGCGTCAGTGCCAGTATGCCGCAGCGGATGTCGCCTACCTGCTGCCTATTGCCCGTGAGCTGATGGCGCAGACTGAAGCCGCCGGCAACATAAAAGCCGCCCTGAGCGAGTGCGACATGCTGTGTCAGCGCCGGCTCGATATATTGCAGCCTGAAGAGGCGTGGCGCGATATTACCAACGCCTGGCAGCTGCGTCCGCGCCAGCTGGCCGCACTGCAGCGCCTGGCGGCCTGGCGCCTGAAGGTCGCGCGTCAGAAAGATATGGCGGTTAATTTTGTGGTACGTGAAGAAAATTTGTGGAAGGTCGCTCGCTATCTGCCCGGCAGCCTCGGTGAACTGGATCACCTGGGACTCAACGGCCATGAAATCCGTTTTCACGGTAAAGCGATGATTGATCAGGTCGCTGAGGCGCAGGCACAGGATGAGGCAACGCTACCGGCACCGCTGCCCAATCTTATTGAGCATCCGCACTATAAGCAGGTTTTTAAAGCGATTAAAGCGCTGGTACAGCAGGTAAGCGAAGAAACGGGATATGGTCAGGAACTGCTGGCTTCACGCCGTCAGATTAATCAGGTTCTCAGCGTGTTCTGGGGGCTGAAATCAGCAAACCGTCCACCCGAACTGCTGAACGGCTGGCGTGGCGAGCTGCTGAAGCCGGGAATCGACAAGATTCTGCAGGCACTTTAAGCGCGCTGTTTTCCCCTGCGCTATTACGCAGGGGAAACGCTGCGATCCGCTACACTCATTTCGGCGCGTCTTCCGTTTCCGGCAGCGTCACGTTCAGCTCCAGAATCGAAATATCGTCGCCTTTCTGATCGAGCTGTACTGTCACCATATCGGGATCGATTTTGACATATTTGCAGATCACTTCCAGGATATCGCGTTTAAGCTGAGGCAAATAGTGGGGCTCACTGTCGCCCCTCCTGCGTTCAGCAACGATGATCTGCAGCCGCTCCTTGGCTATATTGGCTGTGCTCTTTTTACGGGATAAAAAGAAATCGAGTAAGGCCATTGGTTATCCCCCGAACAGGCGTTTCAGGAAACCCTTCTTCTCTTCTTCAATAAAGCGGAAGGGGCGTTCTTCGCCAAGCAGGCGTTCTACGGTATCAGCATAAGCTTTACCGGCGTCAGAATTGATGTCGAGGATCACCGGTTCGCCCTGGTTTGAGGCGCGCAGCACAGACTGATCTTCCGGAATAACACCGACCAGCGGAATACGCAGGATTTCCAGCACATCTTCCATGCTGAGCATATCGCCACGGGTCACACGGCCTGGGTTGTAACGGGTCAGCAGCAGATGCTCTTTGACCGGGTCCTGGCTGTTTTCAGCACGGCGCGATTTAGAGGAGATAATGCCCAGAATACGGTCAGAGTCGCGTACGGATGAGACTTCCGGATTGGTTGTGATGATCGCTTCATCAGCGAAGTAAAGCGCCATCAGCGCGCCGGTTTCGATACCCGCCGGGGAGTCACAGACGATAAAATCGAACTCCATAGCGGCTAAATCGTTCAGCACTTTCTCTACGCCTTCGCGCGTCAGAGCGTCTTTATCACGCGTCTGTGATGCCGGCAGAATGTAGAGCTGCTCGGTGCGTTTATCGCGGATCAGCGCCTGATTCAGGGTGGCATCACCCTGAATAACATTCACAAAGTCATACACGACGCGACGTTCACAGCCCATAATCAAATCGAGATTACGCAGACCGATATCGAAGTCGATAACAACGGTTTTTTTGCCCTTTTGCGCTAACCCTGTCGCGATGGCCGCGCTTGACGTGGTCTTGCCAACGCCCCCTTTGCCCGATGTTACTACAATAATGCGTGCCATAAATGTTGATTTCCTTAACGAAAGAAAAGGGGCCTAATTAAGTGTCTGGATGGTAAGCGCGCCCTCTTTCAGACAGAGGCGCGCCGCTTTACCAAAAAATTCCGCCGGAATCTGATCCATGATCCAGTACTCACCGGCGATTGAGACCAGCTCAGCGGCAAGGTGAGTACAAAAAATCTGGCAGTCACGATCGCCACTGGCGCCTGCCAGCGCCCGGCCGCGCATCATGCCGTAAATATGTATATTGCCATCGGCAACCAGTTCTGCTCCGGCGCTAACGCTGCTGGTCACAATCAGGTCGGCGTTACGGGCATAAATCTGCTGGCCGGAACGCACGGGCGTATTCACCACGCGCGTTTTGTTGATGCTCTCGGTAACAACAGCGGGTGCAGTCGCTTCTTCCGCAGGCGGCGCTTCAGCCGGTTTGCGGTTCTCTTTGCCTTCTGACAGCACCGGTAAGCCCGCGCGGGCCACCATTTTTTTCTGGACGTCATCTTTGCAACCACTGACGCCAACGATACGCAGCCCGGTCGCGCTGATCGCCTGCTGCATCTGCTTCCAGTTAATATCGCCGGATAGCGCTGAGATGTTCAGGACGACCGGAGCGTTCTGTAAAAAGGCCGGCGCCTGATCGATCTTCTCCTGCAGCGCCTGACGAATCACGTCGGGTTGTGAATGGTGCAGATGAACAACTGACAGGGTAAAACTGCTTCCCTTGAATTCGATTGGCGATTGCGGCATCTGTCCTGGCTCAGTCCTGTTTTTTTTGACCCGGAGATGAACGTCGATAAAATCGCCATTAACATCGTCGGGTCAATATTCGAAGTTCTGCAAGCATGTTATAGTTACTGTAATATTCAGGCAAGTGACGCTAACAGTTAATTCGAGTAAAAAATATGTTTTGTGTGATCTATAGAAGCCCGCAACGCGACCAGACTTATCTTTATGTAGAAAAAAAGGACGATTTCTCCCGCGTGCCGGAAGCGCTGCTTAAAGGTTTTGGCAAGCCGCAGTTAGCGATGGTGCTGTCGCTGGACAAGCGTGAGAGACTGGCTAACGCCGACATTGAAAAGGTAAAGCAGGGGCTGCGTGAGCAGGGTTTTTATTTGCAGATCCCCCCGCCTGTAGAAAGTTTGCTCAACGTCCATCTTGAGCAGGGTAAAGAAGTTTAATTCAGATTCATCTGTAAAAAATATAGCCTGTAAATATATTCAGTGTTCATTGATTAATTAATTGCCCATGTTCCATTCTGTCGTGGGCAATTAATTTGTTTGCCCGCCGTCGTAAGAAAGATAAATCTCTTTTGACAATTTCTGTTACACCTGTCGCGATAACCGTTAATATTATCTTTACTGGCGCCCCGTTCCGGCCGCTACTCACAGAGCCTCTGTCATCCCGACAGAGCGCAGACATAACTCAGGCAGGTGAAAAATATGTATCAGCATCGTAACTGGCAGGGTGCTCTGCTGGATTTTCCGGTCAGCAAAGTGGTATGCGTAGGCAGTAATTATGCAAAACATATTAAAGAAATGGGAAGCGCAACGCCGGATGAGCCGGTGCTGTTTATCAAACCTGAGACAGCCTTATGCGATTTGCGGCAGCCGCTCTCTATCCCGACCGCGTCAGGCGACGTACATCATGAAGTGGAACTCGCTGTCCTGATCGGCGCCACGTTAAAGCAGGCCAGCGAAGAGCATGTGGCAAAAGCGATTGCGGGTTACGGCGTAGCGCTGGACCTTACGCTGCGCGATCTGCAGGCGGGGTTCAAAAAAGCGGGTCAGCCCTGGGAGCGCGCGAAAGGGTTCGACAACGCCTGTCCGCTTTCCGGCTTTATTCCGGTCGGTGAGTACACGGGCGATCCGCAAAACAGCGAGCTGCAGCTGGTGGTGAACGGAGAGCGGCGTCAGCATGGTTCTACGTCCGATATGATCCACAAAATCAAGCCGCTCATCGCCTATATGAGCCAGTTTTTTACGCTGCGCGCGGGCGATGTGATCCTGACCGGCACGCCACAGGGCGTAGGCCCGCTGCGCTCAGGGGATAAACTTGAGATATCGCTGGCGGGTCACGGTATCAGCACGCGCGTGCTGTAATACTTGCATCACCGCATCTTAACCTTTATAAGGTGCGGTTTTGCTGAACAACCCGGACCGCAATGATGAGTGACCAACCTTTCTGGCAGACCAAACGTCTGGAACAAATGGACGACGCTGAGTGGGAATCGCTGTGTGACGGCTGCGGACAGTGCTGTCTGAATAAGCTGCAGGACGCCGATACGGATGAGATCTATTTCACCAATGTCGCCTGCAACCAGCTGAATATTAAAACCTGCCAGTGCCGCAACTACGAACGCCGGTTTGAGTATGAAGAAGATTGTATCAAGCTCACGCGTGAAAACCTCACAACTTTTAACTGGCTGCCGCGCACCTGCGCCTACCGGCTGCTTGGCGAAGGCAAAGCGCTGCCCGCCTGGCATCCGCTGCTGGCGGGATCAAAAAAAGCGATGCATGCCCAGCGGATCTCGGTGCGCTACATCGCTGTACGCGAAAGTGAAGTACGCGACTGGGAAGATCACATTATTGACCGACCCGATCGGAATGGCTGATTCTGCGTCCCTCAGCGGCCAAACAGGTTGCGCTGACGCGGCCTGAATATCTGAGCAACAAGTACCACTATCGCCACCAGCAGGTAGGCGGCAAAAATGGCGATCATCCACTGCGGCATGCTCCAGCCGAGGAGCGTCCAGCCGCGCTCAGCGCAGTCGCCGCTGGCAACAAATACCGCGGGCAGCCATTTGTCCAGCGGCAGCCATGCCGGAAAGCGTGCGGCAAAGTCGCAGGTGACAAACGGGTTAGGGTGCAGCTGCAGCATGGTATGCTCCCAGGATAAGCGCAGGCCCTCAGCGGCGCTGTAGATCCAGATGGCCAGGCTGGCCCAGCGCAGCGGGGTCTGCGGCGCAATAGCGCCCACCACGCCTGCCGCCATTACGCCAAACAGCGCACACCGCTCGTAGATACACATCACGCAGGGCTTAAGCCCCATACCGTGCTGGAAGAACAGCGCCACCAGCTCCAGCGCCAGCGCGGTCAATGCCAGCAGCAGCCAGGCGCCACGCCCGCGCGAGCAGAGATTCAGATATCGCAACATAGTGGATTTCCCTTAGCTATCAGTGCCTGGCAGTGTAAACCAAAAGCCTGACGCTGCCAGCCTGCAAACAGGAATTCAGCGATAAAAATGACGCAGATCGTTTATGTGGCAGGTTGTCTGACCCGATAGCCACTTGCCCGGCCCGGGCCAGGTGAAAGCATTCAGCCCGCATGCTGAAATTTGCGCCAGGCCATGCTTTTAATCCGCCGGCAGACTATTTCCGCTATAGCCCCTCTGGTATGATGAGTGTAATGACGATTAAGAACGCAATGAGAACGTAACGCTATGGTTATCAAGGCGCAGAGCCCTGCAGGATTCGCAGAAGAGTACATAATTGAGAGTATCTGGAACAGTCGTTTCCCCCCCGGGTCGATTCTGCCTGCTGAACGTGAATTGTCTGAACTGATTGGCGTTACCCGCACCACCCTGCGCGAAGTGCTGCAGCGTCTGGCGCGTGATGGCTGGCTCACTATTCAGCACGGCAAGCCGACGCGCGTAAATGATTTCTGGGAAACCTCAGGTCTCAACATCCTTGAGACGCTGGCCCGGCTCGATCACGACAGCGTGCCGCAGCTGATTGATAATTTGCTCTCAGTACGCAGCAACATCGCCTCTATTTTTATCAGCCGTGCGCTGCGTCACCATCCGGAAAAAGCCCGCGAAGTGCTGGAGAGCGCGCTGAATGAGCAGGATCAGGCTGATGCCTATGCTGAGCTTGATTACCGGGTATTCCGCGGTCTGGCGTTTGCTTCCGGTAATCCGATTTACGGTCTGATCCTCAACGGACTGAAAGGGCTCTATACGCGGGTCGGACGCCACTATTTCTCTGATTCCGAAGCGCGCGAGCTGGCACGCAGCTTTTATCAGCAGCTGGCGGATATGTGTTCGCAGCAGCCGACGCAGGAGCGGGTGGTTGAGTGCGTGCGGGTGTATGGACGCCGCAGCGGGGAGATCTGGCACAGTATGCAGAAAAATCTGCCGGACGATCTCGGTAATAAGCGCTAAAGAAAACCGGACTCTTCAGTCCGGTTTTTTATGCTCAGAGTCCGGGCGCACGCGGCGGACATCGGTCGAGCAGTTCTATGCTGCCATCTTCGTTTTGCTGCTCCAGATGAATATCAAATCCCCAGAGCCGGTGAACATGTTTCAGCACATCGCGCCGGCTTTTATCCAGCGGCGCACGCTGCTGAGGAACATAGCGCAGCGTCAGCGAGCGGTCGCCGCGCAGATCCACGTTATAGACCTGAATATTGGGTTCCAGATTGCTGAGATTATACTGGGCAGAGAGCTGCTGGCGAATGGCGCGATAGCCAGCCTCATCATGAATCGCCGCAATTTCCAGATAGTTATTGCGATCGTCATCCATCACGGTGAACAGACGGAAATCGCGCATCACTTTCGGCGACAGGAACTGGCTGATAAAGCTCTCATCTTTAAACTCGCGCATCGCAAAATGCAGCGTTTTAAGCCAGTCGGAGCCGGCAATATCGGGGAACCAGTGGCGATCTTCTTCTGTCGGCGCCTGACAGATGCGTTTGATATCCTGGAACATAGCGAACCCCAGGGCATAGGGGTTAATACCGTTATACCACTGGCTGTTATAAGGCGGCTGATAGATAACGTTGGTATGACTGTGCAAAAACTCCATCATAAAGCGTTCTGATACTTTGCCCTCGTCATAGAGATGATTGAGGATCGTGTAGTGCCAGAAGGTTGCCCAGCCCTCATTCATCACCTGCGTCTGTTTCTGCGGATAGAAATACTGGCTTACTTTACGCACGATGCGCAGCACTTCGCGCTGCCACGGCTCCAGTAAAGGGGCATTTTTTTCCATAAAGTAGAGCAGATTCTCCTGCGGTTCAGAGGGATAGCGCGCGGCTTCTATGTGTGACGCCTCTTTCTCTTTACGCGGCAGCGTACGCCATAGCGTATTTACCTGACTCTGCAGATACTCTTCGCGGCTCTTTTGCCGCGCTTTCTCCTCCTGCAGTGAAATTTTCTGCGGGCGCTTATAGCGGTCAACGCCGTAGTTCATCAGGGCGTGGCAGGAGTCAACCAGACGCTCAACCTCTTCGACACCAAAGCGCTCCTCACAGTCGGCAATATAGTTACGGGCAAACAGCAGGTAATCGACGATTGAACTCGCATCCGTCCAGCTGCGGAACAGATAATTATTTTTAAAGAAAGAGTTGTGTCCGTAGCAGGCGTGGGCCATCACCAGCGCCTGCATGGTCATCGTATTCTCTTCCATCAGATAGGCGATACAGGGGTTAGAGTTGATGACGATCTCATAGGCGAGCCCCTGCTGCCCATGCTTATAGCGCTGCTCGGTTTCGATAAACTTTTTACCGAACGACCAGTGCGCATAATTGATCGGCATCCCCACGCTGGAGTAGGCATCCATCATCTGTTCGGAGGTAATAACTTCAATCTGATGCGGGTAGGTATCAAGCCCGTAGCTTTTCGCCACGCGGTCGATTTCAGCCAGGTAGACATCAAGCAGTTCAAATGTCCAGTCGGGCCCGTCACTGAGTCGTTTACTGCTGCGGGTTGGCTCGTCAAACATTGTCGTCATAGCGCACCTCTGTTTTGCAGGCGGCAGGAAGACCCTGCCACACGGGTGAAGGCTTCGTCCTGAGAAAGAGCGCCCAAAAACTGAGCGAACAGATCAAGGATAGTTCACTGTCTCGCATCCGATAACGGAACTCAAACGAATTCTTTTGGCAGAAAATCATCCGGATAGCGCGATTACACCATGCTATGAGATATTAATCCGGCTGCAAATCAAAAGGCAGAATAATAAACTGGGAAAACCGCAGTCAGGCAGCAGCGGGTGATTCTGCTGAAAAAGGGAAAAAGCCCTGATTTTTTTCTGACAAAGCGCTCCGGTCAGCGCTTCAGAAGCGGTAAAACTCTGATCTTTGCTATCAGGAAGGATTTAAGTGTGCAGAATGTTAAAAAAGATGTGAAATAGCCGGGTCAATTCTAAGATAAACAGAGCAGCCTGATTATTCTGACTCAGGTGCTCATACCAGTTAATTATGCTTTTGTCTCGAGGGGCCTATGCGTGTCGTGATTCTGGGTAGTGGGGTGGTGGGAGTGGCAAGTGCCTGGTATCTGGCGCAGGCCGGACATGAGGTTACCGTCATCGATCGACAGCCTGCCGCCGCGCTGGAAACCAGTGCCGGTAACGCCGGTCAGATCTCGCCTGGCTATGCGGCGCCGTGGGCCGCGCCTGGCGTGCCGCTGAAAGCGATTAAATGGATGTTTCAGCGCCACGCACCGCTGGCGATGCGGCCAGACGGCAGCCGGTTTCAGCTTGAGTGGATGTGGCAGATGCTGCGTAATTGCGATATGCGCCACTATCAGGAAAACAAAGCCCGCATGGTACGTATCGCTGAATACAGTCGCGACTGCCTGAAAACGCTGCGGGCGGAAACCGGAATTGCCTATGAAGAGCGGCAGGGCGGAACGCTGCAGCTGTTTCGTACTCAGCAGCAGTTCGACAGCGCCAGTAAAGATATCGCCGTGTTGAAAGAGGCGGGCGTGCCCTATGAGCTGCTGCAGGCTCATGAGCTGCAGCGTGCCGAGCCGGCGCTGGCAGCTACCGCGCACAAGCTGACCGGTGGCCTGCGGTTGCCTAATGATGAAACCGGTGATTGTCAGCTCTTTACCCAACGCCTGGCAGAAATGGCTATGGCGGCAGGCGTCACGTTTCGCTTCAATACGCCGGTTGATCGGTTACTGCGTGAAGGCAACCGCATCTATGGTGTGAAGTGCGGAGATGAAGTGATTAAAGCGGATGCTTACGTCGTGGCATTTGGCTCCTATTCGACCGCGCTGCTGAAAGATATCCTCGCCATTCCGGTTTATCCGCTGAAAGGCTATTCGCTGACTATTCCGGTAAAAGATGCTGACGCTGCGCCACGCTCTACGATCCTTGATGAGACCTATAAAGTCGCTGTGACCCGCTTTGATAACCGTATCCGGGTAGGCGGCATGGCTGAAATTGTTGGTTTTAACACCAAACTGTTGCCGGCACGGCGGGAAACGCTGGAGATGGTGGTGCGCGATCTCTATCCTGAAGGCGGGTTTATCGAACAGGCCTCTTTCTGGACGGGGCTGCGTCCGATGACGCCAGACGGTACGCCAATTGTGGGACGTACCCCGCTGACAAATCTCTATCTCAATACCGGACACGGTACGCTGGGATGGACCATGGCCTGTGGTTCCGGCCAGCTACTGGCTGATATTGTATCGGGTCAGAAACCCGCGATTGCCGCAGACGATCTCTCTGTATTGCGCTATCTGCCGGGTTTTGCCTCGCACGCATCGCCTTTACGCCGCGCGGATATCGCACGCTAACACTCACGGAGAGTTAACACTATGTCACGTCCTGTGCGCGCGTCGGTTAACCGACAGGCGCTGCGTCATAATCTGTCTGTGGTGCGTCAGGCCGCGCCGCAGTCACACGTATGGTCAGTGGTCAAAGCTAACGCCTACGGACACGGCATTGCCCGCGTCTGGCAGGCGCTGGAGAGCACCGACGGTTTTGCGTTACTCAATCTCGAAGAGGCTATTCTGCTGCGCGAGCAGGGATGGAAAAAACCGATTCTGCTGCTGGAAGGTTTTTTCCACGCAGACGATCTGAAGCTTATCGATCGCTACCGGCTGACCACCAGCGTGCACAGTAACTGGCAAATCAAAGCGCTGGCGACCGCACAGCTCTCTGCTCCCGTGGATGTTTACCTGAAAATGAACAGCGGTATGAACCGGCTCGGTTTTCGCCCTGAACAGGTGCATAACGCCTGGCAAAAACTGCGTGCGCTGCCGGGGGTAGGTGAGATCACGCTGATGGCACATTTCGCTGATGCCGATAATCCCGAGGGGGTAGCCGGGCCACTTCAGCGCATTGAGCAGGCAGCTGAAGGCCTGAACTGTCCGCGTTCGCTCGCTAACTCCGCCGCCACGTTGTGGCACCCGCTTACGCATTATGACTGGGTTCGCCCCGGCATCGTGCTGTATGGCGCCTCACCCAGCGGTCGCTGGCAGGATATCGCCGGTACCGGGCTGCAGCCGGCTATGACGCTGAGCAGTGAAATTATCGGCGTGCAGCAGCTGACAGCGGGCGACGGCGTCGGCTACGGCTATCGCTACCGGGCCAGCGGAGCGCAGCGGATTGGTATTGTGGCCTGCGGCTATGCAGATGGTTATCCGCGCCATGCACCTACCGGCACACCGGTATCCGTTGGCGGCGTACGCACCCGCACCCTGGGAACGGTGTCGATGGATATGATGATGATCGATCTCGAACCCTGTCCGCAGGCGGGTATCGGCACCGCCGTTGAGCTGTGGGGTAATGACGTGAAGATTGATGACGTTGCTGCAGCGGCCGGCACGGTCGGGTACGAGCTGATGTGCGCGCTTGCCCCGCGCGTGCCGGTTGAGGTTATTTAAGCGCGGTCACGCTGCCGCGTATTTTACGGCTGCAGCGCCAGGCAATCAGTGCCAGCGCTGCGCCAGTCAGCATCATCAGGGCCAGTGACGATTTTTCCGCGACCGGCAGGGCAACAATCAGCATGCTGCCGCCAGCGCCTCCCGCCATCTGAATAAAGCCCTGCAGCGCTGCGGCTACGCCCGCCTGCTGCTGATAGGGTTCCAGCGCATAGCTGGTGGCCGGGCCAACGGTAAAGGCAAGGCCTGCCACCGAGACCGCCACAGGGATCATATAGAGCGCCCAGTGAGGCTGCCATTCAGCAGGCAGAAGGTGAGCGCCCGCCAGCAGCAGTATTGCCCCCAGCAGCATCGTAATAAAGCCCATCGCCAGACAAAATGGCCGGCCCGCTTTGCGGATCGTTTTATTCACAAAGGCGCTGACCAGCATGATCCAGAAGCCGTTGGCCCCAAAGGCAAATGAGAATTGCAGCGGCGTCAGGCCGCCTTCAGTCATCAGCACATGCGGAGCCAGAGAGACGTAGGTCAGCACCATGCCCAGCGCGCCTGCATTGGCAAACGCAAAAGCGAGAAAGCGCGGCTGGCGCAGAATCGCGCCATATTGCGCCAGCGGCAATCCCTTCACCCGCAGCGTATCCGCCGGCCGGGTTTCCGGTAAGGCCACGATCACCAGCAGGCCAATCGCCAGCGCATAGCTGCACAGGAACCAGAAAGGTGCACGCCAGCCATAGGCTTCCGCCAGAAGGCCGCCCAGCAGCGGTGCCAGAGCCGGAACGATGTTTAGCGCGCCATTCAGAAATCCGTAAGCGCGTGCCGCCTCATCGCCGCTCAGGCGATCGCGTACGCCGCTGAATGCCACCACCGCGCTGCAGCAGACGCCGCAGCCCTGAATAATGCGGGCCAGGAAAAATACCGGCCAGAGCGTGGCGGTTGCCGCAACGGCGCTGCCCACGATATAGAGCAGCAGGCCAGCCAGCGCCACGGGCTTGCGGCCAAAGTTGTCCACCAGCGGACCCGTCACCAGCTGACCTATGCCCATCACCAGCAGGAACAGCGGGATGGTAAGCTGGATCAGGCTCACCGGGGCGTTAAGGCCATCGGCAATCTGCGGCAGAACAGGCAGGTAGAGATCAATACCGAGCGGAGCCAGCAGCACCAGACTCAGCAGAATAAGCGTAAATTTTTGCATGAAGAACCAGAAACGTCCTGTTAAACAGGCGAGAAGGGTAATGAGTCTGCGGATAAAAAGAAAGCGCTAAAGTGAAAAGGCGATGCCTGCCGGACGGCAGGCATCGCACAGAGAGCGGTCAGTAGGCACCGTCGCGGCGCAGTACCACGCCGGCGGTTTTAAACAGAATGGCAATATCGGTCCACAGCGCCCAGTTTTTTACATACCAGGAATCAAAATAGACGCGGGTGTCATAATCGATATCATTACGACCGCTTACCTGCCATAAACCGGTCATACCCGGTTTGGCCATCAGGTAGTAATCAACGTCACCGGCATAGCGCTCCAGTTCAGCTTCGATAACCGGACGCGGCCCCACCAGGCTCATCTCTCCGCGGATCACGTTCCAGAGCTGCGGCAGCTCATCGAGGCTGGTTTTACGCAGGAAGCCGCCGATGCGGGTAACGCGCGGATCGTTTTTCAGCTTAAAGTCACGATCCCATTCGGCCCGCGCCTCTTCGCTGGTGGCCAGCAGCGCCTGCAGGACGTCCTGCGAATTGGTAACCATAGAGCGAAACTTCAGGCATTTAAACTTTGCGCCATCCTGACCTACGCGCTCATGACCGTAGATAGCGTTACCGCCATCGCGTTTCACCATCCAGCAGAGCAGGCCAAATATCGGTGCGAGAAACAGCAGCAGCAGCGACGCTACCACAATATCAAAGGTGCGCTTCAGGAAGCGCGATGAGCGCTTGGCCAGATTATTGCTGACGCGCAGAATCATCACTTCGTGACTGAAGATAAATGACATATCGGTACCGTAAAGCGGTACGCCACGCAGCGTCGGGATCACTGAGACAGAGCGGCATTTCATTCTGGAGAGAAACTTCAGCCAGTGATCGCGCACCGCCTGCTGTTCATATTCGGTCGCCACGATAAACTGCGTGTTATCGCGATCCATGGTCTGCCAGTTAATATCCTTGCGGGTGATAACCGGCACGCCGTTGAGTTTATCCGGGGTGTTTTCATCATCCAGTGAGATAAACGCCTGCACGTTATAACCAAGGATCTCTTCACTCTGCAGCGCGGCATAGGCTTCCAGGGCATTTTTGCCTGAGCCGATGATAATGGTCTCTTTCTGCCACTGTCCTGCACGGCTGATCGCCCGTTTTACCATTGCGCGCATCAGCGGCAGCAGCAGCAGCGCCCAGCTCCAGCTGAACACCCAGACCATGCGTGAAAAGTCCCATTTTGAAAAGGCAATCAGCGCCAGATCCAGCAGTGAAAAAACAAACAGCGTTTTAACCACTTCTTTCAGCTCAAACCAGAAAGGTTTGCGGTAGGTGTAGTGCCGCATCCGGACCCAGAACCAGGCGGTGCAGAGTACCGAGAGGCCAAGCTGCGCGATAAACCGGTACTCAATCTGCTGCGGCGGAATAAAGCTGTCCAGCTCTCCCCAAATCCCCTGGACGGTAGCCGCGGATAAAAACAGCGCCAGATTAAGTGCAATAAGATCGGAAAGACTTAATGCGACTTTAGCAATGAGATTTTTGCGCAGGCCGCTCCATGAGCGGCTTGCGTCATTCATTACAATTGTACTTGCCATAACACCCGCTCTCTTTTCTTAAGTAAAAGATGGCCTGACCAGAATCAAGTACGCGCTCAGGGTTAATGGCTGACAGGAAAAATAACGTTTGTTATCAGCACACTAACCATTAGTGATCACTCAAGCGCTGCACGGCAAGGGCCGGATAAGACGTGATACAAGTCACGAAAACAGCAGCAACGTTTACGAGTATGCAAGAGGAATCTGACGGAGTTAATATGGAATTACTCTTAAAAGGAAATTATTGACCTGAGGGACTATCAGCTATGTTATTGAAAACAGAGAGATGGTGATGAAAAAGAGGACAAAAACAGCGTTTTTTTTCAGCAATTTTTAGGAATCACCGCCATACGCAGGCATGACGGTGTAGTGAGATCAGGCGGGGCGATTGAGTACCCAGCGATCCTGCTCTTTATCGTAGTGGCCAATTTTCAAATCGACAGGCTCGCCATCAATCCACGCCGGCACGCTGGTCTCATGATCCCAGCCATCAAGCTGATAGCTCAGGCCCGGGTTAGTCTGGCAGGGGATAGAGACGGTATCAGGTTTATCGCCTCCCATCTCCGCATCAACAATTTCATAGCGACCAATTTTGACTACCG
Organism: Pantoea sp. PSNIH1; assembly: GCF_007680655.1. Lineage (NCBI taxonomy): Bacteria > Pseudomonadati > Pseudomonadota > Gammaproteobacteria > Enterobacterales > Erwiniaceae > Pantoea > Pantoea sp. PSNIH1. The sequence goes on from NZ_VEIP01000001.1 coordinate 545,981, forward strand.
TTCCCATTTTTTGCTCCCGTTTGCTGACTGATAAGTAAAATCATAGTCGCTGCTGACCGCTTCAGGGGCGCTAAAACCTCAGATTATTCTCGCTCTTCGCTGACGCGCACGCCGACTTTCATGATTTTATTATCCTCTTTTTCCGCGACGGTCCAGGTCAGCTGCTTCCACTCCACCTGGTCACCTACCACCGGCGTGCTGCCGAGCAGGCTCATCACCAGCTGCCCCAGCGACTGTTGATCGCTGGTTTCATCATCCAGCTCCAGGCCATAAATCTGTGCCACGTCCCGCAGGCGTGCATCAGCGTCGAGAATAAAGTCGCCGAAAAAGCGCTGGTCAAGGGCCACCGGCGGCGTCTGACTGAACATTTTACCCAGCGCCGGTAAATCGCGCTCGCGGCCTATGACGCACAGTACATCACCCTCTTTTAGCCGGGTAGCGCCGCTGGGATGCATCAGCGTGTTATCGCGGAACAGCGCCGCAATGCGCGTTTCACGCGGCATTTTGAGATCGCGCAGCGCCGCGCCCACACACCATTTGTCGGCATTGAGCTGGTAGACAAACTGCTCCCACGGATTTTCCGGATGGATATCAAGCCCGATACGGCTGACAGGCGAGGCGAGCGGCGGAACAACCACTCTGGCGCGTTTCGCTGCGTAACCCAGCGACGTTCCCTGCAGCATCAGTGATACCAGCACCACAAAGAAAGCGATATTAAAATAGAGTCTGGCATTCTCCAGTCCCGCCATCATCGGAAACACGGCCAGGATGATCGGCACGGCGCCGCGCAGGCCGACCCAGCTGATAAAAATACGTTCCCGACCGGTGAATCCTTTGAAAGGCAGCAGTCCGACCAGTACCGAAAGCGGGCGGGCCACCAGAATCAGCCAGAGTGAGAGGATCATGGCCGGCAGGGCGATGTGCCACAAATCGGATGGCGTCACCAGCAGCCCCAGCACAATAAACATGCCGATCTGGCTGAGCCAGGCCATGCCATCAAACGTTTGCAGAATGCCGTGGCGATTGCGGATAGGGCTGTTGCCCAGTAAAAAGCCACACAGATAGACCGCGAGGATCCCGCTGCCCTCCATCACCGTGGTCAGCGCGAATACGATAATGCCACCGCTAAGCGCCAGCAGCGGATAAAGCCCCTGAGCCAGGCTGATACGGTTAACCAGCTGCTGCAGCGCCCACCCGCCGCCGAGGCCAAAGACGATGCCCAGACCAAACTGCTGTACCAGATGTACCACAAACATCCAGCTCAGGCCGCTCTGACCCTGCTGGATCATATCAATCAGCGTGATAGTCAGAAATACCGCCATCGGGTCGTTGCTGCCCGATTCAATCTCCAGCGTAGAGCTGACGCGTTCGTTGAGGCCTTTATCACCCAGCAGAGAAAAAACCGCTGCTGCGTCCGTTGAGCCGATAATGGCGCCAATCAAAAATCCCTGCATCAGGTCGAGTTTAAACAGCCAGGCTGCAATCAAACCGGTCAGGCCGGCGGTGATCATGACGCCGACTGTTGCCAGCGACAGCGCCGGACCGAGCGCGACTTTCAGCGAGCTGGCTTTCGTGCGCATGCCGCCGTCCAGCAGAATAACCGCCAGCGCAAGGTTGGAGACCAGATAGGCTACCGGGTAGTTATCGAAGGCGATACCGCCGATGCCATCCACACCGGTCAGCATACCGAGCGCGAGAAAGATCACCAGAATGGGGATGCCAAGACGCGAGGAAAATGAGCTCAGTAAAATGCTTGCAGCGACCAGCACGGAACCAATAATAAAAAGACTGTAAATCATGCTGGTATTCAATAGCATTCTCCTGCAACCGGGGCAAAACTGACAAGCACGAACAATTCGTACAAATAAGTTCAAAAGATAATGCCTTATCAACGGCTTGTCAGCGCTTAATTTCCTGTTTTTTGTTTATGCGAGCTATGATGACATTAAACAGGAAAATCCTGCAACAGGCGGGTCGTTTTGCGGGTAAACAGGTCGTAATCAGATATAAAAAAGCCGGTCAGTGACCGGCTTACGATTCAGGCCTCGGCAGCCTGCTTGTGGAAAAGCTCCCGGAATACCGGGTAGATATCTTCAGGTTCACGAATATGCTGGATAGCAAAATTGTCAAACATAGCCTGTAAGTGTTCATATTCGCGCCACAGAGTCTGGTGGGCCCGCCGGGTGATCTCGATATAGCTGTAATAGCGTACCACCGGCAAAATATGCTTCGCCAGGATCTCGTGGCATAACGGCGAATCATCTGCCCAGTTATCTCCGTCTGATGCCTGCGCCGCATAAATATTCCACTGGGACGGGTCATAACGTTCTTTGACCACCTCATCCATCAGCTTCAGCGCGCTGGAAACAATGGTGCCGCCGGTTTCCTGTGAGTAGAAGAACTCCTGTTCATCCACCTCTTTTGCCTGCGTATGGTGACGGATATACACCACTTCAACGTTTTTATAGGTACGACTCAGGAACAGGTAAAGCAGAATATAGAACCGTTTGGCCATATCTTTGGTGGCCTGATCCATAGAGCCTGAGACGTCCATCAGGCAGAACATCACCGCCTGACTGGAGGGTTCAGGACGTTTTTCAAAGTTTTTGTAGCGCAGATCGAAGGTGTCAATAAACGGCACCCGTTCGATACGCGCGCGCAGTTCAGCAATCTCATGACGCAGTCGATCCTCTTCAAGCAGCTGGGCCGGCTCGCTGTTTTCAACTTCATGCAGGGCAGCTTCCAGCTCATGCAGCATACGGCGCTTGCCTGCTGTCATAGCCGTACGCCGGGCGAGCGAGTTCTGTAATGAGCGTACCACGCTGATATTGGCCGGGACGCCGTTTGAGGTAAACCCGGCACGGTGCGTTTTAAACTCATTGAGCTGGCGATGCTGATTTTTGCGCAGGTTCGGCAGCGCCAGGTCTTCAAACAGTAAGTCGAGATACTCATCTTTCGATATCTGAAAAACAAACTCATCCTGCCCCTCACCATCCTGGCTGGCGTTGCCCTGACCACTGCCGCTGCCGCCCGCGCCGCCCTGAGGCCGCTCGACACGGTCATTTTGTACAAAGTGATCGTTGCCGGGATGAACACGATGGCGGCTTCCGCCGCGACCCTGATGAAATACGGGTTCATTGATGTCATCAATCGGGATCGACACCGACTCACCACTCTCTGTATCGGTTACCGAACGCTTGTTGATGGCCTCGGAAATCGACTGCTTGATTTGCGACTTATAACGGCGCAGAAAGCGCTGCCGGTTGACCGCACTCTTGTTTTTACCGTTGAGACGCCGATCGATAAAATAGGCCATGGTTTCCCCTCAACTGCAGTGTAAGCCAGGCCGGAAAGGGTTCTCCGGCCTGATTAACGGCACGCAAGGCGCCGGGCTTACGGATCGATTATGACGATTTACGCACGCGGAGATACCACTCGCAGAGCAGACGCACCTGTTTGCGGGTATAGCCTTTCTCCATCATACGGTCGACAAAATCATCATGTTTTTTCTGCTCATCGGTAGACGTTTTAGTATTGAACGAGATAACCGGCAGCAGCTCCTCAGTATTGGAGAACATTTTTTTCTCAATGACCGTGCGCAGTTTCTCATAGCTGGTCCAGTTTGGATTACGGCCGCTATTTTGCGCCCGGGCGCGAAGAACAAAGTTGACGATTTCATTACGGAAATCTTTTGGATTACTGATGCCGGCTGGTTTCTCTATCTTCTCCAGTTCCGCATTAAGCGACTCACGGTCAAACAGTTGTCCGGTATCCGGATCGCGATACTCCTGATCCTGGATCCAGAAGTCGGCATAAGTGACATAGCGGTCAAAGATATTCTGACCATATTCTGAATAGGACTCCAGATAAGCGGTCTGGATCTCTTTACCGATAAACTCCGCATATTTCGGAATTAAATAACCCTTCAGATGCTCCAGATATTTCTCTGCCTGATCCTGCGGAAACTGCTCCCGCTCAATCTGCTGCTCCAGCACGTAAAAAAGATGAACCGGGTTAGCCGCCACTTCAGTGTGATCAAAGTTGAACACGCGCGACAGAATTTTGAAGGCAAAACGGGTTGAGAGGCCATTCATCCCTTCGTCGACGCCCGCGTAGTCGTGATACTCCTGCCAGGATTTTGCTTTGGGATCGGTATCCTTCAGGCTTTCACCGTCATACACCCGCATTTTCGAGTAGATGCTGGAGTTTTCCGGCTCTTTCATGCGCGACAGGATAGTGAAACGGGCCAGCGTTTCAAGTGTGCCAGGGGCGCAGGGCGCAGTGGTGAGATCGCTATGGTTAAGCAGCTTCTCGTAAATCTTGATCTCTTCTGAAACGCGCAGGCAGTAGGGCACCTTAACGATATAGACACGGTCGAGGAAGGCTTCATTATTCTTATTGTTGCGGAAGGTGACCCACTCCGATTCGTTGGAGTGCGCCAGAATAATGCCGTTAAAAGGCAGAGCGGAAATGCCTTCAGTACCGTTGTAGTTGCCTTCCTGCGTAGCAGTCAGCAGCGGGTGCAGCACCTTAATCGGCGCTTTGAACATCTCTACGAATTCCATGATGCCCTGGTTCGCGCGGCAGAGCGCACCAGAGTAACCATAGGCATCCGGATCGTTTTGCGCATGATTCTCAAGCTTGCGAATATCAACCTTACCTACCAGCGCGGAGATATCCTGGTTGTTTTCATCACCGGGTTCAGTTTTAGCGATAGCCAGCTGTTCCAGAATTGATGGCCACACTTTTACCACTTTAAAGCGGGTGATATCGCCACCAAACTCATGCAGACGTTTTGCTGCCCACGGCGACATAATGGTGCCAAGGTAACGCCGAGGTACGCCATACTCTTTCTCCAGAATATTGGCATCTTCCTGCGGATTAAACAGGCACAGCGGATGATCGTTAACCGGGCTGCGTTCGCCATCGGCACTCAGTACATAAATAGGCACGCGCTGCATTAGCGCTTTTAAACGTTCAGCGAGAGAGGATTTACCGCCGCCCACCGGACCGAGTAAATAGAGGATCTGCTTCTTCTCCTCCAGCCCCTGCGCCGCATGTTTCAGGTAGGAGACGATCTGTTCAATCGCTTCCTCCATACCGTAGAACTCTTCAAACGCCGGGTAACGGCCAATAACACGATTCGAGAAGATACGGGAAAGGCGTGGCTCCTGAGCGGTATCAACCATAACGGGCTCACCAATAGCCGTTAACAGTCGTTCTGCCGCATTGGCGTATGCACTGCGATCCTGCTTACAGATAGTAAGAAATTCCTGCAGTGTGAACTCTTCGTCCTTGGCAGCTTCATAACGCTGACGATAGTGATCGAATATATTCATAGCGATGCCCGTCCTGTTAGAATTGTTGGGAACAATAAGCGTAACCTTACAAACAGTGGTGCCAACCTCTCAATTTTAAGGATATAAATCTCTCTGCTTCTCTATTGTTATGAGCGTGTATCGGATAAAGATCAAGTAGTAAGTGGCGCAGGATTAAACGATTAGCGCACAAAAAACGCGCAAATTTCCGCATATTGTTTTAAGCCACGATCGTTTTGCGAAATATTCGCCTGTGAGGATGGGAGACGGCCTGTAAAGATGCCAACAACTCTGTTCGGTATAAGCTGCGTAAATTTCTGCAAGATGTGAAGAGCGGCAGAATTAGCCATTACGGTTAACAGCAGATTGCCTCTGTTGCAAAATATTCGCTAGACTGCAAAAGCAATTAGTGACTTAACAGGCAAAATATATAGTGAACACCTTTAAACTTTCTGCGTTTATGCTGCTGTCTCCCGCGCTGGTGACCGCATTTACTGCTCATGCTGACCCGCTGTCGCTGGGCGCCTCTGTTATCTATGCTCAATCGCCTTATCGTGGCGGACAGGATCGCTATCTGCCCGTACCGGTTATCAACTATGAAGGCGAAAACTTCTGGTTTCGCAGCCTGCAGGGCGGCTATTACCTGTGGAAAGACCCGCAGAATCAGCTGTCGCTGACGCTGCTCGGTTCGCCACAGCAGTATGACCCGGATGATAACGATCTTGGCGATATGAAATCTCTGGATAAGCGCCGGATGACGCTAATGGCGGGTGGCACTTATCGTCATGTTGCAGAGTGGGGCATCCTGCGCACGGCATTACTGGGTGATGTGCTGAATAACAGTAATGGCATCATCTGGGATCTGACGTATCTCTACCGCTTTGAGTTTGGCGCATTCAGCCTGACGCCCGGTATCGGGGCCCTGTGGAACAGCGCAAATCAAAACCGTTACTACTACGGCGTCTCTTCGCATGAGAGTGCCCGTAGCGGTATCGCCACCTACCGGCCCGATGACAGCTGGTCGCCCTATGTCGAGCTGAACGCCAGCTACCAGCTTACCCAAAACTGGAACGCCAGTTTTTCCGGGCGCTACACCCGCTTTGATGATGAGGTTAAAGACAGCCCGATGGTCGATAAAAACGGCCAGGTCACGCTCTGGACCGGCCTCAGCTACAGCTTCTGATGCACTATCGCAACGCCTGATATCAGGCGTTGTTTTTTTATAGCCGTACCGCGCAGGAGGGATGATGCAAAACGTCTGGATCAATGGTGCTTCGCTGCCCGCTATCGGGCAGGGAACCTGGTATATGGGGGAAAACCCCGCGCTGCGTGCTCAGGAGATCGCTGCGCTGCAGGCGGGGCTTGCTGCCGGATTACAGGTGATAGATACGGCCGAAATGTACGCTGACGGGGAAGCTGAGAGAGTGGTGGGTGAAGCGCTGCAGGGACGACGTGATAGCGCCTGGCTGGTTTCCAAAGTCTATCCGTGGAACGCCAGCGAAGCTGATATCACCGGAGCCTGTGAGCGCAGCCTGCAGCGACTTAAAACCGACTACCTCGATCTTTATCTGCTGCACTGGCGCGGTAATATCCCGCTGGAGGAGACCCTTCGCGGCATGGAGAAACTGGTGGCGCAGGGAAAGATACGCAGCTGGGGCGTATCAAATTTTGACAGCGATGATATGGAAGAGCTGTGGGCAGAAGAGGGCGGCTTCTCCTGCGCGACGAACCAGGTGCTGTATCATCTTGCATCCCGCGGCATTGAGCATACGCTGCTGCCGCTCTGCCAGCAGCGCGCCATGCCGGTAATGGCTTATTGCCCGCTGGCCCAGGCGGGGCGGCTGCGACAGGCGCTGTTTGATAATGCGCAGCTGCTGGCGCTGGCACGGGATAAGCAGATTAGTGTGGCGCAGCTGCTGCTGAGCTGGGCGATCCGGCATGAGGGTCTCATAGCGATACCTAAAGCAGGCAGCGTCGCGCACGTTCAGGAAAACGCTGCGGCGCTGAACATCACGCTCAGCGCCGAAGAGATCGCGTTGCTCGACCAGCTGTTTCCTGCTCCGCAGCAGCGCGTGCCGCTGGATGTGGTTTAAGCTGGCTTAGCGCTGCGCACGCGTAAGGTTGTCCCCAGGCGGGCAGGTGTTTCGCCCGCGCTTTTTAGCGGCTTAGTGATGCGCGCCGTCTCGACGCAGACCATGCGCTTGTAGCCATCATTCGGCATATCCGCCATGCTGCAGGAGAGTTCAGGACCCGGGTTCCAGGTGACAACGTCACTTTGATAGTGATGATAAACTTCAATCTGCCTGCCGCCGCTGCTGTCTTTGATCACGCTGCACTCGTCAGGCGCAGTATAAATACGGTCAATCCGTCCCGGGTAGCGCTGTACGCCGCTACTGTTTTCACCCGGTGAGTCATCCGCCACTTTATCGATAAACGTCTTACCCAGCCCGCTGACTGCGGTCTCAGCGATATCCGCTACGCTAAAATAAGCATGCAGCGCGGCTGTCGCGTCGAAATCGCCCCAGGCTTCAAGTTCAATCTCGCACTGATCGGCCAGCCGGAAACGGGCCAGCAGCGTAAAGTCGTGAGGCCAGAGCTTTTTCGTCTGGCTGTTACTTTCCAGCGTAAAGGTCAGCATGACGGCATCGTCATTTTCATCGTGTGCTGTCAGCGTCCATGGCTGGGTGCGGGCAAATCCGTGAGCCGGTTCACCGGCAGGGCCAAACCACGGCCAGCAGATCGGCACGCCGCCGCGAATCGCTTTACCTGCTTTAAACGCACTTTTATCACTCAGCCAGAGAACAGGCTGCTGACCGCTGGGCTGCCAGGCGAGCAGATGCGCGCCCTGAAGCGCGATAGCCGCACGAACTTTCGGATGACTGATAATCACGACCGGCAGGTCATCCTGCTGACGCAGCGACAGGTAAGGGGTTATCTGCTCTGTCACAGGCAGTGTAAAAAGCGTATTTGGCATCGTTCAGCCTCTGTTTATCTGGTCGAAAAAAAAGGGCGACCGAAGTCACCCTTATTGATATAGCCTGGTCGCTTATTTAGCAGCAACCAGAGCAATCAGGTCGAGAACCTTGTTGGAATAACCGGTTTCGTTATCGTACCAGGAAACCAGTTTCACAAAGTTATCATTCAGCGCGATACCTGCTTTGGCATCGAATACTGAAGTCAGTACTTCGCCGTTGAAGTCAGTAGAAACCACGTCATCTTCAACATAGCCCAGTACATCTTTCATTTCGCCTTCTGAAGCCGCTTTGATAGCTTCACAGATCTCTTTGTAGGTCGCTGCTTTTTCCAGACGAACGGTCAGGTCAACCACAGAGACGTTAGGCGTAGGAACGCGGAAAGCCATACCGGTCAGTTTACCGTTCAGCTCTGGCAGTACTTTACCAACCGCTTTTGCTGCGCCAGTAGACGATGGGATGATGTTCTGTGCTGCACCACGGCCGCCGCGCCAGTCTTTATGTGACGGACCATCAACGGTTTTCTGGGTAGCAGTGGTGGCGTGAACGGTGGTCATCAGGCCTTCAACGATACCGAATTTATCGTTGATGACTTTTGCCAGCGGTGCCAGGCAGTTGGTGGTGCAGGATGCGTTAGACACGATATCCTGGCCAGCATATTTATCAAAGTTGGCACCGCGTACAAACATCGGGGTGTCATCTTTAGATGGACCGGTCAGAACCACTTTCTTTGCACCGGCAGAGATATGCTTACGTGCGGTTTCGTCAGTCAGGAAGATCCCGGTTGCTTCAGCAACAACGTCAACGCCTGCTTCGTCCCACTTGAGGTTAGCCGGGTCTCTCTCAGCGGTAACACGGATTTTTTTGCCGTTAACAATCAGCGCGCCATCCTGTACTTCTACGGTGCCGTCAAAACGACCATGGGTAGAATCGTACTTCAGCATGTAAGCCATGTAATCGGCGTCGAGCAGATCGTTGATCGCGACGATTTCGATGTCTGAACGCTGCTGAGCAGCACGGAAAACGATGCGACCGATACGGCCAAAACCGTTGATACCTACTTTGATAGTCATATATTCCACCAGCTATTTGTTAGTGAATAAAAGGTTGGCTGTAAAATTACAAAAACCTTACCAGGCGTCAAGCGGAATCGTGTCAATTGTTGCGACAGGTCAATTCCAACGCCAGGAATAATCTGTATTGCAACCGCTTGCGCGCCGATTTTACAGCGCGTCTATCTTACGCTGATTAGCGTGTGAAAAGGGAAGTTTGTCACAAAGAGTGATCGTCATCACAAAACCACGTTGCAGCGACCAGGGCAGAAAAGTTCGCACAAAAAAAACGTCGGGCAATGTTGTCCGTTTGTTAGAATAGTAGCTGATTTCTACAGAAAGATACTCTGGAAGCAAAAATGGCAAAAGATACCGCATCTGAAGCAAAAATCGGCCAGCTGTCGGAAATGCAGCGCTACGTCACGCAGCATCGGGGTACCGAACCACCCTTTACCGGCGCGCTGTTGCACAACAAGCAGGATGGCATTTATCACTGTCTGGTCTGTCAGGCACCGCTGTTTCTGTCAGAAAGCAAATATGATTCAGGCTGTGGCTGGCCCAGTTTCTACCAGCCGGTCAGCGATGAGGCGATACGCTACCTTGAAGACGACTCGCACGGCATGCACCGGGTTGAGATCCGCTGCGGCAGCTGTGACGCGCATCTGGGGCATGTTTTTCCGGATGGCCCGCAGCCTACCGGTGAGCGCTATTGCGTTAACTCCGCCTCGCTGAGCTTTACTGACGAACAGGGCAAACAGCAGGAGGGATAGAATGAATCAGGAACTGAATGCGATGCTGGATGCGATGACGCCTGAGATCTATGCACGTCTGGCAACCGCCGTTGAGACGGGTAAATGGCCTGATGGTGTTGCATTAACGCAGGAGCAGCGCGAGCACTGTCTGCAGCTGGTCATGCTGTGGCAGGCGCGTCATAACGACTCACCTCAGCATATGAGCATTGCCAAAGGGGGAGATATTGTGACGAAATCTAAAAAGCAGCTGAAAGAAGAGTTTGGCATCGAGCCGGATGTCACGCGCATCAATCTGCACTAAGAAAACAGGCTGGAATACCCAGCCTGTTTTTCAGATTATTTCCGCACCCTGCGCCTGCATTTGCGTCAGCGCAATGTCACTGTCTTCCGGATTGAGATTCACGCCGCGGCAGCCCTCTTTAACGACCTGAACGTGATACCCGAGCTCCAGCGCATCCAGCACGCTATATTTCACACAGTAGTCAGTCGCAATTCCCAGCATAACCAGATGCGTAATATCGCGTTCGCGCAGCCAGTTATCCAGTTCAGTTTTGCGCCGGTGTCCGTTATCGAAAAAGGCGCTGTAACTGTCGACATCAACGTCTCCACCTTTGTGAAATACGGCGTCAATCAGGGAGCGATCGAGGTCGGGATGAAAATCTGCGCCCGGGCTGTTTTCGATACCGTGGTCCGGCCACCAGATTTGCGCCAGCCCGTTAAGCTCACCCAGCGTGTAGACAGGCTCACCGGACACTGAGGCAAAGCTGCCATGATTTGCCGGATGCCAGTCCTGCAGGGCCACAACACATTCGCCGCGCTGGCGAAACTCACGCGCATAGCGATTCGCTACCGCCACAGTCTGATCACCTTCGCGCACGGCCATCGGACCGCCGGGGCAAAAGTCATTCTGGATATCGATAATTACCAATGCCCGCTTCATATCATTTTGCTCCGTTCAATCTTCAGTCAGTTCGCCACGTAAGTTCTGCTGCATTCTGGCACGAATTTCATCGGGGCTAAGGTCCTGACTCAATAAATAGTGCAGTTTTGTTAACGTGGCCTCAACGGTGAGGTCAAAACCGCTGATCACGCCAGCATGCTCCAGCGCATTGCCAGTGGCATAGCCGCCCATATTCACTTTGCCGGACATGCACTGCGTCAGGTTAACCACGATAATCCCGCGTTCGCTCGCCTGCTGCAGCTCATGCAGGAACTCCGCATTTTGCGGCGCATTGCCCACGCCATAAGAGCGCAGAATCAGCGCCTTAACCGGCTGGCGCAGGAAGTTGCGCACCACGTCTGCAGAGATGCCCGGATAAATGGTGACCACGCCAATAGGCTGCGGGGTAATGGGATGAACCACCAGCTCGCCCGTCTGCTGTGGCGCGGGAGAGGTGTTCAGACGGCGGATATGGATACCCGCTTCCAGCAGCGGCGACAGATTTGGCGAGGCGAAGGCGTTAAAGCCGTCGGCGTGCGCTTTGGTGGTACGGTTGCCGCGGAACAGGGTGTTATTGAAAAACAGTGCCACTTCATTGATCGGATAGTTAGCCGCCACGTAGAGGGAGTTCAGCAGATTTTGCTGACCGTCAGAGCGCAGTTCCGCCAGCGGGATCTGCGATCCGGTGACGATGACCGGTTTTGCCAGATTTTCCAGCATGAAGGAGAGAGCCGATGCGGTGAAAGCCATGGTATCGGTTCCATGCAGAATAACAAAACCGTCATAGGCGTCATAATTCTGGCGGATATCATCTGCGATTGCCTGCCAGTCCTGCGGCGTCATATCAGAGGAGTCGATAAGCGGGGCGTATTCATGAATCGTAAAATCCGGCATCTCCGGCCGGTGAAACTCAGGCATATTGGCCAGCTGCTGCTGAAGGTGGCCTGATACCGGTACATAGCCCTGCGCAGAGCGCTGCATCCCGATAGTACCGCCCGTGTAGGCTACATAGATATTTTTCTTTTGCATGAGTGTACTCAGACTTGCCGTAAAACGCGCAGTATAAGGGGATTGACAGGGAAAAGCAGCCCGACCAGCGGCCGGGCTGTAAAATTAGCGAACGCTGCCGCAATTCAGACAAAAGGCGTAACGATTTTGCGGATCGTCAAGCTTACCGAGCAGGCCCGGCTGCGACTGCATGGCGCTGACAACATCCTGCACCGGTGCGGGCAGCCAGATTTTCAGCGCGTCGGGCAGTACCGCCTGCGCCGAGGCGTTCATCTGATTAAGCAGCAGATCAAGCATACCGGGTTCATCCTGATACCAGTTCAGCACAGGCTGTTTCACGCTGGCCAGCGAGGCAGCTTTCGCCACGGCGTCATCAAAATCACCCAGCGCGTCAACCAGACCATTGCCTTTGGCATCGCTGCCGGTCCAGACATGGCCCTGTGCAATCGCATCAATCTGCTCAGGCGTCTTATGGCGCGACGCAGCAACCAGACCGATGAAATTGCGATAGCCATTCTCAATCGTCAGCTGCATCAGCTGCTGTACCTCTGCAGGCAGCGTTTTGGTGGTAGCCACATCAGCGAGCGGTGAGGTGGCTACGCCATCCGTATGTACACCGATTGCGTCCAGGCTGTTTTCGACCGTATTAATCACGCCAAAAATGCCAATTGAACCGGTCAGCGTAGAAGGCGCGGCGATGATGTAATCTGCCGGCGTTGAAATCCAGTAACCTCCCGATGCGGCCATGCCTCCCATGGAGACCACCACCGGCTTACCGGCTTCATGCGCGGCGGCCAGCTCTTCACGAATCGCTTCCGATGCGGTGACGCTGCCGCCCGGGCTGTTTACCCGCAGCACGATAGCTTTAATGGCGGGGTCGAGGCGTGCTTCACGGATCTGTGCGGCCGTCGTATCACCGCCGACATTGCCTGCGCTCTCTTCTCCATCCATGATCGCACCGCTGGCGAGGATCACCGCGATGTTGCCTTTTTGCTGCGCTGGCTGTTTCAGACGGTAGTCATAGATGCTGACATAGCGGTAGTCATTATTCGCTTTGTCCCAGCCAAAGGTTTTCGCCAGCGCCTGGTCAGCCGCCGCGCGTGAGCTCAGCGTATCCACCAGTTTGTTATTCAGCGCATATTTAGCGGTGTCACCCTGTACCGCCTCCAGTCCGCTGATCACGCCTGCCGCACCGGGAAAGAGCTGCTCTGGCGTAATCTGACGGTTGGCCGACACCGTATTGAGATAATTTTGCCATAGCTGAGTGATCCAGCGGCTGTCCGCATCGCGTGCATCCGGTGACATATTGTCGCGCAGGAACGGTTCAACGGCTGACTTATAGGTGCCTACGCGGAAAACGTGGGAAGAGACCTTCAGCTTTTCCAGCAGCGTTTTGTAATAGAGGCCGTTGGTCGCAAAGCCGTGCAGGTCAACCGTACCCTGAGGGGAGAGCCAGATTTTATTCGCGAAGCTGGCCAGGTAATACTGCGCCTGACTGTAGCTGTCACCCAGCGCATAAACCGGTTTACCGCTGTCGCGAAACTCCCGCAGCGCTTTACCGACATACTGCAGAGAGGGCTGATCGCCACCGGCAAAATCGCGCAGATCCAGCACGATACCGGTGATATTGCTGTCAGTTTTAGCCTGACGAATCGCATCAACCACATCAAACAAGGAGTTTTCCTGCAGGCGATCGCTGTTCGCGCCCAGCAGCTGACGGCTGATGCGGCTCAGACGGTTACTCACTGAAGGTTTATCCACCAGCATACCGCTAAGATCGACTTTTAATGCTCCCTGCTGGACAGGTTCACTGTTGCCGGCGCTCGACAGCTGCAGCCAGATGCCGACACCGGCCAGGATCAGGACAATGAGAAACAGGTTAAGGATAAATTCCCGGATAAAATTCAGAACCCGCCAGCTCCAGCGGAACAGACCGGTAATCATTCGCCACAATGTGCGCATAAACTCTCCATATTCACGTAGCCAGGGCCGGCAGCAGGCGTGCGGACCCCGATATCGGCATCATCCTAAAGAGCAGCGGCTGAAAAGTCAGCAGGAATTCGCACCAGACTGTTACAAAAGATCGCGCTGTGCCAGGATTAGCACATCATCAAAAGGCACAGGAGAACCCTTATGGATGCACTGGAGTTATTAACCAATCGCCGCTCAGCTTCGCGACTGACTGAACCCGCTCCGGCAGGTGAGGTGCTGCAAAATATTCTGCATGCCGGTATGCGGGCACCCGACCACGGTACGCTGCGCCCGTGGCGTTTCGTTATTGCGGAGAATGAGGGACGGGACCGGCTAAGCCGCGTGCTGGAGCAGGCCGCCCGCGAGAGCGCGCTGGATGAAAAAGCCATCGCGAAAGCGGCGGCGGCGCCGTTTCGTGCGCCCATGGTGATAACGGTAATTGCAGACTACAAGCCCTCTGAAAAAGTGCCGCAGTGGGAGCAGGTTGTCTCTGCGGGCTGTGCCGTTATGGCGATGCAGATGGCCGCGCTGGCTCAGGGGTATAACGGCATCTGGCGCAGTGGCCCCTGGACCGACCATCCTCACGTGCGGGCGGCGTTCAACTGCAAAGAAAAAGATGCCATTGTGGGCTTTCTCTATCTCGGCACGCCGCAGCTTAAAGCCAGCACCACGGTTGTCGCACCGGATACCACAGAGTTTGTCTCCTGGTTTTGATTCTCTCGCCTGCAATCTGGCAGAATTGCAGGCGTCGTGCGCAAAAGCGCCGCATCCGTGCAGAGAAAGCTTACCTCCAGCAGGCCGCCAGGCTACCATCGTTTCACTGTTTTCGTTAAAGCTAAAAGAAAGGATTTGCGCCTTCCATGCGTCTATTTATTGCTGAAAAACCGAGCCTGGCGCGCGCCATCGCAGATGTTTTGCCAAAGCCGCATCGCCGCGGAGAGGGCTATATCGCCTGCGGCAACGATCAGGTGGTGACCTGGTGCGTCGGGCATTTGCTGGAGCAGGCGCAGCCTGATAGCTACGACAGCCGCTATGCCCGCTGGAACCTGGCCGATCTGCCTATTATTCCTGAAAAGTGGCGTCTGCAGCCGCGCCCCTCGGTAGCGAAACAGCTGAAAGCCATAGAAGGCTTACTGCAGCAGGCCAGCGAAATTGTGCACGCCGGCGATCCGGATCGCGAAGGTCAGCTGCTGGTGGATGAGGTGCTGGAATATCTGCAGCTGCCGGCTGGTAAGCGCCAGCGGGTGCAGCGCTGCCTGATCAACGATCTTAATCCGGCGGCCGTTGAGCGTGCGGTGAGCCGGCTGCGCGAAAACCGCGAATTCATCCCGCTTTGCGTCTCAGCGCTGGCGCGTTCACGCGCTGACTGGCTGTATGGCATCAATATGACGCGCGCCTGGACCCTGCTGGGGCGTAACGCCGGCTATGATGGCGTTCTGTCGGTGGGACGCGTGCAGACGCCGGTGCTCGGGCTGGTTGTGCGGCGGGATGAAGAGATTGAGCACTTTGTGCCCAAAGACTATTTTGAAGTGAAAGCGCATGTCGTCACGCCAAAAGAGGAGCGCTTCGTTGCCAGCTGGGTGCCAAGCGACGCCTGTGAGCCCTGGCAGGATGAAGAGGGGCGCGTCCTGCACCGGCCGCTGGCAGAGCATGTGCTGGCGCGTATTCAGGGACAGCCCGCACAGGTGACCGGCTATAACGACAGGCGTGAATCGGAAACCGCACCGCTGCCGTTTTCGCTCTCCAGCCTGCAGATTGAAGCCGCAAAGCGTTACGGGCTGAGCGCGCAGAGCGTGCTGGACTGCTGTCAGCGCCTCTATGAGACGCATAAGCTTATTACTTATCCGCGTTCGGATAGCCGCTATCTCCCTGATGAGCACTACGCCGGTCGTCATGCCGTGCTGAAAGCGATCGCTGTGCATCAGCCCGATCTCACGCCACCTGCTGACTTCAATACGGAACAGAAAAACCGCTGCTGGGACGATAAAAAGGTCGATGCGCATCACGCTATCATTCCCACCGCGCGTACCGGCAAAGTCGCACTCAGCGACAATGAGGCCCGGATCTATGCGCTGATTGCCCGGCAATATCTGATGCAGTTCTGCCCGGATGCGCAGTTCCGCAAATGCGTTATCGATCTGGAGATCGGTGGTGGCCGGTTTGTTGCAAAAGCGCGGTTTCTGGCGGAAGCGGGGTGGCGCGCGCTGCTCGGGAATAAAGAGCGTGACGAAGAGAATGACGGCACGCCGCTGCCGGTCGTCGCTAAAGGCGATACCCTGCTGTGCGAGCGCGGTGAACTGCTGGAGAAGCAGACCCAGCCGCCGCGGCCGTTTACTGATGCCACGCTGTTATCCGCCATGACCGGCATTGCGCGCTTTGTGCAGGATAAAGAATTAAAGAAAGTGCTGCGTGCGACCGATGGTTTAGGAACGGAGGCGACGCGGGCCGGCATTATTGAACTGCTGTTTCGCCGCACCTTCCTGGTTAAAAAAGGGCGCTATATCCACTCAACGGAGGCGGGCAGAGCCCTGATCCATGCGCTGCCGGAAATGGCGGCGCGGCCGGATATGACGGCGCAGTGGGAGTCAACCCTGACGCGCATCAGCGAAAAAAGCTGCCGCTATGATGAGTTTATGCAGCCGCTGGTGTCAACGCTGACCACGCTGATTGGCGAGGCGCGGCAGCGGCCTTCTTTGCAGGCGTTCAAAGGGCTGGCGGCCGCTTCGCCAGCGCGCGCGAAAGCCAAAAAACAGCGGCGAAAGCCAAAGGAGACGCAATGAGCGGGTATACAACAGGAGTGGCGCTGGCACTGCTGGTCTGCAGCACTACGGCGCTGGCAAACCGGATGCCGGAGCCGGGGCGGACGGGTAATACGGATGTGGTGGTGGATATGCCGGCGGAAGTCTGGACGCAGGGCCAGAATCGTCAGCAAAACAGCTGCCTTCAGTGCTGCATTTATGAAAACCGCAGCTATTCAGAAGGCGCAGTGGTTAAGGCCGAAGGGGTACTGCTGCAGTGCTCGCGGGATGAAAAGGTGCTGGGGACCAATCCGCTGCTGTGGAAAATCATTAAATAGTTAAGCGTGGCGCGCCGGCGCCACGCCTGACGTTTACAGATCGAACGTCGCCCAGACGGGAGCATGGTCAGAAGGTTTTTCCATGCCGCGAATGGCGTAATCGATACCGGCATCGACGCAGCGCGCGGCCAGCGGCTGACTGGCCAGCAGCAGATCGATGCGCAGTCCGCGGTTGTCATCAAATCCGCGCGAGCGGTAGTCGAACCAGGAAAAGCGATCGTTTGTCGTCGGGTTTCTGGCGCGCCAGGTATCGGTAAGACCCCACTGCAGCAGCCGATCCATCCACTCACGCTCTTCCGGCAGAAACGAGCATTTTCCGGTACGCAGCCAGCGCTTGCGGCTCTCCTCACCAATCCCGATATCCAGGTCAGTGGCGCTGATATTCATGTCGCCCATGATCAGCACCGGCTTGTCAGCGGCAGCGTGCTCCATCAGATAGCTCTGCAGATCGCGGTAGAATTTCTCTTTAGCCGGGAATTTAAGCGGGTGGTCGCGGCTTTCACCCTGCGGGAAATAGCCGTTGATAACGGTGATGTTACCTGCCGGGCTCGGTATCTCCGCCATAATCAGGCGTCGCTGGGCGTCAGCGTCATCGCCCGGAAAACCGCGCATGACCCGTACCGGTGCGTTTTTGGTAAGTAGCGCGACGCCGTAGTGACCTTTTTGCCCATGATAGAAGACGTGGTAGCCGAGCTGGCTGACCTCTTCCAGTGGGAACATCTCATCGTGAACCTTGGTTTCCTGCAGGCCGATAACCTCAGGCTGATGCTGTTCCACCAGCGCGGCCAGCTGATGAGGGCGGGCGCGCAACCCGTTGATGTTGAATGAAACAAATTTCATATCGCTGCCATTTTAATAACCTGTATGCGGCGCGATGGTAACGGCTTTTTGGCAAAAAGTCATGCCCGAAGCGGAGCAGGCAGCACAGTATCAGAGGGGAAGAGCAAACTGAGTTTTTTCAGGATGTAGCGAACGGAACAGGAGATGGTGGCGGGAGAAGGATTCGAACCTTCGAAGTCGATGACGGCAGATTTACAGTCTGCTCCCTTTGGCCGCTCGGGAATCCCGCCTGGGATATAAAGCTCAGATTCAGGCACTGCAGAGTGATTCAGATGGTGGCGGGAGAAGGATTCGAACCTTCGAAGTCGATGACGGCAGATTTACAGTCTGCTCCCTTTGGCCGCTCGGGAATCCCGCCACTTGCCTGAATCTTTGTGCCTGAAGGCGGGGCGCATCATATCAAATGCGTTCCGCCTGTAAAGCACCGGATGTAAAAATAAAACCTGTTTGCCCGTTTTTTACGCGTAGCGCTGAAGAGTTAGACAATTCAGCGCCCTGGCGCCAAAACGCCGCGCTTAAAGAATAATCGTGCGGTTGCCATAAACAAACACGCGCTGGCCGAGCACTTTATAGAGCGCGCGACTCAGCACGTTTTTTTCCACATCGCGTCCGGCGCGCATCATCTCTTCAGCGGTATAGCTGTGATCCACGTTAATGACATCCTGCATAATGATTGGACCTTCGTCCAGGTTGTCATTGACGTAATGCGCCGTTGCGCCAATGATTTTAACGCCGCGTTCATACGCCTGATGATAAGGACGCGCGCCGATAAAAGCTGGCAGGAACGAGTGGTGAATATTGATGATCTGGTTAGGGTAGCGCTGCACAAAAGCAGGCGTCAGCACGCGCATATATTTTGCCAGCACCACGTAATCAGGCTGATAGCGATCGATCTCTTCCGCCATGCGGTTGTCATGCTCTTCGCGCGTTTTGCCTTCATGGCTGACCAGCACAAAAGGAATATCAAAACGTTCTACCAGCGAGCGCAGCGTATCGTGATTGCCGATCACCGCAGCGATCTCCATATCCAGACCGCCAAACGCGCTTTTCATCAGCAGGTCACCCAGGCAGTGCGCCTCTTTTGTGACCAGAATAACGACGCGGCGGCGACCGGCAGTGTGCAGCTCACGCACCGAACCGGTCGGCAGAGCGCTATCCAGATCGGCCAGCAGCGTATTGTCGTTAAAAATGCCTTCCAGCTCGGTGCGCATAAAAAAGCGGCCGGTGCGGTGATCGACAAACTCATTGTTTTGCACAATGTTGAGTTCATGCTTGTAGCAAATGTTGGTGATCTTGGCGATCAGACCTTTAGCATCAGGGCAAATGGTCCGTAAAACTTTTCGTTGCAGTGTTTGCGCTTGCATCTCAGTCAAGGTCCTGTCAAAGCGATAAGGGTATTACCATTGCGGCGAAGCGGATATCAGCCACAACATTTTTTGTATTTTTTGCCAGAGCCGCAGGGGCAGCGATCGTTACGCCCGATTGCTGGCGCTGTTCCATCCACATAGTACCAGCGACCCTCCTCCCGAAGAAAGCGTGAAC
This sequence comes from Pantoea sp. PSNIH1, assembly GCF_007680655.1. Lineage (NCBI taxonomy): Bacteria > Pseudomonadati > Pseudomonadota > Gammaproteobacteria > Enterobacterales > Erwiniaceae > Pantoea > Pantoea sp. PSNIH1. The sequence continues at coordinate 565,452 of NZ_VEIP01000001.1, forward strand.
GTTCAGCGATCGCTGACTCGCGCTCTTTTTCGCGGTAGCGCGCAAAAAAGGTCACAAAGGCTTCGTTCTCATGGATGCCATGATTACAACAGGTTACATTTAGTCCGAGCCACGTTGTACCGGCAAAACTTTCAGATAAACGCGCCGTCAGATCGACGCTGCGCTGGCTGGCGTGCCAGGTTTCTGTCAGATAAACTGCATTACCCGTGGCGTAGGCCGTATAGCGAGATCGCATCAGCTGTTCAGCACTTAGCGGGATGGCCTCGCCGTTTAAAAAGGGCTGACAACATACGCTATACTGCTTCCCGCTGCAGCAGGGGCACTTTTCGGACACATCATCTCCTGAGAGTGGTTAACGTTATCATAGGCGTGCGCTATGGTAGCCGACTGCGTGGCATGATGCTACGTACCAGCAGCATCACGAGGTAAGATGAGAAAGGTCAAGATTGGACTGGCTCTGGGGTCGGGCGCCGCGAAGGGCTGGGCGCATATCGGCGTCATCAATGCGCTGGAGCGTGCCGGTATTGAAATTGATGTGGTAGCGGGCTGCTCAGTCGGCGCGCTTGTTGGTGCCGCTTACACCAATGGTCACCTGGCAAAGATGGAGAAGTGGGTCAGCGCGTTTCGCTACTGGGATGTTATACGCCTGATGGATCTCTCCTGGCAGCGCGGGGGACTGTTGCGCGGCGATCGCGTTTTCAGTCATATTCGCCAGCTGATCCCGCATGACCAGATTGACGGCGGCCTGAAACCGTTTGGCGTGGTTGCCACCAACCTGAGTACCGGCCGTGAGCTCTGGCTGACTGAAGGCGATCTGCATCAGGCCGTGCGCGCTTCCTGTAGTATGCCAGGCTTATTACCACCTGTTGGCTACAATGGATACTGGCTGGTGGATGGCGCGGTGGTAAACCCGGTGCCCATCTCCCTGACGCGCGCACTTGGCGCCGACATTGTTATTGCGGTCGATCTTCAGCATGATGCGCATCTGATGCAGCAGGATCTGCTGTCGGTAACGCCGGAAAACGGCGATGACGCGGCAGAGGCGCTCTCGTGGGGTAAAAAATTACGTCAGCGTCTGATGGGATTTTCCCGCCAGCGCGCGGCGCATTCACCTGGCGCAATGGAGATCATGTCGACCTCAATTCAGGTGCTGGAAAACCGCCTGAAACGTAACCGTATGGCGGGCGATCCGCCGGATGTGCTGATTCAGCCGTTTTGTCCGCAGATTTCAACGCTGGATTTTCATCGTGCTGAAGAGGCGATGGCTGCCGGTAAGGCGGCCGTAGAGAAAAAAATGGATGAACTATTACCACTGGTCCGTAGCAGATAGTCAGTTGTTCATTCAGGGGGGTTGTCGCTGATGACAATAATTAAAGGCGCAACTGCATTTTATGAACCACTATTGCAATATCTGGTACGCAGGGGGAGAGAATGGAAAAACCACTACTCGGCAAAAAGATACTCATTGTCGAAGATGAGGTCGTTTTCCGTTCATTGCTGGAAAATGTACTGACCAGTCTGGGGGCAACAGCCCTGCAGGCCGGCGATGGGCTGGAAGGCCTCGACATTCTGTCGTCGCACAGCGCCGATCTGGTGATTTGCGATCTGGAAATGCCCCGGATGGGCGGTATTGCGTTTGTTGAGCATCTGCGCAGTCAGGGGAATACGGTGCCTGTACTGGTCATATCTGCTACCCAGAATATGGCTGATATCGCGCATGTGCTGCGGCTTGGCGTGCAGGATGTATTACTGAAACCCCTGAAAAATATCGAACGCTTCCGCGAGGCTGTTTTTGAGTGTCTTTATCCCTCGATGTTCACCTCGAAAGTGGAAGAGGATGAGCAGCTGTTTCAGGACTGGGATGCGCTGGCCCGCGATCCGATCGCCGCGGCAAAACTGCTGAAGCAGCTGCAGCCGCCGGTGCAGCAAACCATTGCGCACTGCCGCATCAATTACCGACAGCTCACCATGGCGGAACAGCCAGGGCTGGTTCTGGATATCGCTGCGCTCTCCGATAAAGATCTCGCCTTTTACTGTCTCGATGTTACCCGGGCGGGCGACAACGGCGTGCTGGCCGCGCTGCTGCTGCGGGCGCTATTCAACGGTTTACTGCAGGAGCAGCTGTCCGGACAGCATCATCGGCTGCCGGAGCTCAACGGTCTGCTGCGTCAGGTGAATATGCTGCTGCGTCAGGCAAACCTTACCGGGCAGTTCCCGCTTCTGGTGGGATATTATCATCGCGAATTGCGTAAATTGATTCTGGTTTCAGCAGGGCTTAATGCCACGCTGCACCTGGAAACGCAGCAGCTGCAGTTAAACAGCGGTGTACCGCTGGGTACGATGGGGGGGACCCATCTTAATCAGATTTCTCAGCATACCGGTGCCTGGCAGTGCCACGTCTGGGGTGCCGGCGGCAGGCTACGTCTGATGTTATCGGGTGAAGAATAAGCAGTTAAACAGCGGGTTAAATCAGTTAAGCGACAGCGCCAGACCTATCCTTTACACTTGGGTAAAAGTCTTAAATTCCATGGATTAACTTTATCCAGGATAATTCCGCCTGATACTAACTGATATACTCATTTCGTTTTTTAAACCGACATATCAAGTATTAACTTGAGCGGCCTATTAAGAGAGGTATTTGATGTCTGCCTATAAGTCAAAAGTAAAAAAAGCGGTAATCCCGGTTGCAGGTTTAGGTACGCGTATGCTGCCAGCGACCAAAGCTATTCCAAAAGAGATGTTACCGCTGGTCGATAAGCCGTTGATCCAGTATGTCGTAAATGAGTGTATTGCTGCGGGCATTAACGAAATTGTGCTGGTTACGCACTCTTCTAAAAACTCAATCGAAAACCACTTTGATACCAGCTTCGAACTGGAAGCCATGCTGGAGAAGCGTGTTAAGCGTCAGCTGCTGGATGAAATCCAGTCTATCTGTCCGCCACACGTCACCATCATGCAGGTGCGTCAGGGTATCGCTAAAGGTCTGGGCCATGCGGTCATGTGTGCACATCCGCTGGTAGGCGATGAGCCGGTAGCAGTCATTCTGCCAGACGTTATCATCGACGAATATGAGTCAAACCCGACCAAAGACAACCTGGCAGAGATGCTGGCGCGTTTTGAAGAAACCGGTCACAGCCAGATCATGGTTGAGCCAGTAGCAGACGTAACCGCATACGGTGTGGTTGACTGCAAAGGCGCCGAGCTGAGCGCGGGCCAGAGTGCACCGATGGTGGGCGTTGTTGAGAAGCCAAAAGCGAATGAAGCGCCTTCAAACCTCGCGGTAGTAGGTCGTTATGTTCTTTCTGCTGATATCTGGCCTCTGCTGGCTAAAACCCCTCCGGGTGCAGGCGGCGAAGTTCAGCTGACCGACTCTATCGCTATGCTGATGGAAAAAGAGACTGTAGAAGCTTATCACCTGACTGGCGTCAGCCACGACTGTGGTAACAAGCTGGGTTACATGCAGGCTTTTGTTGAGTACGGCGTACGTCACCCGGTGCTGGGCAAAGATTTTGCACAGTGGCTGGACAACGCGGTAGGCAATAAAAAGTAATTCATTAAGCACAGGATAATTTAATGAAAGTCACTGTATTTGGTATCGGCTATGTCGGTCTGGTTCAGGCTGCGGTGTTGGCCGAAGTCGGACATGACGTTCTCTGCATTGATGTCGACGCGAACAAAGTCGAAAACCTGAAAAAGGGTGTTATCCCGATTTTTGAACCGGGTCTGACGCCGTTGGTGATGTCCAATTATGAATCGGGTCGCCTGAAATTCAGTACTGACGCCAAAGAGGGCGTTAATCACGGGGTGATGCAGTTTATTGCTGTTGGCACACCGCCTGACGAAGATGGTTCTGCCGATCTGAAATATGTGACCGCGGTTGCGCGCACGATTGCAGAACATATGAACGATCACAAAGTCGTTATCGATAAATCAACGGTGCCAGTCGGCACAGCCGACCGCGTACGCAATGTGATGCAGGAGACGCTGAAACAGCGTGGCGCCAGCGTTTCTTTCGATGTGGTTTCCAACCCGGAATTCCTCAAAGAGGGTGCGGCCGTTAACGACTGCATGCGACCAGAGCGTATCGTTGTCGGTACTGACAATGATGATGTGGTGGAACTGCTGCGCGAGCTCTATGAGCCGTTCAACCGTAACCACGATCGCATGATCCTGATGGATATCCGCAGTGCAGAGCTGACAAAATATGCGGCAAACTGCATGCTGGCGACCAAAATCAGCTTTATGAACGAGATCTCTAATCTCGCTGAGCTGCTGGGCGCTGACGTGGAGAAAGTCCGTCAGGGTATCGGTTCTGATCCCCGTATCGGCTATCACTTCATCTATCCGGGCTGCGGCTACGGCGGTTCCTGCTTCCCGAAAGATGTGCAGGCGCTGATCCGTACAGCAGAGTCTATTGGCTATAAACCGCGCCTGCTGCAGGCGGTGGAAGAGGTCAATGACGCGCAGAAAAACAAACTGCCTGCCTTTATCAAGCGCCATTTTGGTGACGATCTGCGCGGCAAGACGTTTGCGCTGTGGGGCCTGGCGTTTAAACCCAACACCGACGATATGCGTGAAGCCTCCAGCCGTGTGCTGATGGAAGCGTTATGGGAAGCGGGTGCTACGGTTCAGGCTTACGATCCGGAAGCGATGGAAGAAGCGCAGCGCATCTATGGTCACCGTGACGATCTGAAACTCACAGGGACTAAAGAAGCGGCACTGCAGGGCGCTGATGGTCTGGTTATCTGTACCGAATGGCAGAATTTCCGGGCGCCTGATTTTGACGTAATTAAAAATGCGTTAAAACAACCCGTGATTTTTGATGGTCGTAACCTGTATGATCCAGAGCGTATCAGCAAACGCGGTTTCGTTTATTATGCAATCGGCCGCGGAGCGTCTATTCAAATTGCGTAATAAATGAGGGATGTATGAATTTTCTGGTTACCGGCGCAGCAGGATTTATCGGTTTTCACGTAAGCCAGCGTTTGCTCGCTGCCGGTCACCAGGTTGTTGGTATCGACAACCTGAATGACTATTATGATGTCAGCCTGAAACAGGCTCGCCTCGATCAGATTTCACCGCATCCCGCATTTACTTTTATTAAAATGGACCTGGCCGATCGCCAGGCCATTTCCTCTCTGTTTGAACAGCACGCGTTTGAGCGCGTTATCCATCTCGCCGCGCAGGCGGGTGTGCGTTACTCAATCGATAACCCGCACGCTTATGCAGATGCTAACCTCACCGGCCATCTGAATATTCTGGAAGGCTGCCGTCACCATAAGATTGGCCACCTTCTTTATGCATCTTCAAGCTCAGTTTATGGGCTGAACCGCAAAATGCCGTTCTCCACCGATGACAGCGTTGATCACCCGGTTTCCCTCTATGCGGCGACGAAAAAAGCCACCGAACTGATGTCGCATACTTATTCGCACCTTTATCAGCTGCCGACAACCGGACTGCGTTTCTTTACCGTGTATGGCCCATGGGGCCGGCCCGATATGGCGCTGTTTAAATTTACCCGTGCAATGCTGGCAGGCGAGGCGATCGACGTTTATAACCGCGGTGAGATGACGCGCGACTTTACCTATATCGATGATATCGCTGAGGCGATTGTTCGCCTGCAGGCGGTGGTACCACAACCTGACAGCGCATGGAGCGTGGAGCACGGCTCCCCCGCCAGCAGCTCTGCGCCTTATCGGGTATATAACATTGGCAATAGTCAGCCAACGCGCCTGATGACCTATATAGAGTCGCTGGAGAAAGCTTTGGGCATTGAGGCAGTGAAGAACATGCTGCCGATGCAGCCCGGCGATGTACTGGGCACCAGCGCAGATACGCAGCCTCTCTATGACGCCATCAATTTCCGGCCGCAGACCAGCGTTGAGCAGGGCGTACAGCAGTTTGTCGACTGGTATCGCGACTTTTATCAGAAATAAGCGCATAAAAAAAGGAAGCCGCGGGCTTCCTTTTTTTTACCTGGCGAAACGAATATTGCAGTAAAAGTGCAGACAGTTAAAACGAAGCGCGCGGATTACAGCAGGAAATCGTCCAGCTGTTTACCATCTTCTTCAATCGCTTTTTTAATTACGGCAGGCGTGCGGCCCTGACCGGTCCAGGTGCGGCTTTCACCGTTTTCATCTACATAGCTGTACTTGGCGGGACGGGCAGCGCGACGCGCTTTGGTCACCGTTTTGTTTTCTGATAATGCGTTCAGCAGTTCATTAGGATCGATGCCGTCAGCCAGCAGCATTTCGCGATACTGCTCCAGTTTGCGGCTGCGTTCAGCATTTTCAGCCTGAGCATGACTCTCTTCTTCACGACGCTCATTAACCACTACGTCAAGTTTTTCAAGCATATCTTCCAGGGTTTCCAGAGAGCATTCGCGAGCCTGAGCACGCAATGTACGGATATTATTAAGGATTTTAAGTGCTTCGCTCATTGTTCTTATCTCAGAATATAAAAAGGAGTGGTTAAGCTGTTCCATAATAGTGGCGGGAATATATAACTGCAATAGTGAAACCTGAGTGAGGAGATTTATTTATTTTTTTAGTTATGTCAGCAGAGTTAATTATCAATCGCTGTGCTGCATAAATTATCCGCGATATGTCTCGTTGCGTGACGGCTATTCCATTTGGCTGAGATTAAATTAACCGCTATTAGTGATTTAACCGCAGCGTGCCGGCATTGATTTTCAGCGTCCAGCAGCGTGGCTTTCTGCTACGGTAAACCTGTCGTTTGTGAGGTGCTCTGCGGCAATACATTTGTGTTAAACTGCCGCCTTCTGAATTTAGTATCCCCGGAGAGACTGGTAAGTGGCTCAACTCTATTTCTATTACTCGGCGATGAATGCGGGTAAATCCACCGCGCTGCTGCAATCTTCCTATAACTATCAGGAGCGCGGCATGCGCACCCTGGTCTATACCGCAGAGATAGACGATAGATTTGGTGCCGGCGTGGTCAGCTCACGAATCGGGCTCTCTTCGCCTGCCTGTCTGTATAATGATAAAACAGAACTGGCCGAAGCCATTGCGGAAGAACATGCGCGCCAGCCCGTACACTGCGTGCTGGTTGACGAAAGTCAGTTTCTGACGCGTGAGCAGGTTTATGCGCTCTCTGACGTGGCGGACAATCTTGATATTCCGGTTCTCTGCTACGGTCTGCGTACTGACTTCCGCGGTGAGCTGTTCATCGGCAGCCAGTATCTTCTTGCCTGGGCCGATAAACTGGTCGAGCTTAAAACAATTTGCCACTGCGGCCGTAAGGCGAGCATGGTGCTGCGCCTTGACGGGGAGGGCAGACCGTTCAGCGAAGGTGAGCAGGTCGTAATTGGCGGTAATGAGCGCTATATATCCGTATGCCGGAAACATTACAAGCAGGCGATTAATCTGGGTACGCGTGAGGCCATATATGGCGCTAATCCGCCACCGGTTTAATCAGCCAGCCATAAAAAAACCCGCCGCGGCGGGTTTTTTATTTTCAGCGGACTACGCTTTCTTTACTTTTTTTTCGCGGGCAGCGGACTGCAGCTCGCAGATTTCTGCAGAGGGTATGTCCGTTTCTGAATAATCACGTCCGTAGAACGTATCCAGCATAATCTGTTTTAGCTCAGCGATTAATGGATAGCGCGGATTGGCGCCAGTGCACTGATCGTCAAAAGCGTCTTCAGCCAGCTTATCTACTTTCGCCAGGAAATCCGCCTCCTGCACGCCTGCTTCCCGAATAGAAGCGGGAATACCGAGCTGCGTTTTTATTTCATCCAGCCACGCCAGCAGTTTTTCGATTTTCTGCGCCGTGCGATCCCCGGGCTGAGTCAGGCCGAGATGGTCAGCAATTTCCCCATAGCGGCGCCGTGCCTGCGGCCGGTCATACTGGCTGAACGCCGTCTGTTTCGTCGGGTTATCATTGGCGTTATAGCGGATGACGTTACCGATAAGCAGCGCGTTTGCCAGCCCGTGCGGGATATGAAACTCTGAGCCAAGTTTATGGGCCATAGAGTGGCACACCCCGAGGAAAGCGTTGGCAAAGGCAATGCCGGCGATAGTCGCCGCGTTGTGTACGCGTTCACGCGCAACCGGATTTTTCGCACCATCGCGATAGCTGGCAGGCAGGTTCTCTTTAAGCAGCTTCAGCGCCTGTAGTGCCTGTCCATCTGAGTACTCACTGGCAAGCACCGAGACGTAAGCCTCCAGCGCATGCGTCACCGCATCGAGGCCGCCAAAAGCGCAGAGCGAGCGCGGCATATCCATCACCAGGTCGGCATCGACAATCGCCATATCCGGCGTTAAGGCGTAGTCCGCCAGCGGATATTTTTGCCCGGTGGCGTCATCGGTGACAACGGCAAACGGGGTGACTTCTGAGCCGGTGCCTGACGTGGTGGCGATCGCGACCATGCGCGCTTTCACGCCCATTTTCGGGAATTTGTAGATACGTTTACGGATATCCATAAAGCGCAGCGCCAGCTCTTCAAAATGCGTTTCCGGATGCTCATACATGACCCACATGATTTTCGCTGCGTCCATCGGTGAACCACCGCCCAGGGCGATAATCACGTCGGGCCGGAAACTGTGCATCTGCTCTGCACCCTTACGCACAATGCTCAGGGTCGGATCGGCTTCCACTTCAAAAAATATCTCGGTTTCGATACCCTGTGATTTCAGCACCCGCGTAACGCGCTCGGCATAGCCGTTATTAAACAGAAAGCGATCGGTAACGATAAACGCGCGTTTCGCTCCCTCAGCAGCAACCTCTTCCAGCGCAATCGGAAGAGAGCCGCGGCGGAAGTAGATAGACTTCGGTAACTTATGCCACAACATATTTTCTGCTCGCTTAGCCACGGTTTTCTTATTGATCAAGTGTTTAGGGCCTACGTTTTCAGAGATAGAGTTGCCCCCCCAGGAGCCGCAGCCCAGCGTCAGGGAAGGGGCAAGTTTGAAGTTGTAAAGATCGCCAATGCCGCCCTGTGAAGCCGGGGTGTTGATCAGGATGCGGGCCGTTTTCATTTTGTCGCCAAAATAGTGGATCCGCCCGGCCTCGTTATCCTGATCGGTGTAGAGACAGGATGTGTGACCAATGCCGCCCATCGCGACCAGCTTCTCTGCTTTTGCTACCGCGTCCGCATAATCTTTTGCCCGATACATCGCCAGCGTCGGCGAGAGCTTTTCATGTGCAAAAGGCTCCGATTCATCAACGGCTGACACCTCGCCAATTAAAATTTTGGTGCCCGGCGGGACACTAATGCCGGCAAGCGCAGCAATATTGCAGGCGGGCTGGCCCACAATTGCCGCGTTCAGTGCGCCGTTTTTCAGCAGGATATTCTGAACCGCGCTCAGCTCATGGCCCTGCAGCAGATAGCCACCGTGGCTGGCAAACCGTTCGCGGACCGCGTCATAGACGGCATCAACGATAATGACCGATTGCTCAGAGGCACAGATCACGCCGTTATCGAACGTTTTAGACATTAAAATGGAAGCGACCGCGCGTTTGATGTCAGCCGTTTCATCAATCACCACCGGCGTATTGCCCGCGCCAACGCCAATCGCCGGTTTACCTGAGCTATAGGCCGCTTTAACCATGCCCGGGCCGCCGGTCGCCAGAATCAGGTTGATATCCGGATGATGCATGAGCTGACTGGAAAGCTCGACCGAAGGCGCATCGATCCAGCCGATGATATCTTTGGGAGCGCCCGCAGCAATAGCCGCCTGCAGCACGATATCGGCTGCTTTATTGGTGGCATTTTTTGCGCGCGGATGAGGAGAAAAAATAATGCCGTTGCGGGTTTTCAGGCTGATAAGCGCCTTGAAAATAGCCGTGGAGGTAGGGTTGGTGGTAGGGACGATACCGCAGATGAGGCCAATGGGTTCGGCAATGGTAATGGTGCCAAAGGTATCATCGCTTGCCAGCACGCCACAGGTTTTTTCATCTTTGTACGCGTTGTAGATATATTCTGAAGCGAAATGATTTTTGATCACTTTATCTTCAACAATACCCATGCCCGATTCCGCTACCGCCATCTTAGCCAGCGGAATGCGGGCGTCAGCTGCCGCCAGCGCCGCGGCGCGAAAAATTGCATCAACCTGCTCCTGGCTAAAACTGGCAAACTCGCGCTGCGCGCGTTTTACACGTTCAACCAGTGCATTGAGTTCGGCAACATTGTTTACGGCCATAATACTCTCCTGAGGAAGTTAAACTTTTTTAATAAACAGGCCAGCGCAGAGAAAGAAATCAGCTAAGGTTTGACAGGGCAGGCCCGTCTGTTTAGTAAAAAGGTCTGACGTGAATGATTTACTGCACCCAGCGTAGCGCTGGTGGAGAGACGTAATCATGATGCAGATCAAGAGAGGCTGCAGCGGTGAGCGGTCAGCCAGATCGTTTACGACTAAAGGCGCCGTTTTTTAGACGCTGCTGTTCTGCAGGCATATATGAAAATAGCCAGATTTTTATGCCATCTCTGTGGCGGACATATAGCAGATATTTCTGCCATATACGCTGTTTTTCAGCAGACATATGCACTACATTAAGCGCGTTTTTTTGACTTTTTCAGGAGCCTGTTGTGACCCCCGTGCTACTCGATCTTTCCGGCTATATAAAATTTTTTGTCGGCCTGTTTGCGCTGGTGAATCCGGTAGGCATCATTCCGGTTTTTATCAGCATGACCCGCTATCAGGCGGTGGCTGAACGCAACAAAACCAATCTTACAGCCAACCTTGCGGTCGCGATTATTCTCTGGACCTCGCTGTTTCTTGGCGATGGGATCCTGCATCTGTTTGGTATCTCAATCGACTCTTTCCGAATCGCAGGCGGCATACTGGTTGTGACCATTGCGATGTCGATGATTAGCGGCAAGCTGGGTGAGGATAAGCAAAATAAGCAGGAAAAATCAGAAACGGCTATTCGTGAAAGCATCGGTGTTGTCCCGCTGGCGCTGCCGCTCATGGCAGGGCCGGGGGCTATCAGTTCCACTATCGTCTGGAGTTCGCGCTATCACAGCTGGCTTAATTTGCTGGGTTTTACGCTGGCGATTGCGGTTTTCGCCTTTTGCTGCTGGTTACTGTTCAGAGCGGCGCCGTTAATGGTACGGATATTGGGTCAGACCGGAATTAACGTCATTACCCGTATTATGGGGTTGTTATTAATGGCGTTAGGGATTGAATTTGTCGTCACCGGCATAAAAGCAATCTTTCCAGGATTACTGAATTAGACCTGACCTGTTTTTTGCTGAAAAACATCTTCATGAACCAAAAGGGTGCATCGCGACGTGCAGACGCACCTTTTTGGTGAAATTAGTTATCGGGCTACTTTCAGGCTCGCTTTTATCACTTTTACTACTCAGTCAGTCATCCCTGCTTAATATCCGTTTATTAATGTGATTATTGTCACAGATTTACCTGCTGCTAAATCCGCGCTGAAAGTGATTAGCTGTGCCTCTCTTGTAAAGTAGTCGCTGAATATTCCGCTTTGAAGTAAAAACTCAATAGATTTGCGCAGAATGAGTTTTGCATAAAATAAGTGCGCGCATAATCGCCAGAATTGCTTAAATAATCATATTTATCAATGTATTAACTGATATTTAGCGGAAATAATTAACGCTTTCAACGTTATCCCGGACATGATAAAAGAGAAATAGCTAACATTTTTCTGCATTGGCTTTGGCGCAACGGGATAGCTTCTGATAATTTCTGGCACTTCCAGGATTTTTATCGCTCTCTCAGCAGATGTGTACGATTTTTGCTTATTAGCACGCGGGCGTAGTTATACCGGCAACGCGTATCAGAAACCGGCAGCTGAACGCTTTCTTTATCAAAAGAACAGTGAGTGAGTTGTCAGCAAATATCATTACCCGCTGGCGGCTTGCTGAAGTCACCCGGAAGGGGACAGGGATCTTTGCTCGAACGAGACGAAGATCGCCCGGTAAACGGGATACGTCAGGCGCGATAGCGCACCGACGACAATAATAAAACTGGAGCATAACAATGAACAACATCACGAAAAAAAGTCTGATTGCGGCCGGCGTTCTGGCCGCAATTGCCTCTCTGACAGGGAACGCTGCGCTGGCTGCAACGGTACCGGCTGGCGTTGAGCTGGCCGCCAAACAGGAGCTGGTGCGCGGTAACGGTGACGAAGTTCAGTCGCTCGATCCGCATAAAATTGAGGGCGTACCGGAAGATAATATTGCCCGCGATCTCTATGAAGGGCTTATCGTCAGCGATGCCAGCGGCAAACCGGTTCCGGGCGTTGCAGAGAGCTGGGAAAACAAAGATTTTAAAGTCTGGACTTTCCATCTGCGTAAAAATGCCAAATGGTCTAATGGCGAGCCGGTTACCGCACAGGATTTCGTCTACAGCTGGCAGCGTCTGGTTGACCCGAAAACGGCGTCACCTTATGCCAGCTATCCGCAGTATGGCCATATCGCTAACGTTGATGAAATTATTGCCGGTAAAAAGCCGACCTCTGAACTGGGCGTAAAAGCGCTGGACGATCATACGCTGGAAGTTACGCTAAGCCAGCCGGTACCTTACTTTTATAAGCTGCTGATCAATGCCGTGATGTCACCGGTCTATAAGCCTGCAATCGAAAAATCGGGCGATCAGTGGACGCAGCCGCAGAACTGGGTAGGAAACGGCGCGTTTAAACTGGAAGCGCACGTTATCAACGAGCGCGTCACGCTGGTACGCAACCCGCAATACTGGGATAACGAACATACGGTACTGAACAAAGTCACCTTCCTGCCCATCAACTCAGAAGTGAGCGATGTGAACCGCTACTTCTCTGAAAATGGCAGCGACATCACCTATAACAATATGCCGATTGAGCTGTTCAAAAAGCTGCAGCGCGATAATGGCAAAGAGCTGATGGTAAAACCGTATCTCTGCACCTACTACTACGAGATCAATAACCAGAAAGCGCCTTTCACTGATGCCCGCGTGCGCACCGCGCTGAAGCTGGGTCTGGATCGCGACATCATGGTGAATAAGGTACTGGCGCAGGGTCAACTGCCCGCCTACAGCTATACACCGCCGGCAACCGATGGCATGGAACTGCTGCCGCCGGACTGGTTTAAATGGGATCAGAACAAGCGTAACGCAGAAGCGAAAAAACTGCTGGCTGAAGCAGGCTATACCGCAGATAAGCCACTGACGTTTAACCTGCTGTATAACACCTCAGATCTGCACAAAAAGCTGGCAATCGCGGCGTCCTCTATCTGGAAAAAGAACCTCGGCGTTAATATCAAGCTGGAGAATCAGGAGTGGAAAACGTTCCTGGATACCCGTCATCAGGGCAACTACGACGTTTCACGTGCGGCCTGGTGCGCGGACTATAACGAACCGACCTCCTTCCTGAACACCATGCTGTCCGACAGCAGCAGTAATACAGCGCACTACAAGAGCGCTGATTTTGACAAAGTGATCCACGATGCTGTGAAAGCTGCCGATGAAAAAGCGCGCGTGGCTGACTACCAGCAGGCAGAGCAGATTCTGGATAAAGACAGTGCCATCGTGCCGGTCTATTACTACGTTAACGCCCGTCTGGTTAAGCCTTATGTCGGCGGCTATACCGGTAACGATCCGCTGGATAAAACGCTGGATAAGAACCTGTACATCATTAAGCACTAATAGCACACAGGCTATCGACAGTGGCGGTGCTGCGGCACCGCTTTTTTGATTTTGTGAAGCAACAGCCTGGCAGGTACGGCAATGTTAAAATTTATTCTGCGTCGGCTTCTGGAAGCGATTCCGACGCTCTTTATTCTGATCACCATCTCGTTTTTTATGATGCGTTTAGCGCCGGGCAGCCCGTTTACCGGCGAGCGCACGCTCTCCCCTGAGGTGATGGCCAATATTGAAGCCAAATACCATCTCAACGATCCGATTGGCAAACAGTACCTGAGTTATCTGGGGCAGCTGGCGCACGGCGATTTTGGTCCTTCGTTCAAATATAAGGACTATTCGGTTAACTATCTGGTAGGGCACGCCTTCCCGGTCTCCGCGAAGCTGGGACTGGCGGCCTTTTTCCTGGCGGTGATCCTGGGCGTAACCGCTGGCGTTATCGCGGCGCTGAAGCAGAACAGCCTGTGGGACTACGCCGTCATGGGGGTGGCGATGACCGGCATTGTTATCCCGAGCTTTGTTGTGGCGCCGCTGCTGGTATTAATTTTTGCCATTACGCTGCGCTGGCTGCCGGGCGGCGGCTGGAACGGCGGGCAGTGGAACTACATGCTGCTGCCGATGGTGGCGCTCTCGCTGGCTTATATCGCCAGCATCGCCCGTATTACGCGCGGTTCCATGATTGAGGTCATGCACTCAAACTTCATTCGTACGGCTCGGGCAAAAGGGTTGCCGCTGCGCCGTATCGTGCTGCGCCATGCGCTCAAGCCTGCGCTTTTGCCGGTGCTTTCCTATCTGGGGCCTGCCTTTGTCGGCATCATTACCGGTTCGATGGTGATTGAGTCGATCTATGGCCTGCCCGGTATCGGCCAGCTGTTTGTTAACGGTGCGCTAAACCGTGACTACTCGCTGGTAATGAGCCTGACGATTCTGGTCGGCGTGCTGACTATTCTGTTTAATGCGATCGTTGATGTGCTTTACGCCGTTATTGATCCCAAGATTCGCTATTAAGGGTGGAGCACGCTCATGATGTTAAGCAAAAAAAACAGTGACGTGGTGGATGCCTTCAGCGAAAAGCTCGAGGTGGAGGGGCGCAGCCTGTGGCAGGATGCACGCCGCCGCTTTATTCACAACCGTGCGGCGCTGATCAGCCTGCTGGTGCTGTTGCTGATTGCCCTGTTTGTGGTGTTTGCGCCGATGCTGGCGCAGTTTAACTATGATGATACCGACTGGGCGATGATGTCGTCGCCGCCGGATACGGTTTCAGGCCACTGGTTTGGAACGGACTCCTCCGGGCGCGATCTGCTGGTGCGGGTGGCGATTGGCGGACGTATCTCCCTGATGGTGGGCATCGCCTCTGCACTGATTGCGGTGCTGGTGGGAACGCTCTATGGCTCGCTGGCGGGCTATCTCGGTGGCAAAATCGACTCGGTGATGATGCGTATTCTGGAGATCCTCAACTCCTTTCCGTTTATGTTTTTTGTGATCCTGCTGGTGACCTTTTTCGGCCGCAATATTCTGCTGATCTTTGTCGCCATTGGCATGGTCTCCTGGCTCGATATGGCGCGTATTGTGCGTGGTCAGACGCTGGGACTAAAACGCAAAGAGTTTATCGAAGCGGCTCAGGTAGGAGGCGTCTCCACGGCCAGTATCGTGCTGCGCCACATTGTGCCTAACGTACTGGGCGTCGTAGTGGTCTACGCCTCGCTGCTGGTGCCCAGCATGATTCTGTTTGAATCTTTCCTGAGCTTCCTGGGTCTGGGGACGCAGGAGCCGCTCAGTAGCTGGGGCGCGCTGCTGAGTGACGGAGCGAACTCGATGGAGGTTTCTCCGTGGCTCCTGATGTTCCCGGCCGGCTTTCTGGTGGTCACGCTATTCTGCTTTAACTTTATCGGCGATGGTCTGCGTGATGCCCTCGACCCGAAAGATCGCTAAGGAGTTTCCCGATGAGTTTTGAAACCACAACGCCAGCGCGTGCTGTGCCGGCGGGAAGCCCGGAGCTGCTGCTGAATGTGCAGGATCTGCGCGTAACCTTTACCACGCACGACGGCGACGTTACCGCCGTCAACGATCTCAATTTTTCACTGCGTGCCGGGGAAACCCTTGGCATTGTAGGTGAGTCAGGCTCCGGCAAATCGCAGACGGCGTTTGCGCTGATGGGGCTGCTGGCAAAGAACGGCCGCATTGACGGATCGGCACGTTTTAACGGACATGAGATCCTGAACCTGCCCGAAGGCAAGCTGAACAAGCTGCGTGCGGAGCAGATTGCCATGATATTTCAGGACCCCATGACCTCGCTCAATCCCTATATGCGGGTAGGGGAGCAGCTGATGGAAGTTCTGCAGCTGCACAAAGGCATGAACAGCGCGCAGGCTTTTGAAGAGTCGGTACGCATGCTGGATGCGGTAAAGATGCCGGAAGCGCGGAAGCGGATGAAGATGTATCCGCATGAATTTTCGGGCGGGATGCGCCAGCGCGTGATGATTGCCATGGCGCTGCTATGTCGTCCTAAGCTGCTGATTGCCGATGAGCCCACCACTGCACTGGATGTAACGGTTCAGGCGCAGATCATGACGCTGCTTAATGAGCTGAAACGCGAATTTAACACCGCCATCATTATGATCACGCACGATCTTGGCGTCGTAGCCGGGATCTGCGACAAAGTACTGGTGATGTATGCCGGGCGCACCATGGAGTATGGCCGTGCCCGCGATGTGTTTTATCAGCCGGCGCATCCATACTCTATCGGGCTGCTGAATGCGGTACCGCGACTCGATGCAGAGGGTGAGTCTCTGACGACCATTCCCGGCAATCCGCCAAACCTGCTGCGGTTGCCGCAGGGCTGTCCGTTCCAGCCACGCTGTGCTTATGCAATGGAGATATGTGCCGCTTCGCCGCCGCTGGAGCCGTTTGCCGACGGACGCCTGCGCGCCTGCTTCAAACCGGTGGAGGAGTTAGTATGAGCACCGTTGTGGAAGAGAAAAAAGTACTGCTGGAGATAGCCGATCTTAAAGTGCATTTTGAGATCAAAGATGGCAAACAGTGGTTCTGGCAGCCGCCGAAGACGCTGAAAGCGGTGGATGGTGTCAGCCTGCGGCTGTATGAGGGCGAGACGCTGGGTGTGGTAGGCGAATCGGGCTGTGGTAAATCGACGCTGGCGCGCGCTATCATCGGGCTGGTGAAAGCGACCGAAGGGCGTGTCGCCTGGCTGGGACGCGATCTGCTGGGGCAGAGCGCGGAAGAGTGGCGTCAGGCCCGCAGCGATATTCAGATGATTTTTCAGGACCCGCTGGCGTCACTGAACCCGCGTATGACCATTGGCGACATTATTGCTGAACCGCTGCGCACCTATTATCCCAAAATGCCGCGTCAGGAAGTCAGAGACAAGGTCAAAGCGATGATGATGAAAGTCGGCCTGCTGCCGAATCTTATCAACCGCTATCCGCACGAGTTCTCTGGCGGCCAGTGTCAGCGTATCGGTATTGCGCGCGCGCTGATCCTGGAGCCGAAGCTGATTATCTGTGATGAGCCAGTCTCGGCTCTGGATGTCTCTATCCAGGCGCAGGTGGTGAATCTGCTGCAGAAACTGCAGCGCGAGATGGGGCTGTCGCTGATATTTATTGCGCACGATCTGGCGGTGGTGAAACATATCTCCGATCGCGTGCTGGTGATGTATCTGGGCCATGCCGTTGAGCTGGGTACTTATGATGCGGTGTACAACGATCCGCAGCATCCCTATACCCGGGCGCTGATGTCGGCGGTGCCGATCCCCGATCCTGACCTGGAGAAGAATAAACAGATCCAGCTGCTGGACGGAGAGCTGCCTTCGCCAATCAATCCGCCTTCAGGCTGCGTATTTCGTACCCGCTGTCCGATTGCCGGGCCGGAATGTGCCAAAACCCGCCCGCTGCTGGAGGGCAGTTTCCGCCATGCGGTATCCTGCCTGAAGGTAGATCCGCTCTGACGTCAGTCAGCAGGCTCTGAATAGCAAAACGCCGGGCAAAGGCCCGGCGTTTTTATGGCTGACTTATTCGCGCCAGAGAATATGGCAGAGCTTATGATGCTTCTCACGGCAGAGCAGCACGCGGGCAAACACATCCGTGATAGGTTCGCCATCGGCCTCACCCAGACCAATCACAACCTCTGAGAAAAAGTCGGGATTTAAGTCAAAATCAACATGTTCCTGCCAGTCTTCCGACGGGTCAAACAGCTCTGCGCCGCCACGCTCTTCAAACTGCAGGTTAAACAGAATAATATCAGCCGGATCGAGGTTATCGCCCGCCAGCTCCAGAAAAATATCGTAGGCCTGCTCCAGCGTTTCATCATCGGTCAGGCGGTTGTCTAAATCCATGGTCATGTGCTTATCCTGCGGCGGTAATCTTTCCGCTCGTTTTACAGTAATGGACTAAAGAAGTAAAACAGTCGTTCAACGATGCGCTGCCACCAGGCACGTTTCGCCCAGCGGGCGTTGTCCAGCAGGCGCGAACGGGCAATATAGTCATCCTGCACGGTAGCGAGATCGCTGCCAAAACCATCATCATCTACCACCAGGGTGATCTCAAAATTGAGCCACAGGCTGCGCATATCAAGGTTCACCGTGCCCACCAGGCTGAGCTGCCCGTCAACCAGCACGCTTTTGGTATGCAGCAGGCCATCTTCAAACTGATAGATTTTTACGCCCGCTTCCAGCAGTTCCGTAAAGAATGCCCGGCTGGCCCAGCCAACCAGCAGTGAATCGTTGTGACGCGGGACAATAATACTGACCTCTACGCCGCGCAGCGCAGCCGTGCAGATAGCGTGCAGCAGATCGTCGCTGGGAACAAAATAGGGGGTGGTCATGATCAGCTGCTCGCGCGCGGAGTAAACCGCGGTCAGCAGCGCCTGATGGATCATATCCTCGGGGAAACCCGGTCCGGAAGCGATAACCTGAATAGTGTGGCCGCTCTCCTGTTCAAACGGCATGATGTTGCCGTCTGGTGCCGGAGGCAGAATACGCTTACCGGTCTCAATCTCCCAGTCGCAGGCGTAAACGATCCCCATTGTGGTGGCAACAGGCCCCTCCATCCGCGCCATCAGATCGATCCACTGCCCGACACCGGCATCCTGCTTAAAGAAACGCGGATCGACCAGGTTCATGCTGCCGGTGTAGGCGATGTAGTTGTCGATGAGCACGACTTTGCGGTGCTGCCGCAGATCCATACGCCGCAGGAAAACACGCAGCAGGCTGACCTGCAGCGCCTCAACCACATCGATCCCGGCGTTACGCATCATATTTGCCCATGGGCTACGGAAAAAGGCGACGCTGCCGGCAGAATCGAGCATCAGACGACAGTGCACGCCCCGGCGTGAGGCTGCCATCAGCGACTCCGCCACATCGTCAGCCAGGCCGCCTGGCTGCCAGATATAGAACACCATCTCGATATTATGACGCGCCAGCTGAATATCACGGATTAGCGCCTGCATCACCTCATCGCTGCTGGTCAGCAGCTGCAGCTGATTGCCTTTGACGCCAGCGATCCCCTGCCGGTGCCGGCAGAGATCAAAAAGCGAGCGTGCAACGTCGCTGTGCTCGGTGGCAAAGATATGCCGGCACTGCCTGAGGTCGGTGAGCCACTTAGCCGTAGAGGGCCACATGGTGCGGGCGCGCTCGGCCCGGCGCTTGCCAAGATGCAGCTCCCCGAACGAGAGATAGGCGATAATCCCTACCAGCGGCAGAATATAGATGATCAGCAGCCAGGCCATAGCTGAGGTCACTGCGCGACGTTTCATCAGAATACGCAGCGTTACACCCGCAATCAGCAGCCAGTAGCCAAACAGCAGTAACCAACTGATCAGGGTATAAAAGGTGGTCATTGAGTGGACATCCTGTTCGCGCATTTATAGGCAAAGTTTACGTGCTGATGCGCTGTAGCGAAACCTTAATCTGCCCTGAGATTTATCGATAAAGGTTTCGAATTGGCATTTCTGTGCAGATCACTATAATGCGTGCCGAAATATGCCGGACTGAGAGAGTGTCATGAGACGAAGCAGAAATGAAGTGGCCCGCTGGAGAATGTTACGCCAGGTGCATCGCCGTCGTGCCCGCTGGCTGGAGGGCCAGTCGCGTCGCTATAAGCGCATCCATGCCATTCGTCACCAGGTTGCGCAGCAGCAGCGCCGTTCAATTCTGTTTATTACGCAGAATATGTGAGACCGGCGCGGCTGGGTTCGTTAATGGCCGCGCAGCATCAGCGTAATGTTGACGATCTGCGCCGCCGCCGCCAGGACTATCAGCATGACAATCTGCTGGCGCGCCTGGAGCCAGCCCTGACGGCGCCAGATCCAGAGCGCACGACCGGTAAGCAGCAGTGCCACCAGTAGCAGCAGCAGTGATAACATCACGAATTAAAATACCCGCTTAAACGGCTTAACGGTAACTTTTTCGTAAACGCCAGCGGCGATATAGGGATCGTCCTGAGCCCAGGATTGCGCCGCCTCCAGCGAATCAAACTCTGCGACAATTGCCGAGCCGCTAAAGCCAGCGGGGCCTGGATCGTTGCTGTCGACCACCGGTAGCGGGCCGGCAACAATCAGTCGTCCCTCATCCTGCAGCAGCTGCAGACGAGCAAGGTGCGCAGGGCGCACGCTGTTGCGTTTTTCCAGTGAATCTGCGGTATCTTCCGCGTAGATGAGGTAAAGCACGATGGGATACTCCCGTTAGACTGGCCGAAATTGCGAGACACGTTAAGGGATCGCCCGGCAGAGTGCAAACGAAACCTCAGGGCAATCGGCGCCAGCGCAAGCGGGGTTAAAAAAAAGAGGAAACGGGGCACTTTTACGCTGCTTATTGAAACTGATTGCTATTTGCATTTAAAATCATCTTCTCACTCAATGACCACAGCTGCTATGACGACATTGACAACGCCTTTTCCGACCCGTACGCCTGTTTCACTGATCCTCTCCGTGGTACTGCACGGGTCCGTTATTGCCGGCATTCTCTATGCCTCGTGGCATCAGTCCCGTGAGCTGCCTGCCGCGTCTCAGCCTATCGCCATCACCATGGTCGCGCCTGAGGTGCAGCCGGAACCTGCGCCGGCTGTGGTAGCACCGGCATCGCAACCTGAGCCTGAACCCGAGCCGCAGGCCGCCCCGGAGCCGCCAAAAACGGAGCCGGTTCCTATTGCAAAACCGGAGCCGAAGCCGAAACCTAAGCCGAAGCCAAAACCAAAAGCAGAAAAAAAACCGGCGCCAGCCCCCCGTCAGCCGGCACCGGACCGGGCCGATCCGTTCAGGCAGGAGACCGCAGCAGCTCAGCCCCGGCCCGCCACTGCACCAAAAGCGGCCACTGCTCCGGCACCGGTTAAAGCGAGCGGACCGAAAGCGCTCAGCATCAGCAAACCAGCCTATCCGGCACGCGCGGCCGCGCTGCGTATTGAGGGTAATGTACGGGTGAAATTTGATGTCGACAGTGACGGCCGGGTTGGCAACGTCACTATTCTTTCGGCACAGCCGCGCAATATGTTCGAGCGCAGCGTCAGGGATCAGGTTAAAAAGTGGCGCTACCAGCCGGGCCAGCCGGGCCAGGGCATCACCATGAATATTGTTTTCCGTATTAACGGCGGCGCGAAGATCGAGTAGGGCGCAGAGCAGAGCGGCCGAAAAAGCCGCTCTGCTTTTCATCACTCAGTGGCTGCGGTTAGCGCGATCTGCCGGCAGCGGACGCGACTTGCCGCTGTTGTCTACTGCGACGTAAACGAACACCGCTTCGGTGGCGCAGTAGGTCTGGCCTATCGGCTCAGATGAAACCTTTTTAATCCACACCTCAACGTTGATAGTCATTGAGCTGTTTCCGGTGCGCAGGCAGTGCGCATGGCAGCTGACCACATCGCCTACCGCGACCGGCTTCAGAAAACTCATGCCGTCGACCCGAACCGTGACCACGCGACCTTCAGCGATCTCTTTTGCCAGAATTGCACCGCCCATGTCCATCTGCGACATCAGCCAGCCGCCAAAAATATCGCCGTTGGCATTGGTGTCGGCTGGCATAGCCAGCGTACGCAAAACCATTTCGCCCGTGGGCTGCTTATGCTTCTCGTTCATTGCTCAGTTCTTCTGCAGGTGAAAAAAAGCCCGGCTGGCCGGGCGATGGAAAGACTATTTTGATTCCTGCTGGGGCATCTGCCGCCAGATGTAGAGCCCGCTCAGCAGGGTAAACAGCAGCGTCAGCCCTGTCAGGCCAAACACTTTAAAGTTCACCCATACCGGCTGTGGCAACCAGAACGCAACATAGATGTTGGCAAGGCCGCACAGCAGAAAGAACAGCGCCCAGGCGATGTTGAGCCGGCGCCAGACCGTGGCAGGCAGCTGCAGCTCTTTTCCCAGCATGGTCTGGATCAGGGGCTGCTGCATGAACCACTGGCTGTAGAGCAGTGCGAGCGCAAACAGCGAATAGATTACGGTGACCTTCCACTTGATGAATTCATCATTATGAAACACCAGCGTCAGGGTGCCGAACACCGCCACCAGGACAAAGGTAAACAGGGTCATCTTTTCCAGCTTGCGATAGAGCACCCAGCTCACTACCAGCGCCAGGCCGGTAGCCACCACCAGCGCGCCCGATGCAACGTAGATGTCGTAGAGTTTGTAAAAAACAAAGAAAACGACCAGGGGGAGAAAGTCGAGTAACTGCTTCATAGCGTTTCCAGTCCGGACAGTAGCCTGTGGTTATAGCGCTCAGCGGAGCGCCGTAACCCTTAACGTAACAGCATATAGAGCCGATACAAATAAATAATCAAAACGGCAGAAACCAGATTGCCCAGCGCGTTAAGCACCACGGAGGCAATATTGGCGGGCAATACCGTCAGCGAAGAGAAAAAGAACATCAGAATAATTTTTGCCAGCAGCCACAGCAGAATAGCGGGTGCAATCAGGCGAATATTTTTCCACGCCAGGCGCAGGCTGGCGCGCATGGCACCGATTACGCCCATTTTTTCACTGACCAGCATCACCGGCGCCAGAGAGAGCAAGATAGCGAGCACGATACCAGGCACCATCAGCACCATAAAGCCAAGCTGCACCAGCAGCGTGATCAAAAAGGTCTGCAGCAGCAGCTTAGGCAGCAGCGGTGCAGCGGTACCGATAGCGCGCAGGGCACTGACGCGCTGACCGCTGGAGACCAGCGGGATCAGGCAAAGCATGCCGCCGAGCAGCAGCGTATTACCAATCAGCGCCGCCAGGGTTCCTGCTGCGGAAGCGCGCAGCAGTATACGCTGCTGATCCGGAGACATATTCTGTACCAGTTCAAACAGGGAGGATGCGCTGCTGTCACTCTGACTCAGCAGCGACAGCTGCTCATCATCAGGCGTTAACGCATGCCCGATAATCACGGTAATGAATGAGGTCAGCAGCGCCATCAGCATTATAGTGACCAGCTGATGGCGCAAAAAATTTCCTGTGTCACGGTATAACGAGCTTGCCGTGATAGACATGTACACTCCTTGAAAAAAACCGGGTTAATTAACCCGGCGATTGTACATGCTAAGCGGTCAGGCTGGCACCCGGAATACCATAACTTTCTGTCATGTCAGGTAAAGAAGGGTGAAAAAGGGCAGGTAATCCATGGCGGGCGCGGGCACGGTCGCAGGCTTCGTTAACGACGCCATTTTCCCCGGACATCGCAAATTCACGGCAGGGAGAGGGGCGCTGCTCATAGATACCGCAGGAGACGCAGCTACCGGGCTCGCCCTGCAGAGCAACGCAGCGCGGCGTGCGATCGCTGGTGCCGCGCATATTGCGCATCAGCAGGTTTAGCGGCTCGGTGAGTTCGGCTGGCACTGCGCCACCGGCATCATCGGCTTCAGCCCAGTAAAAGGAAACGCGAAAATAGGCGCAGCAGGCGCCACAGGTCATACAAGGGTTAGTTATATCGCTCATCTGATCGCCCGCCACTCCTGAGGCATCGAACCAAAATCACTCGGGATCAGCAAAGTAATCACGTTATGAAACTTCAGCAACCTGTTTTTGATCTTTTTTCGCGCTGGCAAATTTGATCTGTGTCAATTCATTGTTAACTAAGCATTTATTCTGCCAGCCAGTTAATGAAATCTGCGCTGAAAACCGTTACATCTGTGCCGCGAAAAATTTTAATTCAGGCAAAGGAGTGATGATGAAACTGGCAAAATGCGCACTGTTCCTGGCGATGGCGATACCACAGCTGGCGCTGGCTCATCAGGCGGGTGACTTTTTTATGCGCGCCGGTACGGCAACGGTCCGTCCGACAGAGGGGTCAGATAATGTGCTGAACATGGGTGAATTCAGCGTCGATAATGATACGCAGCTGGGGCTGACATTCACCTGGATGGCGACCGACCATATCGGAATTGAGCTGCTGGCTGCCACGCCGTTTCGTCATAAAGTCGGTCTTGGTCCGACCGGTAACCTGGCCACGGTGCGTCAGCTGCCGCCCACGCTGATGGCGCAATACTATTTCCTCGACAGTAACAGTGCGGTACGTCCTTATGCGGGCGTTGGCATCAATTACACCACCTTTTTTGACGCAAAGCTGAATCAGACCGCCAGGGATGCACAGCTCAGCGATTTGAGCGTTAAAGACTCCTGGGGCATTGCGGGTCAGGTGGGGCTCGATTATCAGATTAACCGTGACTGGATGCTGAACGCTTCGCTGTGGTACATGGATATTGATACTGAAGTGAAATTCAGACATCAGGGCGTACAGCAGAATATTAATACGCGTATCGATCCGTTTGTCTTTTTCTTTGGTGCAGGCTATCGCTTCTGAGGCAGAAGAAGGGCGACCTGCCGGCCGCCCTTTTGGTATTACTTGATCTGCATATTATTAACAACAGACTTCACGCCTGCCACGCTGCGCGTAACGGAAACGGCGCGGTTAGCCATCTGTGGCGAGCTGACAAACCCGCTCAGCTGAACCTTACCTTTGAACGTTTCAACATTGATTTCTGTAGATTTCAGCGCTTCATCATTCAGCAGCTGCGCTTTTACTTTCGTGGTGATGACGGTGTCATCAATATAACCGCCGGTGCCTTCTTTGGTTGGCGTTGGCGCACAGGCGCTCAGTGTCAGTGCCACAAATGCAGCCATAAAAATTCCCGCAACGACCTTGAACAATTTCATTTGGTTATCTCCCTGTCATAGATGGATTCACACCGTAACGCAACGGCGCATTTAAGTGTGGGTCGGCCCTGAATAATCGGCAACCTGCTGGCAGAGAAAAAGTGAAAAAAGCTGGCGCTCAGGCAGAAAGGATGGGGGTGGCGGAAAAAAGAGTGTGGCCCCGTCGGAGTGACGGAGCCACAGCGATTAGCGGGTGGCCGCTTTCAGGCCGCTGACAAAGGCTTTCAGCTCACGCAGCAGCGTTGCCGGGTCGCGCTGATTTTTCTCAATGATGCGTACAATGGCAGAACCGGAGATCGCTCCCGCTGCGCCTGCAGCAATCGCTTCACGTACCTGCTCCGGCTCGGAGATGCCGAACCCCTGCAGGGCAGGCGGCGCCTGAAACTCACGCAGTTTATCAATCAGATGGTGAAGCGGCTGACTGGCGCGGTTTTCAGCACCGGTCACCCCTGCGCGCGACAGCAGATAAGTGTAACCGCGGCCATGCTGAGCCAGTTCACGCAGCAGGTCATCGCTGGCATTAGGCGGGCAGATAAAAATCGGCGCAATGTTGTGACGCAGCGCAGCCTGGCGGAAGGGGGCTGACTCTTCAACTGGCACATCAGCGACCAGTACCGAGTCGACGCCCGCGGCGGCACACTGCGCATAGAACGTATCGATGCCGCGGCTGAACACCAGATTAGCGTACATCAGTAAACCAATGGGCAGATCGGGGTATTTCTGCCGCACTACCTGCAGCATTTCAAAGCATTGCGCCACCGTGGTGCCGGCCGCAAAAGCCCGCAGCGTGGCGCTCTGAATGGTGGGTCCATCTGCCAGCGGATCGGAGAAAGGGATCCCCAGCTCCAGCGCATCAGCGCCGCCTTCAACCAGCGTATCGATAATCTGCAGTGAGAGCTCCGGAGAGGGATCGCCCAGCGTAACAAAAGGGACAAACGCGCCTTCCTGACGCGCTGACAGGCGTGAAAACAGCTGATTATAACGCTCCATCAAATCTCTCCTTTCGCTTTAAGCAGATCGTGAACCGTGAAAATATCTTTATCGCCGCGACCGGAAAGGTTAACCACCAGCAGCTGCTCTTTTTCCGGATTTGCCCGCATCATTTTCAGCGCATGGGCCAGCGCATGAGACGATTCCAGGGCCGGAATAATCCCTTCTGCGCGGCACAGCGTTTTAAACGCGTCGAGCGCTTCATCATCGGTAATGGAGACATACTCTGCGCGCCCGATGCTGTTCAGATGCGCGTGCTGCGGACCAACTGACGGAAAGTCGAGGCCGGCGGAGATAGAATAAGACTCTTCAATCTGGCCCTCTTCGGTCTGCATCATTGGCGCTTTCATACCAAAATAGATACCAACCCGGCCGTGCTTCAGTGGCGCGCCGTGCTCGCCGCTTTCAATACCGTGGCCAGCGGGTTCAATACCAATCAGGCCCACGCTGCTCTCTTCAATGAAATCAGCAAACATGCCAATCGCATTGGAGCCGCCGCCTACGCACGCCAGCACGGCATCGGGCAGGCGGCCTTCCGCTTCGAGGATCTGCGCTTTGGTCTCTTCGCCGATCATACGCTGGAATTCGCGCACGATGGTCGGGAAGGGGTGCGGACCTGCTGCGGTTCCCAGCATATAGTGTGCGGTCTCATAGCTGCCTGACCAGTCGCGCAGCGCCTCGTTACAGGCATCTTTCAGCGTAGCTGAGCCGCTGTGAACCGGGATCACTTCCGCGCCCATCAACCGCATCCGGAACACATTGGGAGACTGACGCTCAACATCTTTCGCCCCCATATAAATACGGCACTTCATGCCGAGCAGCGCGCAGGCGAGCGCGGAGGCGACACCATGCTGGCCGGCGCCGGTTTCCGCAATGATCTCATTTTTCCCCATTCGCTTTGCCAGCAGCGCCTGACCCAGTACCTGATTGGTTTTATGCGCGCCGCCATGCAGCAGATCTTCGCGCTTCAAATAGAGGCGGGTTTTCGTCCCCTGAGTCAGATTACGGCACAGGGTCAGCGCCGTCGGACGACCAGCGTAATTTTTCAGCAGATCGGTAAACTCCTGCTGAAACTCAGGATCGCGCTGCGCTTCAACAAAAGCAGCTTCCAGCTGGCGCAGAGCCGGCATCAGGATTTGCGGAACGTACTGGCCGCCAAATTCACCAAAATAGGGATTCAATAACGTCGACATAATTGATCTTTCCTCAACGGCCCGCACTGGCGGGCCAGCAACATTAGTAAGCGCGTAATGTGGTAAATACCGCAGCAATTTTGCCGGCATCTTTTATGCCAGGGGCGGACTCCACGCCGGAGTTAAAATCAAGACCAGCGCAGCCCAGCTGGGCTGCCGTCACGCAGTTATCAGCGGCGAGACCGCCAGCCAGCAGCACGTTGTCCAGCGACTCTCCCTGCAGCAGCGACCAGTCAAACTGCTGCCCGCTGCCGCCCTGGCCATTATCAAACACGTAGCGATCAACGTGCGGCCAGTCGCGCGCCGGCAGGCTCTCTTTGACACTCAGCGCTTTCCAGATTTGCGTCTGTGGCGGCAGCGCCTGACGCAGCGTGGCAACATAGTCACGATCTTCGGCGCCATGCAACTGCACTGCTGCCAGATTCAGCTCTACCGCCAACGTGACAACGTCACCAACCGGCGCATTACGAAACACGCCCACATAGCGCAGCGGCGCTGCGGCCATCACGCGGTGTGCCTGGACAGTATCGATTTTGCGCGGTGAGCCTTCAGCAAAAATCAGACCGCCATACAGGGCTCCCGCTTCACTGGCGGCGCGCGCCGCTTCCGGCTGCGTCAGGCCGCACACTTTATTATCACCCAGCAGCACGCGACGTACCGCAGCTGCCAGGTCAGCCTCTTCCATCAGCGCCGAGCCGATGAGAAAACCGTTAGCAAAGCGGCTCAGCTCACGCACCTGCGCATAATTATGAATACCGGATTCACTGATGACCGTGACGCCGTGACTGAGGCGCGGTGCCAGCTCGCGGGTGCGGTTAAGATCGATTGAAAGATCGCGCAGGTCGCGGTTGTTGATGCCCACCACCTGAGCGTCGAGGGCAATCGCCCGTTCCAGCTCCGCCTCATTGCTGACTTCGGTCAGGATGCCCATGTTCAGGCTGTGAGCCACTGCGGCGAGCTGCCGGTACTGTTCATCATCCAGTACGGAGAGCATCAGCAGGATGGCGTCCGCCTGGTAGTGGCGCGCCAGGTAGATCTGATAGGGGTCGATGATAAAATCTTTGCACAGCACGGGCTGGGTCACCGCCGCGCTGACAATCGGCAGAAAAGCGAAGTCACCCTGAAAATATTTCTCATCCGTCAGTACCGAAATGGCAGACGCGTGATGACGATAGACGGCGGCGATGGCGGCAGGATCGAAATCCTCGCGGATCACCCCTTTTGACGGTGACGCTTTTTTACACTCAAGGATAAAAACGGTGCGGGTGCCGCGCAGGGCGTCATAAAAAGAGCGCGTTGCCGGCTGCAGTTCCGGGTGGAATGTCTCCAGCGGCTGCTGCTGCTGACGCTCTGCTATCCACATCGCCTTATCCTGCACAATTTTCTCTAATACGGTGCCTTTAATACTCATCTCATCCTCTCGCTGCCAGTGCAACCACGCGCTCATAAGCCTGTCCGCTGCGAATCGCGGCAATGGCCCGCTCCGCGTTGTCGCGCAGGTCTTCATGACCAAACACTTTCAGCAGCATCGCCACGTTAACGGCGACCGCCTGCTCATGCGCGGGCTCTCCTTTACCCTGAAGTAAACGGGTCAGAATGTCACGGTTTTCTTCCGGCGTCCCGCCCGCCAGCGCCTCTTTGTCATGCATGCCAAAACCAAAGTCATCCGGCGTCAGCTGATAGCAGGTAATTTCCCCTTCGCGCAGCTCAGCCACCTGCGTGGCGCTGTGCAGAGCGACCTCATCCATTCCGCCGCCGTGGACCACAGCGGCCCGCTGATAGCCGAGCACCTTCAGCGTTTGCGCGATGGGCAGCACCAGCTCCGGGCTGTACACGCCAATCACCGCCAGCGGCGGTCGGGCCGGATTGATCAGCGGGCCGAGCACGTTGAACAGCGTGCGCGATTTCAGCTGCTGACGCACCGGCATTGCGTGACGAAAGCCGGTATGGTACTGCGGCGCAAACAGGAAACAGACATTAAGATCGTCCAGCGCCTGGCGCGCCTGCTGCGCGGGCATGTCCAGATTAATACCAAACGCTGCCAGCAGATCGGAGGAGCCGGATTTGCTGGAGACGCTGCGATTACCATGTTTGGCCACTTTAAGGCCGCAGGTTGCGGCCACAAACGCGCTGGCGGTCGAGATATTAATGCTGTTACTGCCGTCGCCTCCGGTGCCGACGATATCAGCAAACGCATAGTCAGGACGCGGGAAAGGTTTGGCATCAGCCAGCAGCGCCGATGCGGCGCCGGCTATCTCCTGTGGCTGCTCGCCGCGCACTTTCATGGCAATCAGCGCTGCGGCCAGCTGAGTGGGCTCCAGCTGACCGGTAATAATGGCGCTGAACAGCTGGTGGCTCTCCGCCTGGCTCAGCGTTTGCGCCTGATACAGTTTTTCCAGAATAGTTTGCATCTTTATCTCCCTGTTACTGCGCCAGCGCCCAGGCCAGCGTCTGCTCAAGCAGGCGTGCGCCCTGGGTGGTGAGAATCGATTCAGGATGGAACTGAAAGCCGCAGACGCGATCGGCATCATGCCGCACGGCCATGACCATGCCGTTGTAGCTGGCGTTAACCGTCAGCTCAGCGGGCGTATTACTCCCCACCAGCGAGTGATAGCGTGCCACCGGCAGCGGATTACTCAGGCCGCTGAACATCGCGCTGCCGTCATGCTCTACCGCAGACGCCTTACCATGCAGAATTTCACCCGCCTGGCCCACGTGGCCGCCATACGCTTCAACGATAGCCTGATGACCCAGACAGATACCGATAATGGGGAGCTGGCCGCGCAGCGCCTGCAGCAGGGCTGGCATACAGCCCGCATCAGTCGGCGCGCCAGGACCGGGTGACAGCATCAGCACCGGATTTTCCATCTGCTGCAGCCGCGCAATCAGCGTCTCAGCCGGCACGCTGTTGCGGTAGATCACTACGTTGTGACCAAAGCTGCGCAGCTGATCCACCAGGTTATAGGTAAACGAGTCGATATTATCGAGCAGCAGGATATCAGCCATCAGAACATCTCCTTGCAGTGGTGCGCGGTTGCGATAGCGCGCAGAACTGCGCGTGCTTTGTTGCGGCTTTCATCCGCTTCAGCCTGCGGGACAGAATCCAGCACCACGCCGGCACCCGCCTGCACGGTAGCCACACCTTCTTCGACCCAGGCGGAACGGATCACGATGCAGGTATCGAGATCGCCGGTCGCCGTGAAGTAGCCCACGGCACCGCCGTAACTGCCGCGCCGCGTGCCCTCTTTTTCAGCAATCAGCTGCATGGCGCGTACTTTAGGCGCGCCGCTCAGCGTGCCCATATTCATACAGGCGCGGTAGGCGTGCAGGACATCCAGATCGTCACGCAGCGTGCCGACCACGCGGGAGACCAGATGCATAACAAAAGAGTAGCGGTCAACTTTGGTCAGATCGGCAACGTAACGACTGCCGGGTTTGCAGATACGGGCAAGGTCGTTACGTGCCAGATCCACCAGCATCAGATGTTCGGCCAGCTCTTTATGATCGGTACGCATCTCCAGCTCGATACGGCTGTCGAGATCGCGATCCAGCGAGCCGTCGGCATGGCGGCCGCGCGGGCGGGTGCCGGCAATGGGGTAGATCTCAATCTGGCGCGACTGCGCGTCATACTTCAGCGAGCTTTCCGGTGAGGCACCAAACAGGGCGAATTCCCGATCCTGCATAAAGAACATATAGGGGCTGGGATTGCTGTTCTTCAGCGTTTCATAAGCGGCAAGCGGTGACGGACAGGGTAGCGAGAAACGGCGCGACGGCACGACCTGGAAAATTTCACCGATGCGGATAGCCTGCTGCAGCGACGCCACCACCTCGCAGTAAGCATCATCGCTCTGGCTGGTGCTGAGCGTCATCTGTTCCACGCGCTGCACCGGCAGGGCGGGCGCCGGCTGTGTCATCTGCCCGTGCAGCTGCTCAATACGGCTCTGCAGACGCTGAAATTCACTGGTTGACGGCGTAAACAGGCTCGCCTGCAGGCGGGCTGAACCTTGCTGGTGGTCGATAATCAGCAGCGTTTCCGCCAGATAGAAGCAGTAGTCGGGACAGCACTGGTCGTTGCGCAGCGCCGGCAGCGCTTCAAAGCCGGCGACCAGGTCGTAAGCAAACAGTCCGCCCAGCAGCATCGCTTCACGCTCATCGGCAGGTGTATTAACCAGTTGCGGAATCAGACGCAGCGCATCAAACACCGAGAAGGCTTTTAGCCGCGAATCTTCATCCTGTACATCATTCGCCGTAGCAAAATGCAGCTCACGACCATCCGGACGAACGTCGATTTTTACGCTCTCAGGCAGAGCGGCATCCAGCAACGGCAGCAGGGCACGGCCATTTTCAGAGAGCGCCTGTAAAGTCACGGTCTGACCAAGGGCGCTGATGCGCAGTGCACTATCAACAATCAGCAGGCTTTTCAGATTTTTTTTGCTGTCGATGTCCGCAGACTCAAGCAGCAGAGTGGCCGGACGTGCGCCGCACAGTTGATGAAACACCGCGGCCGGATCTTCGCGATAGGGTGCGTTTCCGGTAATCAACTTCAATGTAGGTTTCGCATTTGCCATGATAATTTCTCTGAAATTCGCTCAAAAAAAAGCCCGCATGGTGGCGGGCTCAGGTATCTGCACAGGAATCAGGCTTGTGCACAATAACGCCACCCGTTACAGGAAGACGTACGCCAGCTATCTGTTAACCGCATTGCTACCTGACTCATGGCAGATACCCACTGTGTGTGAACTTGTGTACTAGTTAACTGGTTCGGGTGAAAAATGTCAATACCCTTTCTCAGTTAACAACAAAATCGCTATCATGCCCGCTGATTTTTAGCCGTGCTCCGGAGTTACTTTGTCAGATATCAGCCGTTTCCCGCTTTACGATCTTCACAGCCATACCCGCGCCTCCGATGGATTGCTGACCCCAGCGGCCCTGGTTCAGCGCGCGGTTGATAAGCAAGTTGGCGTGCTGGCCATTACCGATCACGATACGGTCGCGGGCGTTGCTGAGGCGCAGGCGTTTGCACAGGAGCAGAAACTGCCGATAAAAGTGCTGGCCGGTCTGGAAGCGTCCACGCTGTGGGAAAATCACGAAATTCATATCGCAGGCCTGAATATCGATTGCGATCATCCGGCACTTAAGGCCTTTCTGGCAGCGCAGCACCAGTGTCGTTATGAGCGGGCGCTGCAGATTGCTGAACGGCTGGAGCGGGCCCGCATCCCCGACGCACTGGCGGGCGCACAGCGGCTGGCACAGGGTGGGGTGATTACGCGCGGTCATTTTGCCCGTTATCTGATTGAACAGGGTAAAGCTGAGAATATGGCCCAGGTGTTCAAACACTATCTGGCGCGTGGCAAAACCGGCTATGTGCCACCACAATGGTGTACAATTGAACAAGCTATTGAAGCTATTCATCATTCCGGCGGCGTCGCGGTGCTGGCGCATCCGGGACGCTACGGCCTGTCGGCAAAATGGCTGAAGCGGCTGATTGCCTTTTTCGCACAAGCGGGAGGCGACGCGATCGAGGTGGCGCAGTGTCAGCAGCCGCCTAACGAACGCACCCAGCTGGCAGGCTATGCGCGCGATAATCAACTGGCAGCATCGCAGGGGTCCGACTTTCACCAACCCTGTCCCTGGATTGAGCTGGGGCGTAAACTCTGGCTGCCGGGTGGCGTTGAACCCGTCTGGGAACGCTTTCCCGCTCTGGCCCCCGCTTCAACTGCCTGAGACAGATGACAAGAGGTTTTTATGAGTCAACGTTTTCACATTCATCCTGATAACCCGCAGCCGCGCCTGATTAATCAGGCGGTGGATTATCTCAATAAAGGCAGCGTCATTGTCTATCCCACCGACTCCGGCTATGCGCTGGGGTGCCGGCTGGAAGAAAAAAACGCGATGGAACGTATCTGCCGTATCCGTCAGCTGGATGGTAACCACAACTTTACGCTGATGTGTCGCGACCTCTCAGAGCTTTCGGTTTACTCTCAGGTCGACAACTCAGCCTTTCGTATCCTGAAAAACAACACCCCAGGTAATTACACTTTTATTCTCAAGGCGACGAAAGAGGTGCCGCGCCGCCTGATGAATGACAAACGCAAAACCATCGGGCTGCGCGTGCCTTCGCATCCGGTTGCGCTGGCGCTGCTTGAGCGACTGAATGAGCCGATGATGTCGACATCACTGATGCTGCCCGGTAATGACTTTACGGAATCCGATCCGGAAGAGATCCAGCACAGCATCGGAAAACTGGTCGATCTGATCCTCGATGGCGGCACGCTGGGGCAACAGCCGACGACGGTTGTCGACCTGACGGAAGACACGCCGGTCGTGGTGCGCGCAGGTGCCGGAGATACGCGGCCATTTAGCTAATCGCCCGGCCAGGCCAGGTGTCGCTACGTGACAGGCGCCTGGCTGAGATTGCGCTCAAGCCAGCGCTTAAAATCGCCATAGGGAATATAGAGTGACACATCTTTAAGGATCACTTTTCTGCTACGTCTGTTCGCAATTTCATGACTGTATCCCACAATCACTCCGGCAATGGTTTCATCACTGTTATAGACCGCGCCGCCTGACATTCCCTGAGTCACACCCGCATTAGATGCCATTGCCATACAGGGTTTTTTATTCCAGCGATTAGTAATAGCCGTGCGCGCCAAATTAACGCCGCTCGATTCAACCGGCATGGCAGAAATAAAACTGTAGCCATACATTTTAATCGCTTCTCCGGGCGCGCTGGTACGAAACCTGGCCAGCGTATCAGGACTATTTTTGTGATAAATAATCGCAACGTCGCAATAAGGATGATAGGCCTTAACGCGCTGCACAGACGTTTTAGCAACGTGCGCCGCTGTCAGGCTGTACTCCGGCGTAAGGGGAATAGTTGTACCGAGAACACCCAAACCCAGCACTGTCGGCACGCCTGTTACGCTCATATCAACATGTTCAAGCGCCGCTTTGCTGTATTCAGTCTGTCCAACGGAACAACCGGTCAGCGCCAGCGCGAACAGCGCCGGGCAAAGTACGGTTATTTTCATTGTTACGATCTTCTTTAAGGCGCGTCAGTAACATCCCTGGTGAGGAGAGCAGACACGCTAATTAATTATGTCAGCCTGTACGGGCATATAGACGGGATATTTTCCGTTAAAACAGCCGTCATGCAGAGTGACGTTAATAATTTGTTATAAATAGCTTTAGGCTTAATAAAATAATATTTCTTCGAATCTACATCTGGCCTGCTGCTTTATTTTACACCGCTTTTATTTATGCACAAATTCAGCGCGCTAATAGATGGCAATAAAACAGAATATAGAGCCTTAAACCAACCTGTAGCGCGGATCATACGCACAACCCACTCAGGGCGAGGTGAAATTTTGTTTTAAGCTGGTTGGGTAGATGATTGTGTGGTTTTCGTAAGCGATAGCACTATTTTGCCGTGCAGCCGGGGCCTGAGCGGTTTTAGCGGGTTCATTGCTTTAAAGCGATTTCCCCGGTCGGGCTCATCAGGCATCAATATAATACGAGCTTCTCTATCGCCAGGTCATTGACCAGGCTGTAAACAGGAGAGTGTCAGGGATAAAAACGCCTGTCGTCATGAACGGCAAAACCGGCAGAGGCGGGAAAACGCCGGCCGGCTATTATCGGCAGCAAAGTTAAAGGTGTTAACGCAACCTTAGCTGGTGTAAAATCGCAGGCCGTTTGCATCCGGTCAGATTGATGCGCAACGTTAACAGTTTCTGACAGAGGACGTGGTAATCCCGCTGTCTTACCCATTCTTACCACGACGCCTGGGAAGGCGACAACGAGGCAGCTCCATGAGCGAAAAATTACAGAAAGTATTAGCGCGTGCCGGTCACGGCTCGCGCCGCGAAATCGAAACCATGATTTCCGCCGGACGCGTCAGCGTAGATGGCAAACTGGCCACGCTGGGCGATCGCATTGAAAATGACAAAAGCCTGAAAATTCGTATTGATGGTCACCTGGTCTCTATTGCCGAGTCCACTACGGAAGTGTGCCGCGTGCTGGCTTATTACAAGCCGGAAGGGGAGCTTTGTACCCGTAACGATCCGGAAGGGCGCCCAACCGTGTTTGACCGCCTGCCGCGCCTGCGTGGATCGCGCTGGGTGGCAGTGGGTCGTCTGGACGTTAACACCTGCGGTCTGCTGCTGTTCACTACCGATGGGGAACTGGCCAACCGTCTGATGCATCCAAGTCGCGAAGTTGAACGCGAATATGCGGTGCGTGTTTTTGGCGAAGTGGGTGACGATAAAGTGCGTCTGCTGAGCAAGGGCGTTCAGCTGGAAGATGGCCCGGCTGCCTTTAAAACCATTAAGTTTGCTGGCGGTGAAGGGATCAATCAGTGGTACAACGTTACCCTTACCGAAGGACGCAACCGCGAAGTGCGTCGTTTATGGGAAGCGGTAGGCGTTCAGGTTAGCCGCCTGATGCGCGTGCGTTATGGTGATATTCAGCTGCCAAAAGGCCTGCCGCGCGGCGGCTGGATGGAGATGGAGCTGCCGGCGGTAAACTACCTGCGTAAGCTGGTGGGCATGCCGGAAGAGACCGTTACCAAAGTTGCCATTGAGAAAGATCGCCGTCGCACCAAAGCGAATCAGATCCGCCGCGCAGTGAAGCGTCACAGCAGCGCCGGCAATACCACTCAGCGCCGCAGCAGCAAACGCGGCGCCTGATGGCTGTGTGCCGCTGCCCCGGCAGCGGCTACCAGTCAATTCCCTGTTGCGCCTGGATGCCGGCATCAAAGGCATGTTTTACCGGGCGCATCTCAGTCACGGTATCTGCCAGCTCCAGCAGGCGCCGGTGACAGCCGCGTCCGGTAATAATCACGCTTTGCGCAGACGGACGCTGTTGCAGAGCAAGCATCAGCGCCTCCAGATCCAGATAATCCATGCTCACCATATAGGTGATTTCATCAAGGATCACCAGGTCAACATCGCTATCAGCCAGCATGCGTTGTGCCTGCTGCCAGACCTGCTGGCAGGCGATCGTATCCGTGCTGCGGCTCTGGGTCTCCCAGGTAAATCCGGTGGCCATTACCTGAAACTCAACCCCGTGCTGCGCCAGCAGATTACGCTCGCCGTTGGGCCACTCCCCCTTAATGAACTGTACCACTGCCACCTTTTTTCCGTGGCCGCAGGCGCGCAGCGCCGTACCGAAAGCCGCCGTGGTTTTTCCCTTACCGTTACCGGTAAATACCATAACGATACCGCGATGTTCTGTCGCCGCAGCGATGCGCGCGTCAACCTGCTCTTTCAGGCGCTGCTGACGTTGCTGATGGCGATCGCTCATGCGCTGGCCGGACCCGCTTTACGTCCGGGCTGAGCATCGAAGCTCATGCCCGTTTTACGCCGGCTATCATCGCCCATCAGGTAGAGATAAAGCGGCATTAAATCGG
The DNA here is from genome assembly GCF_007680655.1 of Pantoea sp. PSNIH1. NCBI lineage: Bacteria > Pseudomonadati > Pseudomonadota > Gammaproteobacteria > Enterobacterales > Erwiniaceae > Pantoea > Pantoea sp. PSNIH1. Next base: position 601,772 of record NZ_VEIP01000001.1, read on the forward strand.
CCGGAGTTTTCAGCAGGTTTGCATCCTCCTCCGGAAACGCGCTGGCGCGCATCTTCGTACGCGTGCCGCCGGGATTGATACAGTTTACGCGCAGGGCGTGGTTTTTATACTCATCGGCGAGCACCTGCATCATGCCTTCAGTGGCAAATTTAGAGACGGCGTAAGCGCCCCAGCCGGCGCGCCCGGTGCGGCCTACGCTGGAGGTAGTGAATACCAGCGATCCCGCCTCTGATTTCAGCAACAGCGGCAGCAGAGCCTGCGTCAGATAAAAGGTGGCATCCAGGTTGATCTGCATCACCTCGCGCCAGAGGGCCGGCTCAAGATCGGCCAGCGGAACAATTTCACCCAGAATACCGGCGTTATGCAGCACGCCGTCCAGACGCGGCACGCGCTCAGCAATCTGCGCGGCCAGCTGCTGACATGATTCAGGCGTGGCGGTCGCGAGATCCAGCAGGTATGAGCTGGCGGGCTGCTTATTAAGCTGGTTAATCGCCGCTTCTGTCTGCTGCAGGGTAACGGCGTTACGTCCGAGCAGGATAACGCGGGCGCCGTAGCGGGCATAGGTCAGCGCCGCTTCCCGGCCAATGCCGTCTGATGCGCCGGTAACCAGAATAATGCGGTTTTCGAGTAGATCGCCTTTAGGCTGATAGTGCACAGCAATCTCCTTCAGTCAGTGGTAGAGGTTTCTGGCTTTATGCCTGAATTCGCCAGCCGGTGCAATGCTACAGAGGAGCATTCTGTGCCGCCTGCGGGCTTTTCAGGCGACGAACCGGGTTAAAGCAGTTACACTCAGCTGTTAATTGTAATTCACTGTTTAATAAGGCGGCAGAATGGATTTTTTCTCCAGCTATGGGCTCTTCCTGGCCAAGGCTGTCACAGTAGTGATCGCCATTGCGGCCGTAGTATTTATCATACTGAATGCTGCGCTGCGCAAACGTCATCACGCCGGTCAGCTGCAGGTGACGCATCTGGATGATGAGTATCGTCAGATAAAAGAGGATCTGCAGCTGGCTAAAATGAAGCCGCAGGTACAAAAAGTCTGGCTGAAACAGCATAAAAAAGAAGAGAAGCTGAAAGCGAAAACAGAGAAGCGCAACGCAAAAAACGGCGTCACTGAAACCGCGAAGCCGGTACTCTATGTGCTTGGCTTTAAAGGCAGCATGGACGCGGGTGAAGTCGCCTCCCTGCGTGAAGAAGTATCCGCTGTACTGGCCGTAGCGCAACCGGGTGATGAAGTCCTGCTGCGGCTTGAAAGCCCGGGCGGGGTGGTGCATGGCTACGGTCTGGCAGCGTCGCAGTTGCAGCGCCTGCGCGACGCGGGTCTGCGCCTGACCGCCGCCGTAGATAAAGTGGCCGCCAGCGGCGGATATATGATGGCCTGTGTGGCAGATCGCATTGTCGCCGCGCCGTTCTCCATTATCGGTTCAATCGGCGTTGTGGCGCAGATCCCCAACTTCAACCGGCTGCTGAAGCGCAATGATATTGACGTGGAGCTGCATACTGCAGGCCAGTACAAACGTACCCTGACGCTGTTTGGTGAAAATACCGAAGAGGGGCGTGAGAAGTTCCAGCACGATCTGGATGAAACGCATCAGCTGTTTAAGGGCTTTGTGCAGCAAATGCGTCCGTCGCTGGATATGAACCGGGTAGCGACCGGCGAACACTGGTATGGGCAGCAGGCGCTTGAACTGGGTCTGATTGATGAAATCGGCACCAGTGATGCCCTGATTATCCGGCATATGGAGCGCTTCACCGTGCTGGGCGTACAGTATGCGCGTAAGAAAAAGATGATGGATCGTTTTACCGGCAGCGCCAGCCAGGCGGCAGAACGGCTGTTGCTAAAAATCTGGCAGCGTGGCGAAAAGCCTCTGCTGTAACAGAAACCCGGCTCCGGCCGGGTTTTTTATGCTTAGCAACGGGTGAGTCCCATTTACTTCGGCCGGGTTGTGAAATGAATTCCATTTTTGTCCCGAATTATCCGACTTTTTTTGACAGCGCATTTTCTCCTTCTATATTACCTGCCATTCTGTTGCCACTTATCCGTGTTCACGCCTGCAGCTGGCGCAAAATTAAACAGAGTGCTATTTAAGTTGCGTATCAGATTTTATCAGGTAGAGTGTGGGCGATTCAGCTTTCAGGGAGTTCACACCAGGATGTGTGATGATGTCAGGCGGAAAAAGTGTAGTTAATCATAAGGTTGCGCACACCGTTTTAAACTGAATAGTGGCAGTCCCCGCCAGCTTGAAAATCAGATTGCTGGCAGCAATATTAAACCCACTGGGTTTTGGGGCATTAATCCTCTCCCGTTTATCAGGACGTTTCAATCAGGTAAAGGTACATATGGGTAAAGCACTCGTTATCGTTGAGTCCCCGGCAAAGGCCAAAACAATCAATAAATACCTCGGTAATGACTACGTGGTGAAATCCAGCGTCGGTCATATCCGCGATTTGCCGACCAGTGGTTCAACGACCCGTAAAAGTACTGACGGTGAGAAGGTAAAAACCGGGAAAAAAGTTAAAAAAGATGAAAAGGCGGCGCTGGTCAACCGAATGGGTGTTGATCCGTGGCATGGCTGGGAAGCTGATTATCAGATTCTGCCAGGCAAAGAGAAGGTTGTGTCTGAACTTAAAAGCCTGGCCGCTGACGCCGATCATATCTATCTCGCAACCGACCTTGACCGCGAAGGAGAAGCCATTGCCTGGCACCTGCGTGAAGTCATTGGTGGCGACGACAAGCGTTTCAGCCGGGTGGTGTTTAATGAAATCACCAAAAATGCGATTCGCCAGGCGTTTGAAAAGCCGGGTGAACTGAATATCGAGCGGGTTAATGCCCAGCAGGCGCGCCGTTTTATGGATCGCGTTGTGGGGTATATGGTTTCGCCTCTGCTGTGGAAAAAGATCGCCCGCGGTCTCTCTGCCGGACGCGTTCAGTCGGTAGCGGTACGTCTGGTGGTTGAGCGCGAGCGCGAAATCAAAGCGTTTGTGCCAGAAGAGTACTGGGAGATCGACGCAGATTTTGCTACGCCAAAAGGCGATGCGCTGGCGATGCAGGTGACGCATCAGGGCGACAAAGCGTTTCGTCCGGTTAACCGCGAGCAGACGCACGCGGCGGTCGCGATACTGGAAAAAGCGCGTTATGAAGTGCTGGATCGTGAAGATAAACCGACCAGCAGCAAACCTTCTGCACCTTTTATTACCTCAACGCTGCAGCAGGCTGCGAGCACACGTCTCGGCTTTGGCGTGAAGAAAACCATGATGATGGCGCAGCGGCTTTATGAAGCGGGTCACATCACCTACATGCGTACTGACTCCACGAACCTGAGCCAGGATGCAGTGACCATGGCGCGCGACTATGTCGCCAGCGAGTTCGGCAAAAAATACCTGCCGGAAGCGCCGGTGACCTATACCAGCAAAGATAATTCGCAGGAAGCACACGAAGCGATTCGCCCGTCAGATGTCAACGTAAGCGCTGAGCAGCTGAAAGATATGGAAGCGGATGCGCAAAAACTTTACCAGCTTATCTGGCGCCAGTTTGTGGCGTGTCAGATGGTCCCGGCTAAATATGACTCCACCACGCTGACCGTAGGCGCAGCCGAATTCAGGCTCAAGGCAAAAGGCCGCACGCTGCGTTTTGATGGCTGGACGCGCGTTATGCCGGCGCTGCGTAAAAACGATGAAGACAGGACGCTGCCGCCAGTAGCGGTAGGGGAAATACTGGATCTGACTGCGCTGCAGCCGAGCCAGCATTTTACCAAGCCTCCGGCGCGATTCAGCGAGGCGTCGCTGGTGCGCGAGCTGGAGAAGCGCGGTATTGGCCGTCCCTCAACCTACGCGTCTATTATTTCCACTATCCAGGATCGTGGTTATGTACGCGTTGAGAACCGTCGTTTTTATGCTGAGAAGATGGGTGAGATCGTCACCGACCGGCTGGAAGAAAATTTCCGCGAGCTGATGAATTACGATTTCACCGCTCATATGGAAAACAGCCTCGATCAGGTAGCCAACAATCAGGCGCAGTGGAAAGGCGTTCTCGACTCCTTCTTCAGTGACTTCAGCCAGCAGCTGGAGCAGGCTGAAAAAGATCCGGAAGAGGGCGGCATGCAGCCGAATCAGATGGTGCTGACCTCAATCGACTGCCCGACATGCGGTCGCAAAATGGGCATTCGTACGGCCAGCACCGGCGTATTCCTCGGCTGTTCGGGCTACGCCCTGCCGCCAAAAGAGCGCTGCAAGCAGACCATCAATCTGATCCCGGAAAACGAAGTGCTGAACGTGCTGGAGGGTGACGACGCGGAAACCAACGCGTTACGTGCCCGCCGCCGCTGCGTTAAGTGCGGCACCGCGATGGACAGCTATCTGATTGATAACAGCCGCAAGCTGCACGTCTGTGGTAACAATCCAGAGTGCGATGGCTATGAAATTGAGCAGGGCGAGTTTCGCATCAAGGGCTATGATGGCCCTATAGTCGAGTGCGAGAAATGCGGGTCGGAAATGCACCTTAAGATGGGACGCTTTGGCAAGTATATGGCGTGTACCAACGAAGAGTGTAAAAACACCCGTAAAATCCTGCGCAATGGCGAAGTCGCGCCGCCGAAAGAGGATCCGGTACCGCTGCCTGAGCTGCCGTGCGAGAAGTCAGATGCCTATTTTGTGCTGCGTGACGGAGCAGCCGGCGTCTTCCTTGCGGCTAATACGTTCCCGAAATCGCGCGAGACCCGCGCGCCGCTGGTGGAAGAGCTGAAGCGCTTCGCTGACCGTCTGCCGGAAAAGCTTAAATATCTGGCAGAGGCACCGGCAGCCGATCCGGAAGGAAATAAAACCCTGGTGCGTTTTAGCCGCAAGACAAAACAGCAGTACGTTTCGTCTGAAAAAGAGGGTAAAGCAACCGGCTGGTCAATGTTCTATATTGACGGTAAATGGCAGGAAGCGAAAAAATAACTCTCCGGGGCTGGCATCTGCCAGCCCCGTTTACTTTCCCCGCCTTATAACCTAACGTTCTTTATTCGGTTAAAAACTGATATAGTTGTTATAGTTTTTCTATTCTCAATTCGCTCTGTTCCTCACATCTGCATCATGGGCGGCTGCCGGCACGCACGTTAGTCGCTAACGGGAAGATATAACTATGAAACTGCAGCAGTTGCGCTATATCGTGGAAGTGGTCAATCACAATCTCAACGTCTCATCAACCGCTGAAGGTCTCTATACCTCACAGCCTGGCATCAGCAAACAGGTACGTATGCTTGAAGATGAGCTGGGGGTGCAGATATTTGCCCGCAGCGGCAAACATCTGACGCAGGTTACGCCAGCCGGTGAAGAGATTATCCGCATAGCACGTGAAGTATTATCAAAAGTTGATGCGATTAAATCCGTAGCGGGCGAACACACCTGGCCTGACAAGGGATCGCTTTATGTCGCCACCACGCATACGCAGGCGCGCTATGCGCTGCCGGGCGTAATCAAAGGATTTATCGAGCGCTACCCTCGCGTTTCACTGCATATGCATCAGGGCTCCCCTACGCAGATTGCTGAAGCGGTATCCAAGGGCAACGCTGACTTTGCCATTGCTACTGAAGCCCTGCACCTCTACGACGATCTCATCATGCTGCCCTGTTACCACTGGAATCGTGCGATTGTGGTAACGCCCGACCATCCGCTGGCAGGCAAAGACAACGTGACTATAGAGGAGCTGGCCGATTTCCCACTGGTAACCTACACCTTTGGTTTTACCGGCCGCTCCGAGCTCGATACAGCGTTTAATCGTGCAGGTCTGACCCCGCGTATCGTGTTTACCGCAACTGACGCAGATGTAATTAAAACTTATGTACGGCTTGGCTTAGGTGTGGGTGTGATTGCCAGTATGGCGGTTGACCCGGTAGCCGATCCGGATCTGGTTCGCATTGAAGCTTCAGAGATTTTCACCAATAGTACGACCAAAATAGGCTTCCGCCGCAGCACCTTCCTGCGCAGCTATATGTATGATTTTATTCAGCGATTTGCACCGCATCTCACGCGTGATGTGGTAGACACCGCTGTTGCTCTGCGCTCCAATGACGACATTGAAGCGATGTTCCGCGATATCAAACTCCCTTTCAAATAATTCGCCAAATCATGAATTTACCGGGGTGTCCAGTGGGCACCTTCAGGTTTCCCCTCGCTTAGCGCCATCAGTAGTTCAACAAAAGCTGACATTTTTCTGTAAATAAAACATGCATCACAGGTTTTTTCATTGTTATTAATTAATTGAGAAACAGTACACATTTTTCGGTTCACTTCTTTGCACACTGCCAGGATTATTCCCATACTCCAGTTAACACCTGATGAAGAAGGGCTTTATTACTGAGGTTTCTTATTTAACTCAAATTTAAAGTGGTACTAATTGTTGTTTAACCCAAATTTCGGTCGCCGTTTTTTTAATAGTTCTGAGGTCTGTGTTTCAATAAGGCTAATCAGTTTTCGAAGCTTTGATTAATAGCGTTAATCGTTGTGCTCAATAAAAATAACTGGATTTTTGGACTTAAGAAGTTTAGGATTCATCCTAAATCTTAATCGTTGTTATCAATCGTTTTGTTGAGAGTGATTATCAAAAACTATGGCTACGAGAATAACTGTACAACCCGACTTCCGGGCTAAGAGCACCAAGGTTCAGCGTACCGGTAACACCCGTCGCAAAGCCTGGTTGGCTGTCTTCGCTGCTTCAGCGCTGTTCTGGGTAGTGGTGGCATTAATGATTTGGCGTTTATGGGGCTAAGCCATGTGGGCAAACTCACTCAGTCGTAAATATCCGGTCACTGCACGGCAGCCAAATACACCTGCGTGCAAAGCAAAAGAAGCTCCTGCTGCTGAGCAGTCTGTAGCGATTCCTGCTTCCTGGGATCTGAGTGACAAGCAGCGCAGCTTTATCGAATCTTTTATGGATCCAAAACTCAAATAATTGTTGTTGCACTTATTTTTAGCATCTGATGTTGCTTTGATTTTTTCCGGTTATTCCGGCGGGCCAGCAAAAAGCCCATGACCTTACACTGCAAATAAGCGTCGACAGTAGATTACTGAAGATTAAAGAAAATTTAGCCCGAGAACCGGGAAGGAGTGACGAATGAATACAACCACTTTTTCATGGCTTAGCGTTTATGCTTTCTCATTTGCCTTCTGGGCAGCGGCAGCCTGGGCTCTTATGTAACCGACGCTTCTTATCACCGAATTTATGGAAATGCCCCGACTCAGGTCGGGGCATTTTTGTTTGTAGCACCCAGTGCCCTTTCGGGTTGTTATCAAAACGTTAACGAAAATGTGGTCTATCTTTAAGCTAAACCTTGCACTCTCTGAGGTTTAGCCTAAGGAATTAAAGGAGGAGACATGTCGTTAACATTACGCGAGCAAAGTCAGGATACGCTGGCGGTCGGGGCACACACCTATCATTATTACAGTCTGGCTAAAGCCGCACAGCATACCGGCAATATTGATCGCTTACCGAAATCGATGAAAGTGCTGCTGGAAAACCTGCTGCGCTGGCAGGATGACGAGTCCGTTACCCTTGAAGATATTCAGGCGCTGGCAGACTGGCAGCAAACCGCCCACGCTGACCGGGAGATTGCATATCGTCCGGCACGCGTGCTGATGCAGGATTTTACCGGCGTACCCGCCGTAGTCGATCTTGCCGCTATGCGCGAAGCAGTCGCACGACTGGGCGGAGATGTGGCAAAAGTTAACCCTTTGTCCCCGGTGGATCTGGTTATTGACCACTCCGTAACCGTTGATCGCTTCGGTAACGATGACGCCTTTGGCGAAAACGTCAGGCTGGAGATGGAACGTAATCACGAGCGCTACGTTTTCCTGCGCTGGGGACAGAAAGCGTTCAACCGGTTCCGCGTGGTGCCGCCGGGTACCGGCATCTGTCATCAGGTTAATCTGGAATATCTGGGTAAATCCGTCTGGCATGAAGAGCTGGAGGGCAAAAACGTTGCCTGGCCTGATACGCTGGTGGGTACCGACTCGCATACCACGATGATCAATGCGCTGGGCGTGCTGGGCTGGGGCGTTGGCGGCATCGAAGCGGAAGCGGCTATGCTGGGTCAGCCGGTTTCAATGCTTATTCCCGATGTGGTTGGCTTTAAGCTGACTGGCAAACTGCGTCCGGGCATTACCGCGACCGATCTGGTGCTGACCGTTACCCAGATGCTGCGTAAGCATGGCGTTGTCGGCAAATTTGTCGAATTCTACGGTGACGGGCTGGCCGATCTGCCGCTGGCCGATCGCGCAACGATCGCTAACATGGCACCAGAATATGGTGCCACCTGCGGTTTCTTCCCGATTGATGACGTCACCCTGAGCTATATGACGCTGACCGGGCGCGATGAGCAGCAGGTTAAATTGACGGAAGCGTATGCGAAGCAGCAGGGCCTGTGGCGAAATGCGGGCGACGAGCCGATCTTTACCAGCACGCTGGCGCTGGATATGGCTGACGTCGAATCGAGTATCGCAGGACCTAAGCGCCCGCAGGATCGGGTGGCGCTGGGCGATGTGCCCGCCGCGTTTGCCGCCAGTAATGAGCTGGAGATCAACCACGCACAAAAGCCGCATAAAGCGGTCAGTTACCGCGACAGTGAAACCCGCCAGTCGCATCAGCTTGATGATGGTGCGGTAGTTATTGCCGCGATTACTTCCTGTACCAATACGTCAAACCCCAGCGTGCTGATGGCCGCCGGCCTGCTGGCAAAAAAAGCGGTTGAGCGCGGGCTGAAGCGCCAGCCGTGGGTAAAAGCTTCCCTGGCCCCCGGATCAAAAGTGGTATCTGACTATCTGGCCACAGCCCGTCTCACGCCTTACCTGGACAAACTCGGTTTCAACCTGGTGGGGTATGGCTGTACAACCTGTATTGGTAACTCAGGGCCACTGCCGGATGAGATCGAAAGCGTTATAAAAGAGGGCGATCTGACCGTTGGCGCCGTGCTCTCCGGGAACCGTAATTTTGAAGGCCGTATACATCCGCTGATTAAAACTAACTGGCTGGCTTCACCCCCGCTGGTGGTGGCCTATGCGCTGGCCGGCAATATGAACATCAATCTGCAGAGCGAGCCTATCGGTCAGGATCAGACCGGCAAAGATGTTTATCTCAAAGATATCTGGCCATCACCGGAAGAGATCGCCGCCTCGGTGCAGCTGGTTAACAGCAGCATGTTCCGCAAAGAGTATGCGGAAGTGTTTGACGGAACGCCGGACTGGCAGCAAATCTCCGTGAGTGAAGCGGCAACCTACGACTGGGATGAAGGATCGACCTATATCCGCCTTTCACCTTTCTTTGATGACATGGAGAAAACGCCAAAGCCGGTTGAGGATATTCGCGGCGCCCGTATTCTGGCGATGCTGGGTGACTCAGTCACCACTGACCACATTTCGCCTGCGGGGAGTATTAAGGCTGAGAGTCCGGCGGGACGCTATCTGCTGGCGAAAGGCATAGAGCGTAACGACTTTAACTCCTACGGGTCGCGCCGTGGTAACCATGAAGTAATGATGCGCGGTACCTTTGCCAATATTCGTATCCGCAATGAAATGGTGCCCGGTACGGAAGGCGGCTACACCCGGCATTTTCCGGGTAATGAAACGCTGGCTATTTATGATGCCGCAATGAAATATAAAGAAGAGGGCGTGCCGCTCGCCGTGGTGGCCGGGAAAGAGTACGGTTCAGGTTCCAGCCGCGACTGGGCTGCTAAAGGACCGCGCCTGCAGGGAGTACGCGTCGTGATCGCTGAGTCTTTTGAGCGTATTCACCGTTCAAACCTGATTGGTATGGGGATCCTGCCGCTGGAGTTCCCGGCGGGCGTTACCCGTAAGACGCTGCAGTTAACCGGTGAGGAGCGGATAGATATTGCTGACCTGACGCAGCTGACGCCGGGCTGCACGGTCAATGTTACTCTGATCCGCGCAGACGGCAGTGAGGAGCAGGTGGCCGCACGCTGCCGTATCGATACGGCAACGGAACTGACTTACTACCGCAATGACGGCATACTGCACTATGTTATCCGCAATATGCTGAACTAAAAAAAAGCCGGGCTTGCCCGGCTTCTTTTCTCTCAGGATTTCGGCAGCAGATGCCCCATCTTTTCCGCTTTGGTATCGAGATAGTGGGCATTTTTTGGATTGCGCCCGACGATCAGTGGCACGCGCTCAACAATATTAATGCCCGCTTCGCTGAGGATCTCAACCTTGCGCGGATTATTTGTCAGCAGGCGCACTTCATCGATACCCAGTAATTTGAACATATCAGCGCACAGGGTGAAATCACGCTCATCAGCGGCAAAGCCCAGCTGATGGTTCGCCTCGACGGTGTCATAGCCTTTATCCTGCAGCGCATAGGCGCGGATTTTGTTCAGTAAACCGATATTACGGCCTTCCTGACGGTGATACAGCAGCACCCCGCGCCCCTCTTCAGCAATCGCTGTTAACGCCGCTTCAAGCTGAAAGCCGCAGTCGCAGCGCAGACTGAACAGCGCATCACCGGTCAGACACTCAGAGTGGACACGCGCCAGCACCGGCGTATGATCGCTGATATCACCGTAAACCAGCGCCACATGATCGTGGCCGGTTGCCAGTTCTTCAAAACCTACCATCAGGAAATCTCCCCATGGCGTGGGCAGTTTAGCTTCTGCTACCCGTTTAAGCTGCATGTGATTCTCCAGAACCTTCAGAGGATGCGCTATCATCTTGATAACGCACGGGCCGACTGACCCGAAAATTGTGTCTATTGTGCCATATCCACAAGCAGGCCCGCTAATCAGTCAGAAAGATTGTAGTGATAAAGCACGATTATCCAAGCCGCTTTAGGTATGTTATTCTTTTTTCAGCTAAAGTTATTCAGCAAACGCATTATAACCCGCAGGAAAAGCCAAAGTATGTTGAAAATAGTGCAGCGCACGACTCTGGGTGCCTTTTTATTAATTGCGATGCCACTCTGCGTCTGGCTGTCGGGCTGGCAATGGCAGCCGGGTGAAAGCGGGGGAGTGCTGCGCTTTTTGTTCTGGATGACGGAAACCGTCACCAGCCCGTGGGGGATTATCACCAGCAGCGTGCTGAGCGCCTGGATGCTATGGTGTCTGCGCTTCCGCCTTAAGCCTGCTATCCTGCTGCTGATTATCATGAATGGCGCGATTCTCGCCGGGCAGTACACGAAGTCATGGATTAAAGAGCAGGTGCAGGAGCCGCGACCCTATGTGGTCTGGCTGGAGCAGCAGCATGGCATCAGCAACGATGAATTTTATCAGCTGAAACGGCAACAGCGGGGCGAGATGGTTAATGGGCTGCTGGCCAGCGATACGCAAATTCCCCGCTGGTTAAAGCAGCACTGGGCATTTGAAACAGGATTTGCTTTTCCTTCCGGCCATACTATGTTTGCTGCCAGCTGGGCGCTGCTGGCAATGGGCCTGCTCTGGCCGCGTCGCCGGGTGGTGACGCTGGTGGTGCTGTTCAGCTGGGCCATTATGGTGATGGGCAGCCGGCTGGTACTGGGTATGCACTGGCCGCGCGACCTGATTGTCGCAACCCTTATCTCCTGGCTGCTGGTGACCGTCGCGACCTGGCTGGCGCAGCGCTTTTGCGGTCCGCTTACGCTTCCGCCTGATGAGCAGCGCGAAGTCAAAGCGCGCGACGACGGATTGTAATCAGCCGAACTGCCCCCATATAGCTGATTACGCTTGCGCAAAGCCAGCTAACTGATAACGTGAAAGCAGCATGGTACGCGCTTTTTTGGCATACTCTATTGGAAACTCTACGACAGGACGCATTGTGAAATATTTGCTGATTTTTCTGGTGGTACTGGTCATTTTTATCATTTCAGTGACGCTGGGTGCTCACAATGATCAGGTGGTGACCTTCAACTATCTGCTGGCGCAGGGTGAATTTCGTATCTCCACGCTGCTTGCAGTGCTGTTTGGCGCCGGTTTTTTACTGGGCTGGGCAATCTGCGGACTATTCTGGTTACGCATCCGCGTTTCACTGGCACATGCTCAGCGTAAACTGAAGCGTATGCAGGCGCAAAACGAACACGCTTCGGCAGCCACCACCGTATCGACTACAGGTCGTCGGGATTAATGTTCAATGCATGAATTGCTGTTTCTGCTTCTCCCGGTCGCAGCGGCCTACGGCTGGTATATGGGACGACGCAGCGCGTACCAGAATAAGCAACAGGAAGCGAACCGCCTGTCACGAGAGTATGTGGCCGGGGTAAACTTTCTGCTTTCAAATCAGCAGGATAAAGCCGTCGATCTATTCCTCGACATGCTGAAAGAAGACAGTGGTACGGTTGAGGCGCACCTGACGCTCGGTAATCTGTTTCGCTCACGCGGCGAGGTAGATCGCGCTATACGTATTCACCAGTCGCTGATGGAAAGCGCCTCGCTTACCTACGACCAGCGACTGCTGGCGATTCAGCAGCTTGGCCGCGACTATATGGCGGCGGGCCTCTACGATCGCGCAGAAGATATGTTCAGTCAGCTAACGGATGAAACCGATTTTCGCATTGCCGCTCTGCAGCAGCTGCTGCTGATTCATCAGGCAACCAGCGACTGGCAGAAAGCGATCGACGTTGCTGAGAAGCTGGTAAAACTGGGAAAAGAGAAGCAAAAAGGCGAGATTGCGCACTTCTATTGTGAGCTGGCGCTGCAGGCGATGAGCAGTGACGATCTCGATCGCGCAATGTCGCTGCTGAAAAAAGGTGAATCGGCCGATCATCAGAGCGCGCGCGTTTCCATCATGACGGGACGCATCCTGATGGAGCAGGGGGAGTATGCGAAAGCAGCACAGCGCCTGCAGCGGGTGCTGGAGCAGGATAAAGAACTGGTCAGCGAAACGCTGCCGATGCTGGAAACCTGCTATCAGCGGCTGGCGCAGCCAGAGGTTTGGGCCGGTTATCTGCAGCGCTGTACCGAAGAGAATACCGGTGCCGCCGCTGAGCTCTATCTGTCAGATATTCTGGAGCAGCAGCAGGGGCCGGAAGCGGCACAGCTCTATATTAATCGCCAGCTGCAGCGTCATCCGACCATGCGCGTCTTCCACCGGCTAATGGACTTTCACCTGCATGAAGCGGAAGATGGCCGGGCAAAAGAGAGTCTGATGGTTCTGCGCGATATGGTTGGTGAACAGATCCGCACCAAACCGCGCTATCGTTGCCATAAATGCGGTTTTACCGCCTACGCACTTTACTGGCACTGCCCATCCTGCCGGGCATGGTCTTCAATAAAACCGATCAGAGGACTTGACGGGCAGTAACAGCTATTTTAAAAAAAACAGGCACAATAGTTACAACGTACTTTTCTAATAATCGCATTATCGCGCATCAGACACCGGCATATGGCTCAACAGGTCACGTATCCCGGGCGTAAGATTGTTCTGCCGCAGCATGGCAGGTAGAATGCAGGCCGTTTGTTGCCCCTGTGCCTGCTTATGAGGAAACGTTATGTCTGTAACCCCTTCACCCATTCTGGTGGCGCTCGACTACAGTAATCTGGATGACGCACTGCGATTTGTGGACCGTATTGATCCTGCTCAGTGTCGCCTCAAAGTAGGCAAAGAGATGTTCACGCTGTTTGGTCCGTCAGTGGTCCGGACATTGCAGGCACGCGGATTCGATCTCTTTCTCGATCTGAAATTTCACGATATCCCCAACACCACCGCACATGCCGTAGCCGCTGCCGCAGAGCTGGGCGTCTGGATGGTGAACGTGCACGCCAGCGGGGGAGCACGCATGATGCAGGCTGCACGCGAAGCGCTGCTGCCTTTTGGAAAAGATGCACCGCTGCTGATTGCTGTGACCGTGCTGACCAGCATGGATGAAGAGGATCTGCGCGGACTGGGCATCACCCTGTCACCGGCGCAACAGGCAGAGCGGCTGGCGCGCCTCACGCAACAGTGTGGCCTGGATGGTGTCGTCTGCTCCGCCCATGAAGCGGTTGCATTCAAACAGGCGTTCGGCAGCGAATTTGCGCTGGTCACGCCCGGTATCCGACCGGCAGGCAGCGACGCTGGCGATCAGCGCCGCATTATGACGCCTCTGCAGGCGAAGCAGGCCGGGGTTGATTATATGGTTATCGGTCGCCCGGTTACGCAGTCAGCCGATCCGGCTGCCACGCTGCAGCAGATTATTACATCGTTACAGGAGGCGTAATGGCGCAGGACAATCCACTGGTTTACTCCACCGACAGCGGGCGTATTGTGCCGGCAGAGGAGAAGCCACAGCGACCGCGCGGCGACGGTATTGTACGCATTCAGCGTCAGACCAGCGGACGTAAAGGCAAGGGCGTCTGTCTGATCACCGGTATCGATCTGGACGACAGCGCGCTGGCTACTCTTGCCGCAGAACTGAAGAAAAAGTGCGGCTGCGGGGGGGCGGTAAAAGAGGGCGTGATTGAGATTCAGGGGGATAAACGTGACCTGCTCAAAACGCTGCTCGAAGCCAAAGGCATGAAGGTTAAGCTGGCAGGCGGTTAATGAAAGCGGGCCACGCATTGTGGCCCGGACAAAAGAGTGTCTGCTGTGTAGCCTGCAAAAAATTAACGGTCGATTTGATGGCCGATAATACCGCCCACCGCCGCGCCGCCCACGGTACCCAGGCCACTACCGTTAGTCAGGACTGAACCACCAATAGCACCGGCACCGGCACCAATTGCCGTGTTGCGATCGCGTTTAGACCAGTTTGAACAGCCGCTCAGCGCAACAACTAATGTTGCTGCCAGCACGGCAACGGATACACGTTTCACTGTTGTAGTCATAGATATCTCCTTGATGATTGGCTCAGAGGCAACAGCAATAAGTATAGATGCCCGACGGCAAAGTTCTTTATTCCCGGATGGAAAAGTTGGGCCAGGCCGCCGGGTTTATGCTGTCTGCCAGAGTAAATATCCTGAAACCGAATGGTCCTGTTTAATTTTAAACGCTGCGGCGCAGTCGTCAGACAGAAAACGCTGAATCTGCGCCGCATTTATGACGAGACAGCGACTTTCCACTGAGCATTCAGCTATTCTTTCCATAACATCCGATCCCCTCTCTGCGCACAATCTCTCTATCACAGACTGGTGGAGAACAATGATGCTGGAAGCGCTAAAGCAGCAGGTACTGGAAGCGAATCTCGATTTACCGCGCTACAACCTGGTCACGTTCACCTGGGGCAACGTCAGCGCCATTGACAGAGAGCAGGGCGTACTGGTGATCAAGCCTTCAGGGGTGCGATATGAAAAGATGCAGCGGGATGACATGGTAGTGGTAGATCTGGAGAGTGGTGCGGTGATCGAAGGCGCGCTGCGACCCTCATCGGACACGGCCACGCATCGTGCGCTTTATCAGGCATGGCCCGATATTGGCGGTATCGTTCATACGCACTCGCGGCATGCAACCATCTGGGCACAGGCAGGACGCGACATACCCGCCTGGGGCACGACCCACGCGGATGATTTCTACGGTACGATCCCCTGCACCCGCGCCATGCTGCGCATGGAGATCGAGCAGGAGTATGAGTGGAATACCGGACAGGTCATCATCGAAACTTTTGCCCATCGTAATATTCAGCCCGCCGCAATTCCCGCAGCGCTGGTTAACTCTCACGGGCCCTTCGCATGGGGCAGCGATGCGGCGGCGGCAGTACACAGTGCGGTGGTCCTGGAGGAGGTCGCCTATATGGCGCTGCATACCGAACAGCTGCGGGCTGAACTCCCGCCCATCTCGCAAAATCTGCTGGATCTGCACTACCTGCGCAAACACGGTAAAAATGCGTGGTATGGACAATAAAGGCGGTTCTCACTGCCTCAGGCGCCTGCGGGCGCTTTTTTTTATCGCTGCATCAGTAAATTCCTGGCTAACGATGCGTGATTAACGCGCGTGCAGTGTGCTAAATCGTCTTTATTCACAACGCGTTAGGCGATCTCATGTACTCTGGCTTTCGCTCTGCTCTATCCTGAAATGGCGCTAATGATTTTTCACCCCCCTGTTCAGGGATACTTCTGGATTTTGCTTTATAAATCAATCTCTCATTTGGTCTGGCCTCACTCTGCATTACGCTGATGTGGCGTTAAACGCATCACATAAATATTAGAGGATGAGACTATGACCGTTATTAACCAACCAACCTGCCGCCTGTTTACCGAAGCGGGACAGACCACCCAACTTGTTGCTTATTACGAGGAAGGGCGTCGCACCATGTGGATGATGTTGCGGGCTCAGCCACGCCCAAGCTTCAACCATGAATTAATCGAGGAGATCATGAACCTGAGCTATACGGCTCAGCGCTCCGGACTGCCGATCGATTTCTGGGTAACCGGCTCTTTAGTCCCACAGATGTTCAACGCCGGTGGCGATCTGCGCTTTTTTGTTGAGTGCATTCGCAATAACCGTCGCGAAGCGCTGCGTGCCTATGCCCGGGCCTGCGTCGACTGCATTCACTCGGCGGCTCGCGGGTTTGATACCGGTGCGGTAACGCTGGCGATGATTGAAGGCAGCGCCCTGGGCGGAGGCTTTGAGGCCGCGCTGGCGCACCATTTCATTCTGGCACAGAACAGCGCGCGTCTCGGTTTCCCGGAGATTGCGTTCAATCTGTTCCCGGGAATGGGTGGCTATTCGCTGGTCGCGCGTCGTTCCGGTATGAAGCTGGCAGAAGAGCTGATCTGTGAAGGGGAGTCGCACAGTGCGGAGTGGTATGAGACGCGCGGCCTGGTCGATAAAGTGTTCCAGCCGGGTGAAGCGTATCGCGCGACGCGCACCTTTATCGATACCTTACGGCCCAAGCTGAATGGCGTGCGTGCCATGCTGAAAGCGCGCCAGCGCGTACTGCAGCTGTCACGTGCTGAACTGATGGATATTACGGAGGACTGGGTAGATTATGCCTTTACGCTTGAACCCAAGGATATCGCCTATATGGAGCGCCTGGTGCAGTTACAAAATCGCCACAGTGCTTCATTACGTAAAGCCGGATAACACTTCCGCGCAGCGTTAAACACGGGCAGGATGCTTCAGCCAATGCCCGAGCTGTTCTGCGGGCATTGGTTTGGCGTAAAAATAGCCCTGGCGCCCATCTACACCGTTAGTGAGAACAAATTTCTCTTCCGCTTTGGTTTCAATACCCTCTGCAATCACCTGCAGCTCAAGGGCTTTGGCAACCGCCACAATCGCGCGCACTAAAGATTGCGAAACCGGTTGTTTGTTGATATCCCGGACAAAACTCTGATCCAGCTTAATGGCATCAATGGGTACCCGTGCCAGCTGAGAAAGGGAGGAGTAGCCGGTGCCGAAGTCATCAAGATGTACCTGCGCCCCAAGCTCCTGAAACTGTTTCATGAGCTTAAGCGCACCCGCTTCATTCTCAATCAGGCAGCTTTCAGTTAATTCAATATCGATCGGGGATTCCGTCAGCCCCGCTTCGCCCAGCGCATTTTTCAGATCGCTGTAGATGCTCTGATCGATAAGCTGTTTCGCGGAGACGTTGACGGCAACGCGCAGAAAAATGCCTTCACTGCGCCACTTTATAATCTGCTGCAGCACATTAAGCATGACCCAGCGGCCCAGCGGGACAATGAGACCGGACTCTTCGGCATAGGGGATAAAGTCGCCGGGCGAGACCATGCCGCGTTCCGGAGAGTTCCAGCGTACCAGCGCTTCGGCGCTGCGCACCTCGCCGTCGCGATCGACCTTAGGCTGGTAATAGACCACCAGGTGATCCTGCTCCAGCGCTTTACGCAGATTGGTATCGAGCCAGAGGTATTCAAAGACCCGCTTGTTCATTTCGCTGGTGAAGATGCAGAACTTGCCGCGGCCATTCTCTTTGGCATGATACATGGCCGTATCCGCATTGCGGATCAGGCTTTCGCGATCTTCACCATGCAGGGGAGCCAGTGAGATCCCGATAGAACAGCCGCTGTAAACCTCAATAAGCCCGATGCGAAAGGGCTGCCGCAGCCGCTCAAGGATACGCGACGACATCGCCTCCAGCGCCGCCTGACTGGTATGCTCAGCCAGCACCACAAATTCATCGCCGCCAAGACGCGCCAGCGTCTGATCTTTGCCCAGGCAGCTGAGGATAGCCAGCGATACCGCCTGCAGCAGCTGATCGCCGAACATATGACCGTAAGCGTCATTTACCTTTTTAAAATTGTCGAGATCGAGGTAGACCACGCCGGTCTGAGAACCGTTCGCCAGCTCCAGTGCCAGGCTAATTTGCTGGTGAATAGCGTTACGATTAGGCAAACCCGTGACCGTATCGGTATTTGCCAGCACCCGAAGCCGCTCCTGTGCCCGTCGCTCTTCGGTGATATCCGTACCGGAACAGATGAGGAAAATTTCATTTTTTCCGCTGCCGCTGTGAACGAACTTATTACGGAACAGAAACAGTCGCTGACCCTTTTTGGTTTTGACCCAGCGCTCAACTTCATACGAATTTCCGTCGCGGAAAAAACCGGTGATATTACGGCGTGAAGCCTGCGCCTCCTGCCGGGTCATAAATAGCTGAAAGACGTTACGACCGATAACTTCCTGCTCTTTCAGGCCGGTATACTCTTCACTCAAACGATTAAAGCGCTGAATGTTACCGCGCTGGTCGAGGATAACGATAACCGAGTTAGCTTCAGATACCACCTGTTCGGCGAAAGAGAGTCCCTGGGTCAGATCGCGGGCAACCGACGACGTATCACCCCATGCGGAGGCGGTGCCGGCCCAGGTAGACTGGTTCACTTTACGTCCGACAAAGTGCATTGGCACCGGGGTTCCGTGCAGCGGCAGAGTAAGATTAATGCTGGAGGTGATCACCGTCATCGCCCGTAACAGACTGGCCTGCGCCGGAGTAAGCGAAACGGCCAGATTGGTATTGGCATTTTCATCTTCGGCAAAATGCAGTGCGTCACTGTCAGAGGTTAACCGCCAATGGGGGCTGGTGGTGCCAAACAAGGCATACAGCAAGGTTTGCCCCTGTTCATCGGTCATTTAAACTTCCTCCGGCCATGTCTCTAAGACTCTATCTCATTATTTTAGCAACAGTATTCAACCTCCTGCGTAAGCACAAGATGCAAACCGAATATATTTTTGTTTTTATTAAAGAATGGCACGAAAAAGCCCCGAAAACGGGGCTTATAATCATCAGCAGGGACATCTGCCGGGGTTTCCAGCCTGGCTCGGAAAGCGGGCATTGAGACAGTGCCGGTGAAAAGTGCGCTCATCCATGGGCGGCGTTTCAGGATGATGGAGGCGCATATGCTTCAGATAAGTTTGATAATCGTGCACGCCAACCATTAAACGAAAGCTCTGCTGCAATCCGCGCCAGATTTGCTGCCAGCGGGAGAGCGGCGGGGTATCAGCGGCACTCACTATCAGTAAGCAGCGCTTTATCTGCCAGCCTGCGCCGGGAGGCGTCCAGCGATAGATGGACTCAGACATGGCGTACCTCCTTACGCAATGAAACCTCTGCTTCGCGCACGGTCGGTGACGTGCTGCGGAGCGCACGACGAATAACAAAGAAGGCGGCAACCAGCATGGTGACTGCAACCAGCATAAAGAAGCCGCACAGCGCCGCGTTGATCTGATTGCTGAAGATAATGGTCTGCATATCCGCCACGCTTTTGGCCGGGGCGATCACGATGCCATTGTCGATGCCCTGCTGAAATTTGCGCGCCTGAGCCAGAAAGCCGATGGCGGGTTTTTCATGAAAAATCTTCTGCCAGCCCGCGGTCATCGAGGTGATAAATAACCATGCGGTAGGGAGAATAGTGACCCACGCGTAGCGCTGTTTTTTCATCTTAAACAGCACCACTGTCCCGAGGATCAGCGCCATTGAGGCGAGCATCTGGTTACCAATGCCGAACAGCGGCCACAGCGTATTGATCCCGCCCAGCGGATCGACCACCCCCTGATAGACAAAAAAGCCCCAGCCGGCGACGGCAACGGTGGTGCCGGCCATATTTCCCAGCCAGGAGCGGTTACTGCCCATTGCCGGAACCACGGTACCCACTAAGTCCTGCACCATAAAACGGCAGGCGCGGGTGCCGGCATCCACGGCGGTCAGGATAAATAAGGCCTCAAACAGAATGGCAAAGTGATACCAGAACGCCATCATCGCGCGACTGTTGAATACCTCGGTGATGATGTGTGCCATACCCACGGCGAAGGTGGGGGCGCCACCGGCGCGTGAGAGCACCGTACTTTCACCGACGTCCCGTGCAATGCCACTCAGCATCTCCGGCGTGACAACAAAGCCCCAGCCATTAATTACCTGCGACGCGTTTTCGACGGTGGTTCCAATCAGCGCAGCCGGGGAGTTCATGGCGAAGTAGACGCCCGGGTCCAGTACCGAGGCGCAGATCAGCGCCATAATAGCCACGAACGACTCCATCAGCATGGCGCCGTATCCGATAAACCGGATATGGCTTTCGCGCTCTACCAGTTTAGGCGTGGTGCCGCTGGAGACCAGCGCATGAAATCCAGAGATAGCTCCGCAGGCAATTGTGATAAACAGGAACGGGAAGAGCGCACCGGAGAACACCGGGCCGGTGCCATCAATGAATTTTGTTACCGCCGGCATTTTCAGCTCCGGCATAGCAAACAGAATTCCTATTGCCAGCCCGACAATAACGCCAATCTTCAGGAAGGTGGAGAGGTAGTCGCGCGGTGCCAGCAGCAGCCAGACCGGCAGCGAAGAGGCGACGAAACCGTAGATCACCAGCACCCACGTCAGCTCTGTGCCTTTAAGGGTAAAGAAGGGGCCCCAGTAAGGATCGGCGGCCACATCGCCTCCATAGATAATCGCTGCCATCATCAGTACAAAACCGATAAGGGAAACCTCAGCAATTTTTCCCGGACGCAGAAAGCGCATATAGACGCCCATAAACAGCGCAATGGGAATGGTGGCTGCGATGGTGAAGAGTCCCCACGGGCTGTTAGCGAGTGCTTTAACCACCACCAGCGCCAGCGCAGAGAGAATAATGATCATCACGCCCAGCGCACCGAGCATCGTCACCACGCCGGCAAAAGAGCCCAGCTCCTGGCGCGCCATTTCACCCAGCGAGCGTCCGTCCCGACGGGTAGAGATAAACAGGATCAGGAAGTCCTGCACCGCGCCGGCGAGCATCACCCCCACCAGGATCCAGATAGTGCCCGGCAGAAAGCCCATCTGTGCCGCCAGAATCGGTCCGACCAGCGGTCCTGCACCGGCAATGGCGGCAAAGTGATGACCAAACAGCACCCATTTGTTGGTCGGAACATAATCCAGGCCATCGCTGAGGCGCTCTGCTGGCGTACGGCGGCGATCGTCAAGTTCGAAGATGCGGCGGGCGATAAACAGGCTATAGAAACGGTAGGCGATGCTGTAGCAGGCGACCGATGCAATAACCAGCCAGACCGCATTGACATGTTCGCCGCGGCTGAGCGCAAGCATGGCAAATGCGCCAGCACCGATTAACGCCACTGCTAACCAGACGATGCCGGTTTTGACGTTGTTCATGAGTTAACTCCTTGTAGAGGCCGGAAAAACAGGCAAGCGAAACACAACGAGTTAAAAGTAAGGTAAAAAAATGTTAACGAAAGGTAGTAAAAGCAGAAGTGTGAAGCGCGATACAAATTTTAAAGCAGAGCAGAAAAGAAGAGGCGGGATAACAGCTGTTATCCCGCACTATGAGCGCCGTCAGGCTGCCGGGCGGGCAACCACGCTGCGGGTCTCCATGCGCACTTCGGCGATGGTGACATCAATGATATCGGTGACGCGATACACCACTTCACCTTTAATCTGCACCGTGCCGCTCTCCTGCGAGCAGACCAGCTCATCGCGTACCGCATGAATAAACGGCGCCGGAATAAAGGCCACCGCACCGTTTTCCTGCAGGCGTACGCGCATACCACCGCGCGATACATCAATGATCTCGGCGCTGAATTTGCGCTCGCTGCCGGCGAAAGGCGTCAGGAAACGCGCATAAAGCCAGTCACCCACATCGCGCTCAGCCATTCGGTTAAGACGGCGACGCTCACCCATGATAACCGTAACGTCACTCTGCGGACGGGCAATGCTCTCACCGCGCACAATAGCTTTCAGCAGGCGATGGTTGATCATATCGCCAAACTTACGGATCGGTGAGGTCCACGTCGCATAGGCATCCAGACCCAGACCAAAGTGCGGGCCGGGTTCGGTGCCAATCTCAGCAAAGCTCTGGAAACGGCGAATGCGGCTGTCGAGATACTGAGTCGGCTGCGCGTCGAGTTCGCGACGCATCTGACGGAACCCTTCCAGTGTCGTAATGGCCTGCGGATCGACGGTAATGCCGTGACCAGCCAGCACGCCAGCTACCTGTTCAGCGTTGGCCAGATCGAAGCCGGTGTGCAGGTTATAGATGCCAAAACCCAGTTTTTTCTGCAGCACGTTCGCCGCGCAGATGTTGGCCAGAATCATCGCCTCTTCAACCATGCGGTTAGCGATACGACGATGTTCAGCGATAATATCCAGCACTTCGCCTTTCTCTCCCAGCAGGAAGCGGAAATCGGGGCGATCTTTAAATACCAGCGCATGGGTCTGACGCCATTCACTGCGCGCCAGGCAGAGACGATGCAGCAGACGGATCTGCTCAGCAATCGCCTCATTTTCCGGCTGCCAGCTGCCGCTGTTTTCCAGCCAGTCTGAGACGTTGTCGTAAACCAGTTTGGCTTTGGATTCAATCCAGGCTGCAAAGAAATGCACGTCGTCAGCGAGTGCGCCATCCGGCTGGACCGTCACCCGGCAGGCGAGCACCGGACGTTTCTCATGCGGGCGCAGCGAACAGATATTATCGGAGAGCTCGCGCGGCAGCATAGGAATGTTAAAGCCGGGAAGGTAGTTGGTAAACGCGCGCCGGGCGGCCAGCTTATCAAGCTCGCTGCCTTCAGCTACGTAAGCGGTCGGATCGGCAATAGCGATGGTCAGCAGCAGGCTGCCATCCGCCTGCGCTTCCGCATAGAGCGCATCGTCCATATCCTGCGTACTGGCGCTGTCGATGGTGACAAAGTTCAGCGCGGTGAGATCTTCACGCGTCAGCTGCTCATCCAGCATTCCGCCGCATTCACTCTCTGGCGCTTCGCGCTCCAGGTTATGGCGCGACAGCGTGACCCACCACGGCGCCAGGTGGTCGTCTGCGGTAACGATAAATTCAGTCAGCTCAGCATAAAAGCCGCGATCGCCTTTCAGCGGATGGCGACGCATTTCAGCCACAGCCCAGTCACCGTTCTGGAAATCGTGCGTCAGACCGCGCACGGCGCGACACTGAATGGCATCTTTCAGCAGCGGATGATCCGGCACGATGGCGAGACGATCGTCTTTTTTCTGCACCCGGCCGACGAAGCGCGTCAGAAACGGCTCAATCAGGGTATCCGGCTCTGCACTTTCACGATCTTTATCGGTGTGGATCACCGCGGTGATACGATCGCCGTGCATCACTTTCTTCATTTGCGGTGGCGGAATGAAGTAGCTTTTCTGAGCATCAACTTCAAGGAAGCCAAAGCCTTTTTCTGTGCCTTTCACAACGCCTTCGGCGCGCGGAGTCTGCGCGTGAAGCTTCTCTTTCAGCTGCGCGAGCAGCGGGTTATCCTGGAACATAATTTAGTCAGTTTCGTGGCCTAAGAGCGGTGGACAGTTTTACGCGAATCAGGGGCGCGCGGCAAGGTTAAAACGGGTTAAAAAGCCGCAGAGCGCGGCTTTTGTTTCAGAGAATAACGCGTAATCAGGCGATACGCTGCGTGGGCAGGGCGGCGCTAAGCGTGAGCTTCACCGGCACCGATTTAGAGGTCGGCGTTCCGCTGATATCGCCGTAGCTTGAGAGCGGTACCAGCGGGTTGGTTTCCGGATAGTAGGCTGCGAGATTCCCGCGCGGAATGTTGTAAGGCACCAGTTTAAAGCCGCTGACGCGACGGGTCAGGCCATCATTCCAGAGGGTTTCAATATCCACCTGCTGACCTTCGGTAAAGCCCAGCGCCGCCATATCCTCAGGATGAATAAACACCACTTCACGCTGACCATAGACGCCGCGATAACGATCGTCGAGACCGTAAATCGTGGTGTTGTACTGATCGTGTGAACGCAGCGTCTGTAGCGTAAACGGCACGGTCACGTCGCTGCCGAGCTGAGGAAACAGCGAGTCGGGCAGGGCGGACGCGCTGAATTCAGCACGCTGCGATGGCGTATTAAAGCGCAGCTCTGCCGCCGCGTTGCCGAGATAAAAACCGCCAGGCTGGTCGCACTTTGTATTGAAATCAGCAAAGCCCGGGATCGTTGCGGCGATATGATCGCGGATAATATTGTAGTCCGCCGCCATGCCGAGCCAGTCGATATGATCGCTGCCCAGCGTCGCGTGGGCGATACCTGCCACAATGGCGGTTTCTGAACGCTGCGTCTCCGCCAGCGGGATGCCCACGCCTTCTGAAGCGTGAACCATACTGAATGAGTCCTCAACGGTAATGAACTGATTACCACCAGCCTGACGATCGCGCTCGGTGCGGCCCAGCGTAGGCAGGATCAGCCCTTCATGACCCGGCACCAGATGACTGCGGTTGAGCTTGGTGCTGATATGCACCGTCAGACCACAGTGCTGCAGCGCGGCTTCCGTAACCGGAGAGTCGGGCGCTGCCGCCGCCAGATTGCCGCCGAGAGCAATCAGCACTTTCACTTCATCACGCAGCATGGCGCCCAGCGCTTCAACGGTATTGTGACCGGCATTACGCGGGGGTTCAAAACCAAAATGGGCGCCCATGGCATCAAGGAAAGGCTTAGAAGGCTTTTCATCGATGCCCATGGTGCGGTTGCCCTGCACGTTGCTGTGGCCACGTACCGGGCAGAGGCCGGCACCTTTTTTACCCAGCTGACCAAACAGCAGCTGCAGGTTGACGATTTCGCGTACGGTGTCGACGGAGTGCTTATGCTGCGTGATCCCCATCGCCCAGGTGATAATCACCCGTTCCGCGCTCTGATAAATGGCCGCCGCTTCGCGGATCTGCGCTTCGCTCAGGCCCGACTGCTGCACAATCTGCTGCCACGAGGTGTTATCTACCGCGTCCAGATAGGCCTCAACGCCCTGCGTGTTTGCGGCGATAAACGTCCGATCGAAAATGCCCGGCTCACCGGCAGCAAGGCGCGCGCGCTCCACTTCCAGCAGCGCTTTCACCATGCCGCGCAGGGCGGCCATATCGCCACCGAGGTTGGGCTGATAGTAGGCGGAACTGATGGTGCCGGCTTTGGATGTGACCACTTCCAGCGGCTTTTGCGGATCGGCAAAGCGCTCCAGACCACGTTCACGCAGGGTATTAAATGTCACAATTTTAGCGCCGTGATCGGCAGCGTGACGCAGGCTGTGCAGCATGCGCGGATGGTTGGTCCCCGGGTTTTGCCCGAGCACAAAAATGGCGTTAGCGTGATCGAAATCGTCGAGACGAATGGTGCCTTTTCCGACACCGATGCTGCGTTTCAGGCCGCTGCCGCTGGCTTCATGGCACATGTTGGAACAGTCAGGGAAGTTATTGGTGCCCATCACACGACCAAACAGCTGATAGAGCCAGGAGGCTTCATTGCTGGCGCGCCCGGAAGTGTAGAGTTCCAGCTGATCGGGATGGTCCATCGCTTTCAGGTGCTGAGCAATCAGCGCAAACGCCGCATCCCAGCTGATGGGTTCATAGTGATCGGTGGTGCTGTTATAGCGCATCGGGTGCGTCAGACGCCCCTGATACTCGAGAAAATAATCGCTCTGCTGATAGAGCGTGCTGACGCTGTGCTGAGCAAAAAACTCAGGCTCGACCACGCGTCGCGTCGCTTCCCAGGTCACCGCTTTGGCGCCGTTCTCACAGAAGCTAAACGTACTTTTATTATCATCGCCCCAGGCACAGCCGGGGCAGTCGAAGCCGCGCGCTTTGTTCATGCGCATCAGATTACGCATATTTTTCAGGGCAGCTTTGCTGTCAAATACGAAACGGGTGGTCGCTTCCAGTGAACCCCAGCCGCCAGCAGCAGCGCGGTAAGGCTGAATTTTACGTTTAAATTTCATGGTAGTCGCAGGCTTATTGTTTATGAGTTGTTATCAGAATATGTCTTCTGTTGAAAAGAAGTGTGCGACTGAGAACAGAGGTTGTCTAATTGATTGACTTAATTGAGCGATAGGCGGCGTTTATCGCCATGGCGGCAAACTGTGATCTACTTCAAATTACCTCAGCTCTGAGAGACACGCGGCTGCGTAAGCAGCGTAATAGTGGCTAATAATTGCTCTTTCACCGTGTGAAGGAGCGCGTCATGAAACAACTCACCAGCCAGATCCACGCGTTTGGTAAAGCGCTGATGATGCCTATCTCGGTTATCGCCGCCGCTGGCATATTTCTCGGACTGGCCGCCGCGCTGCAGAACCCGGCGATCACCGGTGAAGCCTTTGCACAGATGCAGGTGCCACAGCTGATCATCGGCTTTATCCGCAAGGTTGCCGGTGCACTTTTTGCCAACCTGCCGCTGTTCTTTGCCGTTGCCAGCGCAATCGGGCTGGCGAAAGCGGAGAAACCCACGGCCGCTTTTGCCGCCGTCATTGGTTATCTGATGATGAACACAGGCATCAGCGCCACCCTGGCAGCCAAAGGGCTGACCGCCGCAACCACCACGCCGCAGGCGCTGCAGCAGGCGGGGATGGATCAAACCAGCGCGATGATGCTGTCGGCAGAATATATCCAGATGCTGGGCATTTTTACCTACAACATGAGCGTACTGGGCGGGGTGATTGCCGGGCTGCTTACGGTAGTACTGCACAACCGCTTTTATACTCAACAGCTTCCGGTGGCGATCAGCTTTTTTGGCGGACGCCGCTTTGTGCCGATTATTACCGTGGTTGTGCTGCCGCTGGCGGGCGTGCTGCTGGCGCTCATCTGGCCAACTATCGGAGCCGGTATTGCCTGGGTCGGCGAGATGATTGGTAAAAGCGGGCAATATGGCGCCTTTCTGCTGGGAGCGTGCGAACGGCTGCTGATCCCGACCGGCCTGCACCATATTCTGAACGAGACGGTGCGCTTTACTCCGATTGGCGGGATGGCCACCGTCGAGGGACAGAGCGTCGTCGGCGCGCTCAATATCTTTAACAGTTCGCTGACGCATCCGGGGGCGATTCCGGATGACACCGTACGCACCGCCACGCAGTTTCTGGCGCAGGGCAAAATCCCGGTCATGATGTTTGGTCTGCCGGCCGCCGCCCTGGCGATCTACCATACGGCCCGTCCGGAGCATAAGCAGCGGGTAAAAGCGCTGGTGCTGGCGGGGGCGCTGACCTCATTTACCACCGGTATTACTGAGCCGCTGGAGTTCTGTTTTATCTTTGTCTCACCGGTACTTTATGTGCTGCATGCGCTGCTGACCGGCCTCTCGTTTATGCTGATGTCGATGCTGCACCTGATGATTGGCAACGTGCAGGGCGGCGCTATCGATCTGGTGGTATTCGGCATTCTCGGCGGCAGTAAGACCCACTGGTGGTGGACGCTGGTGCTGGGTGCCTGTTACGCGCCGCTTTATTACTATCTGTTTCGCCTGGTCATCACGCGTATGGGGGTAGAGACGCCGGGACGCGAGAGTGAAGATGAGCAGAAAGCGCTGCAGGTCACGGCAGACGAGCGTACCAGAGTCATTATCAGCGGTCTGGGCGGCGAAGCGAATATAGAGGAAGTCGATTGCTGCTTTACCCGCCTGCGGGTACGCGTCAAGGCAATGAATGAGGTCGTTGATCAGACGCTGCTTTCCACCGGAGCCAACGGCGTTAACCGCGTGACGGAACATGATGTGCAGGTGATCTATGGCCCGCAGGTTGAAAAAATTGCGAATGAAGTCAAACAGGCGCTCGGGGTAAGCTGATTTGTAAGCCTGCTAATAGTGAGGATCGCAATCATTGTTAAAAGCGTCGGGCGGATATTTGCGATAGTAACGCTGCCCTTTCAAGAGCTAAGCCATTGCGAGTGCCGGAGATAAGCGCCGGGTAGGGCATTACCCTGAAGCTGCCTGCGGGCAGCTTTTTTGTGCGCAGCGCTTACCGGTTATGAAGCGCAGAGTGCATAAAAAAACCCACCTGTCGGTGGGCTGGCTTAGAACAACGCTGGCTCTTTATCCTGTAAACGCACTTACAGGAATCAGTAACACGTACCGCCAGCATGGTGCGAGCCGGTACCGCCGTGAGGGTGGGTCCCTTTAGGACAGGCAACCGCTGCCGTTGAAAAAACAAATGCTGCAGTTAAAACCAGAAGCGTGGCGACTTTTTTCATTTTTATAGTCCTTTTGCTGTGTGCAATCTTTTCACACCTAATGTATCAGAATAATCCTATAAGTAAATGTTTATTTATCATTAATGCTTATGAGTTATCCCCCAGCCCGTATCGCTTACCGGCTCAGGCAGAGCCAGCTGACAGCTGGCCAGACCGCGCTTGCCCCTCTATTTTGCTCTGTCCCGGCATCGTCGGGTAACCAATATGTTATAATCAGGTCATACGTTAAATTGCCTTCGCGGGCAGTATCAGTTTGCCATCGGGTAAGGCTCACCAGCTGCTTTAACAGCAATCTGAAAACGTCTGGCACCGCAGTTATCCGCCGTTAGCTCATTGGACAGAGCGCTGGCTACTTAGGGCAGAGAGCGGGGTTAAAATCCCCGACGGCGGTCCAGCCCTCATTTTGCAACATTAAAGGCACTGCATCGGCAGTGCCTTTTTCGTTTTCACCCCTGCCACTCAAAGCGATTTCAAATCTATCCGTTAGACAGCGGGCATCTTTTACACGCGAATAGCCGTAATCGCGGCCTTCTCATTATGATCAACTAAAGCTGCATCGGGCATTTAGCGGCGGGAAGGATCAGGAAAGTTCCTCAGGTGGCAGTGAGAAGTTTAACCGGGCTTGTTCTGTTCACCCTGTCATCAATCCCTGCACAGAAAAGGAGCCGCAGCTGCCGATACCGGCAAGCCTGCTCAGTAATTGCCCGGTGCCGGCTCTTCCGAAACTGACGACCTGGGGTGACAGCATCCTGCTTAACTTCCTGCTGCTGGATTCACTGAATAAATGCAACGGCAAATTGAGATCCATCAGCAGGATTGACGAAAACAGAGCCTCGCAGCACGATGCATTCAGGGAATGTTAGCCCTGGTTAGGTGCAACTTTCCATGCGGGTAATTTGGGTGATATAAGAGACCAAATTACCCGCATGGAAGCCATGATGAAAAAATCGTTTTTTTTAGCTCTTGTCGTACTGCTGGCTGGTTGTCAGTCTAATCCGCAATCTCAGGCCAGACTAAAGGCGAAGCAATCTTCTAAATTTCCAACTGCGGTCGAGTTGAAGAATCAATGTGAGTCGCAAATTCCTCAGGCGAAAGCAGACAGAGATACACTTCTGTGGGTATGCCAGTTCACTTCTGCCATACAATATCGCCTCTTTGATACTGATCTATACCGAGGCAAGATCTGCACCCTGCAAGTTACACAGCCAGTAGGCCAGCAGCCTACGGATGTCATGGTGCTTGAAGGAAACCAAAAGCTCTGTGCTGCAGCAGTCGACGCTATAAAGGGAGCCATAGAGTCAGAAACATTTCCTATGCGTCCGAAAAGCATGAATGAAGTTATACCAGTTCGTGTCGCACCTCAGTAGAAAGAGCCGGGCTTCTCTGGAGAAAATCGGCTAACGAATTATCCAGCAAGGAGTAGCGGCCATTGGCAGGTTGTAATTCAGCCAAAGAGCAGCGATTCACACCGTTTTTTAACCGCCCCCAGGCGGTTTTTTGCTGGAATTAATAAGCCAGGCATCTGCCACATCACGGTGTATTAATCAATGGGAAGCAGGTCTCAGCTGCAGCGGTAAAGCCTGGAAACAGGATTGCGTATCAGTAGAACGGCTATTCAGGACCGGGGAAGGTGTATCGCAATAGCCTGGTGAAAGAAGAGGGTGAGTTGATCGAAGGTGAGCCGCTGAATGATGTCATCGTAATGAGAAGGTAACGTGCGAGATGCGGAACAGAGATGTTTCATTTTGACATTCATGCTGAGCTACCTGATGATCCGCACTCTGTATCTGAGCAATTTTTTATTTATTACGCAGGTTAGTACATAATAATTTTATCAGATGTTTTATAGTTCATAAGTCATTGATAGGTAATCAAAATAGACATAAAACAATTAATTTACCTGTGTAATCTTGAGCGGGAGCGCCATTTTGGTCGGGCGGCAGAAGCGAGTTTTGTCAGCCAGCCCACGCTCTCAATGCGGCTCAAAAACCTCGAGCGTGAGCTGGGGTTATCGCTGATTAACCGCAGTAATAACTTTGACGGCTTTACCCCGGAAGGTGAACGGGTGCTGACCTGGGCGCGGGAAATTGTTTCCGTCTATCAGGGACTGAAGCTGGAGGTTGAATCTCTCAAACATGGCGTAAACGGCACGCTGCGGCTGGGCGTGATGCCGCAGTGCAGCGTGGCGCTGCCGGCGCTGCTTAAAGCGGTCGAGACGCGCTATCCTCAGCTGGACTACCGCGTCGCGGCGATGAGCGCCGATCAGCTACTGGAAGCGCTAAACAGCCATACCGTCGACGGCGGGATCGGCTTTTTTGAGCTGACGTCCCTGCGCGAGCTGCACTTTCAGACGGCATTGCTGAACGACGGCGGGGTGGAAGCGATTTTTAACCCGCAGCACTTTCCGGCGCTGCTGAAGCAGCAGCGGCTCTCACTGCATACCCTGGCGGCGCAGCCGCTCTGTCTGGCTGAACCCACGCGCTATTTCCGGCGTTATCTTGATGGCCAGCTGCGCGAAACCGGCCTGCTGCCGCGTGTAATAGTTGAGAGCGCATCCATTATGCAGCTGCTGCAGAGCGCGCAGGTTGGCCTCGGCGTGATGGTTTCACCGTGCGGGCATCTGCTGCCAGAGCTGCTGCAGAATCTGGCACGCCGCCCGATCGATATGGCACCAATGGGACGACAGGCTGCGCTGGTAATCGCAGAGCCGGGACGTGCCTCACCGCTGGCGCAGCACTTTTTTGATGAGGCGCGCCGCCATCTTCATGACTGACGCGTCTCTGCCAGCGCCATAGTAAGCCGGTCTTCCCAGCTGGCCAGCGCCACTCTCTGCAACAGCGTAAACAGGGCGGTATGATCCCAGCCGCTGTTGATCAGCGGCTGCAGGTGGGCGGCACTAAACCGATCGGGCTGACGCGTCAGCTGCCCGCTCAGCGCAGCCACCGCGTCGCGATGATGCGCAGCGTCAGCCAGCAACGCTTCCCGCCACTCACCGGCGTAGCGTGTAAAACGCTGACGACAGCCGTGAATACGCGCGCTGACCGCCAGCGCCAGCGCCTCCGCCTCAGGGTTAACCGGCATCAGCTGCTGTTTCAGGCGCTGCAGGCCGCTCAGAACCGGCGCATCATACATCAGCAGCCAGCTCAGCGGCTCCAGATCGCTATCGTTCAGACAGTCAGCCTGCGCGCTCAGCTGCTGCGGGCTGGCGTAGCGTCGCTCCAGCGGCTTCAGCCCGGGCGAGCAGAGATTATCTTCAGCAAACAGCGTGGCGCAGGCGTCGGGCGGCACTGATGCGCCGGGGATCCAGCGTACCGGCTGTGCCAGCAGCGCCTGCACGCCAGCCACCATCCGCGCCTGGAATCCTGTGAAACCGATAATCTGGGTCAGCGTAATGATATCGGGCTCTGTCAGTCCCACCGCCTCCAGCGCGCCGAGGCTGTGAGCGTTAATCAGCGCCGGCTGCATCGCCAGCTGACGAGCATACTGCGTCATCTGCGTCAGGCGATTGTTGCTCTCGCGGGAAGAGTCGGGACCGGGGAGCGGGTTGAGGCGCGCTGAGTAGTGATTGCACAGGCGCTGAACGCCCGCTACCTGGGCGACCGTCAGGGCCGCACTCAGCCGGTCGTAGAGTGTCAGCGTATGCGTGTGCGATGCCGTCAGGCTGTCAGGAAACAGCAGCTGGCTTACATCGCGAGCCGCCAGCAGCGCCGGCTGAAAATGGCGAAACAGCGGCTGTAAAACCGTTGCTTCCTGCTGCAGGCCGAGCAGGAATCGATCGTTAACCAGGGCGGCCTCGGGGACCAGCGGGGCGGTGGTGGAGGTGTATGGGCGAGCCTGGCTTTCATACAGCCAGAGGTTATGGCCGGTAAAACGGCGTTGTTCCATAATCCATCCTTTCGCTAAATTCGGGCTGAGCGTACGACGGGAAATTCTGAAAAGCGTGTCGCCACTCGGGGGCAGGCTTATCGTCGCTGATGGTCAGGCGCAGGCAAAAGAATGAAGGGGAATAATTAATATCGAATGGGTATATAGTGCGGTCAGAGAGGGAGTGGGGCGAGTCAGGCTCGCCCCTGCAGAACTTATTTCAGTTCCAGCTCGTTCATTGCAGCGATGCTAAAGCCGCCATCAACGTGAACAACTTCACCGGTGATACCACCTGCCAGGTCGGAGCACAGGAAGGCCGCAGAGTTACCTACGTCTTCAATGGTCACCGTACGGCGAATCGGGGTAACCGCTTCACAGTGAGAGAGCATCTTACGGAAATCTTTGATGCCGGAGGCAGCCAGGGTACGGATTGGACCCGCAGATACGGCGTTGACGCGCACGCCTTCCGGACCCATTGCGTTAGCCATGTAGCGTACGTTAGCTTCCAGAGACGCTTTCGCCAGACCCATAACGTTGTAGTTTGGAATAGCACGCTCTGCGCCCAGATAAGAGAGGGTCAGCAGGGCTGCATTCGGGTTCAGCATCGCGCGGCACTCTTTGGCCATCGCCACGAAGCTGTAAGCGCTGATGTCGTGCGCGATTTTAAAACCTTCGCGGGTCACGGCATTGACGTAGTCACCATCCAGCTGATCGCCCGGGGCAAAGCCGATAGAGTGCACGAAACCGTCAAATTTTGGCCAGGTTTTTGCCAGCTCAGTGAACAGGGCAGTGATGCTCTCATCTTCTGCCACATCGCAAGGCAGAACAATGTCTGAACCCAATTCTTTAGCGAACTCTTCCACACGACCTTTCAGTTTGTCGTTCTGGTAGGTGAAAGCCAGTTCTGCGCCCTGCTTATGCATCGCCTGCGCAATACCGTAGGCGATGGAGAGTTTACTGGCAACGCCAGTAATCAGAATGCGCTTACCGGAAAGAAAACCCATAGCTGTAATCCTTATGGTCATTGTTGTTGGCGGTCGTGATGATTAAAAAGTATACGACCGACGTTAATCGACGTGCGGATTCTAGCACGTCTGTGTCAAATACGGTAAACCGCACCGCGTTTTCCGCGAGACGGGCGGCATTCAGAGCGCGCGCCGCCAGGCTTCAGCGGTCAGCGCTTCACCAAAGTGGCTGGCGATGAGCCTTTTGGTCAGCTCATGCAGCGGCGAGGCTAAAACATCTGCGGTGCCGCCGCGCTCAACCACTTCACCCTGATGCATCACCAGCACCTGATCGCTGATATGTTTCATCATGCCAAGATGCTGCGTGACGTAGATATAGGCGATGCCATGTTTCTCCTGCAGCTCCAGCATCAGGTTAACCAGCTGAGAGCGCATGGTCATATCCAGCGAGGCGAGCGCCTCATCGGCCACGATCACCTTGGGCTGCAGAATCAGCGCCCGCGCCAGCGCCAGGCGCTGCTTCTGGCCCGGCGCCAGCATATGCGGATAGTATCCTGCATGGTCGCGCAGCAGCCCGACCTGACGCAGCGTGCTGATAATACGCTGCTCGCGCGCCTCATCATCCAGCTCCGTATTCAGACGCAGCGGCAGGTCGAGGATCTGACTGACGCGCTGGCGCGGATTCAGCGAGGTCGACGGGTCCTGAAAAATCATCCGGATGCGCTGGCTGCGATAGCCGTAGTCGCCATAGCTCAGCGGATGATCGTCAATCAGCATTTCACCGGCACTCGGAGCAACCATGCCGCTCAGCATCTTGGCCAGCGTGGATTTGCCGGAGCCGTTCTCGCCAATGATTGCCAGCGTCTGCTTTTCACGCAGCGTAAAACTGACATTTTTTACCGCCTCGACGTGCTGGCGACGAAACAGCCCGGTGCGATAGCGATAGGTTTTGCTCAGGTTGCGTACTTCCAGCAGGGTTTCCATTACTGACGCTCCCGGTTAAGCGGAAAGTGACAGGCAAACAGATGCGATTTACTGCCGGTCAGGCGCGGCGTTTCAACGCATTTGCGCTGCGCGTAGGGGCAGCGCGGGCCAAGCCGGCAGCCAATCGGCAGATGCTCCAGCGACGGAATCGCGCCGGAGAGCGTGTTCAGACGGCTTTTGTGCGGTAGCGCGCTGCCAAAATCGGGCATCGCGCGGATCAGCGCCTGCGTGTAGGGGTGGTGCGGCGTGCTCATCAGCTCTTCGCTCTGCGCGGTCTCCACCGTCTGTCCGCAATACATCACGTTAATGCGGTCAGCCCATTTGCTCATGGTGCGCAGATCGTGGCTGATCAGCAGAATCGTGGTGTTGTTATTCTGGTTCAGGCGGCTCAGCAGGCGAAATATCTGCGCCTGGGTGGTAGGCTCCATGGCGTTAGTCGGCTCATCGGCAATCAGCAGGCGCGGCTGATTTGCCAGCGCAATCGCTATCATCACTTTCTGACACTCGCCCTCGGTAAGTTCGTAGGGAAAGCTGCGCATAATATCTTTGTGATCGCGAATACCTACCCGGTGCAGTAATTCAATAGCGCGTGCTTTGCGCCAGAACCACAGGCGCTGATACCAGCGGCCCTTATGCGTCCAGCGTGGGATCGCCTGCATCAGCTGGCGGCCGACGCTCTCCGAGGGATCGAGACAGGATTGCGGCTCCTGAAAAATCATCGAGACATTGTGCCCCATGATTTTACGCCGTTCGCGCGGCGAAAGACGCTGCAGATCGATGTCGTCAAACACCATACGATCGGCGGTAACGCGCCAGTTATCTTTCGTTACGCCGCAGATCGCTTTAGCCACCAGGCTTTTTCCGGAGCCTGATTCCCCCACCAGCCCGCGGATCTCTCCCTCGCTCAGCGTCAGGTTAATGCGGTCCACCGCCTTGACCGGCCCTTCGGGCGTCATAAACTCAATCGTCAGATTGCGGATATCCAGTAGCGGCATTATTCAGCTCCCGCCTCAACCGCGCGACGGATACCGTCGCCCAGCAGGTTAACAATCAGGACGCTTATCATCAGCGCCGCACCCGGCAGCATCACCGTCCAGGGCGCAACATAGATCAGCTCCAGCGCATCTCCCAGCATCGCTCCCCATTCCGGCGAAGGAAGCTGTGCGCCCAGGTCCAGGAAGCCCAGCGCGGCGATATCCAGGATTGCCATCGACAGTGAGCGGGTAAACTCACCAATCAGCAGCGGCAGGATATTGGGCAGCACCGCGTTCCAGAGAATGCTGAGATTGCGGGCGCCGTCCAGACGCAGCGCCACAACATACTCTTTCTCCAGCTCATCGTGCACGGCGGTGTAGATCTCCCGTACCAGCCGCGGGATCAGCGCCAGCAGCACCGCCAGCATGGCGTGCGCCAGCTGCGGCCCGAGAAAAGCAACCACGATAATCGCCAGCAGCAGTGACGGAATTGACAGCAGCGTATCCAGAACGTGGTTCATCACGGCGGAACGCACGCCGCGCGTCATGCCCGCCAGAATACCCAGCAGCAGCGCGGCCAGCGCGGCCAGCAGCGTCACCACCAGCGCGGAACCCACCGTCGGTGCCACGCCGCTCAACAGACGGCTCAGCACATCACGGCCCAGGTCGTCAGTGCCGAGGAAAAATGAGACGTCGCCGTAGCGTGACCAGGAGGGCGGCAGCAGCTGATAGCCCAGAAACTGCTGATCGATGCCATACGGCGCGATCAGCCGGCCAAACAGGCAGAGCAGCAGCAGCGTGCCAAAGCCATACAGGCCGATCATCGCGCCCGTATCGCGGTAGAAGTGATGCCAGCTGAGGCGCAGCGTGCTTGGCAGCCGCTTCTCGGCGTAAACGTTATCGATGGGCATACCACTCCTTGTGCTTTAGCGGGTTCAGGACGGCGCCAAGAATATCAGAGAGAACGCTGACGATAATCACCAGCCCGCCCGCCACCATTACGCCGGCGGAAATGGCCGCATAATCCTGCTGGCGGATGGCGTTAATCAGCCAGCGTCCCAGACCCGGCCAGTTGAAAACGACTTCGGTGATCATCGCCAGCGTCAGCATGGTCGAAAATTGCAGTCCCAGCCGCGGGATCACCGGTGGCAGGGCGTTATGCAGCACGTGACGGCGGATTACGGTGAAGCGCGACAGGCCGCGGGTAGCCGCCGCTTTAACATAATTTTTATCCATCACTTCACTGGTACTGATGCGCAGCAGCCGGATCACTTCGGTGGTGGGTGCCACGGCGAGCACGATCACCGGCAGCACCATATGTGACAGCGCGCTCAGCAGCATCTCATGACGCCAGCGCGACGGACTCAGCCAGGCGTCGATCAGCGCAAACCCGGTGACATTCTGCACCGGATAAAGCAGGTCGAATCGACCCGATACCGGCAGCCAGCCGAGCGTTAGTGAAAAAAACAGGGTAAACAGCAGCGCCAGCCAGAATACCGGCATGGAAAAGCCCAGCAGCGCCAGCGCGCTGATCGCTCTGTCCGGCCATTTTTTACGCATCACGCCGGCACAGATACCGAGCGGGATCCCGGCCAGCAGCGCGAGCACAAACGCAAGAACGCACAGCTCCAGCGTGGCGGGGAAGACTTCACGCAGCTGCAGATCAACCGGCAGCCCGTTAATGCTGGAGACGCCAAAATCAAACTGCAGCAAACCCTGGGTCCAGAACCACCACGCATCGAGAAGCGACGCGCCTTCGAGCGGCGCGTTTGGGGTGAAATAGCTCAGGCTGAAGCTCACCAGCGACAGCAGAAACAGGGTGATCACCAGCAGCAGCAAACGGCGCAGTAAATAGATAATCATCGGTTACTCTCCGCTCTGCTCATCACGATGTACGCCGGCGAAAGAGGCGTTGCCAAACGGACTCAGTACCAGCCCCTGAATATCGTGCCGGTACGCCTGCACGCGCAGTGAAGAGGCGAGCGGCAATACCGGCAGCTCCTGAGCAAGCAGCTGCTGTGCACGGTCATAGCTTTCAATCCGCGCGGAGAGCTGCTGAGAGAGCAGGGCGCGCTGCAGAGACTCATCGAACGCCGGGGAACACCAGTGAGCATAGTTGGTCTGGGAACGGATCGCCGCACAGCTGAGCAGCGGACGGAAGAAGCTATCAGGATCGTTGCTGTCGGTGGCCCAGCCGCTCAGGGTTAAATCGTGGTTCATCGCCATCAGCTGCGCTTCCTGAAAGCGGCCCTCAACCGGGGTGATAATAACGTTAACGCCGACCTGCGCCAGATCCGCCTGCAGCAGCTCGGCGGTTTTAAGCGGGCTGGGGTTCCAGGACATGGAGGTGGTTGGCACCACAAGACGCAGCGTCAGGTTTTCGATGCCGAGGGCTTTCAGCGCCGCGCGCGATTTGTCCGGATTATATTCCGTTACGCGGGCGTCGCTGTCATAGGCCCACGAGGCGCGCGGCAGGATAGACGCTGCAGTTTCCGCCGTGCCGTAATAAATGGACTCCATCAGGCGCTCATTATTGATTGCCAGCGCCAGCGCGTGCCGCACTTCAGGCCGGTCCAGCGGCGCTTTGCGGGTGTTAAACGCCAGATAAGCGATATTCATGCCGGGGCGCAGCGTCATGCGCAAACGCGGATCGTCGCGCAGGATCGAGAGCTGGCTCGCCGCCGGATAAGCCAGTACGTCACACTCGCCGGTCAGCAGTTTTGACAGACGGCCGGTGCCGCCAACGCCCAGGTCAATCACCACCTGCTGCAGGCGCGGTACGCCCTTCCAGTACCAGGGATTACGCGCCAGGCGCAGATACTGCCCGGTACGATACTCGCTCAGCTGATAGGGACCGGTGCCCACCGGTTCGCGATCCAGCTTCTCCTGCTGCCCTTTGGCATCCAGCTGCGCGGCATACTCCTGTGACAGTACCGGCGCGTAGTGGGTAGCGATATGCCATAAAAAAGAGGCGTCAGGCGCGTTCAGGCGGATCTCCACGGTATAGCGATCCAGCTTTTTGACGCTCTGGACGGAGTCGGCAAACTGCAGGCTGTCAAAATAGGGATAGCTGCCGCCGTTAACATTATGCCACGGATGATGCCGGTCAAACATCCGCGCAAAACTGAATACCACATCATCGGCGTTCAGCGTGCGGCGGGGCGTAAAGCTGGCGGTATGCTGGAAAGAGACATTCCGCCGCAGATGAAACCGGTAGGTTGCGCCGTTATCGCGCACTTCCCAGCTCTGCGCCAGATCGGGTATTAAACGATAAGTGTAAGGGTCAACGTCCAGCAGTCTGTCGTAGAGCTGCGCGGCCAGGGTATCAACCACCAGGCCGCTGCTGACCATCTGCGGGTTAAAAGTGTTAACGCTGCCGTTTACACAATAGACAAAGCCGGTCTGACGGATCGATTCCGCAGGCGCAGCAGACGCGCTCAAAGCGCTGAAACTCAGCAGCAGCGAGAAGAGAATTTTTAGCATAGAACTCAACGATTCTGAGGCAATAGCCAGAGTGTATCGCAAACCGGTAAGAGTTCCCAAACTCCCCCGCACGCCAGCAGCAATAACAGCCATATCGTCCAGAAAGCAGGCGCAGTAACTGTGTGGGAATGAGAAAAATTCTCAATAAAGCTTTACAGATGATAATAGGAATGATTATTATTCACCTGCGCTTCACCGGTGGCTCTGCCGGAGAAGAGCACGACATTGCTCACATTGCTTCCAGTATTATGTTGCCCGCCCTGTGCGGGCTTTTTTTCTTCCTGACTGGCGCGGCAGCTGTGTTGGCTGCGTTCAGCAGAACCGGTCACATACTGATGTATGCTCCCGGTCTCTGCTTCACTTGCCGCCTTGCTGCCACACCAGTCAGTTTGAAAAAAGGCTGTCTGGTCTGCGGCAGCTGCACTGGCCGCGTTCAGCAGAACCGGTCACATACTGATGTATGCTCCCGGTCCCTGCTTCACTTGCCGCCTTGCTGCCACCTTACTGCTCACTCTCATCCCGTACCTGAATATCATGCTTTTTCATCATTGCCCGCAGCTGATGATAGGTCACACCCAGCAGCCCGGCCGCGCGCCGCTGGTTAAACTTTGCCTGTTGCAGGCTCACTTCCAGCAGCGCGCGCTCCTGCTGATACTGCCACTGGCGCAAATCGAGCGGCAGCGCGGGCAGGGCTGCAGATTCGGCAGGGCGCTGCGGCTCTGCTGAATCTGTGGCACGTGAAGCAAACGGATTGATGATGATCGTGTCCAGCGGCTCTTCGGTGCTGCGGTGACGATACACGGAACGCTCCACGACATTCTTCAGTTCGCGCACGTTGCCGGGCCAGTGGTAAGCCAGCAGCTCCCGCTGCGCACGTTCGCTGAAGCCGGGAAACAGCGGCAGACGCAGCTCGCGACACATCTGAATAGCAAAATGCTCCGCCATAAGCAGAATATCGCTGCGTCGCTGGCGCAGCGGCGGCAGCTGCACCACATCAAAGGCGAGACGATCCAGCAGGTCCGCCCGGAATTTTCCGGCAGCAGCGAGCGCAGGCAGATCTTCATTGGTGGCGCAGACCAGGCGTACATTAACCTGCAGCGCGTGATTACCGCCAACGCGCTCCAGCTGGCCATATTCGATTACGCGCAGTAGCTTCTCCTGAACCAGCATTGGTGCGGTCGCCAGCTCATCAAGAAACAGCGTGCCGCCGTCGGCGCGCTCAAAGCGGCCAAGATGACGCTTCTGCGCGCCGGTAAAAGCGCCCGCCTCATGCCCGAAGAGTTCCGAGTCGAGCAGGCTCTCATTAAGCGCTGCACAGTTAAGCGAGATAAAAGGGCCCTGCCAGCGTTCAGACAGATAATGCAGCCGGCTGGCGATCAGCTCTTTACCGGTGCCGCGCTCACCAATGACCAGCACCGGTTTTTCCAGCGGTGCCAGCTGAGACACCTGCTCCAGCATCTCAAGAAAATTATTCGACTCGCCCAGCAGGTTATCGTTGCCATTAGCCATGATGAATTTCACCAACAGTTGTGTAATTTACTCATCCTGGCCTTTCGCAGCAGGAATGTAAACCCAGCGCACTCAATAAAATCAGTTACTTAAAAGTTGGCACGCATCTTGTAAGCACTACAGGCGTCCCGACCATATACATGACAATATTGAGGAACATCATTATGGGTATTTTTTCTCGTTTCGCTGACATCGTAAACGCTAACATTAACTCGCTGCTTGAGCGCGCAGAAGATCCGCAGAAACTGGTACGCCTGATGATTCAGGAAATGGAAGACACGCTGGTTGAGGTACGTTCAACTTCAGCGCGCGCGCTGGCTGAGAAAAAGCAGCTGCTGCGCCGTATTGAACAGGCTGAGGTCCAGCAGTCGGAGTGGCAGGAAAAAGCGGAGCTGGCTATCAGCAAAGAGAAAGAGGATCTGGCACGCTCTGCGCTGATTGAAAAACAGAAACTCACCGATCTGATTAGCCTGCTGCAGCAGGAATCAACGCAGGTGGATGAGACGCTGGAGCGAATGAAAGGCGAGATCGGCGAGCTGGAAAACAAGCTCGGCGAAACCCGCGCCCGCCAGCAGGCGCTGACGCTGCGCCATCAGGCGGCTTCCTCATCACGCGATGTTCGTCGTCAGCTCGACAGCGGCAAAATTGATGATGCGATGGCGCGCTTTGAGTCCTTTGAACGTCGTATCGACCATATGGAAGCTGAAGCGGAAAGCCAGCGCTTTGGTAAATCAAAAACGCTGGATCAGCAGTTTGCTGAGCTGAAAGCTGATGATGAAATCAGCCAGCAGCTTGCCGCATTGAAAGCCAGAATGAACCGCGGTGAGTGATTGCGTCCGGGCCCGTTTTCGGGTCCGGCTGAAACGGTGTAGATGATTAAGGAGAGTCA
This sequence comes from Pantoea sp. PSNIH1, assembly GCF_007680655.1. Taxonomy (NCBI): domain Bacteria; kingdom Pseudomonadati; phylum Pseudomonadota; class Gammaproteobacteria; order Enterobacterales; family Erwiniaceae; genus Pantoea; species Pantoea sp. PSNIH1. The sequence continues at coordinate 642,682 of NZ_VEIP01000001.1, forward strand.
ATGAGCGCACTTTTTCTTGCCATACCCCTGACGATTTTTGTGCTGTTTGTCGCACCCATCTGGTTATGGCTGCATTACAGCAACCGGCGCAGCGCAGGTGAACTGTCGAATAATGATATGCAGCGGCTGCAGCAGCTGACGCAGGAGGCGCAACGTATGCGCGAACGCGTTCAGGCGCTGGAAGCGATTCTTGATGCGGAGCATCCAAACTGGAGGCAGCCATGACAGGCGATCGCAAACTCTGGCGCATTCCGCAGCAGGGCAAAGTACGCGGCGTGTGTGCCGGCGTAGCGGAATATCTCGACATACCGGTGCGTCTGCTGCGCGTCATCGTCGTGCTGTCACTGTTCTTTGGCCTGTTTATGATCACCGTGACCGCCTATTTTATTCTCGGCTATGTGCTGGATGAGAAACCGGCCACGCTGCCGGATCAGAAGCAGCCAACGGCCCGTGAACTGCTGGATGAGCTGGCGCTGACCCTGAGCCAGGATGAGCGCAGCGTTCGCGATGTAGAGCGTTACGTGACCTCTGAAACCTTCAGCGTGCGCAGCCGTTTTCGTCAGCTCTGATCCCCGGACCCTCGCGGGTCCGCATCTCAACACATAAGGGGCTTTATGCACACTCAGCGAATGACTGCTCTGCGCCGTCGCGCAACGCCTGCGTTGAAGTCGGCCGGAAAATTCATCATTATCAGTGCGGTAACATATGGTCCCGGCGGGCTCGCCGGCTGGGCTGTTAAATCGGTGGCGCGCCGTCCGCTGCGCCTGTTGCTGGCGGCCGCCCTGGAACCGCTGCTGAGCAGGGCGTTTCGCCGTCTGTCAGCGCGATTCATCAGGGAGAACGATGAAAAAACTGCAAAATGAACTTGTCGCGTTGATGAACCGCGGCGTGGATCGTCATCTGCGCCTGGCGGTCACCGGACTGAGCCGCAGCGGCAAGACCGCGTTTATTACCTCGCTGGTCAATCAGCTGCTGAACGTCCATCACGGCGCGCGCCTGCCGCTGTTTTCAGTGGTACGCGAAGAGCGTTTACTTGGCGTCAAGCGCGTGCCGCAGCGCGAGCTCGGTACGCCGCGCTTTACCTATGATGAAGGGCTGGCTCAGCTCTACGGCGCGCCACCCGCATGGCCCACCCCAACGCGCGGCGTCAGCGAAATGTGCCTCGCGCTGCGCTACCGGCCTGATAACTCACTGCTGCGTCACTTCAAAGATACCGCCACGCTCTATCTTGAGATCGTTGACTATCCCGGTGAATGGCTGCTCGATCTGCCCATGCTGGCGCAGGATTATGTCAGCTGGTCGCGGCAGATGCGTGGGCTGCTGCAGGGCGACAGAGAGAAATGGTCAGCCCGCTGGCGTGAGCTCTGCCATAACCTCGATCCGCTGGCACCCGCTAATGAAAACCAGCTGGCAGAGATTGCCGCCGCCTGGACAGATTATCTGCACCACTGCAAAAGCCAGGGGCTGCACTTTATTCAGCCGGGCCGCTTTGTACTGCCGGGCGAGATGGCGGGCGCACCGGCGCTGCAGTTTTTCCCGTGGCCCGATGCGGATGAGCAGGCTGTGAGCAAACTGGCACAGGCGCCGGCCGGCAGTAATTTTGCCGTACTGCAGCAGCGGTATAACTACTACTGTTCGCACGTGGTGAAAGGCTTCTATAAAAATTATTTTCTGCGTTTTGACCGGCAAATTGTGCTGGTGGACTGTCTGCAGCCGCTGAACAGCGGGCCGCAGGCGTTTAATGATATGCGTCTGGCGCTGACTCAGCTCATGCAGAGTTTTCATTACGGTCAGCGGACCCTGTTCCGGCGCCTCTTCTCCCCGGTGATAGACAAGCTGCTGTTTGCCGCGACGAAAGCCGATCACATCACCGCCGATCAGCACGCCAATATGGTGTCGCTGCTGCAGCAGCTGGTACAGGATGCCTGGCAGAACGCCGCATTTGAAGGTATCAGCATGGATTGCCTCGGACTGGCCGCTATACAGGCTACCGAAAGCGGCCTGGTGGATCACCGGGGCGAAAAGCTGCCGGCACTGCGCGGTGAGCGGCTGACAGATGGTGAGCCGCTCACCGTTTATCCGGGTGAGGTGCCGCCCCGTTTGCCGGGGAACAGCTTCTGGCAGCAGCAGGGGTTTCAGTTTGAGCAATTCCGGCCGCAATCGCTGGATATAGATCGGCCTCTGCCGCATATCCGCATGGATGCCGCGCTGGAATTTTTACTGGGAGATAAATTGCGATGAGTGATGAGACGCCGTTAAAAGCGCGAATCGATTTTGCCCGTCCGCTCAGCAGCGATGCGCAGCCACCGCTGCGTGCTGCGCAGACTTTTGACGTAAAAACCGCCGATTTTGTCGCAGCGACCGGGGCAGATCGGCTGCCTGAAGGCGCCGGTGAAAAGATGGTGGAGGCGGCGCTGCGACCTAAACGCAGCCTGTGGCGTAAAATAGCCGCTGCGGGCGTGGCGGTGTTCACCGTGAGCGTGCTGGCTCAGGGCGTACAGTTTATGCACGATGCGTGGCAGGCGCGCGACTGGTTTGCCCTGGGCAGCGGGGCGGCAGGCGGGCTGATTGTGCTGGCTGGCGCCGGCGCACTGATTGCGGAGTGGCGGCGTCTGTGGCGGCTGCGCCAGCGCGCAGAATCGCGCGATGTGGCGCGTGACCTGCTGCAGAGTCACGGCATCGGCAAAGCACGCGCCTTTTGTGAAAATCTCGCGCAGCAGGCGCGGCTCGATCAGGCGCATCCGGCGCTGCAGCGCTGGTATGCCGCGCTGCATGAGACGCATAACGATCGCGAGATTGTCACGCTCTACGCACAGCTGGTGCAGCCGGTACTCGATCGCCAGGCGCGCAGTGAAATCAGCCGCCACGCCGCGGAATCGACCCTGATGATTGCCGTCAGCCCGCTGGCGCTGGTGGATATGGCGTTTATCGCCTGGCGTAATCTGCGGCTGGTGAATCGTATCGCCGCGATTTACGGCATCGAACTGGGTTATTTCAGCCGTATCCGTCTGTTTCGTCTGGTGCTGCTCAATATGGCCTTTGCCGGCGCGTCCGAACTGGTGCGCGAAGTGGGGATGGACTGGATGTCGCAGGATATCGCGGCGCGTCTTTCAGCCCGTGCCGCACAGGGTATCGGTGCCGGGTTGCTGACCGCGCGGCTGGGCATAAAAGCGATGGAGCTGTGCCGTCCGCTGCCGTGGCTGGAAGAGGATAAACCCCGCCTTGGCGACTTCCGCCGCGACCTGGTGAGTCAGCTTAAAACCTCGCTGGCAAAAGGCAGCTCCGCCTCAGAGCAGAGTGCTAAATAATCAACGTTCCTGTCACTTTCATTCTGCTACCATGCTAAAAGGCAACGTAAACGTTGCCTTTTTCGTTTCTTCCCGGCATAAGCAGCTCTGTCTGACCCGGCGAAAAGGGGAATCTGTGCTGCACTGTCAACTTTTCATGACACAGCCCTTCTGGGGTGCTGCAAGTTAGCGTATTATCTCTGAAATCAAAACCTGACTAAGGCTTACTGCCATGCGTTTGGAAGTTTTTTGTCATGACCGAATCGGTCTGGCGCGTGAACTGCTCGACCTGCTGGTCGCCCGCAATATCGATTTACGCGGCATCGAAATTGCCCCGCAGGGCCGCATCTATCTCAGCTTTTCTGCGCTGGAGTTTGACGCTTTCAGCAATTTGATGGCAGAGATCCGGCGCACGCCCGGCGTCACCGACGTGCGTACCGTGGCATATCTGCCCTCTGAGCGCGAACATCGCGCGCTCAGCGCGCTGCTGGTGGCGATGCCGGAGCCGGTCTTCTCTATCGATCTTAAAGGCAAAATTGAGCTGGCCAATCCGGCGGCGCAGCATCTGTTTGCGCTGGATGAGCAGAAAATCCGCAATCACAGCGTGGCGTCACTGATTGGCGGCGTTAATTTTCAGCGCTGGCTGGAGAGCGAACGGGTAGAGGCGCAGACCCAGCATGTGGTGATTCAGGGGCGTGACTTTCTGCTGGAAGCGCGACCCATCTACCTTGCAGACAGCGATGAGCAGGGCGATAACCCGGTGGGCGCAATGATCACGCTGAAGTCCACGGCGCGTATGGGACGTCAGCTGCAGAATCTCAGCGTCACGGATGAGTCCGAGTTTGACCATATCGTGGCGGTGACGCCTAAAATGCGTCAGGTCATTGAGCAGGCGCGTAAACTGGCGATGCACGATGCGCCGCTGCTGATTGTGGGCGATACCGGCACCGGCAAAGATATGCTGGCGCGCGCCTGCCACCTGCGCAGCGCACGCGGTAAAAAACCGTTTCTCGCGCTCAACTGCGGTTCGATTCCGGACGACGTGGCGGAGAGCGAGCTGTTTGGCCACGCGGCCGGCGCCTATCCCAACGCGCTGGAGGGGAAAAAGGGCTTTTTTGAGCAGGCCAGCGGCGGCTCGGTGCTGCTGGACGAAATCGGTGAGATGTCGCCGCGTATGCAGACCAAGCTGCTGCGTTTTCTCAACGACGGGACCTTTCGCCGCGTAGGCGAAGATCATGAAGTGCATGTTGATGTCCGGGTGATCTGCGCCACGCAAAAGAACCTGATTGAGATGGTACAGCGTGGGGAGTTCCGCGAGGATCTCTTTTACCGGCTCAACGTGCTGACGCTGAATCTGCCGCCGCTGCGCGAGCGTCCGCTTGATATTCTGCCGCTGACAGAGATGTTTGTGGCGCGTTTTGCCGATGAGCAGGGGCTGCCGCGCCCGCGCCTGTCACCGCAGCTGCTGCCGTTCCTGACGCGCTACAGCTGGCCGGGCAATGTCCGGCAGCTGAAAAACACGCTCTATCGGGCCATGACGCAGCTGGAAGGTTATGAGCTGCGTCCGCAGGATATCGTGCTGCCGGAGCAGGCGCTGGATGTGTCGCTGGGTGAAGAGGCGCTGGAGGGATCGCTGGATGAGATCACCGGCCGCTTTGAGCGTTCGGTACTGACCCGGCTCTATCTCTCCTATCCCAGCACGCGTAAGCTGGCCAAACGTCTGGGCGTATCGCACACGGCGATTGCCAATAAACTGCGTGAATATGGATTAGGGCAGAAGCGCGGAGAGAGCGAGTAGCTGCGCTGGCCTGTTCTGAACAGTAAAAACCGTCCCGTAAGGACGGTTTTTTTATGAGCAACTTACTTCAGCGCGGCCAGCGCTGCATCGTAATCGGGCTCTTCGGTGATCTCATTGACCAGCTGGCTGTAAAGCACCTTGTCATTCTCATCAAGCACCACTACCGCACGGGCGGTCAGGCCTTTTAGCGGGCCGTCAGAGATAGCGACGCCATAATTCTCTTTGAACTCAGAGCCGCGCATAGCGGAAAGCGTGACCACATTGGCGACGTTCTCCGCGCCGCAGAAGCGTGACTGGGCAAACGGCAGGTCAGCTGAAATGCAGAGCACTACGGTGTTGCTGGTATCACCGGAGCGCTCGTTAAACTTGCGAACCGAGGCGGCGCAGACGCCGGTATCGATACTCGGGAAGATGTTCAGCACTTTGCGCTTTCCGGCATAGTCTGCCAGCGAAACATCAGCCAGATCTTTAGTGACCAGCGTAAAAGGCTGCGCCTGCTCGCCTGCCTGCGGGAAGTGGCCGGCAACCGGAACAGGATTACCCTGAAAGTGAACGTTCTGTGACATACAATCTCCTTTTTAAATGAAAAGTCAGCGCAGCGCGCGACTTTACGAAAACCGTTAAAGTTTATGCCATAATTTTTAGGGGTTTACGATTACCTTTCTTACAATAATCGCTCAGCTTCACATCAGGCGCACAATTTTAAGGTGTAAAAATGAGAACAGTGAAGAGTTATCCTGAAGCCTGGCCACTGCATTCGCCGTTCGTTATCTCGCGCGGCAGCCGGACGGAAGCGCAGGTTGTGGTGGTGGAAATTGAAGAGAATGGTATTAAAGGCACCGGAGAAGCGACCCCGTATGCCCGTTATGGTGAGAGCGAGGCCTCAGTGCTGGCGCAGATTGCCGCTCAGCTGCCCGCGCTGCAGCAGGGCTTAACCCGAAGCGCGCTGCAGCAGGCGATGCCGGCGGGTGCGGCGCGCAATGCCATTGATTGTGCGCTCTGGGATCTGGAACGCCAGCAGCATGGGCAGACGTTGGCCGCGCTGTGCGATCGCCCTCTGGCCGGGCAGGTAGCCACGGCGCGCACCATCAGTATCGATACGCCGGAAGCGATGGCCAGCAGCGCGCTGGCGCTGTGGCAGCATGGTGCAAAGCTGCTCAAAGTGAAAATGGATAATCATCTGATCAGTGAGCGGCTGGTAGCGATCCGCAGCGCGGTGCCGGAAGCGACCCTGATTATCGACGCAAATGAATCCTGGGAAGCGGAAGGGCTGGCGGCACGCTGTCAGCTGCTGGCGGATCTCAATATTGCGATGCTGGAGCAGCCGCTGCCCGCCGGGCAGGATGCTGCGCTGGCAAATTTTGTCCATCCGCTGCCGATCTGCGCAGATGAGAGTTGCCATACGCGCGACAGCCTGGCGGAACTGGCGGGGCGCTACGAGATGATCAATATCAAGCTGGATAAAACCGGCGGCCTGACAGAGGCGCTGGCGCTGGCCGCTACCGCGCGTGAGCAGGGATTTACGCTGATGCTGGGCTGTATGCTCTGTACCTCGCGCGCTATCCGGGCCGCGCTGCCGCTGGTTTCACAGGCCGCCTTCACCGATCTGGATGGCCCGACCTGGCTGGCAGCAGATGTCGATCCCGCGCTCTCATTCAGCTATGGCACACTTAATGCGGCGCCTGCCAGCGCAGCAGATTAATCATCGCCTCAAGATAGCGTTCGGTCGCCTCATCAACGGAAATCGGCGGCATTTCCGCCGTAATGCAGAGTAGCCCCAGATCGGCGCACCAGCTGCCAAAAGAACCCGGCGTGGCGTATCCCACGCTGCTTACCACCGGCAATGCGGTCTGCTCACCCAGCCAGCGCGCCAGCGCGCTGTGATGGGGATCGTCGATACAGGCCAGCGGTTCATGCCATGAGACCACCCAGCGCGGCTGCAGCTGATGGATCAGCTGGCACAGCGCGCTGGTTTCGGGTTCGGAGGCGGGCTTCTCACCAGTAGAGAGCACCACATCGCGTGCGTCAGCGGCGCTGTTCCAGCGGTAGTGCGTATCGCCCCGCTGCCAGTTAGCGGCGGGAAAGTTACGGTTGAGATCGACGCCGCGCGCGTTGGCGCGCAGCCCGAGCTGACAGCCGTCCGGATTCACGGCCAGAATGACATGATGGCGGCGCAGGGAGGCTGGCAGCGTCCGCAGCGCGGCGGAAAGCGTGGCGATTGCGGCGTTCTCATCGCCGTGAGTGCCGGCGATGATCAGTCCGCTATCTTCATCAGCTGACTGCGCCGGAAACCAGAGCAGTGGGGCGCCGAGCGCCGAGCGACCATATTGCTGCCAGACCGCATCAAGCTGACCGCGCTGCGGTCGCGGGTGATGAAATGACATATCAGGCTCTCCTGTGAGCGGCTCTGCAAACGAGCGGGGCGCGCGCCTGTCCGGCACTACATTAACGGTAAACAGCAAAACGGGAAATAGCTACATACCAATCAGCAATTTGCGTTACAGTTGCCGGAGTTGCTGGCGACATTACGCACTTCAGGTCGCCCTTTTTTCTGTTAAGGAGTGATGATGAAGCCTCTGTTTTTCCCCACGGCGCTGGCGCTGATCGTCAGCAGCACGTTTTTTCCGGCTACTGCTGCTGAGATACCGGCGGGCGCGCAGCTCGCCAGCCAGCAGACAATTGTTCGCCACATCAAAGATGAACCCGCCTCGCTTGATCCCATGAAAGCCGTGGGATTGCCGGAAATTCAGGTCATGCGCGACCTGTTTGAAGGCCTCACCAGTCAGGATGCAAAAGGCCAGATTGTGCCCGGCGTCGCTGAGAGCTGGAGCAGTAATGACAATAAAATCTGGCTGTTTACGCTGCGCAAAGATGCGCGCTGGTCAGATGGCAGCCCGGTCACTGCGCAGGATTTTGTCTACAGCTGGCAGCGTCTGGTCGATCCGAAAAACAGTTCGCCTTTTGCCTGGTTTGCGGCGCTGAGCGGTATTGAAAATGCGGAAGCGATTACCAAAGGCAGCATGAGTCCGGAGAAACTGGGCGTAACGGCCACCGATGCCACCCATCTGAAAGTGACGCTGTCACGACCGGTGCCGTGGCTGCCAGCCATGATGGCCAACGCCGCGCTGTTTCCCGTGCCGCAAAAAGTTATCCAGGCTGAAGGTGACGCGTGGACCGCACCGGGCAAGCTGGTGGGAAATGGCGCCTATCAGTTACAAACGCGGGTCGTAAACGAAAAGATTGTTCTGGTGCGCAATAAACATTACTGGGACGACAAGCATTCAGTGCTGACGCAGGTGACCTTTCTGCCCATCAATGAGGAGTCCAGCGCCACCAAGCGCTATCGCGCCGGGGATATCGATATCACCGAATCATTCCCGAAAAATATGTTTGCGCTATTGAAAAAGAGTCTGCCGGGTGAGGTCTATACCCCTGACCAGCTCGGGACCTACTACTACGCCTTTAATACGCAGAAAGGACCGACGGCTGATGTGCGCGTGCGTAAAGCGCTTTCGTGGAGTATCGATCGCCGCATTATTGCGGAGAAGGTGCTGGGGACCGGCGAGAAGCCGGCGTGGCATTTCACTCCCGATGTGACGGCCGGTTTTACGTCACAGCAGAGCTATCTGCAGCAGCATAGCCAGCAGGAGCTGAATGCGCAGGCGAAAGCGCTGCTCGCGGCAGCGGGCTACGGTCCAGCTAAGCCGCTGCATCTGACGCTGCTCTATAACACCTCAGAAAGCCATCAGAAAATTGCTATCGCCGTCGCCTCAATGTGGAAAAAGACTCTGGGCGCAGAGGTTACGCTGCAAAACCAGGAGTGGAAAACCTATATCGACAGCCGCAACAGCGGGAATTTTGATGTGATCCGCGCCTCGTGGGTCGGTGATTATAACGAACCCTCTACCTTTCTCAGTCTGCTGACGGCCAGCCACAGCGGGAATATTGCGCGTTTCAACAGCGCGGAGTATGACGCGCTACTGGCGAAAGCGAGTACCGAAACCAGCGTGCAGGCGCGCAATGCAGATTACAACAAAGCGGAGCAGATCATTGCCGACCAGGCACCCATCGCACCGCTATATCAATATACAAACGGCCGCCTGATAAAACCGTGGGTAAAAGGCTATCCCATCACCAACCCGGAAGATGTGGCTTACAGCCGCGAGTTGTGGATTGAAAAGCACTGAGTACCTTGCGTCACGTTTGCATACACCGGCGCGATTGCAACTGAAAGGCGCGGCGCTAGACTGTAGCCTGTTGATTGAGAGCGTGGAGTGGGGACGTGAACGTTATTGAAGGGAAAGCATTACAGGTATCAGATGCCATTATTGCCTGTCAGTTTGATGGCAAAGGTGGCGTTATCGCGATTAAAGATGACGATATCATCCACTGCGAGCGCCACTGCTGGCTGCATCTGAATTACGCGCAGCGCCAGAGCGCGGAGTGGCTGCAGAATACGCCGCTGATCCCCGATGCCGTGCGCGATGCGCTGGCAGGCGACAGTATGCGGCCGCGCGTCACGCGGCTTGGCGACGGCTTTATGATTGTGCTGCGCAGCGTGAACCACAACGCCGACTCGCGTCCCGATCAGCTGGTGGCGATGCGCGTATTCATCAATGACAAACTGATCGTCTCTACGCGCCGCCGCAAAGTCAACGCGATAGATGAAGTGCTCAATGAGCTGCAGCATGGTAATGGCCCGGCAGACGGCGGCAGCTGGCTGGTGGATGTCTGCGACGCGCTGACCGATCACGCCAGCGAATTCATTGAAGATATGCATGACAAGATTATTGAGCTGGAAGATGCGCTGATGGATCAGCAGGTGCCGGCCAGAGGCGAGCTGGCGCTGCTGCGCAAGCAGCTGATCGTCATGCGCCGCTATATGGCACCGCAGCGTGATGTCTATGCGCGACTGGCCAGCGAGAAACTCCCGTGGATGAGTGACGACGACCGGCGACGCATGCAGGACGTGGCGGACCGTCTGGGCCGCGGCCTGGACGATCTCAACGCCGGCGTGGCGCGCACCGGCATCCTCGCTGACGAGGTCGCCTCGCTGCTGGCGGAGTCGATGAACCGCCGGACGTATACCATGTCACTGATGGCGATGATTTTTCTGCCTGCGACCTTTCTTACCGGACTGTTTGGCGTCAACCTCGGTGGCATTCCGGGCGGTAACTGGCAGCACGGTTTTCTGCTGTTTTGTCTGATCCTGCTGCTGATGGTCGGGGGCGTGGCGGTATGGCTGAAAAAACGCAAATGGCTGTAGCAAAAGCGGGAAAAGCTGATCGATATCAACTCACCCTGCGGAAAATCGCGGCACACTCTCTTTCGCAGGTGAATGCAACGTCAGGCGATGGGCGTTGTACTCCATATTGTCTTACTTCCTGTTTGCGAATTACTGCATAGCACAGTTAATTCCTCTGACACCGGCCCCAGGGCCGGTTTTTTTTATGCTGGCTTGTTCAGCAAAGCTTTCCTACGCTTAAAGTACGTTCCGCAACAGGAGAAAGCGATGCAAGCTATCCACGCCAGTGAACCGATCCCAACCGACCCGGTGCCGATTCCGGAGCCTGTTCCGCAGCCGCAGCCCATTCCGGAGCCGGAGCCGCCGCACGATCCCGATGTGCCACCCATCAGCGATCCGCCGCCGCATCAATAAAAAAAGGCGCGTTCCCGCCGGGATACGCGCCTTTGTAGTTCTCAGCAGAACGACTTTATCTCTAATACATCCAGCCGCAGCTCCGCGGTGGCTGCTGCATCCTCATCCGGTTTCCAGCCCGCGGGCTGCATCGGCAGCGTTTCGCGATCGAAGCCAATATCACCACCATCAACCACTTCATCGCCATGGCGGATGCCTTTGAAATCGAACAGGCTGATATCCGCCATATGCGAAGGCACAATGTTCTGCATGGCGCTGAACATGGTTTCAATGCGGCCCGGAAAACGTTTATCCCAGTCGCGCAGCATATCGGCCACCACCTGACGCTGCAGGTTGGGCTGCGAACCGCACAGGTTGCAGGGGATAATCGGGTACTGGCGCGCTTCAGCAAAGCGGATAATATCTTTTTCACGGCAGTAGGCGAGAGGGCGGATAACAATATGCTTGCCGTCATCACTCATCAGCTTGGGCGGCATGCCTTTCATTTTGCCGCCGTAGAACATATTAAGAAACAGCGTCTGCAGGATATCGTCGCGATGATGGCCGAGCGCAATTTTAGTACAGCCCAGTTCGCTGGCGGTGCGATAGAGAATACCGCGACGCAGACGCGAGCAGAGTGAGCAGGTGGTTTTGCCTTCCGGGATCTTCTCTTTAACAATAGAGTAAGTATCTTCGGTGACAATTTTATACTCCACGCCCAGCGTCTCAAGATAAGCGGGCAGAATATGCGCCGGGAAGCCGGGCTGCTTCTGATCGAGATTGACCGCCACCAGCGAAAAATTCACCGGCGCGCTCTGCTGCAGGCTGCGCAGGATCTCCAGCATGGTATAGCTGTCTTTACCGCCTGAGAGACAGACCATGATGCGGTCGCCTTCTTCAATCATGTTGAAGTCAGCAATCGCTTCGCCGACGTTGCGGCGCAGGCGCTTCTGCAGTTTATTGAAGTTGTATTGCTCTTTTTTTGTTACGTCTTGATTTTCTGACATTATTTTCACGCTTGAGAGTGCCGGCGAACAGAACAGGCGGCTGAAACCCGCATTGGCGGTCATAAACCTGTAGTTATGGATGCGTATGGTACGGATTGCGCGCGCGAATACCAGCCTCGCGTGAACGCTTTTAATCTGTTGCCGCATCCGTGGCTAATAATTTTGCTCTGTCTGCGCCTCTATACCATCTCCAGTGACTGCACCCCTTTAATATCCATGACCTTCTCATAAAGGCTGTGGCGCGGTGCCCGGCGGGAGAGTGTGACCTCTACGCTGAGTTCACACAGGCCGCTCTCTTCGTCACGGTTGACCACCGCGATATGCCCGTAGCGGATCCCTTCACGCTGCAGCACCAGTAACACCAGCGGGACGCTTTTGGCTTTCAGATGCACGATCAGCGTATGATGGCGGCCAATCAGCCAGTGGCTGAGGCGGCGAAAAACCTCCAGCACGACCAGCGCCAGCAGCGTGCCATAAATGCCAATTTCATACATGCCGCTACCGATAACCAGACCGATGGCGGCGGTAACCCAGAGGCCCGCTGCGGTAGTCAGGCCTTTTACGATCTGCTTCTGAATAATGATGGTACCGGCCCCGAGAAAGCCCATACCGCTGACGACCTGCGCCGCGATGCGGCTGGGATCAAGACCCACATGGTCGCTGCTGAGCATATCGGCAAAGCCATATTTCGAGACCAGCATAAACAGGGCGCTGCCGATCCCCACCAGAATATGGGTACGCAGACCCGCCTCTTTTGCCCGCATCTGACGCTCAAGTCCGATAAGCCCGCCGAGAACGCCGGCCAGCGCGATGCGTAACAGCATATCGGTTAACATAATTTCCCCTGAGCAATTGAAATAACGGATTATTTTAGAAGATAACCGGCAAAAATCTTCTCTTCAGGATAATTCTGCTTGCAATGAAAGGTCTGAAATTTTGTAAAAAGCTATGTCCGCACTCGATTCGCAGCAGAGGCTGTCATATGCTGTGAGCACTTTTCGTCCCCTGTCCCCGGAGTCCGACTAATGAAAGCTGCCTCTTTACTGCTGGCTGGTGCAGCACTGCTGCTCTCCGCCTGCAGCAGTACCCCTGATAACGAACCGCCGCAGCAGGCGACCGCGGCTCACGTCCAGCCGCACGTCGTGATGTCCGCGATGGCAGAAAGCAGCTGCAGCGGTGCCGGGGGCACGCTGGCATTTTCCCGCCAGCTGGATGGTTCACGTATCGGCATGTGTCAGCTGTCAAACGGCCGCCGCTGCGATGAACAGGCGCTGATAGGTGGCACGTGCGCCCGCTGATGCGGGCGCACCATTTCAGGGCTTAACCCGGTTCGGGCACGCTTCGCCTTGATCGAGCTGCTGCAGATTACCCAGCGTGGTTTCTGAGATGGCGGTCAGGGCTTCTGCGGTCAGAAACGCCTGATGTCCGGTAAACAGCACGTTGTGGCAGGCAGAGAGGCGGCGGAAAATGTCGTCCTGAATAACGTCGTTCGATTTGTCCTCAAAAAACAGATCGCGTTCATTTTCATAGACGTCCATTCCCAGCGACCCGATCTTCTGCTGTTTTAGCGCTTCAATAGCCGCCTGCGAATCGATCAGGCCGCCGCGGCTGGTATTGATGATCATCACGCCATCTTTCATTTCGCTGAACGCCTGCGCGTTAAGCATATGATGATTTTCCGGCGTCATCGGGCAGTGCAGCGTAATCACATCCGAGCGGGCAAACAGCGTTTTCAGATCGACATATTCTGCACCCAGCTCAAGCGCAGCGTCGCTCGGGTAGGGATCACAGGCCAGCAGCTTCATGCCAAATCCTTTCAGGATCCGCAGCGTAGCCACACCGATTTTCCCCGTACCGACCACGCCTGCGGTTTTATTGTGCATGTTGAAGCCGGTCAGGCCATCAAGCGAAAAGTTTGCGTCACGGGTGCGCTGATAAGCGCGATGAATGCGGCGATTCAGCGCCAACATCATACCCACCGTGTGTTCCGCCACCGCTTCCGGGGAGTAGGCGGGCACGCGTACGACCTCCATGCCCAGCTCAGCAGCCGCCTGCAGATCGACGTTATTGAATCCGGCACAGCGCAGGGCAATATACTTAATGCCCAATGCCGCCAGCTCTTCCAGTACCGCTCTGCCGCAGTCGTCATTTACGAAAATACAGACCGCGTCACAGCCGGCAGCATTTTTTGCCGTATCCTCGCTGAGCAGGAAATCAAAGAACACCAGCTCAAATCCAAAACGGGCGTTGACCTGTTCAAAATATTTCTGGTCATAGTGCTTGGTGCTGTAAACCGCAACTTTCATTGTTTCGCTCCTGAAAAAATGCCATGTCGGTATCATTAAAGGATAACGGTTTCTGCGCGACTTTGCTTTTCTTCACGCAGCAGGCCAGGCTAACACCTTCATTTGCGAATGATTACGTGCCATCATTTCGGCAGGAAAATATAAACAACAGGATAGTTACCCGCCATGACGCGTGGCCTTCGCCGACTACTTGCCGCCTTGCTGGCGCTGATTCTGCTGCTGCTGGGCCTGCTGCTGACGCTGACGCAGTGGCTGCCACGGCTGGCCGGTATCTGGCTGCCGGATGAGACGCGCATCGAAATTGAGGGCAGGCCGGGCTGGCAGCAGGGCGCAGTGACGTTGCCGCAGCTGCGTTACCTGACGGGCAGCTGTACGCTGGCTAAGGTTGAGCAGGTGGCGCTGGGCCGCTCACAGCAGCGCTGGCAGCTTAGCGCACAGCGCGTCACGCTTAACAGCGCCTGCTGGCAGTCGCTGCCGCCGCAGCCAGCTTCTGCCGTACCGCGTACGCTGGCCGACTGGCAGCAGCGCCTGCCGGGGGCCGATGTACATATCGGCAGGCTGGCCGTCCTGCCGTGGCAGCACTATGCCGGTGAACTCGATCTCACGCTTGCACCGGAACAGCAGCAGCTGCGCTATCGCGGCGATAATCTCAGCCTGAACGCACGCCTGCAGGGCCAGACGCTGACGGTCGACTCTCTTAAGTTACAACATTCTTTTCTGACACAACCGCTGACGTTACATGGCAGCGTAGCGCTGCCCACATTTGCGGATGGCTTGCCAGTAACCGGCGCACTGCAGAGTGAGCTAAGCGTGGCTCAGTGGCCGCAGCCGCTGACGCTGGATCTGCAGTGGCAGCAGCAGCAGGGTAAGCTGATCGTTCAGGAGCAGGGCGATGAGACACCGCTGCTTGAGCTGCCGTGGCAGAGCGACCGCGATACGTTTCAGATCGCCGACGGGCGCTGGCGCTGGCCTCTGGCTAGTCAGATGCTGTCAGGCGGCGTGGGGCTGACCCTGACCGGATGGCAGCAGGGGATGGACAACCTGCGCGTGCAGGGGCGGCTGAATCTGCTGACGCAGGGGCGCGGCGGTAAAGGTAATGTGGTATTGAGCGTAGGGCCGGGACCGCTGCGCGTAACGGATAACGCGCTGCCGCTGCGCATTACCGGCGAGAGTAAATTTGCCGGGCTGCAGCTCTATGGCAGCCTGCCCGGCGAGCTGCGCGGTGCACTCAGCGCGCCGACGCTGACGTTCCAGCCAGGCGCACTGCTGCGCCTGCGCGGCCAGCTGCTGGATCTCCCTGAAGTGGATGAAGCGCGCTGGCCCCTGGCGGGTGTTTCACTTTCAGCGCAGGGCATTGATGGCCGGCTGCAGGCGATTCTGACGGCGCATAAGCGCGACTATGGTCACTTTACGCTGCATCTGGATGGCCGCGCTGCCGCGTTCTGGCCAGACAGCGGCAGCTGGCGCTGGCGCTACTGGGGCGACGGCAAACTGCAGCCGTTTAACGCAGAGTGGGATGTTACAGGCACCGGCAGCTGGCTGGATCAGCGTATTACGCTGGATACGCTCAATACCGGCCTGAATCAGCTGGCGTGGGGGCCGGTGCAGATTGACCGGCCGCGTATCCGGCTCACTGCGCCGCTGCGCTGGCAGCGGGATAGCACGCAGCCCGGTTTTGCAGGCAGTTTTCGTCTTGATGCGGGGCAAACGCACTTCAGCTACGGCGGCTGGCTGCCGCCTGCAGGGCTGACGTTTGATGTGAAAGGTCGCGATCCGGCACGGTTTTTATGGCGTGGTGAACTGCGCGCTGAAGATATCGGCCCGCTGCGCGTGCACGGGCGCTGGGATGGTGAGCGGCTACGCGGGGAGGCCTGGTGGCCGGCACAGTCGCTGCGCGTGTTCCAGCCGCTGCTCAGCAGCGACTTAAAAATGCGTATCCGCAGCGGTGAGCTGCGGGCGCAGGTCGCGTTTTCAGCCGGAGCCAGTCAGGCATTTCAGGCTGGCGGCTTCTTTGCGGTTCAGCAGGGTAGCCTGCAGCTGCCGGACAGTGACATCAACGGCATCGACTTTGCGCTGCCGTTTCGCTATCGCGCTCAGCAGTGGCAGCTGGGACGGCGCGGACCGGTTTCGCTGCGTATCCGCGAGGTTAACAATCAGTTTGCGCTGCAGAATATCACGGCCGATCTGCAGGGTTACTATCCCTGGCAGGAGAGACAGCCGCTTACCCTGAGTAACGTGACGCTCGATTTACTGGGCGGGCACGTCAGTATGCCGGCGCTGCGCATGCCGCAGCGCGAAGCGGCCAGGATTTCGCTGCGCCAGATCGATCTCAGCCGGCTGGTGACGGCACTCAAGCCCAAACAGTTTGCTATGTCGGGTAAGGTTAACGGTGAGCTGCCGCTCTGGCTCAGTAATCCGCAGTGGCTGATCAGAAATGGCTGGATTGCTAACAGCGGGCCGCTCACGTTTCGGCTGGATAAGGATACGGCAGACGCGATTGTAAAAGACAATGTCGCCGCCGGGGCAGCGCTGAGCTGGCTGCGTTATCTGGAGATTTCACGCTCCTGGGCCACACTCGATCTGGATAATACCGGTAATCTGGTGATGCAGTCGCAGGTCACCGGCGTCAGCCAGTTCAGCAACCGGCGCCAGACAATCAATCTCAACTATCGTCATCAGGAGAATCTGTTCCAGCTATGGCGCAGCCTGCGCTTTGGCGATAATTTACAATCCTGGGTGGAGCAGAACGCCACCCTGCCATCAAAGAGGGATCCCTGATGATGAGGTTAAGAGGTGCGCTGCTGGCAGGCAGCGTTGTGCTGGCAGGATGCGTACCGCGGATTGAAGTGGCCGCTCCTGATGCGCCGATTACGATAAATATGAACGTGAAAATTGAACATGAGATCCACATCAAGGTGGATAAAGATGTCGAGGCGCTGCTGCAGAATCAGAGCGGGCTGTTCTGATGGCCCGCAACCGAACAATACGCGCCGTTGCGCTGCTGCTGGTTTTGCTGGCCGGGTCTGCCCATGCGCTGACGCTTGATGAGGCGCGGCAGCAGGGGCGGGTCGGGGAAACGCTGAGCGGCTATGTTGCTGCACGGCAGCAGGATGAGGTCACGCTGGCGCTGGTGAGTCGTATCAATGAGGGCCGCCGGATGGCGTATCAGCGCATTGCCGGGGAAAACAAACTCACAACCAGCGACGTCGCGCGGATTGCCGGAGAGAAGCTGGTGAGCCGGGCCAGCGCAGGGGAATATGTGCGCGGCATCAACGGCCAGTGGCTGCAGAAGTAACCGGTGGCGGGAGGCTCAGCGCTTTCCCGCCACCGGGTGTGGCTTGCGAAGGATCTGCTGCTGTCAGGCATTACGCTGCACTGCTGGTACGTAAGCCTGCCAGCGCCGGCTGCCCTTCAAGCAGCGCGGCACGCATTTCGTTACGGTCGAAGCTGTGGCGTGTACCATAAATATTTCTTTTGTCATTGTGTATATCATTAAACAGTTTTGAATAGGCGTCATTAACCATCCTCCGGGTTATTGACTGTACTGAGTTAGCACGCTGGCGCCCACTTAAGCTCTGCGAATTACGACGTAAGGTTGCGGAGGTTGCGTTTTTACTTCCAATGTCTTCCTCTACCCGACTGACGCGCTGCTGCATAGTCGGTACGCCATATTTTATATTGTGCCCGATAGTGTTATTTTTTGATAGCGTGAAAAATATGGCGTTAGCGCCTGAATTAACCGCATAGCGATTAGCCTGATCGCATAGCTTACGCAGATCGATTTCTTTATTTTCTTTTTCTGCCTGATCAATGATGTCACTTATAGCATTAAATATTAGCTCCTGTTTTGCTGCGTTATAAAGAAAGAGAGCATTGGAAGGACTATTGTCATATGCGTTTATTATTTCAGTCATTGATTTACAGCCTTCAGATTTGGTTCTGGCGGTATTTTCAAAGTGTGCTATTTTTTCGCTCTGTTGCTGCCGGAATGTATCTGTCAGTGACGAAATATAACTTTTTATCGATGACCAGAACTGCGCAAATTGATGCTTAATTTGGGTTAGCAATGAGGGCGCGCCTTTATGCCCGGCTGTAGTTTTTGCCTGAGTAGTGACAGGGTCAGGTTTTGCTTCTGCCAGAGAAGATGCTGACACACTCGGTCGGGCGATAGAGATATCCTGTACTCTCGCAACTGGCGCTGCTACAGCCGTCGCTATAACCGGTGCAGCGATAGGGCGTGTTACGGAAGAAGATGGCGTGCGGTTGCCCGTACTATGAAGTTTTTCAAAAGCTGATGTCAGCTGCGAAACCTTCTTTTTAGCTTCAATTACAGCGATTTCGCGTGTGTTTTTAACATTGGCATTCAACTGTGCGTCATAGTTACCCGTTCTTTTAATGGGCATCTCAAACATTTTAATCTTGTCGCTCACACCCGAAAAAGAGTTAACGGTTGCAGTTTGTCCGGGCAGCGTATCGCTTACATGGATATAGCATAACAGTAAGGCCATATTATTCTCCTGGTAAAAAAATTATTATTTGAGTAAAAGTTCAAATGTAGTTACAGCCTGCACGGCTGGATTTGATTGCGGATTAATCGTGCCACGTTACTGGTGAGAAAACTTTCGTATTTCGATTTTTATTAAAAGTCGGGCGGTGCTGCGCTTTAATTAAAATGCGGGCGCGGGTTGTCAGTAACAGGGTTGAAATCGTAAAGCAGAATGAGAGAGTGATACTGCAGTGTAAATTAAAAAAGCGGGCAGCCGCCGGGAAGCAGAGATATATTGACGTTAAAATAAAAAACCGGGCGCTCAGGCCCGGTAAAATGAAGCAGAATATCTTTTTTTATTAATCAGGCAGAGACGCGCTGTTTAATCGCATCTTTCGCATCAGTGGTCGCTTTGGTTGCCACTTCCGGACCGTAGGCGATCCCTTCGGCAAACACAAACTCAACGTCAGTGATACCGATAAAGCCAAGGAACAGCTTCACATACGGCGTCAGCAGATCGGTTGGGGTATCTTTGTGGATACCGCCACGGCTGCTCAGGATCACCGCACGTTTGCCTTTAACCAGACCTTCCGGACCCGCTTCGGTGTAGCGGAAAGTCACGCCCGCGCGGGCAATCAGGTCAAAGTAGTTTTTCAGCTGCGTCGGGATGTTGAAATTGTACATCGGTGCCGCAATAACAATGGTGTCATGCGCCTGCAGCTCAGCGATCAGCGCATCAGAGAGCGCCAGCGCCTCCTGCTGACGTGGAGAAAGTGGCGCATCTGAAGGACGCAGAGCACCCACCAGTTCACCATCCAGTACCGGTACCGGATCGGCAGCCAGGTCGCGTACGGTTACGCTGTCGCCGTTGGCGCGCGCTTCTTCAGCGTAAAAATCAGCCAGCTGACCTGACTGTGAATAACCGGCAAGGATACTGGACTTCAGAATTAATACGTGGCTCATAATAGGTTCCTGTGGTTATGCGGCGGGCTTCCCGCTCAATGCGTCATACTCTACGGCGTTCACCGGCAGCGTAAAAGCGTAATAATTCGAGGCCAATGTTCGAATTAATTGAATAAGCCAGCCGGAGCGGCTCAGCCAGCAGGCTGAGAATATGCTATTATGGCGTCCGGTAATTGATTGAATCTGCCGGGAAAGCGTCCCGGCGCCGCGCGTGTTTTCGCCGTGCTGCACTAACAGGTAATCCATCCCTATGTCATCATCCATTGAATCACCTTTAGCACCACTCTGGGCCCGGCTTGATGCGCTGACGCTGCGCGATCGCCAGCGCCTGCAGCGACGTCTGCAGGGTGCGGCAAAGGTGAAAATCAGCGCCGCACAGCAGACCATTGCCGCAGAGCTGGCGGAGGAATTCAGCGTTGCCGAACAGCGCATCGCCCGGCGCGTGGCCGGCACCCCGCGCATCACCTTTCCTGAGAATCTGCCGGTCAGCCAGAAGCAGCAGGCGATATCAGACGCGATTCGCGATCATCAGGTAGTGATTGTTGCCGGTGAAACCGGATCGGGTAAAACTACTCAGCTGCCAAAAATCTGCCTGGCGCTGGGACGCGGCGTGAAAGGCCTGATCGGGCACACGCAGCCGCGTCGTCTGGCAGCCCGCACCGTGGCGAGCCGCATCGCGGAAGAGCTGGAGACCGCGCCGGGAAGTACCATCGGCTATAAAGTCCGTTTTACCGATCAGGTCAGCGACAGCACGCAGGTCAAACTGATGACCGACGGTATCCTGCTGGCGGAGATCCAGCAGGACCGGCTGCTGCTGCAGTACGACACCATCATTATTGATGAGGCGCATGAGCGCAGCCTTAACATCGATTTTCTGCTGGGATACCTGCGTGAGCTGCTGCCGCGCCGCCCCGATCTCAAAGTGATCATCACCTCCGCCACTATCGATCCGCAGCGCTTCTCGCGTCACTTTAATAATGCGCCGGTTATCGAAGTGTCAGGCCGGACTTACCCGGTGGAGGTGCGCTACCGGCCTATCGCGGAAGAAGCGGATGAGAGCGATCGCGATCAGCTGCAGGCCATTTTTGACGCCGTGGATGAGCTGGGGCAGGAGAGCCGTGGCGATATATTGATCTTTATGAGCGGGGAGCGTGAGATCCGCGACACGGCCGATGCGCTGATGAAGCGTGATTTGCCGCATACCGAGATCCTGCCGCTCTACGCGCGTCTCTCCAACGCCGAGCAGAATCGCGTGTTTCAGTCCCACAGCGGGCGGCGCATTGTCCTGGCCACGAACGTGGCAGAGACCTCGCTCACCGTGCCGGGCATCAAATATGTCATCGATCCCGGTACCGCGCGAATCAGCCGCTACAGCTATCGCACCAAGGTGCAGCGCCTGCCGATTGAGCCGGTTTCACAGGCTTCGGCAAACCAGCGTAAAGGGCGCTGCGGCCGCGTTTCGGAAGGGATCTGTATCCGGCTCTACTCCGAGGCTGATTTCCTCAGCCGGCCCGCTTTTACCGATCCGGAGATCCTGCGGACCAATCTCGCGTCGGTGATCCTGCAGATGACCGCCCTGGGGCTGGGCGATATTGCGGCGTTCCCGTTTGTGGAAGCGCCTGACAAACGAAATATTCAGGATGGCGTGCGGCTGCTGGAAGAGCTGGGCGCCATTACTCTTAATGAAAATGAGCACTACCGGCTGACGCCGTCCGGTCGTACCCTGGCGCAGCTGCCGGTGGATCCGCGGCTGGCGCGGATGGTGCTGGAGGCGCAGCGCTTTGGCTGCGTGCGCGAGGTGATGATTATCGCGGCGGCGCTCTCGATTCAGGACCCGCGCGAGCGGCCGGTCGAGAAACAGCAGGCGTCCGATGAGAAACATCGCCGCTTTGCTGATAAAGAGTCTGACTTTCTCACCTTTGTTAATCTCTGGAACTATATCCAGGAGCAGCAGAAAGCGCTGTCGGGCAACCAGTTCCGCCGCCAGTGTAAAAGTGACTATCTCAACTATCTGCGCGTGCGCGAATGGCAGGATATCTACACCCAGCTGCGTCAGGTCGTGCGTGAACAGGGGATGCCCGTCAACAGCGAGCCGGCACCTTATCGTGAGGTGCACTGTGCGCTGCTGACCGGCCTGCTGTCGCATATCGGACAGAAAGATGCGGAGAAGCAGGAGTTTACCGGCGCGCGCAACGCCCGCTTTGCCATATTCCCTAGCTCCGGTTTGTTTAAAAAACCGCCGAAATGGACCGTGGTGGCAGAACTGGTAGAAACCAGCCGCCTGTGGGGCCGGGTGGCGGCACGCATCGATCCGGAGTGGATTGAGCCGCTGGCTCAGCACCTCATCAAGCGAAGCTACAGCGAACCGCACTGGGAGAAAGCACAGGGCGCGGTGATGGCTACGGAAAAGGTAACGCTCTACGGGCTGCCCATCGTGCAGGCGCGTAAAGTGAATTACAGCCGCATCGATCCGCAGCTGAGCCGCGAGCTGTTTATTCGCCATGCGCTGGTTGAGGGCGACTGGCAGACGCGCCACGCCTTTTTCCGCACCAACCTGAAGCTGCGCAGTGAAGTTGAGGATCTGGAGCATAAATCACGCCGCCGCGACATTCTGGTGGATGATGAAACGCTGTTTGCGTTTTACGATCGCCGTCTGGGCAAAGAGGTGGTCTCTGCCCGTCACTTTGACAGCTGGTGGAAGCAGGCCAGTAAAGAGAATCCGGACCTGCTCAACTTCGACAAGCAGATGCTGATCAAAGAGGGAGCAGATAAGGTCAGCCAGCTCGACTACCCTAATGTCTGGCAGCAGGGCAACCTGAAGCTGCGGCTCACCTATCAGTTTGAGCCAGGCGCCGATGCGGATGGCGTGACCGTTCATATCCCGCTGCCGCTGCTGAACCAGGTGGATGAAGCCGGTTTTGAGTGGCAGATCCCTGGCGTGCGGCGTGAGCTTATCATCGCGCTGATTAAATCGCTGCCCAAACCGCTGCGCCGCAATTTTGTGCCGGCCCCCAATTACGCGGAAGCGTTTCTCGGTCGCGTTCAGCCGCTGGCACAGCCGCTGCTGGATGCGCTGGAGCGTGAGTTCCGGCGCATGTCAGGCGTGACGATTGAGCGCGATGCCTGGCACTGGGATCAGGTGCCCGATCACCTTAAAATGACGTTCCGCATTGTGGATGAGCACAACCGCAAGCTGCAGGAAGGTAAAGATCTGCATCAGCTGAAACAGGCGCTGAAAGGCAAAGTGCAGGAGACGCTGTCGAAGGTTGCCGATGATGGTCTGGAGCAGAGCGGCCTGCACATCTGGAGTTTTGGCGACCTGCCACAGAGTTATGAGCAGAAGCGCGGCAGCTATCAGGTTAAAGCCTGGCCGGCGCTGGTAGATGAAAAAGATAGCGTGGCGATCCGCCTGTTTGACAGTGAAGAGGAGCAGCAGAAGATGATGTGGCGCGGTCAGCGTCGCCTGCTGCTGCTGAACATTCCGTCACCGGTTAAATATCTGCATGAAAAGCTGCCGAATAAAGCCAAGCTCGGGCTCTACTTTAATCCGTATGGCAAAGTGCTGGAGCTGATAGACGACTGTATTGCCTGCGGCGTTGATAAGCTAATGGCGGAGGCGGGCGGCCCCGCGTGGCAGCAGCAGAATTTTGAGCAGCTGCGCGATAAAGTGCGGGCGGAGCTGAACGACACCGTGGTGACGATTGCGCAGCAGGTTGAGCAGATCCTCACCTGCGTGTTCAATATCAACAAATTTCTGAAAGGCCGCGTGGATATGACGCTGGCGCTGGCGCTGGCAGATATCAAACAGCAGATGAGCGGTCTGGTCTATCGCGGATTTGTCACCGGCAACGGCTACGATCGGCTGGGGGATACGCTGCGCTATCTGCAGGGAATCGAGCGCCGTCTGGAGAAGCTGCCCGCCGATCCGCACAGCGATCGCGCCCGCATGCTGAAGGTACAGGCGGTGGAACAGGCGTGGAACGTCTGGCGCAGCAAGCTGCCGCCGCAGCGCCGGGATGATGCCGATGTAGTGGCGATCCGCTGGATGATTGAAGAGCTGCGCATCAGCTACTTTGCTCAGCAGCTGGGTACTCCCTATCCGGTTTCAGATAAGCGGGTGCTGCAGGCGATGGAGCAGCTGAGCTGAATGCATAATGCGCGCAGGTGTGCGTGATCGCGCGCCTGCCTGCTTATTCAGCCAGCTCTTCGAGTTTATCTTTAAATGAGGTCACGGCAATGGCCCGGTTGTCAGCGCGATAGCGATCGACCGGCGCCGGTGCCGAACTCTGTACGGCGATGAGCTGCCAGCCATCATCTTTTTTCAGCAGCAGCGGGGAGCCGCTGTCGCCAGGCAGCGTATCGCACTGGTGCGAAAGCACGGCGCGCTGCGCCCAGCCGGTGACTATACAGTCGCTATGCGAATAGAGTGAATCGAGGTGATCGGCCGGATAACCCGCCTGGGTGACTTTGCGTCCGCTCTCTTTGAGCGCGGCGGTGAGATCGCTGCGTGAGCCATCAAACAGCGGGATCGGCACAATACCTGAAGGGGGGTTGTGCAGGATCACCAGACCATAATCGTAAGGCGCGGCGGCAGAGGGCACAATCCAGCCCTCGCCATCGGCCTGCAGGCGCCGCGCCAGCGACGGCTCAACCCGGGCATCTATATCGTGAATTTCGTAACGCCAGCCTTTTTCACCCGCCATAAAGCGCAGCGCAACCGGCTTATCGAACCGCCCTGGCGGTGTCAGCAGGCAGTGGCCGGCGGTCAGGGCCAGATGAGCAGAGATCAGCGTGGCGGTGCAGAGGTTGCCGCTTTCCGTCTCCAGCTGACCAATGGCATCCCAGGGCGCAGCGGCCACGTCGCTTATTGCCTGGCGATGGTCTTTACCAAAAAACAGCGTCTTGATCTCTTCGGGACTCAGCCCGTCTTCATCATCGGCGTGTGCTGTGAGGGTAAAGCCGAAAATACCAATAAATAACAGAATTGCCAGGCGCATAGTTCTCTCGACAGGGAGAATAAAAGGGAGTTTTTGTTATCACGCTTAGGCGATAACTATAGTCGGTGAGCGGTAAAAAAGGGAGAAATATTGGAGTAATCAGCGCGCTACAGCCATCAAATAAAAAAACTGGCCGCGACAATGCCGCAGAGAATCATCACAAAGAGAATAATTTCGAAGCGATAGCGACGCACCATTTTTCGCTACTCCAGTAAATAAACACCCGGCATAACCGGGTGTTTTAAACAACATCGTGGTGTTGGCGCGAACTTATTTCGCTGATTTTTTCATTTTGTGATGCTTTTTAGCTGCCTGCGCTTTCTGCGCAACTTTAGCGTGGTGCTTTTTAGCCGCCTGCGCCTTCTGTGCAGCAGGTTTAGCGGATTTCACGTGGTGCTTTTTGGCAGCCTGCGCTTTCTGTGCAGCGGGCTGAGTTGATTTTTTGTGATGCTTTTTAGCGGCCTGCGCTTTCTGTTCAGCAGGCTTGGTTGCTTTTTTATGATGCTTTTTCGCAGCCTGGGCTTTCTGCGCAGCAGCTTTATGTTTGTGATGCACCATTTTATGTTTAGCTGGCACAGCGGTAGTGGAGCTGGTGGTGGCAGTTGCCGCCGGAGCAGCGGTTGTCTCAGCAGCAAAAGCAGCAGAAGAGAGACCCATAGCAGCGGCGATTACCAGTGCACATAATTTTTTCATCGCTTAATCCTCGGACTATTTTTCATATGTAGCCCACTGCGGGGCCGGTGAAAACACTATATGAAAAAGCGATTTCGCTTTCCGTGAGGGATTGGTATCGGCGTGTAACGGATTGTACAAGGCGGGAAAGTGGCGGCCGTTGCGGCCGCCTGCGGGATCAATCTGCGAGGTAGCGCTGCTCAAGGTGCTGACGGAAATAGTCCGGGTTCAGCGCTTCACCGGTGGCGTTGCGCAGCAGCTGTTCAGTCGGGAAGCGACTGCCGTGCTGCCAGATATTCTGCTGCAGCCAGTCAAATACCGGCTGCAGCTCGCCGTTAAGGATCAGCGTCTCCAGCTGCGGGATCGCGCGCTTAACCGCCTGATAAAGCTGTGCCGCATACATCGCACCCAGCGTATAGGTCGGAAAGTAACCGAACGCGCCGTCGGTCCAGTGGATATCCTGCATACAGCCATCGCGATAGTTGCCACGGGTATCAATGCCGAGCGACTGCTGCATTTTTTCATCCCACAGCGCCGGAATATCCTCTACCTCAATCTCACCTTCAATCAGCGCGCGCTCAATCTCATAGCGCAGAATAACGTGTGCCGGATAGCTCAGCTCATCGGCATCGACGCGGATAAAGCCAGGCTTAACGCGCTGCGCCAGACGAATAAAGTTAGGCGTCTCCAGCGCAGGCTGCTCACCCATCAGCGCGACGACCTGCGGCTGAATATGCTGCAAAAAGGCGCGGCTGCGGCCCAGCTGCATCTCCATAAACAGGCTCTGCGACTCATGAATCGCGGTAGAGCGCGCCAGGGCCACTGGCTGACCCCGCCACTGCTGTGGCAGATTCTGTTCGTAGCGCGCGTGCCCGGTCTCATGGATCACACCCATCATGGCGCTGAGAAACTCGCTTTCGTTGTAGCGCGTGGTGATGCGCACGTCGTCCGGCACACCGCCGCAAAAAGGGTGGGCGCTGACATCCAGACGACCATGATTGAAATCGAAGCCGAGCAGCTTCATTACGCTCAGCCCCAGCTGCTTCTGTGACTCAACGGCAAAGGGTCCCAGCGGCTGAAGCGGCGCCTGCGCCTGCTTTGCCACCGCCCGCTGCAGTAAATCAGGCAGCCAGCTTTTCAGCGCGCCAAAAGTGGCGTCAAGCCGGGCGCTGGTCATGCCTGGCTCATACAGATCCAGCAGCGCGTCATAGCGCGACGTGCTGGCCGCAGCGGCGCGCAGCTGCGCCTCTTCCCGGCTCAGCCGGACAACCTCTTTGAGGTTAGCGCTGAAGCCCTGCCAGTCATTCGCCGGGCGCTGCGATCGCCACGCATGCTCGCAGCGCGAGCCCGCCAGCGATTTTGCTTCGACCAGCGCGGCGGGAAGCAGCGTTGCCTGACGCCAGGCGCGCTGCATCTCCGCCACGTTTGCCTGCTCAACATCGTTCAGCGACTCCTGCTCAGCAGCAGAGAAAAGCCCTTCCAGCGCCGGCGCGGTCAGCAGCTCATGCATAAACACGCTGAGTTCGGCCAGCGCTTCGCCACGCGCCTGACTGCCGCCGGGCGGCATGGTAGTCTGCATATCAACCCCGGCAATCGCACCGAGGTGACCGAAACGGGAAAGGCGCTGAAACGTGCGGGTAAGTTCCTGATAAGCTGATGTCACAGCCAGATCTCCTTAAGCGGGTAAGCGGGGGGGTGTCTCACGCAAGGGTAAATCAACCGGCCAGCAAAAGCGAACGCTGGCGCCGCCGAGCGGCGAGCTCTCGACCACCACCTGACCCTGCAGCGCCTGGGCAATCGAATGGACGATAGCCAGCCCGAGGCCGCAGCCGCCGGTCGCGCGATCGCGGCTGGGATCGAGACGAACGAAAGGCTCAAAAACCCGCTGGCGCTCTTCGGCCGGAATGCCGGGACCATCATCCTCTACCTGCAAAATGCCGGTTGTGCCGTCAAACCAGAGGCTGACGCGCAGCCGCTCAGTAGCGTAGCGCAACGCATTATTGACGAGGTTATCCAGCACCCGCTCCATCAGCCGCATGTCGGCGCTGCCGGTATTCTGCAGCTGCGGAATATCCAGCGCGATCTGGGTGTGCGGCTGCATACTCTGTACATCAGCAATATAGAGCCGCAGCCACTGCGCCAAGTCGAACGACTGCAGATGCAGGTCGACCCGCGGACGGTCCAGCCGGGCATAGGTCAGCAGTTCTTCAATCAGGCTCTCCAGCTGGCCCACATCGCGATTCAGCGCGGCGGACTCCGCCTCTGTCAGGTTATCGCTCATCTCCAGCCGGTAGCGCAGGCGCACCAGCGGCGTGCGCAGCTCGTGGGCGATGCCATCAATCAGCTGTTTTTTGCTGGCCACCAGCGTATTGATGTTATCCGCCATCTGGTTAAACGCCACGCCGAGACTGTGAAGGCTGGAGGTGCTTTCAAAATGGGTGCGCACGTCCAGCTCACCGCGGCCAAAGCGCTCCGCGGCTTTCTCCAGCCGCTGCATCTCCTGCCAGTGCGGACGCAGCCAGATAAATACCGGCAGTGCCAGCGACATACCGATAAACGCCACCAGCGCAATATCCAGCAGCCGCATCTGATGCAGATAAAACAGATAGGGGATAGGCCCGACAGAGAGCACGTAGTGGCTGCGGGGAATATGCTGCAGAAAGGTGTATTGATCGTCGAGCGCGACAATTTCGCCGGCGCGCAGACGTTTCATATCCCTCTCATCAAGCTGGTATTTGCTCATGGGTTCGATATTGAGATCGAAGGAGAGGTCAAGATCGAGACTGCGGATAGTTTTGTTCCAGTCACGCGGCGGGATCTCGCGCAGCTCGCTGCGCATCAGAAACAGCGAGCTGGCCATCAGGTCATTCATCGACTGCCGGCCAGCCCGCTCGGCGGTAAACTTATACACCAGGCCCACCAGCAGGGTCATCACCAGAAAGCAGACAAACAGCAGCAGGTAAAACTGAATAAAGAGCTTTCTCATCAGCTGCGGGTATCCCAGGCCTGAGGCGCAAACAGGTAGCCTTTGTTGCGGATGGTTTTGATGCGAAACGGCTCAGTCGCGCTGTCATAGAGCTTTTTGCGCAGCCGCGAGATAGCCACATCAATACTGCGATCCATGCCGTCATAGCTCACGCCGCGCAGCGTCATCAGCAGCGCGTCGCGATCGAGGATCTCGCCGGCGTGGCTGGCCAGCTGCCACAGCAGATCGAAGTCGGCCGTTGAAAGCGTAATGTTCTCATCAAACAGCAGCACCTGACGGTTCAGCGCATCGATGGTCAGCGAACCAAACCGCAGCACTTTCTGCGACTGCTGCTGTGCCGGCGTGCTCTCCGGCTTGTTGACCACCGCCTGACGCAGATGCAGACGCAGCCGCGCCAGCAGCACGGCAGGGGGCGTGGTCTTGAGAATGTAGTCATTGGCGCCCATTTCAAGCGCGAGAATATGGTTCATATCGCTGTCGAGTGAGGTCAGCAGGACAATGGGACCACTCCAGTGCGCCCGCAGGTCGCGGCAGAGCGTCATGCCATCTTTACCCGGCAGCATAATATCCAGCAGGACCAGATCCGGCTGGACGTTAAGAATCGTCGCCTCGGCGCGATCGCCGCGCGTTTCGACCACCACGTCAATATCATGGCGACCCAGATAGGCGGCGATCAGCTCGCCGACTTCCGGCTCATCTTCAACATAGACAATTTTGTTCATAGGTAAGCGCGCTGAAAAAGAATGGCAGCAGCATAGCTTTTCCTGGTCCTGAGCACTACGCTACCGCACGAAATATCCCTGTCTCACTGGTATGTATACCGTGAAATGTGCCATTATTAGCGGCGCGTTAAGGCGCAAGGTTCGGAACCGCATTGAAAAACAGGAGGAGTGCGAGGGTGTCTGATAAAGAGCTGGCTTCAGCCGGATACAGTGATCGCATCTGCTTCAATTACAGTGACTTTCTCTCCGCTTCCTGCAAAAAACGCTGGAGCTTTGTTGACGCCATTTACGGTGTCATGCCCATTTTTGGCATGGTAACCCGTAAGTCCGCTCACAGCTTACAGGCCAGCGACGATCATCTGAAAGAATTAGCGTTGCAAATCATTTCAACGCAGGTCAGCGATGAGATCAATATCGCCCGGCTGATTACGCTGGCGGAGCAGCAGCATATCAGCCGGTTTGATATTCAGCTGCCTTATCCGCTCTCTGCGGAACAGCTTGATGGGATCCACCTCGAATACAGCAAACCCCTGAATCTTACACAGCAGAACGATCTGCTGTGCGTCTCCATTCCGGCACTTGCGCATTGATTACTGCGTAAGCTGCCACAGCGCGGGCAGCGATGCCGCCATCAACAGCACAATCGCCATGCGTTCCAGCTGCAGCAGCGGCTTGTCACCGCGTCCGCCGCGGCGCGCGTAGAGAAACAGCAGCAGTCCCGGCGCGTAAAGCACCACGGAGAGCAGCAGATGCAGCGGGCCTGAGGCGTAGAGCAGCCAGAGGCCATACAGCGTGGCACCCAGCCCGATGCTCATCGCCAGCGGTTTCTGCTGGCCGCGCACCACCTTCATCAGATAGAGTCCCACCAGCAGGTAAGGCACCAGAATCATCTCTGAGGCGATTGTCAGCAGGGTATTGTAGTCAGCGCCGGTCAGCGCGATGGCGATCAGGCAAACCTGTACGCTGCCGTTGGTCAGCCACAGCGACGCCGCAGGCGAGTTATGACGGTTTTGTCGGGCGAGGCTGCGCGGAAATGCACCCTGCCGGGCAGCGATAAAGGGAACTTCAGCCGCCATGATGGTCCAGCTGAGATAGGCGCCGCAGACCGAGACAATCAGCCCTGCGGCTATCACCGCATCGCCCCAGTGACCCAGCAGATGCGTCATCAGCCCGGCCATTGACGGGTTGCGCAGCTGCGCCAGCTCAGCGCGCGGGATCACACCCAGCGAGAGCAGCGTGACCAGCAGATAAACCAGCAGCGCCGCCAGCACCGCCAGCAGCGTGGCGCGCCCCACATCCTGTTTATTGCGCGCACGCGCCGATACCACCACGGCACCCTCAACGCCGATAAAGACCCACAGCGTGATAAGCATGGTCTGCTTGATTTGCTGCCACAGCGGCTGACCCAGCTCAGCGCCGCTGAAATCAAAGCTGAACCGGTCATAATTAAATGCCAGCAGCGCCAGCACCACAAACAGCAGCAGCGGGACCAGCTTGCCAAGCGTGGCCAGCATATTAATGCTCGCTGCGGTCTGCACGCCGCGCAGCACCAGCCAGTGTACCAGCCAGAGCAGCACCGAAGCGCCCAGCATCGCCTGCCAGGTGTTACCGTCGCCAAACACCACGTGCTGCGGCGTATCGGTAAAAAAGCTCAGCGCAGAGAACACAATCACCAGATAAGAGACGTTGGCGATCACGGCGCAGAGCCAGTAGCCCCACGCCGAGCAGAACCCCGTCAGCTCACCAAATCCGGCGCGGGCATAGGTAAAGATACCGCCGTCGAGCTCCGGTTTGAGCCGCGTCAGCAGCAGCATTGCGAGGGAGAGAAAAATAATACCCACGCCGGTGATGAGCCAGCCGATGAGCAGCGCCGCCGGACCCGCGACGGCCGCCATATTTTGCGGCAGACTGAACACGCCCGCGCCAAGCATGGAGCTGAGCACCAGAGCCGTCAGCGCGCTAAGACCTAATTTTTTATCCAAAATGCCTTTCCTGAACAGCAGAGTATGCTGGGTCGTGAACTTTCCGTAGAAGTGTAGTGCACCATCAGGCGCAGATTAAAACGGAATCCCCTGAAAACAGGCGGCAGATTTTACGAGGAGGAGAGGGGGATGGCAATGCAAGAGTATGCAGATTTGTGCAGGAACTATGCAAACAGCAGGGCAGTCTGGCTGCCCCGCTGCATCATTATTTAAACAGGTCGGCGGTAACGGTAAGGTTGCCACCGCTCTGGTTCTGCCACTGGCGCGTGATGTGGTAATACTTCGCGCCTTTGGCGATAGCCCGCTTGCCGACGGCCTCTGAAATCTCAGTCGGCGTGCCGAAATGATCGGAGAAGGTGATGGTATCAAACGGCTGCATCTGCGCGGCGGTAATCGCATTGACTTCCTGCACGCTGCGGCCGTCTGACTGCTTCACCGTATAGCGTTTGCCGGTTGAACTCTGCGTCTCAAAGAAGCGACCTACATTGGTGCTCGGCGTATCAGAAGAGGCTACACCCGGCAGCGCCACGCGCGACGCCGCTGCGCCGCCAGCGGCCAGCGCGGCTTTTCCGGCTTCAGAATCAGCAGGAATCGAGTTTGATGTATCCTGGACGATACGCGCTTTGGCATCAGCTTTATAGACATAGGCGGTGACGTACTGATTGCCGCCGTTATTGGCATCAACCTGGCGCACGATAAAGAATGAGGCGGCGCCTTTTTTCTGTGCGGCTCTGGAGATCGCATCATTTACCGCAGGCTGGCTGGAGAAGAAGCCACTGACTGAAACCGTGTCGAACGGTTCAAGGCGGTAGGCTTCCGCTTTCGGCAGCTCTTTAACGCCGTTGATCACGCGATACTGCGTATCGGTCGATGCTTTAGCGGCGTCCGCTTTGTATAAATCTGCGGTGACGCGCCAGTTGCCGCCGTTACCGTTGGTATCATTGATGCCCTGAACGTAAAACGAGTCAGCGCCTTTCTCATCTGCTGCTCTCGAGACTGCGCTGGTGGCATCACCGATTGCGTTGAAGCGGCCGTTGATATTAATACGTTCGAATGGTTTCAGGCCGGCCGCTTGTTCCGGCGTCAGCTCTTTGGCAGCAAACGCGTTAGCTGCCAGCAGCGATAACAGAGTAGACGCCAGAATGGTGTTCTTCAGCTTCATAAAAATGATCCTTCGCCTTACGCAAAATGAGTACGAAAACGTGCTGGACTCTTGATGTATAACAGATTAGCCGCTGATTATTGCATGTAATAATCAGCCTGTCTCAGCCAATTTAGCGTGAATGCCGTATGGATGCATGTCTCTTTTTGCGGCAATATTTTTTCTGAAATCGCGGACGCATCTGTCGGGCAGTTAAGCGCGTAGCCCGTTCAGGCTACGCGCTGCGGTATAGGATGTTGTTAAGCGGGGCAATGGATCAGGACGGGCGTCATCATGCAGGGGCGCCGCAGCGCCCGTGACGGTTAATCCTCTTCATCTTCCTCATCATCACGATCGACCGGCGATTTAAAATCATCCGGCTTGATGGCCAGTAAATCACAGCGCAGATGGTCGATAACCTGCTCAGCGGTGTTGCCAAGAAAGGCCGCCGAGAGGCCGGTACGGCCAATCGTACCAAGCACGACAATACCGGCATCCAGCTGTGAAGCGATATCGGGGATCACCTCTTCCGGCAGGCCTTTAGCGACGTGAGTAAACTCTTCACCAATGGAAAATTTCTGTCGCAGCGCTTTCATCGCCACCAGATGCTGACCGCGGATAGCGTCGTTATAGACGCTGGGATCAAAATCGGGCAGCTCAATGGCGATATTAATCGGCGTAACCGGATAAGCGCCCACCAGATGGACTTCGGTGTGATTTACCATTTCCGCCAGACGCGCGGTTTCGCGGATCAGTTTCTGATTCAGCTCATCGTGATGCGGCTCTTCGCTGGCGAGGTTTACCGCCACTACCGCTTTACCGCCTTCCGGCCACGGCTGATCTTTTACCATCCACACCGGGCAGGGACATTTACGCAGCAGATGCCAGTCGGTGGGGGTAAAAATAACCGACTCCAGCCGGTCATGCTGGTGTGCCATTTTCAGCACCAGGTCATGATTGTGCGCCAGCACCTCCTGAATAATCGCTTCAAAAGGGCGGTTGTGCCAGACCACTTTGATTTCGATATCTACGCCGGCATCCAGATAGGCCTGCGCCTGCTCACGGATCCACTCGGTGCGCTGGCTAATCACCCCTTTGCGCATATTGGTGCGCTCATCAGGCGAAAGCAGGGTGGTCATTTCATAGGAGAAATCATAGATAGGCAGAAACGCTTTAATTTTTCCGCCGATGCGTTGATTCAGATAAACCGCGCGACGCAGCGCCGGCTGATCGTCCTGCTGAGGATCGATCGCGACCAGAACATGTTGGTAACGGGACATAGCGCACTCTCCTTAGACCCAGGCCATATGGAATAAAGATAGCCTAAGTTTCGGGCGTGCAGAAGCGGAAAAGGTGTAGCCGGATCAATAAAATAACAATTACTGACCCGGCATTGCCTCAGGCGGGTTGTTCCGCCTGACCCGCCAGCTCAGAGAGCAGGGCGTGATCTTCAATAGTGATATATTTGCCTTTAACAGCCAGCATGCCGCTTTTCTGAAAACGCCCCAGCAGGCGGCTGATGGTTTCAACCGTCAGTCCCAGATAATTGCCGATATCGCCGCGCGTCATGGTCAGCCGGAACTCGCGCTGCGAAAAACCGCGCTGGCCAAAGCGCCGCGAGAGATTCCAGATAAAGGCGGCCAGACGCTCTTCAGCATTTTTTCTGGAGAGCAGCATAATCATATCCTGATCGCCTTTAATCTCTCCGCTCATCAGACGCATCATCTGCTGACGCAGTGCGGGCATTTTGCCTGACAGATCGTCCAGCGTCTCAAAAGGGATTTCGCAGACCATGGCCGTCTCCAGCGCCTGTGCAAAGCCCGGGTGCTTAGCGTTAACGATGGCATCAAACCCGACCAGGTCGCCTGCCAGATGAAAGCCGGTGATCTGCTCGTCGCCCTGTTCGGTAATGGTATAACTCTTGATTGTGCCGGAGCGAATGGCATACAGCGACTTCAGTTCGTCACCCGCCTTGAATAATGTCTGGCCTTTCTGAATCGGCTTTTTACGTTCGATGATGTTGTCCAGCTGATCAAGCTCATGCTCATTCAGTGTGAAAGGAATACACAACTGGCTGATACTGCAATCCTGACAGTGGATCGCACATCCGCCAGACTGAATACGTCGAATGCTGCGTTTTTCCTGGATCATATCTGTACGCTCGATGATTATTGACTGCCGTCAATTTTACCATTTTTCTTCCTGCTGTGAATGCATGCAGGCTGGATCTGGCACAAAAACCTTACAAATAATGGGTATTCGCCCGATTGATCTCACCCGCGCGGCGTAACAGCATCCGTCCTCTGCGGTGCAGACCTTTTACCCCGTACGGCAACCTTTGCTATTCTTCAGTTTTATCAGTATGCCGTGCGCATATGCTTAATCGGGTATGGGGAAACATGATGAACCTTGATGATGAAGACCTGTTCCGCGATGCCATGGGGGATGTCACGCCCCTGAAAGATTGTGCTAATACGCAGTGGCTGCGTGCGCCCTCCACTAAAGCACCACGGACTGTGCCGCCGGAGAGCGAAGAGAACTTTCTTACGCGCGGTTTTCTGGAGATTGTCCCGCTCACATCACCGCTGGAGTACCGGGCAGAAGGCATTCAGCAGGGCGTCGTGGATAAAGTGCGGCTGGGCAAGTATCCGCTGGAGGCCAGCCTGAATCTGCTGCGTCAGCCGGTGGAGACCTGCCGCCAGTCGCTGTTCAGTTTTATGCAGGAAGCGCGCCGGCAGGGGCTGCGTAATTTGCTGATTATTCACGGCAAAGGACGTGATGACGAGTCGCATGCCAACATTGTGCGTAGCTATCTGGCGCGCTGGCTGCAGCAGTTTGATCAGGTGCAAAGCTTCTGTACCGCACAGCCGCAGCACGGCGGTGCGGGCGCGCTTTATGTGAGTTTGCGTAAAACTGAGCAGGCGCGGCTCGACAACCGCGAGCGGCATGCAAAGCGCAGCCGCTAATGGTGAAACTTGCGGATCGTGGCGATCAGCACCTCGGCGCTGAGGCTGAGCGGATAGCCGCTGCGGGTGATGATCCCTACCGGTTCGCCCGGACCGGGTGAGGCGAGCGGCAGTGCATGCAGGGCATGGTGTTCAAGATCCTCCTTGACCGCGCCAGAAGGAACAAACCAGACGTAGTCGTAGCGCAGCGCCAGCTGGCGGGCAAGGGAGGTAGAGGAGGTTTCAACGCAGTCCGGAGGCAAACTGCAGCTCTGCTCATCCAGCATATGCTGCGCGATGCGGCGCGGCGCGGTGCCTTCCGGCGAGATCACCACCGGCCACTGCATGGCGCGGGACAGTGTGACGTTGTCACTTAAAAGCGGATGTTCCGGCCTGACGACCAGCTTCAGCGACTCCAGAAACAGCAACTCATAACTTAACCCCGCCATCATTTCACTGCTGGCCATGCGGCCAATGCCGACATCAAATTCACCGGCGCGCAGCCCGGCCAGCAGCACGTTGTTGTGCAGCGTGGCTACCTGCACCGTGGTGTTTGGCTGCTGCTCATGAAAGCGGTTCAGAATCTGCGGTAACATGCCCATTGCCGCCGTGGTCAGCGCCCCCAGCCGGATAATAACCGGCCGTCCCGGTGCCGGCGCGTTAAAGCTTTGCGCAGCATGATTCAGCGCGTCCAGCACTTTTACTGCGTAAACCAGAAACTGTTCGCCCGCCGTGGTCAGCTGCGCGCCTGAACGCCCGCGATCCAGCAGGCGCGCGCCTGCCAGCTCTTCAAGCTCATTCAGGGTCTTGGAGAGCGCAGGCTGGCTCAGGCTGAGCGTCTCTGCTGCACGCCCCAGCGTTCCCTGTTGCGCAACGGCGACGAAAGCGTGCAGATGGCGCAGGCGAATGCGCTGGCTGAAAACCGTGTTTTTATCCATAGGGTCAACGTAATCCGTAAGGGCTGGCGAGAGCAACCAGCAAAAATGCGTTCTGTTAACTTAATTGCAAAATGAATTTAACAAAAGTCTTTTCATACACGGCCTCCCTTAACCCCTTGTTTTTGCAACCTGGTCCCGACTGGCTGAAAAGCAGTTTTTGCAAAAGTATGTTTTATCAGAGGCTTAAATCGTTCTGTTTTTGAGTGAAACGGGCGTCATGTGAAAAAATTGTGCAGTGCAGGGTTAACGATGGGCTATCATATCCGCCGTTTTTTTTACCAAAACTGATGACCTTTTTGCTGAACAGCAGGAGTTAAACCGTGACCAGCGCCGAAGCCGTAGATGTTCGCCAGTTAATCAACCGTCATGCGCTGAGCCACTGGCAGAAACGGCTTATCGCGCTCTGCTTTGTGATTGTGGCACTGGACGGTATGGATATCGCGCTGATGGGGTTCATTGCGCCCGCGCTAAAAGCAGGCTGGGGCGTAACAAACCATCAGCTGGGCATGGTGATCAGCGCCGCGCTGATTGGTCTGGCGCTGGGGGCGATGGTGGCCGGGCCGCTGGCCGACCGCTATGGGCGCCGCATCATGATCCTGCTCAGCGTGCTCTTTTTTGGGCTCTGGACGCTGGCCACCGCGCTGGCGCAGAACATCGAGCAGATGATGCTGTTTCGCTTTCTGACCGGACTGGGGCTGGGCGCCGCCATGCCCAACGTGGGCACGCTGGTGGCGGAATATGCTCCTGAACGTCGCCGATCTTTTATTATCACCGTAGTCTTTTGCGGCTTCACCTTTGGCGCAGCGGCTGGCGGATTCGCAGCATCCTGGCTGCTACCGCGCTACAGCTGGCACGCGGTGTTACTCATGGGCGGCATTTTGCCGTTGCTGGTGCTGCCCTGGCTGATGTATGGCCTGCCGGAGTCGGTGCGTTTTCTGATTCACCAGCGCGCGCCGGCGGCGCGTATACATGCGATCCTTGAGCGTATGCTGCCAGGAGAGGTGGCGCCAGGCAGCCGCTATCACGCCAGTGAAACTCTGAACGTGCGGCGCGGCGCGATAGCTACCGTGGTATCAGAATCCTATCTGTTTGGCAGCCTGATGCTCTGGGGCGGCTATTTTATGGGACTGTTTCTGGTCTACCTTATTGGCAGCTGGCTGCCGTCGCTTATCAACACGCTGGGGATGTCGCTCACCGAGGCCGCGATTGTCACGGCCATGTATCAGGCGGGCGGCACGCTGGGCTCGCTGTTTACCGGCTGGCTGATGGACCGCATGAACGCCAGTCTTGCGCTGGCGACCATCTACTTCTGCGGCGGCATTGCGATAGTTGCGCTTGGCTTCTCTCCGGCGCAGGTCGGATTGATGAGCGCAATCGCGTTCTGCAGCGGCTTCTGTTTTAACGGCGCCAATACCGGCATGAATGCGCTCTCCGCTCACTTCTATCCCACACACGCCCGCGCCACCGGCTCAAGCTGGATGCACGGCGTAGGCCGTATCGGTGCGATTCTCAGCGCGTTTGCCGGCGCAGAGTTGCTGACGCTGGGCTGGGCGTTTAGCCAGATTTTCCTGCTGCTGGCGATACCGGCCGTGCTGACAACCCTGATGCTGGTGCTCAAGTACCGCTTTGCCGATCCAAAACCGGGCGTGGAGTGACAGGGCGATCACACTTCAGGGAAAATTTTACCTGCGCTGCGTGCCTTGATTTAGAGTAACAGCACTGTTCCGGCTCAGGACCCCTGTTATGGAAAATTTTCTCAGCTCTGATGCGATCCGTACGCTATTTTCACAGGCCATGTCGGCCATGTATCAGCAGGAAGTGCCGCAGTATGGCGCGCTGACGCAGCTGGTCAGCGCGGTCAATGAACGCACGCTGGAAGCGAACTCCGCGCTGAAAGATCGGCTGGCAGCGGCGGATGAGCTGGCGCGGCTGAGCGTTGAACGCCATGGCGCTATCCGGGTCGGGACGGCCGCCGAGCTCTCTCTGCTGCGGGAGATGTTTGCCGTGATGGGCATGGAGCCGGTGGGCTATTACGACCTGTCGCAGGCGGGCGTACCGGTTCACTCCACGGCTTTCCGGCCCGTGAGCGAGGCCGCGCTGCGCCGCAATCCGTTTCGCGTTTTCACGTCGCTGCTGCGTCCTGAGCTGATTGACGATCCGGCGCTGCACGCCCGAGCGATGGCGATACTCGGCGCGCGTGACATCTTTACGCCCGGCTGCCGCAGGCTTATCCGGCGTCATCAGGAGCAGGGCGGCCTCAATGCCAGAGACGCAGCCGCGTTTGTCAGCGAGGCGCTGGAAACGTTTCGCTGGCACGCGCAGACCACGGTGGACAGCAAAACCTATCATGCGCTGAGCCAGCAGCACCGGCTGATCGCTGACGTTGTCTGCTTCCGCGGCTGCCATATCAACCATCTGACGCCGCGTACGCTGGATATCGATCGCGTGCAGGCGCTGATGCCGTCGCGCGGTATCGAGCCAAAAGTGCTGATTGAAGGCCCGCCGCGGCGCCAGGTTCCGATCCTGCTGCGGCAGACCAGCTTTAAAGCGCTGGAAGAGGCGGTGCATTTCAGTGACGGTACGCCGGGCACGCACACGGCGCGCTTCGGCGAGATAGAGCAGCGCGGTGCGGCGCTGACCCCGGCCGGCCGGGCTCTGTATGACCGGCTGCTGGCTGCCGCGGGCTCCGGCAGCGATAATGCGCAGCATCAGCAGCGCCTCAGTGAGGTATTTCGTGATTTCCCCGATGATGAAGAGACGCTGCGCGAGCAGCAGCTCGCCTGGTTCCGCTATCGTCTGACGGAGCGCGGCGAACAGCAGCCTCCGCGCGCCGGAGAGAGCGTGTCAGCCCTGCTGCAGGCTGGCCGGCTGCAGGCAGAACCTATCGTGTATGAAGATTTTCTGCCGGTCAGCGCGGCGGGCATATTTCAGTCTAATCTGGGTAATGCGGTAACAACGCGCGAGGCGGGTCACGCCAGTCAGGCAGCGTTTGAAGCGGCGCTGGGCGCGTCAGTACAGGATGAGATGGCGCTCTATGCGCAGATGCAGCAGCGCAGTCTGATTCGCTGCGGCATTCACGAGGGATAACAGAGAGCCGGTCAGCGAAATCAGCGATGATTTCAGCAGCCGGCGATTTTTTATCATTATAATGGCAGAAGCATATGCGAATACGCTTCTGCTCAGCGGCACCGTTCAGAACGGTTACGCTTTTTCCCCGATGTAAGCATGGTATTCGATTAAATCCGCCCGTTCAGGATGAAACTCATCTGACCTGCCGGATTCAGCCCTGCCACAATAGACTAAACAGCCTGCCGACAGTAAGCCAAAATATTTGATGATCTCATTCAGCGATCCGGGTCATGTTTCGGCATAATCTGCAAATGCTTTAAGAACATAGACATTTATCGGGTCGCTGCAAATAATGAGGCACGCTTTATCAGGGAACCCGATATGAAAAATGAACCGCGTCTGAGGATCAAGACAGCAGAAGGCGAGCTCAGCGGCCTGATGGATGATGACATCTATGTTTTCAAAGGGATACCTTATGCTGCGCCGCCGACGGGCGCGCTACGCTGGCGGCCACCTCAGCCGGTTACCCCCTGGCAAACCGCACGCGACGCGACCGCGTGGGGAGCAGCGAGCTGGCAAAATCGCGAATACTGCATCGGCATCGGTGGTGGCGATCCGGGCACTTTCAGTGAAGATTGCTTATATCTCAATATCTGGACCCCCGATCCTGAGCCTGGCGCACCGCTGCCGGTGATGGTCTGGCTGCACGGTGGTGGTTTCACCCTCGGTGCCGGCAGCCTGGATCCCTATCAGGGTAAAGCGCTGGCTGCACAGGGCGTAGTAGTGGTCACCCTTAACTACCGGCTGGGCCATCTTGGTTTTTTCTCACATCCCGCGCTGGATGCGCAGTATAAGGCGGGCGCAACCGTCAATAACTTTGCGCTGCTCGACCAGATAGCCGCACTGCAGTGGATCCAGCGCAATATTCCCGCCTTTGGCGGCAACCGTCGCAATATCACGCTATTTGGTGAATCGTCTGGCGCCCGCAGCGTACTCTCTCTCTGCTGTTCACCGCTGGCAGAAGGGCTGTTTCACAAAGGCATCGTCCAGAGCAGCTACAGTCTGCCCGATCTGACGCAGCCGCAGGCGCGGCAGAAGGGAATAGAGGTCGCCGCCCACTTCGGACTGCCGGAGAACGCAACGGCAGAACAGCTGCGCGCGCTGCCCGGCGATGCATTCTGGTCGCTGGCACAGCCGCTGGCGCCGGGACCGGTGGCGATCAGCGGGGATGCCGTGCTGCCAAAGCCGATGCTCGACACCTTTATCGCCGGCCGGCAGCATCGCGTGCCGCTGATGATTGGCAGCAACAGCGATGAAGCCAGCGTACTCAACTATTTTGGGGTCGACGCGCGCGGCGTGCTGCTGCAGATGCGCGAGAAGAACCGCTTCACCTATCGCCTGCTGAAATGGTTATATGACATCCATGATGATGCGCTGCTGGGACGCGCGGTGGCACGCGACATGGCGTTTACCGTCATGCCGCTGCTGATCGCGCAGTCGCAGTCCGGTACCGGCATGCCCGTCTGGCGCTACTGGTTTGACTATGTTTCTGAAAATGCGCGCGATCTCTACCCGCACGGCGCCTGGCACGGTAATGAAATCCCCTATGTGTTTAACGCGCTGGAGACGCTGCCGCCGCCCGATAACCGGCCTTATACTGCCGCGGACAAAACCCTGGCGGCAGAGGTAAGCGCATACTGGGTGGCGTTTGCCAGGGATGCCACTGAATTCAGCTATCGCCTGCGCGGTCGCAATGAAACGGAGTGGCCCGTCTGGCGCACCGGAGAGGATGTCACGCTCGCGTTTGGTGAACAGGGCCGTGCGGTTACCACTTTAAAAAAGCGCTTTATGCGTCGCCGTTTGCGCCTGTTCCGGCTGATGATGCGCAGCCACGTGCAGCTGTAATGCCGGTAGCAGACCGGCGCACGATTGCGTTGTTCCCCCCCGCTGCGCTGGCGCTTATTTAGCTTACAAAACGGTTACATTTTCCCTGCCTGCTGCCGATAACCGCAATATGCCCGATTTTATCGGGCGATAACGCGTATCAATCCAGGGGAACAGGTATGGGTATCTTTAAAAATTTTACGATT
The DNA here is from genome assembly GCF_007680655.1 of Pantoea sp. PSNIH1. Classification (NCBI taxonomy): domain Bacteria; kingdom Pseudomonadati; phylum Pseudomonadota; class Gammaproteobacteria; order Enterobacterales; family Erwiniaceae; genus Pantoea; species Pantoea sp. PSNIH1. The sequence continues at coordinate 683,709 of NZ_VEIP01000001.1, forward strand.
CGCGCGGTTTTACTGGCGCTGCTCGGGCTGTTTTGCCTGCTGTGGTGCGGCGTCGGTCTGTTCAGCGTTTATGCGCTGAATGCGCTGGGGAAAGGCAATGAGGTCGATCGCCAGCTGGTGAATCAAATGACGGTGCTGAGCAAAGGCAACGATCAATATTTTCGGGTAGTAACGCGTCTGTCGCGCGTGATGGAGAGCCGTACCGCCGGCGCGGCAATCAGCACAGAAGCCTTTGCCCCCGTTGAGCAGGCGCTCAGCAGCATGAAAGCGCAGCTGGATCAGTTTAAAGCGATGGCACCCGGTCCGATGGATCCGGCAACAGCGCAGAGCGTAATCAACAGCTGGCAGAAACTGCTGGATGAGGGCATTGCGCCGCAGGTCGCGCTGGCGCGCCAGGGCACGCCTGAAGCGTACAAAGCGCAGGCGACCGGCGTGACGCCGGCGCTGAGCCGCGCGTTTGGCGCCACTGCCGAAACCTTTAATCAGTCCGCGGGCAGCAAACTGGATGCAACACGGGTCACGGTAGACCGGCTGACAGGCATGACCAAAGTCATCATCGTGATGGCGGTGGCGGCAGGTCTGCTGATCCTGCTGTTTACGGACAGGTATCTGGTGAGCATGCTGGTCAGGCCGCTGGCGCGGATCCGCGAGCACTTTACGCTGATCGCGCAGGGCGATCTCAGCCAGCCAATGGAGGATGCAGGCCGCAACTGCGTGGGCAAACTGATACCGCTGCTGCGCGCCATGCAGGAGAGCCTGCGCGATGCCGTCAGCGCTATCCGCAGCGGGACAGATAATATCTACCGCGGCGCGTCGGAAATCTCCGCCGGCAACAACGACCTCTCTTCACGCACCGAAGAGCAGGCGGCCGCGCTGGAACAGACCGCGGCCAGCATGGAGCAACTCACCGCGACGGTGAAACTCAACGCCGATAACGCCCGTCAGGCCAGCGCGCTGGCTGATACCGCGACCGGCACCGCGCAGCAGGGTGGTCAGCTGGTAGGCGAAGTGGTTGCCACGATGCAGGGCATTTCCGGCAGCTCGAAGAAAATTGCTGAAATTACCAGCGTCATCAACAGCATCGCTTTCCAGACCAATATCCTGGCGCTCAATGCGGCAGTTGAAGCGGCGCGTGCCGGTGAGCAGGGGCGCGGCTTTGCCGTAGTGGCCAGCGAGGTGCGCAATCTGGCACAGCGCAGCGCCGGAGCCGCAAAAGAGATTGCCAGCCTGATTGCCGACTCGGTGGAGCGGGTGGACAAAGGCTCTGTGCTGGTAAGCAGCGCCGGCACCACGATGGATCAGATCCTGACGTCCGTGCAGGATGTCAGCGAAATTATGAAGCAGATCGCCGCGGCCTCCGAAGAGCAGAGTAAAGGGATCTCGCAGGTTGGCACCGCAGTCACGGAGATGGACAGCGTGACGCAGCAGAACGCCTCGCTGGTTGAGCAGGTCTCTGCGGCGGCGAGCGCGCTGGAGCGGCAGACGGAAGCGCTGCAGCTCTCCGTCGCGCGTTTCCGCCTCTCTGCCGCCGCGCCGGTTCATCATGCGCCGCCGGTTTCCGCTGCTCCGCTGCGTCGTCCGGTGCTGGCTGGCGCTACGCCGGCGGCGAAACCCGCAGCCAGTGAGGAGTGGGTCGCTTTTTAGGCACGGCTGAGCCACGACACCAGCTCAGCGAGCAGCGGCGGGGCGCGCTTATCCTGACGCTGCAGTAAACTGTACGCCGCCCCGGTTGCCACGCTGCCGGGGAACGGCGTCACCAGGCGCTGCGCCAGCAGATCGTTTTCAATCAGCGTGATATCCGCCACCGTAATACCAAACCCCTGTATTGCCGCACTGATAGCGAGATCCATCGTGGCAAAATGCTGATTACGCTGCATCACCAGCTCAATCCGCTGCTGCTGCAGCCAGTGCTGCCAGTCACGCCGGTCTGGCGTCGGATGCAGAAACGTCAGCGCGCTCATCTCTTCAATTCGCTGCGGGATCGCCATCCCGGCGGCCAGCACCGGCGTCAGACGCTCATCAAACAGCCGCAGCGCATCGGGTGGCGGCAGACCATAAACAATCGCCGCATCGAACTCCTCCAGCTGAGAGAGATGCTCCTGGGTCGTGGTCAGCGCGACATGCGTTGCCGGGTAGCGCTGTTCAAACGCAATCAGGCGCGGGAGCAGCCAGCGCATAATGCAGCTGGGCGCTTTCAGCCGCAGCGTCTGCGACGGCTGGCGCGCCCGTTCCGTTACCGCCAGCAGCTGCTGATAGCTCTGCTGCAGCTCCGGCAGCAGCGCCGCGCCGCGTTCAGTCAGCCGCAGGCCACGCGCATGGCGCTGAAACAGCGCAAAGCCCAGCCAGTTTTCCAGCGTGGCAATTTTGCGGCTTACCGCACTCTGCGTCAGGTACAGCTCGCGCGCCGCATGCGTCAGATTGAGACAGCGCGCCGTCACCAGAAACGCGTTAATCGCTGTCAGGGGAGGAGCAGAACAGGCCATAACATCCTCAGCTATGCAATTTTCTCATGGCTATTATGACGACAATTCGCTTGTCGTCTCAAGGCGCTATGCGTTGAATAACGATCTGATCTTTCAATCTTACTCTGTCAGCCAGCGAGGCCGCAGCAATGAGCATCACCACGCCAGTTTCTCTCTGTTCTAAACAGCCCGATGTGGGCACCACGATCTTTAGCGTGATCGGTCAGCTCTCGGCCCGCCATCAGGCGATTAACCTGTCGCAGGGCGCCCCCAATTTTCCCTGCGATCCGCTGCTGGTGGAGCTGGTGGCGCAGGCGATGCACGACGGCCAGAATCAGTACGCGCCGATGACCGGCCTGCCGGCGCTGAAAAACGCGCTGGCGGAAAAAGTGCGCACGCTTTATGGCCAGCATTATGATGCTGACAGCGAAGTGCTGATCACCGGCAGCGCCAGCCAGGGGCTCTATATGGCGATTTCAGCCCTGGTGCACGCAGGCGATGAAGTGATTTTTTTTGAGCCAGCCTTCGACAGCTATGCGCCGGTGGTGCGCCTGCAGGGCGCCACGCCGGTAGGGATCAAGCTGCAGCAGCCCGATTTTGCCATTAACTGGGATGAGGTACGCGCCCGTCTCTCACCGCGTACCCGCATGATCATTATTAATACGCCGCATAATCCGACCGGACAGGTGCTGACGCCGGCAGACCTGAGCGCGCTGGCGCAGCTGACGCGCAACACCGATATTATTGTGCTGTCAGATGAGGTGTATGAGCATATTCTGTTTAATGGCCGTCAGCATTGCGGTATGGCGACCCATCCGGAACTGGCGCAGCGCAGCGTTATCGTCTCGTCATTTGGCAAAACCTTTCACGTCACCGGCTGGCGGGTTGGCTACGCGCTGGCACCGGCTGCTATCATGGCAGAAATCGTCAAGATCCATCAGTTCATGATGTACGCGGCAGACACGCCGATGCAGGCGGGGTTTGCCTGCTATCTCGCGCAGCCGGAGCACTATCTGCAGCTCGCTGCGCTCTATCAGGCAAAGCGCGACCGGCTGGCCACGCTGCTGCAGGCGTCACCGTTCAGGCTGCTGCCCGCCAGCGGATCCTTTTTTATGCTGGCGAGCTTTCGCGATTTCAGTGACGAGAGCGACAGCGAAATGGTAAAACGTCTTATCGTTGATTACGGCGTGGCGACCATTCCGCTCTCAGCGTTTTATTCAGATGGCACCGATAACCGATTAATCCGTCTTTCGTTTGCTAAAGATGACGCCACACTTGAGGCGGGCGCAGCTGCGCTCTGCCGGGTTACAGGGTAAAAGAGGACATATAATGAAAAAACTAAACGCGCTGTTTATTGCACTGGGCATGATCGCATCGGCACAGACGCTGGCGCAGACCAGCCTGCGCTATGGCGTGGAGTCACAATACCCGCCGTTTGAGAGCCGCAACGCCCACGGCGAGCTGGAAGGCTTTGATATTGAGCTGGGTAACGCCATCTGTAAAACCGGCAACTTCAATTGCAGCTGGGTGGAGAGCAGCTTTGATGCGCTGATCCCGGCGCTGCAGGCGAAAAAGTTTGATGCGATTAACTCCGCGATGAACATCACCGAGGCGCGGGCAAAAAGCATCGATTTCACCAAACCGATTTACCGTATTCCCAGCATGCTGATTGTGAAAGCGGGCGAGAAGCTGCAGCCTTCAGCAGACGCGCTGAAAGGAAAATCGGTCGGCGTGCTGCAGGGCTCTATTCAGGAGACCTATGCGAAGAAACACTGGGAGCCTCAGGGCGTGACGGTAACGTCCTATCAGGATCAGAACCAGGTCTATAACGATATGGTCGCCGGTCGTCTGGACGGCACGCTGGTGATGTCGGCGGCCGGGCAGTCCGGCTTCCTGGATAAGCCGCAGGGGAAAGGTTTTGCCTTTGCCGGTGGACCGGTTGAGGATGACGCTATCCTGGGCACCGGCATCGGTTATGGACTGCGCAAAGGCGACAGCCAGCTGAAAACGGCGCTGGATGAAGCTATCAGCAAGGTTCAGGCGGACGGCACCGTGACCCGGCTGGCAGCCAAATATTTTCCGGGCATTGACGTGACTGCCAGCAAACAGCCCTGATAAAGAGCGGGCAGGCGCAACGCCTGCCCTCTGTCAGGCTGGCCTGGCAGCCAGCGCGCACAGCGCCTCCGCCACCTGATACGACTTCACAAACGAGGGGATCGGCAGAAACTCAAAGCGCGAATGAAAATTGTGCGCGCCGGTAAAAAAGTTAGGCGTCAGCAGACCTTTCGCTGACAGCGCAGAGCCATCGGTGCCACCGCGCATCGGGATCACTTTCGGCGTCACGCCAGCCTGCGCCAGCGCGGCAAACAGCAGATCGATGGCGCGGCGATCTTCACCAATCGCATTGCTGATATTGCTGTAAACGTCGCCGATCGTCAGCGCCACCTTGCCGGTGGGATAGCGGGCGGCAATCTGTTCGGCAACCGTTGCCAGCTGCTGTTTCTTCGCGGCAAAACCCTGCAGATCGAAATCACGAATGGAGGCTTTCAGCACCGCCTGGCTGGCGTTCGCCTGCATCTCATTAAACCAGATATAGCCTTCGCGGCCCTCGGTCTGTTCCGGCGTCGCCTGGCGATCAAAACAGCTGATAAAATCATGCGCCATCAGCAGCGGATTGACCAGCACCCCTTTCCCTGACATCGGATGCGCCGGCACGCCGCTAAACACCAGCTCAGCGCTGGCGCCGTTGAAGCATTCATAGACCACCTCTCCCAGCTCACAGCAGTCGATGGTCCAGGCGAAATCGACGTTAAAACGCCGCTCAAGATCCAGCGCTTTGGCACCGCGCAGCCCAATCTCTTCGTCCGGCACAAACGCGACCACGACATCGCCGTGCGCGCCCTGCAGATTCGCCATGAGCGTCATCACCACGCTTACCGCAGCTTTGTTATCGGCACCCAGCACGCTGGTGCCGTCGCTGAAAATAATCTCCTGACCGCGGTAAGGCAGGATCTCCGGATGTTCCGCCACGCGCAGCCAGATTTGCTGCTCAGCATTAAGACAGAGGTCGTCGCCGGTAAAGGTCAGCGTCTGCGGATGGATATCGGGCGAGAGGCCAACGTCCACGGTATCGATATGGGTAATAAAACCGATACGGGGTGCGCCAGGCGTGTTGCCGGGCTTAACGGCGGTTACGGTGGCGTGCTGGTCAATCTCGACCTGCTGCAGCCCCAGGTCTCGCAGCTCCTGTGCCAGCAGCGCAGCCATCTCATGCTGAGAGGGCGTACTGGGCAGGGTGGTGGACTTTGCATCACTCTGGCTGGAGACCGCCAGATAACGATAAAACCGCCGGGTCAGTTCCCGGGCAAGCTGGTCTGTCATCACAATTCCTTATCAGTAAGGGTCCGCAGGTGATACGCCTGGCGGTGAAAACATGTTATCAATGAAATAAATAGCGATGCAGACCAACATAAGTCAATAAAAAGCGAGAAACAGTATGAAAATGATGATGAGCAAACTGACGCTAAGCCTGCTGGGCGTGGCTGTGGCAGGCAGCGTATCCGCGAAGACGCTGGTTTACTGTTCTGAAGGCTCCCCGGAAAACTTTAACCCGCAGCTTTATACCTCCGGCACCAGCGTGGATGCCAGCGCCGTACCGCTGTTTGACCGGCTGGTGGACTTCCGTCCCGGCACGACCGATTTACAGCCTGCGCTGGCAGAACGCTGGGAGATCAGCCCCGATGGCAGGGTTTACACCTTCCATCTGCGCAAAGGCGTAAAATTCCACAGCAATAAACTCTTCACGCCGGGACGCGACTTCAATGCGGACGACGTGATTTTTTCTTTTATGCGGCAGATGGATGCAAAAAATCCCTATCACACCGTATCCGGCGGCAACTACGCGAACTTTGAGAGCCTGGAGCTGGCAAAACTCATCACCGCCATTGACCGCGTAGATGATCACACCGTGCGTATCACGCTGGCGCACCCGGAAGCGCCTTTTCTCGCCGATCTGGCGTGGTATTTCGCCTCCATTCATTCCGCCGAGTATGCGGACAAAATGCTGAAGGCGGGCACGCCGGAAAAAGTTGATATGCAGCCGATTGGCACCGGCCCGTTTGAGCTGGTGCAGTATCAGAAAGATTCACGCATTCTGTATAAGGCGTTCCCGGCTTACTGGCAGGGCAAAGCAAAACTGGATCGGCTGATATTTTCAATCACGCCGGACGCCTCGGTGCGACTGGCGAAGCTGGAGAAAAATGAGTGCCAGGTTATGCCGTTCCCGAATCCGGCCGATCTCGATAAGATGCGCAACAATCCCGATCTGACGCTGGAGCAGAAGTCGGGCCTGAACACCGGTTTTCTCTCGTTTAACACCACCAAAGCGCCGCTGGATAATGTGAAGGTGCGCCAGGCGCTCGCAATGGCCATCAATAAACAGGCGATTATCGACGCAATCTTCAAAGGCACCGGCACGGTAGCGAAAAACATTCTGCCGCCGGGCGTCTGGAGCGCGGATCAGCAGCTGAAAGATTACGCCTGGGATCCGCAACAGGCCAAAGCGCTGCTGCAGGAGGCGGGCATCAAACCCGGTACCGAAATCGCACTCTGGGCGATGCCGGTGCAGCGCCCCTATAATCCCAACGCGCGCCGGATGGCTGAGATGATTCAGGCGGACTGGGCGCAGGTGGGCATCAAAGCCAGCATCGTCAGCTATGAGTGGGGCGAATACCTTAAGCGGGTCAAGAGCGGCGAGCATCAGGCGGCGCTGATGGGCTGGACCACCGCCACCGGCGATCCGGATAACTTCTTTGGTCCGCTCTACAGCTGCACATCAGCGAATGGCGGCTCCAACTCGTCAAAGTGGTGCTATCAGCCGTTTGAGAAAATCATTACCGCCGCGCGCGCCGAGCAGGATCATGATCGGCGCGTTGCGCTCTATCAGGAAGCGCAGCAGATGATGCATGACCAGATGCCGGCGGTCATGATCGCACACTCCACTATTTTTGAACCGGTGCGCAAGTCGGTCAGCGGCTATCAGGTTGATCCGTTTGGCAAGCACAACTTCTATCCGGTCGATATTAAGCAGTAAGCGCTGGATCTTCTGCGCTCAGCTGCTGCTGCAGGAACGCGAGGAACAGCGTCAGGGCGGCGCTGCGGGGCCGCCCTGACTGCGCCTGCAGCTGGAGTGTACGCTGACTGAGCTGTTCGATATTAATGCTCCGCAGGGCGAGCTGATGCCGTCCGGTCTGGCCGCGTACGGTAAAGGCGCTGCAGATTGTCACCGCCTGCGGCGTCTGCAGCAGAAAGTTAAACAGCGCCGAGAAGTTGTCGCAGGTTAACACCGGCTCAATCAGCTGGCCGCTCATGTGGCTCGCCAGTTCAAACAGCTGGCGTACGGTCGTATTTTGCTGCGGCAGCGCCAGCGGATAGTGGCTGAGCTGCGCCAGCGTAATAGCGGACGCTGCGGCCAGCGGGTGCTGCTGCTGCATCAGGAGCAACACCGGCGCAGGCCAGGAGCCGATAATCTCCACTCCCTGTTCAGCACGCAGGCTGAACTGCAGCGCAATATCGCACGCGCCCTGACGCAGCTGCTCTGCCACACCCTGTGCGTCTGCCACCTGTACCTCAAACAGCGTGGCCGGGTGGTCAGCGCGAAACGCGGCGATCAGAGCCGGTAGCAGGCTGAACGCCAGACCATCGGTACAGGCCACGCGGATCAGCGTGCGCCGCATCGCACGTAATCCGTTGATTTCCGCCAGGGCATACTCCATATCGAGCTGCGTTTTTCGCACGTGATGCGCAAAGATTTCCCCCGCCTCCGTCAGCACCATCCCGCGCGCGTGGCGCTGAAACAGCGGCGTGCCAACCTGCGTCTCCAGCCGCTGTATCTGACGACTGATAGCGGAAACGGCCACGTAGAGCTGCGCGCTGGCCGCGCTGAGCGATCCTTCCCGGGCAACCACCAGAAAATAGCGAAGTTCAGTGCTTAACATCGACGTGCCTCATGATAGTGCATGCCTCAGAAACGGGCAGGGAAGCTTTGCTGTAAAAGCAAAGCATACTCGATAAATTGATAATTGTGGCAAAGCAGTGATTTCGTAACTATGTCAGCACAATAACGCAAACAGAGATGCAAACATGACACGAGATCGGGCGATATCAGCCGCGCTGCGCTACTTCGACAGCGGTGAGTTTCAGCAGCTGCTGGCGAGACGCGTGGCGCTGCGCACGGAGAGTCAGCGACCAGATCGTGCGCCGCAGCTGGCGCATTACCTGCGCGAGGAGATCGGCCCGCAGCTGAGCGCGCTCGGTTTTGAGCTGCACTTTATCGCCAACCCGCTGGCGGATAAGCCGCCGTTCCTGGTTGCCATCCGTATGGAAGCGGCGACGCTGCCCACGCTGCTGAGCTATGGTCACGGCGATGTGGTCTTTGGTGACGATGAAAACTGGCGCGCCGATCTGGATCCCTGGCAGCTGACGGCAGAGGGCGATCGCTGGTATGCGCGCGGCAGCGCGGATAATAAAGGCCAGCACTGCATAAATCTGGCGGCGCTGGAGCAGGTCTGGCACGCGCGGGGCGGCCGGCTCGGCTTTAACTGCAAACTGCTGTTTGAAATGGGTGAGGAGATTAGCTCGCCGGGCCTGGCGGAACTCTGCCGGGAACATGCTGCGCTGCTGAAGGCCGATCTCTTTATCGCGTCAGACGGACCGCGCGTCAGCGCACCCCGTCCGACCCTGTTTCTCGGCTCACGCGGCGCGGTAAATTTTCGTCTCACCATCAACGCGCGCGACAACGCCTGTCACTCCGGCAACTGGGGCGGCCTGTTGAGTAACCCCGGTACCCGGCTCGCCCATGCGATCGCAGCACTGATAAGCGCCCGCGGTGAGCTGCAGGTCGCCGCGCTGAAACCTGACTCTCTGACGCCCGCGGTGCGTGCGATCCTGAGCAGCATCCGCGTGGGCGGCATGCCGGGCGATCCTGCGCTTGCCTGCAACTGGGGGGAGCCGGGGCTGACGCCTGCCGAACGCCTTTATGGCTGGAACACGCTGGAAGTGCTGACCTTTATCACCGGCAATCCGGCACGCCCGATGAATGCTATCCCCGCCAGCGCCACGGCGGTATGCCAGCTGCGCTTCGTGGTGGGAACCGACTGGCAGCGGCTGGGCGAGCACGTTACGGCTCACCTTGCCGCCGCAGGCTTTACTGACGTTGAGGTTGAGGTGCTGCACGGATCGCCGGCAACGCGTTTTGATCCGACCGATCCGCTGGTGGAGTGGGTCATGCATACCATGACGGCGCTGTGTGAGCAGCCTCCGGCGCTGCTGCCGAATCTGGGCGGATCGCTGCCGAACGATGTGTTTGCGGACATTCTGGGATTACCGACGCTCTGGGTGCCGCACTCCTATCCGGCCTGCGGGCAGCATGGCGTCAATGAGCATCTGCTGACGCCGGTGGCGCGCGAAGGGCTGCAGATCATGACCGCGCTGCTGTGGGATCTGGGCGAGCGGGGTGACGCGCTTATTGCACAGCATCGTGCCAGAGCAGGAGGTGCACAATGAGCAGCCTGAACCCGGCCGCCACGCTCGCGGGGAGTAAACCTGCGCTGCATAAAACGCTGTTTGCCACCTGCATCGGCAACGCCCTGGAGTGGTTTGATATTGCGGTATATGGATTTTTTGCCAGCTATATTGCCCACGCCTTTTTCCCGGTCAGCGATCCGGCGGTCTCGCTGCTGCTGACCTTTGGCAGTTTTGGCGTCTCATTTCTGATCCGCCCGCTGGGGGCAATCGTGCTGGGTAACTACGCCGATCGCCACGGACGCAAGCGGGCGCTGCTGCTCTCAATCAATCTGATGATGCTGGGCGGGGCGATCATCACTTTTATGCCGGGCTATGCGCACATCGGGCTGCTGGCGCCGCTGCTGATTCTGGTAGCGCGGCTGATTCAGGGATTTTCAGCTGGCGGCGAGTTTGGCAGCTCGACGGCCTTTCTGGTGGAGCACTATCCCGAGCGCAAAGCCTTTATTGCCAGCTGGCAGTTCGCGACCCAGGGAGCCAGTACGCTGATGGCCTCTGCGTTTGGGCTGGGGCTGACGCAGCTGCTGAGCGAAAGTGAAATGCAGGCGTGGGGCTGGCGCATTCCGTTTGCCTTTGGGCTGCTGATTGGTCCGCTGGGTCTCTATATCCGCCGCCATGTGCATGAGCCCGCAAGCTTTGCCGACCGCCCGCCGGAGCCCGCGCCGCTGAAGCGTCTGTTCGGGCGCCAGAAGCAGCTGATGCTGCTGGCGATTGGCCTGATGGTAATCTCGACGGCGGTTAACTACATGCTGAACTATGTGCCGACCTGGGCGACCAAAAATCTCCACCTTTCAGGCAGCGCGGCCTTTACCGCTACGCTGCTGGGCGGGGTGATCCTGACGCTGGTGACGCCGCTGATGGGCCTGTGGGCGGAGCGCGTTGGCCGCGCACCGCTGATGTGGGGATCGCTGATACTGTTAATGGTTACCATCTGGCCGGCGTTCCGGCTGTTAGCGAACCATACCACGCCGGTGACGCTGATTTTGCTGGTCTGCTGGATGGCGCTGCTGAAGTCGGTCTACTTCTCCGTGGTGCCTTCAGTGATGGCCGATCTCTTTCCGATGGGCACGCGCGCCAGCGGCATGGCGATCAGCTATAACGTCGCCGTTACCCTCTTTGGCGGCTTTGCGCCCCTGATTTGCACGCTGCTGATTAGCTGGACGGGAAGTAGCCTGGCACCGGGCTATTATCTGATGGCGATGTCGCTGCTGAGCGGCGCGGCGTTGCTCTTTAGCCAGAAGCATATCCGTTAAGGCGCAGACGTCGGCTGCTGCCGCCGCAGCGGTGCCGCTTTACGACCCCGGCACCGCTGCACCGCTGGCAATAAACCAGGCCAGAAACGTTACGCCGGCAACAATAATGGCAATGGGAAACAGCAAACCAATCTTCATAGCAATCCTTATTAAGCGAGCCGGAGCAGCGCGCGATGCGTTTTCATTATGCTGAACAGTTCAAACTGCGTGGCATCCGCGATCTGCCGCAGGCGATCGCCTTTATGGTAGTCAATGTGCTGAATCTGCCCGAGCTGACGCCAGACCACAATAGCGGAGGCGAGCAGCGCACAGTTCTCTTCGCTCTGCAGGCACTCAACCGTGGCGTAGCGGGTTTCATCCAGGGTATTGATAAAAACGCTCAGCGCAGCGGCTGGCACAATCGCCCGGATATCCTCAAGCATGACGTGGCTGACGGCGCGCGACAGAATCAGCGTTACTCGTTTACTGTTCATAACGGTCCCTGCGGAGAGAGTCAGTGGGATTATAAAGGGCAAAACGGACAGGATGCGAGGCGTAATACAAAAAGCGGGATCCGGCAGCGTGCGTCCCTGCAGCTGCCGGTCAGTCAGTCAGCCATTAGAGCGTAACTGCGGATAGCGGCGGAAAATCGCCACGCACCAGAACAGCGAGAAAAGCCCTATCAGCGCCCCGACGTTACCCACGTCTGAGAGCTGCAGATGCTGGCTGACCTGGCTGCCGAGCAGTGCGCCGGCTCCGATACCGATATTATAAATACCGGAGAAGAGCGACATCGCCACATCGGTGGCATCCGGGGCCAGTGACAGCACGCGAACCTGCATCGCCAGTCCGATCATCATCATCGCCATGCCCCAGATAATACAGAGGGTAATAATGGCGGTCGGGCGCACCGCTGCAAAAATCAGCAGTCCCATACAGAGCGTGATCAGCGCAATAGCAGCGATTAACATCGCAGACGGGAAGCGGTTACCCAGCGTACTGAACAGAATACTGCCGAGAATGCCCGCAGAGCCGAACAGCAGCAGCAGCAGGGTGGTAAAATTGGCATCCGCGTTCGCTACCACCTGCATAAAGGGCTCAATATAGCTATAAGCGGTGTAGTGCGCCGTGACCACCAGCGTCACCAGCAGATACATCGTCACCAGCGCCGGACGGCGGAACAGCATCGGCACGCTGCTGAGTGAGCCGGTATGCTCGCTGGGCAGACGCGGTAACACACGCACCAGCAGGATCATCAGCACCAGCGCCGAGAGGCCAATCATGCCAAACGTGGTGCGCCAGCCGAGATACTGCCCGATTACGCGCCCGATAGGCACCCCCAGAACCATTGCCAGTGCGGTTCCGGTGGCAAGCATACTCAGCGCCTGCGTTTTTTTACCTGCCGGTGCCACGCGAATAGCCAGCGAGGCAGTAATCGACCAGAACACGGCGTGTGAGAGTGCAATCCCGATACGGGACACCACCAGAGAGCGGAAGTCCCAGGCAAACGCTGAGAGCACGTGGCTGCCGGTAAAGAGAATAAACAGCACCGCCAGCAGCAGACGCCGCTCAACGTTGCGCGTCAGCAGCATCAGCGGCAGCGACAGCAGCGCCACCACCCAGGCATAAATGGTGAGCATAATCCCCACATCTGCCGTTTTCATCGTAAAGCTTGCTGCAATATCAGAAAGCAGGCCGACCGGGACAAATTCAGTGGTATTAAAGACAAACGCCGCAATGGCCAGCAGGACAACGCGTAGCCAGGCTGTTTTACGGGAAACGGTAGATGTTTGCATGAAGTTCAAATTAGTCAGACAGCAGGTTAACGGGAGCAGAGACGCCTCAAAGGTGATCTGCGTCACAAATTATCTCTATTGTGGCTGATGAACCGGCAGATGGAAACCTGCTAAGGCTTTTTTATTCCTCTGTTTATTACCGGCATCAGCCGCTGACGGGGAAAAGCGCGGAATTCAGGGCTGACAGAGTGGCGACGTAACCCTTATTTATAACAGTGTGACTTCAGACCAGAATTATCAGAGTCACACCATATGTTTCAGGGCCACGCTATTGCAGGGGGTCAGGTTTTTTTTTACACCCACCGGACAGCAGTGCTCACAGCCCATGGCGCCCGGATAGAATTTACGCGCCTGCTGGATCGCCGCGTTCGGCGCATAAAAAGTGCCAAGAAAGCGCCGCGCAGGGTCGGCAGGGAGGAACGGGCAGCCTTTTGCGTGCACCACATGATTATTGTTATACCCGGCATGTTTATCAACATAGTAAAAAAGCGCCATTAACCACCTCATTGCTGTAAAAAAAACGTCTGACTATTATTGGAATAGAAAAGATTATAACGATGAATTGCAGTTTTGTTTCAGGTGGACCTGGAGAAAGGTGGCAGAAGCGGAGCCGGGACGCTCCGCTTGGCCATAAGCGCGGGTCAGAGGCGGCGGCGCAGCAGCAGAAAACCGGTGAGCAGTGCCAGCAGCAGCAGCAGCGTAATAAATAACGTGACGCCCGGCCAGCCGTAACTATGCCAGAACAGGCCGCCCGCCGTACCGGCCAGGCTGGATCCGGCATAGTAGCTGAACAGATAGAGTGAAGAGGCCTGGCCTCGGGCGCGCCGGGCGCGGGTTCCCACCCAACCGCTGGCAACGGCGTGAGCGGCAAAAAAACCGGCGGTAAAGAGCAGCATGCCGGGAACGATCAGCCACAGGGTGGGCGCCAGCGTCAGCAGCAGTCCGGCCAGCATAATAGCGATAGCGCTCAGCATCACCGGCGCGCGCCCAAAGCGGCCGGTCAGGGCTCCTGCTTTTGGCGAACTCCATGAGCCGGTGAGATAGACCAGCGACAGTAATCCTACTACCGCCTGGCTGAGAGTCCACGGCGCACTCATCAGCCGGTAACCAATATAGTTAAACAGGGTGACAAACGCGCCCATCAGCAGAAAGGCTTCGGCAAACAGCAGCGGCAGCCCGCCGTCGCGCCAGTGCAGGCGGAAGTTGATCAGCAGATGGCGCGGGCGGAGCGAGGCGGGGCGGAAGTGACGCGATGCGGGCAGGATTTTCCAGAACATCAGCGCCGCCGCCAGCGAGCAGCAGCCGGTGACGCCAATGGCGATTCGCCAGGAAAAGAGATCGGTGATCACCCCGGTGAGCAGACGGCCGCTCATGCCGCCAATGGAGTTACCGCTGATATAGAGTCCCATCGAAAAAGCCACCACCCGGGGATACATCTCTTCGCTCAGATAGGTCATGCCAACGGCGGCCACGCCGCTGAGCGACAGGCCGATCAGCGCACGCATCAGCAGAATGGCGTGCCAGCTCTGCATCATCGCCGACAGCAGCGTACACAGCGCCCCCAGCATCAGCGCCGTTACCATCACCGGCTTACGGCCAATAGCGTCTGAAAGCGGACCGGTAAACAGCAGCCCCAGCGCCATCAATCCGGTAGAGAGCGAGAGCGAGATGCTGCTTTGCGCCGGCGTAATGCCAAACTGCTGCGACAGCACCGGCAGAATAGGCTGGACGCAGTAGAGCAGAGCAAAAGTGGCAAGGCCGGCAGAAAACAGCGCCAGCGTCACCGGCAGGAACTGCGGTGAGTCGCGCCCGATGCGGGACGGGGTGGCGTCAGCAGTGACGTCGATAGGGTTACGCCATATCAGCGAGGTAAGGCGGCTCACAGGATATCCTTATTGAGAAAGAGTGATTTACTGTAGAAAGGCGTTAATGAGATGTACAATATATTAATCCTCTCAACTGATATGTTAAAAATATGGCTATCGAGCTGCGTCACCTGCGCTATTTCATTGCTGTCGCTGAGGAGCTGCATTTTGGCCGCGCGGCGCGGCGCCTCAATATTTCTCAGCCGCCGCTCAGCCAGCAGATCCAGCAGCTGGAGCAGAGCATTCAGGCCCGACTGCTGGTGCGCACCAATCGCAGCGTACAGCTGACGCCGGCCGGTGCCGCTTTTCTGCAGGATGCGCGCGCTATTCTGCTGCAGGTAAACCAGAGCGCTGACCGGGCGGCACGCATTCATCAGGGGCAGCAGGGCGAACTGCGCATCGGTTTCACCTCATCAGCCCCGTTTACCGGACTGGTTTCCGATGCGCTGTTTCGTTTTCGCCAGCGCTGGCCGGAAGTGCATATTCATATGCAGGAGCACAACACCCGCCAGCAGCTGACGCCGCTGCTTGATGGCCAGCTCGATCTGGGTGTGATGCGCAATACGCCGCTGCCGGCAGATCTGCATTACCAGCTGCTGCTGCGGGAGCCGTTATATGCGGTGATGCACCGCGATCATCCGCTGGCGCAGCACCGCAGCCTCTCCGTTCGCGCCCTGACCGGGGAGCCGTTTATCTTCTTTGACGCGCAGAGCGGTACGGCGCTCTACGGTGACATTCTGGCCCTGCTGCATCGCTATCACGTCAGCCCGGTTATCACGCAGGAGGCGGGTGAGGCGATGACGATTCTGGGACTGGTAGCGACCGGGCTGGGGATCTCGGTATTGCCCGCTGCGTTTGCCCGGGCGCGGCTCGCCGATCTGATCTGGATCCCGCTGGAGGAGAGCGATGCGCGCTCGGAAGTGTGGCTGGTCTGGTCAGCGCTGCGGGAACCCACCGCCCAGATGCGCAACATGCAGGCGCTGATGCTGGAAAACGCTGAAATCTGACGCAATCAGGGCAGACGGAGCCGAACAATCTGTGCGACCAGTCACATTTCCAGCCAAATAGTTAACGCTCTCCGGCAAAGTGCCTCACCATAGCGAATGTTTATTTAGAAGCGCGAAAATATCCGGGAGCAGGGTGTGAATCGGGAGAGTCAGCCTGGTCATATTGACCACATCAAACAGACTAACGCAGGCGTAGTCTACCGTCTGATTGACCAGCATGGGCCGATATCACGTATTGAACTCTCCAGGCGGGCGCAGCTGGCACCCGCCAGCATTACTAAAATTGTACGCGAAATGCTGGATGCGCATCTGGTGCAGGAAACGGAGTTTCAGGAGCCGGGCAGCCGCGGTCGTCCGGCGATTGGTCTCGTGCTTGATACCCTGGCGTGGCACTATCTGGCGATACGTATTCAGCCCGGCGCAATCACGCTGACGCTGCGCGATTTAAGCAGCCGCGCACTGGAAGAGGATCGCCTGCCGCTGCCCGTGACGTCTGACGTGCCGCTGCTGCAGACGCTGCAGACGCTGGTGGATGCGTTCTTTATCCGGCATCAGCAGCGGCTGGAGCGTCTGACAGCTATCGCTATCACCACCCCGGGTCTTATCAACGCCGCCTCCGGCGTGGTTCATCGTATGCCGGGCTATGATGTAGAGGATATGCCGCTGGGCGAAACGCTGGCGCAGCGTTCCGGCCTGCCGGTGTTTGTGCAGCATGACATCTCAGCGTGGACGCTGGCAGAGGCGCAGTCTGGCGCATCGCGCGGCGCGCAGGATGTTATTCAGATTGTTATTGATGAGACCGTAGGCGCAGGGGTCATCAGTGGCGGTCAGCTGCTGCATAAAAGCGGCCGTGCGCTGGTGGAGATAGGGCATACCCAGATCGATCCCTGGGGCCAGCAGTGCTATTGCGGTAATCACGGCTGCCTGGAGACCGTGGCCAGCACTTCCAGTCTGCTGCAGCTGGCGCAGCAGCGGCTGGCGCTACAGCCTGACAGCCCGCTGCATCAGCAGCCGCTGACGCTGGAAAACCTCTGCCGCGCTGCGCAGCAGGGTGACCGGCTGGCGCACGATGCGATTGCCGGCGTGGGGCATCACGTCGGGCGTATGCTGGCGATGATGGTGAATATTTTCAACCCGCAAAAAATTCTTATCGGTTCGCCACTCAATCAGGCGGCAGACGTACTTTTCCCCGCCATAAACAGCACTATCCGGCAGCAGGCGCTGCCCGCTTACAGCCGCGATCTGGAGCTGGTGCCTGCGTTAATGAGCGATCCCGGTACGCTGGGGGCGGCAGCGCTGATCAAAGATGCCCTCTATAACGGTCATCTGCTGATTAAACTGCTGCAGGGATAACTACAGCCCACCTTAAGTTTGCGCTAACGCAAGCATCCGGCGGCGTCAATTACCTACACTGCCTTCTTCGCAGGCTATCCATGCTGCTTACTGGAAGGAGTGGAACAGGTGAAAACGCTATTTGTCACAGGTACCGATACCGGAGCAGGAAAAACAGTGGTTGCATGCGCGCTGCTGCAATTGCTGGCACAGGCAAACATCTGCGCCGCAGGTTTTAAACCTGTGGCAAAAGAGGCGCGCGCCACGCCGGAAGGATTACGCAACCGCGATGCAGAACTGCTGCAGCAGGCGTCAGGGCTGACGCTCAGCTATCCGGCGGTTAATCCGGTTATTCTGACCGATGATGCGTCCGGAACGGGGGCACGGCAGCATATCGATTACGCGCTGCTGGATCGTCATCTGGCCGATCTGCAGACGCAGGCGGGATATGTGATCGTGGAGGGCACAGGCGGCTGGCGCAGCCTGATAAACGATCGGCAGCCGCTCGCCGGCTGGGTACAGCAGCAGCAGCTGCCGGTCGTGCTGGTCGTGGGGATAAAAACGGGGTGTATTAATCATGCGCTGCTGACAGCGGAGGCGATTGCGCACGATGGCCTGACGCTGGCAGGCTGGGTCGCAAACCGCATCAATCCGGGTTTGGCTCACTATGCGGAGATTGTCAGCGTGCTGCGCGACCGGCTTGCCGCGCCGCTGCTGGGAGAGCTGCCTTATCTGCCGCGCGCTGAGCAGCGCGATCTCACGCGCTATATCGATCCGGAGGCGTTAACCGGGCCGGCGTTTTCCTTTACCAGGGCACAACCCGCAGCCGTCAGCGTGTCAGAACACGATTAACGAGCCACGCGTGCGCCGCTTCCGGCGCACGCAGCGTTCAGGGGTTCAGACGGCGGCGGGTCCGGCCAGAACTGAGATAATCCGCTATGTAATCCTGCGAAATTTCGCCGCTGTAGCGACCATCTTCATCGACAATCGGCATCCAGACGGTATTGTGCTCATACAGCTTTGACAGCACCACGCGCAGGTTCTCTTCAGCTTTACCGGTGACGCGAAAGTGGTGCAGCAGCTCTCCGCACTGGCCGGCAGCGCCGCGCGCTTCGCGCCGCTTCACAAATCCGAGCGGCCTGCCATCCTCATCGACAACCGTAACGGAACGCATATCGTTGTCATCCATGGTGGCAAAGGCCTCTGTAAGCGGCGTGCTGCGGCGTACGGTAATGGTGGGCTGCTGGTCAGTGACGTCGCCCGCCTGTACCAGCAGCAGGCGCTTAAGGGTGCGATCCTGACCAACGAAGGATCCGACAAAGTCATTAGCAGGTTTTGCCAGCAGCTCATCCGGGCTGGCGCACTGCACAATTTTTCCCTGACCAAACACCGCAATGCGATCGCCGAGCTTCAGCGCTTCATCAATATCGTGGCTGACCAGCATGACCGTTTTTTTCAGCTGTCGCTGCATCTCCAGAAACTCGTTCTGGATTACTTCGCGGTTTATCGGATCGACGGCGCCAAACGGCTCATCCATCAGCAATACCGGTGGATCGGCGGCCAGGGCGCGGATAACGCCAATACGCTGCTGCTGACCACCGGACATTTCACGCGGATAGCGATGCAAAAATTTAGTCGGGTCCAGCGCCACCATGCTCATCAGCTCCGTAGCCCGTTCGCGGCAGCGCTTTTTATCCCAGCCCAGCATACGCGGCACCACCGTAATATTCTCCTCAATCGTCATGTTCGGAAACAGGCCAATCTGCTGGATCACATAGCCGATATTGCGGCGCAGCGTTACCGTATCCTGGCCGCTGGTATCCTCTCCGTTGATATAAATCCGGCCGCCGCTGGCCGGTATCAGCCGGTTAATCATCTTCAGCGTGGTGGTTTTGCCGCAGCCGGAAGGGCCGAGCAGCACGCACATTTCGCCTGCCGGTACCTCCAGGCTGACGTTATCAACCGCATTGAAGGCCGCGCCGCTCTTCTGGGTAAAGGTTTTCGTCAGGTTTTCCAGTTTAATCATTAGCGAATTCCCCTCGGGGTCAGTGCCAGCTGCAGCCGGTGCAGCAGCCAGTCAAGAAAGATAGCCAGCAGACATATCATCAGCGCGCCGGCAATAAGCATGCGTACATCGCTACCGCCGATGCCATCCAGCAGCTGCAGTCCGAGACCGCCTGCACCGATAACGGCGGCGATCGCCATAACGCCGACGTTCATCACCACCGCCGTGCGGATGCCGCCGAAAATCACCGGCAGCGCCATCGGGATCTCTACCCAGCGCAGCCGCTGCCAGAACGTCATACCAATGCCGCGTCCCGCTTCGCGCAGTCCGGAGGGCAGGTTTTCCAGCGCCGTATGGGTGTTACGCACAATAGGCAGCAGCGAATAGAGAAACACTGCCGTGATGGCGGGCAGGGCGCCGATGCCCTGGCCGATCTGCGAAAACAACGGGATCATCAGCCCGAACAGCGCAATAGTCGGAATGGTCAGTACAATAGTGGCGATGCCCAGCACCGGTGTCGCCAGCCACTTAAAGCGTACAATTAAAATGCCCAGCGGTACGCCAGCCAGGATGGCAAAACCAACCGCCACCAGCACCAGCCAGGTGTGCTGCCAGGTCAGGCCGAGCAGCATCTGCCAGTTATCAGTGATGTAATAGAGGGTATCCATGGTGTCTCCTTACAGCATGTTACGGGTCTGGAGGAAATCGCGTGCAACCTGAGCGGGTGACTGATGATCGATATCCACCCGCTTGTTCATTTCTGAAATAGCGTCATCAGTAATCAATGCTGACAGCTGATTCAGCGCTTTCTCCAGGCCAGGATGTGCAGCGAGCACCTCTTTACGCACCACTGGCGTGACGTTGTAACTGGGAAAGAAATGCTTATCATCTTTTAATACCAGCAGGTCAAAGCCTTTGACGCGACCATCGGTGGTATAGATCAGGCCGGCGTCCACAAACTCGTCACGGACCGCGTTATAGACCAGGCCGGGATACATCTGACGGATTTGCGGGCGATCGAGCGGCAGTTGATAAACTTTTTGCAGCGGCTTCAGGCCATCGGAGCGACCAGCAAACTCCAGGTCGAGTCCCAGCCGCCAGTTATGCTCCGGATCGCTGGCGCGCACCTGCTCCATTTTGCTTACCAGCTGCGACAGGGTGGTGATACCCTCCTGCTCTGCGCGACGTCGCTGCATGGCGAAAGCGTAAGTGTTGTTCATCGGTGCCGGTTCAAGCCAGACCAGGCCCAGTTTCGCATCCAGCTTTTTTACTGTTTCCCACGCCTGTTCAGAAGACATGGGCTTACTGATGTGGTTAAAAATAATGAGCGAGGTGCCGGTATATTCCCATGTCATATCGATCTGTTTGTTGATCATGGCATTACGGCTGATGGTGGTCGCAATATTGGTCTTAGGGACGATCGTAAACCCGTTTTTCTGCAGCCACAAAACGGACAGGGCAGACAAAATATGCTGTTCAGTAAAGCTTTTGGTTGAGAGCGTAATAGGCGCAGCCGCCAGCGCTGACTGATTAAGCAGTAGCGCAGCGCTCAGGGCCAGCACAGCGCCGCGCAGCCGGTTGAAAAACAGCCTGGTGGGGGTCATCAAAACGTGCTCCATGAGTTAAGTTGCAGCGTGTGGCGAAAGAATGCGGCCCAGCGCGGCCAGCAGCATATCCAGGATCAGGGCAATCAGCGCGGTAGCGGCCGCACCCAGAATCAGCGTCGGGAAATCGTTCAGATAGATCCCGGGGAAAATCAGCTCGCCGTAGCTGCTGGCGCCTATCAAAAAGGCCAGCGGCGCGGTGCCGACGTTAATCGCGGTGGCGATGCGCACGCCGGCTAATATCACCGGCAGCGCGTCCGGCAGCTCAACCTGGCGCAGCCGCTGCAGGCGGGTCATGCCAATGCCTTTAGCCGCCTCGGTCAGCGCCGGTGGAACCGCGCACAGGCCGGCATAGGTATTGCGCACAATGGGCAGCAGCGAGGCAAGAAACAGCGCAATCAGCGCCGGTCGCTCACCGATGCCCACCACGACCATAGCCAGCGCCAGCACGGCCAGAGGCGGGAGGGTATTGCCGACGTTGAAGATCTGCATAACATATTCAGCCTGACGTCGCGCAAAAGGACGGCTCAGCACAATCCCGGCAGGGATCCCCACCAGCAGGGCGCAGAGCATGGACCAGAAAACCAGCCAGAGATGCTGCTGGCCAAGATAGATCAGATCGGTCTGGCGGGCGCGCAGCGTATCCGGACCAATGCCCCAGATCAGAAGCGAAACGAGTAGCGTAAGAGTGAGAAGAGCCAATCCGGTGCGCCGGATCAGCGATGCGTGAGGCATAACCGTTTTCTCCCTGAATAAACAGAACTATCAGCTATGATTGCTCTGCTGAGCGGCAGGATAAGAGGCCGCGTTCGATAGCAAAATTTTATGGTTAAGGTGCGGGTTGCCTGCGTTCGGCATAAATTTACAGATAATTAACCTGACGGCTAAAAGTCTATAGCAATCTCTGATCGGCAACGCCAGCATTTAACGCAAAAAACAGCTGACAGTGAGGGGTCAAAACCGCCTGCAGCCCGCACCGGGTACGGGATGGTATGACAATAAAAAAAATTCATCGAAAAAGGTTACCCTGTCACATAAGCACGGGCTGTGTGGCGGGATAAGAGAGAGTAAAACGGGATAAGGAGCGTTATGTCAGAGCACGCTGAAGTTTTGCGCAGCCATCGTCCATGGATTTTGTTTGCCTGTATGCTGGCTATGTTTATGGCCGCGATTGAGGTGACGATTGTGGCGACGGCGATGCCTACGATCATTGCCGATCTGGGCGGCTTCGCGCAGTTTGGCTGGGTATTTTCTATTTATCTCCTGACGCAGGCGGTGAGCGTGCCGCTTTATGGCCGTTTAGCCGATATATGGGGACGTAAGCGGCTCTTTTTTGTCGGGGTATCGCTGTTTTTGTTTGGCTCAGTGCTGTGCGGCTTTGCTCATACCATGACATGGCTCATTCTGTTTCGCGCCTTTCAGGGGCTGGGAGCGGGTGCCATTATGCCGCTGACCACTACCATTGTGGCGGATATCTACTCCCCGCGTGAACGCGCCACCGTTCAGGGCTGGCTCTCCAGCGTCTGGGGCGTGGCGGCAATTATCGGACCGCTTAGCGGTGCGTGGCTGGTGCAGCACTTCAGCTGGGCGGTGATCTTTTGGGTCAACGTGCCGATAGGGCTGATCTCTATGCTGCTGCTGGCGCGTTTCCTGCCCGCCCGCCCGGTCTCCGCCGCAGGTGCGCTGAATATTACCGGCAGCTGCTGGCTGATGATCAGCGTCACTGCGCTGCTGGTGGCGCTGCTGCAGGCGGAAGCGCTCGGCTACTGGCTGCTGCCGTTTCTGCTGCTGGCAGGCGTGGCAGGCTGGCGTCTCAAACGGCACGAACAGCAGACGGCGGCACCGCTTTTCCCGCTTGCGCTGTGGCGCAGCCGTCTGATTGTGGCAGGCAACGCCGGTAATCTGATTATCGGCGCCACCATGATGGGCATCAGCGCGTTTCTGCCCACCTGGATCCAGGGGATCACCGGCGGTACGCCGCTGCAGGCGGGCAGCGCGCTGGCGATGATGTCAATTGGCTGGCCGATTGCCAGTACGCTCAGCGGTCGCCTGATGCTCGTGACCTCTTATCGCTTCACCGCTCAGCTTGGCGCACTGTTACTGATCGCCGGCAGCGCGCTGCTGCTGCTGCTCCACGCGGAAAGCTCCGTGCTGCAGGCGGGCTTTACGGCCTTTGTTATCGGCACCGGCATGGGCATGACCAGCACCACGTTTCTGGTTTCCGTGCAGAACCATGCGCAGTATGAGATCCGCGGTATCTGTACCGCCTCTATTATGTTCAGCCGGATGCTGGGTTCAGCGCTGGGAACCGCACTGATGGGGGCGGTTTTAAACATCAATCTGGCGCAGCGGCTGCCGCAGGCGGAGGATCCGATGCAAAAAATCATGTCGCCGGAAAGCCGGGAGGCGTTGCCGGTTGCAGAACTGCAGCTCTGGACGACCCAGATTGCCGCATCGCTGCACTGGGTATTTATCGTGGCCTTGCTGATCGCGCTGCTGACGGTGTGGATCGCCTGGCTGATGCCGCGTCAGCGACCGGAGATGGAATAGAAGAGAAGAAGCGGGGCAGCGGCGGCTGCCCCGGTTGCAGGTTACTGCGCTGACATATCCTGAGAGCTGCCGGCGCTGTCGGGTGCGCTACCATCTGCGTCCCGCATATTCTTTTTATAAACAATTTTTTGCGTATCATTTTCACAGTGGCCGACCACCTGACCGCCCGCCTGATCGGCCTGATCGTTTGGCACGATATCCAGCGTAAAATCTGACTCCGCCACGCCATTACTGACAATTTTTTTACTGATATCGGCGCGAACGCTGTCGCAGGAGGCCTGAGCCATCAGCGGCAGCGTCATCACACCCAGCAGCAGTACCAGAGAACCCTTTTTCATCGCAAACTCCTTGTTGACTGTCTCTCTGAACACTATAGCAGCAGCGCCGCGTTACGGCGCGACCGGACGACCGGTGCGGCGATCGAGGCAGCGCAGGGTATTCTCTTCCCAGTAAGCGTTGACGTTATAGCTCTTGTCGCAGGCGTCGCGGGTATCAAACGCGCGGTCCGCTTTGTCGAACTCTTTCTCTGTCCGGGTATTAATCTTGCTGCGCAGATTACGCGTATCGTTCCACTGCTCTTTACTCTGGCGGGCGGCTTCATTGCTGGCCGCGCTATTGCCATCTTCCACGATCAGGCGATCGGTACGGGCAGCGGCAAAGGGAGCGCTCAGCAGCACGCTGGCCGTCAGCAGCGCCGTAAACAGAACGGAAGCATAGTTTTTCATGATGTTGTCCTTTAGTCAGACCCGGTCAGCCGTGCGAGGCTGTTGCCGTAACAGCGGCTAGTATATCATCCTGCTTTTGCTGCTCACCAGCGGGGTGCAGCGCGTTGAGGGAACAGAGAGCAGAGTTATGCTGATCAAGACCGCACTATTATTTTTCATTACGGCTGTCGTAGAGATTGCGGGCTGTTTCTTGCCCTGGCTCTGGCTGCGTAAAGGGATGAGCGCCTGGCTGCTGTTGCCGGCTGCGGCGAGTCTGGCGCTATTTGTCTGGCTGCTCACGCTGCATCCGGCGGCGAGCGGGCGGGTTTACGCGGCGTATGGCGGTGTCTATGTGTTTACGGCGCTGATCTGGCTGCGCGTGGTGGATGGGGTACGGCTGAGCGCATGGGACTGGGCGGGCGCGCTGATAGCGCTGTGCGGGATGCTGATTATTGTCACCGGCTGGGGAAAAGCGTAACAGCGTCACCCGGTGCTATCAGGTGACGTTGTCACACACGGTTATGCGTCTTTATGCACTTTCAGCCCGGCGGTGGTCTGGCTGACCGGCATAATCTCCAGCGTGTTGATATTGACGTGCGCTGGCAGCGTGGTTACCCAGTAAACGGCCTCGGTGACATCCTCTGCCGTCAGCGCCGTTGTACCTTCATACACCGCGCCGGCGCGATCGTCATCGCCTTTAAAGCGCACGTTGGAAAATTCCGTTCCGCCTACCAGACCCGGCTCGATATCGGTCACGCGCAGCGCGGTGCCGTGGAGATCGGTACGCAGATTCAGGCTGAACTGGCGCACAAACGCTTTGGTTGCGCCATAGACGTTGCCGCCCGCATAGGGCCAGCTGCCGGCAATGGAACCGATATTGACGATATGCCCGACGTTGCGCTCTACCATGGCAGGCAGCAGCGCCCGGGTCATGAAAACCAGGCCTTTGGTATTGGTGTCGATCATATTCTCCCAGTCATCGACGCTGGCTTTATGGGCTGGCTCAGTGCCCAGCGCCAGGCCGGCGTTGTTGACCAGTACATCAATGTTGCGCCACTCTGCCGGCAGCGCAGCGATGACCTCCTCGATAACGGCACGATTACGCACATCGAGCTGAACGGTATAGAGGTTTTCACCCAGCTCATCCTTCAGCGCCTGCAGCCGTTCGGCGCGCCGCCCGCTGGCGATCACTTTATGGCCTGTGGCAATGAAGCGACGGGTAATACTTTCACCAAACCCCGCAGTAGCACCGGTAACAAAAATAATCATCTCACTGTTCCTTAACTGTTTTCAGGTAGTCCGCGTTTAACCATATCACCATCATTCTTCGCCTGCTGAAAAAAAGCGGCCGGCAAACTCTCTGTCGCCGGAATGCGTTAACAGGGTGCAGGCGTGCATCGCGCTGATGCATCATGGTGCAGCGTGAGCGGTCGCCAGCAGATCTTAACGCCGGTGCAGGCGCGCGTAATCGTTTGCGCATCCGGTTGCCTCTCTTTTAGCCTAACCTTATGATTTAGCAGGTAAATAACCCTGAACTGGCACGGCTTTTGCACACTCATTTTATCTTACTGAGAGGATGAGTTATGAATGCTGACAACGAGACGCTGCTGCGCGCCAGTTTTTTTGATTTTACCCGCACGGTAGATCAGCCAGAGGCGCTGAGTGACGCCGCACGCTATCTCGCTGATGGTCTGCTCACGCTGCGTGCAGGAAAAATTGTCAGCCTGGAAAGCTGGAGCAGCGCGGCGCCACGGGTGGATAGCCGGCGGGTCACGGACCTGCGCGGCAAGCTGATTGTGCCGGGGTTTATCGATACCCATATTCACTATCCGCAGACGGAAATGATGGGCGCGTTTGGCGAACAGCTGCTGACCTGGCTGAATAACTATACCTTTCCGGTTGAGCAGCAGTATCACTGTGCAACCCATGCGGCAAAGATGTCCGATTTTTTCCTGCAGCAGCTGCTGGCTAACGGTACCACTACCGCACTGGTGTTTGGCACGGTGCATCCGCAGTCGGTTGACGCGCTCTTCAGCGCGGCGGAGCGGCTCAGCATGCGGCTCATTGCCGGTAAAGTGATGATGGACCGCAACGCGCCGGACTACCTGACTGAAACCCCCGAAACGAGCTATCAGCAGACGCGGGCGCTGATTGAGCGCTGGCACCGGCGCGGCCGTCTTGGCTATGCGCTGACCCCACGCTTTGCGCCGACCTCTTCGCCACAGCTGCTGGAACGGGTAGGTCAGCTGCGGAGAGAGTTTCCCGATACCTGGCTGCATACGCACCTGAGTGAAAATCCGCAGGAGGTGGCGTGGGTCAGAGAGCTTTTTCCCGAGCGCAACGGCTATCTCGATGTCTATCACCACTATCAGCTCACTGGCGCACGCAGCGTATTTGCCCACTGCCTGCATCTGCAGGACCATGAGTGGCAGTGCCTGCACGACACCGGTTCAGCCATCGCATTTTGCCCTACTTCAAATCTGTTTCTTGGCAGCGGGCTGTTTGATCTCAAACGCTGCTGGCAGGAGAACGTGCGCATGGGGATCGGCACCGACGTTGGCGCTGGTACCACCTTCAACCTGCTGCAGACGCTGGGCGAGGCGTATAAAGTCGGGCAGCTGCAGCACTATAAGCTGACCGCCTGCGAAGCGCTTTATCGCGCCACGCTGGGCGGGGCGCAGGCGCTGGATCTCGACGATAAAATTGGCAACTTTGCGCCCGGCAAAGAGGCGGATTTTGTGGTGCTGGATCCGGCCGTATCGCCGCTGCAGCAGCTGCGTCATGGCAACAGTAAAGATATCTTCGAGCAGCTGTTTGTTCTGATGACGCTGGGTGACGATCGCAACATTGCGCAGACCTGGGTAAATGGCCAGCCGGTGTGGCAAAAAGAGAGGGCGGGCAGCACGCCGGGTTGTTGCCCGCACACCGGCGTGCCAGGATAAAGGCTCTCTGCCGCAGGCTATTGCGGCGTTGCTGATTATCAGGAGCGATAATGAACCGATCCGCCAATCCCTTTTTTAGCGCCAGCACGCTGCCGTATCAGGCGCCGCCGTTCGATCAGATAAGCGAAGACGATTTTCTGCCGGCGCTGGAAGCGGGCATCGAAGAGAAGCGCCGCGAAGTCGCCGCGATTATCGCAAACCCTGCGCCACCGGACTTTGCTAATACGTTTGAAGCGCTGGAGCGCAGCGGCCTCTTACTGAGCCGGGTGTGGCAGGTCTTTTCAGCCATGACGGCAGCGAATACGTCGCCACGCCTGCAGGAGGTGGAAGAGATCATTACGCCCGCCCTGGCGGCGCTGCACGATGAGATCTACCTCAATAGCGCGCTCTTCGCCCGGCTGGAGGCAGTCTGGCAGCAGCGCAGTACCGCCTGCCCGGACGCAGAGGCGGTGCGGCTGACGGAGGTTACCCGGCAGGCGTTTCAGCTGGCCGGAGCCAGCCTGAGTGATGATGAAAAACAGCGGCTGCGCGACATCAATCAGGAGCTGGCAGGCCTCAGCACCCGCTTTGGTAACCGTCTGCTGGCGGCGACGCAGTCAGCCGCTTACACCGTCAGCAGCCCGGAGGCGCTGGCGGGACTCGACGATGCAGCGCTGGAGCAGGCGCGTGCCGCTGCGGCCGCACGTGGTCTGGATAATCAGTGGCTGATCCCGCTGCAAAACACCACGCAGCAGCCAGCGCTGAGCCGGTTAACCATCCGCGCCACGCGGGAAGCGCTGTTTGAGCAGGCGCTGAAGCGCTGTGAGCGTAACGATGTTAACGATACGCGGCCGCTGGTTTCGCGTATGGCGCAGCTGCGGGCGGAGCAGGCCGCGCTGCTGGGCTATAGCAGCTATGCGGCGTGGAACCTGCAGGATCAGATGGCGAAAACGCCGGATGCCGCGCTGGACTTTATGCGCAATATTGTGCCGGCAGCCTGCGAGCGCGCCGGGCGCGAGGCCGCAGAAATAGAACAGCTGATGGCTGAGCAGCAGCAGAGATTTGACCTGCGCGCCTGGGACTGGAATTTTTACGCAGAGCAGGTGCGCCAGGCGAAATATGACTTTGATGAAGACGCTATTCGCCCCTGGTTCGCGCTGGATAGCGTGCTGGAGCGCGGCGCGTTCTGGGCCGCCACGCAGCTTTACGGTATTCGGTTCAGCCAGCGCCACGATCTGCCGGTCTATCATCCGGATGTGTGCGTCTATGAGATTTTCGACGCCGATGAGACGCCGCTGGCGCTGTTTTATACCGACTTTTTCGCTCGTGATAATAAAAGCGGCGGGGCATGGATG
The DNA here is from genome assembly GCF_007680655.1 of Pantoea sp. PSNIH1. Classification (NCBI taxonomy): domain Bacteria; kingdom Pseudomonadati; phylum Pseudomonadota; class Gammaproteobacteria; order Enterobacterales; family Erwiniaceae; genus Pantoea; species Pantoea sp. PSNIH1. The sequence goes on from NZ_VEIP01000001.1 coordinate 712,123, forward strand.
GGCAACTTTGTTGACCAGTCTGCGCTGCTGGATCAGAAACCGGTGATCTACAACGTCTGCAACTATACCAAACCGCAGCCTGGCCAGCCGGCGCTGCTGAGCTGGGATGATGTTATCACGCTGTTCCACGAATTTGGTCATGCGCTGCACGGCCTGTTTGCCAGCCAGCGCTACGCCAGCCTCTCCGGTACGGCCACGCCGCGCGATTTTGTGGAGTTTCCGTCGCAGATTAACGAACACTGGGCCAGTCATGAGGCGGTGTTCGCCAGCTATGCGCGCCACTGGGAAACCGGGGAGCCGATGCCCGCTGCGCTGCGCGAAAAAATGGTACAGGCCGCTACCTTTAATAAAGGTTATGACATGACCGAACTGCTGGCCGCGGCGCTGCTGGATCTGCAATGGCACTCCCTCTCCGCGCACGATAAGCCACAGGATGTGGAACATTTTGAACGGCAGGCGCTGCAGGCAGAAAACATTGCGCTGTCAGCAGTGCCGCCGCGCTATCGCTCCAGCTATTTTCGTCACATCTGGGGAGGAGGATATGCGGCAGGCTATTACGCCTATATCTGGACGCAGATGCTGGCTGACGATGGTTATCAGGCGTTCACTGAACAGGGTGGCCTGACGCGGGAAAACGGGCAGCGCTTCCGGGATCTGGTCTTGTCACGCGGAAACAGCAGCGATCTGCAGCACGTCTGGCTGAGCTGGCGCGGTAAAGCGCCAGCGCCAGAGCCGATGCTGCGCCATCGCGGATTAAGCGCAGAGTAGGGCAGAAGCGGTGGCGCGCTATCCCATCGGGCCACCGCAGATTGTGTCGCACATGCCAGCCAGCACCCGCTCGCCGCTTTCGGTTTTTAGCTCTTCATACCAGGCTGCCGTCAGCGCGGGCTCTTTACCGTGCGTCACGTCGCAGCGCTTGCGTGCCTTCAGCACCAGGTCGCGGGTGCGGTCCAGCCGGCGCGCCTGATAGCGCAGCAGCGCATCTTCCACCCCCAGCGAATGTGTCGCCAGCGTTTGTGCCAGCACCACGGCATCTTCCATTGCCGCGCAGCCGCCCTGACCAATATCGGGGGTGGTGCTATGGGCTGCATCGCCCAGCAGCGCCACGCGTCCGCGCACAAAGCGGGTAAGGGGTTCGGTATCGTGTATTTCGACCCGGTTAGTGGTGAGCGGATCGAGCTGCGCTATCAGCCGCTGCACCGGTTCGGCCCAGCCGGCGAAATAGCCGCTGAGATCGGCGCGCAGCGTGGTGCGATCCTGAGCGAGGCCGGCAGGTAGCGGCACATCAAAGAAGAAGTAGAAGCGGTTGCCGGCAACCGGCATCAGCGACACGCGCTTGCCGTCGCCGACAAAAGTGGTCCACTGATCGGCGGGTGCAATCGCTTCATCCACGCTAATCAGCCCGTTCCAGTTTACATAGCCCGCATAGCGACGCGCCACGCGCTCGCCCAGAACCGCCTCGCGCAGTACAGAGTGCGTGCCGTCCGCAGCGATCAGCAGGTCGCCTGTGGCTTCGCTGCCGTCGGCAAAGAAAGCGGTAACGCCCTGCGAGGTCTGTTCAGCATGCGTGACGCGCCTGCCAAAGCGAACGCGCGTCCGGCCATAAGTATCAAGCAGCATCGCCTGCAGCCCGGCGCGTGATACCGGCGCAGGATATTCACCGGTGCGCTGCACCAGCGGATCCAGGCTGAAGCGGGTCAGGGGGGCACCGCTTCGCGCATCGTGATAAGCCATCCAGGCCATATTGCCGCTCAGCGCGCGCAGCGGCTGTTTCAGACCGAGGGCATTCAGGCATTTCACGCCGTTAGGCCAGACGGAAATGGCTGCGCCAACCGGTTTCATCTCCGCAACGGCCTCATAGACTTCCGTCTCAAAGCCCGCCCGTTCCAGGGCGATAGCAGCACTCATTCCGCCGATACCGGCGCCAATAACAATCACTTTCATCATGCTCTCCTGTGCTCAGTCAGGGAGATACTGCAACTTCTGTACCAGATGCGCGCCAACAGACAGCGTGTTGATAACTATGGTTTTTTATAAAAGAGACATAATGATGAAACGATTGTTGCAGCGCGTTCGCACTTTTATAGTGCAACTCTATGCGAATGAATCTTTTGTTTCATGCGGCATTCTGACCAGGTTTTGCGCATACTTAAAGCTTCAGAGCGGAGGATTAATCATGAAGTGGATAATTGCGTTAATGATGGCGTGCAGCGTAAACGCGATGGCGCAGAGCAGCTGGCAGCCGTCGCCCAAATCGCCGTCTGCTATGTTTACCCCGATCGCGTCAAAATGCGATCTGTCGGCCTGTCAGCAAAACTGCTACGTACAGCAGTCACAGTGCAAAAATGATAGCGGCGGCGGATGTGGCTCGCTGGCGCAAATTTGTGTACAGAACTGCACCAGCCAGTGTCGCTGAGTATCAGCGGGTCTCGCGCCAGATGTCGCGCATCGCCAGCTCCAGTTTTTTAAACTGGTGATAGCGCGCGTCGTGGAAGCTGACCCACTCCGGCCGCGGCTGCCGCTCTTCCGGCTGCAGACGCACCGCATGCTGCACCGCATCCGTCAGATCCCGCCACACGCCCACGCCAACGCCTGCACAGAGCGCGGCGCCCAGCGCGCCGGTTTCCGTACACTCTGCCACCCGCACCGGAATATTCAAAACATCGGCAAACATCTGCGGCCAGATGACGCTGCGCGCGGCGCCGCCTGAGAGCGTGGCACGGGTAAATGGGAGGCCGGCAGCGTGCAGCCGGTCAATATGCGCCCGGTGAGCAAAGGTCACGCCCTCAAACAGGGCAAACAGCATATCTGCACGGGTATGCCAGCCGCCCAGCCCGTAAAAGCCGGCGCGGGCCGGTTCCGGTTTGCGGCCGGAGTAGAGGTAGGGGTGATAAAACGGCAGATGCGGATCCTGACGGATTTGCGCCACGCACTCACTGCTCTGCACCGCGCCTTTTCCTCCGCGCCGGTCGTCAAATTCCCGCAGAAACCAGTTGAGGTTGGCCGCCGAGGTCGCGCTGGCCTCAATCGCCATAAAGCGGTCCCGTTCTATCATTGAACTCATGGAAACCGGGCGAAGATAGTCAGGTTTATCCACCACAACCTGATTGATACTCCACGTACCCGCTACGATTGAGGCGTCACCGCAGCTGACGACCCCCGATCCCGCTGCGCTGGCCACCACATCAAACAGACCCGCCACCACCGGTATACCCGCCGGCAAACCGGTGCGTGCCGCCGCCAGCGCGGTAACATAACCGCTGACAGCGCTCGATTCACGCAGCGGCGGCAGCCAGGCTGCTGCCTCCTGAATGTCATAGAGTGCCAGCAGTTCACTGCTGTAATCGCGAACGCGATAGTCAATCAGCCCGGCACCCGCCGCATCTGAATAGTCGCTGCTGAGCGCGTCGCTGAGAAAATGGACGATAACATCTTTAGCGCTCAGTACCGCACCGATCTGCTGCCATATCTGAGGCTGGTGCTGTTTAACCCAGCTCAGCAGCACCGGCGTGGAGGCTGCCCACGGCGTCTGGCGGGAGAGGGTATAAATGGCGTGCTGTTTTTCAGCCTGCTCCAGCGCAGCGACAATATCGTCCGCCCGCCGATCGATCGACTGAATGCCAAGCTGCGGCTGCAGCGCCCGGTCCAGCGTATAGAGGCCATTGCCGTGTCCGGCGGCGCCCACTGCAATGATATCCTGTGCGTCCGTGCCCGCCTGCAGCAGGCAGTGACTGATCGCCTGTTCAGTACCGTGCCGGATGGCGGCTATCGAACGCTCGGCGTAGCCCTCCTGCGGCTGCAGCGTTTCGCCGCTATGCTCAGCCACGGCCAGTATCGTCCCGCTGAGATCAAACAGCACCGCCTTGATCATCGTATTACCGGCATCAATACCCAGGATTTTCATATCCGGCTCCGTAAAACCGCAGAGGAGAGCGCGCACAGAATGTGCGCCAGGTCAGGCGTCAGCCTGCTGATAAAGGGCCAGCGCATCCTCGTCGCTGGCACCCTGATGAATAATGGCCATCAGGGCGGCGACGACCCGGGCAGGAGAGGCGTGCTGATAAACATTGCGCCCATACACCATGCCGCTGGCACCCTGCGCCATCAGCAGCGCGCTTTTGTGCAGTACCGCACCGATCTCGCCTTTACCCCCACCGCGCACCAGCGTCGGACAGCGCGCCGCCTCTACCACGCGGTGAAAATCAGCCGGGTTGTCGGTTGGATCCGCTTTAATAATATCGGCGCCCAGTTCGCGCGCCAGCCGCACCAGCGGAACAATCTGCTCTGCATCGCCCAGTGAACCGTAGGCGGCCCCCTGACCGGCGGGTGCCATCACCAGCGGCTCAATCATCAGCGGCATGCCGTAGCGGTCGCACGCATGGCGCAGCCGGCCAATATTTTCGATGCACATGCGAAAAATCGCGGGTTCATCGGGGATAAGATAAAGATTCACCACCACGGCGGCCGCATCCAGCTGCAGCGCCGCCAGAACCGGCTCATCGGGATTATGCAGCACTGCCCACATCTCGCGATGGCGCACGGCGTTATAGGCGTTGCCGACGTCGGTGCGCAGCACCAGAGCGGGTTTCACTCCTTCCGCGCACTGCAGCAGATCTGCCTGTCCGTAATTGAGCTGAATCGCATCGGGCTGCGCGGCAATCAGGTTCTGCATCACCGCGTCAATATTCTCAAGCCCCTGCAGAAAATCGGGTTCATTGGCAATACCGTGATCGACCGCTACGTCCAGACAGCGGCCGTGACGGAATAACCGCTTCATGCGTGCCTTACTGCTCGCTGACATGCTGTGCCTCCTGCTGCATCACCGTAGGGTAGAGGCCATGCAGACCGTGAAAACGCGCCAGCGACGCGCAGCAGCGCTGCAGCTGCTGTACCCGCTGACGCTCGCTCCAGCCCAGCGTCTGCGCCATCAGCAGCGAGATCTCCTGAATGAGCGGCGGGGTCAGCTCGCCGCCGATCGCCAGCGACGTGCGGCGCACCAGCAGATCTTCCAGCTGGCACACCTGCTCATGCTCTGTCAGATAGCGCAGTTCCGTGGCGCTGTAATCGGCGTGGTGATGCAGCGGACGGTCGTCATCGCGCAGCAGCGACAGCAGCGGTAAGGCGCGGCTGCCGTAACGTTTTACCAGCTGCGTGACGCGCGGCAGCGGCAGCGCATGCTGCTGCGCCAGCTGGGCGATCCAGGCGGGCTGGGCCGCCGGAGCAGGGAAGTCGCGCCCGCCGCCAATCGCTAAATCAGTGGTGGAAACATGGCGCTTTTCGCCCAGCAGCCGCAGAACGCGATCGGCCGCCTCTTCACCGAAGCGGCGAAAAGTGGTCCACTTACCACCTACCAGACAGAGCGTGCTCCAGGCGCGGGTGGGATCGGGCGGCAGCATCACCAGCGAGTGGTTACGTGATATCTGACCGCTCAGCTTTGCATCACTGGCAGGCAGCGGACGTACGCCGCAAAAGGTGTAGACCACGGCGGACTCCGGCACCACCACCTCAGGAAAGACAAAGCGCAGCGACTCAAGAATATACGCTTTCTCGGCTGCCTCGCAGACCACGTTATCGGGATCGTCAACGCGGATATCCGTTGAGCCGGCCAGGACTTTACCTCCCCACGGATAGAGGATGCAGACGCGGCCCTCCTGATTCTCGAAGTAGACCATTTCACCATCAAGCATGCGCAGCAGTTCCGGATGATCGAGGATCAGATGTGACCCTTTGGTGCCGCCAATCAGTTTCTGCCGGGCGCTTTTGGGCGCTATCTGCTGGTTAAGCTGATCAATCCATGCGCCGCCGGCATTGACCAGCACGTGTGGCTGCAGGCGAAACTGCTCTCCGCTCAGCGTATCTTTCAGCGTGACGCTCTCACCGTCGCTGCTGATTAACTGCATATAATTCAGCGCCAGCGCGTCGCTGCAGGCGCGCTCCGCATCCTCCACCAGCTCAAGCCCCAGCCGTTCAGGGGCGCTGATCCACGCATCATAGTAGCTGGCGCTATATTTCACCCACGGCGCAAAGCCCGGCCAGCGATCGCGGGTTGCCGCCTCGCTTCGTACCTGATGTTTAGGCATGGAGCCATACTGGCGCGTATAGAGGTCATACAGGCTGAGGCCGGTTTTGATCAGCAGCGCACCGCGCCGGGCAGGTTTGTCACTGAGGCGCAGAAACCGTCGCGTGGCGTTGACCATGCCGCCGCCGAAGGTTTCCACCGGCACCGTCGTCCGCAGCGGGAAAACATAGTGCGACGCGTTTTTCAGCAGCCGGTCGCGCTCGATCACAGACTCTTTAACCAGACCAAACTCACCGGTTTCAAGATAGCGCAGGCCGCCATGGATCATGCGCGACAGGGCACCACTTGCCGCCTGACACCAGTCATCGCGCTCCACCAGAATAGCCGGGATGCCCTGAAGGGCCAGTTCGCGAAAGGTACTGATGCCGTTTATGCCGCCTCCGGCAATCAGGACCGGTGTAATCTGACGCTGGCGCAGCCTGTCGAGACGCTCATTACGGGTTAACACAGTAGCCATAGCACGCTCCCTGACGGTGAAGGCTTATCCGTCAAAGGTATAGGAGTGCGCAGCCAAAACGGCAAACCCGCTTACTCAGGATGTGACTCTGTTCACTTACACCACGAATGGGCATGTGGGGTGGGCCGGGGGCGGATATACTATGCGCACCGCTTTTGGTTCTGAGGAATAAGGATTATTCATGCGACGCCGCGTTATGGCTACATTTTTGCTGTTTATCGCCACTTCCGCTGCTGCCCGGGCACCGGATAACATTATTGAGCCGCTGATGGCGCGCTTTGCGATCCCCGGCATGGCGGTTGCCGTGCTGAACAAAGGCCAGACGACCTTTTATAGTTACGGTGGCACTTCAACCGATCGCGGAGAACCGGTCACCTCCCGCACGCTGTTTGAGATCGGCTCGCTGAGCAAAACCTTTACCGCCACGCTCGCCAGCTACGCCGTACAGCAGCATAAAATGCAGCTTCGCGACAGCGCCAGCCAGTGGCTGCCTGCTCTGCAGGGCAGCGCGCTCGATCGCGTTACGCTGCTGAACCTGGCGACGCATACCAGCGGCATGCCGCTGTTTGTGCCGGAGGATGTCACGGATAGCGCGCAGCTGATGCAATGGTATAAGGCGTGGCAGCCTGAGGCAGAGCCGGGAACAGAGCGCGTCTATTCAAACCTCGGTATTGGTATGCTCGGCATGATAGCGGCGAAGAGCCTGAATATGTCATTTATGCGCGCAATGGAGTCGATGCTGCTGCCGGCGATGGGAATGCATCGTACTTTTCTTCAGGTGCCGCCGCGCGCCATGCCGGATTACGCGCAGGGCTACGATAAACAGAACCGGCCGGTACGCGTGACGCCCGGGCCGCTGGATGCAGAAGCGTATGGGCTGAAATCAACGTCAGAAGATCTGATTCGCTGGATCGGTATTCAGATGGGAGAGGTTAACGTGGTACCTGCCTGGCGGCAGGCGGTGGCTGCCACCCATCAGGGCTATTTTCGCACGGCGGCATTTACGCAGGCGATGATGTGGGAGTACTACCCGCTGCCTGTTACTCAGCAGCAGCTGGTGGCGGGGAACAGCAGCAAAATCATACTTAACGGTATGCGGGCCACGCCGGTTTCTCCTTCTGCGCCGGTGCCGCTGCGCGCCTGGTATAACAAAACCGGCTCAACCAATGGCTTTTCAGCCTATGCGGTGTTTATCCCTTCCCAAAGGGTGGGGCTGATTATGCTGGCCAACAAATGGATACCCAATGACGATCGCGTTATTGCTGCAGATGAGATTATCCGTGCGCTGGCAAAGTGAGGAGAGACGATGAATATACGGGCATTGCGGGCTGAGGATTATGTGGCCTGGCTGCGGTTATGGCAGGGCTACCAGCAGTTTTATCAGACAGAGATTGATGAGGCGACGACCGGCGAAACGTTCCGGCGCATGCTCTCCCGTGCGGAACCGATGTATTGTCTGGTGCTGGAGCAGGGTGGCAGCATGGTGGGGCTGGTGCATTTTCTGACGCATCGCTCCACCTGGACGCGCGGTGACTACTGTTATCTGCAGGACCTGTTTGTCGCAGAAGCGGCGCGCGGTAACGGTGCGGGTGAGGCGCTGATACTGGCCGTCTATGAGCAGGCCAGAGCGCGCGGCTGTTCACGGGTCTACTGGAACACGCAGGAGGGAAACGTCGCCGCACGGGCGCTGTACGACCGGATGGCGACAAAAACAGAATTTATTCAGTATCGTTATCTGGTAGCACCTTAGTAGTTACAACAAACAGTTTTCCATGATAAAAAGGATTAACCTCCTCTGCAAAAAATTGCCTGACAGAAAATATAAGCCGCGGGCAGGGCAGCCCGCAGGAACTAAGCTTTTTGTTACCGCACACTTTCAAATGAAACCTTCTGCCAGCTGTGACCGCGTCCGGATTTCCGCCACAGCTGACTTGCTATACGCCAGCCGCATGTTATGAATGAAATTCAGTTAACTTTCATTTGAAACCAGAGCGAGAGGTGATTTCTGTGACCACTTTATTCTCTTCAGAGCAGCAGCCCGACGATTTCAGAAAAAGCATTCGTCAGATGAAGCAGCAGCTGCGCCAGCAGATCGGAGATGTGGAGGCGCTGTATAAGCAGGTGCGGGAGAGCGTGGTGACGGAGCTTGCCGCGGCCAGAAATGAAGAGGCGCAGTCTGGTTCCGCCTGGCCCCAGCTGAGCTGGCAGGCGATAGCCGCAGGTGAAATCAGTGAGGCGCAGAAAGCACATATCCGGCGGCGCGGCTGTGTTGTGGTAAAAGGTAATTTCAGCCGCGAATGCGCGCTGGGATGGGATGCATCGATGATGCGTTATCTGGACGATAACGATTTTATGACCGGCTACCGGGGACCGGGAGATGATTTCTTTGGCAATCTTGCGGCGTCGCGGCCGGAAATCTATCCGATTTACTGGAGTCAGGCGCAAATGGCCGCGCGGCAGAGTGAGGCGATGGCTGCCACCCAGCGATTCCTCAATCACCTGTGGCGGTTTGATTCTCAGGGTAAACGCTGGTTTGACCCTGATGTCAGCATTATCTATCCCGACCGCATCCGCCGGCGGCTGCCCGGCACAACCTCTAAAGGGCTCGGTGCGCATACCGATTCCGGTGCGCTGGAGCGCTGGCTGCTGCCGGCTTATCAGCAGGTATTCAGACATATCTTTAATAACCGCTTTGCACAGTACGACCCGTGGGATGCGGCATACCGCACAGAGGTAAATGACTACCAGTCCGGTACTACCACAAAATGTTCGGTATTCCGTACGTTTCAGGGCTGGACGGCGCTCTCTGATATGCAGCCGGGTCAGGGTTTGCTGCACGTTGTGCCGGTGCCGCAGGCAATGGCGTTACTGCTGCTGCGTCCTCTGCTCAGCGATGTACCGGAAGAGGAGCTATGTGGGGTTGAGCCGGGTAAAGTCCTGCCGGTATCGGAGCGCTGGCATCCTGAACTGATTGCCGGACTCTGCTCCATTCCGGCGCTGGAAGCGGGCGATTCCGTATGGTGGCATTGCGATGTGATACATTCTGTCGCGCCGGTAGAAGATCAGCAGGGCTGGGGTAATGTGATGTATATTCCGGCCGCGCCGATGTGCGACAAAAATCGCGCTTACGCGCATCAGGTGGCGCAGGCGCTGACAGAGGGTGTTTCACCCGGTGATTTCCCGCGTGAAGATTATGAGGTTAACTGGCAGGATCGCTTTACGCCCCAGCATCTGAACGCCCGCGGCCGTCAGGCGCTGGGCCTTACTGACTAACTGCAGGACACTATGAACGCACGTCATCAGTCAATTATCGAGCTGCTCAGTGCGCGCGGCAGCGTCAGCGTCAGCGAGCTGGCGCTGACCACCGGCGTCTCTGAAGTCACGATGCGCCAGGATCTTAACCAGCTGGAAAAAGAGGGGCTGTTGCGTCGGGTGCATGGCTCCGCCGTTGCTGCGGGCGGTGACGACGTCAGCGCCCGGATGCAAACCCGCCTTGCCGTAAAAAAACGGCTGGCCGATTATGCCGCCTCTCTGGTGAATGCAGGGGAAACGGTATTTATTGAGGGGGGCAGCACCAATGCGCTGCTGGCACAGGCGCTGAGCGAGCGGCATGACGTTACGCTGGTCACGGTAAGCCACTATATTGCCGGCCTGCTGCGTGAAAAGGGCGGCGACGTCATTATTCTCGGCGGTCTGTTTCAGAAAAGCAGTGAGTCGGTGGTCGGTCCGCTAACCCGGCTCTGTATTCAGCAGCTCAGCTTTCATAAAGTCTTTATCGGCATTGATGGCTGGGATCGCGCCACCGGCTTTACCGGGCGCAACATGCTGCGCTGCGATGTGGTTCATGCGCTGCTGGAAAAGCCTGCGCACACTATTGCGCTGACCGACTCCTCTAAATTTGGTCAGATCCACCCTTATGCGCTGGCGCCGCATCAGCCGTTCAGGCAGCTGATTACCGACAGCGAGCTTGATCCGGCCGCTCAGGCGCTGCTGACGGCGCAGGGAACGGAGGTCACGCAGATTTAACCTGGCGGTGCAGAGCGCTATTTTACTGACCGGTCAGCGTTATATCAGCAGCGCCTGCGCCGTGACCTCATCAGTGATCAGCCCGGAGAGCTGACCGCTGCTCAGCACGGCACGAATAGCCGCCACTTTACTCAGGCCACCCGTCAGCGCCACAATCTCACTGCGGTTCTGGCTGAGCGGCACGGAAAGTGTCCGCGCCGTCAGTGAGTTGTGGATCAGCGTGCCGTCGGCGGCAAAAAAGTGGCCCAGCAATTCTCCCACCGCGCCGGCTGCAGAGAGGGCGTTGATCTCCGCCTCTTCGAGCATGCCGGCTTCAACCAGCTGAGCCGCCGGCTCTACCGTCCCGATACCGACCAGCTTGACCTCACTGCGCGCGGCCATATCAAAAATCTCGCTGACGCCGCGCTGCGCCAGCAGAACATCGCGATCTTCTTCAGTGTTCGCAAAGAACGGCACCGGCATCATGTAAGACTGCGCGCCGGTTTTGGCGGCGATGCGGTGCATAACATCATGCGGGTTGAGCGCATAGTTGCGCGTCAGGCAGCCCAGCAGCGACACAAAACGCGCCTGTGGTGCCTCAAGGCGCGCCAGCTGATGGATCGCCGCGGAGAGGGTACGGCCATGCCCCAGCCCGAGCGTAATCGCGGGCGCGCCGAGCAGCAGCTGGCGCAGATAGTCCGCGCCAGCCATCCCCAGCGCCCGCACCGGCAGCCCGGTCTCACCCAGATCGGGCGCAACCTGACAAAACCGCAGGCCAAAGTGCTGACGCAGCTTATCCTCCAGCGCCACGCAGTCGAGAATATCGCCATCAATGGTGATTTTTACTGCGCCTTCCGCCACCATGCGCGCAATCAGGCGGTGCGTTTTTACCGAAGGCAGCCCCAGTCGTTTAGCGACTTCAGCCTGAGTCAGGCCGCCTACGTAGTGCAGCCAGGCCGCACGCAGCGCCAGAGAGTCATCACGATCGGCAGAAGCAGGTGCGGATTTCATGTCTTTGTCCATTCAGAGTAGAAGACGACGCGGGCTCCGGCCCGCGTGTTTAGCTGTGCGCTCCGGCGGGCCGTTGCGTCGCCAGATGCAGGTCCGCCACGCCGGTTTCAATATGGCTGGCCCAGAAAGCGACGCTCTCTGCGATCTCCGCCACGGCGCGACTGTCGGTGGGCTCGCGCTCTTTGAAACTCAGCTCCAGGCAGATTTCATTATCCTGCGCGCCACCACGCGCCAGCGCCTCCAGCAGCGGCTGCGGCTGAATACGGCCGCCGTCATTGTACTGCATTGTAAACGGACGATGCCCGCCTTTATCCATCATGCTCTGCTTGATATGAATGATCGGTGAGCAGCGCGGCACCGCTTCAGCCCAGGCGTAAGGATCGTAATCCTGCGGATCGGCCGAGGTCACATCACCGTGATCAATATCCGCCATCATCCACATCGGCAGGGCAAAATCGCGCTGGCTCAGGCGCTGCTGCAGTGCCAGCGCGGCGGGAATGGTTTCGCCAAACTCGCGCGCCACACTCATCGGCTCCCAGAAAAGATATTTCAGCCCCGCCGCGCGCGCATGTTCAGCGACCTCCTGCCAGCAGTCAGTGGCGATATCGATAAGCGTTTCGCGGCGCTCTGCGTCCCGGAAGTCGCGCTGCGTAAAAATGGCAAATTGCGAGCCGATAGCCACACCGCCCAGTTCAGCGGTGATGTCCGCAAAGGTTTTGAACCAGTCAATATAGTAGCGGCGCACCGCAGCATCGGGATGACCAAAGTGGTTCAGTCGCCCGTAGGGGCCGGTCATACCGGAGGTGACGCGCACGCCGGTGGCGTTCAGCGCCTGCTGCATACGACGCGTCATTGCGGTTATCGTCGCGGCAGGCCAGCCCGGATTGATAAATTCATGGGTCAGCTGCAGGTCGCGAATGCGGATCTGTTCCGCCACCGTGATAATTAAGTCGTGCGGATCGGCAAAGCGGTTAACCAGCGGATTCGTATTAAGCGAAAGAGTCAGGGCCATATCAGTTCTCCTGTCCGGCACGGGCGCGCAGCGGGATCACGCGCGCGGAAGCCGCTTCAAACCAGGTGATGAACGCATCGCGCTGCGCCGGGGTAAGGTGCAGCTGATGTTTAGTGCGCCGCCACAGAATATCCTCCGCCTGCTGCGCCCACTCGTGGTCAGCCAGATAGCGTGCTTCTGCTTCATACAGCAGTCCGCCAAAATGGCGTCCCAGATCGCTCAGCGCCGTTGCATCTGCCAGCAGCTGTGCGATGCGCGTTCCATAAAGACGGGCGTAGTGTTTACGCAGCGGCTGCGGCAGCCATGGCCAGCGCGCTTTGCACTGTTCAAGAAAGGTTTCAAAGTCGGCGTCAGCCATATCGCCTCCCGGCAGCGTGGCCGCACGCGTCCAGTCAGCGCCCATCTGCGGAAAGAAGGGGGCTAGCTTCTGCAGGGCGTGCTCTGCCAGCTTGCGGAATGTAGTGATTTTCCCGCCGAAGACGTGCAGCAGCGGCGCATCCTGCTGGTTATCGAGGTCAAACACGTAGTCGCGCGTCACCGCGGAGGGGTTGCCTTTGCCGTCGTCAAACAGCGGACGCACGCCGGAGAAGCGGGTAATAACGTCAGCCGGGCGCAGCTTAACTTTGAAGTAGCGGTTAACGACGTCTAACAGATACTGTTGTTCCGTATCGTCGGCGGTCACCGCTTCCGCTTTGCCTTCCCACGGAATATCCGTCGTGCCAATCAGCGCTTTATCGCCTTCATAAGGATTGATAAAAATCACGCGCTTATCGGTGTTCTGCACCAGATACGCCTGCTGACCCTCCCAGAATTTAGGCACGATAAGGTGTGAGCCTTTCACCAGACGCACCCGGCGCTGGCTGTGGCTCTGCGTCACGTCGCTCACAATGTCCAGCACCCAGGGTCCCGCCGCGTTGACGATTGCCCGCGCAAACAGCGTGCGGCGCTCGCCGCTGCTGACATCTTCAAGGGTTATCTGCCATTTGCCGGCCAGGCGCTGTGCGGCAACGCAGCGCGTGCGCGGCAGAATGGTTGCGCCGCGCTCAGCGGCATCCAGCGCGTTCAGCACCACCAGCCGCGCGTCATCCACCCAGCAGTCGGAGTACTCAAACCCTTTTTTATAGCTGTCGAGTAGCGGGGCACCTTCCGGATCGCGCGTCAGATCGAGTGAGCGCGTACCGGGCAGTTTCTTACGGCCGCCCAGATGGTCATAGAAGAAGAGGCCGAGCCGTACCAGCCAGGCAGGGCGATCGGAGGGGCTGTGCGGCAGCACAAAGCGCATCGGCCAGATAATATGCGGGGCAGCATTCAGCAGCACTTCCCGCTCAATCAGCGCTTCGCGCACCAGCCGGAACTCATAATACTCCAGGTAGCGCAGGCCGCCGTGCACCAGCTTCCCGGAGCGGGAGGAGGTGCCCTGCGCCAGATCGTCTTTTTCACACATCGCCACCGACAGGCCGCGACCGGCGGCATCACGGGCGATACCGGCGCCGTTAATGCCGCCGCCAATAACAAACAGATCCAGCATAGTGTCACTCATGATTGACTCCGTTACAGGTATTCATCGCCTGCCAGCAGGCCGGCAGATCGCTGCGGATCTGCTGATAATGAGGAAACAGCGCGTCATAGCGCTGCATCAGATCGGGCTGCGGCGCTTCCGGTGCATCAAGCAGCGGGCGGACCCAGGTTTCGGCACACGCGGCCATAGAAGAGAACGCGCCCACTGCAACCGCGGCCATCATTGCCGCGCCGGCCGCGCCCGCTTCTTCACGCTGGCTGATACGCACCGGGGCACCGATAGCCGCCGCGAGGATCTGCCGCAGCGGCGCTGAACGCACCGCACCGCCGGTCAGACGGATCTCGCCGGGCCGATCCTGACCCATCGCCTGGTAGCAGTCGCGCGCGGCCATACCAATTCCCTCTACCACGCCGCGCACCAGGTCTCCAAAAGTGTGCTGATAGTGCAGGCCGGTAAAACCGGCACGCGCGCTGGCATTCACGAAGGGACCGCGTTCGCCCGCCAGTGAAATATAGGGATGAAACAGCAGCGTGCCAGGTGTGGTGTGCGTCAGCCAGCTATCAATCTGCGCCACCAGCCGGGCGTGATCGGTTTCGCAGCCAAAGCTCTGCAGCAGGTCTCCGGCGACATTCAGCAGCCAGTCCAGATTCAGCGTCGAGGCCATATTGGTCTGAACCTGCGTGACATAACCGGGCCACGGCAGCGGGATCACGTAGCCGGTCTGCGCCGGATTGAGCCAGACATCATCAACAGTAACGCTGCGCAGATGGACGCCGGTTGAACCCACAATCGAACAGGCGGTATTGGCCTCGCCGGTGTGGACGCCCGCGCCCAGCGCCGTCATCGCCATATCCACATAGCCCAGCACTACCGGGGTCCCGGCCCGCAGGCCCGTCAGCGCTGCCGCCTCGCGGGTCAGGGGATGCGTGGTCTCTGTGCCCTCGACAATCTCCGGCAGCAGATGACGCCGGTGCGTCAGCCCCAGCGCGTCAATCACGGTGTCGTCATAGCCGGCGTGACGAAAGTTGCCAAAGGTAAAACTCGCCTCAGACGGGTCGGTGGCGCGTACACCGGTCAGGTTAAGGTAGAGCCAGTCTTTGCAGTGCAGCGCGACGTCAGCCTTTGCCAGCAGTTCAGGAAAGTGCCTGTCCATGTGTGCCAACTGCGCCCCCTGCTGGCAGGTATTGAGTCCGGTGCCGGTGGCGCTGAAGCGCGCCTGCGCCAGCGGATGCTGATTCAGCGTGGCCACCGTGGGGGCCGCCCGGGCATCGAGCCAGATCCAGGCGTCACCCACTGGCCGATCTTCCGCATCCACCAGCCAGCTGCCGTCCCCCTGAGCCGTCACGGCTAAAGCCACTACGCGGGCGGCCAGGTTGTCGATATGGTCGCCGAGCTGACGCAGGGCGCTGGCCGCATCCTGCCAGGTTTGTGACATCGACTGCTGCGCTGCGCCACCTGCTGCGCGATAATAGCGGTTACGTACCGACGCGCAGGCCAGCTGTTTGCCGGTCAAATCAAAGGCTACCGCCTTGACCACCGAGGTACCTGAATCCAGGCCCACAATGATATCGCCACTCTCCACCGACACCTCCACCTGGTATGTGCTGCGGGCTGCCTGCGATCCCGCCGTATGCCGTGTTAACGGCGTGTGATTATTATGCTGCTGCTAGTGATACTTCTTTTCTCACTTAGATAACATATCTTTCGTATTAAATTTCAATACAGGTAAAATATTTCATCCCACTTAGCGAGCAGGATCACGAAATCACCGCCCGACTGAGTCACCTCCAGACAACTTATCCTCGCCAGCATCCCTGACATAAGGGAATTTAAACCTTTATCAGCGGTTGCGGTTCAAACAGCGATCCAGATCGCTCTCCTGAAAAAATCGCCGCCGGGCTGTTGACATTTTAGTCACATCAGCACAATTCTCATCACATTAGTTATCACATATATAACACAGCCTGCGTTAATTCCGGGCTGTTAACCCGATGAGGTGTCGTTATGTCTGATGTTTCAGTGCTCGCACACCAGCTTGACCGGCAGCGCAGGCGTCGCCTGCTGCTGACCGCCGTGCTGAGCTGTGCCGTCATAGCCGGCATTGCCCTGGATACCCACGTTGTCAGAACCGACGCCGCCGGGCAGACGCAGCAGGGCTTTTCACCAGACAGCTGGGCGGAACAGCACTTTTCTGAGGTGAAGCAGAGCGTGGAGCGTCGCGCCGTTGCGGCGCAAACGCTGGCCGCAGCGCTGCAGGCGAACCAGCAGGCCGCCGCCGCGCAGTATGGTGTCGGCTCGCCGCTGCCGGTGATCCCGGTCAGGCTGGAGGGCGTGGTGCAGCCGGGAGAGAAGGGGATTTTTCCGCTGCAGGTCGCCGGCGTGCCGGAGAACCTGAAAGTACGCCTGCAGACCGGGCCGGCCCTGAGCGGTACCGATCTGCGCGACGCCAGCGGCACTATTCAGTTCGGCGATTTTACCAACCAGATTGAGTATCAGAACGCCGGGGCAGCGCTGAACCGCGCCATGAAAAACAGCGTTCTGGAGAAGCTTGACCGCAACGCGCTGCCGGGCAAGACCGTGGAGGTCATCGGGGTGTTTCGCCTCCTTAATGCCAGTAACTGGCTGATCACACCGGTCAGCGTGGAGGTTAAATGAAACCCTTTCCTGTTAATCCGGCTCTGTTAAAAGGTGAAGTGGTGCTGCAGGCGCGTAACGTCAGCAAGGTGTATGGCTCAACGCATGCGCTAAAAGGCGTGAATTTTGAGATACGCCGCGGCGAAGTCACCACGCTGTTTGGTGAAAACGGCGCCGGCAAGTCGACCTTAATGAAGATTTTATCCGGCGTGATTACGCCAACATCCGGGGAAATTTTGCTCAATGGCGAAAGTAAGCTATTTCACTCCGCCACCGAGGCGCGCGGCTGCGGTATCTCCATTATTCATCAGGAGCTGAATCTCGCGCCCAATATGAATGTCCGTGACAACATCTTCATGGGACGCGAAATCATGGGGGCCACCGGCGTCGACTACGACGAAGAGGCACGGCTGACCCGGCACCTGATGGCGGCGCTCGAAGAGGATATCGATCCGCTGACGCCGGTAGAGAACCTGCGCCTCGGCCAGCAGCAGATTGTGGAGATTGCCCGGGCGCTGTCGGTGAATTCGCAGATCCTGATCATGGATGAACCAACCTCGGCCCTGAGCGCCGCCGAAGTCAGCGTGCTGTTTCAGGTGATCCGCGATCTCACCAGCCAGGGCGTCGCCATCGTTTATATCTCTCATCACCTGGAGGAGGCGCTGGAGATCACCGACCGCGCCGTTGTGTTGCGCGACGGCGTGATGACCGCCTGGGCAGAGCGCAGCGATATCGATCTTGAGTGGATCGTACGCAACATGGTGGGGGAGCATTTCGATCTCGGCTCGCCGCCGCAGGGTTACGCCTTTGGCCCGCCCGCGCTGACGGTTGAGAACCTGACGGTGAAGAGTAAAACCGGCATCCGGCTGGTAGACAACCTGTCGCTGACCATAAAGGCGGGCGAGATAGTCTGTATTTATGGCCTGATGGGAGCAGGGCGCACGGAGCTGCTGGAGTGCATTGCCGGACGTATCGCGCAGAGCAGCGGCGATATCCGGCTGCAGGAGACGGAGATTAGCCGCTTATCTCTGGCGCAGCGTATCGCTATCGGGCTGGCGCTGGTGCCGGAAGATCGGCAGCGCGACGGACTGGTACAGACCATGAGCGTAGGGGAGAACCTGTCGCTGGCCAGCATCGGTGAGTTTGTCCGGGGACTGATGCTCTCCGCCCGCCGTGAGAAGCAGCTGGTAAGCGATACCATTCGCAACGTCACGGTGAAAACCGCAGGCGGTGACGCGGCGATCGGCTCGCTCTCGGGCGGTAATCAGCAGAAAGTTGTGATTGGCAAGATGCTGGCGACGCGGCCCAACGTGCTGCTGCTCGATGAGCCAAGCCGCGGCATCGATATCGGTGCCAAAGCAGAAGTGTTTCGCCTGCTGGCAGAGAGTGCGAAGCAGAGGCTGGCGGTGGTTTATACCACCTCCGAGGTTGGTGAATGTCTTAGCATCGCTCACCGCATCGTGGTGATGAGCAAAGGGCGTATCTCCGCCATTTTCGACGCCAGCGTGAGTAAAGAGCGCATCATGGCGGCGTCGGGTGAAGCACTGGTGGCATAACATGAAAAACGGAGTGAAAAGTATGACCGATCAAACGCAAACGCTGGCCACCTCGCCCGCGGCGAATGCCTCCCGCACTACAAAACAGCTTAACCTGGCCCGCCTGCTGCTGGAGGGACGCGCCTTTATTGCGCTGCTGGTAATTATCGCGACGTTTTCGTTTCTGTCGCCTAACTATTTTAGCGGAGCTAACTTCCTGACGATGGCGTCACACGTGGCGATATTCGGCCTGCCCGCTATCGGTATGCTGCTGGTGATCCTGAATGGCGGCATCGATCTCTCCGTCGGCTCTACGCTGGGACTGGCTGGCGTAATGGCGGGCTTTATGATGCAGGGCATCAGCCTTGAGGCGCTCGGCGTGGTGCTCTATCTGCCGGTGTGGGCCGTGGCGATCCTGACGCTGGTCGTGGGCGCGCTGGTAGGGCTGGTGAACGGCGTACTGATTGCCATCTGCCGCGTACCCGCCTTCGTGGCCACGCTTGGCACTATGTATGTGGCGCGCGGCATTGCGCTCCTGATGACTAACGGTCTGACCTATAACAAGCTTTCCGGCAGTGAATCCCTGGGCAACACCGGCTTTGACTGGCTTGGGTTTAACCGGCTGTTCAACATTCCGGTTGGCGTGCTGGTACTCGGCGCGGTGGCGCTGGCGTGCGGTTTTCTGCTGAGCCGTACCGCGTTTGGCCGCTGGCTCTATGCGTCAGGCGGCAATGAGCGTGCCGCCGATCTCTCCGGCGTGCCGGTGAAACGCGTGAAGATTAGCGTATATGTGCTGTCAGGTATCTGTGCCGCGATGGCGGGGCTGGTGCTCTCTTCGCAGCTGACCTCTGCCGGCCCGACGGCGGGTACCACCTACGAGCTGACGGCGATTGCGGCCGTGGTCATTGGCGGGGCGGCGCTGACCGGCGGGCGCGGTAACGTGCGCGGCACGCTGCTGGGAGCATTCGTGATTGGCTT
Organism: Pantoea sp. PSNIH1; assembly: GCF_007680655.1. Taxonomy (NCBI): domain Bacteria; kingdom Pseudomonadati; phylum Pseudomonadota; class Gammaproteobacteria; order Enterobacterales; family Erwiniaceae; genus Pantoea; species Pantoea sp. PSNIH1. Next base: position 731,353 of record NZ_VEIP01000001.1, read on the forward strand.
TCTCTCTGATGGTCTGGTGATTATCGGCGTTTCTGCCTACTGGCAGACGGTGTTTACCGGGGCCGTGATTGTACTGGCCGTGTTACTGAATACGCTGCAGTACGGGCGACGCAGCCGCTGAATTGCGCGCGCCGCTGCGGTGCGCGTTTATCCGTAAAAAAAACCTGTACCCTGATAATAACGGAGTCACTATGTTTACCAAACGTCTTATGCTTGCCGCTACCGTCGCCATCAGCACCTTTGCTGCACCAGGCTGGGCCGATAAAGGTCTGATGACCATTATCGTCAACGATCCCTCTAACCCTTACTGGCTGACGGAGGGCCAGGTCGCGCAGAAAGCGGCTGAAAAACTTGGCTACAGCGCCAAAGTCAGCGCCCATAAAGGCGATACCAACGCGGAAAGCCAGCTGATCGATACCGCCATCACCAATAAGTCTAAAGCGATCATCCTCGATCCCGCCAACGCTGACGGCTCCATCGGCTCGGTGAAAAAAGCGATTGCCGCCAATATTCCGGTGTTTGTCATTAACGCAGAGCTGAATCAGAGCGGGCTGGCGAAAGCGCAGCTGGTTTCAAACAACGCGCAGGGCGCCGCTGCTGGTGCCATGGAGTGGGTGAAGCAGGTGGGCGACAGCGGTAACTATGTTGAGCTGGTAGGACCGCCCTCGGATAACAATGCGGCAACCCGCGCCAACGGCTTTGATACCGTGCTGTCGCAATATCCCGATCTGAAAAAGGCGGGTCAGGAAGTGGCGAACTGGGATCGCACGCAGGGCTTTAACAAGATGCAGTCGCTGCTGCAGGCGAATCCGGATATCAAAGGCGTGATCAGCGGTAACGATGAGATGGCGCTGGGCGCTATTGCGGCTCTGAAACAGGCCGGCAAACTGGGGCAGATCAAGGTCGGGGGCTTTGACGGCACGCCGGACGCGGTCGATGCGGTGAAAGCCGGCACGCTGGCCTATACCGTTATGCAGCCGGTCGCGCTGTTTGCACAGAAAGCGATTGAGCAGGCAGATACTTTCCTGAAAACCGGAAAAACCGGTGCACCGGCTGAAAAACAGCTGTTTGACTGCGTGCTGATCACCAAAGAGAACGCCGGCAACTTCATTTCACCGTTTGTGCTTAAACAGTAACCGCAGCATCCCCGGCTGGCCGCAGCTGGCCGGGGTGCAGGCGATCGGTTATTTGCATTAATGGGTATAACGCGCTGTAATTACAACTAATCCTGCATTTTACTCCTCTCCGGAACTTATATGGCGCATAACCCACACGACACGCTGCCTGGTGTTTTCACGGCGGATACGCTGCCCGGCGACAGTCGCCAGGCACGCCAGCAGGCGCGCCGCCAGCTGATCGCGGAAGCGGTCATGGCCGAGGGCGCCGTACGAATCGAAGATCTGACCGCGCGGTTTGGTATCAGTCTGATGACCGCACACCGTGATATTGATGAAATGGTCGAGCGCGGCCTGCTGCATAAGTCGCGCGGGGTGGTATCGGCTACCTCAACCAGCCTGGTGGAATCGAGCGATATCTATCGCGCCACGCGCCAGCTGGAGGAGAAGCAGGCGATTGCCGAAGTTGCAGCCAGCTATCTGGAGCCAGGGCAGGCGCTGTTTCTGGATGATTCCACCACGGTATTTCAGCTGGTGCGGCAGCTTTACGCGAAAGCGCCGCTGACGGTGATCACCAACTCGCTGACCCTGATGAACGAGCTGCGTAACGGGCGGGATATTACCCTGATGGGGCTGGGCGGGCAGTATCACCCCTGGTGTAACGCGTTTATGGGGCGCATGACGCGCGAAGAGATCGCCTCGCTGCGCGCGGATATCTTTTTTGTCAGCATGTCCGCCATTGTGGATGACGCGGTGTTTCATCAGTCAGCAGAGACGGTAGAGACCAAGCGCGCCATGTTTGAGTCGGCACAGAAGCGTATTCTGCTGATGGATCACACCAAGTTTGGCCGGCGCGCGCTGCATCGCTTTGCCGATTTGCGCGAGTTTGACGTGGTGATTGTGAATCAGGGCACGCCGCTGCCGCTGCTGCGTCGCATGCAGGATAACGGGGTCAACGTGGTGGTTGCACCGATCAAGCGCGTCGCTGGCAGCCCGGAGTAAACCGGGCTATTTAACATAATAACAGACCTACCTCATCGGCCAGCGCCTCCAGCCAGACGCAATCAGCAGGACAGCACCCGGCGGGGAGGTATCCTCAGCTGCCTGGCACGGCTGTTCGGTCAGCTTTTTTGCACGGAGAACCAGCTATAACAGCTATCGGCCAGCTTTTTCCCCGCGCGGATAGCGTAGCGTTCGACATAGCGAAACAGCAGCGCAGCCAGCGCGATACTGCCGCTTACCGACAGCGCAAAGACCAGCAGCTTTGTGCCTGCGCTGGCGTCAGCCGGCAGCTGGTTGAGCAGCACGCGGCGCAGCGGATAGTGCACCAGATAGAGGGAGTAAGAGATATTGCCGAGGAAATTCAGCACCGGCTGCGGCGCTGACTGTCGTTCGTCACTAAGCAGAATGACGCAAGCCATGATAATGGCGGCCAGCCAGTAGCCGCCGTGCAGGCCAAATGGCTGCGGGCCTGTCAGCAACGCGATACCTGCCGCGGCGGCGAGCGCTAACCAGACAATGCGTCGCCCGCGGGTGCGCAGCGCCGGCATGTTGCCGCTGACAACCAGTTCGGCCAGCAGCATGCCGGTAATAAACTCAAATACGATGGTATTGCTGCTGAGTTTGATCCACGCCTGCCACCAGGCGTTTACCACCAGGTCCGGAGACGCCTGAGAGGAGAGGGTGACGCTGCCGTTATAGGCCAGCTGAAAGCCGACGGAGGCAACGATAAACATCAGGCTGCAGACCAGGCTGCGCTGACGATAGCTGATACACATCGCCAGCGTGAACAGCGTATAGAACAGCACTTCATAAGTCAGCGTCCACGGTGGTCCCAGCGCGCTGTAACCAAACACCGGTCCGGCACTGCTGTAATCCTGCAGACAAAAGTAGAGCACGCAGCCCATCTGCTGGAATCCGCGTTCGTTATACACCAGCGTCCAGGCCGCCAGCCAGACCAGAAAAAACACCGGCCAGATGCGAAAGAAACGCTTAATCAGAAAAGGCAGCGGACGTTCAGCGGAGTGTGCCGTAATAAAGGTCATGATAAAGCCGCTGATGATAAAGAAGATATCGACGCCCAGCGCGCCCGGAATATGCGCCGCCATACCATCCGGTAACAGTAACGCGTTATGCGCAACAACAACCAGCAGCGCGGCCAGCCCGCGCAGATACTGAACAGAAAGGATCTTCATTTAACACATCCTGTGGCCGATCGGGTTGTCCGAGGTACTTTGTCAGAAAGTACCACGATAAAAGATGACGCATGAATACATGCTAATTGAATCCCGCCGGGCGGTCGCCGGATTTATGCGTGAGCCGGGGTCGGGCGCAGGTTCTTTTACCAGGGGGCGGGCGCATGTTCACCAGGAGCGCATTAATGCGCCCCCTACAAAATTCGCCGGAGCGCCCGGATAACACGTCATCATTCAACGCACGCCCATAAAACCCACAGGGGCGCCATTAATGGCGCCCAGGTACATGCGGCCGATTCTGTATAAATGTCTATTCTGCGATAGATTACCGGCCACCACCAAAGTGCACATAATGTATATTATGTTAAATGATGGATTTCATCCGCAACGACGCAATGACCTCAGACCTCTGTCAGACCGTTTTCCCTGCTACCCGCCTCACCTCTTCCGTTGAGATCATTAGCCTTCTGCTTTTTCTGCTGCAGTCGCCGCTGCTTATCCTGGCGAATACGCTCCACATACTCTTTCATGTCCGCTGCTTTAACCGGTAACGCTTTCTGCCAGAATGCTGCCGGCACATTATAGCTTTCCGGTTCAGCTGCAAATATTGTCATCAGCTGTTCAACGATACGGTACAGTGCCATCTCATACCGCATCAAAATTCTTCAGGATAACTTTTACGCCGCTCTACGCCACTTCAGCTGACGTGTCGATCAGCGCCTGCAGGCGCTGGCGATAAGCGGTGTCGAACTGCGCCGGCACGCGACGAATATAATCAAATGCGTGTTCAGCCGCCTCACCGCTCAGGCTGGCGAGATGCGCGAGCGCCTCGTCGCAGCTGGGGATTAAGCCTTCCTGGTGCTGATAGCGCGGCGGCAGCGCGGTCCAGATTACCGCATCAAGGCAGCGATCCTGCGCCCAGTCGCTAAGCACACCCGGCGTATGCTGCGGCTGCAGCAGTATGCCGACGCCATCTTCACGCTCATCAGGGATCGCCTCGCGCAGACGCAGTGCCGCCACCGCTTCCGGCAGCGAAACGCTCGCCAGTACTGCCCAGTAAACGTTAACTGGTGCCGCGTTCATACAGAGCGCCGTAGCCAGTTCACCGCCATCGCCAATACGACAGAACTCCACCGGCAGCGCCGGACCATCCGCATGCCACTCGCCGGCCACCGGCAGTTCACCAGGTTTCCAGATCAGTGACCCCCATGCTAAACAGGCTATTTTCACCGCTGTCCCCCTATTAATGATGTTATTTAACGCGTGAGCACCCGTTATTAAAGGTAGCGCAGTTCGCGATTCCCGCTACGCTTCCTGCAAATTGCCTGCAGCTCTCACACTTTTCTCGCCGTTTCTCTCACTTTCAGGCGGCCTGTGCCACACTTGCAATACCGTCTATTGGTAAGGAAAACTGATGCGTTATTCTCTTATTGCCCTGGTCTGCACCGCGCTGTGGAGCGCCGGAGCGGGTGCGCAGCCTCTGCCGCAGCGCCCGCCTGATACGCTGGTCCCTGAACAGTATCTCTCCGCAGTTAACACCGATGACAGCATAACCTGGCGACTCTGGGCACCCTCTGCAAAAGCGGTGGATGTGGTCACCGGCGCCACGCCTGACCGCTATGTCGCGCATCCCATGACTAAGGATGAGCGTGGTATCTGGCGCTTTACCAGTGAACCGCTCGCCCCGAGCCTGTATGAATATTTCTTTAACGTAGATGGCTTTCGCAGCATCGATACCGGCAATTCCCTGCCCAAACCACAGCGACAGGTCAATACCAGCCTGATTCTGGTGCCCGGCAGCCTGCTGGATACGCGTCAGGTCCCGCATGGCGAAATCCATACCCTGACCTGGCACTCAGAGGTGCTGAAGCGCGAGCGACAGCTGGCGGTCTGGGTGCCACCGGGCGCGGCGGACGCCGCGGATCCCCTGCCCGTGCTCTATTTCTATCACGGCTTTGGCGACACCGCGCTGTCGGCGGTAACCCAGGGACGCATCCCGCAAATCATGGATAACCTGCTGGCGGAAGGTAAAATTGTCCCGATGCTGGTGGTGATCCCGGATACGGAGACGGATATCAGCGATGCCATCCCCGAGACCTTTGCGCCCGCCTCCCGGCGTGAAACCTTCTATCCGCGTAACGCGCAGGCAGCCGATCGTGAGTTAACGCAGGAGATTATGCCGCGTATCGCTCAGCGCTACCGCGTGCGCAGCGAAGCTGGCGGCCAGGCACCGGTTGCCCGCTATCGGACAACGTGACGGTGACGCCCTGCTCATCACAGGAAAAATGCACCCGGTAGTGCTGCTGCGCATCATTAACGATATTCTCGACTACTCCAAAATAGAGGCGGGAAAAATTGAGCTGGATGAAGAGCGGTTTGAGATCCGCCCGTTCCTGCACGCCGTGGCGCGGCCGCTGATGCCGGCCGCCAGTGAAAAAGCGCTGGAGCTGCTGATTAACGTCACCCCGGATGTTCCCGCCACCTTTCTCGCTGACACCATACGCCTGCGCCAGATCCTGACCAATCTCATCAGCAACGCGCTGAAGTTTACCCATCAGGGCGAGGTTGAACTGGCCGTGACGCGCGATGCCACGCACAACCGGCTGCGCTTTCAGGTGCGCGACACCGGCATCGGTATTCCACCGGAGAAGCAGCAGCTGATATTTGAATCGTTCAGCCAGGCAGACACCTCGACCACCCGCAAATATGGCGGCACCGGGCTCGGGCTGACCATCTCTGCCCGGCTGGTGGAGTGGCTGTGGTGGCCGGTGGGCTACGGCAAACCCTATCTTTATCAGGTCAGCGCCACGCTCCGTGACGATCGCGGCGTGATGGATCGGCGCAGCAGCCGCACCGGTCTGCGCAAGGTGGAGGCGCTGGAAAATAATCAGGGCTGGCGCATCAACGATCGGCGGATCTTTGTTCGCGGCACCAACTACATCGGTTCCCCGTGGCTCAGCACCATGAACAAAGCGCGCTATCTGCGCGATTTTACGCTGGTGGAGAAGATGAACGCCAACGCTATCCGCGTGCATGGTCACGTGGCGGGCCGGGCGCTTTATGAGGCGGCTGACGAGCGCGGCCTGCTGATCTGGCAGGATGTGCCGCTGCAGTGGGGCTATAACGACTCTGCCGCCTTTGCGGATAACGCGGTGGCGCAGACCCGCGCCATGACCGCGCAGTTTGGCAACTCGCCGGCTATCGTGGTCTGGGGCGGCCAGAACGAGCCGCCGTTTAACTCGCCGTGGATGGAGAAGCGCTTTCCCGACTGGCATAAAGATCTTAACCGCACCCTGACCCGGCGTGTGGCAGAGGCGCTGGCGGAAGATCGCAGCCGCATTGTGCATCCTTACTCTGCTGTGGAAGAGCACTACTGGGCAGGCTGGTATTTTGGCACGCTGAATAATCTGCTTGAGCCGGCGAAAACGGCCACCGTCACGGAGTTCGGTGCGCAGGCGCTGCCCGATCTGGCCACCCTGAAGAGCATCATTCCGCGCCGCGAATGGTGGCCAGCCTCAACCGAACCCGGCGATCCGCTCTGGACCCGCTGGAAGTATCATAATTTCCAGCCGATCCAGACGTTTAAAAATGCAGGCATCAGCCGGGGCAAGAACATCCATGACTTCATCAAAAACACCCAGCGCTATCAGGCGCAGCTGGCAGGTCGCGGCGGCGGCTGATACCGGCAGTAACGTGCTTGATGTGCCGCTCACCCCCGTCAGCGCTACTCCGCTGCGGGTGCAGACCTGGCTTATCGACGCACAGGGTAAAACGCTGGCAGAAAACCAGCTGGAGCTGGAGGTGGCACCCGCCGACGCCAGATAACTGCCCGCCCGGCACGGCAGCGGGCGTGGCGGTTTACTCATCGTTGGTAAAGCGACCGACGCGGGTGGCGCTGGCGAGCGCGTGACCTTTAAGCTGAGCGATCAGCGCATCATGCGTCAGCCCGGCCGGCAGCCTGTCCGGCGGCAGATCGGTGGCGATAATCACAAAGTTGTAGTGATGCATGCCGCTGCCCGCAGGCGGACAGGGTCCATAGTAGTGCGCCGTGCCTGGGCTGTTGGTGCCGCCGGTATAACCGGTTCCCCTGCTCAGCTCGCCGCGCGCAAACTGCTGCCGATCCGCCGGAATGTTATAGGCGACCATATGCACCACGCCCAGCCCTTTCGCACCCACCGGATCGGTCATCAGCAGCGCAAAGCTGCGTGTGCCCGGCGGCGCATCGCGCCAGCTGAAGGCGGGTGAGAGGTTCTCGCCGCTGCACGCCGGATTGCCCGGTTTATTGCCGGCAAACGCCTTCTGCAGCATACCGCCATCCTGAAAATCGGGCGACTGCAGGGTAAATACCGGCGCGGCCAGCGCGCTGACCGGCAGCGCCAGCGCCAGTAACGCCATTTTTACGCTGTTCATAACAAGCTCCCGTAATAAATCGCTGAGCATCAAGTATATAACCTGTTCAGCCGCGCGCGGGCGACTACACTGCTAATCGCGCCCTCTTACCCGCAAGGAGTCCGGGATGTCTGTCCCACCGCTGTCGCACTTTCTACCCGCCACGCGCCTGTGGTTTACACAGACGTTCGATCAGGCGACGCCGGTTCAGCAGGCGGCCTGGGAGGCGATCGCCGGCGGCAGCCATACGCTGGTTGTGGCGCCGACCGGCTCCGGCAAAACGCTGGCGGCGTTTCTGCACGCCATCGATGCGCTGTTTCGCGAGCGCAGTCCGGATGCCGCCGTTGCGCACGAAGAAACCACGCGCGTGCTTTATATCTCGCCGGTTAAAGCGCTGGCCGCCGACGTGGCGCGCAACCTGCAGCTGCCGCTGGCGGGCGTCAGCGCATGTCGTCAGCAGCAGCGCGAGCCGGCCATCACGCTCCGTTGCGGGATCCGCAGCGGCGATACCCCGGCGCGCGAGCGGGCAGCGCTGCGCCGCCATCCGCCCGATATCTTAATCACCACGCCGGAGTCGCTCTATCTGCTGCTGACCTCGCAGGCGCGCGATACGCTGCGCGGCGTCACCAGCATCATCGTTGATGAAATTCATGCGCTGGCGGGCAACAAACGCGGCGCCCATCTGGCCCTGTCGCTGGAGCGGCTCGATGCGCAGCTGGCCCGGCCGGCGCAGCGTATCGGGTTATCCGCAACGGTAAACCCGCCGGAGACCGTGGCGCGCTTTCTGGCCGGTCGCCGCCCGGTCACTCTCGTCAATCCGCCGCTGCCGCGCCCGCTGCAGCTTCGCGTCACGGTCCCGGTGCCGGATCTCACGGCTCCTCCGCCGCTGCCGGGGAGCGAAAGCGAAGCCGGCGCGCTCTGGCCGCATCTGGAAGCGGGAATACTGGCGGCGGTGCTGCGCCATCACACCACGCTGGTGTTTACCAACTCGCACGCGCTGGCGGAGAAGCTGACGGCGCGCCTTAACGCCCGCTGGCAGCAGCAGCAGCGCGACGACGCCGCAGAGATCGCACGCGCGCACCACGGCTCCGTTGCCCGGGAGCAGCGCCTGCTGATCGAGAGCGCGCTGAAGAGCGGTGCGCTGCGCTGCGTGGTGGCCACCTCCAGCCTGGAACTGGGGATCGATATGGGCAGCGTCGGACAGGTGATTCAGGTCGGTACGCCGCCGTCGGTCGCCAGCGCCCTGCAGCGCACCGGACGCGCCGGACACCGGCCGGGCAGCACGCCGCAGGGGGAATTCTGGCCCCGATCGCGCAGCGATCTGCTGCAGACGGCGGTGATCGTCACGGCGATGCTGGCGGGCGAAACGGAGCCGCTGACCGTGCCGGAAAACCCGCTGGATATTCTTGCCCAGCAGACCATCGCTGCCGCCGCCATAGCGCCGCTGGAGGCTGGCCGCTGGTTTAAGCAAGTCACGCGCAGCGCGCCTTTTCTGACGCTGTCGCGGCACGATTACGATGCGGTGCTGGCGATGCTGACGGGACGCGACGACACTGACGCTTTCTCCCTGCTGCGCCCGCGGCTGATCCACGATCCGCAGACGGATCGCATCACGGCCCGGCCCGGCGCAAAGCTGCTGGCGATTATGCACGCCGGCGCCATTCCCGATCGCGGCAGCGTCAGCGTGATGCTGCCGGAGGGTGAGGCGCAGGCCGGTACCCGCCGCGTGGGCGAGCTGGATGAGGAGATGGTTTACGGCTCGCGCGTCAATGACATCGTGACGCTGGGAGCCACAACCTGGCGTATTCAGCAGATTATGCGCGACCGGGTGATTGTCACACCGGCACCGGGACGCACCGCACGGCTGCCGTTCTGGCAGGCGGATGCGCCCGGACGCGCCGCATCGCTCGGCGCGGCGCGCGGCCGCTATCTGCGTCAGGCCGCAAACGGCACGGCAGAAGACCCGGCGCTGGACGCGCACGCCCGGCGTAATCTGCAGACGCTGCTGCGTGAGCAACAGGTGGCGACCGGACAGCTGCCGGACGATCGCACGCTGCTGATTGAGCGCTGTGCGGACGACAGCGGCGACTGGCGCATTATTCTGCACTCGCCGTGGGGCAGACGCGTGCACGCGCCCTGGGCACTGGCGCTGGCCGATCGGCTCGCGGAACAGCACGGCATAACGGCTGACGTGGTCGCCAGCGACGACGGCATTGTGACGCGTCTGCCGCCGCATGCCACATTTTCACTTTCCGACTGGCTGCAGTTTACGCCGGATGAGTTACAGCAGCGGGTCAGCCGCGCCGTCAGCGGATCGCCGCTGTTTGCCGCCCGCTTTCGCGAATGCGCCGCCCGCGCCCTGCTGCTGCCGGGTCAGCGTGCCGGGCAGCGCACCCCGCTCTGGCAGCAGCGGCTGCGCGCCGCAGAGCTGTTTGACGCCGTGCGGCCGTTCCCGGATTTTCCGCTGCTGCGGGAAACCGCGCGTGAATGCCTGCAGGATGTCTATGATCTGCCCGCGCTGCAGCAGCTGATGGCGCAGATCCGCGCCGGAGAGGTGCAGCTGCGCGAGGTAACAACTGACGCGCCCTCGCCCTTCGCTGCCGCGCTGCTGACCGGCCATCTGGCTGACGCCGATCGCCGGGCGGTGCCGCAGGCTGAGCAGCTGGCCGCACTGCTGGCGCTGGATACGTCACTGCTCAGCGAGCTGATCGGGGCGCTGCCGCCAGAGCAGCTGCTGGACGCAAACGTCATTGCGCAGACGGAAGCGCTGCTGCAGCGCCTGACGCCAGCACGCCAGGCTACCGGCGAGGAAACGGTGGTGGATCTGCTGCGCGAACTGGGGCCGCTCAGCGCCGGAGAGATAGCCCGGCGCTACCGGGGCGCGCCGCCGCTGGCAAACGTGCTGGAAACCCTGCAGCAGGCGGGCCGGATCCTGCCGGTTACGTCTGGTACGCAGGCCTGTTTTGCGGTCGCAGAAGATGCCGCCCGCCTGCAGGCGCTCTCCGGTGGCGGCAGCGCAGTGCCGGAGAGCGCGGTTCACCCGCTGCAGGGGCTGGTCAGGCGCTATCTGCAGACGCACACGCTGGTGAGAGCCAGCCAGGTCGCCCGGCATTTTGGCCTCGACGCCGGCACGGCAGAGAGGCTGCTGGCGGAGACGCCGGGTGTCGTCAGAAGCGAACCCGCCTCCGGCGGGGTGCAGTGGATCGCCGCACCGGTATTCCGGCGTCTGCGGCTGGCATCGCTGCAGGCGGCGCGTGAGGCGACCCAACCCGCTGCGCCGGCGGCATGGGTGCAGGCGCTGACGGAGCGCCACGCGCTTACCGCCCGGCTCAGCGGTACAGAGGGTCTGCGCCGGGTGATCGCGCAGCTGGCCGGCGTGGCCCTGCCTGCCGGGCTGTGGGAGAGCCAGATTTTTCCGGCGCGTATCGCTGATTACCAGCCCGCGCTGCTGGATGAACTGCTGGCGAGCGGCGAGGTGCTCTGGCGCGGCAGCCGCGCAGCCGGCACGCGACAGGAGCGGGTGGAACTCTGCCCGGCTGACGCCGCTGCCGCAATCATGACGCCACCGGCGGAGACGCAAGTCGTGACGCTGTCACCTCTGCAGCAGCGGATCGTGGCGCACCTGCAGCAGCACGGCAGCGCAACCTTCCGGCAGCTGCAGCTCGCCACCGAGAGCGACGCCGGTGATGGTGCGTCACCGGAAACCGACGCGGCGCTGTGGGATCTGGTGTGGCGTGGCTGGATCACGTCGCAGAGCTGGCAGCCGCTGCGGATGCCGCCGCTGCGCAGCAAACCGCGTCCGGCACGCCGTCGCCGCATGGCCGGACGCCATTTTGGCGCGGCACCCGGCGGCGCCGGGCGTCCGGCCCTGGCCGCCACCGTGACGCTGCCCGGCAGCTGGACGCTGCTGAATATCAGACCGGCGTCCGATACGGTGCGGGCGCTGGCGCTGACCCGCGCCCTGCTGGACCGCAGCGGCGTGGCAACGCACGGCGCCGCCCGCAGCAGCGCGATCCCCGGTGGTTTTCCGGCGCTGCAGCCGGTGCTGCGCGCGATGGAGGATGCCGGACACCTGCTGCGCGGGCGTTTTGTCAGCGGCATGGGGGCCGCGCAGTTCGCTGAGCCGGCGCTGATTGAGCGTATCCGTCAGCTGCAGCGCGCGCCGTCCGCTGCGACGCTGGCGCTGGCTACGCTGGATCCGGCTAATCCGTTTGGCACCCAGCTGCCGTGGCCGCTGACCCTCTCCGGGACGAAACCGCTGCGGCGCAGCGGCAGCTGGGTGGTGCTGTTTCAGGGAGAGCCGCTGCTCTGGCTGCCGCCCGGCGGTAAACAGCTGCATACGTTTATGGCAGATATATCGCCGGAGATCCTGCAGCAGGCGCTTGGCGCGCTAGCCGCGGCCCTCCGGCGCGAGCCGCGCCTGCGCTTTACGCTGGAGCAGATTGATGGTTCTCCGGCCAGCCAGTCGCCGCTGACGGCGCTGCTGAAACCGGCAGGCTTTGCGCGCGTACCGGGCGGCTACAGCTGGGATGGCTGAGCGCGCAGGCGCAGAGCGTGCTGCTGCAGGGCGGCGCGCTGGCCGGCGGTCGCCTCCGGCCACGCCAGCTGCGGAAACAGATAGAGCCGGACGCTGAACAGATGAAACAGCGGCGTAAACAGGCGTTCATCATCCAGCGCCAGCGCTTCCAGCTGCAGCAGCAGCAGATCCAGCGTCTGCTGCAGTTCAGCGTGCGGGGCGCTCTGCAGCGACTTCAGCCGCTGCTTCAGAAAGCGTCCCAGCTCATAGAAAAACGCCCCGCTGTCGAGCAGGTAATTACCCAGCAGCACCCGGTGCCGCGCATAGTAGTCGAAGCTGTTGACGCCCAGCCACACCTCATTAAGCAGCATACCGGCGCTGCTCATATCTGACTGCGGATCGAGACGCAGACGCGGCAGCACCATGTTGACCTTATCCAGCATCAGGCTGATAAAGCGCTGCCGGGCCGGCAGGGATGAGCCGTTGCGCTCAATCTCCTTAATAAAGCGCAGCAGCTCGCGCAGTCCGCGCCGCACCGCGCGCCGCGCACTCCACGACGGCCGCTTGTTGCGCATAATGGCCGTGGCGATCGCGGCAAACAGGACACCGGTCACCGAGGCGATGGCGTTATTCACCAGCAGCACCAGATCCGGCTTCAGATGGTGACCAAAACCGATCAGTCCCGGGATCTGAATCGCCACGCTCAGGCCAATCAGGTTGGTTGCCGGGCGGGCGATTGTCAGCGCCAGCATAATAAGCCCCGGCGCCATGCAGATTATCAGCGCCTCAAACGAGGTCGCCTGCGGCAGCAGCAGCGCGACATACACCAGGCTGATACCAATGGCGATCAGCACGCCGCGCACGAACAGCTTCATCGAGGTGAGCGGCGTATCGAGGCTGGCGAAAAAAGAGCTCAGGATCGCCGCCATAACCGGGGCAGAGGCGCCGTCGCGCCACCCGCTTCCCATCCACAGCAGGCAGCTGCCAAAGGTGGCGCAGAAAGCGGTCAGCGCCGAAAGACGGATAAGCCCGCGATCAAAGAAGCGGTGGGTGCGTCTGCCGCGCGCCAGTGCGGTGTCACCCGACAAATCGCTCACCATGCCACTGACGCTCTGATACGCCCCGGCGATGCGCACAAAGTCGATCATGCGCTCCAGCAGCCCGCTCAGCAGCAGGCAGTGTTCCACCGGCAGCTCGCCGGCGCGCCACGCCGCGTTGATCTGCGCCTGCCGGTGGGTCAGCTCCAGCTGAATGCCGATCACATCGCCCGGCGCCTCTCCGTCGCTGAGCCACTGCAGGAACTGCTGAAATCCCTGCGCCACATAGTCAGGCAGCAGGATATTGCGTGCGGCCAGGCGCTGCAGGCGCAGCTCGATGGCGGTCAGCGTCGGGATAAGATAGGAGAGATGCTGATACTGCGCGCTGACTAAGCGGATCAGCCGCCGGGCAGCGTCACCCTCATAGACGCAGTGGGTGATCAGAATTTCCACCTGCTGCGGTGCGGTAGCCATCTGCGTCAGGATCGCTTCCCGCTCGGGCGAGACGGCGCTAACCGGCCCGGAGAGCAGATCGTGACAGAGCCGGCGGCCGGTGAGATACCACTGCGTCACGCTCTGCTCCAGCAGGCTGCGCATGGAGACCGGAAACAGCAGGCCGTGTATCAGGCTGCTGCAGACAATGCCTAAGGTGATCTCTTCAATACGCGACAGCACCGTACTGGTAATGCCCCACGGCGTGTAAACTTCCGGAAACCCCATAATCGCCGCGCTGTAGCCCGCCAGCATAAACACATAGCTTTTGGGCGTCCGATCATGCAGTGAGAGCCAGAGACAGCCGCTGACCCAGAGTGAAATCACCAGGCTGAACAGCAGCGGATGCGCCACCGTCAGCGGAAAAATCAGAAAGATAAACAGGCCGCCCAGCAGCGTGCCGAGCAGACGAAACAGCGATTTAGAGATGGTCGAGGCGGAGTAGAGCTGCGAAGCGACAAACACCGTCGTCAGCGCCCAGGCGGGGCGATCCAGGTTAATCTCCAGCGCCAGCCAGAGCGCCAGAAACGCAGCGAGCGTGGTTTTTAAGGCAAAGAACAGAGCGGGTCGGGTAAGCCACGGCATGTCACAGGGACCAGAAGGCACTAAGTGCGGCGTATCCTGCCAGATTGCTGCCTGCGCTCACGCAGATAACTACGACAAATTGTTTCGTCATCAAAATTTATGCTGGATGATACGCCCCGCGTGTGCGGTTATCCGTTAACGCCGCTTATCGAAGCTGCCGGTGCCGCAGCGACCAGCGTAGTGGCTGCACGGCACCGGAGGGAATCGTCCGGTTAACAGATAAAATGTGTCGGCGATCACATTTCTCAGCTGTGCGGCGGCTCCATAAAATTATTTTGTGCAGACCGCCGCCTGCACAGCCGTCAGTAGTGCACGATCGTCACCCAGTTGGCATCGCTGCCCACCGGCGCTTCACCGGTGCGCGTCAGCGCCCCGCTTTGCGGATCGATGCGGTAACTGCCAATCACCGCGCTCTTCTCGCCGCTGACCACCAGCCCGCGTCCGTCCGGGGTAATGGCAAACCCGCGCGGCTGCTTCTCCACCGGCCAGCTGCCCGCTAACGTCAGCGCCCCGCTCTCTGCATCTACCCGGTAGCCGCTCAGCGTACTGCTGGTGCGCTCGCTGACGTAGAGAAAGCGCCCGTCCGGCGTGAGATGAATATCGGCGGCCCAGATACGCGGCGTGGGATCGCTGTATCCCGGCGGCCGTTCGCGCCCCTCTGCCAGATGATAAGAGGCGGCAACCGCGCTGGGGGATTCAGCAACTTTTACCAGCGCCCCGTTCGCCTCACGCCGGAACTGCGTGATCACCCCGCCCATTTCGCCAATGTTATACAGAAAGCGCCCGTCTGCGGACATTACCGAGTGGCGCGGGCCGTTGTTTTTAGCCGTAGCGACATACCCGCTGCCGAGCGCGGCCAGCGTGCCGCTGTCGCTCAGCGTCAGCTGCAGCACGCGGTCGGTGCCGAGGTTGCCGACATACACCGTTTTGCCGGCTGGATCCGCAATGGCCGAGTGAGCGGCAGGCCCGGTGGCGTACCGGCTCACCGGCGGTGCGCTGAGTGTCGCTTCCGGCGTCAGCCGGTATACATCAACGACGTTACCATCATACGAAGCCGCCAGCAGAAAACGCCCCTGCGGCTCAGCGACGATCCAGGGATAACTGGCGGCGGCGGGCACCTGCTGCTTCTGCGTCAGGTCGCCGCTGCGGCGATCAATCACCCAGCTTGCCAGCTGCAGCGGCTTGCTGCGGATCGCCGCATAAAGATGGGTTTTATCGGTGCTGAGCGCCAGCGGCATCACCTTGCCGTCCGCCGGAGTATGGCCCAGCAGGTGCAGAGCGCCGTGCTGATCCAGACTGTAGCGCGCAATCGTGCCGTCGCCGGCTTCTGAAACATAGACGTAAGTCTGCGCCAGCAGCGGCGTACTGCCTGCCAGCGTCGCCAGCAGCAGCGCGGCGCGTAACGGTTTTATCATAACAATCTCCGGGTCAGGAAATGGCACATGCGAAGCAGCACGGTCCGGGGGGATCTGGCAATCGGTCGCTCTTATATAACACCCTTCCGCGAATGAGTGACAAACTATTGCGGCAGACCGGTCGCGCAATATCCGCTAACGGCAGTGCGCTTATCCTCAGCTACACTTGCCTCACCCGTTTGTCATAAGAGAGGTAACTATGTCGCAACACGCTGTATCAAACCAGGCCTGGCTGCTGGCTTCCCGTCCCGAGGGCGAACCGGTAAAAGAGAACTTCCGGCTGGTGGAACAACCGGTGCCGGAGATCAAAGAGGGTGAGATGCTGCTGCGCACGGTGTGGCTGTCGCTGGATCCCTATATGCGCGGTCGCATGGATGACGGTAAATCGTATGCGCCCCCGGCGGAACTCGACCAGCCGATGGTTGGCGGCACGGTGTGTCAGGTTGAGTCATCAAAGCACAGCGATTTTAAAGCGGGCGACTGGGTGCTGGCCCAGAGCGGCTGGCAGACCTATGCGGTTTCTGATGGCGAAGGCGTGGCAAAGCTCGGCGAGCTGGCTCACCCCTCCTGGGCGCTCGGCATTCTCGGCATGCCCGGTTTCACCGCCTATATGGGGCTGATGGACATTGGTCAGCCTAAAAAGGGCGAAACGCTGGTAGTGGCGGCGGCGACCGGTCCGGTCGGCGCGACCGTGGGACAGCTGGGCAAGCTTAACGGCTGCCGCGTGGTGGGCGTCGCCGGGGGTGAAGAGAAGTGCCGCTATGCGATTGAAAAGCTCGGCTTCTCCGCCTGTATCAATCACCACAGTGATGACTTTGCCGACCAGCTGGCTGCGGCCTGCCCGGACGGTATCGATATCTATTACGAGAACGTCGGCGGTAAAGTGTTTGACGCGGTATTCCCGCTGCTGAACACCGCTGCCCGCGTTCCGGTCTGCGGCCTCGTCTCGGGCTACAGCAGCCGCGACCTGCCGCCGGGACCTGACCGCACGCCGCTGATCATGGCGGGGATCCTGAAACGCCGTATCCGCATGCAGGGCTTTATTATCTTCCAGGACTACGGCGACCGCTATCCTGAGTTTCTGAAAGCGATGACGCCGCTGGTTGAGCAGGAGAAGGTGCACTATCGCGAGCATGTGATTGAGGGGCTGGAGAATGCACCGCAGGCGTTCTTCGATATGCTTAATGGCAAAAACTTCGGTAAAACCGTGGTGAAAGTCAGCTGATACCTCCCGCCCGGGTGCCGCCACGGCACCCGGTTTTACCTCACGGCAATAACGGTAAAACGCACCGCTACCCGGCCTGCTACGCTCTCTCCCCCACAACAGGAGGCAGCATGAGTTCCATTATCGATCTTTTCGCTCAGCATAAGAGTGAGCGCAGCTATACCGATCAGCCCGTAGAGGATGCGGTACTTGAGCGAATTATTTCAGCGGCGTACTACGCGCCTACCTCGGTCAACTCCCAGCAGGTATCCGTCGTCGTCACCCGCGACGCCGCGCAGCGCCAGCAGATTGCCGCCATTGCCGGCGGGCAGCCGTGGATCGCGAAAGCGCCCGTGTTTCTGACCTTTGTCCTGGATATGCATAAGTCGCGCCTGGCGATAGAAGCCAGCGGCCGTGAGCAGATTGCGCAGCAGAGTATTGAAAGCGTGGTCTCCGGCGCCACCGATGTGGGCATTGCGCTGGGATCGGTCATGGCCGCCGCGCGGGCTGAGGGGCTGGGTATTGTGCCGATTGGCGGCATCCGCCGCGATCCGGAAGCGATGATCGCGCTGCTGGATCTGCCCGACTATACCTTCCCGGTTGCCGGGGTGGTCATCGGCCACGTCGACCAGCCTGCGCACCAGAAGCCGCGTCTGCCGCTGCCGACTTTCCGCCACGAAGAGCGTTATCAGCAGGCGGATCTGCCGCAGCATATCGCTGATTACAACGCGCAGCTGGTGCAGCACTGGCAAACTACCGGCCGCAGCGATGGCGAGAGCTGGAGCGACAGCGTCAGCGGCTACTACCAGCACATTTACTTCCCGCACGTGCTGGCGGCGCTCCATAAACAGGGGTTTGGCACCGATAAATAATCCGATCCGCCCGCAGGCCGGGCGGATAATCCGGGGCTTAACGCCCCTTTTTTTTGCGGCCGGGCTGGGTAAAGCGTTTGCGGTTCGCGCCCTGGCCCCCCGCTTTATCGCCCTGCTTTGCAGCCGCAGCGGGCGCTTTTTTCGCCGGCGACGCCGTTTTTTTCTTCGCCTGCGCCTGCCGGGTTTTAGTATCTTCTGATGACGAATCCTCAATCAGCTTAAACAGATCGATCAGTTCATCATCGGTCAGATCGCGCCACTCGCCGAGCGGAATCCCCTTCAGGCTGACGTTCATGATGCGCGTACGCTCAAGCTTCGTCACCTCATAGCCAAAGTGTTTGGTCATGCGGCGGATCTGGCGATTGAGCCCCTGCACCAGAATAATGCGGAACACAAACGTCGACTCTTTTTTAACTTTGCACTTTTTTGTTACCGTGCCCAGCATCGGCACGCCACCCGCCATGCCCGCGATAAATTCATCAGTGATCGGTTTATCAACCGTCACCACATACTCTTTTTCGTGGTTATTACCGGCGCGCAGAATTTTGTTAACCAGATCGCCGTGGTTGGTGAGGAAAATTAACCCCTGCGAATCTTTATCCAGCCGGCCGATAGGAAACACGCGCTTGCTGTGGTTCACAAAGTCGCCGATATTGTCGCGCTCACCCTCTTCCATGGTGGTAACAATGCCGGTGGGTTTGTTAAGCGCAATCAGCACCAGATCGTCGGCGTCACGCGGCTCAATCAGCTGGCCATTCACCCTGACCTCATCTCCGGCGTACACCTGAGCACCGACGGCGGCGCGTTTACCGTTAATAAATACGTTGCCCTGTTCGATATAGCGATCGGCATCGCGGCGCGAGCAGATTCCGCTCTCGCTGATGTATTTGTTCAGGCGGGTAGATAAGTCAGGCAGCATGGTTCCTCCGAAAAAAAACGGACTATACCTCAACTGCCGCCGTTGCGTAAGGCTGTCGCACCTTCCGCATACGCGCATAAATCCCTGCAGACTGCAGGGTTGTTTAGCGTCAGACGCCAGGCGACAATCCCCGGCCACTGTTTCTGGCTTCTCACGGATTTTCTATGACACAACCGCAACCGGCGAGCCGACTGGCCTCGCTGCGCCTGTTTCTGGCCCGCTTCTGGCCACATCCCCTGCCCGTGGCGCGCAGACAGCGCCTGCTGGCCAGCCTCGGAGCCGGGCTGGGCCTTATGCTGACGAGTCTCATCAGCCACTGGATGCTGGGTGCGGTAAACCTGTGGTTTGTCGCGCCAATGGGAGCGTCTGCGGTGCTGCTGTTTGGCCTGCCCAATAGCCCGCTGGCGCAGCCGTGGTCGATTATTGGCGGTAACCTCGTTGCCGGCGTTATTGGCGTGACCACGGCACTGCTGATCCCGCAGCCGGCACTGGCGTGCGGAGTAGCCGCCTGTCTCGCTATTGCGGTGATGTTTCAGCTGCGCTGTCTGCACCCGCCCAGCGGCGCGGTGGCGCTGACGGCGATTCTCGGCGGCGGCAGCGTGGCGCAGCTCGGCTACCACTTTGTGCTGACGCCGGTGATGCTTAACTCTGTCTGCCTCGCGCTGCTGGCGATCGTATTTAATAACCTCGCCGGACGCCGCTATCCTCATCCGCTGGCGGCCGCCGAGGCGAAACCGCAGCCGGTAGCGATGCCGGTTCCGCTCACGCGCGACGACCTGCATCAGGCGCTGGAGAGCGGGCCCCTGCTGGATATTGATGAGGACGATCTGCAGCTGCTGCTGCAGCGCGCCGAAGAGATTGCAATCCGGCGCGTTCAGATACGCTAAAGCGCGCTTTAGCGCGCCTGTACCAGGCTCAGCACCGTGCGGATATTCTGCGCCGAGGTCGCGATGATATCGATGGCCCCGGTGCGCAGCGCCCCGAGTATCGCCATCGCCTTGGTATTCTCTGCGGCTATCGCGATCACGCACGGGATCCGGCGCAGCTCATCAATGCTCAGCCCGATCACGCGCTCATTCATGACCGTCTCCACCGCTTCACCGCGGGCGTTGAAAAAGTCATAGCCGGCAATATCACCGGTCACACCCTGATTAACGCTGGCGTCGATAATTTCACGCGGGGTAAACCAGCCCAGCTTCACCATGTAGCTGTTCTCATTCATATCCCCGATCCCCACCAGCGCCACATCCGCTTTACGCGCGCGATCCAGCGTCTCTTTTACCGTACCGTTCTGCATAAAGCTGTCGCGCAGCGCGCGGTTCTCCACGTAGGCGGGGGCATAGAGCGTTTCGCTGCTGCCGCCAAACTTCTTTGCCAGCCGGCGGCTGATGTGATCGGCGTTGATGGCGTCGCCCGGGCGGTGCGTGCCGCCAATACCGCTGATAAACAGGCAGTTGCGGTCGGGCACCTGACCCGGATGATCGGCCACCGCCGCCACGTTACGCCCCTGACCGACAGCGACGATAGCGTTATCTTTCAGCGTCTGCGCCAGATGGGCAGACACCAGCGCGGCTACCTGACGGCGCTGCTCGTCGCTGTCGGCGGAATCCAGCGCAATCAGCGCCCGCTGCAGGCGCGGAAAAGAGCGCTGCAGCTGCTGCTCCAGCCGGGTACTGAAAACCGGATGGTAGCGCACGCTGATTTCCACAATGCCCTCTTCGCGCGCGCGTTTAAGCAGTCGCCCGACCTTGATGCGCGAGATACCAAATTTACGCGCGATCTCCTCCTGCGTGATGGCATCCTGATAGTAGGCGACGGCAATCTCGGTCAGCAGCTCAGCATCCTGACCCGGCGTGGTATTCTCCATCTCTTCTCTGTCCTGTGTAACGCGGTCGTAAGCAGCCGTAAGTTATAGCACTCATCGCGGCCGCCCCGCTATGCTCTGCCACCGGCGAGCGCGCTGGCCTCTTCAATAATCTGCGCCAGCGCCTGCGGGTCGTGAGCAAAGCGGCCAAGAAACAGGCCATCCACATCACTGCCCAGCCGCTGGATCAGACCCGGTCCGGCGCTGCCGCCGTATATCACCTTCAGCGTAATACCGGCGGGCAGCGGCAGCGTCCGCAGCCCGGCGCAGACGGTACGAATATAGCTGTCGGGGGCCGGCTGCGGCGCGCCAATGGCCCACTGGGGTTCATAGGCAAACAGAATCTCGCCCCGCAGGCGATGCGCCGCCGCCTGCGCCAGCGCATCGTTAAGCTCTGCGGCACAGAGCGCAATCGCCTCCGCGGGCGTGCCCTGCTCCGACTCGCCAATACAGAGCACCGGCGTCAGCCCGTGCTGTAGCGATATCGCCACTTTGGCGGCAATCTGCGCCGCATCCTCGCGGAAGTGTCGCCGCCGCTCCGCATGACCGATTTCAGCCAGCGAACAGCCCAGCTCCTGCAGCATGCTGGCGCTGACTTCACCGGTCCAGGCGCCATTTTCCGCCTGGCAAACATCCTGTCCGCCAATGCGTACCGGCGTGCCCGCGAAGATCTCCGCTACGGCAGGGATCGCCGGATAGGCGGGCAGGATAAACAGGCCGACCCTGCCGCTTCTGATCGCCGGGTGATCGGCCAGGCTGGCGACCTCGCGGCACCACGCCAGCGTTTGCTGATAGCCAAAGTACATTTTGAGACTGACACCAAGTAAGCGTTGTGGCTGAGACATCATGCAGCTCCCGGTTATAGCGCGCCCTGACCCTGATGGTCATTTGTTCATATGAACAGTAAACGAATTAATGAACCTGTTTCAATGCGCGTTAAGAGGATCTGTGACCTGGCGCAAGGCCCTGTCGCGCCTTAAAACCTGCCACCTGACTCATCTATCGCGATCGCGCTCACAAAACCATCATATTACAAATGAACATGCATTGAACAAATGTTTAACCCTGTGGCACGCTGTGATCCACGCCTGGATGCAGGCCCTTTTTCTTTACCGGAGAACCGCTATGAAAACGATTGCAATCGGTGCTGATGATGCGGCTGTCGATCTGAAAAATATCATTAAGACGCTGCTGGAAACGCAGGGTTATACCGTGACAGATTTTACCAACGATGCTGATAACGCCCGCCCTATGTACCCGGATGTTGCCTGGGCGCTGGCGACCGCGATTCAGCGGCAGGAGTTTGCGCGCGGCATCCTGCTCTGCGGCACCGGTATTGGCGTAGCCATCGTGGCCAATAAAGTGCCCGGCGTGCGGGCAGCACAGTGTCACGACACTTTCTCTGCCGAGCGGGCGCGTAAAAGCAATAATGCCCAGATCATGACGCTGGGCGCGCGCGTGGTGGGTCCGGAGCTGGCAAAAAATATTGTGAATGCGTGGCTGGCGGCGGAGTTTGAGGGGGGCGGTTCTGCGGCAAAAGTAGAAAAGATAGATTTTTACGAGCACGCGGCGCAGCGCTAATCGCCCCTTCTGCCCGGCGCGCGGGGTGTTCCGGACAGGGTGAGTGGCGCTCGCTTCAGATTGCGTAACTAATCAGGCAAGCGCAGCGCATGCTGCTACGCTTAAAGGCTGAGATTACCCTTACAAAATCTGGAGATATTATGAGCAGTGATAATCGCAAACCGACCACCACGGATGCGGGCATTCCGGTAGCCAGCGATGAACACTCCCTGTCGGTCGGGCCTGATGGTCCGCTGGTGCTGCACGATCACTATCTGATTGAACAGATGGCCAACTTTAACCGCGAGCGTATTCCGGAGCGTCAACCCCATGCAAAAGGCAGCGGCGCATTTGGCCATTTTGAAGTGACAGAAGATGTCAGCCGCTATACCAAAGCCGCCGTTTTCCAGCCCGGGACCCGCACTGATGTGGTGATGCGCTTCTCCACCGTAGCCGGTGAACGCGGCAGCCCGGATACCTGGCGCGATCCGCGCGGCTTCTCTATCAAGTTTTACACCACCGAAGGCAACTACGACATGGTGGGCAATAACACGCCGGTGTTTTTTATCCGCGACCCGATGAAGTTTCAGCACTTTATCCGCTCGCAGAAGCGCCGGGCGGATAACAACCTGCGCGATAACGATATGCAGTGGGATTTCTGGACCCTCTCACCCGAATCTGCGCATCAGGTGACCTGGCTGATGGGCGACCGCGGCATTCCGAAAAGCTGGCGCCACATGAACGGCTACTCCAGCCATACCTATATGTGGGTTAACGCCGCTGGTGAGAAGTTCTGGGTGAAATATCATTTTAAAACCGATCAGGGCATTGAGTTCCTGACGCAGGAGAATGCCGACACGCTGGCCGGTCAGGATGGCGACTACCATACGCGCGACCTGTTTAATTCTATCAAAGAAGGCAATTTTCCGAGCTGGACGCTCTATATGCAGATCATGCCGTTTGCAGAAGCGGACAGCTACCGCTACAACCCGTTTGATCTGACCAAAGTCTGGCCGCACGACGACTATCCGCTGATCAAAGTCGGTAAACTGACGCTGGATCGCAACCCCACCGATAACCATGCCCAGATTGAACAGGCGGCGTTTGAGCCGAATAACCTGGTTCCCGGTATCGGCCTGAGCCCGGACAAAATGCTGATGGGCCGTATTTTCGCCTATGCAGATGCGCACCGTGCACGTCTTGGCGTTAACTATAAGCAGATCCCGGTGAACGCGCCGCAGGCGCCGGTCAACAGCTACAGCAAAGATGGTGCGATGCGCATTAATCCGGTCTCCGATCCGGTCTATGCGCCTAACTCCAAAGGTGGTCCGGTGGCCGATGGCGAGCGCTACCCTACCGATTCCACCTGGCAGTCGCAGGGCGATATGGTGCGTTCACCTTATACGCTGCGCAAAGATGACGATGATTTCGGCCAGGCGAATCAGCTGGTGAATAAAGTGATGGATGATGCCGCACGCGATCGTCTGGTAAACAACGTTGCCGGTCACCTGCTTAACGGCGTGGAGGAGCCGGTGCTGTCGCGCGCTTTCACCTACTGGCGTAATATCGACAAAACTATTGGCGATCGTATTGCGCAGAAAGTGCAGAGTGAACGTGCGAAAGCGTAATCTCTGATTCAGCGTCCCGCCGGGCGGCGGGACGCTGGTTAACCCTGGTGTGATACGTCCTTCTTTACTTCAGACGAAACGCTACCACGCTGTCGCCCGCTTTGGTGCCGAGCGATCCGTGCCCCCCCGCCGCGATTACTACATACTGCTTGCCATCTTTACCCATATAGGTTGACGGCGTGGCCTGTGCGCCTGCGCTGAGTTCGGTCTGCCACAACAGCTCGCCGGTGGTGCTGTCATAGGCGCGGAAGAAGTTATCTGCCGTCGCACCGTGGAACACCAGATCGCCAGCGGTCAGCAGCGGCCCACCGTGTGCCACCATCCCCATCGGGAATCCCAGCGGGAAGCGGCCTGGCAGGAAAGTGGTTTTCAGGTTCTTCGTGGTGCCGATACGACGCAGCCACTCCGTTTTCCCGGTTTTCAGATCAACCCCCACCAGGCGGCCCCACGGCGGTGCAATGCAGGGAATACCCAGACCCGACGCGAGCTGCTGAATGTGGATCGCATAGTCGCCGTGAAAGTTTTCATTCCAGTAAGGCTGACCATCTTTGGTGAACAGGCGCTCGGTCGCCGTCTGCGGCGTGCGCTTGATCAGATTATATTTATACGCCAGGCGTACCGGCGCAGCGATCAGCATCTGGCGCTCCGGATCGACCGCGACGGATCCCCAGTTAAAGACGCCAATATTGCCCGGGAACACCAGCGTGCCCGCCTCGGTAGCTGGCGTCCACGGATTGCCATCATAACGCAGACGATGAAAATCGATCCGGCAGGCGATCTGGTCAAACGGCGTAATGCCCCACATCGATTTTTCCGTCAGCGCCTGCGGAATAAAGTTCAGGCTGGAGACCGGCTGCGTGGCGGCAAATTTTTCGCCGGGAACGCCGCCTTCAGTCGAGACTTTCACTTCGTTCACCGGATAAACCGGCTGGCCGGTCAGACGATTCAGCACAAACAGGTTGCCGGTTTTGGTCGGCAGGATCACTACCGGCTGCTTCTGGCCCTGATAATCGATATCCAGCAGTGAAGGCTGTGACGGGTTGTCGCGATCCCACAAATCGTGGTGCGAGCTCTGATAGCGCCACTTAAACGCACCGGTCTGCAGATCCAGCGCCACCAGCGTGTCGCGGAACTTCTCGGTGTTACTGTCAGCGTCGCGTTCAATCCCCACTTCATCCGGTGATGCATTACCAAAGGGAACGTAGACCAGGCCATTTTTGACATCGGCGCTCAGCGTTGCCCAGGCAACCGGCGTATCCTGCGGATAGCGCTTATCTGCGGCAATCGGCGCGGTCACATCCGGCGTGGCCGGATCGAAATTCCACACCAGGCGGCCACTCTGCGCATCATAGGCACGAATGACGCCGGAAGGATTGCCTTTCTCAAAGCCGTTATCCATGACCGATCCACCCACGATCACCAGATTACCGGCCACCAGCGGAGCAGACGTCTGCATCAGCGCGTGCGGGCGGATCTCACCCATGTTTGCGCGCAGATCCACCACGCCATCGCGGCCAAAATCAGGGCAGCGCTTGCCGCTGTCGGCATCCAGCGCAATCAGGCGCGCATCGGTGGTGGCGTTGAAGATACGCTTACGGCAAAGCGCAGGCGCACTGCTGCTGGTTTGTGCAACCGGTGCGGCGTAGTAGCTGACGCCGCGGCATGTCTGATGCTGCTGAAGATAAGAGCGGTTTTTCTCCGGCGTATATTTCCATTTCACCGCCCCGCTTTCCGGATTGAGCGCGTGGACTTCATTATGCGGCGTGCAGAGATAGAGCATATCGTTGGCTTTCAGCGGCGTCGCCTCAAACGTATACTCGGTGGCATCGCTCTCCTGACGCATATCACCGGTATGATACTCCCAGGCGACTTCAAGGTTACTGACGTTCGCTTTGCTGATCTGTTTCAGCGCTGAGAAGCGTTGCCCCGCTGGCGTACCGCCATAGGCGGCCCACTCATTTTCTGCGCCAGGCTCGTTTACCGGCTCGCGTGCATTGGTGATGGTACCGGCCTGCGGCAGCGGATCGTAAAAACAGAGACCGATGACGACCAGCACCATAATCGCCACGGTGCCGCCGAGCAGCGGATGAAAACGGCGTTCGCCGCGGGTAAGCGGCCTGACAACCCACGGCATCGCCAGCCACAGGCCGATCACGCCAAACAGGTCGCCGCGCGGGATCCACTGCCACTTATCAAATCCCGCTTCCCAGACGATCCACGCCAGCGTGATCCACATCAGTACCGCATAGAGCGTCAGCGCACTGCGCTGTTTGCGGAACAGTAAAACAGCCGTCAGCAGTAATCCTGCCCCCATCATCGCGTAGAACGCGCTGCCTCCATTGAGTAACAGCTGACCACCCATATAGAGCAGCGCTATCGCCAGTATCGCCATTACGATACTGGTGAGTTTTGTTATCATGCCAATCCCTCAGTTTTGTTCATTAATTTATGCCGTTACGACATCGCAGCAATTCCAACAAAATATTAACTTATGTAAGCACTGTGTAAAAACCCGTGAGTTTATGTGCTGTCAGATCCGCTAATGAATCAAGCGTTGCTTAAGGCTTGCCGTCAGCGGCAGGCTCACCATGTGACTGAAATCACGTTTAATTTTGATAGATTTAATTAATCATTGCCGCAGCGATTGCGCACCTTTTGCTAACTCACTGGCATAACAGATGGCGTGAGCGCGTGCACGATAACAGGCCCGGCATCATAAAAATGATTACCGTCAGGCTCGCTGAATGGCTTAAATGAGGGGCAATAGGGCCTGCAGCACGCTTTGATGAAATTGATTAACGGGTCCGCGCAGCCGGTATACGAATTATCCTGGCGTAAATTGCCTGCTGCCATTTAATTTGCCGCTACGCCTGACAATTCTTCCGATTGGTTTTACGTTGAGCCGGGGTTTAATCATTAAATAACGCAGCGTAATTTCAGTTTGGGAATTTCCTCAGCCTCTGTTTTTTCAGGAAGAGTGATATAAATCACCTGACTGCTCTATAGCAGATCCGCAGATAAAAAGAAGGTTATTATGATCAGCGCAGATTCCCTTTATCGTAAAATACGGTTTCCATTTAAATTTACACACGCAGCGTTAAAATTCCCGGTTGCCCAGGCACATGCGCGGCAATATCAGGTGATGTCACCTGAACAGACGATCGATTTGCTGCTCAGTAACGACAGGTTATCCGTATGCCGGTATGGGGATGGAGAACTGGAGATGACACTGTTTAAAAATATTGGCTTTCAGTCATTTGATGAGCGTCTTTCTATCAGACTGAAAGAGATCATGCGGCGCGGTACGCGTGACGATAACCCCTGCCTGCTCTGCATGCCGGATGCTTTTCGCTCCACCCGCAATATGCGTTTTGGCTCAGCCCTGTTCTGGTTTTTTCATAAAGCCTTTTTCTTTCGCCGCTATGAGCCTTTATTAAAAAAAACGTATCAGTATGGAAATACTTCGGTGACGCGTCCTTATCATGATTATATTGATAAACAGCAGGCGACCCGCGTATTTGCTAAATTCAAACAGCTTTTTTACGACAAAAAAATATTGATCGTTGAAGGCAGCGGCACCCGGCTGGGTATCGGCAACGATTTAATGGACGGCGCACGCGAAATAAAGCGTATTACCACGCTAAACCGTAATGCATTTTCAGTCTATAACCAGCTCTATACCAGTGTGCTGGCGCATGCCCGCGAGTATGACTTAGTGCTGATTTCGCTGGGTCCGACGGCGACCGTGCTGGCTTACGATCTCAGTCAGCAGGGGATCCGCTGTATTGATACCGGGCATATCGATATTGAATATGAGTGGATGCGCAGTGCGGCGCGTACCAAAACGGAAATTGCGGGCAAGAATGTCAATGAAGCGGGCGTGTTGCTGAGCGACGATCAGCACGACACGGATGAGCACTATCGTGGTCAGATTTTACTGCATGTCGGATTACCTCAGGAGCCGATGGTGAATGGCGTGATCCTGCAGCAGCCCGTGGTGTAATTCTGCACCCTCAATGCACGCTTAAGCATCCAGTCTGGTGCAGCGCAGCAACCTTTACGTTTCCCGAAGCATAAAGTGCTTGCTGTTCTGCCCGGTTTCATCCCTCTTCGCGCTGATATGACCCGGCTCAGAGATTCTGGCATTACCTTTGCTTACTCATTCCTGTGTTCTTCACAGGAGTTATGCCATGAAAGCCTCTGCTGTCCGCTACCGTATCTTTTCATTATTGTTCCTTATTGCGCTAATTAATTACGTTGACCGCGGTGCACTCTCCTTCGCTGCGCAGGCCATTTCGCAGCAGTTCCATTTCAGTAAGGTCGAGCTGGGCGCCGTGCTGGGGTACTTTGGTTTTGGCTATCTGTTTGGCTCGCTCTGCGGCGGTTTTCTCGCCGACCGGTTTGGCACGCGCAAAGTGTGGCTGATGGCCGGCGTGCTCTGGTCGCTGCTGGAGATCGCCACGGCCTGGGCAGGTGAAATTGGCGTGGCGCTGTTTGGCGGCTCCGCCATCATGGGGTTCGCCGCGCTGCGCGTACTGTTTGGCTTTGCCGAGGGTCCTGCCTACGCGCTGATGAACAAGACAATTGCGCACTGGGCGCCGGATAATGAACGCGGCATGGCGCTGGGTATCGGCCTGCTGAGTACGCAGGTAGGCTCGCTGCTGACCGCCCCCATCGCGGTTGGCCTGCTGCTGCTGACCAACGACTGGCGCATGATGTTTATCCTGCTTGGCGTCTTTTCGCTGCTGGCGATGCTGCTGTTTGCCCGCTACTTCGCCGATACGCCGCAGCGGCATCCGGCGGCGAACGGCGCTGAGCGTGCGCTTATTGTACAGGGGCAGCGTGCTGAAGCGCATGATGAGCGCCCGTTACCCTGGTGGCGCTTTTTCACCAGCCGCACGCTGGTGTGTAATGCGCTGGGCTATTTCAGTTTTCTCTATATCACCTTTACGCTGGTCACCTGGCTGCCAAAATATCTGCAGGATAATTTTCATTATGACCTGCACTCGCTCTGGTATATCGCCATGATCCCGTGGAGCGGAGCCTGTCTGACGGTGCTGCTCGGCGGACGCCTCGCCGATCGTTTGCTGGCACGAACCGGAAATCTGCGGCTGGCCCGCAATGGCTTTGCGGCGATTACGCTCTGCGCCACCGCCTGCTGCTTTATGGCCATCCCGTTTGCCGGTTCGGCGGCCGCGATCATCGCCCTGATGACGCTGGGAAACGCACTCAATGCGCTGGTCAATAATGTTTACTGGTCGGTGGTTATAGACGTTACGCCAAAGGCGTCGGTGGGTGCATTCAGCGGGATGACGCTGGCAATTGCTAACCTGGCCGCCATTATTTCACCCATGCTGTGCGGCTGGCTGGCGGAGTATTACGGCTATAACGCCATGTTTACCGTGACTGCCGTTATCGCCTTTGTCAGTATGCTGGCCATGACATTGCTGCAGCCAGAGAAACGCCGGCTGCCAGCCCCCGCCGTTTCGTCAGCACCGGCCGCCAACGTCATTTTGTAGGGGCGCCATTTATGGCGCCCTGGCCCGGGATATACATCCGCCTTCACGGGCCGCATTAATGCGGCCCCTACGGAAGATATCTACGCCATTCCGTAGGGGCGCCATTTATGGCGCCCTGGCGTCCACCTTCACGGACCGCCTGAGCGGCCACGAAAAAAGGCGGAGGGGTGAGCTCCGCCTTGTTTCAAGTTCCGGTCAGTGCGCCTGACCGGTCAGTTGCAAAAGGGCAACGATGATTTGCAGGATGATCCGGACGATGTCCAGGAGTAATCGTACAAGTTCCATCACTTTCCTTCTCCTCTGACAGGAGCGCGCGCCGTTCAGCGGCCGGGGCCCTGACCCTACCCGCCGGCCGCCTGAGCACATCTGTGAGGAGCGCTGAGCGGCACTCATTGCTAAAGCCACAGGCCAGCACCACCTGGAACCTGCCGGGATTTGACTATCCGCGCCCCTGAGAGTCATCAGAAAGCAACGATACTCCGCCCGCACTCAACACTGTATAACCATACAGTAATTTCCTGAAACTTGAAATATTTCCCGTCACATTTTATGATTCGCTGTGTGAGGAGTGCTGAGCACCCCGTTCGCCGCGCGGTTACCCGCCGCTTAAGCGAACCAAAAAAAAGGATTTGGCTGACCAGCCAAATCCTTTTCTATTTTTACCGGTAAAAATTACTGCGCCGCGCTGATGCGCCAGATCGCATCCCCCGCATCGTCCGCTATCAGTACCCCACCCTGATTATCCGTTGCCAGTCCCACTGGCAGACCACGCACGTTCTTCTCATCGTCCGTCAGGAATCCGGTGACTACCGGCTGTGGCTTACCGACCGGCATGCCGTTTTCAAATTTAACCCATACTACTTTGTAGCCATTAAGCGGCGTCCGGTTCCAGCTGCCGTGCTCGCTGATAAACGCGCCGCCGCGATACTGCGGCATATTGTCCGCGCCGTAGAACAGCAGTCCGAGCGGTGCAACGTGCGAGCTCAGGGCGTAGTCCGGCTTGATCGCTTTCGCCACCATGTCAGGCCGCTGCGGCCGGACCCGGTCATCCACGTGCTGGCCAAAATAGCTCCAGGGCCAGCCGTAGAAGCCGTTATCCTGCACGGAGGTCATATAGTCAGGAACCAGATCGGACCCGATTTCATCGCGCTCATTCGCGATCGCCCACAGCTTGCCGCTCTGCGGCTCCCACTGCAGTCCGGTAGGATTGCGGATGCCGCTGGCGTAAATGCGGCTCGCCCCGCTGGCGGCATCCACCTCCCAGATCGCTGCGCGCTGATATTCCGCACCCAGTCCGTTTTCGGTGATGTTGCTGTTAGACCCGACGCCAACATAGAGTTTACTGCCATCCTGGCTGGCGAGCAGCGCCTTGGTCCAGTGATGGTTAAGCTCGCCACCCGGCAGCGCCGTGACCTCTTCCGGCGCGGTGCGGATCTCCGTCTGCCCGGTCTGATAAGGGAACTTCACCAGGCTGTCGGCATTGGCAACGTAGAGCGTGTTGCCAATCAGCTGCATACCAAAGGGCGCATTCAGGTTTTCGATAAAGAGATGCTGCTCCCATTTACCGTTAACGTTACGCAGCAGTGAGATACGGTTGCCGCCCGGCGCACCTTTGCCTGAGGATTTCTGCACAATGCCCATGATAAGCTGCTTCGGCGCCGTGACCGGATTTTTTACCCCGTTGGCCTCGGCCACCAGCACATCTCCGTTTGGCAGTACGTAGAGCTGGCGCGGGTGCATCAGCTTCGCCGGGATCCGCTCTATCTTCAGTCCGTCCGCCACCTTTGGCGTTTCGCCGGTTTTCCACGGCGTCCCTTCCGGTACCTGCATAGGCGGCATGAAAAAGTTCTGCGCTTTAGGCAGCTCGGGATTGGGTCCGGTCTGTTTTTGCGGATCGAGAGAAGATCCGCTGTCGCAGGCGCTCAGTAGCGCAGCAAGACTGACAGCACTCAGAATGCGCAGTTTCATGGACGACCTCCCGGGATACGGCGCGCGCGCAGCGCCAGCTGTACGTTGGCGATCAACAGCAGCGCCACCACGATGGTCGACAGCGTGACGCCCATGGGCACCACCGCATACGCATCACGGCTATGGATAAAGGCGTTAACTATGGCCACCAGCACCGCCAGCAGCGAGAGCCAGAAATGCGTTTTCTCACCGGCAGTGACGCCGCGAAACAGATGAATCAGGCTGATAATTCGCGGCAGAATAGCCAGCAGCAGACCAAATACAATCAGCCAGCTGGCGGCTTTGGTCCACATCACCACAAAGGTCTGCAGATAGAGGATGTCAAACAGCCAGGCGGCAAAAAAAAAGCCCAGCGGCAGTGGCTCCAGCAAGGCATACAGCGTAATGCCGAACGCCGACTTTCCCGAGGTATGAAACATGGCACGCTCCCTTTAGAGTTTTCAGACGGCGGCGAGCCGACAGGCTTCGCGACGCCGCCAGAGAAATATTAGTAAAGATAAAGGGTAATGCGCAGAAAACCGGCAAAAAAGCTAACAGTGCGGCCGGTAGTGTGCCAGTTCGCGCGCATCGTGGCTGCAAAACAGCGCAACACCGCTTTGGGGCTGCAGCGAGAGTTCGCGCAGCCGCTGCTGATTAATACGCCACGCTTCGCGATCGCTGCACATTAGCCGCTGATAGGCGCGCAGGCCCGGCGTACAGTGCCGCTGGGTGTGATGCATCTCTCCGCGATAAAACCAGGCGTCTCCCCCATGCAGCAGCCAGCCACCGCCGTGGCGGATCGCCACGCCTGCGTGTCCGGCGGTGTGTCCCGGCAGCGGCACCAGCAGGATCTCATCGCTGAGATCGTCAATCGCCCTCACCGCATCAAACCCGAACCAGCGTTCACCCTCGCTGGCGTAGCCGCGCCAGCCATCGTGCGCGGTCCACTGCTGTGGCCGGAAGCGCTGACGCGCCAGCCAGCTCTGCTCACGTCCGCTGCGTACCGTATCAAGCTCACGCTGCAGAAGATGGATCCGCGCCGCCGGAAAATCACTAATGCCGCCTGCGTGATCAAAATCGAGATGGGTCAGAATAATATGACGCACATCTTCCGCCTGAAAACCCAGCAGCTGAATTTGCGCCAGCGCGCTCATCTGCTCACTGTAACGAATATTATTCAGCAGACGAAAAAAACCAGAGAGCCGGCGTTCCGGATAGCGCATATCATTAATTCCCAGTCCGGTATCCACCAGAATCAGGCCGTGGCGATCGCTTTCAATTAACAGACAATGACACACCAGTTCAGCAAAGGGCCCCCGGCTGAAGCCATCAAACAGCGCCCCGCCCAGCGGGCACATGCAACCACAGTTCAGATGATGAATACGCATACTCTCCCTCACTGCGGCGCCCGAAAATATCCCGCCGCGATAATCAGAAATTAGTCTGTTATTCAGGTATGCATCAGTTGCGGCATTATTGCAAAAATTTAATTGCTGCCTTAAATAAAGCCAGCCGCAAAAAATAAAATAACCGCAGCGCCGGGATAATTGTCCGGATAATTATTACTTTCCTGTTTTAAAGATTATTAATCAGCGCAAATTGAACCAGCTATTATTAAAAAAGGCGCCCGCAGGCGCCCTCTGTTATCCGCTGAACTGTTCAGCCCACCATAAACGCAGCAGCAGTCCCCAGCGGCTGCTCCAGCCGCTGGTGGTACTGACAACCCGGCCCTGATAGAGCACGATAAACGTCGGCGTGGCGGCGATTTGCCAGCGCTGGCCCAGCTCGCCGCGCGCGTCGTTAACGGCTAACCCCTGCAGGCCTTTTTTTGCCAGCCACCGGGTCACCTGCGTATCAGAACCCGAGCGCAGCGCCACGCTGACTACCGGCACGCCCTGCTGGCTGAGCTTCGCCACAACCGGCGTGGTCAGTTTGCAGACGCCGCACCAGCTGGCCCAGACGTAAACCAGCACCGGTTTCGATGCGCTCAGCCCGGCCAGGCTCTGCTCACCCTGCAGCGTAGTAAGCGGCTGCTGGGCCAGATCGGCAGGCAGCTGCGGCGCGCGCAGCCAGTCGACCGCCAGCATAATCAGCACGCCTGCCAGCAGCAGCCAGAGCGCTTCACGCAGCCAGCGCTTCAGCCGGCTCACGGTGCCGCCTTCAGCGCATCTTTCACGGCCGCCTCCAGCTGGGCATAAGGCACCGCACCGCTGATCAGCTGATTACCCACCAGCGTGGCCGGGGTTCCCTGCACGCCCAGCTGCTGCGCCAGCGTCAGGTTGTGATTAATGGTATCCAGGCTCGCTTTGCTCGGTGTCGACAGGCTGATACCGGTTTTTTTTCAGCGCGGCGCTGATGCTGGCCTCGTCGTGATTGCCTTTTTTCGCCATCAGCTTTTCATGCAGCTTCAGAAAGTTTTTTGGCTGCTGCTCCCAGACCGTCAGCGCCAGCCGCGCTGAACTCAGCGAGCTTTCGGCACGATAAGGCAGCGGCTTAATGACCACCGCAACCTGCGGATGCGCTTTCAGCAGCGTGGTGATATCACCCTCAAATTTTTTGCAAAATACGCAGTTGTAATCGGTGAAGTAGACCAGCGTCAGCGCCGGTTTTTCAGCGCCGATGCGGGGCGAACCGGCATCGCTGAACAGCATGTCACGATTCTTTTCAACCATTTGCGCCACCACGTTCTGCTGCTGTCGCACGGCTTCCTTATCAAAGGCATCGGCGGCCTCAGCCAGTATGGCGGGATTCTGTACCAGCGTTTCGCGGATCAGCGCTTTGATCCGCGCCTCCTGCTCCGGCGTAAAAGGAGCGGCAGCCAGTACCGGTGCGCTCAGCAGCAGCATTGCAAACAGAGATTTTTTCATTATTTTTTCGCCTTACTCAGTGTGGAAAGCACCGCGTCGCGACTCAGCAGCGGTGACAAAATCTGACCCTGCGGCAGCGCCGGGCCATAAATCTGATTAAACGGAATCGCCGCCCGATCGCGCTGGCGCAGAAAGTCGCCAATGGCGGGGTCGGGCTGTGTCCAGTCGCCGCGCAGCAGCACGATATCGTCAGCGCTCAGCGCGGCGCGAACGTCAGGCTGATTCAGCACCCGGGACTTATTGACCTTGCAGGTAATGCACCAGTCAGCGGTGATATCGACAAACACACGCCGGTTCTGCTGCAGCGCCGCGGCGATAGCCTGCTCTGACAGCGGCTGCCAGCGCAGTTCACCGGCATCCTCTGCCGGACGCATCAGCAGGAACAGCGCGCCCGCTACCGTCAGCGCGATGGCGACGGCGCCCGCCTGCTGCAGCGCGCGGCGGCGCAGCAGCCAGATTAGCAGCAGCAACAGCAGCGCGGCGGCCAGCAGGCCTGCTGCACCACTGCCCCAGTGCGGGATCAGCAGCGTAACCAGCCAGAGCGTCGCCAGCAGCATCAGAGTGCCCAGCAGCGTACGCAGATGCACCATCCAGCGTCCCGGACGCGGCAGCCAGCGTGCGACGCCCGGCAGCGCGGCCACCAGCAGCCACGGCACGCTCATGCCGATACCCAGCGCCGCAAACAGCAGCCAGAGCTGGGGCAGTGGCGCGGTCAGCGCATAGGCTACCGCCGTGCCGAGAAATGGCGCGCTGCAGGGCGTTGCCAGCAGAGTGGCAAACGCACCCTGCGCAAAATGCCCCGCTAATCCGTTCCCCTGGTGCGTGGCCAGCCGGGTGTTGAAGGCGGAGGGCAGACGGAAATGCAGCAGATCAAACAGACTGGCGCTGAACAGAAACATGACACCGGTCATCAGCAGCAGGAATCCGCTGCTCTGGAACTGTATGCCCCAGCCCAGCGCCTGACCGCTCAGGCGCAGCGCGCTCATCAGGAGTGCCAGCAGCAAAAAGGAGAAGAGGATCCCGGCGCTGGAGGCCAGAAACTGCAGGCGCGTCTGGCGGCGCGTCTGACCCTGCTGCTGCACCAGACCGCTGAGCTTGATCGCCATGACCGGCAGCACGCAGGGCATCAGATTCAGCACCAGGCCGCCGAGCAGCGCCAGCAGCAGCACCGACCAGAGCGTCGCGCGCGTCCCGCCGCTCAGCAGGGGCTCTGCCTCAATAGTCACCTGGCTCTGCTGCGCCAGCCCCTTATCGCCGATCACCAGCGACAGCTGGCGGCCGCGCAGGTCGGGTGCCGCATCGCCCCATTCATCGGTCACGGCCACGCGCGCGCTGAGCGTGTTGCCCTGCACGCTGATCACCGGTGCTGCCAGCATGCTGCCCGCCGGATAGTCAAAGAAGAGTTCCGGCGTGCTCCAGCCCGCCTGACGTACCGCGCGGATCTGCAGCTCACCGTTAACAAAACTGGCATTGAGCTGGTCAGTCAGGCCGGAGTCAGGCGGAACCTCTCCCATCGCGCGGGCAAAGTCGCGGTCAAACGCCGCCGCGGGCGGCCGGGTCAGATCGAGGCTGAACGGAAAATCCGTCAGGATACAGACGTCGCTGCACGTAGAGAGCGTCAGCGTGCCGGTAAGCGTATCGCTGCCCGGCGGGCGCTGCAGCACGATCGGCAGCGTGACAGTGCCTTTATAGCCCTGCGTGGTCAGCCCGCTGACGTCAAAGCGCGCCGGTACAGGCCAGAACCACTGAGCGCTAATGCCGGGCGTCTGCCAGGCGATGACGGGTGCCACGCCGCCTTCTCCCGGCGTGCGCCAGTAGGT
This sequence comes from Pantoea sp. PSNIH1, assembly GCF_007680655.1. Taxonomy (NCBI): domain Bacteria; kingdom Pseudomonadati; phylum Pseudomonadota; class Gammaproteobacteria; order Enterobacterales; family Erwiniaceae; genus Pantoea; species Pantoea sp. PSNIH1. The sequence continues at coordinate 767,297 of NZ_VEIP01000001.1, forward strand.
TTTCCAGCCGGGTTCCAGATGAATATCCAGCAGCAGCCGGGTGTCGCCCGCCTGCGGCGCGGCGCGCAGGCGCACCTCAGCGTGGCTGTTTTGCGCGTTGCGCAGCCAGCCGGTATCCGCAGCCTGCGCACTCAGTACGCAGCCTGCCAGCAGGAACAGCAGGCTCCTGATTAAAACAGTCATGATAAATTCTCCGGTAAATAACAGGGGGTACGCGAAACAGCGTGCGGTGTTATTCCCGGAAGACGCAGAGCGTAAGATGTCGCCGTCGCAGCGGCGGACGGTGCGACTGATGACGCCAGAAGAAAGAGAGGCGTTGCGGAACGGCAAGCGCGGCGACCAGCGCCATGACAAGCATCAGCAGCGGCAGCGCCGCATCAAAGACCGGCGTGCTGGCGCTGAGGGATTTTGCGCTCAGCGCACAGGGCTTGTCACTGCTGGCGGAGGCATCCTGCGCGCCGGACTCACTCAACACGGCAGAGACGGTAACAGGCTGAACGGGCATACTGAAGCTGCGCTGTACCAGACAAAATGCCAGCACCAGACAGGCGAGTGCCAGGATCCACGTTGCGCGTTGGGGCGATATCATCATGCCGCAGCCTCAGAGAAAAGTGCGGGCATTTTATGTAACGCCGCCGCAAACGCCAAGTTTTGCCGTGTAAACTTTTGTCGGGACAGGCAGCGGCGCCGGTGTGTACCGGTTTAGTGCCGGTTGATCAGCAGCCGCCAGCGCCGCCGCTGACGCACCAGCCGCCGGAAAAGCTGCTGCATGCGCGGCAGCGTCAGGGCAGAGACCGCCTCAGGCGTCAGGATCGCGCCGCCCGCTTCGCGCCGCAGCAGATCCTGCGCCACCTGCCGGTTAGCGTACGGCTGGCAGCGTTCCCGCAGCGTCTGCTGCCATGCGTGCAGCATTTCGGCATCACACTCGCTCAGCGCCGTCTTCATATCCAGCAGAAAGCGCCGGCAGTGGGCCAGCAGGCGTACCCAGTCGATATCGGGCGACTGCAGCGCAAACAGCAGTCCATCCACATCGGCGCAGCGCTCATAGCGGGCCGTGACCACGTAGCCTATCTGTTGATCCACACGCAGCCGCTGAAAAAAGCGCGGCGCCAGAAACAGCCCCAGCGCCTGCAGCGCCGCCAGGCTGATATCATCCGGCGTCGTCAGGGGGATAAACAGCAGCAGCGCCTGGTCGCGCCCCTGGCAGGCGACGGGCGTAATGCCGCGCCGCAGCGGTGGCGGCGCAGAGGGCGCTGTCTGTTGCCTGAGGCTCGCCAGACTCCGGGCGGCGCAGTGATTGAGGTGCCGATCGTGCCCGCACCACGCCGCCTGCCAGCCGCGGACTGCCGCCGGATACAGCAGCTGAAACGGCAGCGTCTGCAGCAGCTGGCGGATAACAATGGTCGCGGGTTCAGGCGGGTCGCCGGCCTCATCCGCTGCGCTCAGCTGCGCCGTGATAGCCGGCAGCAGCTGCCAGGCCACGGCGGCGTCGGCCGGAATATCCAGCAGCAGCTGCCAGATCCCCTGCTGCTGCTGCCAGACGCCACGCCCACCCAGATGACGCAGCTCTGCCAGCAATGGCCGCAAACGCCGCTGACAGGCCACTCCTGCGTGGTCAGCCAGCGGCTGGTAGCACGCCGGGCGCAGCAGCAGCGTCTCCGCCGGCTCAACCGGCAGCGCCTGCGGTAACGCGGCTGCGCTGCCGCAAAAACCTGCCGCGGCAGCCTGCAGGGCGCGCGGCGGAAACTGCCAGCGCACCGCCGCCGGTAAGTCACCGCAAAGCACGCTGCTGCTGCAGCGCAGCGTAAATCCCTGCGTGATGCAGGTCAGAGCATCGCTCAGCGGCTGCCGGGTCAGCAGGCGCAGCCGGCCAGCCTGCGTCAGCTGGCGGATCGCCAGGACAAGGTCAGGAGGCAGATCGGCCGCAGGCGCTTCTGCTGCCGCCCGCAGCCGCAGCTGACGCAGCGGCGTCTCAGCGCGGAAGTCGCGCTGCGCCAGCTGCAGATAGTGCTGATGCTGGCGCTGCGTATTGTGCTGCACGGCCTGCAGATGCTGCCAGACGCGCTGCTCTATATGTCGGGCCTGCGCAGGTGAGATCTTCGCTGCACTGAAGCGCAGCGCGAGCAGCGCGTGCCGGGTATCCTGCCACAGCCAGCTGACCTGCAGCGTGTCACACGCGCCCTCACTGCGCAGCTGATGCAGCAGGCCGCCTTCAGCCTCATCGAGCCAGTAGCTGCGCAGCAGAGTGACACTGTCACTAAGTGTGCGATCGAAGGGGGTTAAAAGCGTCAGCCAGAATGCGTTCTCACCCGGCAGCTCAAGCTGCGCGAGCGCATGGCTGCCGGGCTGCCGGGGCACCACCGGCAGCGCCGGTACCTCGCCGCCCGGCAGGCGATCAAAAGCTGCGGCCAGCGTTGCCAGCTCATCCAGCGACTGCGGCCCGGAGAGCCAGAGCTCCAGACTATTTGCCGTAAAGCGGGTCTGATGGAAGTGGCGCAGCGTACGCTGCAGCTCCGTGACGTTGTCACCAAAAGCCGCCCTGCTGCCGGCGCGAAAGCGCCTGAAGCGCCCGCCCAGCGCGTGCAGCAGCGCCGCCTCGCTCAGCGTCTCGCTGTGGCTCTGCAGCAGCTGATACTCGGCATCGATAACGGCGCACTCCTGGCGGATGGCGTCAGGCGCGAGGTTCGGGGCGATCAGCATATCCGCCAGCCGCGTAACGCCGCCTTCCAGCGCGGCGGCCGGCAGCTGAAAAAACCACGCGCTGCGGCTGAGCTGGGTGGTGGCGTTGACCTCGCCGCCCTGTTGCTGCACCCACGGCATCAGGCGCTGGCTGCCACTGAAGCGCGCGCTGTCGCAGAACAGCAGATGTTCGAGCAGATGCGCCAGTCCGGGCCAGCGATCGGGCTCATGCAGGCTGCCGGCCCCGACCTGCACCAGCGCCGCGGCCTCGCGGGCGTCAGGCTGGTGATACAGGTGGCAGCGCAGGCCGCTGGCCAGCGTCAGGGTACGCTGCATCATCAGAGACGCTGTTTGACAATCAGCGCGGAGTTGGCCCGGTTGCGGAACTGCAGCTGGGCAATTTTAATATCGCTGCAGTTTGCCTCACGCCGCGCCTCGAGGATCTGCCCGTGATGCGGCGATTTGCTGCAGACCGGGTCGGTATTGTCGGCGTTACCGGTCAGCATATACGCCTGACAGCGGCAGCCGCCGAAATCTTTCTCTTTCTCATCGCAGGAGCGGCACGGCTCCGGCATCCAGTCAAAGCCGCGGTAGCGGTTAAAACCAAACGAGTCATACCAGATCGACTGCAGGCTCTGCGTCAGTACGGAGGGAAATTCAACCGGCAGCTGGCGCGCGCTGTGACAGGGTAACGCGGTGCCTTCCGGGGTTACGCTGAGGAAGATTGAGCCCCACCCGCCCATGCACGGCTTGGGACGCTCTTCATAATAGTCCGGCGTCACAAACAGCAGATTGGTCAGGTTGCCGCTCTCGCTCATGCGCGCCCGGTAGCGTGCGACCGTCTCTTCCGCGCGGGCGATCTGCTCGCGCGTCGGCAGCAGCCCCTCGCGGTTCAGGTGCGCCCAGCCGTAAAACTGGCAGGTTGCCAGCTCAACATCATCGGCATCCAGCTCGATACAGAGGTCGATGATTTTATCGATCTGATCGATGTTGTGGCGATGCAGTACAAAGTTCAGCACCATCGGATAGCCATGCTTTTTCACTGCCCGCGCCATCTCCAGCTTCTGCTGAAACGCTTTTTGCGAGCCAGCCAGCGCGGCGTTCAGCGTTTCATCGCTGGCCTGAAAGCTGATCTGAATATGGTCCAGACCGGCGTCCGCAAAGGCGTCGAGCTTTTTCTCTGTCAGGCCAATGCCGGAGGTGATCAGGTTAGTGTAAAAGCCAAGGTCGCGCGCGGCGCGGATCAGCTCGGGCAGATCTTTGCGTACCAGCGGCTCGCCGCCGGAGAAGCCGAGCTGTACGCTACCCATGGCGCGCGCCTGGCTGAACACCTCAATCCACTGTTCGGTGGTCAGCTCTTTCTCCTGCTGCGCAAAATCGAGCGGATTAGAGCAGTAAGGACACTGCAGCGGGCAGCGATAGGTCAGCTCCGCCAGCAGCCAGAGCGGCGCATTGACGGCAGGTTTATTCGGGTTCACGACACTGGATCCATTTCTGTTCAACGGCTGACTGCAGGAAATCTTTCACGTCGTCACCGACGCCGCCAGCCTCGGGAAAACGGGCGTCAAGCGTGCTGACGATCGCGGCCACATCCTGCTTACCGGTCACCAGCTCCAGGATGGCCGCTGCCGTTTCATTCAGTTTCGCCATGCCTTCCGGATAGAGCACGACGTGGCTCTGCTGCGCGGCTTCCCACTGCAGACGATAACCGCGCCGGAAAGCGGGGATCAGGGTATCTTTCATGCGCTTACACCAATCTTGTTGTGTGCCAGGCCGCCCGATCGGTGACCGTATGATAAGGCGGACGCTGCAGCACATAGGCCATAGTCATGGCGTCAAGCATCGTCCAGAGAATATCGAGTTTAAACTGCAGGATCTCCAGCATGCGGTTCTGCTGTTCCGCCGTGGTAAAGCGCTCCAGCGCCAGCGCCAGCCCGTGCTCAACGTCACGGTTAGCCTGGCTCAGGCGGCTGCGGAAGTAGAAATACCCCTCCTCTTTGATCCACGGATAGTGCTGCGGCCAGCTGTCGAGGCGCGACTGATGGATCTGCGGCGCAAACAGCTCGGTCAGGGAACTGCACGCCGCTTCCTGCCAGTCAGCGCGCCGGGCAAAATTGAGATAGGCGTCAACGGCAAACCGTACGCCAGGCAGCACGTGCTGCTCCGACAGCAGCGCCTCACGCGTCAGGCCTACCGCCTCACCCAGCTGCAGCCAGGCTTCAATGCCGCCATCGCCATCGTGACTGCCGTCGTGATCGAGAATGCGCTGTACCCACTTACGCCGCGTGGCCGGATCGGGGCAGTTGGCCATGATCGCGGCATCTTTCAGCGGAATAGTGGTCTGGTAATAGAAACGGTTTGCGACCCAGCCCTGGATCTGCTCGCGCGTTGCCTCACCGTTATGCATCGCTTTATGGTAAGGGTGATGAATATGGTAGTAAGCGCCTTTGGCGCGCAGCGCCTGTTCAAACGCCTCGGGGGTCAGAGCGTCGGTGATCACGATGCGGACTCCTGCAGATGGATCGCCATCCCGTCCTGGCTCACTTCAATGCCCTGCTGCGTCAGAAACTGGCGCTGCGGCGAGTGTTCGTCGAGGATCGGATTGGTGTTGTTAATATGAATAAGAATTTTGCGCTTTGCCGGCAGCGCGGCCAGTAGCGCCATCAGGCCCTGCTCTTCAGCCAGTGCCAGATGGCCCATCGCACGCCCGGTATTTTTGCCGACGCCTGTGGTCAGCAGTTCATCATCCTGCCAGACGGTGCCGTCAATCAGCAGGCAGTCCGCTTTCTGCAGCCACGGCATGATCACCCCATCCGGTTCGCCCAGACCCGGCGCATAGAGCAGCGTCTGTCCGCTGGCGCGGTTTTCTATAAACAGCGCCACGTTGTGCCCCGGCAGCGGCCGGTCGCGGTACGGAGAGTAAGGGGGGGCGTTGCTGAGAATCGGGATCGCAGTAAACTGCAGATCGGGACAGACCGCCACGCTGAACGGCTCAAGCGGCGTCAGCGCATGATGCTTCAGGCCGCCGTTCCAGTGCTGCAGCATGGTAAAGACAGGAAAACCGCTGGTAAGGTCGGCATGCACTTCAGGGGTGCACCATACCTGATGCGGGCAGCCTTCGCGCAGGCTGAGCAGCCCGGTGGTGTGGTCAATCTGACTGTCGGTCAGAATAATACTGCCGATCGCGGTGCCGCGCAGCACCCCTTTTTTCACCAGCTCAGGCGTCTGCGCAATCTGCTGACTGATATCAGGCGAGGCGTTGCATAACACCCAATTTTCTCCGTCATCACTGACGATAATTGAGGACTGGGTGCGCGCCTGCGCCTGAATGGTGCCGTTACGCAGACCGCTGCAGTTGGCGCAGTTACAGTTCCACTGCGGAAAGCCACCGCCTGCCGCTGAACCGAGAACTTTAATAAACATGTGAAAGACCGAAGCAGAAAAAGAGAATGCCCGCACGAGCGGCGGGCAGAGAGTCTTAGCGATTGGAGATGTACAGTGTCACTTCCAGGCCCAGACGCAGGTCAACAAACTCAGGTTTTTTCCACATAGTGTTCTTCCTCATCAATGAAAACGCAGAGCAGGCTCTGCCATAAATGCCGCTGGCGACTGCAGGCAGTACACCAGGCGCGGCGATGTTGCGCCAATGTCGCGCGGAGATCAACCCTGATTCATCAGGGAAACGCGGTTCAGGCCTGCCAGATCTGACGCAGCACGCGCTGCCAGTTGCCCCACGCGAGCTGTTCAGTCAATGCCTGATCATAGCCGAGACTTTGCAATAGCGCATAGAGCCGCGGTAAACCGGTAACATCTTTTAACGTCGCCGGTACGCTGATGCCGTCAAAATCCGATCCCAGCGCCACGTGATCGCGGCCCATAATAGCGATCAGATGCGCGGCGTGTTTAACAATTTCCGTCAGCGCGGTGCTGTCATCGCGTTTTCCGTCACTGCGCAGGAAGGCGTTGCCGAAATTTATCCCCACCACGCCGCCGCTGTCGCGAATGGCACGCAGCTGATCGTCAGTCAGATTGCGCGGCTGTGCGCAGAGCGCGTGCGCGTTGGAGTGCGTGGCGACCAGCGGCAGCGTGCTGAGCCGCGCCGTCTGCCAGAAGGCTTTTTCATTCATATGCGAGAGATCGATAACCATACGCTGCTGACAGGCCAGCGTAATCAGCTGCTCCCCCTCCTCCGTCAGCCCGTCACCGCTGTCGGGCGATCCGGGAAACGCGCCGGTGACGCCGTGACCAAAGCGGTTAGGCAGATTCCAGAATGGCCCGATGCTGCGTACGCCAGCCTGATAAAACGCCTGCAGATCTGCGCCGGCACCGTCGAAACCGTCGGCGCCTTCGATATGCGCCACCAGCGCCAGTACGCCATCGCGCCGGCAGGCGGCAATCTCCTCCGCGTTCAGGCAGAGCCGGGCGCGTCCGCCTGATTCCGCCGCCAGCGTTTTCAGAATCGCGAGCTGCTGCCAGAGAATGGTGAGCGGCGGCAGCTGCTCCCCGGCGCGCTCAGGCGCCACCTCGCTGAGATAGCCAGCCGGGGGCACAAACAGCGCAAACAGCCCGCCGCCAAAGCCGCCCTGCTGCATGCGCGGAAAGTCGAGATGCCCGGTTTCTGTACCGGAGAAAAATGCGCGCGCCGGATCGTCGCGATGATGCAGCCAGAGCCGCAGTAACAGGTCGTTGTGACCGTCGAACGTAATAAATGACATAGCCTGCCTGAGCCGGAAACCGTGCCGCTATGCTACGCGCCCGCACCGCTTTCGCCAACCTGTCCGTTTTGCACGCGTGGTTGTCCGCTACGCGCAGGCGGGCAGCGATCCACCTGCGCCACACTACAGGCTCTGCTAAAGGAGACGACGATGCTGACTCACCCTGCTGATAAATATTACCCGACCCCTGTGCTGCCGCTGGCCGATCGCCAGTGGCCGTCGCGCCAGCTCACTCACGCGCCGCGCTGGCTCTCAACGGATCTGCGCGACGGCAACCAGGCACTGGCGGTGCCGATGGACAGCGCCCGCAAGCTGGCGTTCTGGCAGCTGCTGCTGCGCTGCGGCTTCAGCGAAATTGAGGTGGCCTTTCCTGCCGCATCGCAGACCGACTATGCGTTTGTGCGGGAACTGATCGAGAAAGATCACATTCCGCCCCATGTCACCATTCAGGTGCTCACCCAGGCGCGCAGCGATCTGATCGATCGCACGTTCGACGCGCTGACGGGCGTCCGGCAGGCGATTGTTCATCTCTACAACGCCACCGCCCCGCTGTTTCGCGAGCGTGTGTTCTGCCAGAGCAAAGCGGAGATTGTCGCCCTGGCGTGCAGCGCCGCCCGCCAGATCCGCGACCGCTGTGCCGCGCAGCCTGATACGGCGTGGACGTTTCAGTATTCACCGGAAACGTTCTGCTTTACCGAGCCGGACTTTGCGCTGGAGATTTGTGAAGCGGTAGCGGCGATCTGGCAGCCTGGCCCGCAGCGACCGATGATTATCAACCTGCCCGCCACGGTGGAAGTGAACACGCCTAACGTCTACGCCGATCAGATTGAATACTTCTGCCGCCACTTCAGTCAGCGTGCGGCGGTGACCATCAGCGTACATCCGCACAACGATCGCGGTACCGGCACCGCCTGCGCCGAGCTGGCGCTACTGGCGGGGGCCGATCGCGTCGAGGGCTGCCTGTTTGGCAACGGCGAGCGCACCGGCAACGTTGATCTGGTGACGCTGGCGCTGAACCTCTACACCCAGGGCGTGGCACCGGGGCTTGATTTCAGCGATATGCAGCAGGTGATTGAGATGGTGACGGCGTGTAATCAGCTGCCGCTGCATCCGCGCCACCCTTATGCCGGTGAGCTGGTCTTTACCGCCTTTTCCGGCTCCCATCAGGACGCCATCCGCAAAGGCTTTGCCGAACGTGCAGCGCGGCAGGAAACCCGCTGGCAGATCCCTTACCTGCCGCTCGATCCGCGCGACATTGGCTGCAGCTATGAAGCGGTGATCCGGGTTAACAGCCAGTCGGGCAAAGGCGGCAGTGCCTGGCTGCTGGAACAGAACCACGGACTGCAGCTGCCGCGCGCGCTGCAGCAGGATTTCAGCCAGCGGGTGCAGCAGCAGACTGACACGAACGGCGGCGAGATGACGCATCATGCCCTCTGGCAGCTGTTCTGCCACCACTATGGCCTGACGCAGCCGGCGCGCCAGCTTGACACGGCGGAGAGCCAGAGTGACGAACGGGCAACGTGTATCCGCCTGCAGTTTACGACGGCATCGGGCGGGCGCATGCTGAATGGCAGCGGTAACGGCCTGCTTTCCGCCGCCGTCAGCGCGCTGCAGCAGCACTACGGGCGCGCAATCGCCATTGAGGATTACCATGAACATACGCTGGGTAAACGCAGCGACAGTCGCTCGGTTGCCTATATCTGCTGTACTGACGCAAACGGCAAACGCGCCTGGGGGGTCGGAATCGACAGTGACGTAACGCGCGCCTCGCTGCAGGCGCTGCTCAATGCGGCGAACGCCTTTCTGCCGGCGGAAAGTAGCCCGCCGGTGAAACGCCCAGCACGCGGCGAAACATCGCGCTGAACGCGCCCGGACTCTCGTAGCCGAGATCCAGCGCCACCCGCAACACGCTCTCTCCCTGCGCCAGCCGCATCAGCGCCTGGCTCAGCCGGGCGCGCCGCAGCCAGTCGCCAAAGCGCAGTCCGGTTTCGCGGCTGAAATGGCGCGACAGCGTGCGCTCTGCCACGCAGAGTTCCGCCGCGGCCTGCGTCAGCGTCCACGGCTCTCCGGCGCTCTGCTGGATCCGGGTACAGAGCGCCAGCAGGCGCGGGCTTTGCGGCATCGGCAGGTCAAACGGCAGCACATTCATCACCCTGATCTCATCGAGGATCAGCTCATAAATGCGTTCGCTGCGGCTGCCGGGAGAGTAGCCCTCCGGCAGCGACAGCGCGCTCACGATCAGTTCACGCAGCAGCGCGGAGATCTGCACCACCTGACAGCTGGCCGGCAGATCAGCGCGCGCCAGCGGATCGATAAACAGCGTGCGGGCAGCGACCTGGCCGCCCGTCTGCAGCGCATGCCGCGTGCCGGCTGGCAGCCAGACCCCGCGGCTGGGCGGCACCATCCAGCTGCCGTGCGCCGTCTCCACCCGTATCACGCCGCTCAGAGTATGGATCAGCTGCGCACAGGTGTGATAGTGCCACGGCTCGCGGGCACCGTGCGCGTAATCGTGCGCAAAGGGTATCAGCGGGCGCCGGGAAAAATCGAAGCTTATCTGTTTACTCATCTCCGCGCTTCAGCCAGGCGTAGACGGAGGCCAGATCCTGTTCGCCGTAGCCCGCCTCCACTGCCTGCTGCCAGAGCTGCGCAATGTTCTCCAGCGCCGGCAGCCGGGTCTCTCCCGCCGCCTCCAGCGCCAGTTTCGCATCCTTCAGTGCCCAGGTAAGCTGCATCTGCGGGGTGTAGTCGTCGCTGGCAATCGCGCCGAGTTTGACCTTCGCGTAGGGGGCCGCCAGCGGACCGCCCTCCAGCACCTGCCACAGATCGTCAGTGCTGAAACCAAACTGCTCTGCCAGCCGCGTGCTCTCGGCCAGGCTCTGCATCAGGCCAATCAGCCAGCTGTTCACCACCAGCTTCATGCGCGAGCTGGCGCCCGCCTCGCCCAGCCACTGCGTGCCTTTGCCGATCGCGGCAAACACCTGTTCTGCATCCTCAGCCCGCGTGCGGTCACCGCTGGCCAGCACCAGAATCTGGGCGTTTTCCGCCGGCGCTTTGGTGCCGGAGACCGGCGCATCAATAACGTTGATATCGGGACGCGCCGCGGCGATCTGTGCGATCAGTGCGTCGGTTGCCGCGACGCCAATGGTGCCCATCTGTACCAGAGTGGCATTCTGCTTCAGCACCGGCGCAATGCGCGCCGCCACGTCGCGGGTGGTATCTCCATCGGCCAGCATCGTGATCACCACATCCGCCTGCGCAGCAGCAGCTTCCGCGCTGCCGCTCAGCTGCAGGCCTGCCGCCTCCAGATCTTCTCCTTTAGACCGGGTACGATTCCAGCCCTGCACGCGAAACCCTTTTTTCAGTAAGCTGGCGGCGAACGCATGGCCCATCGCTCCCAGACCCAGTACGGCTACAACCGGTTGCTGACGCATTTTCTCTCCTGATGATGTAAGCACTTCTCTTTACAGTGACAGAAAGCGTAGTACGCAGCCAGAGGTGCGTGGCGCGACGATAACGTTTTCATCATACCGGCCACGATCCGCGCGGTTTTTTACGCTTTTCAATCAAATGACATAACCGGTAACATACCGCTCACTGAGCTTTTCTGATTTCTCTCTTTTTCTGACGGTTTTGATTATGAATATTGCTTTACTGCGTCAGGCGCTGCTGCTGCCGGCGCTCCTGCCGCTGCCGCTGCTCGCCGCAGATAACTCAGAGCGTACGCTGGTGGTCAGCGCGGCACCCGCGGCCAGCGGCCTCTCTGAACTCGATACGCCCGCTGCGGTAAGCGTCGTGAGCGGCGAGGATATGCGCCGCGCCGCGCCGCGCGTCAATCTGTCAGAGAACCTCGCCAGCGTGCCTGGCCTGCAGATCCTCAACCGGCAGAACTACGCCCAGGATCTGCAGCTCTCGGTGCGCGGCTTTGGCTCGCGCTCAACGTTTGGCGTACGCGGCGTTCGTCTTTACGTCGACGGTATCCCCGCTACCATGCCGGACGGCCAGGGGCAGACATCGAATATCGATATCGGCTCGGTGGCGCACGTGGACGTGCTGCGCGGCCCCTTTTCAGCGCTCTATGGCAACGCATCAGGCGGCGTGATTAACGTTGAAACCGCCAGCGGCGAACAGCCCCCTGTGCTGGAAGCGGGCAGCTGGTACGGCAGCTTTGGCAGCTGGCGCAACAGCATAAAGGCCAGCGGTGCGACGGGAGACGGCACGCAGCCGGGCGACGTCAGCTACACCCTTTCCGCTTCACGGTTTACCACCCACGGTTATCGCGACCACAGCGCCGCACAGAAAAACCTCGGTAACGCAAAGCTCGGCGTGCGCATTGATGAGGTGAGTACCCTGACGCTGCTGTTTAACAGCGTGCATCTGGAGGCGCAGGATCCGGGCGGCCTGACCGACGCACAGTGGCGCGATAATCCGCGTCAGGTTGCCAGTAATGTCTCTCTCTATGACGCCCGCAAAAGCGTGGATCAGACCCAGGCGGGCGTGCGCTATCAGCTCGAGATGAGCGAGCATGACGACCTGAGCCTGATGCTCTGGGCCGGCGAGCGTGAAACCACGCAGTATCAGTCCATTCCGGTTGTGGCGCAGAACAGACCCGGTCATCCCGGCGGCGTGATTGCGCTGACGCGCCACTATCAGGGTATCGATACGCGCTGGACCCATCGCGACGCGCTGTTCAGCGTGCCGGTGACGCTGACCGGCGGTCTCGACTATGAGACCATGACGGAAAAGCGCAAGGGCTACCGCAACTTTACCCCGGACGGCACGCTGGGCGTGCAGGGCGAGCGCCGCCGCGATGAGCGCAACCGGATCTGGAACCTCGATCCCTATTTACAGAGCGCCTGGCAGCTGACGGACGCGTGGTCGCTGGATGCGGGCGTGCGCTTCAGCACAGTCAACTTTACCTCGGACGATCGCTACGTTACCGAAAGCGATCCCGACGACAGCGGCAGCCGTCGCTATCACCGCTGGCTGCCGGCCGCCGCGCTGAATTACGCTATCGATTCGGGCTGGAACGCTTACCTCTCCGCCGGACGCGGCTTCGAGACCCCCACGCTGAATGAGCTCTCCTATCGCGCCCGCGGTACCAGCGGCCTGAACCTGGATCTGCAGCCCGCCACCAGCGAGACGCTGGAACTCGGCACGAAAAAACGCCTCGGCAACGGCCTGCTCAGCGCCGCGCTGTTTCAGACCGATACCCGCAATGAGATTGTTTCAGCCGGCAGCTATGAAGGACGCTCAACCTTTAAAAACGCCGGTGAGACGCGCCGCCGCGGCCTGGAGCTGGCGTTCGATCAGCAGATTAGCTATGACTGGCAGCTGAAAGCGGCGTGGACGCTGCTGGACGCCCGTTACCGCAGTAACGCCTGCGGTGACGAGAGCTGTCGCGGCCATCGTATTCCGGGCATTGCGCGTAACATGGCCTATGCAGGCATAGCGTATGCGCCGGAACAGGGCTTTTACGCCGGGGCTGACGTGCGCTATCTGAGCGATATTGCGGCCAATGACGAGAACAGCGTGCGGGCGCCCGCCTACACGCTGGCCGGTCTGAACAGCGGCTACAAGTGGCACATCAGCGACTGGACGCTGGATCTGTTTGGCCGCGTGGATAACCTGCTGGATCGCCACTATATCGGCTCGGTGATTGTGAATGAGAGCAACGGACGCTACTACGAACCGGCGCCGGGTCGTAATTACAGCGCCGGTCTTAATGTAAGCTACACCTTTAACTGACCGCCCGGTGCCTGACCAAATCAGGCACCGGCAGGCCTTACTCCGCCAGCAGCGCCAGTACCTCTGCGGTGCTGCCGGTCTCACCCAGACGCGGAAAAATGCGCGTGACGCTGTTTTCATGCGTGTGCGCATCGAGACAGGTCATGGCGTCGGTGGCCAGCGTTACGTTATAGCCGAGCGCATACGCCTCGCGCGCGGTCGACTCTACGCCAATGCTGGTGGCAATGCCGCACACCACCACCTGCGTGACGCCGCGCTGCTGCAGCTGCGCGTGCAGGTCGGTCTGATGAAATGCACCCCAGGTTTTTTTCGTGATGCAGATGTCATCCGCTTGCGGCTGCATCTCCGGCACCAGATCTGCCCAGTCGGCAGGTAAATCAGCGTCATGGCGCGGCATCTCATTGCGCCCCGGCGCGCCGCCCGCGACGTTAACCCGTACGATCGGCAGACTGCGCGCGTGAAACGCGCCAGCCAGCTCACCGGCGCGCGCAATCACGTCGTCAGCGCTCAGCGGTGCCACCGGCAGACGGACAATGCCGTGCTGCAGGTCAATGATAATCAGGGCGGTGTGTGCATCAAGCGTGGTTAGTGCCATGGGGACTCCTCGTCAGTTCGTTAGCAGAGAGATAGTGTATCAGACTGTGGAAACGCAGCGGCGTGGCGAGCGGATTCGCGTAACTATGCGGTTTATCGGCGGCAAACTGATACGCCTCACCCGCCCGCAGCCGCTGCGCGCCCTGCTCCAGGCCCAGCAGCAGCTCGCCCTCCAGCACCACCACCTGTTCAATGACCCCGGCCTCGTGGGCAGAGGAGCTGCTCTGCGCGCCGCCGGCGAGCGTCACCTCAAGCAGATCAACCCCTACCCGGCTATCAAACGGCAGCAGCGGGCGAACCTGCATCTGTGCGCTGGCCTCGCTGAATACCGTGGTGCTGGCGGAGTGTGGCGCGCTGCCGTGGATAAAGCGGGAGAATGGCACGTTGAAGCCGGTCACGATCTTCCACAGCGTAGCTACCGTGGGGCTCGATTCGCCGCGCTCAATCTGTCCCAGCATCGCTTTACTGACGCCGGTACGGGCGGCCGCCAGCGTCAGGCTCCAGCCCCGCTCCTGACGCAGCTGCTTCAGCGTCTGGCCTAACTCGTGTTGCAGATTATCCATATCGTCTCCTGAAAGCGTACCCTCCAGTGTATCACTTGTCGCGGCAGGGCACGCGTGCCACAATGTGCGTTATAACGCACAACAGGACGTTTTCTATGCATCTGGCTGACACCCGCTCTCTCCCGTTTATTCCGCTGCTGGTCGCCGGTTTTGTCGCCGTGCTGGTCGGCTACAGCAGCAGCGCTGCCATTATCTGGCAGGCAGCGCAGGCGGCGGGAGCCACACCGGCGCAGACCGCCGGCTGGTTTACCATGCTGGGGCTGGCGATGGGGGTGGCCACGCTGGCGCTCTCGCTGCGCACCCGCCTGCCGGTTATTGCGGCCTGGTCAACGCCGGGTGCAGCGCTGCTGGCGACCAGCGTGGAGGGGCTGAACCTGAATGAGGTCATCGGGGTGTTTGTGGCGGTTAACCTGCTGATCCTGCTGAGCGGCGTAACCGGGATATTTGCCCGGCTGATGCGCTTTATTCCGCCCGCGCTCGCGGCGGCGATGCTGGCGGGTATTTTACTGCGCTACGGCATCGGCACCTTTACCGGCCTGGAAAGCAACGCCGTGCTGTGCGGCACCATGTGCCTGGTCTGGCTACTCTGTCGCCGCTGGCTGCCGCGCTACGCCATTATTCTGGCGCTGATCGCCGGGGCGGGCGTCACACTGCTTCAGCAAAGCGTGATCCTGCCGCCGGATTCCTTCAGCTTTGCCCTGCCGGCATTTGTGATGCCGCACTTTACGCTTGCCGCTCTGACCGGCGTCGCGCTGCCCTGTTTTCTTATCACCATGGCCTCACAGAATGCGCCCGGTATCGCCACGCTGCAGGCGCACGGCTATCAGCCGCCGGTCTCCATGCTGACCAGCTGGACCGGGGCCATCGCGCTGCTCTGCTCGCCGTTTGGCGGCTTTTCGGTCTGCGTGGGGGCGATCTCAGCCGCTATCTGTATGGGCGATGAGGTCGACCCCGATCCGGCGCGCCGCTGGATCGCCGCCGTCTGCGCCGGGGGGTTCTATCTGCTGGCCGGGCTGTGCGGCGCGCTGATTGCAGCGCTGCTCGGCGCGCTGCCCGCCGTGCTGATTGCGACGCTGGCGGGTCTTGCGCTGCTTAATACCCTCGCCGGCAGTTTGCAGCGCGCGCTGCAGGAGCCGGATCAGCGCGACAGCGCCATTATTACCGTGATGATCACCGCCAGCGGCATCTCTCTGGCCGGTATCGGCTCCGCCTTCTGGGGCATGGCGGGCGGCGTGCTGGTCCATCTGCTGCTGACCGCTCGTCGCCGCGGTTAATCCGTAACCACTTCATACCGGAGCCGGGGAAAAACAGCCTGTTTACCCCCTCTTTTCGCGCCTTTGATTTTCCGTATTTGGCTTAAGATCACTTTTACGCCATCAATACACGATGTTTTGCACGTGACCTCCATCGATAAGGGCCAACGAGTGGCAAAAACTTTTCTGCGCAGCGGCAAGCTGGATTCGGTACTGGCTCTGGGTGAGAGCGGCCAGCCGGTATGGATCTCCGCGCTGCAAATTCGCGAAACGCTGCGGCTGCGTCATCAGGATGCGCTCGCCAGCTGTCTCGCTATTCCGCAAGCCAGCGACAGCGGCGATCGCCTTGACTGGTACGCCCCGCACGCGGGTAAGGTCAAATCCTGGCTCGCCGCCAGCGACAGCGAGCGGCGCCGGGCGCTGGAGCTGCTGACGCAGTACCAGCAGGCGCTGCAGGCGCTGAGCGAACGCGCGCGCGCGGCGGACAAGCCGGCGCTGCGTCTGTTTGGTGCGCTGCTGGGCAAAAGCTTTCAGTTTCCCGATCAGCAATATGTCTATCTGGTTGACGCTAAACCGGTGATCACCTTCTGGGGCTTTGCGGATCCGCTGGCGCGCACGCGCGATGACGCCCTTGCCTGCCTGCGCGACACGCTGGAGCTGACGCTGCCGGCGCTGGTAGCAGAACCTGAGCCCTCCGTCATACCGGAGCCGGTGCGTACTGAACCGGTTGCTGAGCCTGAACCAGAAACTAAACCTGAACCTGAAGCCGTTACGGCGTCTGAGCCGGTATCGCCTGAGGCACCGCCGGTGGCAGAACCGGCAGCGCCCGCTCCGGTCCGCCGCCCGTCCCGCCTGCGCCCGCTTGCCCTGCTGCTGCCGGCGGCGGCAGTAGCCGCGGGCGTCACGCTCTGGATGCAGCGCAGCGAAACGCCTGCGCCCGCGGCTGACCTGACGGCAGCCGTAGCCCCCGCCCCGGTCAGCGCGCCGGTTCTGCCCGGCGTACTGGTCAAAGCTGCGACGCTCTCCGCGACGCTGCCGCAGCGTATGGCTGCGGCTCCCGCAGCACCGGCGGACGCCGCACCGCCAGAAATTGTGGCGGAACATACCGAAGCGGCAAAGGCGGATGACCTGGTTATGACCACGGATGACGCCCGCCTCGGCTCGGTGAAATTTATCGACGGCACCTGGCGCGTGACGCTGCGGCAGACCAACCTGCCTACCGGCAAACCACCCAGCCTGCGTTATAAGATCCGCAACGGCAAAGGCACCGCCTGGATCAGTCAGGGCGATAATATTCGCTGTAAAGCGGATATCACCGCTGCGATGACCAGCGCCGGAACCATGGTGGTACGCAGCCGCTATACCGCCAGCTGCAGCGACAAGTCGCGCTATCGCATGCCGGAGCTGATATGCAAAGCGGGCGACGGTATTGCCAGCTGTAACGCACAGTATGGGGCTGAACAGGCCTTCCCGTTGACGATTAAGCGTGAGAGTAAGTAACCATGTTGGCTCCTCTGATTGATGACAAACAGAAAATCACGCTGATTGAAGCGAGCGGCGTGCAGTTTCTCGACTTTGGTCTGCGCCTGCCTTCTGCTCAGGCGCGCCGCCAGTTTGTGCGCCAGACCGCCAACGGCCCGCTGCTGCGCCTGCACGTGGATGGCAATAACGGTAAATTCCTGCTCTACCCGGAGGAAGGAGGCGCGGCCGAGGTCGTACGCCCGGAGTCGGATGTCGCCCTGACCGACTCCCTCGCCCTGCTGGCTAATCAGTGGCTGCCGCTGCCGGTGCTGCGCTGCACCAGCGGTCGCCGCTTTATCGGCGGTCCCGATAACTGGGCGCGCGCCCGCCTTGCGCCGCTCAGCGAACCGGATGCAGCGGGCCATACGCACCGCATTACCCTCGCCTTTGACACCCGGCTGGTACCGGAAGCAGAAGGCGGTGAACAGCTCGGCCTGAGCGCGGCCGACGCGCAGAACGGCGTGAGTTTTGCGCTGGCGTGGCACAACTATGAGCTGGGCGAGTTTCTTGACCTGACCTGGGTCGACGGCTGGCTGCGTGAGACCTTTGTGCAGCGGGCGGTCGCGCTGGAATCGCGCGGGGAGCTGGTGCTGACGCAGGCGCTGCGCGAGTTTGAGTATCAGGCGCATTATCTCAATCTGCTGGAGCTGCTGGGTGAGCAGCTCGATCTGGCGGAGATCGCTATTCAGGCGGCGTCGCTGCAAACCCCGGCGGTCAGTGTGGATCTCATTCTCGATGTCGGCAACTCGCATACCTGCGGCATTCTGGTGGAGGATCACCCGGAAGAGAGCAACGGCCTGCGTCAGACGTATGAGATGCAGCTGCGCGATTTATCGCAGCCGCACCGCGTGTATAACGAACTGTTCGACAGCCGGCTGGAGTTCGCAGAGGCGAGCTTTGGCAAAGCGAGTTTCTCACTGCAGAGCGGGCGCGATAACGCATTTATGTGGCCTTCGCTGACCCGCGTGGGGCGCGAAGCGAGCCGTCTGGCGCTGCAGCGCGCCGGCACGGAAGGCAGCACCGGTATCTCCAGCCCGCGTCGTTATCTGTGGGATGAGGCGCGCTATCAGCCAGGCTGGCGCTTTAACGCTGGCGGTCAGAGCGAAGAGGCGCAGGCTATTGCGCTGCCCTTTACGCTGATGATCAACGATGAGGGAGAGCCGCTGCAGGCGCTGCCGGAAGAGGATCGCCTGCCGGTGTTTTCCGCCAGCTACAGCCGCAGCGCGCTGATGACTTTTATGCTCTGCGAGCTGCTGGCGCAGGCGATGATGCAGATGAACAGCGTCGCACAGCGCCAGCGCATGCCGCAGAGCCAGGCGCCGCGCCAGCTGCGGCATGTGATCCTGACGCTGCCCTCCGCGATGCCCAAGCCGGAGCGGGAGATATTTCGCCGCCGCATGCAGGAGGCGCTCGCCCTGGTGTGGCAGGCGGAGGGCTGGGACACAGCGCCCGCGCACCGCCCGCTGCCGGATGTGCAGATGGAGTGGGACGAAGCCACCTGCGGCCAGATGGTGTGGCTGTTTAATGAAACGCAGGTGAACTTTGCCGGGCGGGCGGAAGATTTTTTCAGCAGTATGGCGCGCCCCGATCGCCCGCGTGAGAGCGATGAGCTGCCGGGCAAAAGCCTGCGCATCGCCTCAATCGACATCGGCGGTGGCACCACCGACCTCGCGATCACCCAGTACCGGCTGGATGATGGCCAGGGCAATAATGTGAAAATTACGCCGCGCCTGCTGTTTCGCGAAGGCTTTAAGGTTGCCGGCGATGATATTCTGCTGGATGTGATCCAGCTCTGGATCCTGCCGGCGCTGCAGCAGAGTCTGCAAAAAGCGGGCGTCACCCTGCCCGAGCCGCTGATGCAGAAGCTGTTTGGCCACGACAGCCGGATGGATGGACAGGCGACGCTGCGTCAGCAGGTTACGCTGCAGCTGTTTATCCCGCTGGCGCAGGCGGTGCTGGAGCGGTATGAGAACTGGGATCCGCTCGACAGCCACAGCGAGATCAACGCGCTGTTTGGCGAACTGGTGCCGCAGCAGCCGGCAGGCGCGGTGCTGGCGTTTGTGAATGGCGAAATTCAGCGCACGCTGGGCAGCGAGAGCCGGTTTGATCTGCTGCAGGTGCCGCTGGTGGTCAGTATGGCGCAGCTGCACGGCGAATTTTTGCAGCACCGTATGGCTATTATCCCGGCGCTGCGCGCCATGTGCGAAGTGGTGTCGCTCTATCAGTGTGATGTTCTGCTGCTGACCGGCCGGCCGTCGCGTTTCCCCGGCATCCAGGCGCTGGTGCGTCACCTGCAGCCGCTGCCGGGCAGCCGTATTCTGTCGCTGGAGGGGTATCACACCAGCGACTGGTATCCGTTTAATAAACAGGGACGCATCGATAACCCGAAATCAACCGCGGCGGTGGGCGCGATGCTCTGCCTGCTGGCGCTCGATCTGCGTCTCAGCAGCTTCTGGTTCCGCGCCGGTGATTTTGAGCCCTATTCGACCATTCGCTATCTTGGCGTTCTGGATGAAAATGCCACGCTCAGCGATGATAATCTCTGCTACAGCGAAATCGATCTCGACAGCAGCAGTTTTGCCCTGGATCGCAAAAGCAGCTTTCGCATTCGCGGCAACGTCTGCCTCGGTTTTCGTCAGCTGGAGAACGACCGCTGGCCGGCGTCGCCGCTCTACAGCCTGAGCATTACCGACCCGCAGCTGGCGCGCAAAGTCGCGGGCGAAAGCGTGCTGCGTATTAAGCTGGCAGCAGAGCCGGGACCAGATAATAACGGGCCGGAGCGGCTGATCCTCAGCGACGCGCGGCTGGATGATGGCACGCGGGTGCCGCTGGAGCAGCTGAGCCTGAAGCTTAATACCCTTTCCGGCAGCGGCAATGCCAACGCGCAATACTGGATTGACAGCGGGAGCGTCTGTAAACGATGAGAACGACCAGAAAAACCACCGCCACCCCGGCTAAGCGACTGAGCCTGCTGCGGGAAACGCTGGACAGCGCGCTCGGCTGGATCGATGCCCAGCAGCCGCACTCGCCGCGCCTGGCGCTGGAAGCAGATACGCTGCGCCTGCAGCTGCGCCGCGCGCGCGCTGAGAGCCAGGCGCTGGCGCTGCAGCTGGCGCGTCCGGTTACGCTGGCGCTGTTTGGTCAGTCGCAGGCGGGTAAAGCCTGGCTGCTGAGTGAGATGGTGGGCGATGCGCAGGGTCAGCTGATGACCCGATTCAGCGACAAAGTGCTCAACTATTTTCAGCATATCAATCCCGGTAATCTCGATTTCGCTGCGGCCACGCGCTTTAGTCACCAGCGTGAAGCGACCTCCGGCACGTGGCCGGTTGAGCTGACCCTGCTTAATGAAGCGGAGCTGATCCGATTGCTGCTCGCCAGCGCCCGCATTGAGCGTGACGGCGCGGATATCCGCACCATTGAGACCACGCTGCAGCGCCTGCAGCGTCACCGCCAGAGCGAGCCACAGCCCGGCGCAGAGAGCGACGCGCTCATCACCCTGTGGGGATGGAGCCGCCGTCATCATCGTCACGCGGAAGCGCTGGATCGCCATTTCTGGCCCCAGGCCGCCGAACTGGCCCCCTGGCTGAGCGTTGACGATCGCGTACAGCTTTATGCCCTGCTCTGGCCTGGTCAGCCTGCCCTGAGCGACACGCTGCGTCCGCTGCTGCACCTGCTTCAGCAGCTGCGCCACGCGCCGCGCGTGCTGGCGCCGCTCTCGCTGCTGGTGGATGATGCGCAGCTGCCGGCTGAAAAGCTGATCGGTCACGACGCCGATCTGCAGGAGATGATTGAGGTCTGTCCGGTGGTAGCCAACCGCAGCGGTAAGCCACAGCGGGTCGCGCTCGGCGAGCTGGCGCTGCTGACGCTGGAGCTGACCATACCGCTCAGTTCCACGCCGCGTCAGGCGCTCTATGATGAGGCGGACATGCTGGATCTGCCTGCCCCCGGCACGCTTCCCGATCGCCAGCTGCAGGAGGAGCAGGCACAATTGCGTCTGCGCGATCCGCTGCGTGCGCAGCTGCTGGAGCAGAAGCGCGCCCTGCTGCCCGGTTTTTATGCCACGCGCCAGGGCATTGACCTGATGCTGATCTGCACCGCCGCCAGCCAGCGCCACGACGCCGATCCCGCCGCCAGCGCGCTGCGCGAGTGGCAGATGCAGCAGAGCGTAAGCAGCGGCAGCGAAAAACCGCGTCTGATCTGGGCGATAACCCCTTACGATGCGCGCTATCAGGCGCAGCAGATCAATGTCGACGAGGCGGTGCAGCGTCAGATTGGCCAGCCGGGTCAGAGCTGGGGCTCAATGCTGGCGCAGGATCGCGCAGGCGTCGATCGCATGAGCAGCTGGCTGCAGGAAGAGATGCAGCCCGAGGCGCGTCGCGACCGTCTGGCGCTGCTGACGGGCGCGCTGCAGCAGAAAGTCGCGGCCCGGCTGCAGCCGTGGACAGAAGCGAGCGCCTCGCCCGAGCAGGCGCTGCGTAAACAGACCATCGCCGATACGCTGCTGAAATGTCTGCAGCACCGCACCGGCCTGCACGGTGAGCTGCTGGAGCGGCTGCAGCCGTCGCGTGATGCCGTGCGCCAGCTCTGGCTGAGTCAGAGCAGCGGCGCGGTAACGGCGCACAGCGGCAAGCCCGCTGCGGAGCAAAGCTATTTTGGTATCGGCTTTGAGTTCGATCTGTTCAGCGACGCGCCCGCTCCCGCCGGCGAGCCGCAGCATACGAGCGTCCGCAGCGAGCAGCAGTTTCCGCAGCAGGTTCTGACGCTGTGGCTGGCGCATCTGCGCCAGCTGCCTGAGAACCGCAGCCTGCTGACGCTGCTGAACGTCGACAAGCCCACCATGGAGCTGCTGACCGAGGAGCTGATTGCGGCCAGTTTTCGTCTTAAGCTGCTGGCAAGGCTGCAGAGTGCGCTGAATGAGCCGGACAGCAGCACGCATGAAGCACGCACCGATCGTCAGGTTTCGCGCGCCATGACGGTGCTGGGTGATTTTGTCGCCTGGCTCGGTTTTTTACAGCGTCCGGAGAGCGAGCGCCCTGAAAGTCGCGTAAACCGGGGGCAGACGATTTTTTCCCGTCCGCCCGCGCCGAGCGTCAGCTTCTCGTCAGGCCAGCGCCTGACGCGCCTGACGGCTGCGCCCGCTAATCATACGGCGTTCTACATCTATGACTGGCTGGTCGGACTCAACCAGCTGATTGTGGAGAATAATGGTTATACGGGCGGCAGCGATCTGCCCGCCGGCGCGCGGCAGACGCTGTCGGTGCTGCTGCTGCCGCTGCACGCCTGATCAGCGCCAGACCAGGCGCAGCTCGCCCTCCAGCAGCTGCGCCGCCTCCTCAAGCAGCGCCAGTACCGGCGCAAACTCCGCCTGCTGCGCGGCCTGCTCTGCATGTATCAGGCAGATCGTTGCCGGCAGCGCCATGCCGCCGGTCAGCCAGTCCCACAGCGCGTCCAGATTTGCGCCGACAGCAGCAGGCGCACCGCTCTGCGCATTCAGCGCCTGATAAAACGCCGCGCGGTCGCGCAGCGTGGCGAAGTCGATATCTATAGTCAGCACGCTCAGTGCACCTTTCTGAAACTGCGATAGTGATCGCGGGTGAGGTAGATCAGCCCGTCGGAGGAGTAGATCAGACGGTCAGCGCCGCGGCGCCCGCAGCGATAATTGACGTCCGCCTCATACCACTGCCGTCCCGCCTGACGCGGAAGCTGCTGTTCGCGATTGCTGAAGCGGTCACCGCCGATGGCGCGTCCTGGCAGAACCTCGCACAGATTGCCTTTATCCGGCTCCCAGCCCTGACGGCGCGCGGCCGCTTTGGTCAGGTAAAAATCGGGCAGACGCTGATGCTGCACCAGCCAGTCCGCAACGCGTTCAGCCTGCGTCAGCGCATCAATGGTGGCAGAAGAAGAAGTTGTGGCGTGGCCAGCCGTGGGATCGGCAGGCGGAGTGCTAACCTGTGGCCGCAGCGCGGTCCAGCAAACAATGACGATCGCCAGCAGGCCGATCCAGCGTAATATTGACATCGCGACACCCCTGAAAAAAGGAGGTCAGCATAGCAGATTCAGGCGGGAAATTGACGCGGGCCAGCGTGGCTGGCCCTGGCGGAGAACTTACTGCATGGCACCGGGTGCATGTGAAGCGTGACGACGCCACGCGCCGGGCGCTACGCCATACTGGCGCTTAAAGCTGCGGTTAAACGACTGCTGTGAATCAAAGCCCAGCGAAATCGCTACGTTCAGAATAGGCTCGTTGGTCGTGGTGAGCCGGTCCGCTGATTTTTTCAGCTTTTTCGCCCGGATATATTCGCCCAGCGGATAACCGGTGTGCTCTTTGAACATACGCTGCAGGTGCCATTTGGAGTAGCCCGCCCGGTCAGCCACGGTATCAAGATCCAGCCGTGCTTCGATATTGTTATCGATCCAGTCAATCAGATCGTGCATAAACGCGTCGCTCATCATCCCATTCTCTCCCGTCGCCGTTACAAACAGTATCAGTATCAGTTGCAGTTACACTTTAAGGGTGACTGACTATCGCACTTAATGCAAGTTTTATTATTACATTAAATGCCGCACATAAAGCAGGGTTTTTCTCTCTGCGCTGAGCGCCCGTCAGACCGCACATAAAGTGTATCAGATATTCTTGCAGATGCACTTCGCCGCGACCTACACTCCTCCCGATTAATGCAATCGTTAAAGTTGCATATTTTTACGTCGTCTTTCGTGCTTCATCAACGTGGAATAACAATAATGTCCGGAAAAAAAGACAGGGTTCGTCAGGCTATTGGCCTGGCAGGCGCGGCACTGCTGGCAGGTTTGCTGGCGGGTTGCGATCGCGGCGTGGCGCAAAACGCTCCGCCGCCGCCGCCGGAGGTGAGTGCGGCACAGGTGATCCGGCAGCAGGTCAGCGAGTGGGATAACTTCAATGGCCGGATCGAGGCGGTCGAGAGCGTTCAGCTGCGCCCGCGCGTTTCCGGCTATATCGACCAGGTAAACTATCGCGAAGGCGATGAGGTTAAAAAAGGTCAGGTGCTGTTCACCATTGATGACCGCAGCTACCGTGCCGCGCTGGCGCAGGCTGAGGCGCAGCTCGCCGGTGCGCGCACGCAGGCGACGCTGGCGCGCAGTGAATCGGATCGTACCGATAAGCTGATCAACAGCCAGGTGGTATCCCGCGAGATCTGGCAGCAGCGTCGTTCGGCCACGCAGCAGGCGCAGGCGAGCGTGCAGGCGGCGCAGGCGGCGGTTGATATGGCCCGCCTCAACCTGAGTTTTACCCGCGTGACCGCCCCGATTGATGGCCGCGCCAGCCGCGCGCTGATCACCGCCGGCAATCTGGTCACCGCAGGCGACAGCGCCAGCGTGCTGACCACGCTGGTTTCCCAGGATCGGATGTATGTCTGGTTTGATGTCGATGAGGCGACATTTCTGCACTATCAGCAGCTGGCGCGCCAGGGCGAACAGCGCGGCGCCCTGCCGCTGCAGGTTTCCCTGACCGGCGAACACGGCTATCCGCATCGCGGCACGGTGGATTTTCTGGATAACCAGCTTACTGCCAGTACCGGCACCATTCGCATGCGCGCGCTGCTCGATAACCCGCAGCGCGAACTGACGCCGGGGCTGTTTGCCCGCGTCCGGCTGCCGGGTCGTGCCGATTTCACCGCGCTGCTGATTGATGACAAGGCGATTCTCACCGATCAGGACCGCCGCTATGTCTACATTGTTGATGCCGCAGGCAAAGCGCAGCGGCGCGATATCCAGCCTGGCGATCTCTCTGGCGGACTGCGTATTGTTCAGCAGGGTCTGCAGCCAGGCGATCGCGTGATCGTAAACGGTCTGCAAAAAGTCTTTATGCCCGGCATGCCGGTACAGGCTCACTCAGTCGCAATGCGCCCCGCTCCTTAACCGAGACCCTACTCTATGGATTTCTCTCGTTTTTTTATCGACCGTCCCATTTTTGCGGCGGTGCTGTCGATACTGATTTTTGCCACCGGGTTAATTGCGATCCCGCTGCTGCCAATCAGCGAATATCCGGATGTGGTGCCGCCCAGCGTGCAGGTACGCGCCGAATATCCTGGCGCTAACCCAAAAGCGATCGCGGATTCCGTGGCGACCCCGCTGGAAGAGGCGATCAACGGCGTTGAAAATATGATGTACATGAAGTCGGTGGCCGGCTCCGATGGCGTACTGGTCACTACCGTGACCTTCCGCCCCGGCACCGATCCCGATCGGGCGCAGGTACAGGTGCAGAACCGCGTGGCGCAGGCTGAGGCGCGTCTGCCGGAAGCGGTACGCCAGCTGGGGCTGACCACCCAGAAAATGTCGCCCACGCTGACGCTGGTTGTGCATCTTTTCTCCCCGCACGGCAAGTATGATTCGCTCTACCTGCGCAACTACGCCACCCTGAAGGTGAAAGATGAGCTGGCACGCCTCCCCGGCGTCGGCCAGATTCAGATCTTCGGCGCGGGTGAGTATGCGATGCGCGTCTGGCTCGATCCCAACAAAGTCGCCGCGCGCGGCATGACGGCCGCAGAGGTGATTACCGCCATGCGTGAGCAGAACGTACAGGTCTCCGCCGGACAGCTTGGCGCGGAACCGACCCGCAAAGCCAGCGATTTCCTGCTCTCTATCAATACCCAGGGTCTGCTGGAGAGCGAAGAGCAGTTTGGTGACATTATCCTGAAAAGCACGGCTGACGGCTCTCTGGTACGGCTGCGCGACGTGGCGCGCATTGAGATGGGCTCCGGCAGCTACGCCCTGCGCTCTCAGCTGAATAATAAGGATGCGGTCGGCATCGGTATTTTCCAGGCGCCGGGCGCGAACGCTATCGATCTCTCCGACGCGGTGCGGGCCAAAATGAACGAGCTGGCCACGCGCTTCCCGGAGGATGTGCAGTGGGCTGCACCTTACGATCCCACGGTGTTTGTTCGCGACTCTATTCACGCCGTGGTGCAGACGCTGTTTGAAGCCATTGCGCTGGTTGTCCTGGTTGTGATCCTGTTTCTCCAGACCTGGCGCGCGTCGATTATTCCGCTGCTGGCGGTACCGGTTTCCGTGGTTGGCACCTTTAGCGTGCTCTGGCTGCTGGGTTTCTCACTCAATACGCTCAGCCTCTTCGGGCTGGTGCTGGCTATCGGCATCGTGGTGGATGACGCCATCGTGGTGGTTGAGAACGTTGAGCGCAATATCGAACAGGGTCTGACGCCGGTGGCCGCCGCGCACCAGGCGATGCGCGAGGTGTCCGGTCCGATTATCGCCATTGCGCTGGTGCTCTGCGCGGTGTTTGTGCCGATGGCGTTTCTCTCCGGCGTGACCGGGCAGTTCTATAAGCAGTTTGCCGTGACCATCGCTATCTCGACGGTGATCTCGGCCATTAACTCGCTGACGCTCTCGCCGGCGCTGGCGGCTAAACTGCTGAAAGCCCATGACGCGCCTAAAGATCTGCCTGGCCGGCTGATTGACCGCCTGTTTGGCTGGCTGTTTCGCCCGTTCAACCGTTTTTTCCAGCGCAGTGCAACAGGCTATGAATCCCTGGTAGGCACCACGCTGCGCCGGCGCGGCGCGGTGTTTGCGGTTTATCTGCTGCTGCTTGCCGGCGCAGGCCTGCTGTTTCACAGCGTGCCGGGCGGTTTTATTCCCACGCAGGATAAGCTCTATCTGATTGGCGGCGTAAAAATGCCGGAAGGCGCTTCGCTGGCGCGCACCGATGCGGTGATCCGCGAGATGAGCGAGATTGGCATGCATACTGACGGCGTCGCCTATGCGGTTGCGTTTCCCGGCCTGAACGCGCTGCAGTTTACCAATACGCCTAACGCCGGCACGGTGTTTTTTGGCCTGAAACCGTTCAGCGAACGGACGCGCAGCGCGGCAGAGATCAACGCGGAGCTGAATGCAAAAATTGCTAAGATTCAGCAGGGCTTTGGCTTCTCAATTATGCCACCGCCGATTCTGGGTCTGGGCCAGGGATCGGGGTATTCGCTTTATGTGCAGGATCGCGGTGGCCTCGGCTATGGCGCACTGCAGGAGGCTATTAACACCCTCTCCGGTGCCGTGATGCAGACGCCGGGCATGATGTTTCCGATCTCCTCCTATCAGGCCAATGTCCCGCAGCTGGATGTGCAGGTCGATCGCGACAAAGCCCGTGCACAGGGCGTGGCGTTACCCGATCTCTTTACCACGCTGCAGGTCTATCTCGGCTCCGCCTACGTGAACGATTTTAATAAATTTGGCCGTACCTGGCGCGTGATGGCGCAGGCGGACGGCGATTTCCGTGACAGCGTTGAGGATATTACTTCGTTGCGTACCCGTAATGACCGGGGCGAAATGGTGCCGGTCGGCAGCATGGTGCATGTCGCCACCACCTACGGCCCCGATCCGGTGATCCGCTATAACGGCTATCCCGCTGCGGATCTGATTGGCGATGCCGATCCGCGCGTGCTCTCTTCCGCGCAGGCGATGACGCAGCTGGAGATGATGTCAGAGCAGATGCTGCCCAACGGCATGAATATCGAATGGACTGACCTGAGCTATCAGCAGGCGACCCAGGGCAACAGCGCACTGATCGTTTTCCCGGTTGCGGTCCTGCTGGCGTTTCTGGTACTGGCAGCGCTCTATGAGAGCTGGACGCTGCCGCTGGCGGTGATCCTGATTGTCCCGGTCACCATGCTTTCCGCGCTGGCGGGCGTCTGGCTGACCGGCGGTGATAATAACGTGTTTGTCCAGGTCGGGCTGGTGGTGCTGATGGGGCTGGCGTGCAAAAACGCTATTCTGATTGTGGAGTTTGCACGTGAGCTGGAGATGCAGGGTAAAAGCGTGACCGCTGCCGCGCTGGAGGCGTGTCGTCTGCGCCTGCGGCCGATTGTGATGACCTCGATTGCCTTTATCGCCGGTACGGTTCCGCTGATTCTGGGTGAAGGGGCTGGCGCAGAAGTGCGCGGTGTGACCGGTATAACCGTGTTTGCCGGGATGCTTGGCGTGACCCTGTTTGGCCTGTTCCTGACGCCGGTGTTCTACGTTACGCTGCGCAAGCTGGTAACGCGCCGCACGCGTGCGGAAAGCGCAACGTCACTTTAAAAGCGGTACAAATGGAAAAGCCCGGCTGAAGCCGGGCTTTTTTATATCCTCTTGACCGTCGGACGCGCATGCAGCGCCGGTATCAACGGGTTTTCTGGCAGAGTCCGGCGGGTTCAGCGTCCGGCAGCGGTTCGCAATTGCTGGTATCGTTGCTTTTCAGTTCGTTCAGCGCATCCGCCACGGTGCGCGTCTCCAGCACTTTCAGCGATGCTTCCTCCGCCTCCTGAGCAATCGATTTGAAATACCAGCAGAGGTTGGCGCTGACCAGGCAGCGCGGTGCAACATCCGGCCGCGACGCCCACAGTTTTTTGTCTTCAATGACTGACGTATAGATATCGCGTAGTGTGATCTCTGCTGCGGGCCGGCCCAGGTGAATGGAGCCGGTGCGACCCAGCGTCGAAACAATAATGCCGTCGCGCGTCAGCGGAACCATCAGCTTACGAATAAAGCTGGGATTCGCCTCCAGACCATACGCCAGAATAGCGCTGGTCGAGCGTTTTCCCAGTTGCTCCGCCATCGCGACGCTTAAAACCATCTGCAGAGCTGTCGGGAAGCGATAATCTAACATTTCAATATCCTGAGTTGCGGCTTATCTTTTTGTTTTTATAGCGCGTCAATGAGTGAACAATGAGCAATAAATATAACAAACACTGTTGCTTTTTAGAAGCAACCCCAACCGCACAGGGCACGGATTCCCCATCTGCGGCCCGGTTAGCGCACAAGCTGCTTAATTTTGCACGGACGACGCCTGCGCCGGTAACTGCTGCTTAAGCAGCGCCACCAGCACAACGTTTATACCCGCCAGCCCGCACAGTACCCAGAGAGTCACGTCAGCGCCGGCATGCGCTGCCAGCCAGCCCCCCGCCAGCGGCGTCAGCGCCTGTCCGATCAGCGCCGGGCGCGCCATACGACCGGTGATAACGGCATACTGTTCCGGTCTGACAACGGCCAGCGGCAGCGTACCGCGCACGATGGCCCGCAAACCGTTTCCTGCGCCATAGAGCACCATAGCGACCAGCGCCATTGCCGGAAACAGCGCCAGCAGCAGCAGCCCTGCTGCCACCAGTCCCACAGAGAACAGCGCGGTCCATATGGGATGACTACGTTTAAACATTACATCCAGAAGCCGCGATCCAATCTGACAGGGACCGAGAACGGCACTCAGCGCCAGCGCTGCGCTCAGCGAATATCCCCCGGACTGAAGCAGCGTAATAAGCTGAACCGAGATGGCGGTCATAATAACCGAAGCGAGGGTAAAAATGGCGCACAGCAGCCAGAAAAGTCGCGGCGAGAGCGCGCTCTGCAGAGTGTCAGGGATCGCGCCGGTCGGGCCTCCCCTGCTCCCGGTTTGCGTGACCGGCGCCGGCAGCGCATAGCGGTAGGCGGGGAAAACCAGCAGAGTAAGCAGCGCAGCAATGATGAAACAGGCATCACGCCAGCCGGCGAGCGCAATCAGCCATGCCGTTCCCGGCCAGACCAGCGTGGTGCATAAGCCCGAAATCAGCGTCACGCCGGTGATAGTGCTGCGCGCCTGTCCGCCATAGAGCGTGCCGAGCGTTGCAAACAGCGCATCATAAAGGCTCATTGCCATTCCTGTGCCAATCAGCAGCCAGGCGGCAAAAAACCAGCCAGGCTGGTAGCTCATCCCCATCACCACCAGCCCTGACGCCATTACCACACCGCCGCCTGCCAGTATCAGCGGCCCGTAACCACGGGCAATCAGTCGTCCGCTGAGTGGCGCCAGCAAGCCGGAGACCAGGATGCCGAGCGACAGCGCCCCATAAACCCACTGTTGAGACCAGCCGGTTTCAGCGATAATCGGAGCGGCCATCACCGCCATCAGGTAGAACGACCCGCCCCAGGAAAGGATCTGAACCGCACCCAGCGTAATAATGGCGGGTATCGCGGGTTTTGAATGATAGTGCACGGGCGCTTTCCGTATCAGATAAAGCATTGTTATATCATGGATATTCTGCAGGCCGAACCTTCTTCTTGTCAGGCCATTATTGGTCTCCGGGGCTGATTCTGGTAAAACTTAAATTTTAAAAGTTTGTTGTAACTAAACTGGAAGCTTGTCAGCGGCGCAGGCACAGGTACATTAAGTATGTTGTAACAAAGGAGAAGATTATGGCTCGCTACGATTTAGTCGCTGATTTACATGAGTGCGTTAACACGCTGGAACAGCGCCTTGGTGCGCTGCGCACCAGCATTGAGCAGCAGCCGCTGCTGGTGGCGCGCGTGTTCAGCCTGCCGGCAATTGAAAAAGGGCACGAACATGATGAGATTGACAAAATAGCGGTGACGCAGCATCTGGGCAAAAGCGCGCGTGAGATGGCCCTCACCCACTACTGCCGGCTGTTTATGCAGCATCAGTCAGAAAAGATCAGTACCAAAGCGGCCGTGCGGCTGCCGGGAGCAATCTGTATTGAGGCGGACGAGCAGGCCGCTGAGCAGATCACGCAGCAGGTCAGCGAAATCAACGCGCTTAAACAGCGGCTGGAGCAGCTCATCACCGTAGAGTCCGGCTTGCCGAGCGAGGCCCGCTTTGAATTTGTGCATCAGCATCTGCGCGGGCTGATTACGCTGAACGCCTATCGCAGCGTGCCCCTGCTCAATGCGCCGGATACGCTGCGCTTTGGCTGGGCGAACAAAAACATCATTAAAAATCTGACGCGGGAAGCCGTTATTGAGCAGCTGGAACGCAGCCTGAAAGCGAATCGCGCTCAGGCTCCCTGGACGCGTGAGCAGTGGGCAGAAAAAGTGCAGCTGGAGCTGGAACTGGTGCGATCGCTGCCCGCAGGCGCAAAGCTGAAAATCAAGCGGCCGGTTAAAGTGCAGCCTATTGCCCGCGTCTGGCGCGCCAGTGAAAAGAAACAGACGCAGCTGGCCTGCCCCTCTCCGCTGCTGGTGCTGTGCCGTGACAAAACCCAGGTGCCGGTGCTGGGCGAACTGCTGGATTATGATGCAGAGAATATCGCCCACCGCTATAAGCCGCTGGCGCAGCCGCTGCATCTGATCATCCCGCGCCTGCACCTCTGGAGCGACCGCCTCGCCTGATGAAGCGGCCGCCACCTGCAGGATTACGCTTTCATGCTGCCAACCATCTCTTCCGGGCGCACCCAGGCATCAAACTGCGCCTCATCGAGATAACCGAGCTGCAGCGCGGCTGCTTTAAGCGTCAGCCCCTCTTTATGGGCCTTTTTGGCAATTTCGGCTGCTTTATCATAGCCAATGTGCGTGTTCAGCGCGGTCACCAGCATCAGCGATTCATTCAGCAGCTGATCGATACGCTCCCGCACCGGTTCAATACCGGTTGCACAGTGATGATTAAAGCTGTCCATGCCGTCGGCCAGCAGCCGCACCGACTGCAGGAAGTTATGGATGACCATAGGACGGAATACGTTCAGCTCAAAGTTGCCGGACGCGCCGCCCATATTGATCGCTACGTCGTTACCCAGCACCTGACAGCAGAGCATGGTCATCGCCTCGCACTGGGTCGGATTGACTTTGCCCGGCATAATGGAGCTGCCCGGCTCATTTTCCGGGATACTGATTTCGCCGATGCCGCAGCGCGGGCCGGATGAGAGCCAGCGGACGTCGTTGGCAATTTTCATCAGCGACGCCGCCAGACCTTTCAGCGCGCCGTGCGCGTGCACCAGCGCATCGCAGGTCGCCAGCGCTTCAAATTTATTGGGTGCGGTGATGAACGGCTGACCGGTCAGCGCGGCCAGCGCCTGCGCCACGCGGACGGCATATTCAGGATGCGTATTCAGGCCGGTGCCTACGGCGGTGCCGCCCAGCGCCAGCTCGGTCAGATGGGGAATGCTGTTTTCAACGTGCTTCAGATTATGCTCCAGCATCGCCACCCAGCCTGAGATCTCCTGTCCCAGCGTCAGCGGCGTGGCATCCTGCAGGTGCGTACGGCCAATTTTCACAATATCACTGAATGCATCCGCTTTACCGGCCAGCGTGGTTTTCAGCACCTCCAGCTGCGGAATGAGCTGCTCGCGCAGTGCCGTAACGGCCGCCACGTGCATAGCGGTAGGAAAAACGTCGTTAGAGCTCTGGCTTTTATTGACATCATCATTAGGGTGCACCAGCCGCGCCATACCGCGCTCGCCGCCGAGGATCTCGCTCGCGCGGTTAGCCAGGACTTCATTCATATTCATATTGGTCTGCGTGCCGGAGCCGGTCTGCCAGATCGCCAGCGGGAACTGATCGGCGTGCTGGTTTGCCAGCACTTCATCCGCCGCGCGGATAATTGCTGTCGCGCGATCGTCCGGCAGCAGCTGCAGATCGCGGTTAACCTCTGCCGCTGCCCGCTTGGTCTGCGCCAGCGCGCGGACCAGCTCAACCGGCATTTTCTCGGTTGAGATACGAAAATGCTCCAGCGAGCGTTGCGTCTGTGCGCCCCAGAGTTTATCTGCCGGCACATCAACAGGACCCATTGAATCTTTTTCAGTGCGACTGGCTGCCATAGCCCTCTTCTCCTTTCTCAGTAGTGAAAGCAATCCCCGGGCGCGGCCTCTTACCGCCCCGCTTCAGGCCGGATTGTTATCCGAATCAATAAAACAGTATGCGGGCACATCGCGTTTCCTGCACACAGGTCGCGCTAATTGCTGAAATTTTCTGCTTTACTGGGCAATAACTGTTCAGCTGAGGGCGCAACATGCATAAATTGAACAACTCACTGCAGTACTACGACTGGGGCAGCACAACGGCGTTAACGGAACTTTATGGTATTGCCGATCCGCAGGGCCGGCCGCTGGCAGAGCTGTGGATGGGCGCGCATCCGAAAAGCCCGTCCACGCTGATTGTTGACGGCCGGCACGCCTCGCTGCGCGATTTCATTGCGCGCGATCCGGTCGCCATGCTGGGAAGCGCCGTTGCCGACCGGTTCGGTGAACTGCCGTTTCTGTTCAAAGTGCTCTGCGCGGCGAAAGCGCTCTCGGTGCAGGCGCATCCCGATAAGCGCGCAGCTGCCGCCGGTTTTGCCCGTGAAAATGCAGCCGGCATTGCGGTGGATGCGCCGCAGCGCAGCTATAAAGATGCCAGCCATAAACCGGAACTGCTCTATGCGCTGACCCCTTTTCAGGCGCTGAACGGCTTCCGCGAGCGGCCCGAAATGGTATCGCTGCTGAGCGCGGTAGCGGGCGCCCATCCGCAAATCGGGCACTTTATTGAGCAGGCCAGCCCGGACGCCCTTGCCCGCCTGTTTGCCACGCTGTTCTCGCTGCAGGGGGATGAAAAAAGGCGCGCGCTGGCGATCCTCTGTTCAGCGGCTGCGGCACACGATGAGGAGCCGTGGCTGACTGTGCGGCAGCTGGCGGCTGATTACCCGGATGATAACGGCCTGTTTGCACCACTGCTGCTTAACCTGCTGCTGCTGCAGCCCGGCGAAGCGATGTTTCTCTCTGCCGGCACGCCGCACGCTTACCTGCAGGGCACTGCACTCGAGGTCATGGCTAACTCAGATAATGTGCTGCGCGCCGGCCTGACGCCAAAATTTATCGATATGCCGGAGCTGCTGGCTAACCTGAACTTTACCCCCCGCGCCGCCGATACGCTGCGGCTGCAGCCTGAGCGCGATGCGCAGGCGCTCTGTTTCCCGGTGCCGGTTAATGATTTTTCCTTTGCCATCCACCTGCTTTCTGCCGTAGCGCAGCCGCTGGCACCGGCCAGCGCCGCCCTGCTGTTCTGTATTGAGGGAGAAGCGCGGCTCGCCAGCGCGGATAGCCAGCTTGTCCTGCAGCCAGGCGAATCCTGTTTTGTCGCCGCCAGCGAGCCCCCGGTTGCGGCCTCAGGCAGCGGACGCCTGGCGCGCGTCTTCAGTATGCTTACTGCAGACGGCTGACGCTGCGCGCGTTAACTGCTATTCTTTCAGACTATTACTTTAAACGCCTGCGGGCGTTTTTCTTCACCCGGCGCGTCACCCCGACGGGACGCGGACGCAAGGATAAGGATGACTCAGCGATGAAAAAGACTCAGGTTGCAGCAGGTGTGATTGTCGCGCTCGGTGTGGTTTGGACCGGCGCAGCGTGGTTTACCGGCAAGCAGATTGAGAGCCACAAGGATGAGATGCTGCAACAGGCCAACAGCCAGATTAACGCCTGGTCCCCCAACAGCCGCCTGACGCTGAGCTATCAGGACTATCAGCGCGGCCTGTTCAGCAGCAGCACGAAACTGGTTGTGCAGGCGATCTCCCAAACGGTGGATAATCCGCTGCTTAAGCCGGGCCAGACCATTGTGCTGAATGAGACCATCGATCACGGTCCTTTCCCGTTTGCGCAACTGAAGCGCGGTAACATTCTGCCCGCGATGGCCTCGGTGCATTCCGAGCTTGCTAATACCGATGCGGTGAAAAAGCTGTTCGCGCTGACTGACGGTAAATCACTGGTTGCTGCCGATACGCGCATTGGCTACAGCGGGGCTACCGATACGGCACTGACGCTGCTGCCGGTGGATTACAGCAACGCGCAGACCGGTGACCGGCTGGCCACCAACGGCGGTAAGCTTGACGTCAGCGCCGACAGCAAAGGCGATAAAGTCAGCCTGAAAGGTGAGTTCTCCAGCATCGCCGTCACCAGTAAAAACCAGCTGGAGCAGCCGGTGCTGTTTACGCTTAACGGTCTGGCGCTGGGCGGTGATACTCACCTGAGTCCGGAAGGCGTGCGCGTGGGCGATCAGACCATCACGCTGGATAAACTGGAAGCCAGCATCAACGGCCAGCAGGGAATGACGCTGCAGAAAATTGACGGCAAATCCTCTTTTGATAATAAAGAGGGCAAGATTGGCGGCACTATCGATTATAAAGTGGGCGATATCAACCTGCAGCAGCAGCCGTTTGGTGAAGCGCGTCTGGCGATGAAATTTTCGCAGTTTGATGCGCAGGCGGTGAAAACTTTTTCTGACACCTACAACGCGCAGATGCAGGATCTGCTGCGCCAGCCGGGTGTTGCCGACGATCCGATTCGCTATCAGGCCAGCGTTCAGACCATTCTGCGTAACAACCTGCCGCTGCTGCTGAAAGGTGCGCCGGCGGTCAGCATTGCCCCGCTGAGCTGGAAAAATGATAAGGGTGAGAGCACGTTCAACCTGAATATCGGCTTCAACGATCCGGCCGCCGTCAGCGGCGAGGCGCAGAGCCTGGGTGCCGCGGTAGATCGCATGCTGAAAACGCTGGATGGCAAACTGAATATCAATATGCCGATGGCGACAGAAGCGATGCGTCATGTCGGCCTGGCCGAAGGATATCAGGGCGATGATGCGCAGAAGCTGGCGGATCAGCAGGTCAAAGGCGTGGCTGCGATGGGCCAGATGTTCCGTCTGACGCAGCAGCAGGATAATAACATTGTGACCAGCCTGCAGTATGCAAACGGGCAGGTAACGATGAACGGCGACAAGATGTCACTGGAGCAGTTCCTCTCCCGCTATATGCTGGGTATGCCAACCAGTGAAGGCATGCCGCAGTAACCGGCACTGTGCGCCGCTTCATCCTGCGGGAAGAAGCGGCGCTTTACCGCTTTAATATTCACCATCTGCACCCTGCTTTGCGCAAATCGCTGGCGCAGTTGCGCAAGATATTTTTATAATGCTCTGCACTTTATTCCTGACAAGCGAGTGCGCCATGATCGACCAGCAGCTTCCTCTTACCGATATTCACCGCCACCTTGATGGCAATATCCGCGCCCAAACTATTCTCGATCTCGGCCGCCAGTTTAATCTCTCTCTGCCCGCCAGCTCTCTTGACGCGCTGCGTCCCCACGTGCAGGTCACCGCGAACGAGCCCGATCTGGTGAGTTTTCTGCAAAAGCTCGACTGGGGCGTCAAAGTGCTGGGCGATCTTGACGCCTGCCGCCGCATTGCGCTGGAAAATGTCGAAGATGCGGCGCGTGCCGGTATTCACTATGCAGAACTGCGCTTCTCGCCGGGCTATATGGCGATGACCCATAACCTGCCGGTGGCGGGCGTGACAGAAGCGGTGATTGACGGCGTACGCGCAGGCGTGAAGCAGTACGGTGTGGATGTTAATCTGATTGGCATTATGAGCCGCACCTTTGGCGAAGAGGCGTGCCTGCGCGAGCTGGAAGGATTACTGGCCCATCGCGACGGTATCACCGCCGTGGATCTGGCCGGCGATGAGCTGGGCTTCCCCGGCAGTGAGTTCCTGAGCCACTTCAACCGGGCGCGTGACGCTGGCTTCCGTATTACCGTACACGCCGGCGAAGCGGCGGGTCCGGAGAGTATCTGGCAGGCGATTCGTGAACTGGGCGCGGAGCGTATCGGT
Organism: Pantoea sp. PSNIH1; assembly: GCF_007680655.1. Classification (NCBI taxonomy): domain Bacteria; kingdom Pseudomonadati; phylum Pseudomonadota; class Gammaproteobacteria; order Enterobacterales; family Erwiniaceae; genus Pantoea; species Pantoea sp. PSNIH1. The sequence goes on from NZ_VEIP01000001.1 coordinate 803,718, forward strand.
CACGGCGTTAAAGCGATAGAGGATCGCGCGCTGATGGATTTCCTGGCTGAGCAGCGCATCGGCATCGAATCCTGCCTGACCTCAAACATTCAGACCAGCACCGTCTCCTCGCTGGAGAAACACCCGCTGAAAGCGTTTCTGCAGCATGGCATTCTGGCCACGCTGAATACTGACGATCCGGCGGTTCAGGGCGTGGAGCTGGCGCATGAATATGAGGTGGCGGCCCCTGCAGCCGGCCTCTCTGCGGCAGAGATCCGCCAGGCGCAGGAGAATGGCGTGGCGATTGCGTTTCTGAGCGAAGCGGAGAAAACGGCGCTGCGCCAGCGCGTAGCGGGCTAAGGCTGAACACGCGCCGCCGCTGGGCGGCGCGCAACATCAGCGTGGTGACATCGTCTGACGGTTCTCTGCAGACTGCAGACCCAGCTCAATCAGCTCCATGACCTGTATCGCCTCTTCAGCCCGCACCGGGTTCTGCCCCGTGCCGGCTATCGCATCGCGGATTGCCGCATAGTAGGCCGGATAGTTACCCGGCTGCGTCAGCAGCTCCTGCTCCACCAGCATATCGCCTTCTGCCAGCGTCAGCGTGCCGTTGCGCATGTCGTAGCCCCACTCCTGCTGCGGCGGTCTGGCACCCGATTTCAGACGATCCTCCTGCGGATCGAGGCCATACTTTACGTAGCTGCCACGCGTGCCGTGTACCACAAAGCGCGGTGACTCTGCTGCCACCAGCATGCTGGCGTGCAGCACCACACGACGCGTCGGATAGGTCAGCACCGCATGAAAGTAGTCAGTGGTTTGCGCGCCAGGGCGCAGCTCTGCCATGTCCACGTTGATCGCCACCGGCATGCCAAACAGCTGCAGCGCCTGATCCAGCACGTGCGGGCCGAGGTCAAACCAGATACCGCTGCCCGGTCCTTTCATTTCGCGCCAGCGCTGGCGCACTTCCGGGCGGAAGCGGTCAAAATGCGACTCCAGATAGCGTACCTCGCCCAGCGTGCCCTCGCCGAGCAGCGTTTTTAGCGTCAGAAAATCGCTGTCCCAGCGGCGGTTATGGAAGACCGACAGCAGCAGCCCTTTCGATTTTGCCAGCTGATCAAGCTCACGCGCCTGCGAGAGCGTGACGGTAAAAGGCTTGTCGACGACCACATGCTTGCCGGCATTCAGGGCCGCTTTGGCCAGCGGAAAGTGGGTGTCATTGGGGGTGGGGATCACAATCAGCTGCAGGGTGGGATCGTCCAGCAGCGCCTGCGGATCGGCAACGACCTGTACAGAGGGCCAGTCAGCGTGCACTTTACCGGCATCGCTGCTGGAGATCGCTGCCAGTTCCATTTCAGCTGTTCCGGCGATTAAAGGGGCATGAAAGGTTTTACTGGCAAAGCCATAGCCTATCAGGCCGACACGTAGTTTATCGCTCATTCTCACTCCTTTTGTCATATACCCGACTGATTTAAGACGAATCAGCCGGTGAGAACAAGGCGGAATCAGCTGAAAGAGATCGCCCGGCCGGGTTCCGGCCAGTTCTGCTGCGCTTCAAGCGCGTCGTGCGCATCCTGGCTGCGGCGGCGAAAATCACTCGGGCTGACGCCTGTGCGTTTGCGAAACACGCGTGAAAAGTAGAGCTGATCGTCATAGCCCACTTCCCGCCCCACGGAGGCGATAGGCTCCTGCGTGGTCTGCAGCAGCAGCTTGGCGCGGATCACCCGCTGATCTTCTCGCCAGCGCAGCAGATTGATGCCCATCTGTTCGCGAAACAGATGCGCCAGCCGCGAAGGAGATAAACAGACATGCCGTGCCACCTCCTCAATTTTGACTTCGCTGGCAAGATGGTTGGTCACGTACTGGCAGGCTTCAATTACGCGCGGATCGCGAATCTGCTGATGGCTGCGCGGATCCTCTTCCACCGCGCGCAGCAGCAGACGCTCCAGCAGGTTCATGGCCAGCTCTTCAGCAAAGCGGCGACCGGAATTGTGGGTCTGCTCAATACTGGCAAACAGGCGATCAAACTCGCCGCATAACGCTTCAGTCAGGCGCAGCCGGCCCACGCCCTGCTTCTGCTCCTGCCACTCCAGCCAGTCAATCCAGTAGGCGCGCGGCCGGAAATAGACCCAGCGATGGTGCCAGCACGGGCTGTCGGGCGACCGTCCATAATAATGGGGTGTTTTCGGCTGAAACAGCAGCAGATCGCCCGGCTCACAGTCAAAGGCGGATTCGCCGTCAAAAACCCGGCCTTTACCGCGAATGGTGAGGTTAAGAATATAGCCCTTCATCCCCAGCGGGCGGTCGATAAAAAAATCGAGCGGCTCCTGCGCGTTAATCGGCGTGAGTCCCGCGACCAGCCAGGCGTTAAACGGATAGCCCGGCAGCAGGGGGTTCTGTTGTTCACTGGGGGGTTCGCGATGGTACATAGTGCCCTCACTCTCTGCATGACGCGCGGCGCAACACCCGTTGCGCCGACGGAATCAAACGGCTCTGTTTTTCTGTTTGTAGCGATCGAAAATCACTGCGGCTAACAGTATCAGACCACGCACGACATACTGTGAGAATGGCGAGATATTCAGTAAATTCATCGCATTCTCTACGGTACCCAGGATCAGAACCCCTGCCACCACATATGAAATTTTACCGATGCCGCCTTTCAGCGAGACGCCGCCCAGCACGCAGGCAGAGATCACAATCAGCTCATAGCCCAGCGAGGTCATGGGCTGACCGCTGGTCATGCGCGAGGCCAGAATAATGCCCGCCGCCGCTGAAACCAGCCCGGAAAGGATAAAGATAATGATGCGGGTCCGCACCACCGGCACGCCGGCCAGCCGGGCGGCTTCTTCATTGCCGCCAATCGCCAGCGTGTTGCGGCCAAAGGTGGTTTTATTCAGCAGGAAGCCAAACGCGATCATGGTGGCAATCGTGAGCCAGATAGGCGCCGGCACCCCGAGCCAGTTGGCATAGCCCAGCGCAAAAAAGCGCTCATCTTCAATCCCTACCGCTTTACCGTCAGAGAAGATATAGGCCAGGCCGCGCACAATCTGCATCGTTGCCAGCGTGGTGATCAGGGCATTAATTTTCAGCCGGGCGATAACAAATCCGTTAACAAAACCGGTTGCCATGCCAAGCAGCAGCCCGGCAGCCACGCCAATCCACAGGCTTTCGGTCATGTTGATCACCACCGCCGTCACTACGCCGGCGCAGGCGATAACCGAGGCGATGGAGAGATCAAAGTCGCCCGATGCCAGGCAAAACAGCATGCCGCAGGCCACCATGCCGGACATCGACATCGCCAGGCCCAGCCCTTTCATATTGATAAAGGTGCTGAAGTTCGGCACAAAAATGGCGCAGACAATAAACAGCAGTGCAAAAACCACCAGCATGCCGAAATTATCCCAGATACGCCCCAGCTGCAGGCCGCTGCGCTGCACCGGTGGCGTGTTGGAAGTGGTAGATGAAGCCATTGTTGCTCTCCTGTACATCAGGCCACGGCGGCCGTTTGAGGGGTTTTCGGCATCGCCAGACTGAGCGTCAGCTGTTCGGTTGCCGTGTCGTGCGTCAGTTCTCCGGCAATTTCACCTTCGCGCATGACAATAATGCGGTCGGCGAGGCCCATGACTTCGGGCAGATCGCTCGATGCAAACAGCACCGCAATCCCTTTGCCTGCCAGTTGATAAATCAGGTTGTAGATCTCATGTTTTGCGCCAACGTCAATACCGCGCGTCGGCTCATCCAGCATGATCACGTTCATCTCTTCTGAGAGCCAGCGGCCCAGAATGGCCTTTTGCTGGTTGCCACCGGAGAGATTCATGATCAGCTGGTGCGGGCCAGGCGTTTTGATATTGAGCGAACGGATGTGGCTTTCTGCATTTTTTGCCTCCCAGCCGGGCCTGATCAGGCAACCCGCCGTGAGGTTATGCCGCCGCGCGCTGATATTGATGTTCTCCCGCACGGAGTGCACCGGAATGATGCCTTCCGCTTTACGATCTTCGGGACAGAGCATAATGCCCGCCCGGATGGCGTCGATCGGCTGACGGATCGCGAGCGGCCTGCCATCAAGTGAAACCGTGCCACTACGCAGCTGCGTGGCGCCAAACAGCCCTTTCATCAGCTCGCTGCGTCCGGCGCCCACCAGACCAAACAGTCCTACAATTTCTCCGGCGCGCACGCTGAACGAAATGGGCATGCGCACCCCTTTCGCCTCGACCTGGTCGAGCTGAAGACGCACGGCGCCCAGCTCGCGGGGCGCATAGCCATAGATGTCACCCAGGTTGCGCCCGACCATCGCCTCGACCAGATCGTCATGATGGGTATTGGGCATATCCGTAAAGGTGCGCACATAGCGGCCATCTTTAAACACGGTAATCGCATCGCTCAGGGCAAAAATCTCCTCCATGCGGTGCGACACATAAAGCACCACCCGTCCTTCAGCGCGCAGCTGACGGATAACGCGAAACAGATGCTCAATTTCACGGGCTGAGAGTGAGCTGGTCGGCTCATCAAAGGCGATAATGCGGGCATTGCGCGCCAGCGCCTTGGCGATCTCCACCATCTGCCACTGCCCCAGCGACAGATATTTCAGCGGCATGTCGGGATCGATATCCATCCCGAGATTTTTCAGCTGCAGGCCCGCTTCGTAGCGCAGCAGCTTGCGGTTTACCAGGCCGCGTTTATGCGGCAGCTGGCCGAGATAGATATTCTCTGCCACGCTCATTTCCGGCACCAGGTGTAGCTCCTGGTAGATAATGGCCACGCCGGCATCCAGCGCCTCAACCGTATTACTGAAGCGCTTCGCCTCGCCTTTGATGCGGATTTCACCGCTCGTGGGCTGGTAGCTGCCGCTGAGAATTTTCAGCAGCGTCGATTTTCCCGCGCCGTTTTCGCCCATCAGCGCGTGCACCTCACCGGCGCGGCACTCAAAACCGATATCCTGCAGGGCTTTTACGCCAGGAAAGGTTTTGCTGATGCCATGAAAAGAGAGAAATGCCTGATCGGTCTCCATGGATACTCCTGATAGTGCCTGTCGGATTTCAGGTGCGCATAAATGCGCACCCTGTGCGTTACATCAATCCTTTCTTCGCCAGTTCGGTTTTGAAGTTATCGCGGGTGATCAGCACCACATCTGTCACCTCAGTAAATCTGGCGGGCTCTTCGCCTTTAGTGACCCAGTTGTAGAGCATCTGGCTGCTCTTATAACCGTGAACGTCCGGGCTGGGCAGCAGCGAACCATAGAAACCGGTCGCAGAGCCTTTAGAGAGTTCGCTGATCGCATCCACGCCGTTGATGCCGATACCGATCACATCTGCTGCTTTAAAGCCCTGACCTTCTGTGGCGCGCACGCCGCCCAGCACGGTGTTATCGTTCATACCGACAATCAGCCAGTGTTTGACTTCCGGATGCTGCACCAGCAGGGAGTTACCGGCATCAAACGCGCCGGGGATATCGTTGGATTTGGTAGGAACCTGATAAATCTGCTTCTCAGGGAAGCCTGCTGCTTTAATGGCCGCCATAGAGCCGCCGGTACGACGACGCGCCGTATCCAGCTCGTTAGCAGTGATCGCCATTACCGCGGTCTCTTTAACGTCCCAGCCGCGCTTCTGCATCTCTTTATAGAGTTCCTGACCCTGGCGCTCGCCGATCTTCGTTGCCGCCATCATCACCAGCGGAACGGTCTCCATCGGCTTGCCTTTCGCTGTGACAAACTGGTCATCTACCGCGATCACTTTCAGATCGTAGCTGCGCGCTTTTGCCATAATGGCCGAACCGAGTTTGGGATCGGGGGTGCAGATGACAAAACCTTTTGCGCCGCTGGCCGCCAGGCTGTCGATGGCGTTAAGCGTTTTTTCACCATCCGGTACAGCAATTTTAATCACTTCAAAACCCAGATCTTTGCCCGCTTTATCGGCAAATTTCCATTCGGTCTGGAACCACGGCTCCTCTGGCTGTTTAACGAGAAAACCGAGCTTCATCGTCTCGGCGATAGCGGAATGTGACATAACCGCGGCGAGGCTGACTGCCGCCAGCGCTTTAGTGAATTTATGCATGATGCTCTCCGGCACAATGGTGTTTTATCGCTGTTATTAACGTTTTTGTGTAAACGCTACCATCTGAATTCTGCTTTCGTGTACAGCGCAAAATCAGCGCGTTAGCTCAAGAGTTGCTGAAAGGCTGTGCAAACGCTGGGCTAGTTGTAGCGAGAAACGCGGCGCAAAATGTAGAGCGGTATCACATAGCAAAACGAAGGCAAAAATATCCATATATTCAGCAAAATTAACCGGTGTCTGACTTTTGCGGCCGATCACACAACCTGTCCGATGACAGAAAAGTACATATTCTCAGCCGCTGATGACTAACGGCTTATGGCATTGCCTCGCAGGATAGAACCCAGATAACTCACACAGGAGAATCCCGATGGGTGCTGGCGCCATAACAATTGGGCTGGATTTTGGCAGTGACTCAGTGCGTGCGCTGGCGGTTGACTGCCACAGCGGCAAAGAGCTGGAAAAAGCGGTGGTCAACTATCCGCGCTGGGCGCAGGGCCAGTTCTGCGACGCGCACGCCAACCGGTTTCGTCATCATCCGCAGGACTATATCGATGCGCTGGAGCAGGCGCTGGTCAGCGTGATTCAGGCGTTAACACCCGCGCAGCGCGCAGCGGTTGCCGGGATCGGCGTGGATACAACCGGATCAACACCGGCCCCTGTCGATCGCAACGGCAATGTACTGGCGCTGCGTCCGGAGTTTGCGGCGAATCCCAACGCCATGTTTGTGTTGTGGAAAGATCACACCGCGATTGAGGAAGCTGAAGAGATCACCCGTCTCTGCCACAGCGGGCGCTTTACCGACTACACCCGCTATATCGGCGGCATTTACTCATCTGAATGGTTCTGGGCCAAAATCTTACACGTCTCGCGGGAGGATGCTGCCGTGCGGGAGGCGGCGGTCTCCTGGGTTGAACTCTGCGACTGGGTGCCGGCGCTGTTAAGCGGTACGACCGCCCCCGATAAGCTGCGCCGCGGGCGCTGCGCCGCCGGGCATAAATCGCTCTGGCATCCGGAGTGGCAGGGCCTGCCGGACGTGGCCTTTCTCAACGCGCTTGATCCGATGCTGACAGAACAGCTCGACTCGCCGCTGTTTACCGATACCTGGACCGCTGACCTGCCGGTTGGCACGCTGAGCGCTGAATGGGCTGCCCGCCTTGGGTTATCTGAACAGGTGGTCATCTCTGGCGGCGCCTTTGACTGCCATATGGGTGCGGTTGGTGCCGGTGCTCAGCCCTATACGCTGGTTAAAGTCATCGGTACATCGACCTGCGATATTCTGATTGCAGACAGCGAAACCGTCGGCGATCGTGCTATCCGGGGCATCTGCGGCCAGGTTGACGGCAGCGTCGTTCCCGGCGCCATTGGCTGTGAAGCGGGCCAGTCTGCTTTTGGCGATATCTACGCCTGGTTCAGCCGCCTGCTCGGCTGGCCTCTGCAGCAGGCTGCGCAGCGCCACCCTGAGCTGCAGCTGCAGCTGGCTGCGCTGCAGCAGGATCTGATCCGCGAACTCACCGAAGCGTGGGCCGCTAATCCGCAGCTCGATCATCTGCCGGTGGTGCTGGACTGGTTTAACGGACGCCGCACCCCGGATGCAAACCAGCGGCTGAAAGGTGTGATCACCGATCTCAACCTGGGCACCGATGCGCCGGCTTTGTTTGGCGGTCTGATCGCCGCCACCGCTTTTGGTGCGCGGGCGATTATGGAGTGTTTTGAACAGCAGGCGATCCCGGTAAAGAGCATCCTGACGCTGGGGGGAATTGCCCGCAAATCCCCTGCCATTATGCAGGCGTGTTGCGATGTGATGAACCGCCCGCTGGATATTGTCGCCTCAGACGAGTGCTGCGCGCTGGGCGCGGCAATTTTTGCGGCCGTGGCGGCGGAAGTCTATCCCGATGTACCTGCCGCGCAGCAGGTGATGGCCAGCCCGGTTGCCGTCACGCTGCAGCCCGACGCACAACGCGTAGCGGCATATCAGCAGCTCTATCAACGTTATCAAAACTGGTGTGAGGCAGCTGAACCGCAGTACGCGCCGCGCACCCTATCCGCACAGTAAAGGAGTGGTTTAATGGAACAGCATAACGCACAGCACGTGTGGTTTGTTATCGGTACACAGCACCTCTACGGCGCGGAAACATTGCGCCAGGTGGAAGAGCACGCCCGTCAGGTGATGGAAGGACTCAATCAGGCTGGCACGCTGCCGGTACCGCTGGTGCTGCAGCCGCTGGTTAAATCGCCGGATGAAGCGCTGGCGCTCTGCCGGGCAGCGAATCACGATAATCAGTGCGTCGGCATCATCACCTGGCTGCACACGTTTTCGCCGGCAAAAATGTGGATCGGCGGATTGAGCGTGCTGAATAAACCACTGCTGCAGTTCCATACTCAGTTCAACGCAGAGATCCCGTGGGACAGTATGGATATGGATTTTATGAACCTGAACCAGACCGCACACGGCGGCCGCGAGTTCGGTTTCATCGGCGCCCGCATGGGACTGCAGCACAACGTCATCACCGGACACTGGCAGGATCGCACCAGCCAGCAGCGTATAGGCCGCTGGATCAACGCGGCGCTAGCAAAACAGGCCAGCCAGCAGCTTAAGGTTGCCCGCTTTGGCGATAATATGCGGGAAGTTGCCGTAACCGAAGGTGATAAAGTTGCCGCACAGATCCAGTTTGGCTACGCCGTTAACGGCTGGGGCGTGGGCGACCTGGTCGAGGTGATCAATGGCGTCAGCGACGGTGACGTCAGCGCGCTGATCGATGAGTATGAAAGTCAGTATCTCTTCAGCGAGGCGGCAGCCGTTAACGGTGACAAACGGCAGAACGTGCTGGATGCAGCGCGCATTGAGCTGGGCCTGAAGCGCTTCCTGGAGGATGAAGGCTGTAAAGCGTTCACGACCAACTTCCAGACGCTGCACGGTATGACGCAGCTGCCGGGACTGGCGGTGCAGCGTCTGATGGGCCAGGGCTATGGCTTTGCCGGCGAGGGCGACTGGAAAACCGCAGCGCTGCTGCACATTCTCAAAGTGCAGGCGGGCGCACGTGCCGGCGGCACATCCTTTATGGAGGATTACACGTATCACTTCTCTCCGGGCAACGATCTGGTACTGGGTTCGCACATGCTGGAAGTCTGCCCTTCCATTGCCAAAGAGGAGAAGCCGCTGATTGACGTCCAGTTCCTGGGAATTGGCGGTAAGGCCGATCCGGCGCGTCTGATTTTCTCAACGCCTGCCGGACGCGCGATCAATGCCAGCGTAATTGATCTTGGCGATCGTTTCCGCCTGCTGGTTAACGTAGTGGATGCGATTGAACAGCCTGAACCGCTGCCGAAGCTGCCGGTTGCCCGCGCGCTGTGGCGCGCCCAGCCGTCGCTGGCAACTGCGTCAGAAGCGTGGATCCTCGGCGGCGGTGCGCACCATACGGTATTCAGTCAGGCGCTGGATCTGGAGGATATGTATCTCTACGGCGAACTGAACGGAATTGAAGTGATGGTGATCGATGAAGAAACCCGCCTGCCTGCGTTTAAGGATGCGCTGCGCTGGAACGAAGTTTATTACCGTTTAGCCCGCTGATTCCGATTACTGATCCAACGCTAAGCCGCGCATCGTCGCGGCTTTTTAATGCCTGAAATTCCCGGTTTAAAACCGGCCAGGGAGCCGATCTCGGCCAGGGGCGCATGAATGCGTATGGCCAGGGAGCCGATCTCGGTCAGGGGCGCATGAATGCGCCCCCTACGGGGAGAATGGTGATGCTGTGCTGTAGGGGCGGCATTTATGCCGCCCTGGTTGCAGCGGATACCTGATGTGTGAAGATTGGGCTCTGGCAACGAGCGAGAATGCTGGCAGGCCGGTGAAGCCCGGGGCGAAGAGCAAAGCGTCCGCGCCAGGGATGGCGCGGACGATCGGCAGGACGCCGGGTTCCTTTGCGATCGCCCCGGGCTTTACCGACCGTGGTAGTCGGCCAGGGGGCGTATAGCCCGGGAGCCGATCTCGGCCAGGGGCGCATTAATGCGCCCCCTACGAGGCAGAATGGTACTGAATGCGCCCCCTACGAGGCAGAATGGTACTGAATGCGCCCCCTACGAGAAAGAATGGTGCTAAATGCTTCCCCTACGGGGTGAGGCGTTTTACCGGGGCGTTTTGCTGGCGATCCCACATTACGGTTAACATGCGCTGCAGCGCGATAAAAGCAAACAGCAGGATGCCGATAGCAATCTTGGTCCACCACGAACTTAGCGTGCCGTCGAAATTAATCCACGTCTGGATCAGTCCCTGAATCAGTACCCCAAACAGCGTGCCGAGCACGGTGCCAACGCCGCCGGACAGCAGCGTACCGCCAATCACTACCGAAGCAATCGCATCCAGCTCTACGCCAAGCCCGGCCAGCGCGTATCCGGCGGAGGTATAGATAGAGAACACAATACCGGCCAGGGTCGCCAGCGTCGTAGAGAGCATATACACCTTAATGGTCGTCGCGCGGGTCGAAACGCCCATCAGCTGCGCCGAGGTAAGATTGCCGCCAATGGCGTATACCTGATTTCCGAACCGGGTACGGTGCGCCAGAATAATCCCTCCTGCGACCACCACCAGCATAATTACCGCCAGCAGGCTCAGCCGCCCGCCGCCGGGGATTTTCCAGGCCAGGCCTGACAGCGTGGCGTAAAGAGGATGATCAATCGGAATAGAATTCTCTGACACCAGGTAACTGCAGCCGCGCAGAAAAAACATCCCTGCCAGCGTAATAATAAACGCCGGGATCTTCAGCGCATCAATCAGCCAGCCCATCATGGCGCCAAACAGCGCCCCCAGCGCAAGAATCAAGGCAAACGCCAGCAGCGGATCAAGGTGAAAATCACCGATAATGCGGGCCAGAAACACGCCGGTAAAGGCGATTACCGCGCCAACGGAGAGGTCGATCCCGCCGGACAAAATCACAAAGGTCATGCCTACGGCGATAATGCCAAGAAAAGCGTTATCCGTCAGAATATTGCAGATAACCCGTGTTGATGCGAAGCCCGGAAACTGGCTCAGACAGAACAGATACCCCGCCACAAACACCAGCAGCGTAATCATCAATGGCAAATGACGCTTTATCATTTTGAACGCCTCCCCTTCAGCATGGCGATAAACCGCGGCGACTGCAGCAGCAGCACGCACATCACAACCACCGCTTTCACCACCTGGTTCAGTTCCGGCGGGAACCCTGACAACAGGATCCCGGTATTCATCGACTGGATAATCAGTGCGCCAATCAGCGACAGCACCAGATTAAAGCGACCGCCCATCAGCGAGGCTCCGCCAATCACCACGGCCAGAATGGCATCCAGCTCCAGCCACAGGCCGGCGTTATTGGCGTCAGCACCCCGGATATCAGCCGCGACAATCAGCCCGGCCACCGCTGCACATAAGCCGCTAATCACATAGGTCGACATCACTACCAGCCAGCCGTTAACGCCTGCGTTACGCGCCGCGCGCAGATTGATACCTACCGCTTCGATAAACAGGCCCAGCGCTGTTTTGCGCGTCAGCAGCCAGACAGCCAGCGCCACCAGCAGCGTGATCCACACCGGCACCGGCAACCAGAGCAGCGAACCGCTGCCAAACCACGCCAGGCTTTCGCTGTTAAACGTCACGATCTGCCCCTGCGTAATCAGCTGCGCTACGCCCCGCCCCGCTACCATCAGAATCAGCGTGGCCACAAACGGCTGGATTTTCAGCAGCGCCACCAGCACCCCATTCCACAGACCACATAGCAGACCGGTGCCCAGCGTTGCCAGCACAATCACGCCCAGGCTATGTCCGGCAACGGTCAGCGTCGCTGCGGTTGCGCCCGCAATAGCCATTACCGCGCCCACAGAGAGATCGATCCCGCCGGTAGCGATGACCAGCGTCATGCCCACGGCGAGCAGCGCTACCGGCGCGGCGCGGTTCAGAATATCGATCGGGCTGCCAAACAGACGACCATCCTGAATATGAATGGCAAAAAAGTTATTCGCCACCAGGCTGTCAATCAGCAGCACCAGAATCAGTGCCACAAGCTGTGGCATACCCGGAGGCAGCTTCAGCTTACGTCTTTCAGGTTTTGACTGTGTCATAGACGATTCAGGCATGTTGTGCACCTCCCTCGGCGATCGCGTTCACAATGGACGCCACGGAGAGCTGCTCGAGTGGGATTTCAGCCACCTGCTTCAGATCGCGCATAATCAGGACGCGATCGGCGTAGCCAACCAGCTCTTCCAGTTCAGAAGAGATGACCAGCAGCGCCAGACCATCCGCGCAGAGCGATTCGATCAAACGAATAATCTCAGCGTGCGCACCGACATCGATGCCGCGCGTTGGCTCATCCAGGATCAGAAACTGCGGTTTAGTCACCAGCCAGCGCGACAGCAGCACCTTCTGCTGATTGCCGCCTGACAGCAACTCGATCGGCTGGTCGGCATGCGGCGTACGGATGCCGAGGCTTTTAATGAAACGTTCGGCAATCGCCTGCTGCTCGCGACGCTTAATCGGACGCAGCCAGCCGCGCTGCGCCTGCAGCGCCAGAATAATATTCTCACGCACGGAAGCCGCACCAATAATGCCATCCGTTTTGCGATCTTCAGGACAGAATCCCATACCCAGGCGGGATGCCTGCGCCGGCGTGCGAATAGTCTGCAGCTTGCCTTTAATACGCGCGGTGCCGCGATCGGCACGGCGGATGCCAAACAGCACCTCTGCGGTTTCAGTACGGCCTGAACCCAGCAGACCCGCCAGACCCACCACCTCGCCCGGCCTGACCTGCAGGCTGAAAGGCTCAATGGTGCCTTTCCTGCCATAATCCTCAAACGCCACTACCGGCTGATCGCTGCGCAGGGTGCTGCCCTGTCGCTGCAGCGCGGTCTCCAGCAGCTCGCGCCCCAGCATCAGTTTAATCAGCTCTATCTGTGGTAGCGAAGCGGTATCACGCGTGGCGATAAACTGGCCGTTGCGTAATACGGTAATGCGGTCGGTAATACGGTACACCTGGTCAAGAAAGTGGGTTACAAAGATCAGACTCATGCCTCTGGCACGCAGCTGCGCCATGAGCGTAAACAGCATCTCTACTTCACTGGCGTCCAGACTGGCCGTAGGCTCATCCAGAATCAGTATCTGTGCCGACAAATCGACCGCGCGGCAGATAGCGATAATCTGCTGCATGGCGACAGAGTAATGTCCGAGCGGGCGCGTCACATCCAGCGCAAAGCCGTAATTGCGCATCAGTGTATCCGCATCACGGTTCATTTTCCGGCGATCGACCATGCCAAAGCGCTTTGGCTCACGGCCGATATAGAGGTTATCTGCTACCGACATATTTGGCAGCAGGTTAACTTCCTGATAGACCGTACCGATCCCGGCGCGCTGCGCATCCGCCGTACTGTGGGGCGTGATTGCTTCTCCGTTAAGGGTGATGCTACCGGCATCGCGTGAATAGACGCCGGTCAGCACTTTAATCAGCGTTGATTTGCCGGCGCCGTTTTCACCCAGCAGCGCCATAATCTCGCCTTTGCGGATAGTGAATGACACATTATCCAGCGCTTTTACGCCGGGAAATCCTTTACTGATGCCGCTCAGCGTGAGCAGCGGTGTATCATCAATGGTGCTCATCAGGCTCTACCTCGCTGATGTCAGCAGAGCCGCCCCGCAGGGCGGCTGCGGGGATCAGTAACCCATGTTTTTCTTTTTATCGAGTTCTGTCTGGGCATCCGCCGGCAGGAAGAGCTTCGACTCCGTTTTAATGATTTTAGGCGGCATGGTGCCATCTTTCTTAAACTTCTCCAGCGCATCAAACGCCGGGCCAGCCATATCCGGCGTCAGCTCGACGTTGGCATTTGCCTCACCGGCCAGCATCGCTTTATAGATATCCGGTACGCCATCGATTGAACCAGTCAGAATATCTTTGCCCGGCTTCAGGCCCGCTTCTTTTATCGCCTGAATGGCACCGATTGCCATATCATCATTGTGGGCATAGACCATGCAGATGTTTTTGCCGTTATTTTCAGCTTTAATAAAGCTCTCCATCACCTCTTTACCTTTACTGCGGGTAAAGTCACCGGACTGGGAACGGATCACCTTAATGTTGTTATGTCCGGCTATCGCTTCGGCAAACCCTTTTTTACGATCGATGGCCACACTGGCGCCGACCGTTCCCTGCAGCTCTACGACGTTACACTGCTTGTCGCCCACGGTTTTCACCAGCCAGTCGCCAATCAGCTTGCCTTCCAGCACGTTGTCCGCTGTCACCACAGCCATATAGAGAGATTTGTCCTTAACAACAATGGCGCGATCCAGCAGGAAAACCGGAATTTTGGCATCTTTTGCTTCTTCAAGTACCGGTTCCCAGCCGGTCTGCACCACCGGCGCGATGAAGATGGCGTCCACCCCCTGAGCAATAAACGAACGTACTGCTTTAATCTGGTTTTCCTGCTTCTGCTGACCATCAGCAATTTTCAGCGTAATGCCGCGCTTTTTAGCCTCGCTTTTTGCGACGCTGGTTTCGGCAGCACGCCAGCCCGATTCTGAACCAACCTGCGAGAATCCCACTGTCATATCAGCGGCCAGCACCGGCGTGCTGAGCGCGGCGCTCACCATGGCGGTCAGGAGTAAACGTTTCCACATAGTTTTCATTCCTCTGAAGGGAGTGTGTAGTCGGGGTACAAACGCAGATTAAGCCTGACGTAATTCAGGTAAAACTAGCGCGACATAACTCACAAAACAGAATGATTTAAAGGGGTTACGCCTAAATAGCATCATCAGCTCGCGGCAGGTTTATGGATAAAACAGCTGAGTTTTAATATCCGAAGGGGCAAATAACTGTAATAAACAGAACTGGTTAGATTTGAACGGGCTGGAAGCGATTACAACCGCTGCGTAAAGAATGGTTATGCTGTTGTTCATAAAGCAATAAGCAATTTTGTGATAACCCGCACACTCTATCAGCGGCTACGCTGGCTTAATTATCTTATATTGCAGTTAAGACTTAATTACCGGCGAAAAATAAACGCAATAAATGTTGCCGTTATCACCTGTTAGATTTTCTCACAGCATCGGAAATAAGGTGTCTGTGAAATAGATGTTTGGCTGTTATACCCCGAAACATCCCTCAAAAAATCGCTGCTGATGAAGTAATTACTCCACCTGGTCTGAATTTTAAATTTTTTTAACACCGATATATAGACAGCAGCAGCGCGCTCCCTATACTTGAGCCTTCTTTCGTTCTTTCTGTTCAATGGCAATCATGACTGCGCTGGATTACCTGCTAAAATTTCGCAAAGTGAATAATCTTGAGAGTCTGGAAAAACTCTACGATCATCTCAACTATTCGCTGACTGATGATAATGACATCATCAATATGTATCGTGCTGCCGATCATCGCCGCGCTGAACTGGTCTCTGGTGGCCGATTATACGATCTGGGCTGCGTGCCTAAATCAGTGTGGCGCTATGTGGTTTAATTATGTCTGAATCTGTTCACTCACCGCGCATCGGGGGCTGGCTGTTACTGCCGCTGGCCTGGCTGATTATGACCATGCTTACCAGCGCGCTGGTTGTCGCGCTTTATCTGCGCCCCCTGTTTGACAGCGAGCTGCGTACCACGCTGTTTTCACACGCTAATCTGCTGTTATCACAGTGGCTGGTCTCCCTGCTGACGGCCGCTGCGGTCTGGCTCTACAGCATCTGGGTATGCTGGATATTCTGCAGACGTTCGCGACGCCTGCCACGACACTACACCATCTGGCTGCTGATGACCGTCGTGCTGGCGCTGAAAACCTTTGCGTTCACGCCGGTTGCAGACGGCAAAGCGCTGCAGACCCTGCTTCTGACGCTGCTGGCCGCGGCCCTGTTTGTGCCCTACTTTAAGCGCTCCCGACGGGTTAAACAGACCTTCACCGCTCTGTAATGATGCGTTATTCGTCAGGAATTTAATTCTGCGTGCTCTCAGAGCTGCTCTCGCCGGGGTAAAGGTTGAGATGTAGCTCTCATTTCCGGATAATAAACGCCTTTAGGCTTCCCGGGTTAAACCATGACCGATTACTTGCTTCTCTTTGTTGGCACTGTGCTGGTGAACAACTTCGTGTTGGTCAAATTCCTCGGCCTTTGCCCGTTCATGGGCGTGTCAAAAAAACTGGAAACGGCCATTGGCATGGGGCTTGCCACTACGTTTGTTATCACGCTCGCTTCGGTGTGTGCGTGGCTGGTTAACCATCTGATTCTGATCCCGCTGGATCTGGTTTATCTGCGTACGATGTCCTACATCCTGGTAATTGCCGTAGTGGTGCAGTTCACAGAAATGGTGGTGCGGAAAACCAGTCCGTCACTCTACCGGCTGCTGGGGATCTTCCTGCCGCTGATCACCACCAACTGTGCGGTACTGGGTGTGCCATTACTGAGCGTTAATCTCAACCATACGTTTCTGCAGGCTGCGCTCTATGGCTTTAGCGCCTCGCTGGGCTTTTCACTGGTGATGGTGCTGTTTGCCGGCATGCGTGAACGTCTGGTGCTGGCTAACGTGCCGGCACCGTTCAAAGGTAACTCTATCGCCCTGATCACCGCTGGCCTGATGGCGCTGGCGTTTATGGGCTTTACCGGTCTGGTGAAATTCTGATATGACCGCTATCTGGATAGCAATCGCTGTACTCAGCGCGCTGGGGCTGATTTTTGGTGGCCTGCTCGGCTACGCTTCGCGCCGTTTTGAAGTTGAAGAAGACCCTATTGTCGAACAGATTGATGCCGTACTGCCACAAAGCCAGTGCGGTCAGTGCGGCTACCCCGGATGTCGTCCCTATGCGGATGCCGTCGGCAACAACGGGGAAGCGATTAACAAGTGCGCCCCGGGTGGCGAGCAGACCATGCTCAGGCTGGCGGAGCTGCTGAACGTTGAGCCGCAGCCACTCGATGGCGGTGCCGAAATCCTTACGCCGGTGCGCACCGTGGCGTGGATCGACGAAGAGAACTGTATCGGCTGCACCAAGTGCATTCAGGCGTGTCCGGTGGATGCGATCGTCGGCGCCACGCGCGCCATGCATACCGTGCTCAGCGACGTCTGCACGGGCTGCGACCTGTGTGTGGCTCCCTGCCCGACTGACTGCATTGAAATGCGCCCGGTCGCCACCACTCCAGCAAGCTGGAAGTGGGATCTCAACACCATTCCTGTAAAAGTGATCCCGGCAGAACATCATGCTTAATCTGTTAAATCTGTTTCGCAAAGAGAAGCTGTGGGATTTTCAGGGCGGTATTCATCCGCCGGAAATGAAAACACAGTCTAACGGTACGCCGCTGAGCACGCTGCCGCTGCCTGAAGAGTTTGTTATTCCCCTGAAACAGCATATTGGCCATGAGGGTGAGATCTGCGTCTCGCCAGGCGATCGCGTGCTGCGCGGCCAGCCGCTCACCTTTGGCAGCGGACGCATGCTGCCGGTACACGCGCCAACCTCAGGCACTATAGAGGCTATCGCGCCACATATGACGGCGCACCCGTCCGGGCTCTCAGAGCTGTGCATTTTCCTGCGCGCTGACGGTGAAGATCGCTGGATTGAACGTGATGCGCAGCCCGACTACCGTGCGCTGAGCCGGGAAGAGGTTATCCGACGCATTCACAGCGCCGGCGTAGCGGGCCTGGGTGGCGCCGGGTTCCCCACCGCCACTAAACTGCGTGGCGGCCTGCAGGGTGTCAAAACGTTAATCATCAATGCCGCAGAGTGCGAGCCTTATATCACCGCTGACGATCGGCTGATGCAGGATTACGCCGCTGAAGTGCTGGAAGGCTGCCGGATCCTTGCCTGGGTACTGCAGGCGGAACGCGTTCTGGTGGGTATTGAAGATAACAAACCTGAAGCGATAGCTGCCCTGAAACAGGCGCTGCGCGGCGAGCGCGATATTGAGATCCGGGTTATCCCGACAAAATATCCCTCTGGCGGGGCCAAACAGCTGACCAAAATCCTGACCGGGCGGGAAGTGCCGCACGGCGGACGCTCAACCGATATTGGTGTGCTGATGCAGAACGTCGGCACCGCCTGGGCGGTTAAGCGTGCGATCGTTGATGGTGAACCCATCACCGAGCGCGTGGTCACGCTGACCGGCGACGCGATTGCGCAACCGCGCAACGTCTGGGGGCGTCTTGGCACCCCGGTGAGTCATCTGCTGCGTCAGGTCGGTTTTCAGCCGGGGCCGCGTCAGATGGTGATCATGGGCGGGCCGCTGATGGGCTTTACCCTGCCTTCCCTCGACGTGCCGGTTGTGAAAATCACCAACTGTATTCTGGCGCCTGCCGCCAGCGAAATGGCTGCGCCGCAGGAAGAGCAATCCTGCATTCGCTGCAGCGCCTGCGCCGACGCCTGTCCGGCGAACCTGCTGCCGCAGCAGCTCTACTGGTATAGCCAGGGCGGCGATCATGAAAAAGCGCGCGCGCATAATATCGATGACTGTATTGAATGCGGGGCCTGCGCTTACGTTTGCCCGAGTAATATTCCGCTGGTTCAGTATTACCGGCAGGAAAAAGCTGAGCTGCGCGCCATCGATCTTGAAGCGAAGCGCACGGCGGAGGCTAAGGCACGCTTTGAGGCGCGTCAGGCGCGGTTAGAACGTGAGAAACTGGCGCGCGAGGCGCGTCATGAAGAGGCGAAGCAGCGCGTTGCACGCAGCGATAACGGTGAACGCGACGCCGCTGCTGCACGTATTAAGGCGCGTCAGGCCAAAACGCCAGAGCAGGAACTGGCCGAACGCGAAGCGCGTCACGCACAGGCGCTGGCGCAGCAGGCAGCAACCCAGGCAGAGACGCAGCCGGTTACCCGTCAGACAGGCGACCCGCGTAAAGCGGCGGTGGAAGCCGCGATTGCCCGGGCGAAAGCGAAAAAAGCGGCTCAGCCAGAGAGCGAGACTGCGGCAGAGAGCGACCCGCGTAAAGCGGCGGTGGAAGCCGCGATTGCGCGGGCAAAAGCGAAAAAGGCGGCAACCGAGCGTCCTGAGGCCACTCCTGCTGCGATGCCGGCAGCAGAGGCACCTGAGCCGATAACGGAAGACGATCCGCGCAAAGCCGCCGTCGCCGCCGCTATTGCCCGTGCCAAAGCGAAAAAAGCGGCCGCGCAGGCCACAACCGCAGACGAGCCGGTCGCCGAAACGCCTGCGCCGGCAACGGAAGACGATCCGCGCAAGGCCGCCGTCGCCGCCGCCATTGCCCGCGCCAAAGCGAAAAAAGCGACCGCGCAGGCCACAACCGCAGACGAGCCGTTCGCCGCAACGCCTGCGCCGGCAACGGAAGACGATCCGCGCAAAGCCGCCGTCGCCGCCGCCATTGCCCGCGCCAAAGCGAAAAAAGCGGCCGCGCAGTCGGAAAGCTCGCTGCCGCCGGCGGTATCCGCTGAACCTGAACCTGAAGACCCACGCAAAGCGGCCATCGCTGCGGCGGTCGCCCGTGCTAAAGCGCGTAAAGCGCAGCAGCAGCCTTCGACCACTGAGGAATAAATGGCCTTTCGTATCGCAAGCTCTCCCTATACTCATAACCGGCGCAGCACCGGTAACATTATGCTACTGGTGGTACTGGCGGCCCTGCCCGGCATGGCGGCGCAGTGGTATTTCTTTGGCAGCGGTTTTCTTATCCAGGTTGTGCTGGCTATTGCGACGGCGCTGCTGACCGAAGCGGCGATACTGCGGTTGCGCCACAGCGCCGTAAAGCCGGTGCTGGCAGATAACTCAGCCCTGCTGACGGCGCTGCTGCTCGGGATCAGCCTGCCGCCGCTTGCCCCCTGGTGGCTGATTGTTCTGGGCACCCTGTTTGCGATTCTGATTGCCAAACAGCTCTATGGCGGCCTGGGCCAAAATCCGTTCAACCCGGCAATGGTCGGCTACGTTGTGCTGCTGATCTCTTTTCCGGTGCAGATGACCAGCTGGCTGCCGCCCGATGCGCTGCAGGCGGTAAAACCGGATCTGATGGATTCACTCAGTATGGTGTTTCGCGGCCATACGCTGGCCGGCGATACCATGCAGCAGCTGCAGCTCGGGGTGGATGGCATCAGTCAGGCCACGCCGCTCGATACGTTTAAAACCGGACTGCGCGCCGGCCACAGCGCCGAAGAGCTTCACGCTCAGCCAATCTACGCCGGGGTACTGGCGGGACTGGGCTGGCAGTGGGTCAACCTGGGTTACCTGCTGGGCGGCATGCTGCTGCTGGCAAAAAATGCAATTCGCTGGCATATCCCGGCCAGCATGCTCGCCTCGCTGGCGGTATGCGCCACGCTCGGCTGGATCTTCTCGCCTGAGACGCTTAATACACCGCTCACCCACCTCTTTTCGGGTGCGACCATGCTGGGCGCATTCTTTATCGCTACCGATCCGGTTACCGCCTCCACCACTAACCGGGGGCGTCTGATCTACGGTGCGCTGATCGGTCTGCTGGTCTGGCTGATCCGCAGCTTTGGCGGCTATCCGGATGGCGTGGCGTTCGCCGTGCTGCTGGCAAATATCTGCGTGCCGCTGATTGACTACTATACTCAGCCGCGCGTTTATGGTCACCGGAAGGATTAAGGTATGATCGACGCTATTCGCAAAAACGCGGTAACGCTGGGGATGTTTGCAGTGGTGACGACCGGCGTAACCGCCGTGGTGAACTATGTGACCAAACCCACCGTTGAGCATCAGACTGCGCTGCAGCAGAAAAACCTGCTGGATCAGGTGGTACCGACCGCGCTGTACGATAATGCTATTCAGCAGGAGTGTTATCTGGTGCATAATGCGGCGCTGGGTAATGAGCAGCCGCATCACCTCTATATTGCCCGTAAAGGCGACAAGCCGGTGGCCGCAGCGCTGGAAAGTACCGCCCCCGATGGCTACTCCGGCGCCATTCAGCTCTTGGTAGGCGCTGACTTCAGCGGTACCGTGCTGGGCGTGCGCGTCATTGAACACCATGAAACGCCCGGGCTGGGTGATAAAATTGAGCTGCGCATCTCTGACTGGATCAACAGCTTTAATGGAAAACAGATTAAAGGGGCCGATGACCCGCATTTTGCCGTGAAGAAAGATGGCGGCGATTTCGATCAGTTTACCGGTGCGACCATTACGCCGCGCGCGGTGGTTAACGCCACTAAACGCACGGCGCTCTATATTGAAACGCTGCCAGCGACGTTGCGTTCGCTGCCGGAATGTGGAGAAACACCATGAGTGAAGCGAAAAATCTGCTGATTGGCGGTTTATGGAAAAATAACTCTGCGCTGGTACAGCTGCTGGGACTCTGTCCGCTGCTGGCGGTGACCTCCACCGCAACCAATGCGCTGGGGCTGGGGCTGGCCACGACGCTGGTGCTGACCATTACCAACAGTGCAATTTCCGCCTCACGCCGCTGGGTACCGGCAGATATCCGTATCCCGATTTATGTGATGATTATCGCCTCAGTTGTCAGCTGCGTTCAGATGCTGATCAACGCTTACGCCTACGGTCTTTATCAGTCGCTGGGGATCTTTATTCCGCTGATCGTCACTAACTGTATTGTCGTGGGCCGTGCTGAAGCGGTAGCGTCAAAAAGCAGTATCCCGCTATCCGCGCTGGATGGGTTCGCTATCGGTATGGGAGCGACCTGCGCCATGGTCACGCTGGGATCCATTCGCGAACTGATTGGCAGCGGTACGCTGTTCAACGGTGCCGATCAGCTGCTCGGCCCGTGGGCAACCTCACTGCGCATCGAAGTCGTGCACTTTGATTCACCGATGCTGCTGGCTATGCTGCCACCCGGCGCCTTCATCGGTCTGGGTATGCTGCTGGCAGGAAAGTATCTTATCGATCAGAAAATGAAACAGCGCGCCGCGCTGCGCGCTGAAGCGGAAGCTAAAACAGTGGCTGCGCCAGGTGAAATCGGGAAAGCGGTGTGAATAAAGAGAAGCGCCTGCAGATCCTGACCCGTCTGCGCGATAACAACCCGCATCCGACCACTGAGCTGCAGTTCAGCTCGCCATTTGAACTGCTGATTGCGGTACTGCTTTCGGCTCAGGCGACCGATGTCAGCGTGAACAAAGCCACGGCCCGGCTCTATCCGGTCGCGAACACCCCGGCGGCCATGCTGGCGCTTGGCGTCGACGGCGTCAAAGAGTACATCAAGACAATCGGGCTGTTTAACAGCAAAGCGGAAAACGTGATTAAAACCTGCCGCATATTGCTGGAACAGCATGGCGGCGCGGTGCCGGAAGATCGTGCCGCACTTGAGGCGCTGCCGGGTGTCGGGCGTAAAACCGCTAACGTGGTGCTGAACACCGCCTTTGGCTGGCCCACCATCGCCGTCGACACGCATATCTTTCGCGTCAGTAACCGCACGCGCTTTGCGCCGGGTAAAAATGTGGAAGAGGTTGAAGAGAAACTGCTTAAAGTGGTGCCTGCCGCGTTTAAGGTCGACTGCCATCATTGGCTGATTCTGCACGGGCGTTATACCTGCATAGCACGCAAGCCGCGCTGCGGCGCCTGCCTGATCGAAGACCTGTGCGAATACCGTGATAAGACGGAGATCTGAGCGCGGTGCCGGGGTCAGCGGCACCGCATTCTCCTGTCTGGTTACGCTTCCGGATGGCTCAGCGTAGCCCGTACATGCGGCAAACACTGCGGATAGTGCTGCTGAATAAACTCAATCATCTTTTCCCGCACGTAGCAGCGTAAGTCAAACGCGGTAGGCGAGTTATGTGCCGTCATCAGCAGCCTGATCGTCATGGTTTTTTCGGTTGTTTCCGTTACCTGCAGCACCTGCGTTTCCCGATCCCAGAGCCGGGTTTCATTGAGCACCTTCTCAAAATGCTCGCGCAGCGGTTCCAGCGGCATAGAGTAATCAAGATAAAGAAAGACGGAACCTAAAATCTGTGCGTTATTACGCGTCCAGTTCTGGAACGGATTTTCTGTAAAGTAGGTTATCGGCAATACCAGCCGGCGCAGATCCCAGAGACGCACCACAACATAGGTCAGATTAATTTCTTCAATCCAGCCCCACTCTTTTTCTACCACCACCGCATCATCAATTTTTATCGGCTGCGTAAATGCAATCTGAATACCGGCAAACAGATTGACCAGCGATTTCTGTAATGCAAAGCCAATAATAATACCGGCAACGCCTGCCCCGGCGAGAATCGTCGTGCCAAACTTACGCACACCCGGAAAGCTAAGCAAAATCAACGACAAACAGAGCGTTACCAGCACAACAATCACAACTTTTTTTACATACATGATCTGCGTGCGGATTTTTCGCGCGCGCAGGTTATTTGAGATATTAATGTCATAACGGATAAAGAGCATGTCCTGCGCGACATTGATCATCCTGATCATCAGCGAGCAGAAGGATAATATAATAAAGATGTGCAGAGCGGCATTAATAAAGCCCAGCGACTCCGGCTGAATATTCACATAATCTACGCCGGCGCTGATGAATAACAGCGGTAAAATAAGAAACATCGAGCCGCGCAGATGTTTTTCGAGAGATTTAAACAGTTTTTTATCCCGTCCCTGCCAGTAACGAATCAGGCTGAGAAGGATATATCGCGCCAGAAAGCCCATTGCGAGCGACAGTGTGACGAGTAATACAGCAGGCACCCATTGCGGAGCACCAGATAACTCACCAAGTATCAACGGCATCATCTTCCCTCATGGTTTACTGACGGCACTGCACCGCCAGTACGCTGAACATCTGGCCGGTTTCACGCCGGCCCCCGGAATTGTACTGACATGAGTATTTGACAACTCCCCTCCCTAAAGGAAGGGGATTCCTGTTTCGCGGAGTCGAACCTTACTACCTGAGAAGGCATTAAGGATTTACAGACTCTCCACAAGCTAACACTGCCAGCCCGGCAGCTTTGATATTCTTCGCGGCGTTAACGTCACGATCATGGGTTGCCGCGCATTCGGGGCACGTCCACAACCGCACGTTAAGCGCCAGTTTCGGCAGGGTGTGCCCGCACGCACTACAACGTTTAGTAGACGGGAAAAACGGGTCAATCGCGACAACAGAACGTCCGGCCCATTCGCCTTTGTACTGTAGCTGGCGAACAAACTCACTCCAGCCCGCATCCGCTATCGCTCTGGACAGTTTAGGGTTGCGGATCATGTTCTTCACTTTCAGGGATTCGACGCAAACAACCTGGTTTTCGTTAATCAGTTTGCGGGATAGCTTGTGCAGCCCATCCAGACGGCAATCGGAAATCTTCGCGTGGATGCGGGCGACTCTGGCACGGGCTTTGGCGCGGTTCTTTGAGCCTTTTTGTTTTTTGCTCAGACGGCGTTGTAGCAGTGCCAGGCGCTTCGCATATTTAGCGGTGTGGCGGGGATTGCCGGTTTTAAATCCGGTGTCAGTAACGAATAAATCTTTTAAACCAACATCAATGCCAACCGTCTTAGCGGTGACTGGCAGTGATGCGGGTTCAGACTCGCACAGGCACGAAACAAAATAGCGTCCGGCAGCGTCTTTGCTGATGGTGACAGTAGAGGGCGCACACGGCAACGGGCGAGACCAGCGCACGTCTAATGGTGTTTTGCTCTTTGCCATATACAACCTGCCATCACGGTATTTAAACGCGCTGGCGGTCAATTCCGCCGCCTGTTTATGGCGTTTGCGTTTAAACGCCGGATAGGCTGCACGCCCGGCGAAGAAGTTAGAAAAGGCGCTCTGCTGGTGGCGTAACGACTGCTGAAGCGGCACACAGGAAACATCATTCAGCCAGGCAAATTCAGGCTCTTTTTTGAGCGCTGTTAATCGGGCATTGGCTTGAATGTAGCCAACCTTCTCCTGGCGCTCATAGTAAGCATCGGTGCGCCAGCGAAGGATGAAATTATAGACGAAACGCACGCAGCCAAAAGTTTGAGCCAGAAGCTCAACCTGATCGGACGTGGGATAGAACCTGTATTTATATGCGCGTTTCATGGTTTCACATAATACGGAGTAAAATGTGAGAATACAAAAGATGTTAGGTTGGTTAGCTCCCCCTTACCTCCCCGCCCTGAAAGGACGGGGAGGTAAGGGGCATCCCGATGATAAAAAGCGTCTGCCCACGGCTGTTTATTCGTCTGAAAGGATGAGTTGATGTTCAGTTAAGCCGTGAACAGCATTCAGCACCGGCTGGCATCAGCGTTTTCGTTCGTTCCCTCAATAAAAAGAGATTTGCTGCACGAACAGCGCGCCATTTCTTTTTTCATGCGGCTAATTAATTGGAGAATTTGTGCGCTGGATCAACTAATTAGCTTTCCGGAAACCTCGCCCTGCTCTTTTAGCTCAATAACCAACCTATTATGCTCATAATTCACGCGAAAACAGCAGCATATATCGTATAAATATTCAGCAACAGTCTGTTATTCCGCTTTATGCCTCTCAGGCGGTTTGTTTCAGTAAAGGGGTTTACCAAACTTATGCGCTGCGTGTTTATTCTGTTACAATCGTTTTACACCCTATTAAACACTAAATCATTGCGCTTAGCCGCAGAGATTGCCCTGCCGGCATTCGCTACGCCAGCGTGTAAAAAATGCTTGCCCTGTGGCCCCGATTCAGCCAAATTAGGCGCCGTTTTTCCTTTCTAATAACAATGTTGCGCGGGATGACCCAGACCGACGCAGACTTAATTCCTGTTACAAAACAGGCGATGTATAAACTGAGGTATACGTGTCAACTGCAAACAAACACACTGACGAGGCAGTAAGCCTCAACGCCTTCCGGCAACCTAAAGCATTTTATCTGATCTTCTCTATCGAGCTGTGGGAGCGTTTCGGCTACTACGGCTTACAGGCCATTATGGCCGTCTATCTGGTCAAACAGCTGGGGATGTCTGAAGCGGACTCCATTACGCTGTTTACCTCCTTTAGCGCCCTGGTTTACGGTCTGGTGGCTATCGGCGGCTGGCTGGGTGACAAAGTACTCGGCACCAAGCGCGTCATTGTGCTGGGCGTCATGGTGCTGGCACTCGGCTATGCGCTGATCGCATTTTCCGGGCATGACACCACGCTGGTTTATGTCGGCATGGCGACCATTGCTGTGGGCAGCGGCCTGTTCAAAGCGAACCCCTCTTCGCTGCTCTCCACCTGCTACGCCAAAGACGATCCGCGCATCGATGGCGCATTTACCATGTTCTATATGTCGATCAACATTGGCTCGCTGTTCTCAATGATGCTGACGCCGTGGCTGGCAGCAAAATATGGCTGGGGTACCGCTTTCTCTCTCTCCGTCGTGGGGCTGGTGATCACGCTGCTTAACTTCCTGTTCTTTAAGCGGCTGGTGAAAGAGTATGGGTCAAAGCCCGATTTTGCTCCGCTGCAGGTGCGTAAACTGCTGCTGACCATCGTGGGCGTTGCGGTGCTGATCGCACTCGCCACCTGGCTGCTGCATCATCAAAGCATTGCGCGCATAACGCTCGGCGTTGTCGCACTGGGCATTGTTCTGATCTTTGCCAAAGAAGCGTTCACGCTGCAGGGTGCCGCGCGCCGTAAAATGATTGTGGCGTTTCTGCTGATGGTGGAAGCGATTGTCTTCTTTGTGCTCTATATGCAGATGCCGACTTCGCTCAACTTCTTTGCGATCCGCAACGTTGAACACGCCATTTTCGGCATCGCGTTTGAGCCGGAGCAGTTCCAGGCGCTGAATCCGTTCTGGATCATGGTCGCCAGCCCGCTGCTGGCCGCAGTCTATAACAAGCTGGGCGATAAGCTGCCGATGCCGCACAAATTTGCCATTGGCATGGTGCTCTGCTCCGGCGCGTTTCTGGTGCTGCCGCTCGGCGCCGGCTTTGCAAATCAGGCAGGTATTGTCTCCGTTAACTGGCTGATCCTGAGCTATGCCCTGCAGAGTATCGGTGAGCTGATGATCTCCGGCCTGGGTCTGGCCATGGTCGCGCAGCTGGTGCCACAGCGTCTGATGGGCTTTATCATGGGCTCATGGTTCCTGACTACCGCAGGCGCAGCGATGATCGCCGGTAAGGTGGCCAACCTGATGG
Organism: Pantoea sp. PSNIH1; assembly: GCF_007680655.1. Taxonomy (NCBI): domain Bacteria; kingdom Pseudomonadati; phylum Pseudomonadota; class Gammaproteobacteria; order Enterobacterales; family Erwiniaceae; genus Pantoea; species Pantoea sp. PSNIH1. Next base: position 830,686 of record NZ_VEIP01000001.1, read on the forward strand.
CGGTGCCGCAGGATGTCACCGATCCGCACACTTCCCTGGCGGTCTACAGCCAGGTATTCCAGCAGATTGGTATTGCCACCGGTGTGATTGCCCTGCTGATGCTGGTTACCGCCCCGCTGCTCAACCGCATGACGCAGGATACCGCTGAGGGTGCGCTGAAGCGCGCCGGCGCCAGCGAATAACCGCATCCGGCTCCGCGCTGCGCACGCCTGTTACTGCGCACCGGAGCCGTTTTTCAGCTGATAAGTCCCTTCCCATCTCTCTTTTTCCCTTGTAGTTTACTCAGAGTCCGCTATCCGGCGTGCCATGTTTGTCACGTCACTCATATCATTTGTTGAGGAGATGCAACAATGAAACTCTATTGCAAGCCCGGCGCCTGTTCCCTCTCCCCCCATATCGTCGCCCGCGAATGCGGCCTCGACTTTACGCAGGTTAATGTTGATCTGCAGAAGAAACTGACGGAACAGGGTGAGGATTACTGGCAGATTAACCCTAAAGGTCAGGTTCCGGCGCTGCAGTTTGATGACGGGACGATACTGACTGAAGGCGTGGCGATTGTGCAGTATCTGGCGGATCTCAAACCTGATTACCATCTGCTGGCTCCGACCGGCAGCCTGACGCGCTACCATACGCTGGAGTGGCTGAGCTTTATCAGCAGCGAGCTGCATAAAGGGTTTTCGCCGCTGTTCCGCCCCGATACGCCAGACGCGTACAAACCGCAGCTGCGTGCCCAGCTGGAGAAGAAGTTTCAGCTGGTCAATGCGGCGCTGGAAGACAAGCAGTGGCTGCTGGGCACGCGCTATACCGTAGCCGATATCTATCTGTATGTGGTGACGCGCTGGGCGAAAGCGGTGAAGCTGCAGCTGGATGAGATGCCGGCGCTGGACGCGTGGTTTGCCCGCGTGGGTGAGCGTCCGGCGGTTCAGGCGGCGCTGCAGGCAGAGGGGCTGGCGTAAACAGTGCGGCAGGCCGGCGCTGAAACCGGCCTGCCGTGCAGTCAGAGTTTTTCTGCCGCAAAATGCTGCTGCGGCTGCGCGATAGCGTCCTGTGCCGCGACCAGCTGCAGCTCATACTCTCCCATTTCATGGGTTTTCAGCATCACTTCATATACCGCTGCAGTAACATGCTCCAGCGCCTGCTGCAGCGATTTGCCGTGCAGCAGATCCACCAGCAGCAGACCGCTGGTCAGATCGCCTACGCCTACCGGCTGACGCACGCCAAAGTCCACCAGCGGACGGCTGATATGCCAGCACTCATCAGCGGTAACCAGCAGCATCTCAAAGCGGTCGCTGCGCCGGCCGGCACGGGCCAGATGTTTAACCAGCACCACTTTCGGTCCCTGCGCAATCAGCAGACGCGCCGCATCCACCGCCTGCTCAACGTCAGCCACCGTCTGTCCGCTCAGCATCTCCAGTTCAAGCAGGTTAGGTGCAATCAGATCGCTGGCGGGCAGCGCCTGTTTGCAGTGAAACTCCGCTACGCCCGGTGCCACAATACAGCCTTTCTCAGGATGCCCCATCACCGGATCGCAGAAAAACCAGGCGTCCGGGTTGGCGGCTTTGACTTCACGCACAATCGCCAGAATCTGCTCGCCCTGTTCGGCTGAACCCAGGTAACCGCTGAGTACGGCATCACAGGTTTTAAGGCGATCGATGGCGGCGATACCTTTGACGATATCGGTCAGATGGCTGGCCGGCATCACCGTACCGGTCCAGTGACCATACTGCGTGTGATTAGAAAACTGAACGGTATTGAGCGGCCAAACGTTTGCGCCCATGCGGCGCATCGGGAACTCTGCCGCGCTATTACCGGCGTGGCCAAACACCACGTGAGACTGAATTGCGAGAATATTTTTCATTATAACCCTGTACTGCCTTGCCATGAAAAAGGGCCGGAAACCGGCCCTGACACCTTACTGCCAGTTTATCAGGCAGTAGTGTTTTTTGCCGCGACGCAGCAACGTAAAGCGACCAAACAGCTTGTCGCTGTCGCTGAAACGATACTCGGCATCCGCCTGTTTTTCTCCGTTCACAGAGACCGCATTAGAGCCGATCATCGTCCGGGCCTGGCCGCGCGACGGCACCAGCTCTGCGGCAACCAGCGCCTGCTGCAGATCGTCTTCCGCGCTGAGCGTGATAACCGGCATGCCGTCCTGTGCCAGCTGCTCAAAATCTGCTTCGGTCATGTCGCTCAGGCTCCCTGAGAACAGGCTCTCGGTGATCCTTCTGGCCGCAGCCAGTCCTGCATCACCGTGCACCAGGCGCGTAACCTGCTCGGCCAGCACGTACTGGGCGCGTGGCGCTTTGCCGCTGTTTTTGTCCTCTTCTTCGAGCGCGTTAATCTCATCCAGGCTCATAAAGGTAAAGAACTTCAGGAAGCGGTAGACATCTGCGTCAGCGGTGTTGATCCAGAACTGGTAAAACTTGTAAGGACTGGTTTTTTTCGCATCCAGCCAGACCGCGCCGCCTTCTGTTTTACCGAACTTGGTGCCATCTGATTTTGTAATAAGCGGCACGGTCAGGCCAAAGGCCTGCTGCTGATGCAGACGACGGGTCAGGTCGATACCGGAGGTGATATTTCCCCACTGATCGGAGCCGCCAATCTGCAGCACCACGCCATAACGCTTGTAAAGCTCGGCAAAATCGTAGCCCTGCAGCAGGTTGTAAGAGAACTCCGTGTAGGAGATCCCCTGATCCTCACGATTCAGACGCTGTTTAACCGCTTCCCGGTTGATCATCTGATTAACAGAGAAGTGCTTGCCGATATCGCGCAGGAAAGTCAGCACGTTCATGCCACCAAACCAGTCGTAGTTGTTAGCCGCGATAGCGCTGTTATCGCCGCAGTCAAAGCTAAGGAACGGGGCAACCTGGTTGCGGATCTTCTCTACCCACTCGCCTACGGTTTCACTGGTATTGAGTTTACGTTCCGCGGCTTTAAAGCTGGGATCGCCAATCAGACCGGTGGCTCCACCCACCAGCGCAACCGGCTTGTGGCCGGCATCCTGAAAACGCTTCAGGCAGAGCAGCGGCACCAGATGGCCCAAATGCAAGCTGTCGGCGGTAGGGTCAAAGCCGCAATAGAGGGCAATTGGCCCTTGCGCCAGTCGCTCTGCTAACGCTTCTTCATCCGTTACCTGGGCCACAAGGCCACGTTCCTGCAATTGTTGTATCAGGTTACTGCTGGTCATCACTGACTCCAAATTGATCGGGCTGCACCTGGGCTGGTACACAGCTTTCCGCTACGATGCGGAGACGAAAAAAAAGAGGGCTATAGCATAAAGCGCTGACGCTCACGGCGCCAGCGCTGAAACGGGGAAAAGCGGGTTTTACGGTGCTAACCGGTCAATCGTCCAGCCATTCTCACTGCGCTGATAGAGAAAACGATCGTGCAGCCGGTGTTCGCCGCCCTGCCAGAACTCAATGGCAGAAAACCGCACGCAGTATCCGCCCCAGAACGAGGGCAGCGGGACGTCGCCCTGCTGAAATTTCTGCGTAAGTTCCAGAAACTTGCTCTCCAGTACGCTGCGCGCAGAGATACGGCTCGACTGTTTAGAAACCCAGGCACCAATCTGGCTGTCGCGGGGGCGGCTATGGAAATATTTTATGACCTCCAGCGGCGAGAGCTTCTCCGCCTCGCCCAGTACCATCACCTGACGCTCCAGAAAGTGCCACGGGAGATGCAGCGAGATGCGCGGGTTTTCTGCCAGCTGCAGCGCTTTACGGCTGCCAAGGTTGGTATAAAAGACAAAGCCTGCAGCATCGTAGTGCTTGAGCAGCACAATGCGCTGATAAGGCTGACCGCTGCTGTCTACCGTCGCCACCGTCATGGCGGTGGGATCGGGCAGCTGCGCGGCACACGCCTGCTGCAGCCACTGTTCAAACAGGACCAGAGGATCGTCCGGCAAATCTTTGCGCCGCAAGCCGCCGCGGGTATATTCCCGGCGCAGATGGGCAATCTGTTGCAGGCTGTCGCTGTCGCTCATAGCGTCTCTCTTAATCGTATTAAGACCGGTTGGTGTTCGCCGCGTCCTGCAGTTCGCAGTCGTTGATAATGATTCTGTCATTGCGCTCAACAAAAGCGCTGTTGCCTTTCGACCAGAAAACGTAGTGGTCGTCACTGTAGCGCGCGCCCGACGCGGAGACGGTCTGTTTCAGCGTCAGCGGCTTGCCATCAAGAATAAAGCTGACCTCTTCTTTGCTGTTATCCAGCGTGACCGTCAGCGGCAGCGTGCCGCACTGGTAGTGCAGCGTTTCGGGCTGCGGGGCCGGCTTCTGCAGCATACCGCAGCCGCTCAGTGCCAGGCAGCCCGCTGCCAGCATATATCTCTTCATTACTTCTCCTTATCGTGTCGGCCGGCTATTTGCCGGATAGATAGCACCCAGCACGCTCATTTCACGCGCCCCGGTGACCGCAGGCAGATTGCCTGGCAGGCCAGAGAGGGTCCGGAACGCCAGCCAGGCAAAGGCCAGCGCTTCCATATCATCGCCGCTGACGCCCGCGGCATCGGTAGTGGTCACCTCGGTGCCGGGAAGATGCGCCGCGAGCCGCCCCATGAGCAGCGGATTGCGGCCACCTCCGCCGCACACCAGCAGACGGTCACAGCCGTTACTGAGCTGGATCTGCTGTGCAATTGTCAGCGCCGTCAGTTCGCTTAGCGTAGCCTGCACATCCTCCGGTGCCAGCGCAGGAAAAGCCTGTAGCTGACGCTCTATCCAGTCAGGATTAAAGTACTCACGCCCGGTGCTTTTCGGCGGCGGCAGCGCAAACCAGGGATCGTTCAGCATCTGCTCCAGCAGCGCGGGTACCACCTGCCCGCTGGCGGCCCAGGTCCCGTTATGATCGTAGCTTACCCCCTGATGACGCCAGATCCAGGCATCAATCAGCATATTGCCGGGTCCGGTATCAAAGCCCCGCACCGGCTGCCCCGGGATCAGCAGCGACAGGTTAGCGATGCCGCCAATATTCAGCACCATGCGGCGTTCACTGCTGTCCATGAGCAGCGCCTGATGAAACGCAGGCACCAGCGGCGCACCCTGCCCGCCCAGCGCCATATCGCGCCGGCGAAAATCGCCGACTACGGTCACGCCGGTGGCGGCGGCAATCTGGTTATTATCGCCAATCTGCAGCGTATTAGGGGCGAAGCTGCCGGGTTCATGCCAGACGGTCTGACCGTGGCAGCCGATGGCCACAATGTCATCGGCTTCCAGCGCCTGCTGACGCATCAGGGTGACCACCGCTTCAGCAAACAGCTTACCCAGCTCGGTGTCCAGCTGCCCGAGCTGCGACAGCGTCAGCGGCTGTCCCTGGCATATAGCCAGTACCCGCTGCCGCAGTGCGGGCGGAAACGGGTGACAGTAGCTCGCCTGCTGCGCCACCATGTGACGGTCGATCGCCGCCAGCACCACGTCCACGCCATCCAGACTGGTGCCTGACATCACTCCTATATAGCGTCCTGACTTTATCACGATAGCTCCTCGTTATCGGGCGGGCGCCGGCGCCGGCACTCTGCTGATGCCGCCTTTCTAATATGATGATAACTTTCTGCTTTTCACTCTGCCATGCGCAGTGCAGCAGAGCAGAAATATTTTTACCGGCGGATTGAATTTTTGTTGATGAGGCATACTCTATGCTGCGACTCTGGTACTGATTGTGCGGCATGGCATCCATGCGTCGCTTTCTGTCTTATACTCTGTGCAGAGCAGGATGAGAACATGGCGTTTTTTATAAAGGAGCTTTCTGATGATTAAGCGTTTCATAGCCGTGGCCCTCGCTGGTGTAACGCTGGCAGGCTGTGTCAGCAATGACACCCTCTCAGGCGATGTTTACAGCGCCAGTGAAGCCAAGCAGGTCCAAAATGTGTCATACGGCACGCTGGTGTCAGTGCGCCCGGTTAAGATTCAGGGTGGCGATGACAGCAATGTCATTGGTGCAATTGGCGGTGCGGTGCTGGGTGGTTTCCTGGGTAACACCATCGGTGGTGGTGCAGGTCGCAGCCTGGCGACGGCGGGCGGTGCGGTACTGGGCGGCGTTGCGGGCCAGGGCGTACAGGGTGCCGTTAACAAATCTAACGGCGTTGAGCTGGAAATCCGCAAAGATGATGGTAATACCATCATGGTCGTGCAGAAGCAGGATGCGAGCCGCTACTCACCAGGCCAGCGCGTGGTACTGGCCTCTAACGGCAGCCAGGTCACAGTCTCTCCGCGCTAACTCTGACGCGCAAAAAAACCGACGCCTGGCGTCGGTTTTTTATTTTTCGCGATGCTGTAATTCGAGAATATTTTTCTCAAGCCGCGCAATCAGCGTGACCATCTGATTGATCTCCTCGGCGCTGATGCCAGCCAGGATATCGTCGCGGGTTGCATCAATAACGTGCTCTACCTGCCCGATAATCGGTGCGGCTTCTTTGGTCAGCCTGATGCGTTTCGCCCGCCGATCGTTTGCGCAGGTGGAGCGGGTGATCAGTCCCTTCTCTTCCAGCTGATCCAGCGTGCGCACCAGCGAAGGCTGCTCAATACCGATCGCTTTAGCCAGCTGGATCTGCGACTGTTCTGGCGGAAGTTGATGAATATTATGCAAAGTCACCCAGTGCGTTTGTGTCAGCTCCAGCGGCTTCAGGCGCTGATCGATTAACGCGCGCCAGATGCGCACCAGGCGCGACAGGTCGGTTCCAAGTGGCGTATCCATTTCATCTCCTTATAATTAGCTTGCTAGCTATCAAGCCAGATTTTACACTATTTTGCGAGTTTACAGGACAAAATACAAATAGCAGGCCAGACGTAGTGGATATCGCTACGCTTATCATGACATTGCCTGAGTCAACAAAGGATGATGACACATGCCCACCCCTGATTTTCCTGCAGCAGCGCCCCTGACCGATCTGGTCTTTGGTGCCTCACTGCTGTTTCCGCCGCTGTTTAAGGCCGTGCTGCTCGGCTTTTTTTTCTGGCTGCTGATCCATCCTCTGCTGCGCGACCGGCTCTATGCCGGTGATATCTGGCACCCCACTCTGCTGGATCTCTCACTGTTTGTGCTTTGCGTGTCAGCCGCGCTGTGGCTGGTGCAATATGGATAACCGACCATGACCTTTAATCCCCTGAAATATTTCTCGACCCTGATTGTTTTTGCGCTGGCGCTGCTGGCCGCCTGGTGGATGTGGAATACCTACATGCAGGCGCCCTGGACACGCGACGGCAAAGTGCGCGCTGAACTGGTTGATGTGACGCCTGAGATCTCCGGCCGCATTACTCAGCTGCGGGTGCGGGACAATCAGCGCGTACACAAAGGCGACGTGCTGCTTGAGCTTGATGCAAAACCGTGGCAAATTGCGGTAGCGAGCGCTGAAGCACAGCTGGCGAAAGCACAGAGCGATCTGGCAAAAGCGCAGCATGAAGCGCGGCGGCGGGCACAACTGCCGCGTAATGTTATTTCAGCAGAAGATCGGGATATCGCTCAGCTAACCGCTGAAGCGGCTGCCGCTACGGAGAAAGCGGCGCAGGCGACGCTGGATCAGGCGCGCTGGAATCTGCAGCAGACCACACTGACGGCTCCCACCGATGGCTGGATAACCAATCTGACGCTGCGTCCTGGCAACTATGCGACGGCGGGAACACCGCTGTTTGCACTGGTTGACAGTCATTCATGGTATGTCGTGGGCTATTTTGAAGAGACTAAACTGCGCCATATCCAGCCTGGTGCCGCAGCGCGAATTGCGCTCTATAGCGATGGCACCCGGCTGCAGGGAGAAGTAGAAAGCATCGGCAGCGCTATCTACGACCAGAGCGTAGCGACCGACAGCGGCCTGGTGCCGGATATCAAACCCAATGTTCCCTGGGTGCGGCTGGCGCAGCGGGTACCGGTACGTATCCGGCTGACGCAGCTGCCCGCTAATGTCCGGCTGGTTGCGGGCACCACCTGTACCATCTCTGTTGCGCACTGAGGCCAGCATGAAACTGCACTGGCTGGCGTGGCATAACCTGCCCTGGATCAGAGCCACACGCGGTGAATGGCGGAGCGCCCTGCGCATTAGCCTGGCGATGTGCCTGGCCCTGACTATGGCGTATCTGCTGCAGCTGGATGAGCCCTACTGGGCGATGACGTCGGCGGCGGTCGTGAGCTTTCCCGGACTGGGGGGTGCAATCAGTAAAAGCCTGGGGCGGATCGCCGGCAGCCTTACCGGCGCGCTCGCCGCGCTGCTGATTGCCGGTCACACGCTAAATGAGCCATGGCTGTTTGCTTTTTTTATGGCCAGCTGGCTGGCGCTCTGCACCTGGATCGCCAGCCATTATCAAAACAATGTCGCTTACGCTTTTTCCCTCGCTGGCTACACCGCCGCTATCATCGCGTTCAGCAGCGTTAACGTCAGCGACACGGCTGAGCTCTGGACGATTACCCAGGCGCGCGTCTGTGAAGTCATCACCGGTATTCTCTGTGCGGGCATAATGCTGATGCTGCTGCCCGCTACCTCAGATGGCAGCCATCTGATGCGCTCGCTGCAGCAGATGCATCAGCGTCTGCTGCAGCACGCACGTTTGCTGCTGCAGGAGCGCGGCGAAACAGCCCATCTTGCTCATGAGCAGGTTATCAGTGAAATTCTGACCATGAATCTGCTGCGCATTCAGGCATTCTGGAGCCATTACCGCTACCGCCGGCAGAATAGCGTGCTGAACTATGTGCTCCACCAGCAGCTGCGGCTGACCAGCATGCTCTCAGGCCTGCGCCGTATGCTGCTCAACTGGCCCGATGCACCGGACGACGTGCAGGAGGCATTAGCGCAGGTGCTGGAGCAGCTTACCCGGCCGCAGTGCGATAAATATTGCATCGCGCGCATCCTGAGCCGCGTGACGCCGCCTGACAGCGGTGATTTTCGTCAGCGCGCTTTTGTCACGCGTCTGCATACCTTCTGCCGCCTCTGGCTGGACGTGCAGCGCTGGATCCGTCTGCTGCAGCACCCCGAAACCGGCGTCCGTTTTCAGCCACCGCGCGTTCCGGCACTGTCGCGTGAAGCTGACAGCGTTGAGGCGGCCTGGAGCGCCCTGCGCACGTTTACCGTTATTATGCTGGGCTGTGCTTTCTGGATTGTTACCCGCTGGGAATCGGGTGCCGCAGCGCTGACGCTGACGGCTATCGCCAGCGTACTTTACGCCTCAGCCCCTTCGCCCGGCGGCAGCGTTCTGCTGCTGCTGCGTACTCTGCTCTGGCTGTCGCTGTTCAGTTTTCTGTTTCAGTATGGATTGATGGTGCAGATCAATGCGCTGGGCGGGTTTTTAGCCGTGCTTTTTCCGCTACTGCTGACGCTGCAGCTCTTCAGGTTACAGCAGAAAAAACGGGCGGCGCTGTGGGGGCAGTTCATTGTGTTCATGGGATCGTTTATCGCCGTCACCAATCCGCCTGAGTGGGATTTTCAGCGTTTTATTAATGACAACCTGGCAAAGGTGTGCGGCGTGTTGCTGGCGTGGATGGCCTTTCAGCTGCTGCGGCCGGGTTCTGATATGCGCCGCAGCCGCCGTTATATCCACGCTATTCGTTACGCTTTTCTCGACCAGCTGCGCAGACGACCACGCCTGAGCGAATATCGTTTTGAATCACATATCTATCACCATATCGGCCAGCTGACGCAGAGCCGCGATGCGCAGGCCCGTCTCTGGCTGCTGCGCTGGGGCGTTGTTCTGCTGAACTGCTCGCATATTGTCTGGCAGCTGCGCCAGTGGCAGCCTGCGGATAGCGCGCTGGCGCAGCTGCGCGACCAGAGTATTCAGGATCTGCACCCGATCATGAGCCGGCGCGGCGTGCAGCATCGCGCCCTGGAGCAGACGCTGCAGGCGCTGCAGGCGCTTGATAAACAGATATCCCGGCCCGGTTCAGAGGTCAGCGGTGAAGCGAATACGCTGGCAGGCATGTTATGGCAGCTTCGCTGTGCGCTGGCTCAGCTGCAGCAGGCGCTGCCGGAGTAATTACCGGCAATATTTTGCCCACTGATTCTGAAAATCGGTTTGCAGCTGCGCCAGCGTTTTACGATCTTCAAACCGGCTTTTATCCTGTTCGCTCTCCGGCCTGATCACCAGCGCTTTTTCATCATAAGAGTAGATAAAGCGGCGGGTCAGCGTGGTTCCGGTAAAGCTGCGCCCCTGAATTGAGCCGCAGACCACCGGGATAGTCTGCGTATAGATCGCCGTATTGAGGAAATTGGTTTCGCTGGCGCTACGCAGCACGTTCTGGCAATGGTGCTTTTCCAGCTGCTGCACGCTGTGCGGCGTCAGCCACTCCCGGCCGCGGGCGATATGCTCGCAGCTGGCGCGCAGCGGACTGGTATCTATATTGCGCTGCAGCTGACGGCTGGCGTCGAGACGCAGCTGCGTATCCCTGGGCCGATCGCACCCTGCAAGTAACAGTGCCAGCAGCACTATCCCTAAGCTTTTCATTCCTGCCCCTGAGTGGTTCCCTGACTGTATCGCTATGATAGAGCGGAATAATCGTCCTGAGTAGCATTAAACGGTGTCAGAATTTTATTGCAGCGGGCAGCCCTTGCTGCGCTACCCGCGGTTGATCAGATTACGCCACAGGCAAGACGCGCCCCTCCGCCTCCCAGCGGTTCAGGATGATCGGCATGGTTATCACCGCCCACGTGAACCATCAGCGCCTTACCTTTAATATCACTGAGCGATTTCAGACGCGGCGCAACCACCGGATAGCTGGCTTTGCCGTCATCTGTAACATAGAGGGCCGGCAGATCGCCGAGGTGCCCGTCGGCATAAGGACCGAGATGTTTGCCGCTGTTCTGCGGATCAAGATGGCCACCTGCAGCGCCGGCTGCCACGGTTTTCCCCTGCGACTCGCCAGGTTCACAGCTGCCTTTAGCATGCACATGGAAACCATGGATGCCCGGTTTCATACCGGATAACGCCGGGGTAAATTGCAAACCGTAGTCCGTTTCCGTAATGGTCACTTTACCCACGGCCTCGCCGACGCCCTGGGCGGAAACCTGATGCAGCGTGACCTCCTGAGAAGCAGCGCTGGCACCGGCCGAACAGGCTAGCGTAATAAGAGCAATAAGCGTTCTTTTCATAACGTCTCCTTACGGTTGATAGACCCGATAAGTCTGGACGCTTTTTGCCCGCGCTGCTGCAGTTTGACGAAGCTTTACGCTTCAGGGCACATCGTAGCCGAGCGCGGCTTTACGGATACGGAACCACTGCTGGCGATTAAGCGTCAGCGCAGCCGCCTCTGCCGCCTGACCGATGCGGCCGGTTTTACCGGAGCCGATGATCGGCAGTGGCCGGGATGGCAGCATCATAATCCAGGCATAGACCACCTGCTCAATCGTGGCCGCACCGATCTCCTGCTGAACCTGGCTCAGCTCGTCGCGCAGCGGCTGGTAGTGTGGATCGCTGAACAGACGGCCGCCGCCGAGGCAGGACCACGCCATAGGACGCATCCGCGCCTGCTGACACTGATCGAGCGTGCCATCCAGCAGCGCGGTCTGCTCCAGCGGCGAGATCTCCAGCTGGTTGGTCACCAGCGTAAACGGCAGGCGCGACTGCAGCAGCGAAAACTGCGCCGGGGTAAAATTTGAGACGCCAAAATGACGCACTTTACCGCTCTGGTGCAGCTGCATAAACGCTTCGGCCACTTCATCGGCATCCATTAGCGGATCGGGACGATGGATCAGCAGCAGGTCGAGGTAGTCAGTCGCAAAATGCGTGAGCGAGTTTTCCGCACTGCGAAGAATGTGGCTGGCATCGGTGATGTAGTGTCCGATCTGATGCTCAGGTTTGGCCCGCGTTGCGATGCCGCACTTAGTCACAATCTGCAGCTGTTCGCGCAGCTGTGGCGCCAGGCGCAGCGCAGCGCCAAACGCCGCCTCGCACTGATAGTCACCGTAGATATCCGCATGATCGACCGTGGTCAGCCCGAGGGAGAGATGATACTCAATGAATGAGACCAGCTGCTGTGGTGTCATCCCCCACTCCATTAACCGCCAGTAGCCGACCACCAGAGGAGAGAACGCCGGCCCCTGAGGGGAGATAGCCTGTGGTTGTAACATAACAAAACTCCCTGCATTGAATGTTAAAAAAGGGAGTATAACGAAATGAGGACAGAAGCGGCGTTTAAAACAGCGAGGGCTGCTGCGGATCCTGATCCGCATCCGGTTTTTGCTGACGCTGCAGGCGCAGATAGCGCTGCCGGCACAGCCTTAGCACTTCACGCTTCTGCGCATCGCTGAAGCGCATCCAGTTAAAACGCTCTTCACGACTTCGCAGGCAGCCGCGACAATAGCCGCGCGCATCGGTCTGACAGATGCCGCGACAGGGGCTGGGTACCGGGAAAAAATCGAGTTGTTCAGCCACATCTGCCTCTGATTCGCTACTGGATAACATAGTGATAACAGTTTCCGCGTGAACTGCAAGCTGCGGTGCTAAAAGAAAGCGTGCCTGCCCGGCTCTCTGATCTAATCAATAAGTGTTATTTAACTTTAACAATAACGTCATCTGAAGTGCGTTTAAGGTTATCCTCAGATTTCTTCTCTACTGTGCGTCCATTCTGACTTGATAATGAACCTCAATGAAACCTGCCATTAAGTTACAGTGTCACGAAAACCGGTTTAATCTGCTGGCTGCCCTGCTGTTCGCGCTGATTCTGAACGCGCTGTTTCTGCAACAGGCGTGGAAAATCATCACCTATACCCGTCTGCACGACTACCTTTTTGCTGCCAGCATGCCGGTCGTGCTGACGGCCGCATTTTATCTTCTGTTTTGCCTGTTTGCCTGGCCATGGGTTCGCAAGCCACTGCTGATCGTACTGGTACTGATCAGTGCAGCAGCCAGCTACTTTATGTTCAGCTTTGGGACGGTAATCGACACCAATATGGTGGCCAACGTCTTTGAATCCAGCGTACAGGAGGCGGGTGCGCTGGTAAGCCCGCGCTGGCTGGTCTGGATGCTGCTGATGGGGTTGCTGCCGGTGCTGCTTATCGTCTTCGTGCGCGTCAGGCGCAGTCAGCGCTGGTGGTGGAGCATCCTGCAGCGGCTGGCGGGAGCGCTGGGGGCGCTGCTGGTGATCCTGCTGATGGCTGCCCTGTTCTACAAAGATTATGCGTCGCTGATCCGTAACAACAAAGGGCTGGTAAAAATGATCACGCCAGCCAATGTGATTAGCGGTGCTGGCCATTATGTCGATAAGCGCTATCTGCAGGGCAGCCAGGCGCTGATTAAAATCGGGCAGGATGCCCGCAAAGGCCCGCTGATCGCGCAGGCAGCTAAAAAAACCCTGGTGGTGCTGGTTGTGGGAGAAACGGCACGCGCGGAGAACTTTTCGCTGGGCGGCTATGCGCGCCAGACCAATCCGGAGCTGCAGAAGCAGCAGGTGATTTACTATCCGCATGCGACCTCCTGCGGCACCGAGACGGCGGTTTCTGTACCCTGCATGTTCTCGGTGATGCCGCGCGAGCATTACGATGCTGACCTGGCACATCACCAGGAGGGCGTACTGGATGTGCTGGCGCACGCCGGAGTCAGCGTATTGTGGCGCGAGAATGATGGTGGCTGTAAAGGCGCCTGCGACCGCGTGCCGCATACTGACATGACGCAGTGGTCGTTACCGCAATACTGCCATAGCGGATTCTGCCTCGATGACGTGCTGCTGCACCGCTTCGATAACTACGTTGACAGTTTACATAACGACAGCGTGATCGTGCTGCATCAGATGGGAAGCCACGGCCCGGCCTACTATCTGCGCTATCCGGCTGCGTTCCGTCGTTTTACACCCACCTGTGACAGTAATCAGATTCAGGATTGCGATCCGCAGGCGCTGGTCAACACCTATGACAATACCCTGCTTTATACCGACAGCATGCTTAGCCAGACTATCGACAAGCTAAAAGCGCTGAGCGACCGCTTTAACGTGGCGCTGGTTTATCTTTCGGATCATGGTGAGTCGCTGGGCGAACACGGTATGTACCTGCACGGCGCGCCCTGGATGCTCGCCCCGTCACAGCAGACGCATATTCCGCTGCTGATGTGGTTCTCACCCGGCTATGCCAGCGCGTTTCATCTGGATGAAAGCTGTCTGCGGCGGCAGGCCGCAACGCAACCGGTCTCCCAGGATAACCTGTTTCATACGCTGCTGGGCCTGTTTGACATCCGGACGCAGGTTTATCAGCCGCAGCTGGATATGATCAAATCGTGCCAGCAGAAAAGCTGACGCTTGCATTAGACCGACTGGTCTACTAGGCTTTTGCTCATGAATAAAAGTGTGCAACGTAATGAAACCCGTGAACACCTGCTCGCTACCGGCGAGCAGGTTTGTCTGCAGCGCGGCTTTACCGGAATGGGACTTAACGAAGTACTCACGCTGGCGGCCGTGCCAAAAGGGTCCTTCTATTACTATTTCCGCTCTAAAGAGGCGTTTGGCGTTGCGCTGCTGGAGCGCTATTTCGTCAATTATCTGCAGCAGATCAATCAGCAGCTGACGCTGCCATCCCTGCCTGCACGTCAGCGGCTGCTGGCGCATTTTCGTTCAGGCCGGCAGCTGTTTGCTGAGCAGGGGCTTATTATGGGCTGCCTGGGCGTCAAGCTGTCGGCTGAGGTATGCGATCTCTCAGAGCCGATGCGCGATGCGCTGCAGCGCGGCGCCAGCGCCATTATTGCCGCTTACGCACACTGCCTGACCGAGGCTGCGGCTGAACAGCCGCTGCTATTTAATCAGACTCCGGTGCAGCTTGCGCAGCGTTGCTATCTGCTCTGGCTGGGCGCCAGTCTGCAGAGCAAAATTTCCCGCGAACCAGATCCGATTAATCTGGCACTCAGCACTATCGAACAGTGGCTTAACGGCCCGCATTTTTAAAACAGATGTTTATAGACGACCGGTCTAATAGAGGAATTACTATGGCGAGCAAACAGCTATTTTCCCCGCTGAAAGTGGGTGCAGTTACCGTTCCTAACCGCGTATTCATGGCACCGCTGACGCGGCTGCGCAGCATTGAGCCGGGTGATGTTCCCACGCCGATGATGGCTGAGTACTACCAGCAGCGTGCCGGAGCGGGCCTGATTATTACTGAAGCGACGCAGGTCTCTTTTCAGGCTAAAGGCTATGCGGGCGCACCAGGCCTGCATACGCAGCAGCAGATTGATGCATGGAAGATGATCAACGAAGGCATTCACGCTGCTCAGGGCCACGTTGCGGTCCAGCTGTGGCATACCGGCCGCATTTCACATTACAGCGTGCAGCCAGAAGGCAATGCACCGGTTGCGCCTTCTGCCCTGCCAGCCGGTACCCGTACCTCGCTGCGCGCCGCTGACGGCAGCGTGTATCGCGAAGAGACCTCCGTGCCGCGCGAACTGACCGTCGATGAAATTAAACAGATTGTGCAGGATTTCGGCCAGGCTGCAGCCAATGCCCGCGAGGCTGGCTTTGACCTGCTTGAGCTGCACTCAGCGCACGGCTATCTGATGCACCAGTTCCTGTCGCCTGACTCAAACAAGCGCGACGACGAGTATGGCGGCTCGATTGAAAAGCGCGGCCGCTTTGCGCTGGAAGTTGTGGATGCAGCGATCGCCAACTGGTCTGCCGATCGCGTCGGGATCCGCGTTTCACCTGTCGGGGCGTTCCAGAACCTGGAAAATGGCCCGGACGAAGAGGAAGCTGCGCTCTGGTATATCAGTGAACTGGGCAAACGCGGCCTGGCCTATCTGCACCTTTCTGAGCCAGACTGGGCGGGTGGCAAACCTTACACTGATGCGTTCCGCGAAAAAGTCCGCACGGCTTTCCCCGGTGTGATCATCGGTGCCGGCGCCTACAGCGTGGAAAAAGCGGATGATTTGATCGCGCGCGGCCTGATTGATGCCGTGGCGTTTGGCCGCGACTTTATTGCCAACCCGGACCTGGTTGCCCGCCTGCAGCAGGATGCTCCGCTTAACCCGCAGCGCCCGGAGAGTTTCTACGGCGGCGGTGCGGAAGGTTACATCGACTACCCGACGCTGTAACCGGCAGCTGCCGCATAACGATGCGGCAGCCCCGTCACCCGCTATACTTGTACTGTTTCTGCGTCAAAATCTGACCATGTTAAAAAAGAGGATGTTATGCGTTTACTTCACACCATGTTACGCGTTGGCGATCTGCAACGCTCAATTGACTTCTATACCCGCGTACTGGGTATGCGCGTGCTGCGTCAGAGTGAAAATGCAGAATATAAATATACTCTGGCATTTGTTGGCTACACCGAAGAGAGCGAAGGTGCGGTCATTGAGCTGACCTATAACTGGGGTACGGAAAAATATGACCTTGGGAACGCCTATGGTCACATCGCGCTGGGCGTAGACGATGTCGCCGCAACCTGCGAGCGCATCCGTAGCGCGGGCGGCAACGTAACCCGTGAGGCGGGCCCGGTTAAAGGTGGCAGCACGATTATTGCGTTTGTTGAAGATCCCGATGGCTATAAAATTGAGCTGATTGAAAACAAGCATGCCGGTAATGGCCTTGGTAACTGATGCCTGACGCCAGCCCGCAAATTTGCGGGCTGGTTTTTCTCATCTGCTGCACCCTCCCGCCTTTTTTGCCATAATGCGCGCTGCCCTTTTCACTGCTATGAGATCCTGATGTCTGAATCGAACGCCCAGAACGCCCTTAACCAACGCTTTCGCGGCTTTTATCCGGTAGTTATCGATGTCGAAACCGCCGGTTTTAATGCGCAGACTGATGCGCTGCTGGAGATTGCCGCCACGACCCTGAAAATGGATGAGGATGGCTGGCTGCAGCGTGACGAAACCCAGCATTTTCACATTGAACCCTTTGCAGGTGCCCTTCTTCATCCTGAAGCGCTGGCGTTTACCGGTATCGATCCTGCGAACCCGCTGCGCGGCGCAGTGAGCGAATATGAAGCGCTGCACGCCATCTTTAAACAGGTGCGCAAAGGGCTTAAAGAGAGCGGCTGCAACCGGGCGATTATTGTGGCGCATAATGCCAACTTTGATCACAGCTTCGTTACGGCGGCGGCTGAGCGCGCCAGCCTGAAACGCAACCCCTTTCATCCGTTTGCCACCTTTGATACGGCGGCGCTGAGCGGGCTGGTGCTGGGACAGACGGTGCTGGCAAAAGCGTGCAAGGCGGCAGGTATCGATTTTGACAGCACGCAGGCGCACTCGGCGCTTTATGATACAGAGCAGACGGCAATGCTGTTTTGCGAGCTGGTAAACCGCTGGAAACGTTTAGGTGGCTGGCCGCTGGCGCTAAATGACGCTGAGGCAGAGAGCGAAGCGTCAGGCGAAAGCGCGGCAGAGTAAGAGAATGAAAAAGGCCGGCACAGCGCCGGCCTTTTAATTTATTCCGCTTCTTTGTGTTTCTCAGCGGTTTCTTTGATCAGCGGCTGAAGTTCACCGCGCTGGAACATCTCAACGATGATGTCGCAGCCGCCGACCAGCTCCCCATCCACCCACAGCTGCGGGAAGGTTGGCCAGTTAGCGTATTTTGGCAGTTCAGCACGGATATCAGGATTCTGCAGGATATCAACATACGCGAAGCGTTCGCCACAGGCAGAGAGCGCCTGAACAGCCTGAGCTGAGAAGCCGCAGCTTGGCAGTTTTGGCGATCCTTTCATATACAGCAGGATCGGGTTTTCTGCGATCTGGCGCTGAATTTTTTCAACAGTACTCATTTTTGCCTTCCTTAATTCTTCACTTCGTGTTTGTTTATTGTAGCGACTTCATCCCGCGACTGAAATCGGGAATTTGCCTCGCTGCGGCATGAATCGCCATGTTTGTTAAGTTTGCCGCCACGGGCGTATGACGAAGTGTGTATTAATACACGATTAGCAATAAATATGCTGCGTTAACCGCCTGAAACCGCTCATTTTTGCTGCACAGCCCTTGTGTTGATGGATTTAATAAAAAAGACCTTACCTTTTGTAAAAAAAGTGGATTAGAATCAATCCGGCGCTGATCGCTGATCAGAATTTTCTAATATTGCCGCGGTCTGCTTCTGCAGCCTGCCGAACCTGTAACCGGACTATGCGTTTACTGATTACGCTTTTCATACTGGCTTTTGCTCAGCTGTTTTTTAACGTGGCCGCTGCTTCACCGCACAAGCCGGTTAACGCCAGCCTGCAGAAAGCGGAGAAAAAGAGTGCGCGCGACGATGAGCGCCGCAAACGACGTCCGGTTAAAACCTCGGCTAAAAAAACACGCGTCACGCCCGTACAAAAAGTTAAATCGAAAAAAAGCCTGCACGCAGAACCGCCTGCGACCTCCCGTACCGCCCGTAAAAAAGCGCCCGCCCTCTCCGCCAGCAAAAAATATGGTCATCAGCGTACCAGCCGGAAAATAGCGGCCGCGGAAGAGAGTACCGATGCGCTGACCGGTATCAGGCTCAGCAAATCCCACCGTCTGCGCTACCAGAAGGCGCGTGAAACCGCCATGACTAAACTTATGGGCCAGCTGGGCAAACCTTATCAGTGGGGTGGCACCTCTCCGCTTACCGGATTCGATTGCAGTGGCCTGGTCTGGTACGCCTACAAAGATCTGGTCCGTTTCAAACTGCCGCGCACGGCCAACGAAATGTATCATCTGCGCGATGCCGCTCCCATCAAGCGCGAAATGCTGGAGAAAGGGGATCTGGTGTTTTTCCGCATCAATAATCGCGGTACAGCCGATCATGTTGGCGTTTATCTGGGTAACGGCAAATTTATTCAGTCGCCGCGTACCGGCAAGGATATCCAGATCAGCGCGCTGGGTGAAGATTACTGGCAGAAGCACTATGTTGGCGCACGCCGCATGATGACACCTAAAACCATTCGTTAGCGGTTGCGCAACACGCCGCGCGCGTTTTGGCCTGAACACATACCGGCTGCCGTAATCTAAATATTTTCGCCTGACCTCAGGTAAAAATCTCGTTTTATGCCCCTCACCTTGCTAGAATCGCCGCCTTTCGTTGCGCAACACCTTTTGCGCACGCTGCTGTCATTATCTGTTACGGTTAATTACTCGCCTTAAATCAGCCATTTTTATGCTGAAACCGGGCAGAAAACCCTGCGCAGACGCAAACGTTTAACACTATACTTATCATAAAGTTGCGATAGGTTTAAGAGGTTCATTTTCATGGCAACAATTAAAGATGTGGCAAAACGCGCTGGCGTATCAACGACCACGGTTTCGCACGTCATCAATAAAACGCGCTTTGTCGCTGAAGAGACGCGTAATGCCGTGTGGGAGGCGATTAAAGCGCTGCACTACTCTCCCAGCGCCGTGGCGCGCAGCCTGAAGGTTAATCACACGAAAACATTGGGTCTGCTGGCGACATCCAGCGAAGCCCCCTACTTTGCTGAAATCATTGAAGCGATTGAAAACCACTGCTTCGCTCAGGGCTATACGCTGATTCTGGGCAATGCGCACAATGACCTGCAAAAACAGCGCGCCTATCTGTCGATGATGGCGCAAAAGCGGGTAGATGGCCTGCTGGTGATGTGCTCTGAGTATCCGGACGATCTGCTTCAGATGCTGGAAGAGAATCGCAATATTCCGATGGTGGTCATGGACTGGGGCGCTTCCCGCGGTGATTTTACCGATACCGTGCAGGATAACGCCTTTCAGGGCGGCTATCTGGCCGGCCGTTACCTGATCGAGCGGGGTCATCGCGATATTGGCGCTATTCCGGGCCAGCTGGAGCGCAATACCGGCGGCGGACGGCACGCCGGCTTCCTGCAGGCGATGCAGGAAGCGGGGATCGCGGTGCGTGCGGAGTGGATCGTACAGGGCGATTTTGAGCCGGAGTCGGGTTATCAGGCGATGCAGCAGATCCTGAGCCAGAAGCAGCGGCCTACCGCTGTGTTCTGCGGCGGCGATATTATGGCAATGGGCGCCATCTGCGCTGCTGATGAGATGGGCCTGCGCGTACCGCAGGATATTTCGGTGATCGGCTATGATAATGTGCGCAACGCCCGCTACTTTACGCCGGCGCTGACGACGGTGCATCAGCCCAAAGCTCAGCTGGGTGAGAAAGCGCTGGAGATGCTGCTGGACCGCATTACCAGTAAACGTGAAGAGCCGCAAACAATTGAAGTTCAGCCCAGTCTGATTGAGCGTCGCTCCGTCGGGGATGGTCCGTTTCGCGACTATCGCCGCTAAGCGCGGCGCTCGCTGAGCCACTCATGGTTTAGCGTCTCAGCATCCCCCAGGTATTCCAGCAGCCAGATCAGCGCTGGCGACGCCCGCTGCTCGGCCCAGCTGACGCAGCAGGGACTCTCCGGAAAGGGCTGCGGTAATATCAGCTCCACCAGCGCGCCGCTATCCAGTAGCGGCCGCGCCAGATGTCCCGGGATCATCCCCACGCACAGGCCAGCCTGCAGGCAGTCGATTCCGGTTTCCCACTCCGGCACCACCAGCCGGCGCTGATTATCCAGCGTCCAGGTCATACGGCGCGGCAGCGCGCGCGACGTATCTTCCAGCACCAGCGACGGCCAGGCGCGCAGCGCCTCTTCGTCAGGATGCGCGCTCTGCGCCAGTGGATGATCCGGACTGACCACGCAGCGCCAGTTAAGGGCGCCCATATCCTGAAAAGCAAAGCGTCCGCCAACCGGGATCGCCTGCGTGGCGCCGATGGCTACGTCAACCCGGCCATCGGCCAGCGCATCCCATACGCCGTTAAACACTTCATAGCTGATGATCAGCTCCATATCGGGAAAGTGGCGATAGAAATCTTTCACCAGCTGGCGCGTGCGCTGCGGCTTGACGATACAGTCAACGGCAATAGTGAGCTGGCCGCGCCAGCCGTTGGCCAGCTGCTGACACTGGCGTCGCGTTGCCAGCATTTTTTTGATAACAGAGCGGCCTTCTCGCACAAAATGCTCGCCGGCCGGCGTCAGGACCACCTCCCGATGCTGGCGTTCAAACAGCTCCACGGCAAGCCAGCTCTCCAGCTGCCTGATGGTATAGCTGATAGCAGAAGGCACGCGGTGCAGCTCCTGCGCTGCCGCGCTGAAACTGCCGGTGCGGGCGACGGCATCCGCCACCTCAAGTGCATATTCAGACCACATATTTTTGCCTTCAAAAAATTTAACAGCACTCTGCAAATATTAGCGTTTCACAAAGCTGACTGCACCCTTTTACACTCCTTCGCGTTTCCCTGCCGAATGAGAAAAATAGTGATGTCATCTAAAGGATTTCTGCCCTATCTGGCGCTGCTGAGCATGCTCGGCTTTCTCGCCACGGATATGTATCTGCCCGCATTCAGCGACATGCAGCGTGATTTTGCCACCGCTCCGGGTGTTATCAGCGCCAGCCTGAGCCTGTTTCTGGCGGGCTTTGCCTGTGCGCAGGTGGGCTGGGGACTTCTCTCTGACCGCATTGGCCGCAAACCGGTTTTACTGGCAGGCCTCTCAATCTTTGCCCTGAGCTGTCTGGTCATGCTATGGGCCGACAACGTCTGGCTGATGCTGGCGCTGCGCTTTATTCAGGCTGTGGGCGTCTGTGCCGCCGCCGTGAGCTGGCAGGCGCTGGTTATCGATCGCTACCCTAAAGCGCAGGCCAATAAAGTGTTTGCCACTATCATGCCGCTGGTGGCGCTCTCTCCTGCTCTGGCTCCGCTGCTGGGTGCCTGGCTGATGAGTCATTTTCACTGGCGCACTATTTTCCTGGTGCTGACGCTGATTACCCTGGTGCTGCTGGCAGGTACCCTCAGACTTCGCTCGCCGCGTATCTCTCAGGCGGCGCGCGGCGATCAGCCGGGCTGGCTGACGCTGCTCGCTACCCGCGCCTACAGCGGCAACGTGCTGATTTACTCCGCCTGCTCTGCCAGCTTCTTTGCCTGGCTGACGGGTTCACCCTTTATTCTGGCGGCCGCGGGCTTAACCCCGGCCGATATCGGGCTCAGCTATGTGCCGCAGACGATTGCCTTCCTTATTGGCGGTTTTGGCTGTCGTGCGCTGCTTAATCGCTTTCAGGGCGCGCAGCTGCTGCCCTGGCTGCTGCTGATTTACAGTCTGAGCATTATGAGCCTCTTTGCCGTTGCGCTGCTTCCCGCGCCGTCGCTTTTTGGCCTGCTGCTGCCTTTCTGCGGTATGGCGCTGGCAAACGGCGCTATCTATCCGATTGTGGTTGCCAGCGCGCTGGCGCCGTTCCCGCACGCCAGCGGTAAAGCTGCAGGTTTACAGAATCTGCTGCAGCTTGGCTTATGCTTCCTTGCCAGCCTGATTGTCTCGGCTGGTTTGCAGCAGGCGCTTTATCACACTACGCTGGTAATGGTAAGTACGGTGGTGCTCGCCTGGATGGGCTTCGTCTGGCAGCGCGCAACAGCTAAATCAGCCGATATCGCCCATCCCTGCGAAGACAACGCATAAGCCGGTCTGGTGCTATTTTGCCAGAGAGCGATCCGCCCGCATTCGCGCCGCGGGTCGCTATCTCTTCTGACATTCATAACAATAACAGCGCTCCCGGTCTTTCCGGGACAGCATCTGCGTGCGGCCAGGCCGCTGCGCATTGCGTGAGTCCGGACTATTCATACCTCTGTTAATGTGGTTTAGCTGCGCACGGCACCACCCTGCGTTCTTTCACAGACCTGATGCAGATCCTTCTGTTTCCCAGGTCATATTTACAAGGTGATGGAGAAGCTATGAGTTCATCATGTGCAGAAGCAGTCACTCCCGAAGAGAATCCGTGGTTTCGTATTGCCCGGGAGTTACTTGAACAGGCAGATATTCGCGTTAATGGTTCACGACCATGGGATATTCAGGTTCATCATGCTGGCTTTTTTAAGCGCGTGATGCAGGAAGGCTCACTGGGTCTGGGCGAAAGTTACATGGATGGGTGGTGGACGTGTGAACGACTGGATATGTTTTTTCATCGCGCGCTCAGACATCATCTCGATCATCAGCTGCCGCACCACTTTAAGGATACGCTGCGTATCGCCGCTGCCCGGCTGACCAATCTGCAATCAAAAAAGCGCGCCTGGCAGGTCGGCAGAGCGCACTACGATTTGGGTAATGACCTGTTCAGCCTGATGCTGGACCCGTTTATGCAGTACTCCTGCGGCTACTGGCCTCATGCGCAAACGCTGGAAGCGGCGCAGGAAGCCAAGCTGGATCTGATCTGCCGCAAACTGCAGCTTGAACCCGGCATGTCTCTGCTAGATATCGGCTGCGGCTGGGGCGGGCTGGCGGAGTTTGCTGCCCGCCGCTACGGTGTCAGCGTATATGGCGTCACTATCTCCCAGGAGCAGCAAAAGATGGCACAGCAGCGCTGCGCCGGACTGGACGTCACGATACTGCTGCAGGATTATCGCGACCTTGAGCAGCAGTTTGACCGCATCGTTTCCGTCGGGATGTTTGAGCACGTTGGCCCGAAAAATTATGCGACCTACTTCAGGGTGGTTAACCGCAACCTGAAACCCGGCGGCCTCTTTCTGCTGCACACCATCGGGGCGGTAAGAACCGATATGCGGGTAGATCCGTGGATCGATAAATATATTTTCCCGAACGGCTGCCTGCCCTCTGTGCGACAGATAGCGGACGCCAGCGAGCCTTATTTTATTATGGAAGACTGGCACAACTTCGGGACCGATTATGACACCACGCTTATGGCGTGGCATACGCGTTTCCTGGCGGCGTGGCCGCAGCTCTCTGCCCGCTATGATGAGCGTTTTAAGCGTATGTTCAGCTACTATCTCAATGCGTGTGCTGGTGCCTTTCGCGCCCGGGATATTCAGCTGTGGCAGGTGATGTTCAGTCGCGGCTATGAAGGCGGGCTGCGCGTTGCGCGCTAGGTTAAAAAGGCGCGCTGCGCGCCTTTACTGAAGTTTATTCTGCCGGTCCGGCCGGCGCTGTTGCTGCGGCAATCAGGGCGGCTTCACGCTGCGCCATAACGCGCTCAACGGTATCCACAATCGCCTGCGTTTGCGGATCGATTTCGATATTGACCTTATGCCCCAGCTTTTTGCTTCCCAGCGTGGTGCGCTCCAGCGTTTCCGGGATCAGGTGGACGCAGAATTTGGTTTTGGTCACATCGCCGACCGTCAGGCTGATGCCATCAATACCGATATAGCCTTTGCGCAGAATATATTTTATCTGTTCTGCATCCTGCAGTCTGAACCAGACTTCGCGGTTATTTTCCGACTGAATAATTTTGCAGATTTCAGCGGTGGTCATAATATGACCCGACATCAGGTGTCCGCCAATTTCATCGCTGAATTTAGCCGCACGCTCAATATTGACTCTGTCACCCACCTGCAGCGCACCCAGATTGGTAATGCGCAGCGTCTCTTTAATCAGGTCAAAGCTGACCCGATCCTCTTCGATGGCCGTTACGGTCAGGCAGCAGCCGTTGTGCGCTACAGACGCCCCCAGCTCCAGCCCTGGCAGCAGGGCTGCATCAAGACGTACAGTATGAGTGCGAAACAGCTCTTTCTCTTCAATGGCGACAATTTCCGCCACGCCCTGCACAATACCCGTAAACATAACTATCCTCTCCACGCGTTTGTCTTAGCTTATCACAGCCTGCCAGCACAACTTAATTTGCGCATGCGCAATGGTTGCATAAAAGGCAAATAAATTTGTTATCATTATTTGTTCCGCGTGCGGGCTCTGGCTGCATTGAGCGCGCATTCGCCGGGAATAGTCTCTCTTTCTCTTAATCAAACAGGTGATACGTGCAGAAGTATTTAACAGAAGCGCGTCAGCTGCTGGCCCTCGCAATCCCGGTGATCCTCGCTCAGGTAGCCCAGACTGCGATGGGATTTGTAGATACCGTTATGGCCGGTGCGGTAAGCGCCACGGATATGGCCGCCGTTGCTGTTGGCACCTCTATCTGGCTTCCCGCCATTCTTTTTGGTCACGGTCTGCTACTGGCACTGACGCCAGCCGTTGCGCAACTCAACGGGTCCGGACGACGTGAACGCATTGCCGAGCAGGTGCGCCAGGGGTACTGGCTGGCACTGGCCGTTTCGCTTGTCATTATGGTTGTGTTATGGAACGCGGGCTATCTTATCCGCGCAATGCATGACATTGACGCCGATCTGGCCATTAAAGCGGAAGGTTACCTGCATGCGCTGCTCTGGGGCGCACCAGGCTATCTTTTTTTCCAGGTGGCGCGTAACCAGTGCGACGGTCTGTCTAAAACCAAACCCGCCATGCTGCTGGGCTTTCTCGGACTGCTGACCAACATTCCGCTGAACTACATCTTCATTTATGGCCACTTTGGTATGCCGCGTCTCGGCGGCGTGGGGTGCGGCGTGGCAACCGCCTCCGTCTACTGGGTGATGTTTCTGGTTATGCGCTTCTGGCTCCGGCGTATGCCGGCGATGCGCGATATTCGCATGGCCTCACGCTGGTCAGCGCCCTCGCGCGCTATTCTCACGCGGCTCTTTTCGCTGGGGTTACCGGTAGCGCTGGCGCTGTTCTTTGAAGTTACGCTGTTTGCCGTAGTGGCGCTGCTGGTTTCACCACTGGGCATTGTGAATGTCGCAGGACACCAGATCGCGCTCAACTTCAGCTCACTGATGTTTGTCCTGCCGCTGTCGCTGGGGGTAGCCACCACGATTCGCGTGGGTTACCGGCTGGGTGAAGGCTCGGCGGAAGGTGCACGCACCGCCGCCTGGACCGGTCAGGGCGTGGGCATCGCCATGGCGGCCTGCACTGCCCTGTTTACCGTCACGTTCCGTCACGATATCGCCGTGCTCTATACGGCGAACCCTGCGGTCATTACGCTGGCTGCCCAGCTGATGCTGCTGGCTGCGATCTATCAGTTCTCCGATTCGATTCAGGTTATCGGCAGCGGGATCCTGCGCGGTTATAAAGATACCCGCTCGATCTTTTTCATTACGCTGATCGCTTACTGGGTATTGGGACTGCCGGCAGGCTATATCCTGGCGCTGACTGACTGGATTGTTCCGGCGCTGGGTCCGGCCGGATTCTGGTGCGGGTTTATTGTGGGCCTGACCTCTGCCGCCGCGATGATGATCTGGCGTATTCGCCGTATGCAGCGTCTGCCTGCAGAGGTTATTCTGGCGCGGGCGGCGCGCTAAGTGGCTGAACGGGCGTTTATCTGGCCCGCAATGCTGAAAAAAGCGACGCTTCGCACAGATGCTGGTCAGTCGTCCCGATTTTCTGTTTTTTTCCCTTGCCAGGTTTCCGGCGTACCGTTAATATTCGTCCCCGCTGTCGCCCTGACAGCGTGTTGCGCTCTTAGCTCAGTTGGTTAGAGCACCACCTTGACATGGTGGGGGTCGATGGTTCGAGTCCATTAGAGCGCACCAAGTGCGTCCGTAGCTCAGTTGGTTAGAGCACCACCTTGACATGGTGGGGGTCGGTGGTTCGAGTCCACTCGGACGCACCAGTTTGCTGTATTGCGCGCTCTTAGCTCAGTTGGTTAGAGCACCACCTTGACATGGTGGGGGTCGATGGTTCGAGTCCATTAGAGCGCACCACTTCGCTGTATCCTCTTCTTGCGCAACGTCGCTTTCCTTGATTCAGGTCGATATCCCCTGCTGCTTTTATATTGGTTTTCGCATACTTAGCGATTATACTATGACTCGTTGTTTCACCTGAAAGGTTTCAGCGCTGACGTGCCTATGCCATCAATGTCTCTGATTTGCGCAACGCCGCCCTGCCGGCCTGCTTCTGCAACGCATAACTTCCCTGCACGCTCAGTTCCTGTCACCTATTCTTACTTCTGTATTATCCGTAGCCACAATCGTCACATTTTCACTTCGGTGCTCCGCGCATCGGATACCGACCTTTATCATCCATCACAACATACAGATATCTGACATGAAAAAGACCAAGATTGTTTGTACTATCGGGCCGAAAACCGAATCAGAAGAGATGCTGACCCAGCTGCTGGAAGCAGGCATGAACGTTATGCGTCTCAACTTCTCGCACGGTGATTACGCCGAACATGGTCAGCGCATCGCAAATATGCGTGCCGTCATGGAAAAAACGGGGCATCAGGCCGCGATTCTGCTGGACACCAAAGGACCGGAAATCCGCACCATGAAGCTGGAGGGTGGCAACGACGTTTCACTCAAGGCGGGCCAGACCTTTACCTTTACCACCGATCAGTCTGTGATTGGTAATCATGAACGCGTCGCTGTTACCTATGCCGGTTTTACTGAAGATCTGAAAATTGGCAACACGGTTCTGGTTGACGATGGCCTGATTGGCATGACCGTTACTGAAGTCACGGAAAACAGCGTAGTGTGTGAAGTGCTGAATAACGGCGACCTCGGCGAAAACAAAGGCGTTAACCTGCCTGGCGTCTCTATCCAGCTGCCTGCACTGGCAGAAAAAGATAAGCGCGATCTGATTTTTGGCTGCGAGCAGGGAGTGGACTTTGTCGCCGCGTCGTTTATTCGTAAACGCTCTGACGTGCTGGAGATCCGCGAGCATCTGAAAGCGCATGGCGGCGAAAACATCCAGATCATCTCTAAGATCGAAAACCAGGAAGGCCTTAACAACTTCGATGAAATTCTCGAAGCGTCTGACGGCATCATGGTTGCGCGTGGCGATCTGGGCGTAGAGATCCCGGTTGAAGAGGTTATCTTCGCGCAGAAGATGATGATCAAAAAGTGCAACAAAGCCCGCAAAGTGGTCATCACTGCTACGCAGATGCTCGACTCCATGATCAAAAACCCG
The DNA here is from genome assembly GCF_007680655.1 of Pantoea sp. PSNIH1. Classification (NCBI taxonomy): domain Bacteria; kingdom Pseudomonadati; phylum Pseudomonadota; class Gammaproteobacteria; order Enterobacterales; family Erwiniaceae; genus Pantoea; species Pantoea sp. PSNIH1. The sequence goes on from NZ_VEIP01000001.1 coordinate 858,290, forward strand.
CGCCCTACCCGTGCTGAAGCGGGCGACGTGGCTAACGCCATTCTTGACGGTACTGACGCCGTGATGCTGTCTGGTGAGAGCGCCAAAGGCCGCTATCCGCTGGAGTCGGTCACGATCATGGCCACCATCTGTGAGCGTACCGATCGCGTGATGAAGTCACGCATCGACGAGCTGAAAGATTCCCGCAAGCTGCGTATTACGGAAGCTGTCTGCCGTGGTGCCGTTGAGACCGCAGAGAAACTGGAAGCACCACTGATTGTTGTAGCCACCGAGGGCGGTAAATCAGCAAAATCAGTACGTAAGTACTTCCCGGATGCAACCATTCTCGCCCTGACGACCAACCAGACCACTGCCCGTCAGCTGATCCTGAGCAAAGGTATCGAGACTCGCCTGGTCGCCCGCATTGAATCAACCGATGATTTCTATCGCATTGGTAAAGAGCTGGCGCTGGAAAGCGGCTACGCGCAGAAAGGTGATGTGGTCGTGATGGTTTCAGGTGCCCTGGTGCCAAGCGGAACTACTAACACCGCTTCCGTGCACGTGATTTGATTTAACGTCACACTTTATTTAAACAAGCGCCTTAACCGGCGCTTTTTTTATTCCATCGCTAATCTATAATCAGAAAAATTCAAATCGAAAATAACTATTCAATATGTTGTGGAATTAAGGTTAATCCGATTAAATCCCTCTGTTTTCGCTAAATATTTTCATCATATTCTGCCAGATGCTGCTTCTTTGAGCGAACGATCAAATTTAAGCATGTTCTCATCAAAAATTTATTCTCAACTTAAAAAGCTTTGTGCAATACTTGTAACGCTACATGGAGATTAACTTAATCTAGAGGGTATAAAATGAAACGTACTAAACTGGTACTGGGCGCGGTAATCCTGGGTTCAACTCTGCTGGCTGGTTGCTCAAGCAACGCTAAAATCGACCAGCTGTCTTCAGACGTTCAGACTCTGAACGCTAAAGTTGACCAGCTGAGCAACGACGTGAACGCAGTGCGTTCTGACGTTCAGGCTGCTAAAGATGACGCAGCTCGCGCTAACCAGCGTCTGGACAACCAGGCTCACTCTTACCGTAAGTAAGAGTTCTGGTTTGAAAAATGGTGCCCTGGTGGCACCATTTTTTTTGTGCTGATTCCAGCGCCCGGTGGCGCTGTCTGACCGGCTGACTTCAGCCCTGCGGCTCTGCTGCAACCTGCTCTGCCGTCTCTACGGCAACCGGCTCGCCGCTGCTGACCAGCACCGGCATACCTGAACGGCGCGTCATCGCCTCCTCAATCAGCGCACTGTCGCTTTTCGCACTGCGGCTAAAGGCTTTCAGAGCGGTGCTGCGCACCAGCGGCTGCGTCTGCGGATCATCTTTTTCACTGCGCGACAGCGGCTGATGAACCTCAATATAGCGTTTACCGTCTGGTTCGATGGCGTACTTCACCGGCTGATTAACAATCTGAACGCGCGTGCCTGCCGGGACGCTGTTGAACAGCGCTTCAATATCAGCGGGACGCAGGCGAATACAGCCGGAGCTGACGCGCATGCCGATGCCAAAGTCAGCGTTAGTGCCGTGAATCAGGTAGTGTCCCTTGCCATACGCCAGACGCAGGGCGAACAGTCCCATCGGATTGTCAGGGCCGGCCGGAACCGTCACCGGCAGCGTCACGCCCTCTTTCGCATAGCGCTTGCGAATATTTGGCGTCGGTGTCCAGGTCGGGTTGGGAATTTTCTGGCTGATACGCGTCACCATATCGGGCGTCGCAGCGCCTAACTGGCCAATGCCGATTGGATAGACCACCACGCGGTTTTCTCCCGGCGGATAGTAGTAGAGGCGCAGCTCAGCCAGATTAACCACAATCCCTTTGCGCGGCGCATCCGGCAACAGCATCTGCAGCGGCACGGTGATCTGCGTACCTGCCGCCGGCAGCCAGGGATCAACGCCGGGGTTTGCTTCCAGCAGGCCGAGCAGTCCTGTGCTGTAGCGCGCTGCCACGCTCTCCAGCGGCTGTTTGTTATCAGAGATAGTGGTCAGAACGTTTTCGCCGATCAGGCGGCTGTCGTCGGCAGGGAGAGGATATTCAGTAGCCATTGAAGGTGCAGAGAGTCCAAAGCAGGACAGCAGCAGTGCACCAGCTAAACGTAACGCAGGTTTCATGCAGGTTTCTCTTTCTGGATGGAAAAGACCCCGGCTAAACCGGGGTCTGAAGAGTGTACCTTAGCAGAGCTGCTGAGCGTTATGCCGGATAGCGCGGATCATCGCTTCCAGCCCCTGAGAACGCGTTGGCGTCAGGTGCTGAGTCAGCGCCAGTTCCGCAAACCAGTGGCGCACATCCAGCTCGAGGATCTCCTGCGGCTTCAGCCCCTGATAGAGGCTAAATACTACTGCAATCAATCCCTTAACAATAGCTGCGTCGCTATCCCCTTCAAACGCCATCGATCCATCCGCCTGCGGCGTCATGCGGATCCAGACCTGGCTCTGACAGCCTGAAATGACATACTCAGGCTGATGCAGGCTTTCAGAGGATTCTGGTAATTTTGCACCCAGCTCAATGATGTAAAGGTACTTCTCTTCCCAGTTAGCGCAACGATTAAAGTTGCGCACCAGCTTCTCTTTTTCCGGCAGGTTCGCCATCTGTTACTCCTGAAATCTGCTTAGCCCAGCAGGCGATGGATACGCGTCAGGCCAGCGGCCAGCCGATCTGCCTCATCTTCGGTATTATAGAGCGCGAAGGAGGCGCGACACATCGCCGGTACGGCATAGTGGCGCATCAGCGGCATCGCACAGTGGTGACCGGTGCGAATGGCAATACCATACTGATCGAGGAAGCTGCCAACGTCAAAGGCGTGATGTTTACCCAGGTTAAAGGCGATTACCCCGCTGCGCTGCGCTGGACCATAAAGCACGATGTCCGGTACTGAAGCGAGTTTGTCCAGCGCGTAACGCATCAGCGCGCTTTCGCGTGCATGAATAGCGTCAAGACCCAGTTCACTTACCCAGTTCAGTGCGGCACCCAGACCGATGATACCGCCGGTATTAGGCGTACCCGCTTCAAAGCGCCACGGCGCGCTGTTCCAGGTGGTTCCCACCGGCAGCATGACCTGGTCAATCATGGACCCCCCGCCTTCCCACGGCGGCATCTGCTCCTGCAGCGCTTTACGCGCATAGAGTACGCCGATACCGGTCGGACCGTAAATTTTATGTCCGGAGAAAACGTAGAAATCACAGTCGATATCCTGCACGTCAACGGCGTGATGCATCACCGCCTGCGCGCCATCAATCAGTGTGACCAGGCCGGCTGCTTTCGCCTGAGCGACCAGCGCCTTAACCGGGTTAACGGTGCCCAGCACGTTAGAGACGTGCGTGACCGCCAGCAGCCGGGTACGGCTGTCGATAAGCGAAGCAAGCTGCTCTGTAGCCAGTTCACCGCTATCGCTGAGCGGCAGGACGCGGATCTCAGCACCGGTGCGCTGTGCCACCATCTGCCACGGCACGATGTTAGCGTGATGCTCCATCTCGGTAATGATGAGATTGTCACCAGGTTGCAGCTGACTGCCGCCCCAGCTATTGGCTACCAGATTAATGCCTTCGGTTGTGCCTTTAACAAAGATAATCTCTTCATGCGAAGCCGCATTCAGAAAGGCCGCAGCCTGCGCGCGTACCGCTTCCATATCGCTGGTGGCCTGCGCGCTCAGCGAATGGATGCCGCGATGCACGGCGGCGTAGCCGTGCTGGTAAAAATGACTTTCCGCGTTGATTACCGCGAGCGGACGCTGCGCGCTGGCCGCGCTGTCAAGGTAGGCCAGCGGGTGTCCGTTGACCTCACGACTCAGGATCGGAAACTCCGCTCTGACTCGTTCGGAATCGAAACTCATGAATGTACTCCAGGGAAACGCTGTGAGATGCGTGCCAGCACCGCCTGACGCAGAATGTCATCATCCAGCGTTTCGGTCAGTTCGGCGGCAAAAGCGTGGATGATCATCTGCTGCGCCGCTTCTTCAGCGATACCGCGCGAGCGCAGATAGAACATCTGCTCATCATCAATGCGGCCGATGGTGGCACCATGGCTGCATTTTACGTCATCGGCGTAGATCTCCAGCTGTGGCTTGGTATCGACTTCCGCCAGCCGGCCCAGCAGCAGATTATTGTTGGTCATCTGGCCATCGGTTTTCAGCGCGTGCTGTGCCACTTTGATGTGACCATTGAAGACGGCACGGCCTTTTTCGCGCGAAATGGTTTTATGCAGCTGACGACTCAGGCAGTGGCCTTTGTTGTGCTCCAGATAGCTGCGGGTATCTGCGATTTCGCTGCCCACCGGCAGGACCAGGCTGTTCATTGCCAGCTCGCTGTTTTCGCCATTCAGCTGCGTGCTGGTGTTATGACGTGACAGGCCGGCGCCCAGCAGGAAGCTGGTGCTGCTGACGCGCGCATCCTGACCCATCACAATGTCATTATGCGCAAAGTGATAGCTGCTGCTGGTTTCAAAGGCGAGCTTGGTATGTTTCAGCTGCGCATTATCCGCCACGGCAAAGGTGATCCGCGCGCCGGTAAAGTGCGCCGCGTCATTCAGCGTGACATAGTGCTCAACGATTTCCGCTACCGCACTCTGCTCCAGCTCTACATGATGACGATGATGCACGGTATTGAGCGCATCTGCCTGACCGCTGGTGATATGCAGCAGGTAGAGTGGGCGGGTAGCCGCTTTGCCGCGCGCCAGACGAATCGTCGTCACCTCTTCTGCCAGGCTCTCTGTCAGATGCAGGAAGATCTCCGGCTGTACCGGCGCCGGCAAATCGCGACGCTCAGCTGCCTGAACGTGCTGGATCTCAAACAGATCGGTTTCCGTGCTGCTCAGCGCAGGCTGGAAGCGGCCATCAACAAATACCAGTCGTACCGCGTCCAGCGGCAGCGCCAGCGCATCCGCCTGCTCACGGCTGAGACTCTGCGCGGAAGGCAGCACAAAGTGCTGTCCCAGCAGGCTCTCCAGCGACGTATATTTCCAGTTTTCATGCTTGCGGGTGGGCAAGCCTTCACGCATCAGCTGCTGCCAGTGCTGCTGCGCCTGCAGCGAGCGCTGCTCGCCGCGAGACTCAAACAGATGGTGCCACTGCTGCAGGGCATTATCACTCTTCGTCGGTAAGCCAGCCATAGCCTTGCTCCTCCAGCTGTTTCACCAGTGAAAAGTCGCCAGACTTAACGATTTTACCCTGATAAAGAACGTGCACGTGATCCGGCTTAATGTAATCCAGGATACGCTGATAGTGCGTTACGATGATGAAAGAGCGCTTACCGTCGCGCAGGCTGTTAACGCCCTCAGACACGATTTTCAGGGCATCGATATCCAGACCCGAATCGGTCTCATCGAGAATGCAGAGTTCCGGCTCCAGCGCCGCCATCTGCAGAATATCATTGCGCTTCTTCTCACCACCGGAGAAGCCGACGTTAACTGAACGCGTCAGCAAATCTTCCGGCATTTTCAGCAGCTTGATCTTATCTTCGATAAAATCCTGGAAGTCGAAGCGATCCAGCTCTTCCTGCTCGCGATATTTGCGTACTGCATTAACGGAGGTCTGCAGGAAAAACTGGTTGCTGACACCCGGGATCTCTACCGGGTACTGGAACGCCATAAAGATGCCTTCTCCGGCACGCTCTTCAGGTTCCAGCGCCAGCAGATCTTTCTCTTTAAAGGTGACAGAGCCACCGGTGATCTCGTAATCTTCGCGACCCGCCAGCGTTGCTGAAAGCGTACTTTTACCTGAGCCATTCGGGCCCATAATGGCGTGGACTTCACCTGGTTTAACTTCCAGGTTCAGACCGCGCAAAATCTCTTTATCTTCAACGCTAACCTGTAAATCTTTAATACTTAACATACTTATTCCTTCACATTGCTTCCGGCAACGCGTGTGGCATCAGCCGACACTGTGCTCAAGGCTGATCGCTAACAGTTTTTGTGCTTCCACGGCAAATTCCAGTGGCAGCTCGGAGAAAACATCTTTACAGAAGCCGTTGACGATCATAGAGATCGCATCTTCTTCGCTGATGCCGCGCTGCAGGCAGTAGAACATCTGATCTTCGCCAATACGTGACGTAGTGGCTTCATGCTCAAGCTGCGCTGTGTTGTTGCGCGTTTCTACATACGGGAAAGTATGCGCACCGCAATCGGGACCAATCAGCATCGAGTCACACTGCGTAAAGTTACGCGCATTGGTTGCCGTCGGCATGATTTTCACCAGACCGCGGTAGGTATTCTGGCTTTTACCCGCCGATATCCCTTTAGAGATAATGGTCGATTTGGTGTTTTTACCGATATGGATCATCTTGGTACCGGTATCCGCCTGCTGGCGACCGCTGGTCAGGGCAACCGAGTAGAACTCACCTACGGAGTAGTCACCGCGCAGGATACAGCTTGGATATTTCCAGGTAATCGCAGAGCCGGTCTCAGACTGCGTCCAGGACATCTTGCTGTGATCGCCTTCGCACAGGGCGCGCTTGGTAACGAAGTTGAGGATACCGCCCTCACCTTCGCCGCCAGGGAACCAGTTCTGTACCGTGGAATATTTCACTTCAGCATTTTTATGGATGATGACTTCAACGACCGCTGCGTGCAGCTGATAAGTGTCACGTACCGGCGCCGAGCAGCCCTCGATATAGCTGACATAGCTGTCTTCATCTGCAATCAGAATGGTGCGCTCAAACTGACCTGTTTTCGCCGCGTTGATGCGGAAATAGGTCGACAGCTCCATCGGGCAGCGTACCCCTTTCGGGATATAAACAAAGGTGCCATCGGAGGCTACCGCTGAGTTAAGCGCAGCAAAGAAGTTATCGTTGTGTGGCACGACAGTACCCAGATACTTCTGTACCAGTTCCGGATGGTCATGGATCGCTTCACCAAATGAGCAGAAGATAATGCCCTGTTTGGCCAGCTTGTCACGGTAGGTGGTTGAGACCGACACGGAATCGAAAATCGCATCGACAGCGACCTCTTTACCTTCACGTACCGGAACACCCAGCTGATTAAACGCGTCTTCCACTTCCTGAGTCAGGTAGTCACTGGAGGCCACGCTGCCCGACGCCTGGGTTGCACCCGGCTCAGATGCGCAGCTGTCGTCACAGTTCCCGCATGATGGCGCAGAAAAGTAGCTGTAATCCTGATAGTCGAGCTTGTCATAGTGCGCTTTTAACCAGTGCGGCTCTTCCATTTCAAGCCAGGCACGGAAAGCCTTGAGCCGGAACTCAAGCATCCATTCGGGTTCGTTACGCTTAGCCGAGATCGCACGCACGACATCTTCATTAATGCCGTGTGCCAGTTCGTCGGTTTGTAACCGGGTAAAGAAGCCCTCTTTGTAGTTGAGCTTGCCTTCCCAGGTCTGTACATCATCAGATGCTTCGCTATGTCGTGACATATTTCACTTACTCGACGCCAAAGCTTTCACCGCACCCGCAGGCGTGCTGAGCTTTAGGGTTATTGAATTTAAAGATCTGGTTCAGGCCTTCACGGACGTAGTCCAGCTCGGTGCCGTCGACAAACGGCATTGCCTGAAGCGGCACAAAGAGTTTTGCGCCAAACTGCTCAAACTGCAGATCGTCATCGGCTGGCTCTTTTACCAGATCCATGACATAACCAAAACCGGCACAGCCAGATTGTTTCACGCTCAGTTTCAGACCCTTTACTTCCGGGTCCTGTTCAACCAGAGTCAGGATCTGTTTCGCTGCCGACTCGGTCAGCGTAAGTCCTTTCCAGACAAAATCGTCAGGCGAAAAGGACGCGGCGTTTACTGATGACATCGTTGTACCTCGCAAGTCTGGACCTTCTCAGGCTATCCCCCTATGGTAGTGATATCGCCTATCACTTCAACCTCTTGTTTTGCAGGGATAATCATCTCGTGCTGTTTTTTCTGCTTAATTATTAAGCATAGTCCCTTTAGTACGGCCTGTAACAGACAGTTTTTATTCGGGACAAATATTACAACCTATTGATATCGTAACATTTTATAAAAACCGGCCCTAAAGCAATTAACCTGTATACAGGTTACGCCTTTACCGAATGTAAAGAGATTGTTATTGCCGATTTTAGTAACAGGTTACAGACATCAATATATTTCTTTAGCGGGAATTGCATTCCTGACGCAGTTTAATATGATAATGATTATCATTAACTATTTAGGCGGCGCTATGACACGTACCGTTTCAGCCTGGTTACAACACAAAATCAGCGACTACCGATTTGCCGTGCGCGACATCACCGTAGATTTTTATCTGGCCGAAGCCAGACTCAACCGGCCAGAGTGCTCACTGGAGCAGCTGCGCCGGTTTAACGATACCTGCCTGGATATGGCGGAAATCTGCGATATCAACGGCGACGATCGCAGCTATCTGCACGCCTTAGGCAAGCTGCACCATCGCCTGATTCAGGAGATGGGCAACGATGACCGTGACCGGCTGTTTCGCCTGCAGGCGTATCAGTTCGCCCGCCAGTCGCTGACGCATTTATGCCAAAAGCTTGCACAAAGCGGCGACTGGGACCAGATAACGGGCCTGCAGCGTGATTTTGTCCGCCACGCTGGCTGGATATTCTAATCCAGCTTTGTGACGGCTCCTACATTTTGTTTACATCAATTCCAGCAGCGCCTGTAAAGGATGACGCATGCCGTTGCCTTCGGCACGTTTCACCTGGCTGCGACAGGAAAAGCCGGTCGCCAGACAGCGCTGGCGCGGCAGCCGCTGCAGCTGCGGATGCCAGGAGAGCGCATAGATGCCGAGCGAGTTCTCCAGATGCTGCGCCTCGTGGCCATACGTCCCCGCCATGCCGCAGCAGCCGGTATTGATATTTTCCAGCCGGGCACCGAAGCGGGCAAATATCTTCTGCCATTGATCCGGCGTAGCGGGCAGCGCGGTCACTTCCGTACAGTGCGCAAACAGATACCAGGGCTCGCCGCTGACCGGCTGATTTACGCCATCAGCCAGCGCCTGCTGCAGCCACTCATGCACCAGTAGCACGCTGAAATCACCGCGCTTGCTTTTCAGTACCTGCTGATACTCATCGCGATAGCAGAGCACAGTGGCCGGGTCGACCCCGACCATCGGGATCCCCAGTTTTGCCACCCGATTGAGCAGTTCAGCAGTTTTCGCTGCGGTACGGGCGAAACGCTGCAGAAACCCCTTAACATGCTGCGCTTTGCCGTTGGGAGAGAAAGGCAGCAGCACCGGACGGTAACCCAGCTTTTCAATCAGTGAAATAAAGTCGGTCACCAGCTGCGCTTCGTAGTAGCTGGTAAACGGGTCCTGCACCACCAGCACGCACTGCTGCCGCGCTGCGCTATCCATCGCTTCCAGCTGCTCCAGCGTCAGGTTCATTGCCGGATGCCCGCTCAGACGCTGTTTAAGGTTAGGTGCGGAGAGCTGAGGCAAATCCACCATACCGATATGCGTTTTGCTGAATTCGCGCATCCACGGCTGCTGCAGGAAGAAATTGAACACCTTTGGCGCTTTCGCCATCAGCGGCGCATAGCTCTCTACGCTGGCCACCAGGTGATCGCTGACCGGTCGCAGATAGCGCGTATGGTAAAGTTGTAAAAAGCGCGCGCGGAAATCGGGCACATCGATTTTAATCGGGCACTGGGTCGAACAGGCTTTACAGGCCAGACAGCCCGACATCGCCTCTTTTACCTCATGGGAAAAATCGTACTCTCCGCGGTTAGCGTGCCAGCTGTTACGCGTACGCTGGATCAGCATACGCAGGCTGGCTCCCTGCTGCGGCAGCGCCTGCTCAAGCTGGTCAGGATCAACGCCCTGCTCCGACAGCAGGCGCAGCCATTCACGCGTCAGCGTCGCGCGTCCTTTCGGCGAGTGAATACGATTGCGGGTGATTTTCATCGACGGACACATCGGGCTGCGCACATCAAAATTGAAGCAGAGGCCGTTGCCGTTGCACTCCATCGCGCCGCGCCAGCTGGTGCGTACCGTCAGCGGGATCTGACGATCCAGATCGCCGCGCATCGCGCCATTCACCTGCATCATCGGCGCATCGCTCTCCAGCGGCGTGCAGATTTTACCCGGATTCAGCCGGTTATCGGGATCGAACGCGCGTTTGATACGACGCAGCTCGGTAAACAGCGTTTCACCGAAAAAGGCCGGACTATACTGCGCGCGGAAACCTTTGCCATGCTCCCCCCACAGTAACCCGCCGTAACGGGCCGTCAGCGCGACCACTTCATCTGAAATCTGCTTCATCAGCAGCACCTGCTGCGGATCGCACATATCCAGTGCCGGACGCACGTGCAGCACGCCCGCATCAACATGGCCAAACATACCGTAGCTCAGGCCGTGGCTATCCAGCAGCGCGCGAAACTCACCAATATAATCGGCCAGCTGCTCCGGCGGCACCGCCGTATCTTCCACAAACGGAATTGGCTTGGCGCGCCCCTGTGCATTGCCCAGCAGGCCAACCGCCTTCTTACGCATCGCGTAAATACGCTCGACCTCAGCCAGTTCATTACAGATCTGATAACCTATGACGCCACCCTGCCGCTCAGCCATCAGCGTATCCAGCCGGTCGCAGAGACGGGCGATTTGCTGTTCGATAAGTGCGCCATCATCGCCGGCAAACTCCACGATATTCAGTCCCAGCATCGTTTTATCCGGGATATCGGTGATCAGTTCTTTAACGGAGTGCCAGACAATATCTTCCCGCGCCAGATTCAGTACTTTTGAATCCACCGTCTCCACTGACAGCGCCTGCGCTTTTACCATAAATGAAGCGTTGCGCAGCGCGGAGTCGAAAGACTCATATTTAACGTTAACCAGACGACGGACTTTGGGGATTGGCGTGATATCAAGACGCGCTTCCGTAATAAACGCCAGCGTGCCCTCGGCACCGCACAACAGCCGCGTGAGATCGACCTGCTGCATGTCATCACTGAAGACGTGGCGTAAATCGTAACCGGTCAGGAAGCGGTTAAGCTTTGGAAATTTTTCAAGGATCAGCGCGCGCTGCTCACGACAGCTTTGCAGCACCGTCTGGTAGATGCGGCCCTCAGGCGTCGGCGTTGCGGCGAGCTGCTCCGCCAGCGCCACCGGTATGGCGCGCGTATCAAGGATATCGCCGCCCAGCAGCACCGCGCGTAACCCCTCGACATGATCGGAAGTTTTACCATATACCAGCGATCCCTGACCTGAGGCATCGGTGTTGATCATGCCGCCCAGCGTGGCGCGGTTACTGGTGGAGAGCTCCGGGGAAAAGAAGAAACCGTATGGCCGGAGCCAGGCGTTGAGCTGATCTTTCACTACTCCCGCCTCAACCCGCACCCAGCCCTGTTCGGTGTTGATCTCCAGAATGCGGTTCATGTAGCGCGACATATCAACCACAATGCCCTGATTCAGCGACTGTCCGTTAGTGCCGGTGCCGCCGCCGCGTGGCGTAAACGTCAGGCTGGCAAAAGCGTCCTCACCGGCGAGCCGCGCAATCAGAGCGATATCTGCGGTCGAACGCGGAAACAGTGCCGCATCCGGCAGAAGCTGATAGATGCTGTTATCCGTAGAGAGTGAGAGACGGTCGGCATAGCTGGTAGCGGTATCGCCGGTAAAACCCTGCTCTTTGAGCGCCTGCAAAAAGGCGAGAACTTGCTGAACCAGGCCAGGAGCCTGCGGAATTTGTGGGATCATGGTGTCGTGACCGGGATGTTGTAAACGTTTGCGTAGTAATTTTTCAACGTCTGGTTGTATCACATTTTTTTCCTGTCTGCTGGCATTTCCCTTCCCCGCTTCTGTGGCCCTGCTTTTCCTGTTTAATTTTCAGGAAATAGCGCATGATGATCCCGGGCCAGGGGCCCTTCCTGAAGGATTAACTGAGGTTAAATCGCTGTTATGAAAAGCCTGCAACGCGGTGTGGATCTGCCGCAACTGCTGTTCTCACTGATGTTTATTTTGCTGATGATTATCGCCTGTCTCTGGGTGGTACAGCCTTTTATTCTGGGCTTTGCCTGGGCAAGCATGGTTGTTATCGCAACCTGGCCACTCATGATTCGCCTGCAGCATCTGCTGTGGGGACGCCGCTCCCTGGCCGTTATCGCCATGACGATTCTGCTGCTGCTGCTGTTTATCATTCCGATTGCGCTGCTGGTCAGCAGCCTGATTGACAACAGCGCCCCGGTTATCGCCTGGGCTACTCAGCGCCATCTGCTGATGCCGGAATTCGCCTGGCTGCGGGAGATCCCGTATGCCGGCAACAAGCTCTATGTCAGTTACCATAAGCTGGTGGATGGCGGCGGTTCAGCGATCATGCGTCAGGTGCAGCCCTATATTGGTCGCACCACGGGCTTCTTTGTCGCACAGGCGGGACATTTTGGCCGCTTTATGCTGCATCTGGCGCTGATGCTGTTATTCAGCGTGCTGCTTTACTGGCGCGGTGAGCAGGTGGGACAGGGTATCCGCCACTTCGCCTACCGTATGGGGGGGCCCCGTGGCGATGCTGCGGTGCTGCTGGCCGGACAGGCAATACGGGCCGTTGCGCTGGGTGTTGTCGTCACGGCGCTGGTGCAGGGGGTATTAGGCGGGATCGGACTGGCGATCTCGGGCATACCTTATGCCACGCTGCTGACGGTGCTGATGATCCTGACCTGCCTGGTCCAGCTGGGTCCGCTGATTGTTCTGGTACCCGCGATTATCTGGCTCTACTGGAGCGGTGATACGACGTGGGGCACGGTGCTGCTGGTCTGGAGCTGTATTGTCGGCACGCTCGACAACGTGTTACGTCCGGTGCTGATTCGCATGGGTGCCGATTTACCCATGATTCTGATCCTCTCAGGTGTTATCGGCGGCCTGATCGCCTTTGGCATGATTGGCCTGTTTATCGGCCCGGTCGTGCTGGCGGTCTCTTATCGCCTGGTTTCAGTCTGGATGCACGAGGCTCCGGCGCCGGATGATGATGTGGAAACGGCAATTGAAGCGCTGACAGAGCATGAAGAGCTGCCCTGATACCTCTGATGCTCGCAGCGGCCTGAACATTCATGCCCGGGCATTTTTCAGGCACGCTGTTTTTCATAAACGGTTTTTAAGAAAAAACGCGATTTTTAGCGCTTAACGACGTTTCGCTGGCTGGAATGATTATTTTTCATACTGAATCGCCCGATGCAGCGGGCAAAAGAGGCGACAAAAGATTATCAGCTTTAAACTAATAAGAGGATTCTTAAAGACTATAGCAGGCGCAATAAATAATATGTTTCTCATGTTGGAAATCAACCTACTGATTTTTAAACAACCTTTTTCCCCTGAGTAACGTAAAAGAATTGCTGTGTGTAGTCTTTGCCCATCCCCTGTGATGGGCTTTTTTTTGGCCTGCATTCAGCGCCCGCTGTAGCAGTGCGTGCTATCTGAACAGGCGGGATGCTTAGCGGCTAAAACTCAGGGTTATTATGCTGAAACAGTGGCTCATCCGCAGCTTAAGCCTGCATGAATCATGACGCGTACGGTATAACCTTACGCGTCATGTTCAGAGGTTAAGCGCGCTGAGCAGAGTCAATCTCAGCCAGGCTCAGCCAGGTTTCCACCACCGTATCCGGATTAAGCGACAGGCTGTCAATGCCCTGCTCCATCAGCCACGCGGCAAAATCCTGATGATCTGAAGGACCCTGTCCGCAGATACCGACATATTTGCCCTGTTTTTTTGCGGCCTGAATCGCCATCGAAAGCAGCGCTTTCACCGCTTCATTGCGCTCATCAAACAGAGCAGACACCACGCCAGAATCGCGATCCAGCCCCAGTGCCAGCTGCGTCATATCGTTGGAACCGATGGAGAAACCGTCGAAGTGCTGCAAAAACTGTTCTGCCAGCAGCGCGTTTGACGGGATTTCACACATCATAATCACCTTCAGACCCGCTTCACCGCGCTTCAGCCCGTGCTTCGCCAGTTCAGCCACGACCGCTTCCGCCTGGTCAACGGTGCGCACAAAAGGCACCATGATTTCAACGTTACTCAGCCCCATCTCATTGCGCACCCGCTTCACGGCTTCGCACTCCAGCGCAAAACAGTCGCGGAAGCTGTCAGCAACGTAGCGCCCGGCTCCCCGGAAACCAAGCATCGGGTTCTCCTCTTCCGGCTCGTAGCGCTCTCCGCCGACCAGATTGGCGTACTCGTTCGATTTAAAATCGGACAGGCGCACAATCACGCGCTTCGGCGCAAAGGCGGCGCCCAGGGTAGCAATCCCCTCCGTCAGGCGCGCGATATAGAACTCAACCGGATCGTCAAAGCCTTTCATCATCTGGCGGATCTGCTGCTGTAGCTCCGGCGTCTGCTGATCAAACTCCAGCAGCGCTTTAGGATGCACGCCGATCATGCGGTTGATAATAAACTCCAGCCGCGCCAGGCCGACACCCTCATTGGGCAGACAGGCGAAGTCAAACGCGCGATCGGGATTACCGACGTTCATCATGATCTTAAGCGGCAGATCGGGCATCGAGTCGACCTGAGAGCTGGCGATTTCAAAATCGAGCAGGTCATTGTAGACGTAGCCGGTATCGCCTTCGGCGCAGGAAACCGTCACTTTATGCCCGTCACGCAGGTGATCGGTGGCATCACCACATCCCACCACCGCCGGGATCCCCAGCTCACGTGCAATGATCGCCGCATGGCAGGTGCGTCCGCCGCGGTTGGTCACGATAGCCGACGCTTTTTTCATGATAGGTTCCCAGTCCGGGTCCGTCATATCGGTGACCAGCACGTCGCCCTTCTCAATGCGGTGCATTTCGCTGATATCGTGGATCACCTTGACTTCACCCGCACCGATACGGTGACCGATGGCGCGTCCTTCAACCAGCACCTGGCCCGTGCCCTGCAGGCTGTAGCGCTCCATCACCTGACCATTCGAGCGTACGGTTTCCGGTCGCGCCTGTACGATATAGAGCTTGCCGGTATGCCCGTCTTTTGCCCACTCGATGTCCATCGGGCGCTTGTAGTGCTGTTCAATCAGCACCGCCTGGCGTGCCAGCGCCTGTACTTCGTCGTCGGTCAGGCTGAAACGATCGCGCGTTGCCTGCTCCACATCCTCAATGCGCACCTGCTCGCCATGCGTCTGAGAATCGGCATACACCATGCGGATTTTTTTAGACCCCATCGTCCGCCTGACAATAGCCGGGCGGTTTGCCGCCAGCGTCGGTTTATGCACATAAAACTCATCCGGGTTGACCGCACCCTGTACCACCATCTCACCCAGCCCCCAGGCTGAAGTGATAAAGACGACCTGATCAAAACCTGACTCAGTATCAATGGTAAACATCACGCCAGAGGCGGCAAGATCGGAGCGAACCATACGCTGCACCCCGGCCGAGAGCGCCACGCCGCGATGATCGTAGCCCTGATGCACGCGGTATGAGATAGCCCGATCGTTAAACAGCGAGGCGTATACGTGCTTAACCGCCACCAGCACGGCATCAAACCCCTGTACGTTGAGGAAGGTCTCCTGCTGCCCGGCGAATGAGGCGTCAGGCATATCCTCGGCAGTCGCGGATGAGCGGACGGCAAAAGAGGCGTCGGCATCATCAGCAGAAAGCTGCTCATAAGCAGTACGAATAGCCGCTTCCAGCGCCGGCTGAAACGGCGTGTCCACGACCCACTGGCGGATCTGCTTGCCCGCCTGGGCCAGCGCCGCCACGTCATCAATATCCGTGATATCCAGTAGTGCATAAATGCGCTGGTTCAGTCCGCTTTGGTCGAGAAACTGATTAAACGCGTCAGACGTCGTGGCAAAGCCGTTCGGGACGGATACGCCCAGCGACGACAAATTGGTAATCATTTCTCCAAGAGAGGCATTTTTGCCTCCCACCCGATCAACATCATGCATGCCAAGCTGGTTATACCAGAGCACTAGCGATTGTTGGTCTTGATTGGACATTGAGATGATCCTTTTAAATGATTAGGGCACATGGAACATTTTGCTATTCGCCACAGCAGCCTGGCATAACTGGTTTATAAAGACTAAGTGTTGAATCGTTAAAGCAAAAAAAGAGAGACAAAATCAGACTATTACCTGCCGGGGCTGACGTTGCGCAAACGGCACTATTATTACTAACAGCTTGCTGCAATAACGAATTTTCCCTTTTTATAGCATTATCAGCGGATTGCTGTTGCGCAAACGACATCAGACAGAGTCTGCGCGTCATTTATGAAACTGTGGCGGGCGCGGACCTTTATTTATCGCTTTTTCTTTATGATGCTATTAACGTCAGGTATGACATTATTCCGGTCTGAGCACGGCGGCATATGGATATTTCATTTCGATTTAATTTGAAATGAAATCGGTTAATTCACTATTCATTCAGAGAGCACTTTTCAATGAGCACTGAACGCAGCGTGTTTTATATTTCAGACGGCACCGCCATTACAGCAGAAGTGCTGGGCCACGCGGTGCTCTCGCAGTTTCCGGTTGATACGCACAGCGTTACCCTGCCGTTTGTAGAAAACGTGCAGCGCGCCCAGGCGGTCAAAGCGCAGATCAACGCGCTCTGGCAGCGCAGCGGCGTGCGGCCGCTGGTCTTTTTTTCCATCGTTACGCCTGAGGTTCGCGACATCATTCTGGAGAGTGAGGGGTTTTGTCAGGATATTGTGCAGGCGCTGGTGGCTCCCCTGCAGAGTGAACTGGGCGTCTCCTCTATGCCGGTGGCACACCGCACTCACGGGCTGACCGCGAATAATCTGGGTAAATATGATGCGCGTATCGCCGCGATTGACTACACCCTGGCGCATGATGACGGGATCTCACTGCGCGGACTCGAAGATGCTCAGGTGATCCTGCTGGGCGTTTCGCGCTGTGGCAAAACCCCGACCAGCCTCTATCTTGCCATGCAGTTTGGTATTCGCGCAGCCAACTACCCCTTTATTGCCGATGATATGGATAACCTCAAGCTTCCTCCTGCGCTGCGCGCGCATCAGCACAAGCTGTTCGGGCTGACCATTGATCCGGAACGGCTGGCGGCCATTCGCCAGGAACGGGCGGAGAATACCCGCTACGCCTCGCTACGCCAGTGCCGGCTGGAAGTGGGTGAAGTGGAAGCGCTGTTCCGTACACATCAGATTCGCTACCTCAATAGTACCAACTACTCGGTCGAGGAGATTGCCACCAAAATCCTCGACATTATGGGGCTGGAGCGACATATGTACTGACTGATGCGCTAAGCGGCCCGCGTATTTATTATCTCTGTGATTTTGCTGGTTGAATTCAGGACGCATTGGTTTATTGTGAACCTCATCACTTCCCGGTATATCACCGCTGCGAAGAACCTGTTTGAGAGCCACTATGAATAAAACTGATGAACTGCGTACGGCGCGAATTGGCAGCCTGATTACGCCCGCCGCGCTGGCCAGCCAGCACCCGCTATCGTCTGATATCGCAGAGAGCGTTACGGCCGCGCGCCAGCGTATTGCGCGCATTCTGACCGGCGAGGATCCGCGCCTGCTGGTCATAATCGGGCCCTGTTCGCTGCATGACCCGCGCGCTGCGCTGGATTATGCGGCACGCCTGCAGCAGCTGCGCGAGCAGTATCAGGACCGGCTGGAAATCGTCATGCGCGCCTATTTTGAGAAACCGCGTACCGTGGTGGGCTGGAAAGGGCTGATTTCCGATCCCGACCTTGACGGCAGCTTTGATGTCAATCGCGGTATTGCTATCGCCCGCAAGCTGCTGCTGGATATCAACGCGCTGGGTCTGCCAACGGCGACTGAATTCCTCGATATGGTCATCGGCCAGTTTATAGCCGATCTCATCAGCTGGGGTGCCATTGGCGCCCGCACCACTGAAAGCCAGATCCATCGCGAAATGGCCTCTGCGCTCTCCTGCCCGGTAGGGTTTAAAAACGGCACGGACGGTAACGTACAGATCGCCGTCGACGCCATTCGTGCTGCCCGCGCCAGCCATATGTTCCTCTCGCCGGATAAAGCGGGCCAGATGACCATTTATCAGACCAGCGGCAATCCGCACGGTCATGTGATCCTGCGCGGCGGGCGTCAGCCAAACTATCATGCGGAAGATGTGGCGGCGGCAGCAGCCAGCCTGCGTGAGTTCAGCCTGTCTGAGCAGATGGTGATCGATTTCAGTCACGGCAACTGCCTTAAGCAGCATCGTCGCCAGCGTGATGTGGCGCGCGATATCGCCGCGCAGATCCGCGCCGGTTCGCGAGCGGTAGCAGGCGTTATGATTGAGAGTTTTCTGCAGGAAGGAAACCAGAAAGTGGTGGCTGGTCAGCCGCTGGTGTACGGCCAGTCGATTACCGATCCCTGCCTCGGCTGGGACGATAGCGCGGCGGTACTGGCAGAGCTGGCTGCCGCCGTCGACAGCCGTTTCTGATATCAGCTGGAGCAGCTGACCTCCAGCGTTTTACTCCACTCTGGCGGCCGCTGGCGCAATGTCGCGCTGCTGGCCGCTTCATCAAAGGGGTGCTGCAGCGCCAGATGCAGCTCTTTAAGGGCCGCAGTCTCGCCCCGCTCCACCTCTTCAATCACCTGCTGAGCAAGATAGTTGCGCAGCACGATGGCGGGGTTCGCCGCCTGCATCACCGCCTGCCGTTCGCTGTCGCTGGCCTCATCCTGCAGCAGTCGCTGCTGATAGCTGCTATACCAGCGATCAAACGCGTCGCGATCGATAAACTCATCGCGCAGCGGCGAACGCCTTTCCTGCTGTTCGGTATAGCTGAGCTGACGAAACGTAAAGGTGTAATCGCTGTGCTCATTGCTCATCAGCGCCAGCAGGTTGCTCAGAATCGTATTATCCTCTGCCTGCGGCGTCAGCAGGCCAAGTTTCGCCCGCATGCGCTCTCCCCAGACGCGCATCAGTTCAGGCTCATAGTGGCTCAGCGCCTGCTTCAGCTGCTCCGTGGTCAGCAATCCCGACAGCGCGTGCGCCAGCCGGTTGAGGTTCCACAGGCCAACCGTCGGCTGATTATTAAACGCATAGCGCCCCTGATAGTCACTGTGGTTGCAGATAAAGGCGGGATCGTACTCATCAAGAAAGCCGTAAGGACCGTAATCCAGCGTCAGGCCGAGAATCGACATGTTATCTGTGTTCATCACTCCGTGAGCAAAGCCTGCGCTCTGCCACAGTGCGATCAGGCGGGCGGTACGTTTTGCCACATCCGTGAACCACAGCAGATAGCGATCCGGTTCCGCCTCAAGGTGCGGCCAGTGATGACGAATCGCATAGTCTGCCAGCTGGCGTACTTTATCCGTCTCCCCTGCGTAATAGAAGTGTTCAAAGTGACCAAAACGCAGATGGCTCTCCGCAATACGCATCAGCATCGCGCCGCGCTCCTGCGTTTCGCGCAGCACCGGTTCGTCACCGATGGCCAGCGCCAGGGCGCGCGTCCCGGGGATACCCAAATGGTGTAACGCTTCTGAAGCGAGAAACTCCCGCACGCTTGAGCGGATCACCGCCCGTCCATCTCCCATGCGGGAATAAGGGGTTAAGCCTGCGCCTTTCAGATGCCAGTCCAGCTTGCGCCCATCTTCCAGCTGCTGCTCACCCAGCAGCAGGCCGCGTCCGTCACCCAGCTGCCCGGCCCAGACGCCAAACTGATGGCCGCTATACACCTGAGCGAGCGGAGCCATGCCTGGCAGCAACGCCTGACCGCTCCATACGCCGTGGCCGTCGCCGGCAAACAGCTCCGCATCCAGCGCCATTTCCGCCGCCAGCGGCGCATTATGATAAAGGAGACGTCCTCCCGCCAGCGGCGTGGGCTGCAGCGATGTGTAATATCCGGTCAGCTCCTGCTGCCAGCTATTGATAAATTGCATATATACTCCAGAGGTGCTTAATAATGCAGCACCAGGATAGCGTGTAGAGAGTAAAGGATAGTCTGGCACGGGGCGCCCGGGAAAAACAGCGCCTGAATTACTGCTGCGAGGGTGTGGTCTGCGTCAGAAAAGGAGTGATGAGATCTTCTAACCGTTCCGCTTTAACCACCGGGAACACGTTACCCTGAATATGCACGCCGCTCAGATCGCTGACTTTGCTCAGCAGGCGCGCATCATCGATACCAGAAATAATAATTTGCTGCGTATAGCCGCTGAAATTATCGATAACCGTCTGCATAAAAGGGATAAAGGAGGCGCGCTTCGCCAGATTCTGGATAAATAATTTATCCAGCTTCAGGACGCTAAACAGCGAATCATAGACTGCCGTTGCCGGGGCTTTGCCAGCTCCGAATTGTGAAAGCGATAAACGGAATTGATGATTAAGTCGGGATAAAACCGGATGCGCTTTGCCGGCAGATAATTGCGGAAACGTTTCGCTGATATCCATTACGATAAATGGCAGCTGTTTAAATTTCCTTAACAGAATTTCACTCTCTAACAGCGTTTCAGCCAGCGATTCGTCAATTCTCATTAGCGCATCAACATGATTACGCTCAAAGAAAGCGCGGTGCTTTTCCAGGATTAAAAGCTGAGCCTGCAGCAGCCTTAACTGCTGACTGGCATCGAGCTGCGGCAACAGTAAATCCTGTGGCAACGTAATTGGCGCACTGTCATGAACAAATTGTGTAACCAGCTCAACCGCAGTGAGCTGGCCCTCCAGCGTATAAGCCGGATAAAACCAGGTTTCCGACTGATAGTCGGCCGAAATATGGACTTTCATTTTTTACAGCCAGAGGCAGTGGCAATGAAGGCATCGTATATCAATGAAAAGAGTCAGGCAATAGCACCAAACGCCGGAAGAGAAGGTGTTTTAGCGCCTAATGCAAGCTATTAATCATTAAATTATACTTAAGCCAAATACGCCGTGTTAATATCCACAATGATAAAATCTTTAGCTCTATTTTTAGTAGTAATTTGTCAGGTGGTAAAGTACCAATTTTAATGAGAGCTTTATTTCAGCAAAAAAAGAACCCATTGTGCGAATTAAGCTCTCTTTTCGCCGCGCTATTTCATTCATCCAGAATGCAACTTGTCATATTCTGCGCGCCTGCCAGAAGACCCTCTGCCAGTAAACATTATTGAGCGAAGAGCGAATAACGCCTTTGCTGGTAGAGGCGTGTATAAAGGTGTTGTTGCTGGCATAGATACCGACATGCAGCCCGTTTTCGCCGCTGCCGGTTTTGAAAAACAGCAGATCGCCAGGCAGCAAATCACGTGGATCGATACGGTTGCCGATTTTTGTCTGAGCGCGTGTGGAGCGTGGCAGCGCGATGTCAAAGCGATCGCGGAACGTCAGCAGGACAAAGCCGGAGCAGTCAACCCCACGCGGACTGAGGCCACCATAGCGGTACGGCGTGCCCTGCCAGCGGCTGAGCTGATAGTTGAGCCGGGTCTGCACTGCGGCAGGATCTGAGAGACGGGAATCAGGCGGAGGCGCATGATGACTGCACCCTGTGACCATCAGCACGAATAGCAGAATAAGTAACCGCATAGCCTGTTCCCTGTCAGCCCGATCCGGCAGACACTGTAGCCGTAAACGCGCGCGGTGTGCAAGTCAGGAGAGCAGCAGCAGACGCCCCTGCGGTGTATCCACCTCTGTCACCTCTGTCTGAAACAGCGGCGCAAGCCGGGCGGCCGTCAGCACCTCATGCGCCCTGCCCTGATATTTCAGCTCTCCCTGATGCAGCAACCAGACGCGATCCGCGTAGCGCAGCGTATGATTCAGGTCGTGACTGCTGGTGATCACGCCGATGCCGGCGGCGCAAAGCTGCTGCAGAAGCCGGGTGACGCCCTGCTGCTGCGCCACATCCAGCGCGCTCATCGGCTCATCGAGCAGCAGCAGGCTGCCCTGCGGATTGATGTCAGGATGGATTTGCAGTATCACCGCCAGCAGGCGCACCCGCTGCCACTCCCCTCCGGAGAGCTGCGTCAGAGCGCTCTCCAGCTTGTGATGCAGACTCAGCTGCGACAGCAAACGCGCCAGCACCTTATTCAGCTCTGTGCCAGCACCACGTGGCAGATGCATCTGCAGGTAGTGCCAGACCGGCATCGCGCCGGGCGCAGGCTGCTGCTGAGGCAGCCAGCCACGCTGCTGAGCCAGCGCCTCTCCTGACAGCGCAGCAACAGCGGTGCCGTTAAGCAGCAGCTCTCCGCGCGGAGTCGCAAGACCGCTGAGCGCCTCCAGCAGGGTGCTCTTTCCGGCGCCGTTAGCGCCCACCAGATGTACCCACTCCCCGCGCGCGAGAGCGAGATCCAGCGGCGCCAGCCGGCCGGGGCAGCTCAGACCGTGACACGCCAGCAGCATGTCAGGCGGTCAGCGCCTGCTCAATACGCTTAAGCACCTGCGGCGCATCCGGAGCCATATCGGGTGAAAAACGGGCGATAATGTTACCCTGTTTATCGACCAGGAACTTCTCGAAGTTCCACAGGATATCGCCGGGTTCTGCCGGCGCCCGGCCTTTCGCTATCATACGCTCAAGAAAACCGCTCTCCTCCGGACGTTCAGCTTCCGGCTGGGCGCTGACCAGCGTGCGATAGAGCGGATGGCGCTGCGCGCCGTTAACGTCCGTCTTATCAAACAGAGGAAACGTCACGCCATACGTGGTGCTGCAAAACGTCCGGATCTCTTCGTTAGTGCCCGGCTCCTGCTCCAGGAACTGGTTGCAGGGAAAGCCCAGCACGCTAAAGCCCCGCGCCTGAAACGCTTTATGGAGTGACTCAAGCTGCTCATACTGCGGCGTCAGTCCGCAGCGGGAGGCGACGTTCACTACCAGCAGTACGCGGTCACGCCAGGCCTCCAGCGTAGTGGCGGTACCATCAAGGGTTTTCAGCGGGATCTGATACAACGTCATGGTGTTCTCCTGTGTCCGTCAGATAACGCCAGCCGCAGCTAGCGTGAAGATTTTACTAAAAGCAGAATAAACAGCGGTGCGCCCAGCGTCGCGGTCACCACGCCTAACGGCAGCTCAGCAGAGGTCAGCAGCAGCCGCGCAAGAATATCCGCCGCCAGCAGCACTGCCGCACCCGCCAGTGCTGCTGCAGGCAGCAGATAGCGATGATCGCTGATGCCGCTCAGCCGCAGAAGATGCGGGACAACCAGCCCGACAAAGCCGATCGCCCCCGCCAGCGCCACGCTGACGCCTGTCAGCCAGCCCATGGCCAGCACCAGCAGGTTACGCCACAGCTGCAGCGGTAAGCCGAGCTGCCGCGCAGACGTCTCGCCCAGCGCCAGCAGATTCAGCGTGCGCGCACTGCACAGCAGCGCGGCGATTACCGGCATCAGGCTGAGTATCAGCCAGCCATAGCGCCAGTCAACGCCGCCAAAGCCTCCCATCATCCAGTACATCAGCTGACGCAGGTCGAGCGTGGTACTGAAGTAGACTGCCCACGTCATCACAGCGCTGCAGATAATACCCAGCGCCACACCGGTAAGCAGTAAGCGACTGCTGGCGAGCTGACGATGGGCAAAATGCAGCAGGATCAGCGTAATTGCCAGGGCGCCAGCCATCGCCGCCAGCGCCAGGCTCCACAGGGAGCCGCTGCCGAGCAGCACGCCCAGTACTACTCCCACGCCGGCACCGTTAGAGACGCCGAGCAGTCCCGGCTCAGCCAGCGGATTTGTAAACAGCGCCTGCATAACGGTACCGCAGAGCGCCAGCGCGGCGCCTGTCGCAATAACGGCCAGCGTACGCGGCAGACGGATCTGCCAGACAAACAGCTCGCCCTGCGGGGTAAACCATTCGGCAGGCAGCAGCCAGCGCTCGCCGGCACACAGGCTGAGCAGGCTGAGCAGCAACAGCAGCGCGGCGAGCAGCAGCAGTGTACGCCGGCTACGGCGACCGGTCTGACGGGCAAGCTGATCGAGCAGAGTCATAAGCGAGGCAGTTAAGCAGGAGAATGTCACGATTGTAGAGGGATTATGGCAAAAAGAAAGCCATCCCCATGCAGGCTGGCACAGTAATAAAAAAGGCCGCTGAGCGGCCTTTTTATCATACTGAAATCAGTCAGCATCCTTCGGTGACGCGTTTTCAACGCGGCTTTTCAGCTTTTGCCCCGGACGGAAGGTCACCACACGGCGCGCGGTGATAGGAATATCCTCTCCCGTTTTCGGGTTACGGCCCGGACGCTGGTTTTTGTCGCGCAGATCAAAGTTACCAAATCCGGACAGCTTAACCTGTTCTCCATTTTCCAGCGCGCGGCGAACTTCTTCGAAAAAAAGCTCGACCAACTCTTTGGCGTCGCGTTTGCTCAACCCGAGTTTTTCAAACAGATATTCTGACATTTCAGCTTTTGTAAGCGCCATAGGTTCAATCCCTCAAGGTTGCCTGGAATCGCTCTTTTAATGCTGCTACACATCTGGCAACGGTCGCAGCAATCTCCTCTTCTTCGAGTGTCCGGCTGGTATCCTGCAAAATCAGGCTAATCGCAAGGCTCTTTTCGCCTTCGTTCACGCCTTTACCACGGTACACGTCAAACAAGTTTACGCCAACTACCTGATTTACGCCAACTTTCTTACACTCTGCGATGATATCTGCTGCAGGGACGCTTTCTGCCACCACAACAGCGATATCACGGCGGTTAGCCGGGAAGCGTGAAATCTCACGCGCGTCAGGCAGGACGCGGTCTGCAACCTTATTCCAAAGCAGTTCAAACACTAAGGTACGACCGTTGAGATCCAGCTTGCGTTCCAGCTCCGGGTGAACCACCCCGATAAATCCGATTTGTTCATTGTCCAGCCAGATAGCCGCTGTTTGTCCGGGATGCAGCGCCGGATTGGCAGCCGCGCGGAATGAAATCGCTTCAGATTTGCCGGTTAATTCCAGCAGCGACTCTAAATCGCCTTTCAAATCATAGAAGTCAACCGGCTGACGCGCCAGATCCCAGTGCTCTTCGTCACGATGACCGCTGATTACGCCCGCCAGCATAAGATCCTGGCGAATGCCGAGATCGGCCTGCGTATCAGGCACAAAGCGCAGACCGCTCTCGAACAGGCGCACACGCCCCTGCTGGCGATTCTGGTTGTAAACCACTGCGCTGAGCAGACCGGTCCAGAGTGACAGGCGCATTGCTGACATATCGCTGGAGATAGGGCTTGGCAGGATAAGCGCCTCTTCCCCCGGATGCAGCAGCTGCTGCACTTTAGGATCGACAAAGCTGTAGGTGATCGCTTCCTGATAGCCTTTGTCTGTCAGCAGCGTTTTCGCCCGCTTCAGCGACAGGCTGGCTTCACGATGCTGCGTCATAATCAGGCTGGCTTTTACCGGCACATCAGGGATGTTGTTGTAGCCGTAAACGCGGGCAACCTCTTCAACCAGATCTTCCTCAATCGCCATATCAAAACGCCAGCTCGGTGCCACCGCTTTCCACTCGCCTTCGCCCTGCGTGACCTCGCAGCCGAGACGGGTCAGGATATCTGTCACCTGTTCGTCGGCGATAACGTGGCCAATCAGGCGATCGAGTTTTGTACGGCGCAGCGTAATCGTGGCGCGCGGCGGCAGTTTACAGGCATCAGTCTGATCGATAACCGGACCGGCTTCACCACCGCAGATATCCAGCAGCAGGCGGGTCGCACGTTCAATCGCTGTATGCTGCAGTGCCGGATCGACACCACGCTCATAGCGATGTGACGCATCAGTATGCAGTCCGTGGCGGCGTGCGCGGCCGGTAATGGCCAGCGGATCAAAGTAGGCGCACTCAAACAGCACGTTACGTGTCGCTTCATTTACGCCTGAGTGCTCACCGCCAAAAATACCGCCCATCGCCAGCGCCTGCTGGTGATCGGCAATAACCAGCGTGTCATTTTGCAATTTTGCTTCGGTGCCATCCAGCAGGGTCAGCGTCTCATTCTCCTGCGCCATACGCACCACAATGCCGCCGCTGATGCGGTCGAGATCGAAGGCGTGCATCGGCTGACCCAGCTCAAGCAGCACATAGTTAGTGACATCGACCACCGGGTCAATTGAGCGAATGCCGCAGCGGCGCAGTTTCTCACGCATCCAGAGCGGCGTTTCAGCTTTGACATTGATACCTTTAATTACGCGTCCCAGGTAGCGCGGACAGGCGTCGGTAGCGTCGATGCGGATTGGGAATGTATCGGGAACGGTCGCCGCAACCGGTTCTGCTGCAGGCGCCGTCAGCGGCAGTCCGTTAACCACGGCCACATCACGCGCCACACCGGCGATGCTCAGACAGTCCGCACGGTTTGGCGTCACGCTGATCTCGATAGTATTGTCATCCAGCTTCAGGTAGTCGCGAATGTCGCATCCTACTGGCGCATCGGCTGGCAGTTCGATAATACCGTTGTGATCGTCGGAAATACCCAGCTCTGAGAAGGAGCAGAGCATGCCTTCAGAAGGCTCGCCGCGCAGTTTGGCCGCTTTGATTTTGAAATCACCTGGCAGTACGGCACCCACGGTAGCCACTGCCACTTTCAGTCCCTGGCGGCAGTTAGGCGCGCCGCAGACGATATCCAGCAGACGATCGCCGCCGACATTGATTTTGGTTACGCGCAGTTTATCCGCGTTCGGGTGCTGGCCGCACTCCACCACTTCACCCACGACTACGCCATGAAACGCGCCGGCAACGGGATCAACACCATCAACCTCAAGGCCTGCCATGGTGATCTGTTCAGACAGCGCAGCGCTGTCCAGGGCTGGATTTACCCATTCGCGTAACCAGAGTTCACTGAATTTCATTGGATAACCTGCCCTTATTTAAATTGTTTGAGGAAACGTAAATCATTTTCGAAGAAAGCACGCAGATCGGTGACGCCATAGCGCAGCATGGTCAGACGTTCCATTCCCATACCAAAGGCGAAGCCGGAGTAAATTTCCGGATCGATGCCGACGTTACGCAGTACATTCGGATGCACCATGCCGCAGCCCAGTACTTCCAGCCATTTGCCATTTTTGCCCATTACATCCACTTCCGCTGAAGGTTCAGTAAAGGGGAAGTAGCTCGGGCGGAAGCGGATCTGCAGATTCTCTTCAAAGAAGTTATTCAGGAAATCGTGCAGCGTTCCTTTCAGGTTGGTAAAGCTGATGTCTTTATCGACAATCAGGCCTTCCATCTGGTGGAACATCGGCGTGTGGGTCTGATCGTAATCATTACGGTAAACGCGGCCCGGCGCGATAATGCGGATCGGCGGCTGCTGATTTTTCATGGTGCGGATCTGCACGCCTGAGGTCTGCGTACGCAGCAGGCGCGTGGCATCAAACCAGAAGGTGTCATGATCGGCGCGGGCCGGGTGGTGACCCGGAATATTCAGCGCGTCGAAGTTATGATAGTCATCTTCAATTTCCGGTCCGGTCACCACGGCAAAACCCAGCTCGCCGAAAAAGTTTTCGATGCGGTCAATGGTGCGCGTTACCGGATGCAGACCGCCGTTTTCGCTGCGGCGTCCGGGCAGTGAGACATCAATCGTTTCTGCCGCCAGGCGCGCATTCAGCGCCGCACTCTCCAGCGTATTTTTACGGGCGTTAAGATGATCCTGTACCTGCTGTTTTGCTTCGTTAATCACCGCACCTGCCGCCGGGCGCTCTTCAGCCGGCAGTTCACGCAGGGTGGTCATCTGCAGGGTAAGGTGCCCTTTTTTACCCAGAAATTCGACGCGTACAGCGTCCAGAGCGGCGATATCCGACGCCTCGTCGATGGCGGCCGTGGCACGGGCCACCAGGTCTGCGAGTTGGGACATGATTTCCTCTTCTTCCAGCCGGGCTGGTCAGTTCTTGTTGGGATCCGGGATCCGATTAAGTCTCGCCAGAAACAAAAAAGCCTCCACGAGGGAGGCTTTCAGCGCGATTTTTCGTTTCTTTTCTTATGCGCACAAGCCCCTGATGTTCAGGCGCTAAAGTAAAAAAAGAAACGGAAAAGAGCAGCGTGCATGCTTGCATTACCTTGAGAAAATTAAAAACCGCCCTATTGAAATGCCCGGCGGCGAAAATGTCAATCTTTTGCGTGAGTTGCAGGTAATAAAAAAGGGAGCAAGCTCCCTTTTTTACCTGACTTACGCCAGAGCTGATTTCGCTTTTTCTACCAGAGCAGCGAAGGCTGCTTTGTCGAATACAGCGATGTCAGCCAGGATTTTACGGTCAATCTCAATGGACGCTTTTTTCAGGCCATTGATGAAACGGCTGTAAGACATACCGTTCTGACGCGCCGCTGCGTTGATACGCGCGATCCACAGCTGACGGAACTGACGCTTACGCTGACGACGGTCGCGGTAAGCATACTGACCAGCTTTGATAACAGCCTGGAAAGCAACGCGGTAAACACGTGAACGTGCACCGTAGTAGCCTTTAGCTTGTTTTAAGATTTTTTTGTGACGTGCGCGAGCAATTACACCACGTTTTACGCGAGCCATGAGCTCTCCTTAATCATATTCTGTTTTGCCGGTGCTCTGCTGGCGATAAGCCTTACAGCGCGACGGGCGAATTAAAAAAAATTTACTTATGCGTACGGCAGGCAGGCAATAACCAGACCCAGATCGCCTTTAGACACCAGGCCTTTTGGACGCAGGTGACGTTTACGCTTAGTAGACTTTTTGGTCAGAATATGACGCAGGTTTGCGTGCTTACGCTTGAAGCCGCCAGAGGCGGTCTTCTTGAAGCGCTTAGCCGCGCCACGTACAGTTTTAATCTTTGGCATTTTTACAAATATCCACTTCGCATTGTTAAAAAAATGAACCAGACAGGCGAATAATCCCGCACAGCGCGAACGCTGCGCGGCATCATTACTTGAAAGCCTACTGTTTCTTCTTAGGTGCGAGCACCATAATCATCTGGCGGCCTTCGATCTTCGAAGGGAAGGACTCGACCACTGCCAGATCGATATCTTCACACAGATCTTTACGGACGCGGTTAAGCACTTCCATACCGATCTGCTGGTGCGCCATCTCACGACCACGGAAACGCAGCGTGATTTTGGCTTTATCGCCCTCTTCCAGAAAGCGCATCAGGCTGCGGAGTTTTACCTGATAGTCGCCATCATCGGTACCAGGACGGAATTTAATTTCCTTAACCTGGATAACTTTCTGCTTCTTCTTCTGTTCCTTAGAAGACTTACTCTTTTCATAAAGGAACTTGCCGTAATCCATAATACGGCATACCGGCGGTTCGGCGTTCGGGCTGATTTCAACTAAATCTACGCCAGCTTCTTCAGCTTTCTCAATCGCTTCGCGTAGAGAGACAATGCCAAGTTGCTCGCCGTCAACGCCAGTGAGGCGCACTTCGGTGGCTCGGATTTCGCCGTTAATACGGTTTGGACGCGTCGGTTGTACTCGTTTTCCGCCTTTAATAACCTTATTCCTCTAATTGGTGAAGATGTCGGCTGCGAATCTCTTGTTGCAGCTTCTCAACAAACACATCTACGTCCATGCTCCCGAGGTCTTTACCACGGCGGGTGCGCACGGCAACTTTGCCTGCTTCCACCTCTTTCTCACCGCAAACCAGCATATAAGGGACGCGACGCAATGTGTGCTCGCGGATTTTAAAGCCTATCTTCTCGTTTCTCAAGTCTGCTTTGACACGAATGCCAGCATTTTGCAGTTTCTTTGTCAGTTCACTGACATATTCTGCCTGACTGTCAGTGATATTCATCACTACAGCCTGTACCGGTGCCAGCCAGCTCGGGAAGAAACCAGCGAACTCTTCAGTCAGAATACCGATAAAGCGCTCCATAGAGCCCAGAATCGCACGGTGAATCATCACCGGTGTCTGACGGTCGTTGTTTTCACCCACATAGGTGGCATCAAGACGTTTTGGCAGAGAAAAGTCTAGCTGAACCGTGCCACACTGCCAGGCACGATCGAGACAATCATACAGGGTGAACTCGATTTTCGGGCCGTAGAATGCCCCTTCACCCGGCTGATACTCAAAGGGGATATCATTCTCTTTCAATGCTTCGGCCAGATCAACCTCTGCGCGATCCCACATCTCATCGGTACCGATGCGTTTTTCCGGACGGGTAGACAACTTCACGACGATTTTTTCAAAACCGAACGTGCTGTACATGTCGTACACCATACGAATACAGCTGTTTACTTCGTCGCGCACCTGATCTTCAGTACAGAATACGTGAGCATCATCCTGCGTAAAGCCGCGTACGCGCATCAGACCATGGAGCGCACCCGATGGCTCGTTACGGTGGCAGCTACCGAACTCTGCCATACGCAGCGGCAGATCGCGATAGGACTTCAGACCCTGATTGAAGATCTGCACGTGACCCGGGCAGTTCATCGGTTTGATGCAATACTCGCGGTTTTCCGAAGAGGTGGTAAACATCGCCTCTTTGTAGTTTTCCCAGTGGCCGGTTTTTTCCCACAGCACACGGTCCATCATAAACGGACCTTTTACTTCCTGGTAATCATACTCTTTCAGTTTGGTACGGACAAAAACTTCCAGCTCGCGGAAAATCGTCCAGCCGTCATTGTGCCAGAACACCATGCCCGGCGCCTCTTCCTGCATATGGTAGAGATCGAGCTGTTTACCAATTTTGCGATGATCGCGTTTTGCTGCCTCTTCCAGGCGCTGCAGATAGGCTGACAGCTGCTTCTTGTCTGCCCAGGCCGTGCCGTAAATACGCTGCAGCATTTTGTTATCGCTGTTGCCGCGCCAGTAAGCGCCTGCAACTTTCTGCAGCTTAAAATGGTGGCAGAAGCGCATGTTCGGCACATGCGGACCGCGGCACATATCCACATACTCTTCATGATGATAGAGGCCAGGACGATCGTCGTGACTGATATTCTCATCAAGGATTGTGGTTTTATAGCTTTCGCCACGCGCAGCAAAGACGTCGCGCGCTTCCTGCCAGCTGACTTTTTTCTTTACCACGTTGTAATTGGTTTCAGCCAGCTGGTGCATACGCTTTTCCAGCTGTTCCAGATCTTCCTGCGTCAGCGTGTGGTCGAGATCGACATCATAATAGAAGCCGTTATCGATGACCGGGCCAATCGCCATCTTGGTATCAGGCCACAGCTGTTTAATAGCATGGCCCAGCAGGTGCGCGCAGGAGTGACGGATAATTTCCAGACCCGCTTCATCTTTTGCTGTGATGATTGCTACCTGAGCGTCGTCGGTGATGGGATCAACCGCATCCACTAGCTCACCGTTTACGCGACCGGCGATACAGGCTTTCGCCAGGCCGGGACCAATATCCAGCGCAATATCCATTACGCTGACCGGGTGGTCAAAAACGCGCTGGCTGCCGTCAGGAAGAGTAATTACTGGCATTTTATATCCTTAAATTGCAGTGGTAAGCCACACGAAAGCCTACATGCAACACTGTGTTTGGTGTGTGTACCCGGCGCGATGTCAGACCCACATTGTCGGAATGACGCCAGGCGCATAAAGCGGCAAATATGATAACAGCTTTCACCCTGCAGCAAAACCCGCCTTGCGGGCTAAGTCTAAGCAAACACGAAAAAAAACCGCCGTGCAGCCTGAGCCGGACGGCGGTTTTCTGGTATGGCAGTTACATTGCGTAGGAGAGCTGAATCGTGGTTTTGGTATCGGTACGATCGGGCGCGGACTCTGGCGGATTGTTGTTCCAGGTCACGTTGTAGCCCATCTTCAGCGCAAAGTGCTCATTGATGGCGACCTGCAGGGCCGTTTCTGAGTTCACCGTAGTATCTTCGCCGAAGCTGCTCAGCACGGATACACCCTGAATGAATTTCGTGGTATCCGTCAGCTGCCACTGATAGCTGACTGCGCCATAGCCCAGCGCTTTGGTCTCATGCCCGCCGTCGTGAAAGTCGTCGTAACGTACGCCCGGACCAAATTCCGCGCGCAGAGAGTGCACCGGACCGTTGAGGATCTGGCGACCATAACCGGCCGTCAGCACGTCGCGGGAATCGTAACCATTCAGACGATCGCTCAGCCAGCTGGCCTGACCAAACAGATAATCAGCGCTGTTCATGTTGTAGCGGCTGCGGCCACCGATATTGTAGGTTTCAGATGAACGCTCATCGTTGGATGAGGTGTTCGCCGCGTTGCCCCACAGGCTGTAAGCCGTTGAGGTCTGATACCAGGTCATGCTGGTTGAAGCCGTCAGCGAAGAGCTGGTGGTGTTACCGGTTTGCGCCAGGTAACCGGCTGATGCGCTGCCTTCAAACGGCTGTTTGGCCGTTGAAGGATCATCCATTGAGGTGAAGACAGCGTTATCAGCAAAAGCCTGGTGACAAAATGCTCCGGCAGAGAGCAGAAAAATAGCGGACAGCTTATTAAGAACTTTCATTAAAGGGTGATCCGTGCGGCAATTTAAAAACAGGTGAGTCTGCAGCGTTTTTACCGGCAATCAATGCAATTTACTGTAAGTTTTGTAAAAAATTATGAGGCGGCATCAGGCCGTTCCCTGCATCAACCAGCATGATACGTTGCAGACGCGTTCACTAACGGCGCGCATTATAGGTGCCGTTCAGAGAAATAACAGCCCGCAATTATCAGGAATTTTGCCGCTGCTGACACAGCCTTACGCTGCAACTGAACAAAATTCGCTCTCAGCTGTGGGGTGGACTACGCTGAAAGCTGTTTGGTTACAGTGAGGTGAGAAAATGAGCACGCTGGACGTTATGAGTTACGTTGTCACTTTCCACTATCAGGAGTCGGGGCTAAGCGATCTTCAATCGCTGACCAGCGCTATGGTCAATAGCGGATATAGCACCACCCTGCACGATGCTGAAGGACATCCGCATGAACTGGGAACCAACAGCTTCGGCATTGTCAGCACGCTGACGCCTGAAGCGGTTTCGGAGCAGGCTGCGCGTATTGCAGAGGTGGCATTGCATCAGTCTCCGCAGACAAAGGTTACAACGCTGCAGCAATTTTTGCAGAACCCTGTCTGAGGCCGCCGGTAAAACTGGCCTTGCCTATTTTTTGCGCGCTACAATTGCAGCGATATCGCGATTAACGAGGAGCCCGCCATGTGGTCAGCCATCAGCCGCCTGTTAAGCGAACAGACTCAGCCAGCAGAGATTACGCAGCGCGAGCCCCTGCCCGGCGGGGATATCCATCCCGCCTGGCGTATCCGCTACGGCGATCTGGATGTCTTCGTCAAGTGCAACACCCATGACCGGCTGGACCTGTTCCGCTGGGAGGCCGATCAGCTCAGTCTGCTGGCGCGCACGCAGACAGTCCGGGTGCCGACCGTCTACGGCGTCGGCAGCACGCGCGACGCCAGTTTTCTTCTGCTGGAATATATTCCGCCGCAGCCGCTCAGCGCGGAAGCGGGTTATCAGCTCGGGCAGCAGCTGGCGCGCCTGCATCAATGGAGTGAGCAGCGCCAGTTCGGACTCGATTTCGATAATAATATTACCACTACCCTGCAGCCCAATAACTGGCTGCGGCGCTGGTCGCTGTTTTTTGCGGAGCAGCGTATCGGCTGGCAGCTGCAGCTGGCAGCGGAACGCGGTGTGACCTATGGTGACATGAATCAGATTATTGACAGCGTTCAGCAGGCGCTGGCTCATCATCATCCGCAGCCTTCGCTACTGCATGGCGATCTCTGGCCTGCCAACTGTGCAGATAGCAGCAGCGGGCCATGGATTTTCGATCCTGCCTGCTACTGGGGTGACCGCGAATGCGACCTGGCGATGCTGAGTTATTACCATGAACTGCCGCGTGAGATCATGCAGGGCTATCACGCAGAGTGGCCGCTGGCAGAGGGATTTTCGCAACGCCAGCCTGTATATCAGCTCTATTACCTGCTGAACCGCGCGAACGTTTTTTCCGGCCAGTGGCAGGAGGAGGCGCAGTTTGCCGTCAGTCAGCTGCTTAGCGACGACAAACTGGCGCAGGATCGGGCCAGACCGGCCTGATGATTTAAAGCATGCCCAGCAGCGTCAGTAAAAAGTAGCCGGCAACAGCAATAATTACTGGCAGGATATAGAGCGGAAAAATCTGCAGCAGAATAGTGTGGTGCGGGACGCGAATTTTTTCCTCAAGCTGCGCGCGCGTGCGGCCTTCGCTGCCCTTTGCCTGCTCCAGAATCAGCTGATCTTCAATGCCTTCTTTAACATGCCGCGACTGGCGCCACATGCGCGCACCCGATGCCTGTAAAGCCATGCCGATGAAAATCAGCGCATAAACGATCCAGAAACCGATATTTGCCCCGCCGTGAAAATCGGGCACCGGCGAGTTGTGCCAGAACGGATTGAGAAACGACGTATTGAATTTAAGCATGTCCACCATGACATGGATAAAATCCAGCAATACGGCATCCAGTCCGGGCTGCTTTACGCTGTGCTGATATAAATAACCGAGCATGGAAACAATTGTCGACAGCAGTGCCGGAATGAAAATGATCCAGCCAGCCACGCGCTTAAGGATGGCGACCTGGCCAGCCTGTTGGTATGTCATGCAGACTTTCCTATACAGATAATTATTTTGCCCTAAGTCTACCTGCAGTCGGCGATTTTTTCCTGAAAAATGCGTTACCTGTCGCGTCCTTGTTTTCGCACTCTGGCGTGATAAGGTGGCGCAAACCGCTAAGAAGGATATTGTCATGCGCTATCGTCGTCCGGTGTACGCCGCTATTTTTGATATGGATGGTTTACTGATTGATTCTGAACCGCTGTGGGATCAGGCTGAGATGGAGGTACTGGCAAGCTTTGGCGTTGACGTCAGTCGTCGCGCGGAGCTGCCTGACACGCTTGGCCTGCGCATCGATCAGACCGTACGCATGTGGTATGAGGCACAGCCGTGGCAGGGTGCGACTCAGGCCGACGTCACGGCGCGTATTATCGATCGTACACTATCGCTGATCGAAGCGCAGCAGCCGCTGCTGCCCGGTGTCGATCAGGCGCTGCGGCTCTGTCAGCAGCAGGGGCTGCGGATTGCGCTCGCTTCCGCTTCGCCGCTGGCCATGCTGGAGCGGGTACTGGAGATGTTCCGGCTGCGGCCCTGCTTTTCCGCCCTCGCCTCCGCTGAAGCGCTGCCGCTGAGCAAACCTCATCCGCAGGTCTATCTGAATGCGGCAGCGGCGCTTGATATCGATCCGCTTAACTGTGTGGCGCTGGAAGACTCCTTCAACGGCATGATCGCCTGTAAAGCGGCGCGCATGCGTTCTATTGTGGTGCCTGCGGCTGCACACTACGCGGATGCCCGCTGGGCGCTGGCAGATGTGCGGCTGCCGAGCCTGACGGAACTGCGCGCAGAGCATCTGTTTAACTGACCGCAGGGTGTATGGCGCAGTCTGATACAGCGGTCAGCCAGCGCGAAAATAATTCACTCTTCGTTACAGCGTCACCGTTCTCATTTACTGGATAAATCCCTATACTGGATGCATTGACAGTTTTGTATCCGGATTTAATCATGACGGCCGAAGGCCATATAATTTTTGCTATCGCCAGCGCTATTTTTGCCAAGCGTGCTGAGCTGACACCGGTTTTGGCTGCGGCGGACTGGTGGCATCTGGTTCCCGCTACGCTGCTGACCTGCCTGCTGCCGGATATCGACCACCCCCGATCCACGCTGGGCCAGCGTTTTCGCTGGCTCTCTCAGCCCATCGCGCGGGCGTTTGGACATCGCGGTTTTACCCACAGTTTGCTGGCAGTGGCTATCAGCCTGTGGCTGTTTAAAGTGAACGTGCCGGCAGACTGGTTTCTGCCGGCGGATGTGCTGCAGGGACTGACGCTGGGCTACCTGAGCCATATCGTGGCTGACATGCTGACGCCAGCTGGCGTTCCGCTGCTGTGGCCCTGCCGCTGGCGCTTTCGTCTGCCTATTCTCAGAAGCCAGAGCGGTAATCAGCTGGAGCGGATACTTTGTCTGGGACTGGTGGTTGCGGCGCTCTGGTTTCCGGCTGGCATGCCTGCTTTTGGTGCATACGGCTGGCCGCAGCAGCTGTTTGATACACTGCAATCCAGCGTGAACCGGTTAATTAATCCGCTAAACGGCTAATAATTACGCCATATTAAACAAAAAGTTATAACCCATACTTTTTGGGTATAAGCCTGCACTTAATTGTGCTGCTAACATCCCTGACATTCTCTGATAGAAATTTACGTTACGCTATGCCGCCTGCACTTTGCAGGACGGCATCTTTCTGGAGTTAAGTATGGATTTCCCTCTTATTATCAACATAGTGGTCTTTGCCGCTCTGCTGGTGCTGCTTAACCGCATTGGCAACCAGAGCTGGAGCCTGTCAAAGCGCGTACTGACCGGCCTGGTGCTGGGCGTGCTGTTTGGCCTGGCGCTTCAGGCGGTTTATGGCGAAAACAGCGCAGTGGTTAAGGATTCGATCGGCTGGTTTAATCTGGTCGGTAATGGCTATGTACAGCTGCTGCAGATGATTGTTATGCCGCTGGTATTCGCCTCAATACTGAGCGCGGTGGCGCGTCTGCATAACGCCTCCTCGCTGGGCAAAATCAGCGTGCTGACCATCGGTGTACTGCTGTTTACCACGGCTATCTCCGCGCTGGTCGGCGTGATGGTGACCGGCCTCTTCCACCTCAGCGCTGAAGGGCTGGTGCAGGGTGCGCAGGAGACCGCGCGTCTGAATGCTATTCAGAGCAACTATGCGGGTAAAGTCGCCGATCTCAGCACGCCGCAGCTGCTGCTCTCTTTCATCCCTAAAAACCCGTTTGCCGATCTGGCAGGCGCGAACCCGACCTCCATTATCAGTGTCGTTATCTTTGCTGCTTTCCTCGGCGTCGCTGCACTGCATCTGCTGCGCGATGATAAAGTGAAAGGTGAACGCGTACTGGCCGCGATTGATACGCTGCAGTCCTGGGTGATGAAACTGGTGCGCCTGATCATGAAGCTGACGCCATATGGCGTACTGGCTCTGATGACCAAAGTGGTCGCCGGCTCTAACCTGCACGATATCGTTAAGCTGGGCAGCTTTGTTCTCGCCTCCTATCTTGGCCTTGCGATTATGTTTGGCGTGCATGCGCTGCTGCTGTCGATCAACGGCATCAATCCGCTGCGCTTCTTCCGCAAAGTATGGCCGGTGATCACTTTCGCTTTCACCAGCCGCTCCAGCGCGGCCAGCATTCCGCTGAATGTGGAAACGCAGACGCGCCGTCTCGGCGTGCCGGAAGCGATTGCCAGCTTTTCCGCCTCCTTCGGTGCCACAATTGGTCAGAACGGCTGTGCCGGACTCTATCCGACAATGCTGGCCGTGATGGTTGCTCCTACTGTCGGTATTAACCCGTTTGATCCGGTCTGGATCGCCACGCTGGTCGGGATCGTCACCCTGAGTTCCGCTGGCGTAGCCGGTGTGGGCGGCGGTGCTACCTTTGCTGCGCTGATTGTGCTGCCGGCAATGGGGCTGCCGGTGACGCTGGTCGCGCTGCTGATTTCCATTGAGCCGCTGATTGATATGGGCCGTACCGCGCTCAACGTGAACGGTTCAATGACGGCCGGTTCGCTGACCAGCCGCTGGCTGGGTCAGACCGACAAAAAAATTCTGGAGAGCGATGAGCACGCCGAACTGGCGCATCGCTAAGCGCTGACTTCAGCATGAAAAAGGGCCCGTCTCAGACGGGCCCTTTTTTATTCAGCAAAAAAGAGTTACTGCGCAACCTGCGGATCGGTGTCGTACTCTTTGCAGCTCTGGAAGCCGTAGTTCATCACGCGACCGGTATCGTTGTAGCTGACAAAATAGGTCTGCATTTTGCCATCGCGCTCGCCGATAACGTAAGTCTGGCAGGTGCCACGCGCGTGCGCCATGGTCACTTCGGTCGAAGCCGGACCCGCAATCTGACGCACCTGTTCACGCGTCATGCCTTTTTTAACATCTTTTACCACCGGTTTGGTGACATAACTTTCCGCGCGATCGTAAGTGGTACAACCAGACAGAGCAGCCAGCGTCATAGCGGCAGCGATACATCCCAGCACTTTATTCATTTTTTGTTCCTCATACTTTGTCCATGTCGGAATAAGCC
Source organism: Pantoea sp. PSNIH1 (assembly GCF_007680655.1). Lineage (NCBI taxonomy): Bacteria > Pseudomonadati > Pseudomonadota > Gammaproteobacteria > Enterobacterales > Erwiniaceae > Pantoea > Pantoea sp. PSNIH1. The sequence continues at coordinate 896,059 of NZ_VEIP01000001.1, forward strand.
TGGAACACAAATTCAGATTTATCAACCTGGTGGCGACGCTTTTAGATGCGTTCATCGCAATATATCCGGAGTAAAAAAGCTGTGCTGCTGCGCCCTGCTCCGTATAATCGCGCGGTTAACTTTTTACCCGGCTCAGAGGCCCCATGACATCTGCACACCCTAACCGGCTGGTTTACGCCATCACGCTCGGACTTCTGGCGGCGCTCGGACCGCTCTGTATCGACCTCTATCTCCCCGCGCTGCCTGAACTGGCGCGCGATCTGCACACGCAGACCTCCACCGCTCAGCTCAGTCTGACTGCCGGCCTGCTGGGCCTCGGGGCGGGACAGCTGCTATTTGGTCCCATGAGCGATAAATTTGGCCGCATCCGGCCCCTGCTGCTGTCGCTGCTGCTGCTGTTTATTGCCTCTGTCGGCTGCGCGCTGGCAAAAGATATCCATTCGCTACTGATTGCCCGCCTGTTTGAGGGGCTGGCTGGCGCTGGCGGTGCCGTGCTGTCGCGCGCTATCGCCCGGGATATGTATAGCGGACACGAGCTGACGCGCTTTTTTGCGCTGCTGATGCTGGTCAACGGCCTTGCACCGGTGGGAGCGCCGGTACTGGGCGGCGCGCTGATGACAATCATGAGCTGGCGCGGCATTTTTCTCGTACTGGCGGCGATCGCCATTCTGCTGATTCTGCTGGCGCGCTGGCAGCTGCATGAGACGCTGCCGCCTGCACGCCGTAGCCAGGGCTCTCTGTTTTCCGCCTGGGCGGCGCTGGGCCAGGTCGTTACGCATCGGCCCTTTATGGGTTTTTGCCTGACGCAGGGCTTTATGATGTCAGGCATGTTTGCCTATATCGGCGCCTCGCCGTTTGTGCTGCAGCAGATCTACGGCCTCTCGCCTCAGGCGTTCAGCCTCTGCTTTGCTGCCAACGGGTGCGGCCTGATTATCGCCTCACAAACCAGCGCACGGCTCTGTCCGCTCTGGGGCGAATACCGGGTGCTTAAGGGCGGGCTGACGCTGGCATTTGTCGCCTCCGCCACCCTGCTGACCGCCGCGCTGAGCGACGCCGCCCTGCCGGTTATTCTGGTGGCGCTATTTTTCTCTATTGCCAGTAACGGTGTAATCGCAACCACCGCCGCATCGCTGGCGATGCAGAGTCAGGGGCACCGCGCCGGCAGTGCTTCTGCGGTTATCGGCGTCACCATGTTTACGCTGGGCGCCATCAGCGTGCCGGTTAGCGGCGTGGGCGGGACCTCGGTTATCAGCATGAGCGCCACCATTTTCGGCTGCTTTATGCTGGCAATCCTGATGTTTACCCTGCTGGCGCAGCGGCCTGAAAGCGCCTGATTCAGCAGCAAACCGTCTGCGCCAGTCGCCGTTTGGCTTGTTGTTTTGCGGCCAAGGCGTTAGCTTTAGCTGATGTTACGCATCATGCCGTCAGGCTTCTGACTTGAGGAGAGGTTCATGTCACTGCAGCAGGAAATTATTCAGGCCCTTGGTGTTAAACCCGCTATCGATCCGCAGCAGGAGATCCGCGTCAGCGTCGATTTCCTGAAAGCGTACCTGAAAGCGCATCCTTTTCTGAAAACGCTGGTGCTGGGCATCAGCGGCGGGCAGGACTCAACGCTGACCGGTAAGCTGGCGCAGATGGCGGTCAGCGAACTGCGTCATGAGACCGGCGATAAAGAGTACACCTTTATTGCCGTGCGCCTGCCGTATGGTAAACAGGCCGACGAGCAGGATTGTCAGGATGCGCTGGCGTTTATTCAGCCCGATCGTACCCTGGTGGTCAATATCAAAGAGGCGGTGCTGGCGAGCGAGCGCGCACTGCAGGAAGCGGGTATCGCGCTGTCAGATTTTGTCCGCGGTAACGAAAAGGCGCGTGAACGCATGAAGGCGCAGTACAGCATCGCCGGCATGACCAAAGGTATCGTGCTGGGCACCGATCACGCGGCGGAAGCGGTAACCGGTTTTTATACCAAATATGGCGATGGCGGCAGCGACGTGAACCCGATCTTTCGCCTTAACAAAGGCCAGGGTAAACAGCTGCTGAAGGCGCTGGGCTGCCCGGAGCACCTCTGGATGAAACATCCCACGGCCGATCTTGAAGACGATCGTCCCGGCCTGCAGGATGAGGTGGCGCTTGGCGTAACCTATCAGCAGATCGATGATTATCTGGAAGGCAAAACCATCAATGCCGAATCGGCGAAAATTATCGAGGGCTGGTACACCAAAACCGAACATAAGCGCCGTATGCCGGTGACTGTGTTTGACGACTACTGGAAAAAGTAGCCCCTCCCTGCGACTCTCCCTCTGCGGAGAGAGAGTCGCGCCTCGCTTGCCACTGGCGATAAAAGCAGCACGCTGATACACTGTATACAAAACCAGTAAGCGGAGCATTCTTTGGTCAGACGAGCAACCAGCCATCGCCTCGACTTTGACGCGGCGGCAATCTATCAATATCCCGAACACCTGCGCCAGTGGCTTGAAGGGCTGCCTAAAGTGCCCGGCGTCTATACCTTTCACGGCGAGAGTGAAAATCTGCCTCTTTATATCGGCAAAAGCATTAATTTGCGCAGCCGGGTGATGGCGCATTTTCGCACCACGGATGAAGCGAGCATGCTGCGTCAGGCGCGGCGCGTAAGCTGGATCCCCACCGCCGGCGATATTGGCGCGCAGCTGCTGGAAGCGCAGATGATTAAAACGCAGCAGCCGTTATTTAATAAGCGCCTGCGCAAAAATCGTCAGCTCTGCTCACTTCAGCTGGGAGAAGGCGCGCCGGAAGTGGTCTATGCAAAAGATGTCGATTTCTCTCGTTCACCCGATCTCTACGGGCTGTTTCGCAGCCGTTTTGCCGCGCTGGAGAAGCTTAAAAGCATGGCCGATGAGCTGCAGCTCTGTCACGGCCTGCTTGGGCTGGAGAGCCTGCGGCCAGGGCGCGGCTGCTTTCGCGCAGCACTGAAGCGCTGTGCCGGCGCCTGCTGCGGAAAAGAGAGTGTTGAAGCGCACCAGCAGCGGCTCCGCGAGGGGCTGGAACGCTTTCGCGTGGTGTGCTGGCCGTGGGAAGGCCCGGTTGGCATGGTGGAGCGCGGCGCTGAGATGACACAAATCCATGTGATCGATCACTGGTTCTGGCTGGGTTCTGTTGCCACTGAAGCGGAAGCGCGCCAGCTGCAGCGCGCGCGCCAGGGGTTTGATCATGACGGCTATAAAATTCTCTGCCGTCCGCTGCTTTCCGGCGAGTTCCCGCTGATAGAGCTATAAAAAAAACCGCCGACGCTGTTCAGGACGGTACTCTGTCCTGAACAGCGCCGGCGGTCTTAATCCGGATCGGTTACGGTGTGTTTACTCACCGTCAGCAGGCGGTGGTGGCATTTTACCATCGTGTGGTGCTTTTTCCGTCAGGCGCGTTTCGAAATTGGCGTTGTACTGCTTTTTCTGTTCCGGCGTCAGTACGTTATAGATTTTGTTCTGGGTTTCCATCATGCGTACCGCATTCTCTTTGGCGTTTGCGGTCATCTTCTCAGCCTGTGCTTCCGCTTTGCTGCGATCGAAGCTGTCGGCGGCAATAATGGCATGGTTCGCGCGGCGCGCCTCCGGCGACGGGCGCTGCATCTCTTTATGACCATCCTGCATGATGGTGCGGATCTGTGTTTTCTGCGCATCGGTCAGAGTAATGCCTTTAAACATCTCCATACCGTGATGACGCATCGGCTTATGCATCGGCTTTTCAGTGCCGGCCGGCGGTGGCGTCAGGTTATCGGCCGCAGCGTGGACGATATTGGCGGCACCCAGTGCCATTGCGGTAGCCAGAAAAACAGAAGTCAGTTTACGCATAATATTGTCCTTTCTTGTCAGTTATATGACGACAGCCTGTGTCGCGTCTTCGGAAACAAGCATACGACGCTGAACGTCAACTACTCAGAACCTGAGTAAAGCCCTGAAAGCATAGAAGATAGATATCGTGCGATCGTGGAGAGATTGCGAAGAATTACGTGAGAAAATGCAAAAAAGTATGACAATAGCGGGAAAATGGCAGGAATTAAGGAGGAGTGTAATGAGTTTGCCCGCGCCGGGAAAGCAAAATGTTAAGCGATCGCTATCAGCATGGCTGACGCCATCAGGCGTCAGCCATGCTGCGGCCGTTTATTGCGCCGGCATCTGTGCGTTCTCTTCCGTCAGCATCAGCCCGGCGCGTAATCCCGGCGCCACCTGCGGATTGGGAAACAGTACATATTCCCGCGCCTGCTGTACGTAATAGCGCGTGTCGCCCTCTTCTGCCAGCAGCGTGCCCTGGGGAAACGCGGTGAAATTCAGCGTGTCCGCGCTCATATGCAGCGTAAATCCCTCTCCCTGACGGGTGATTTGTTGTGAAACGTGATAGCGCCGCGGCTGCGTATGCGGCTGCGGCCACGTTTTGCCCTCCAGCAGCGCAGCGAGTGCCCGCTGCACTGCCCTGAACTGCGTGAGATCATTTTCACCAAACGGCAGCGCCTTACCCAGTTCCAGCGTCGAACTCGCCGCATGATGATGCTCACAACTATAGTGGGTGAAGGTGCCGCCCGGCGCACGATGAAAAACCAGCGCCTCCAGCTCAGCTGCGGCCAGCCACTGCATAAACGTATCCGGCCACGGTCGCGCGTTCGCGGGCATAACGGCAAAGCGTGGATAATAAGAGCCACGAATAGCGGTATGCAGATCAAGATGCCAGCGCGACGTCTGCCTGTGGCAGCTGCGCCAGAAGCGCTCCATCACCTGTTCCAGCTGCAGGGCGCGCTGTGCCTCACTGGTTTCACTGACCCGCTGCCAGCGGCCACCAAACAGCCGGTTGAGATCGTACTGCTGATAGCGACGGCCGCTGCGCAGCGCCGCCGGATTACCCAGTATCACCAGCAGCCGCACCGCCAGCGGTTTTTCTCCGCTAAGCAGCGGCGCCAGCAGCTGCTCCACTATCTCCACCGGCGCGGTTTCATTGCCGTGGATCCCGGCTGACAGCACCAGCGCCCGGTCGCAGTGCGTCAGCGGCGTCAGCGAGAGGATCCCTTCCGCCTGCCACTGCCAGCGCAGATAAGCTGTCTCGCCCTGCGTGACGGCAGGCGGCGTGCCCGCCAGCGTCTGCTGTAAAAAACTGCGCATATTTTCTCCTTAATCCTGCCTCAGCCTCAGCGCTGAAAGGCGTAGACGCTGCCCAGCTTCAGCAGCTGCGTCAGCGCATCCAGAGCGTCACGCCCCTCCTGCAGCAGCGCCGGATCGGCTAAATCCGCCTGCGTGAGATAGTCGCGATAGTGGCGTTCTGCCCACTGGCTGAGCTGCGTAAACAGCTGCTCGTTCATCATTACCGCCGGGTTGACCGCCCGCTGCTCTTCTGCCGTCAACACGACCCGCAGGCGCAGGCAGGCTGGCCCGCCGCCGTTGCACATGCTTTCACGCAGATCGAATACCGTGAGCTCCCGAATTGGTCCGCCGCTCTCTGCCAGCTCCGTCAGATAAGCCCAGACGCCCGGATGCTGCCGTGCCTCTTCGGGCAGTATCAGCCGCATACCGCCATCGGGGTGCTGCAGCAGCTGACTGTTGAAGAGATAGGTCGCCACCGCGTCGCTGACGGATACGCGCGCGCGCGGCACCACGATGGCGGTAAACCCCGGCACCCGCTCTGCCAGCTGCTCCAGCAATGCAGGCTGATTGACGAAAGCCTCTTCGTGACAGAACAGCACCTGCTGATTACTGACGGCAATCACGTCGTTATGGAAAACGCCCTGATCGATCACCGCCGGGTTCTGCTGCACGAAGAGCGTGCGCGCCTCGTCAAGCTGATGCAGACGCGCGACCGCTCTGCTCGCTTCCATCGTCTGGCGCGCCGGATAGCGTTCCGGCGTGATGCCGGCGTGCTGCCCTTCGCGCCCATAGACGAACAGCTGCAGGCCGGCGTCGCCGTAGCGCGCTCCGAAGCGATTATGATTCGCGGCCCCTTCGTCACCAAACAGCGCCACCTGAGGCAGCGCGTCATGCACGCAGAAACGCTGCGGGTCGCGGAAGATCGCCCGCAGCAGATCAGCCGTTTCCGGTGCTTCAATGGACCGGTGAAACTTATTATTCAGATTGGCAACGGTAAAATGAACGCGTCCGTCACCGCTGTCTGCCGAGGGCGATACGGTGGCCGCGTTGGCAACCCACATCGCCGAGGCTGAACTGGCGGCTGAGAGCAGCTGCGGCGCCTGCTGCGCAGCGCGCGCCAGCACCTGCGCGTCACTGCCGTAAAAACCGAGCTGGCGCAGCAGCGGCAAATTAGGTCGCTCGTGCGGCGGGATCACGCCCTGCAGATAGCCGAGATCGGCCAGCGCTTTCATTTTGCGTAGTCCCTGCAGCACCGCCAGTCTGGGATTAGAGGGCTGCAGCTGATTGCGGGTTGACGCCTCATTACCAAATGAGAGGCCCGCGTAGTGGTGCGTCAGGCCAACCAGTCCATCAAAATTGACTTCAGCTGCGTTCATGGCGCGCTCCCTGAGCAGAGAAATCGAGACCCGGCGAGAGCGTATCGGGCAGGGCCAGACTGCTGCTCTCCAGGGTTGCCATCGGCCAGGCGCAGTAATCCGCAGCGTACCAGGCGCTGGCGCGGTGGTTGCCGGAGGCGCCAATGCCGCCAAACGGCGCGGTGCTGGCCGCACCGGTCAGCGGCTTGTTCCAGTTGACGATACCGGCGCGCGCCTCCAGCAGCAGCTGATCAAACTGCGCCCGCTGCGGTGAGATCAGACCGCATGAGAGGCCATAGCGCGTGGCGTTAGCCAGCGTAATCGCCTCGCTGTAGTCGTCATAACGGATGATTTGCAGCAGCGGTCCGAACACCTCCTCATCCGGCAGCGCACTTACATGGGTCATATCGATAATGCCTGGCGTAATAAGTGCGCGCTGGCGATCCGGCCACTGCATATTCAGCAGCACTTCACCGCCCAGCGCCACGCGCTGCTGCCACGCCTGATAGATCTGTCCGGCCGCCGCAGGCGAAATGACGCTGCCCATAAATGGCTGTGGCTCAGCATTCCACGCTGCGGGCTGCAGCCGGGCGCTGACGGCCACCAGCCGCTGCAGAAACGCGTCCCCCGCCGCGCCACGTTTTACCAGCAGGCGACGTGCGCAGGTGCAGCGCTGCCCGGCAGAAATAAAAGCTGACTGGATGACGATATGTACGGCGCCATCAATATCCGCCGGATCTTCCACAATCAGCGCATTATTGCCACCCATCTCCAGCGCGAGCATCTTCTCCGGCTGGCCGGCAAACTGCCGGTGCAGGTGATACCCGGTAGCCGCGCTGCCGGTAAACAGGACGCCATCAATCTGCTCTGCCTGTGCCAGCGCCTGGCCGCTTTCCCGTCCGCCCTGCACCATATTGATGACCCCCGCCGGGAGCGCTGCCTGCTGCCAGAGCTGCACGGTGCGTTCCGCGGTCAGCGGCGTCAGCTCGCTCGGCTTAAACACCACGCAGTTTCCTGCCAGTAGCGCGGGCACAATGTGGCCATTTGGCAGATGCCCCGGAAAATTATAGGGCCCGAATACCGCCAGTACACCGTGCGGACGATGGCGCAGTGCGCTTTCACCCGACTGCTGTTCGCCGGTACGGGCGTGATACGCTTTCACTGAAATGGCAATTTTATTGATCATCGCCTGCACTTCCGTCAGCGTCTCCCAGCGCGGCTTGCCGGTTTCCTGTGAGATGATCTCCGCCAGCTCCACCTTATGCTGCTCCAGCAGCGCGGCAAAGGTTTCAATCCCTGCCTGACGTGCCGTGAACGGCAGGCGCGCCCAGTGCGGGAACGCTGCGCGGGCTGCCGCACAGGCGGCGCTGACCTGAGCCGCAGAGGCGGCGTTGCCCTGCCACAGCTGTTCGCCTGAGACCGGATCGGCTTTTGTGAAGAGGTCACCGTCGCCGCGCAGCCACTGATTATTAATAAAGTGCGTCATGCCTGTTTCTCCTCACGGCAGAGTGTTACAACCCGTAGCGCATCACCATATTCACAGCGCAGCGCCTGACGCTGGCTCTCACTGAGGCAGACGTGACCGGCGGCGATATCCACCGGCAGTAGCGTGGCGCGAAACTGCTGATAGTTGCTGTTAGCGACCAGGCAGAGCGGCCAGTGCGCCTGCGCGTCACCGGCGCCTGCTGGCAGCAGCGTACTTTTGCGAATGGCCCGGATACGATCAATTTCACACTCCAGCGTCGGTCCGCCATCAAAGATGTCGACATAGTTCTGATAGCGAAAACCTTCCGCTTCCAGCACCGCGCGCGCCGGCGCCGTTTTCGGGTGTACTTCACCAATGACGCGCTGCGCTGCCTCGCTGAGATAGTGAATATAGAGCGGATGTTTCGGCATCAGCTCTGCGATAAACGCTTTCTGACCGGTACCGCTGAGAAAATCAGCCTGGCGAAACGGCATAGAGAAGAAATGGCTGCCCACGCTCTCCCAGAAAGGGGAATGACCGCTGTCATCGCTGACGCCGCGCATCTCTGCCACCACGTTGCGCATAAAGCGATCGCGGAAGTTCGCCATAAAAAGAAAGCGTGATTTAGAGAGTAAATAGCCGTTTCTGCCGTCACGGTAGTCGGGATCGAGAAATAGCGTACAGAGTTCGCTGCTGCCGGTGTGATCGTTGCTGAGCGACAGCACTGGCAGGCTGGCATACACGTTCAGCTCTCTGGAGGCGTGTACCTGCGTGCCAACCCGGAAGTTGTACCACGGCTCCTGCAACCCGACCGCCACTTCAATCGCGCAGATCCCCACGGCCCGGTTATCGTCACTGCTGGCCAGCACAAAGACGTAACCCTGTTCAGCGCGCGGCAGCGCCCCCTGCCAGGTCAGCAGTGAACGCTCAATACGCGCCTGCAGCGTGGCGCTGTCTTCCGGCAGCGAGGTAAGGCCGCCGCCGGTTTTACCCGCCAGCAGAAGCAGCTGCGCCAGGTCATCATGTTCAACCGGGCGGATCACCATCATGATGTGGCTCCTCTGAGAATACGTTCACAGGCGCGCTCAAAACGCGCCAGCCCCTGCTGCACCTCCTCCTGGCTGATGTTTAGCGCGGGCGCAAAGCGCACGACGCTGGCACCGGCAATCAGGACCATGACGCCCTCTTCGGCGGCCGTCAGGTTGAACTGTTTGGCTTTTCCGGCGAAATCGTCGTTGAGTACGGCGCCAATCAGCAGCCCGAGGCCGCGAATAGTTTTAAACACCGGCAGCCGCTGGTTAATCGCCTGAAGCCGATCAACAAACCACTGATGCCGCTCGGTCACGCCAGCGAGGAAAGCGGGCTGGTTGACCAGCTCCAGTACTTTACCCGCTACCGCGCCTGCCAGCGGGTTACCGCCATAAGTGGTACCGTGGGTGCCCACCCCCATTACCTGCGCCAGATCCTCACGCGTCAGCATGGCACCAATCGGAAAGCCGCCGCCCAGCGCTTTTGCGGTACTCAGCACATCCGGCGTAACGCCATAGTGCATATAGGCGTAAAGCGATCCGGTGCGTCCCACACCGCTTTGCACTTCATCAAAAATCAGCAGCGCCTGATGGCGGTCGCACAGCTCCCGCAGGCCGCGCAGGAAGGCTGCATCGGCAGGTAAGACGCCGCCCTCGCCCTGAATCGGTTCAACAATCACGGCGCAGGTGTTGTCGTTAATCAGCGCGGCGGCCGATTCCAGGTGATTAAACTGCGCATGCTGAATGGCCGGCGGCAGCGGCGCAAAGTCGCGCGAATAGGCGGGCTGGCCGCCAGCCGACACCGTAAACAGGGTGCGGCCATGAAAAGCGTTAGTGAACGCCACAATGCCGCTTTTTTGATCGCCGAAACGGTCGTGTGCCACTTTGCGCGCCAGCTTAAGCGCAGCTTCGTTCGCCTCAGCGCCGGAGTTGCAGAAGAAAACGCGGTCGGCAAAGGTGGCATCAATCAGCTGTTTTGCCAGCCGCAATACCGGCTCGTTGGTATAGCCATTGCCGGTATGCCACAGCTTTGCCGCCTGCTCTGTCAGCGCCTGCTGCAGCGCCGGGTGTGCATGACCCAGCGCATTCACTGCGATCCCGCCAGCAAAATCGATATACTCTTTGCCCTGTTGATCCCACAACCGCGATCCTTCAGCCCGTACCGGTATAAAGGTTGCGGGTGCATAGACCGGCATCATCCATTGATCAAAATCGTGACGTGTAATCTGCAGTGACATAGCCGGATCTCCTGCCTCACCCCGGGTGAAGCTATTGTTTTAAAATTGTTAAGAGTGCGTAATCAGCAGCCCGACTATAAGGTGCAGCAAGCGTGCCAGCCAGAGGGAATAATGCATAAAAGGGAGTCAGCGACGAAATTTCAATGGGTTAAGGCAGGCTGCTATTCACTTATTTTGCATAAAAAGTGAATATTACGGTTGCGCCGCCGCTAAGACAGCAAATTATTTAGCGGATTTATGCATTTATGGAAGGAAATGTTGCTTTTGTGATCGCACAGCAAATATTTCGCCATAACAGGGCAGATGGCGCGCGCTGGCAGCGCAGCACGCGCCATCGTGGTGCGAAAAAGCGCCTTCGCGCACGGGGGCGATCAGGGCGCCATGATATCGAAGCTGTCCTGGTTTTGTGGCGCCAGTGCCACCGGCGGCTGCAGCTGAAGATCGATCCAGTTTGACGTCACCCGCTGCTGTTTGCTGTCTTCAACCGTTACCGACAGACGATAGTGATTCGTTGCGCCTGGCGACGTGTCCCAGGCGGGCATAATAATACTCCAGCCCTGCGGATCGTCAGGCCGGGTCCCCGGCGTCAGGCTCAGCGCCTGCGTGTCGCCCTGCCAGCTTACTTTACGTACCGGATTCGCGCTGCGGATCTGCACTTTCAGCGACAGACTCTCACCAGGATTCAACTGCCACGGCGGCGTAGCGAGAAAAACAGAGAAGGTTTTTCGCTGGCGAAAAGCCAGAACCGGCGTCGAGCTGCGCGTCACCGTATCGTAGCGGCTGCCGCGCAGCGAACGGGTGGCTGCAACGTTATCCGGGCTGAGCTGCTGGCTGAGCGCCACGCCGAACCGGTAGTTAAGGTGCAGCCCGAGCTGATCCTGACTCTCCCCTTCGCTGCTGGTTTTGTGGCTGGCGGAAACGGTGACCAGCGGCACTGGCGTATAGGAGAGGCCCAGCGTCAGCGCAGAGGGGTTGTGATACGTGTTGCCGGAGTTGAACAGATCGACATTGTTGCCCAGATACTGCTGCCAGCTAACGGAGACGCCCAGCTGACGATAAAACGGCAGATAGCCGCGCGTGGTAACGTCATAACCGCGCGCCAGCCGCTGCTGCTGAAACGGATTGCGGTTGCGCCAGCCTGAGAGCGGCGTGTAGTAGTTGGCTGAAAAGCGCAAAAAGTCAGACCAGGCCTCCGTACCCACTGATGCCCGCTGCAGCCCGCTGTCGAACATACGATCAACAAATCCGTTATAACCAAGCAGCCAGTTGCCCGCCACCCAGCGCTGACCCAGGCCAGCATTACCAATCAGCCCGTCATCCGTCTGATGCACGCCCAGCTCGCTGAAGGTCAGATAGTTATAGCGATCGGCCCACGGCGTCAGCAGCGACGCCCCGCTGCCGCTGAAGTTACCTTCCATGTCGACATTAAGATCGATCTGCGCCTGACCGTAAGGCGACAGCAGCAGCTGGCCTTCATCCGCCACCCGGGTGGCCACCTCATCGCGAAAGTGATTAAACGCCCAGATCCCCGCCTGCTGCCCGAGCGACGTCTCACTGTCACCGTTCTGGCTCGCTTCGCCGATGCTCTTTGCGATGGTCGCCAGTTTTTTACTTAAGACGTCGCTATCAGCGTTATAGCCCAGCGCCGGCAGGTCGTCGGCCATTTGCCGGAAGTGAGCGGGATCGGTAAAGGGCGCGTCAGCCACGCGGGTAGCGGTCGTCAGCGCCAGCGCAGGCAGCGCTACGCCAGTCAGGCAGAATGGCAGAAGTGTGCGGATAAGCAGTGGCAACATAAAATCAGCTATCGTTTCGGTAATAAAGTAGACGGCGATCACAAAACGGCAGATCTAACCTTATCACACTCTGCTGATTCTGCAGGCAATTTAGGAGGATTTACGGAAAGCGGTGCGGGCGTATGGCAGAGCAGTGCAGAGACAGACCGGGTGCCTGTCTCTGCGCTGCGGTTAAAAACCTAAGCTGTCCAGCAGATCATCAACCTGATCCTGACTGGAGACCACGCCAGGGGCATTAGCGTGGATCTGCGGGCCGTTCAGCAGGCTGGTGGCCTCTTTGCGCGCCGCCGCGTTTGCCTCTGGCATGTTCTCCAGCAGCACCATCAGCAGCTGCCGTTCAATTTCCTGGATGACATCCATCATGCGCTTGATCACCTGACCCGTGAGGTCCTGAAAATCCTGCGCCATCATAATATCCAGCAGCTGCTTGTTGGTGAATGACGTATGCTGCGGCACCTCAGCGAGAAACTCACGCGTATCCGAAACCAACTCGCGCGCATCAGCAAGCTCAATCGGGTTTTCAAACCACGCATCCCAGCGCCCTTTTAACTGCGTGGCGCCCGCTTCCATCTTATCCTGATGCGGCTGTGACGCTTCCACGCTGTTCAGCGCACGTTCTGCTGCCTGCGCCGTCATCTGTACTACATAATCCAGACGATCGCGGGCATCCGGGATCGCTTCTGCGGCTTCGGCAATCGCCTGATCCAGCCCGAGTTCACGCAGGCTGTCGCGCAGCATACGCGTCAGCGAGCCAATTCGGACAATAATGTCGTGTGCCGAGGCTTCTTCAGTTGATTTCGGAAGGTCGCTCATCACATCTCCTTACATGCCCAGTTTTTCGAATATTTTACCCAGCTTCTCTTCCAGCGTGGCGGCGGTGAAAGGTTTTACTACGTAGCCGCTGGCGCCAGCCTGAGCGGCAGCAATAATGTTCTCTTTCTTCGCTTCTGCCGTCACCATCAGCACCGGCAGCTTGCTCAGCGTGGCGTCGGCGCGAATGGTCTGCAGCAGCTGCAGGCCATCCATGTTTGGCATGTTCCAGTCAGAGACCACGAAGTCGAAGCCGCCTGCGCGCAGTTTATTCAGCGCATCAACGCCATCCTCGGCTTCTTCAACGTTATTGAAACCCAGCTCTTTCAGCAGGTTGCGGACGATGCGACGCATGGTGTTAAAGTCGTCCACTACCAAAAAGCGCATATTTTTATCAGCCATATCTACTCCTGTGTTGTCTCGTCCGGCAGGACGGGCTCGTTAAATTCGCAATGCCTGTCCGGCGCTAATTTTTGCCAGCATATGCTGGCTGATGTGGCCCAGATCGACCACTTCACTGGTGCCGCCCATCGCTATTGCTTCGCGCGGCATGCCAAATACCACACAGCTGGCTTCATCCTGCGCGATGGTCCAGGCGCCTGCGCGATGCATTTCCAGCATCCCGGCCGCGCCGTCATTTCCCATCCCGGTCAGAATGACGCCCACTGCATTTCGTCCTGCATTGACGGCCACCGAGCGAAACAGCACATCCACAGAGGGTTTGTGCCGGTTAACCGGCGGGCCATCATTAAGTTTTACAACGTAGTTCGCTCCGCTACGCCCCAGCTCCATATGCATTGCGCCTGGCGCGATATAGGCGTGACCCGGCAGAATACGTTCGCCATCCTCCGCCTCTTTCACGGTGATCTGGCAGAGCTTGTTCAGCCGCTCGGCAAACGAGCGGGTAAATCCCGGCGGCATATGCTGCGTGATCAGCAGCGCCGGACTGGTCGCCGGCAGCGGCTGCAGTACATGGCGGATCGCTTCCGTACCGCCGGTGGACGAGCCGATCGCAATCAGCTTTTCACTGCTGAGCAGCGGACCCGCTTTCAGCGTGACCGGCGCCGGCGACACGGTGCGTGTATGCAGCTTCGCCCGCGCCGCGCCGCGAATTTTGTCGGCGATCATCTGGCTGTAAGCCAGCATGCCCTCGCGGATCCCCAGCTGCGGTTTCGTGACAAAATCCACCGCGCCCAGCTCCAGCGCGCGCAGCGTGACTTCCGAACCCTTACCGGTGAGAGAGGAGACCATCACCACCGGCATCGGCCGCAGACGCATCAGTTTTTCCAGAAAGTCGAGGCCATCCATACGCGGCATCTCAACATCCAGCGTCAGCACCTGCGGGTTGTACTGTTTGATTAAATCCCGCGCTACCAGCGGGTCCGGTGCCGTCGCAACCATCTCCATATCGGGATGGCTGTTGATGATCTCCGTCATCAGCTGGCGCATCAGCGCCGAGTCATCCACGCACATCACGGTGATTTTGCTCATCGTCTTTCCTTAGTCAGCCCATACACGGTCTGCCCGCGCAGCCAGAACTCTTTGCTGATCTGGCTGAAGTTTTCTGAATGCCCGGCAAACAGCACTCCGCCCGGCTTCAGCAGCGGAACAAAACGGCGCAGGATTTTTTCCTGAGTCTCTTTATCGAAGTAGATCATTACGTTGCGGCAAAAAATAGCGTCAAACGGGCCAGGCAGCGCCCACTCATTAGCCAGCAGATTAAGCTGCGAGTAGTGCACCATACCTGCCAGCTCAGGGCGGACGCGCACCATGCCTTCATGCGGGCCGGTGCCGCGCAGAAAGAAACGCTGCAGCTGCGATTGCGACAGCGTGCGCAGCTCCTCCTGGCGATAGACGCCCGCTACCGCTTTCTCCAGCACCTGCGTGTCGATGTCGCTGGCGTGAACCTGAAATTTGCCAGGTCCGGTGCCCAGCGTTTCAGCCAGCGTCATCGCAATGGAATAGGGCTCTTCGCCGGTTGACGCGGCCGTACTCCAGACGCTGTAGCTGCCGCTGCGTTTCCGGGCGTGTTCTGCCAGGATCGGGAAATGATGCGCTTCGCGAAAAAACGAGGTCAGGTTAGTGGTCAGCGCATTGATAAACGCCTGCCACTCTGCGCTGTTTGGATCCTGTTCAAGCAGCGCCAGATAGCGGCCGAAATCGTCGATATTCAGCGTCCGCAGCCGGCGAACCAGGCGGTTGTAGACCATCTCACGCTTATGATCGGCCAGGACAATACCCGCGCGCTGATAGATCAGCTGGCTGATACGGCGAAAGTGCGTATCGGAAAGCGGCAGACGCTGTACCATCTGCGCAAGCAGCGTGGTCGGCTCATTTTGATCGAGGAACGTCGATTTCTTCATCTCGGGCCATCCGGCAACAAACTGTTAAGTGATAGTTCTCTGATTGCTACGCTGCTGCCGGTACTTACCGGGTAAGCGGGCCGCCCAAAGCGGCCCGGCTGCATTAAAAGGTTTCCCAGTTATCATCAGCGCCGCGTGCGCCAGTAGCGGGTGCCAGCGCTTTTTGCGCAACCGGCGATACCTTTTTTAACGCTGTAGATACGTTAACGGCCTGCGCGACAAATTCTTTACCAATATTGAACACGGCAACGGATTGTTTCAGGCGGCTGGCCTGCTCTTCCAGAGCGGCAGCGGCCGTCGCAGACTCTTCAACCAGCGCGGCGTTTTGCTGTGTTACCCGGTCCATTTCCGTCACGGCCACGCCCACCTGGTCGATACCTTTGCTCTGCTCATCGGAGGCGGAGGCGATTTCACCCATGATATCGGTCACTCGCGTTACGGCGCTGACGATCTCACTCATGGTTTCACCTGCGCTTTCGACCAGCACCGAGCCGGTGTTAACGCGGCTGACAGAGTCTTCAATCAGCGCTTTGATCTCTTTCGCCGCCTGAGCGCTGCGTTGTGCCAGACTGCGCACTTCACCTGCAACCACCGCAAACCCGCGTCCCTGTTCACCGGCGCGTGCCGCTTCTACGGCAGCGTTCAGCGCCAGGATATTGGTCTGGAATGCGATACCGTCAATAACGCTGGTGATGTCCGCAATTTTCTTCGAGCTGCCGGCGATATCTTTCATGGTGCTCACCACGCCATCGACCACTTTGCCGCCCTGCTGCGCGGTCTCTGAGGCGTTAAGCGCCAGCTGCGAGGCCTGACGTGCATTTTCTGCATTCAGTTTCACCGTGGCGGTAAGCTGCTCCATGCTGGCAGCCGTCTGCTCCAGCGAAGCTGCCTGCTGTTCGGTACGGGAAGAGAGGTCGTTATTGCCCATCGCGATTTCACTCGCGCCGGTATAGATAGCGTCAGATCCATCGCGTACGGTACGCACCGTGCGCGCCAGCTCCTGCTGCATCTCTGCCAGCGAACTGAGCAGATCGCCCACTTCGTTACGTACGCTGACGTCAATACTCTGGGTCAGATCGCCCCGCGCAATGTGGCGGATATGTTCAATGCTCTGCTTCAGCGGCCGGATCAGCGCTGAGCGCATTCCGCTCCAGACCAGCATAATCACCAGCAGCGTCACCAGCAGGGTGCCCAGCACCAGCATAATGGCGTGACGATATGCGCTCTCATTGGCGTCAACGCCCTGCTGCGCCAGGCCCAAATTAGTAGTGAGCCAGGCGTTGTAATCCTTTTCAAATTTGTCCTGCAGACTCTGCGTAGGCTGATCGACAAACCCTTTGAAGTTGCCTGAGCCGAGGAAAACCACCAGCTCAGCCAGCGCATCGCGGTAGGCTTTATAGTTGGCCTGCAGCGCCAGCACGTTCGCAGCGCTTTTGCCCTGCTCCGAAAGGCTGGCATTAAAATCGGCAAAGCCCGCATCGGCGGTTTGCAGCTCCTCATTGGCGAGCGCAACCAGCTCTTTCACCGTGGCCCCCGATCCTGCCATCTGGCTATCCTGTAAATAGCGAATACCGGCGCGGTTTAGCGTATTACGCGCCTGCACCAGCGATACCCAGGAGGTGCCCATGGCGCGCTGCAGGGTACTGAGGCGCTGGTTATAGGCAAAATTATCTTTATCAGCTTTTACCGTTGAGAAGAACATCCCACCGGAAAAGAGCTGCAGCAGCGCAAACAGCGCCAGCACGCAGAGCAGGCCGGAAACAACACGAATACGACTAAACATAAACACCTCATTGGTTGGCGGATCGCTGTAGTTATCGGCGTGGATGAGGGGATCTTTATGCACGCGGCGCGCAGTTTATGCATTGGGTGCAGAGGTGGCAGTAAGGCAGACCGGGCCAGGAGCGCATTAATGCGCTCCCTGCGGGATTAACGGGCTGGCATTCATGCCGGTGTCTGATTAGCCGTGAATGCGCAGTGTATAAGCATGCAGGGTCGGCATTCATGCCGACCTGGTAAAATCCCTTAAAACGTTTCCCAGTTCGTATCGCTGGCCGGGGCGGCGGTAGCGGCTTTGCGCGCCGGGCTGCGCAGCGGCTGCGGTTTTCTGCTCTCTGTCAGACGCTGAGCGGCCGGCGCTGCAGTACGCGGAATATGAAACACGGCAACCGACTGACTCAGCCTGCTCGCCTGCGCTTCCAGTGATGCGGCGGCGGCGGCGGACTCCTCGACCAGAGCGGCGTTCTGCTGCGTCACGCGATCCATCTCAGTGACCGCGTGACCCACCTGATCAATACCGCGACTCTGTTCATCTGACGCCGAGGCGATCTCGCCCATGATATCGGTGACGCGCGTGACGGCACCGACAATATCGCTCATGGTGTCACCGGCGGTACCGACCAGCTGCGAACCGGCGTTAACCCGCGTAACCGACTCTTCGATCAGCCCTTTGATCTCTTTCGCCGCCTGAGCGCTGCGCTGTGCCAGACTGCGCACCTCACCCGCCACAACAGCAAAGCCGCGGCCCTGCTCACCGGCGCGTGCCGCTTCAACGGCAGCGTTGAGCGCCAGAATATTCGTCTGGAACGCAATGCCGTCGATAACGCTGATAATATCGGCAATCTTCTTTGAACTACCGGCAATATCACTCATGGTGCGCACAACACCTTCCACCACGTCACCGCCTTTACGGGCAGTATCAGAAGCGCTCAGCGCCAGCTGCGACGCCTGACGGGCATTTTCAGCGTTCTGTTTTACCGTAGCGGTCAGCTGTTCCATGCTGGCAGCCGTCTGTTCCAGCGAGGCCGCCTGCTCTTCGGTGCGGGCGGAAAGGTCATTGTTGCCGGCAGAGATTTCGCTGGCACCGGTGAAAATCGCATCGGAGCCGTCGCGCACATCGCTGACGGTACGCACCAGCGACTGCTGCATCTCATGCAGGCTGGCCGCCAGCTGGCTCATCTCATTGCGTCCTTCCACCTGAATCGGCTGGGTCAGGTCGCCGGATGCGATATGTCGGATATGCCCCAGCAGCGCGTGCAGCGGACGGATCAGCACCACCCGCAGGCCAAACCAGCAACCTGCAATCACCGCGATCACCACGACCATCACCGCGGCCAGCAGCCACATCATGGTGGTAAAGGCGCGCTGGTTCTGGACGACGCCTTTCGCCGCGAGTTCCGCCTGGGCAGTACGCCACTCTTCATAGGTCGCTTTCATTTTGACCTGGCGCGCCTCAATATTCTGCGCAAACATACCCTGCAGATCGTTGGCTTTCAGGCGATCGAGCATCGCTTTCAGGCCGTCGTTAAACGCGTTGTAGTCAGACTCCAGCCGTTCGGTTAAGGCTTCCGGCAGGCCCGGTGTGGAAGGAAGGTTGTAGTAACGCTGGTAGTGCTCTGCGGCCACGCTCAGCTGCTTTTGCGTCTGGGCAATCAGCGCATTGAGCTGTCCGCCGTTGGTTTGCGCTGCCATACTGCCCTGCATACGCAGCATGGCGCGGTTGAGCACGGTGCGGGTCTGATTAAGCTCAATCCACGCATCAGACATGGCGGCAACATTATTGGTAGAGGTCTGTGCGACGGCAAACGCCTCTTTATCTTTGTTCAGCGCTGACCAGAACAGGCCGCCCGAGAGCAGCTGCAGCGCGCCAAAAATCAGCAGCACGGCGATCAGACTGGTAACGACGTTGATACGTTTTAACATGGTGTCTCCAGGAAGAATTTTGACACCCTGTTATCGACGCCAGCCGCGATTAATTGAGGCGGTTTACGCTTCTTTGCGCCAGTCCGGCCCTATTGAAGCTTTTGAGCCTGATTAATAACTAAAAAAACTGCCCGCCGTCACGGATGACGGCGGGCATAACGACACTCAGAAAGTTTCCCAGTGGCTCTCTGCGCCTGCGGTCGTGGCCGCACGGCGCGGTGCAGCAGCGACCGCAACCGCAGGCGGGGCAATCTGCGGATGGCGTACGCCAGTCGCCTGCGCAGCGCCTCGCGTAATGCGGAACAGCGCCACCGACTGGCTGAGGCGGCTGGCCTGCGCCTCCAGCGAAGCAGCAGCTGAGGCCGACTCTTCAACCAGCGCCGCGTTTTGCTGGGTAACCCGGTCCATTTCAGTGACCGCGTGACCCACCTGATCGATACCCCGGCTCTGCTCGTCAGACGCTGAAGCGATTTCGCCCATGATATCGGTGACGCGCGTCACCGCACTGACTATCTCACCCATGGTCTCACCGGCGCTCTCTACCAGCACGGAACCACTGTTAACGCGCCGGACTGAATCTTCAATCAGCCCTTTGATCTCTTTGGCCGCCTGAGCGCTGCGCTGCGCCAGACTGCGCACCTCACCGGCTACAACGGCAAAGCCGCGCCCCTGCTCGCCAGCGCGGGCGGCTTCCACCGCAGCGTTAAGCGCCAGAATATTGGTTTGAAATGCAATGCCGTCGATAACGCTGATAATATCAGCGATTTTCTTTGAGCTGCCGGCAATATCTTTCATTGTCGAGACCACGCCCTCGACAACCGTGCCACCTTTCTGCGCCGTGCCTGAGGCGGTCAGCGCCAGCTGCGACGCCTGACGGGCATTTTCAGCATTCTGCTTCACCGTGGCCGTCAGCTGCTCCATGCTGGCCGCCGTCTGCTCCAGTGATGCAGCCTGCTGCTCGGTGCGCGCCGAAAGATCGTTATTACCGGCGGAGATCTCACTCGCCCCGGTAAAGATCGCATCCGCGCCGTCACGCACGTCGCTGACCGTGCGCGTCAGCGCCTGCTGCATCTCATGCAGGCTGGTAGCCAGCTGGCTCATCTCATTGCGCCCGGTGATGGTAATCGGCTGGGTAAGATCGCCCTGCGCAATATGCCGGATATGCTGGATGCTCTGATTAAGCGGCTGAATAAGTATCCGGCGCAGCCCGAACCAGCACAGCACCCCGACAGCAATCACAACGGTCATCACGGCACCAATCAGCCAGAGCATACGGGCATAGGCCGCGCTGTTTTCTTCTGCGCCAGCCTGCGTAAGACGGTTCTGGTCGGCCCGCCAGCGCGTGTAATCAGCGTAAAAGGCGCTCTGGCTGGGCGCTACCGGCGCTTTATAGGCCTGCACCATATCTTTATTTTGCAGCGCGGCCTGCATCGCAGCCAGCGCCTGGCTGTAAGCGCTGTAGCTCTGCTCCAGCTGCTGATTAAGCTGTTTATCCAGCCCCGGCGTATCGGGCAGATTACGGAACAGAGTAAAGTTGTCCGCAGCTCGCTGCTGAAAATCCTGACTCTGTAAGTAAAGTTCGCTGACATCAGCCTCTTTCCCCTCCAGTTTGCCGGTAGTGATGCGCAGCAGCATACGCGTCAACACCACCCGGCTCTGGTTAAGGCTCATATAAGCATCGGTGATCGCCGCAAGGTTCTGCGCAGAGAGCTGTGAGGCAGAAAAACTGGTTTTGTCATGATGCAGTGCCCGGATAAACAGCGATCCGGACGTCAGCTGCAGGGCAGCAAAAAGTACCAGTACCACCAGCAGGCTGGTGACAACACGAATTCGGGTAAACATAGTGGGGTCCATCGAAACAGGATAGTGGTAAAGAAAACGGGCCGCTCTGAGGCGGCCCGGCGGTAAGGTTTATACGCTGCGCAGCGTATCCATCAGCGCCATCTCTTCGCTGCTGAGCAGCTTTTCAATGTCGACCAGAATCAGCATGCGCTCGCCCAGCGCGCCGAGTCCGGTCAGATACTCGGTAGACATCGTCACGGCGAACTCCGGTGCCGGCCGGATCTGCTCATGCGTCAGCGACAGCACATCGGAAACGCCATCCACCACAATGCCGACCACGCGATGCTCCAGATTGAGCACAATCACCACGGTGTTATCGTTGTACTCGACGTCCGGCTGCGAAAACTTCACGCGCAGGTCGATAATTGGCACGATGACGCCGCGCAGGTTGGTCACCCCTTTGATAAATTCCGGCGTATTGGCGATGCGCGTGACCTGATCGTAGCCGCGGATCTCCTGTACTTTAAGAATATCGATGCCGTACTCTTCATCACCCAGGGTGAATACCAGAAACTCCTGGCCGACGGTTTCGCCAGCGATTTTGGTCACGGTTGCCATGTCAGTCATTTTTTTGCCCTTTATTTATCAGTTATGCTGCGGCACCGGCCACACGCTTTTCACGGTTCAGCGACTGCAGTGCGGAGACGTCCACAATCAGCGCTACGCTGCCATCCCCCAGAATGGTGGCAGCAGAGATACCCGGCACTTTGCGGTAGTTACTCTCCAGGTTTTTCACCACCACCTGATGCTGACCGATTAACTGATCGACCAGCAGCGCATAGCGGCGGCCCGCACTCTGCAGAATAACCACGATCCCCTGCGTCGCATCGGTTTTGGCATTCTGCACATCAAAGACGTTCCACAGCTCAACCAGCGGCAGATATTCGCCGCGCACTTCCAGCACGCGCTCTCCGCCAGCCAGCGGCTTCAGCTCTTCTGCCGTTGGCTGCAGCGACTCCATGACGGCGTTCAGCGGCAGGATAAAGACTTCATCCGCTACGCGTACCGACATGCCATCCAGGATTGCCAGCGTCAGCGGCAGCAGAATACGAATGGTTGTGCCTTTGCCCTGTTTTGACGCAATCTCGACATGGCCACCCATCTCCTGGATATTACGTTTCACCACGTCCATACCCACGCCGCGTCCGGAGACATCGGTGACCTGCTCAGCGGTAGAGAAGCCGGGAGCGAAGATCAGCATGCCGACCTCTTCATCACTCATGCTGTCGCTGACCGGCAGCCCTGAAGAGAGCGCTTTAGCCAGAATGCGCTCGCGATTCAGGCCAGCTCCGTCGTCGATCACCTCAATACAGATATTGCCGCCCTGGTGCTCAGCAGAGAGCGTCAGATTACCCGTGGCGGTTTTATTGGTTGCCAGGCGTTTTTCCGGTGTTTCGATACCGTGATCCAGACTGTTGCGCACCAGGTGAGTTAACGGATCGATAATGCGCTCAATCAGGCTCTTATCCAGCTCGGTTGAGCTGCCCAGCAGCGTCAGCTCAACTTCTTTACCGAGCTTGCTCGCGAGGTCGCGTACCAGACGCGGGAAGCGGCTGAACACATACTCCATCGGCATCATACGAATCGACATCACCGACTCCTGCAGGTCGCGCGCGTTGCGCTCCAGCTGGCCCATGCTGTTGAGAAGATCGCCATGGGCGACCGGATCCAGCGCACCGGAACGCTGCGCCAGCATCGACTGGGTAATGACCAGCTCGCCGACCAGGTTAATCAGCTGATCCACTTTCTCCACCGCTACGCGAATACTGCTGGATTCGCTCGCTTTGGCCGGCGCCGCGGCGCGCTTGCTTTCGCGTTTTACTGCCGGTGTGATATCCGTTACCGTCGCGCTCTGCGGCGGCGCGGTTACCGTTTCAGCTGCTGCTTCTGCAAGCGGGGCGGCGGCATCTGCCTGCGGGAAGCGGATCTGCGCTTCATCGATGACAAAGCAGAGCACCGCAACGATGTCATCTTTATCGACACCTTCAATCGTGGCTTCCAGCGAATGCGTGCCTTTAACGACGTCGGTGACGCTGCCGAGGTTGCTCAGCTCCTCCAGCATCAGCTCTGGCTCTTTCTCTTTAAGATCGACCAGCTGCAGGCGCAGGCCGCGGCTGGCAGCCTTCGCCGCTGCAGGGATATCGACTACCGCAGCAGCAGGCGCTTCAGGCAGAATACCTTTCGCTTCCAGTGCCAGTTGACGCAGCGCCTCGCAGATGTAGTTAAAGCTCTCCGCATTAGGCTCCTGCGCAGTTTTATACGCATCGAGCTGTTCCTGCATAATATCTTTGGTTTCCAAAAACAGGTTGATGATGTCGGTGCTGAGCTGCATTTCGCCGCGGCGCGCACCATCCAGAATGTTCTCCAGGATATGGGTTGTCTCCTGTAAAACCGTAAAGCCAAACGTGCCCGCCCCGCCCTTGATAGAGTGAGCGGCACGAAAAATGGCATTTAACTGCTCGGCATCGGGCTCCTGGGGATCCAGTCCCAACAGGTGTTGCTCCATGTCCGCTAACAGCTCATCGGCCTCGTCAAAAAACGTCTGGTAAAAATCGCTGATGTCCATGCTCACGGGATCACCTCGGCTGTGAGGGTTGGTCTGGTGTTACCGCACCCGCAGCGGGCGCTGCGGTGACGGCGGGCGCTGCCGGAGCCGCCGAAGCGGTCGGTGCGGTCGCTGCCGACGCAGCCGGTCCGGCTGGTGCAGTGATAGTGGGAATCATATGTGCCGGATCGCTGACCTGAACGGCATCGCTTTCGGCATTCTCTTTTTCTATGGCGGCTTCAGTATCATGATTTAATACCAGCAGGCTGATACGGCGGTTGACCGCATCATCAGCGCCACGGTTTTTAAGCTTCATCGTGGCGGCCATCCCCACGACGCGCAGCATTTTGTTGCTGTCCAGCCCCCCGATAACCAGCTCCCGGCGGGACGCATTTGCCCGATCGGCGGAGAGCTCCCAGTTACTGTAGCCGCGTTCACCGCTGGCATACTGAAAGTCATCGGTGTGACCAGAGAGGCTGATTTTGTTCGGAATATCGTTCAGCAGCGGCGCAACCGCGCGCAGAATATCGCGCATATAGGGTTCAACCTCGGCGCTGCCGGTTTTAAACATCGGGCGGTTCTGGCTGTCGATAATCTGAATACGCAGCCCCTCCTCCACCATGTTAATAATCAGATGCGGCCGCAGCGCTTTCAGGCGAGGATCGGCTTCAATCAGCTGATCGAGCTTTTCGCGCAGCCGGTTAAGACGGATCTCATCCAGCTGGCGCTTTTGTGCATCCATATCCACCTGCTTTCTGACTTCGCCTTTCTGCTGGGTCGGATCGTCTCCGCCCCCCGGGATCGGGCTCTCGCTGTCGCTGCTGCGTGGTCCGCCCGTAACCGCAACTTTAAGCGGGGTTTTGAAATACTCGGCGATCTGAACCAGCTCCTGCGGATTGGCAATTGAGATCAGCCACATCACCATAAAGAACGCCATCATCGCCGTCATAAAGTCGGCATAGGCAATTTTCCATGAGCCGTGGCTGCCTTCATGCTTTTTATGTTTGCGCCGTTTAACCAGCACAATCGGGCGATTGTCGTGCTTCATGAACTCTGGTCCGAAGTCTGTTTAGCCGGGTTTTTAGCGTTGCGCACGTGCTCTTCCAGTTCAGTAAACGAAGGACGCTCTGTGGAATAAAGCGTTTTACGTCCAAACTCGACGGCGATCTGCGGGGCATACCCGTTCAGGCTGGAAAGCAGCGTAACCTTCACGCACTGCATCATCTTGGTGGTCTCGGCGCACTTCTGACGCAATACCGACGCGAGCGGTGAAATAAAGCCGTAGGCCAGCAGGATGCCGAGGAAGGTGCCCACCATGGCGTGCGCAATTAGCGCGCCCAGCTCTGCCGCCGGACGATCGGCTGACGCCAGCGCATGCACGACCCCCATTACCGCTGCAACAATGCCGAATGCCGGCAAGCCATCGCCGATGGCAGATAAACTTTGCGCTGGTACTTCGCACTCATGCTCATAGGTCTCGATCTCTTCATCCATCAGCGCTTCAATTTCAAAGGCATTCATGTTTCCGCTGACCATCAGACGCAAATAGTCGGTAATAAAATCCACTAACTGTTTATCGGTTAAAATACGCGGATAATTAGCAAAAATTTCGCTCTGCGAGGGATCTTCAATATCGCGTTCCAGCGACAGCATGCCCTGCTGACGGGATTTCGCCATCAGCCGATAAAGCAGCGCCATCAAATCCATATAGACCGCTTTATTATATTTAGAGCCGCGCATCAGCAGCGGCAGCGCCTTAAGCGTCTTCTTAATAGACTTACCGTTATTACCGACCAGAAATGCGCCGATACCTGCCCCGCCAATGATCAGCAGTTCAGATGGCTGATAAAGCGCCCCTAAATGGCCGCCGACCATCAGATAACCGCCCAGCACGGAACCAAGGACCACGATATAACCCAGAATAATCAGCACAAAAACATCCTTACGTCCGTAACGTGTTGGTGGAAGTTAAGCCAGAGGGCCGCAGGCGATATTCACAAATCGGAGGCAAAAAAAAGCAGCGGGGGTAACCCGCTGCTGGATGGCTTCCACAATGCGAACATACTTAAACGGCGCGTTTAACCTGTTCATCCAGCAGTTGTGGAAAGGTATCGGCAGTATCTGCAGAAAGTTTACGTCTTTTTACGGCACGTGAAGGCGGCTGGCACAGGCTGCAGACAAAGCTGCCCGCGGGCTGATGTGCATGATTGATAAAGCTGCCGTGACAGCTTTTGCAGTCAGAGAGTTCCAGCATCCCACTTTCAACGAATCGCACCAGGGTCCAGGCGCGCGTCAGCGCCAACAGCGGGCCCTCGTCCGATTGCGGACACTGCTCAAGGTAGAGACGGTAGGCCTGGATAACAGCCTCCACGCCGCTGCTTAAGCCGGTTTTGAGTAAAAACTGCCAGGCGTTACAGAACATCGAGGCGTGAATATTCTGTTCCCACGTCATGAACCAGTCGGTAGAGAATGGCAGCATACCTTTTGGCGGCGGCGCACCGCGCAGCTCTTTATATAATTTAATTAAGCGACCACGACTTAATTGCGTTTCACTCTCCAGCATCTGCAGACGGGCACCCAGCGTGATCAGCTCCATAGCCAGCTGAATATCACGCGCTTCCTGAACGATACTTTTATCGCTCATTATACTGCCCTCTTTTTGGTGCTGGTTTCAGTTTTTGAAACGCTGCGCAGCAGACGGCTGGATAACAGGATCCCGGTGTGAATTTGCTGCAGATCGTCGACACGTGATTCCTGCGTGAGACGATTAATTAAATTGTGATCGGTAAAGCGGAACTGACATACCAGCTGATTCGTTTCAGCCAGCTTTACCATTTCAGGTAAGGTTAACTGAGCGAGTGCATCTGCCATTGCTTCATCAATACCCAGACGAAACATAGCTGAAGGTTTTTCCTGGTTAATTAAGCGCTGCGCGAGCAGTAAATATGACAGATTGATGTCATATATATGTTTTAGTAATTCTGATGTTCCCATTTTTTCCATCCTGATAGACGCGGCATATATACGGCCACAGAATTTAATCTCTATGGTTCGGGTTGCTGGTTGGTAAATCTAAAGATGGCAAAAAATAAAATCAGGCATAAGCCAACATATATTTAATTGTTTCATTTCCTACCGGGACATTCAGTAGTAGCAGTCAAAATTCCAGGCCATTTTTTCCTGAGTCTTAACCTTCTTCCCTGATGTCTTTTTATCGTTTTTTAAGACTAATCTGAAAACAACGCAAATCTATATGGTCTCAATCCGACATACAACGTGACCGGACCGGAATTTTAGATAAAGTGTGATCTGCGTCACACTTTTAAGGCAAATTTTTTAACCGAAGCTTCAGGGATGCTTGCGTTTTGTCTATTTTTTGCTCAATTTTCAAATTTTCCGCTAATATTTCCTAAGGAATTTCTCATATTTCCGTTTAGTCGACACAGGTCACGTTATGCCGATCCTTTTGTTGCCATGTTGCGGTTATCTCATCACAACCCACTACCCCGGACCTCTGTTGCAGCACAAAACACCAGAAACACCCTTATTTTATAAGTTTTAAATTAATCACTTACAGGGAATATTGCCAGGTGGCATCACTCCCCCATCGTAAACAGCATGTAAAACGTGATGGCGCCTGACAAATGAAGTGTCAAGACAACGTCAGCAAAGGTGAGAAAACGGGTATGGATGTAACTGGCTGTTACATTAGCAAAATGAATGGGTGGTACAGAAAACGCACTGATGTATAACTATCATCGGCATGACCAGAGAAAACTTTAGCTCTGATAACAAAACTTACAAAATCACGGCTGTTTTTGCGCCAGATCCCGCATATTGCTCGCTCATCAACCGGTTAGCGGCACGACATATGAAATCGATTTCTTCTGTATTGCCGCTTCGGTTTCATCGCTTTTTACCGGAGCGCATGCGGATAAGCCGATCGGTAACAGTGAACGGGATGACAAATATGCTTAGCCGGGTTTCTCTTTTTAATAACGCTTTTTGGCGGGCGCACGGCAATAAAAAAGGGAGTGCATTAATGCACTCCCCCATAATCGCTTTCAGCTACCGGTTATGCCAGCTTCTGAAACGTGGCAACTTTATTTGCCGTCCCGTGATCGTCGCCGCGCGCGGGCAGCGCATTGAGATCGTGCAGGAACGTTTCGCGCCAGTGTGAAATATCCTGTTTACGCAGCACCGCCATCATATCGTTATAGCGGGTAATGCGTTCCGTACGTGACATGGTGAGCGCCTTATCCAGCGCCGCAGCCACTTCGTCACGATCGTAAGGATTCACAATAAGCGCCGAGGTCAGCTCGTTCGCTGCACCGGCAAAGCGTGACAGAACCAGCACGCCCGGGTCATCCGGATCCTGTGCCGCCACATACTCTTTCGCAACCAGATTCATCCCGTCACGCAGAGGTGTCACGAGGCCGACATCGGTGAGACGGAAAATTTTCATCAGCAGACGGCGATCAAAATGCTGGTTGAGATAGTAGAGAGGCGTCCACCCCAGCGTGCCATATTTACCGTTGATGCGGCCCGCTTCGGTCTCCAGCTGGTGGCGGATATCCTGGTAGGCCTGCACATCGCCGCGTGAAGTTGGTGCAATCTGCGAGTAGCGTATTTTACCGCGATGCTGCGGGAAGTTCTCCAGCAGCGCTTCATATGCCAGAAAACGCTCGGGCAGGCCTTTGGAATAATCGAGGCGCTCACAGGCGATGATGTTTTTGGCATCGCCCAGTTCACGCTTCATCGCAGCCATCTTAGGCGGCAGCGGCCCTTCCGCCATCTCTTTGATCGCGTCAGGTTCAATACCGATCGGATAGACTTCGGTCATAAAGGTGTTGCCGAAAGCCCGATGCTTTTTCTCGCCTTTGTTTTGCAGCTGCGTCTGCTGACTGAGGCTGTCGAGAAACGCAACCCGGTCAGATTCGGTCTGGAAGCCCAGCAGATCGTAATCGCTCAGCATCTCCAGCAGCTCCTGATGCGGCGGCAGCGCATTGAAGATTTCCGGCGTCGGGAAAGGAATATGTAAAAAGAAACCGATTCGGTTAGTCACGCCCAGCTTGCGCAGCTCGGCGGCAAACGGCAGCAGATGGTAATCATGGATCCACAGCACGTCGTCAGACTGAATCAGCGGTTTGAGACGATGAGCCAGCGCCGTATTTACCCGGCAGTACCCTTCCCACGCTTCACGCTGGTATTGCACCAGATCGAGCCGGTAGTGGAAAGCGGGCCAGATCACTGTGTTAGAGAACTGGCAGTAGTATTGATCGTAATCGTTCTGGTTGAGCGGGAATGAAGCGTAGGTGATCCCGTCGTGCTCCAGTTTTGCCAGCGGCTCTTCCTCTTCACCCGAATATTCGCTGATCTCTCCGTTCCAGCCAAACCATAAACCCCCGGTGTTTTTTAGCGCATCAAGAATACCCACGGCCAGGCCGCCTGCGCTGCTTTTGCTTCCGTCGGGGATAGCAATACGGTTAGATACCACGACTAAACGACTCATAACCTGAACTCCTTACCAATATTGTCATGCTCTAATTGTAATAATAGTTGCTCCAGCCACTGCCAGACAGCGTTGGTGTCCGGCAGCCGGTAGCGCGCTTCACTGGGGCCCTCGCCAACTTTGACAGAGATGCCTTGTAGCGCGTTAACCGCAAGAAAGCCTTTTTCATCGGTGAGATCGTCACCCACAAACACCGGAATACGTCCTGCAAAAGGCGCTTCCTGCATAAAGGTGTTGATGGCCGCACCTTTATCGATTCCCTGAGGTTTAATTTCGACCACGCATTTGCCCGGCTGCAGCGTAAGCTCAGGGAAGCGGCTAACGATCTGTTCCGCCAGCTGCATAATCGCCTGTTCATGCTCAGGGGCATTGCGGAAATGCAGCGCAAACGCCATGCCTTTTGCCTCCAGCACTGCCCCTGGCCACTGGCTGAATGCCTGTTCCAGCTCATCATACAGCGCTGAGGCAACCATATCCGGCAGCGCATGACGATGAATCTGACCGGTTGCGTCGCGGCGCTCTGCGCCGTGCACGCCCGCCGCCGGTGCTTCAAGCGGCGCTGCCAGTTTATCCAGCTGGGATATTGGTCGTCCGGACACCAGCGCCAGCGCACCGTGGCTGAGATTAGAGATCTGCTGCAGATGCTGACGAACGCGGGCGGGAATGGTGACCTGATCGGGCTGTGCTTCAATGGCTGCCAGCGTGCCGTCAACGTCAAAAAAGAAGGCGTAAAGGCCGCCGCTTAACGACGGCAGGGTATTGGTCTCGCTTACCACAGATGTCACGTCTCCTCCTTTTAAGGGTAAAAATCAGGATGTTCAGAGGCGTGCTGCAGATAAAACGCTTAGGGTAAACCACTAATAAATGCGCAACCTTTCCGGGTTAACGCCATGTATAACTGCATAACCTGACGCACAATGAACATCGGCAGCAATAAGTGTAGACCTTATTGCGCTTTTTGCCATAAAAGTTGCTGGCCGGAGAAAATAGCATCCGGTTTACCGCTCTGTTCTGCATTTTAATAATCAAAGAAACGATAATAAAAAAATAATAAATGTGTACAGCAGCGGGAAATATGTATGACTTTTTCCTCTGCGCCAATTCAGATTATTCCTGTAGCCAGCAGCGGCGTGCTGTAAAAATTAAAACAGGAATGTATCCCGGAATGAGAACCGCTTCATCCCGCATAAAGAAATTCTTAAAAAGAGCTGCGCGTCCCGTTTTTTTACCGCTTCAGTTGCAGCGGAATTGACCTGAATGATGCATTTATGCACACTGACGCGGGTCAACGATATCGATGATAAAGAGCGATATAATGGTGCAAAACTATAGTCAGCGCGTCCATTTTTACTACTGCATTCTGGTTGCGCTTAAAATCCATGCTCAATCCAAAAAAAGCGCTCATCTGCGGGGGAAAAATAATTTCCTGCTGAAGTGGCTGCGTAATGCGCAGAACAATACGATTTTCCATCCGGATATTACCAGCGAAATTGAGTGGCTGCGCGGCAAGATCATCAGCGCCGGACCCGATGCCGATCTGGAGCCGATGCTGCAATACGTATATGAAACGGCAAAACGCGCGGAGAGTTTACGTTTCGGCCTCTGAGGCCGCCTCCGGCCTGCGTTAAGAGAGACGCAATTTAATGAGTTTATTTGCCTGCAGAAGCTTATTCACCCGCGATAAAAACGCAGGTGAATAAAAGCGGTTTCAATATTTACGTTGCTGCTTTTTTATGCGCTGCCGCAGCGCTGACCAGCTCCCCCTGCCAGTCATTATTTTCAGCCTGCCGTCGTGCAAAAAGCGACACCGCTTAAACCCTTATTGCGCGGTTTCAGCAGATCGCTATCACATCCCGCACGCCATTCGCGTATTATCGCCCGTCAGGAGTGTGTACCACTCTGCGTCGCACGTGGCGCAGACTTCATGGAGAATCCGCATAATGGCATTGACTATTCGCCACGCCCGGCCGGAAGACGCCGGCTTACTGCAGCAGCTGGGGCGTATGACCTACAGCGCGCACTTTAAACACCTGTGGGTCTCTGCAGATGAAATGGATGCGTTTATCAGCAAAGAGTACGGCATGGATGCGCTTGCCAGCAGCCTGACCGATGCCAGTGAAAGCTGGCTGATTGCTGAGTCAGCGCAGCCTATCGGTTTTGCCAAAGTAAAGTGGAGTGTGCCGGTGCCCGATTCCGGGATGCGGGGTGCTCAGCTTTGCAAGCTCTATCTCGATCCGCAGGAAACAGGCAAAAACGTCGGAAGACGGATGTTTGAGAGCATCATTGCCAGCGCGCGCAGCCGGCAGGAAGGCTACCTGTGGCTGGAAGTGATGGACGCTAATGTCAGAGCCAGAAAATTCTATGAGGCGTTTGGCATGCAGCATATTAAAGATATTCCTTTTGTCACCGCCTCACAGCAGAGCGTGCTGCAGATTCTGGGGATGCTGATTTGATCCGCCTGCCCTGCGTATCTGACTCAGGGCGAAAAGCCTCTCTGGCTCACATATCTGATTAATTTTGCCAATTATTCCGGATAACCGCCCTAAACCGCTCCGACATCACTGGCCTGTTTAATTCGCTATGCTGCTAATTTAATGACGCTTTTTAATTCTGGCTGCAGCTTTTATATTTTGTGCGCCATAAAAAAATCTTTAAAAGTGCTTTAAAACAATTACTTAATTATATTTTCCGCTTCGCTTGCAGAGACTGCATTCACCATTATTCTTTAAAACGTACCACGCACATAACTGCAATGATTCATCATGTTATTAAACACTCTTCAAGAGGCTATATCATGACTCAGCACAGAGGCGGTTCAGGTAACTTCGCAGACGATAAGCAGAAAGCATCTGACGCGGGCAAAAAAGGTGGACAGAAAAGCGGCAGCGGAAGCGGCGGCAGCTTTAAAGATGACCCTAAAAAAGCATCTGAAGCAGGCAAAAAAGGTGGCCAGAGCAGCCGTAAAGGTTCCTGATTAGCCAGCAGCACAGGGATGTGCTGCAGTTCACCTCTTCGCTCTCTTCTCACTCTCCTCGCTTTAATCTGCCGTTACGCTTGCTGTTTCTCCTGCTGCAGACAACTCTTAAAGTCGTTTTACTTTCCCGGTTTTGCTCCAGACTTAACTTTTAATACTGAAAGGATTTACGCCCGTCATGAAACGTTTTTTATGCTCGCTGTTCAGCAGCCCTGAATCCTTACTGCAGGTCATGACACAACAGGATATCACTGAGTCGATGGAGGATGGTGACAGAATTATAATCGATGAAGATGGCAACGCCTCGGTCAACCCGCTCAGTCCTGAAGTCCATAAAGATTTTGCTGAACACGTTTCAACTCTGAAGGAAATTTAAATGGGCACGGCGATTTTCATGGTTCTGATGGTATGCGGTTACTGGTATACCAGCCGCGATATGTCCAGCCGGCTAAAAATAAAGCGCTCATTCGGCTGGGACGTCTATTTTCTGATTGCCCTTTACGGCTGCATTTTTGTGGTACAAGGGGTGCTGGCAACGGCTATTGTCTGGCTCCTGCTGCTGGGCGCCTCGTTTGCGAATAACACGTTCGGCCTGAGTGCTGAACATCATGCTAACTGGCACGTCGATTTTATGACCTGGAGCTTTCTGGGCATCCAGGCACCGGTGGTCATTATGCTGACCTTTGCGGTGATATTTTGTGTTTACCGCTCCAACTGGGCCGGCAGCGCCCGCCTGACACCCGGCAGCCGTAAAGAGTTATATCAGCGCCTCTCGCGTTCTAACGGTATTGAACAGCTGCTGCTGCACTGCATGGAAGAGGGTGAACTGGCATGGGTTACGCTGAAGTCCCGCCGGATTTACATTGGCATGATCCACGCCGCCACGTTTGAATTTCCCGGCACGGCAAATATCGTGATGATCCCGATGCTGAGCGGCTATCGCGATGCGCGCACGCTGAATCTTGCGATTGAGCACAACTATAGCCGCTGGTATCACGAGCATGAGATCAGTTTCCTCTCCTCACCGAAAAGCGCCCTCGATTTTCGTAAGGTGCTGATGGTTGATCAGATTGAGAGCCTCTCCCTGTTCGACCCGGCCAGCGCCTCCGCGCTAGCTCTGGGGAAAAAACGCTATCAGCGCCGCCGTATGCCGCCTAAACACCCCTGAGAGATGACGCTGAGGACGCAGCGGCTCGCCAGCGCCAGTTGCGTACCTCAGGCACATCTTCACCATACTCCCGCACCCAGGCGTGATGCGCCGCAAGACGCGCCTGCAGATCGTCCAGCAGATCCGGATGATCTTCAGCCACGCCGGGCACATGCAGCAGCGCAGCCTGCGCCAGATGATAGCGATCGAGCCGGTTCAGCACGGTCATATCAAAAGGCGTGGTGGTAGTGCCCTCTTCGTTAAATCCATGCACGTGAAAATTACAATGATTATTACGCTGATAAGTCAGACGATGGATCAGCCCCGGATAGCCGTGGAAGGCAAAGATTACCGGCTTGTCAGCGGTAAACAGGTGCTCAAACTCCGCCTCGCTTTTGCCATGCGGATGCTGCTCATCACTCTGCAGCGCCATCAGATCAACAACGTTTACTACGCGCACGCGCAGCGACGGCAGTAACTCCCGCAGCAGATCGACCGCCGCCAGCGTTTCCATAGTCGGTACATCGCCTGCACACGCCATCACCACGTCAGGTTCATCTGTGCAGCTGGCCCACTGCCAGATGCCCATGCCCGCTTCACAGTGCGCAATCGCGCTATCGATATCGAGCCACTGTGGTGAGGGCTGCTTACCCGCCACGATGACATTGATGCGATCCCAGGTACGCAGACAGTGATCGCCCGTCCAGAGCAGGCAGTTGGCATCAGGCGGCAGCCAGACGCGCACTATGTCTGCCTTTTTGTTCACAACGTGATCGATAAAACCAGGGTCCTGATGGCTGTAGCCGTTATGATCCTGACGCCAGACGTGAGACGAAAGCAGATAATTCAGGGAAGAGACTGGCTGCCGCCACGGCAGTTTGCGCGACACTTTCAGCCATTTAGCGTGCTGGTTAAACATGGAGTCGACAATATGAATAAACGCTTCATAGCAGTTGAACAGGCCGTGACGCCCGGTAAGCAGATAGCCCTCCAGCCAGCCCTGACATTGATGCTCGCTCAGAATCTCCATCACGCGTCCGTCGCGTCCCAGCTGTTCATCCCACGGCTCCAGCGGCGCCATCCAGCTGCGGCTGGTGGCGTCAAATACCGGCGACAACCGGTTTGAAGCGGTCTCATCCGGACCAAAAAGACGGAAATTATCGCTATTGAGGCGAAAAATTTCGCGCAGATAGAGGCCAAACTGATGCGTCGCTTCGCCCTGCTCTGCGCCCGGTGCGCTGAGCCCGAGCGCAAACTGCCGGATATCAGGCGTGGCAAGCGGCCGCCGCAGCCGCCCGCCGTTGGCGTAAGGGGTCGCACTCATCCGTTTATCACCCGCCGGAGCCAGCGCCCGTAGTTCAGCGTTTAAACGTCCACTGGCGTCAAACAGCGTTTCAGGCTGATAACTGCGCAGCCACGCTTCGAGGATCTGCCTGTGCGCCTCATCCTCGCGGCATCCGGCGACCGGCACCTGATGCGCGCGCCAGAATCCTTCGACCCTTTTGCCATCAACCTCTTTGGGTCCTGTCCAGCCTTTTGGCGTGCGCAGCACGATCATCGGCCAGCGCGGTATCTCTTCACTATGGGTGCCACTGCGCGCCCGCTGCTGGATGGATGCGATAGTATCAAAAGCGCGATCCAGCGTAGTGGCCATCTCCTGATGCATGCGCTGTGGATCATCGCCACAGACAAAGAGCGGCTCATAGCCATACCCGCTGAAGAGCTGCTGCAAATCTTCGTCGCTGGTGCGCCCCAGCAGCGTCGGATTAGCGATCTTGTAGCCATTGAGGTGAAGAACAGGCAATACGGCCCCGTCACGCTGCGGATTAAGAAAATGGATCCCGTGCCAGCTGGCGGCCAGCGGACCGGTCTCTGCTTCACCGTCACCAATAACGCAGGGCACAATTAAATCCGGATGATCGAATGCGGCGCCAAAAGCGTGCGAGAGCGAATAGCCCAGCTCTCCCCCTTCATTGATTGAGCCTGGCGTTTCAGGCGCCGCATGGCTCGGAATGCCGCCGGGGAAAGAGAACTGTTTGAACAGACGCTGCATACCCTGCTCATCTTCACTAACCTGCGGGTAGATTTCACTGTAGGTTCCCTCCAGCCAGCTATTGGCCACCATACCGGGGCCGCCATGCCCGGGGCCGCAGACGTAAAGCAGGTCAGCGTTGCGCTGGCGAATAACGCGGTTGAGGTGGGCATAGATAAAATTGAGTCCGGGCGTGGTCCCCCAGTGTCCCAGCAATCTTGGTTTAATGTGCTCAGGCAGCAACGTTTCACGCAGCAGCGGATTCGCCATCAGGTAGATTTGGCCCACAGACAGATAGTTCGCTGCTCGCCAGTAGCGATCAAGCAGTTCCAGTTCAGCCGTAGTCACAGAGTCGGTCATCACCTCTTCTCCTCGTTACAGGGTAATAACTAACCTTAATCGAGAAAACAACATGCTGCGAATCAGCCCGCCGACAATATTCATCTGATGCTTCAATAAATTAATTGTTAACCGAAGCGCATAATTATATTTAAACGATGCGGTAATTGTCGCTGCGCTTAAATATAATAAAGACTACAAAATCAGACTCTGCAGATAATTCTTATAAGCACATAATCAAACCGTCCCGCTTGCAGATTAAAGAAACGCGATTACTATTAAATACGCAGCTCGCACATGATTGGTCATTCAGATCATGTCATTATCAACTCATGAAGAGGAAATATATTATGACTCAACATCGAGGCGGTTCAGGTAATTTCGCAGACGACAAACAGCGGGCATCTGAAGCGGGTAAAAAAGGCGGACAGCATAGCGGCGGAAGTTTCGGCAACGACCGTGAAAAGGCGTCTGACGCTGGCAAGAAAGGGAGTCAAAGCGGCAATCGCGGCGCCTGACAGCTTATTTCAGGGATAAACTCTGCGGCGCAGTGATTGCGCGTTTAATGACTATTCCGCATCAGAGAACGCTAACCTCTGCTGTCTGAAATCTCATATTAATGAATAAACTGCATACGTCATTTGACGTCTGCTTTGCTGTTTATTACTGCATGGAGAACGCTTATGAAAGTTGAATCTTTGCTCGACCTTTTTATTCACGATCTTTCAGATGTTTATAGTGCAGAAAAACAGATTACCCGCGCGCTGCCCAAAATGGCGCGTGCAGCTTCTGATGAAACGCTTAAAGCAGCTTTTAAACAACATCTGGAAGAGACCCAGGGACAAATTGATCGTCTTGATCAGGCAGTGGAAGCGCACGAAGAATTACGCATTAAACGCATGAAGTGCCATGCGCTGGAAGGTCTGGTAGAGGAAGCGCAGGAGCTGATTGACGCGACCGAAGCGGGCCCGGTGCGTGATGCTGGCCTGATAGGCGCGGCGCAGAAAGTTGAACACTACGAAATTGCCACCTACGGCACGCTGGTGGCCATGGCCAAAAAGCTGGGCCTCGATCAGGCCGCCAGTCTGCTGGCAGAAACGCTGGCTGAAGAAAAATCTACCGATGAAAAACTCACAACCATTGCGGAACAGCAGTAACGCATTATTACAAAGGCCAGCCTATCGGCCTGACTGTTAACACTGAGGTGAGCCATGTTTCGACACGTTAAAAAATTGCAGTACACCGTCAGGGTAAGTGAACCGAATCCCGGACTGGCCAATCTGCTTCTTGAGCAGTTTGGCGGCCCGCAGGGCGAACTGGCAGCTGCCATGCGCTATTTTACTCAGGGTCTGGGAGATGACGATCTCGGACGCCGTGACATGCTGATGGACATTGCGACCGAAGAGCTGAGCCATCTTGAAATTATCGGTTCGCTGGTAGGTATGCTTAATAAAGGGGCCAAAGGCAAGCTGGCTGAAGGCACGGAAGCGGAGGGCGAACTTTATCGCTCTATTACCGGTGCGGGTAATGACAGTCATCTTACCTCTATTCTCTATGGTGGCGGCCCGCCGCTGACAAACTCAGGTGGCGTGCCATGGACCGCAGCGTATATCGATACTATTGGCGAAGTGACGGCGGATTTGCGCTCCAATATCGCCGCGGAGTCACGCGCTAAGATTATTTATGAACGCCTGATTAATGTGACTGATGACGTCGGCGTAAAAGATGCGCTGGGCTTTCTGATGACGCGTGAAGCCGCCCACCAGCTCTCTTTTGAAAAGGCGCTCTGCTCTATCCGCAATAACTTTCCGCCGGGTAAACTGCCGCCAATCGAAGAGTATGCGCATACTTATTTCAGTATGTCTGACGGGGATGATGTACGCGGCAGCTGGAATTCAGATGAGAACTTCAACTATGTCGCCGATCCTCAGCCTGCCGTAGATGGCGGCGATGGTCACGCCTCAGTGGTGCTCTCTGCGGATGAAGCGGCAGCGCTGAAGGCTATGGCCACCAGAACCGCCTCGAATCCTGATGTTAATCCGGAAACCGGTGCTGAACTGGGCAGTGAAAAGCCACAGACGTAACCCGTAAGGAGAGATCAATGCATCATAAACCTGTACAGCGTGCTCACGCAGGTTATCAGCCTGATAAAGATGAGCCTGAACTGCCTGATGATGATGCGGGCAGTGCGCCAGAATCGGGTGATAAGCAGCCTGAATAGACGCCCCTCCTTCTGACCGCCTTCGGGCGGTTTTTTCATCATAAAAGTAATTTTTTTATTGGCGTAAGCCAGCCTGAGGCGCAGAAATAATAAGCGAGACGGTAAAAGCACGTTAATTAACGCAGCAAACTCAGCATGTTAAAATTTTTATTTTTTTATTCTGGCGTTTTTCTGATTCTGGTCTATGTTCCTTTAGTCACGTTAGTACCAATAATCACTATAAGAAGTTAAGGAACTTTTATGGATTTCGCTCGATTTAAAACACGGTTACAGCAATGGGAGCATTTGCACTTTACCAGCGTAGAATTACAGCAGCGCGATGGCCGCTTTGAAATCTACGCTACTGCAGCAGAGCATCAGACGCTCAGCCAGCTCTTTATCTGCAATGTCAGCAATGAATCTGCCGCGCAGGAAGAGATAAAACAGCTGCAAAGCTGGCTGCAAAAAATTAAGTCCGGCAGAAGTAAGCGTCTGAATGCGCGCCCGGTTCGTCAGGTCACGGTAAATGTCCCTGGAGTGAGCCTGAGCCGTTAAGCAACCGAATAGCTATTTCAGCGTTAATCAGGCAGATGTACAACTTTAAACTGAATGACGTTAATTAAGTGCGCTGCCTTTAATTAACTGTACAAATCAGCTAAAAGTGTACAGAAAAGAAAGAAACGCCTGAGCAGGATTGAAAGGAAAATGGGAGAAGCTCTTCACGGATGGAAGAGCAGAAAGCGTGGTCAGGCATCATCTGGCGTATAGCCAACAACAATTTCCAGTGTGCGACGCAGAACGTCAGCTTCAGCGCTGCCACTGGCCGATTCCAGCGCCATAATCAGGTAAAGAATAATCGACTTATTAGTCACTCGTCCCTCAGTAGCAAGGATGCTGCGTATTACCCCATCCAGCACCTGTGACTCATCGCTTAACGCATGGCCGGCATCGCGAAAATGCGCAGCCAGCTCATTATCAGGCAGCACATTGTATAAGTTTTGAAAATCTGCCATTTTTCCGTCTCAAACTGTTAAAGATAAGGCCGCAGTATACCTTATCGGGCTGGATTAATGCTTACGGCTATTGCCGGATGACTGATCATTGCCAAACAGGGGATGAACGTTATCTTTTTCCGGTTCGTTTCGTTGTTGCTGACCAAGAGAAATGCTGGTCCGGACCTCTTTCAGGGCCATGCTGATTGCGGTGCGATACTCTTCATCGGTGGCCTGCATCTGCATATTCTGCAGCTCTGCCATCAGCGCGTGGGTATTAACAGGCCCGGAGCGCTGAAGCAGCGTCAGGGCAGCTTCACCTATGATTTCGTCTATACTCTTCTGGTGTTTGCTCATCTTCATAGTGAATCTCTGTTTGCCGCCACTTCAAGATGAAGTACGACAGTAAAACAGCGCCACGCAGTGCGTGGCGCGATACAGCTGGTCACAGGTTATACATGAGGTTGTGCACTCTTCCCTGTTTACTTAGTCTGAATATAACCCGGTCGTAAATCTGGTATTAGCTTTCCCGCTCAAACAGCAAGCCGATAAGCTGATGATAATGCTGCTCTTCTTCTGCTTCTGTTGCCAGTTCAAGGCGACGTAACAGCTTAGTGCAAATGGATTTGCGATTCAGGTTGCGGCCTTCACGCAGAATCTCCACGACAATCTGTCCCAGCGTTTCCTGCTGAGACGGCAGCGATGCTTTACTAAAGTAGTTGGCAATCGCCTCAACTGAGTTCGGAGCATATCCGTTCTGGCGCATAAGTGACTCCCGTAAAATGTTAAAATTAACAATAAAAAAGTGGAAATCTAACCTGTTGTACAGGATTCCCAAAAAACTTGTACAGAGAATAATGAATGGTGAGGTAAGTTTTTTTTGCAAAAAGTGCTATCAGATGAGGATTGAGACAAATTTACGCACATTTTCAGACGGGAGATCAGCGGGAAGTGCGCTCATCGCCGCCACAGGCTGACGATGAGCAGGGAGCTTAATGGCGGCGTGCACCGGTGCCGGCAACGGTAACGCTATCCGATCGCTCTGACAGCGCTTTTAACGGTGAATCAGAACGACGGTCGGCCTGCTCTGTAGAGCGATAGTCCAGCAGCCACTGCTGCGCCTCATGGATCTGGCTGTCGCGCACCGCATCTGTTTCGCGGCAAGCCATCTGATGCAGTTCAGCCGTGAGGGATGCCAGAGTCACATCTGCACGGCGCATCATTAACGCCCAGGCGGCTTCCCCAATAACCGGATACTCATTTTTCATACTTTACCTCCTGAGAATGTGAGCTTGCGCCAGGTTCTCAAATTTCAGTATAGACCACTACTGGCAAATGTCGTCCGTTATAGCTACACGCCCGGCGGCATTGCGCCATACGATATTTATCCCTTTGCCAGATCTGTTATTTATCGCCCTGCCCTTGCCCCGCTACGCTTATATTTCCATGCAGAATCTGTAATTACCATACGACAGAACCCCTGCCTGATTAATAATCAACCCCTTCGGATTGACCCGCCCCGCTTAATATATTCTTCTGCTGAGTTCATATTAACCAGATAAAACGGACTCACCATCTATAATAATTATCATCCGGCAACGTTTATTTAATCGAAGCGTGGCTGACTGACATTTTAATGATAAATCGGGATGCATATATGGATCGGAAATTAATCGAAACGGCAACTATTCTGGGCGATCTTCTGCTTGAAAGAAAACTGACTGTCACCACCGCAGAATCCTGTACTTCAGGCTGGGTCGGCTCTACCCTCGCGGCCGTCGGCCAGAGCAGCCAGTTTTACAGCAGCGGCTTTATTACTTATACCGATCAGGCGAAACATCGGGTGCTGAACGTCAGTGAAGAGACGCTGGCACGTGACAGCGCCGTCAGCGAAGCCGCCGTGCGTGAAATGGCTGCAGGCGCAAAAGCGCTTTCCGGCGACGATAGCAGCATTGCAGTGAGCGGTTATGCCGGACCAGATGGCGGTGAGGATGGTACACCAGCCGGCACCGTCTGGTTTGCCTGGGGCCTGCCTGATGGCACTATTCAGACCTGTTGTCAGCGTTTTTCCGGCGAAAGCGAAGAGGTCGTCCGGCAGGCAACAAAATATAGTCTTGAGCAGCTGACGGCACGACTCCAGGCTCTGCTCAGCCAGTCCGCCCCGGACAGCTGAGTACGTTTTACCTGAACAGCCTGTGCGGTCTGCGATTATCGGGTTGAATTCCGCTCCGTTCACCCGCACTCTTAAGCTTTCGACCTGACAGGAGTAAATGTAATGGCAACCGAATATGCGATCGTTGCGGGCGGCTGTTTCTGGTGTACCGAAGCCGTTTTTAAAGATGTAATTGGTGTTGAATCGGTTGAAAGCGGCTATACCGGCGGGGAGCGCCCTAATCCGACTTATGAGCAGGTATGCAGCGGGGCAACCGGTCATGCTGAAGCTATCCGTATCGGGTTTGATCCGGCGCAGATAAGCTACGGCGATCTGCTGGATATCAGTTTTGCCACGCACGATCCTACCCAGCTTAATCGTCAGGGAAATGATATCGGAACGCAGTACCGCTCAGCGATTTTCCCTGCTAATGCTGAACAGGAAGCAGAAGCGATTGCAGCCATTGCGCGCGCGCAGGAAGATCATGATGTGCCGGTGGTGACAACCGTAGAACCGCTCAAAACCTGGTATCCGGCGGAAGCCTACCATCAGGACTACTGGGAAGGTGCGGGTCAGCGCAACGGCTACTGCATGGCAGTCATCCCGCCTAAACTGCAGAAGCTGCGTAAAAGCTTCGCCAGTCGTGTGAAAACCGCTTAAGTTCTGCATACCGTTTTATCTGCAGGCCATTATTCAGAGTGGCCTGTTATATTTTCCGCAACCGCGCCGCCATTATCCGTCATAATAGGCCCCTTTTCCGCTAAGTGAACGCCACCATGACGCCTTCAGTCCCTGCTACGCCGATGCGCCGGCGGACAATGAAACTTAATACGCTGGTCACGCTGATGCTGAGCGCCGTGATTGTCCTGGTGCTGTGTACCGTGCATATGTTCTATTTCTTTCAGATTGGTGCCTCTACCCGGTCACAGCTGGAAGATAAAGCGATGGCCGTCGCGCGTACGCTGGCCACATCGCCAGATGTTCAGCGAGCGCTGCTGCTCTCCCCCGCTGAAGCTCATCTGCAGCCGGTCGCAAAAGCGGTTGAGACCAGCAATAATCTGCTGTTTATCACGATCACTAATATGGCGGGCATACGCTACTCCCATCGTAATCCGGAACTGGTTGGTCAGCATTTCATCGGCAACGATATTCAGCCTGCGCTGCGCGGTCAGGAAAATGTCTCTGTTAATCAGGGCTCCCTGGTTCGGGCACTGCGTGTTTTTACCCCGGTGTTCAATGCCCAGCATCAGCAGATTGGGGTAGTGGCTATCGGTATCTCACTGGATGCCGTCACCGATCAGATTAACCAGAGCCGCTGGATCATCCTCTGGACTATTCTGATCGGCGCGCTGGCGGGCGCGCTGGGTACGCTGATCCTGGTGCGCGTGCTGAAACGTATTCTGTTCGGGCTGGAACCTTATGAGATTTCTACCCTGTTTGAGCAGCGTCAGGCCATTCTCAATTCCGTCAAAGAGGGCGTGGTGGCGATGGACGATCGGCATGAAGTGACGCTGATCAATCAGGCTGCCTGCCATCTGCTGAGCGACGCAGCACAGACGCAGCGCGCGCCTGATGAAAGCTGGCGCGCTGACACCACCGCCGTCGAACCGCAGCTGCGCAGCGTGCTGCAGAGCGGACGGGCGCGGCGCGATGAGGAGATTAACGTGAATGGCCGACTGCTGCTGACCAATACCGTTCCGGTACGCACGGCGGAGCGGATTATTGGCGCGGTCTGTACGTTCAGGGATAAAACCGAGATCAGCCAGCTGATGCAGCGCTTAAGTGGCATGGTAAACTATGTCGACGCCCTGCGTGAACGCTCGCACGAGTTTATGAACAAGCTGCATGTGATCCTCGGCCTGCTGCATATGAAAAACTATGCGCAGGTTGAAGCGTATATCCTGAAAACCGCCAATAACTATCAGACAGAGATCGGCTTTTTGCTGGATAAGATTAAATCCCCGGTGATTGCGGGGATCCTGTTAAGTAAAATCAATCGCGCCTCAGACTGCGGGCACCGGCTCACTATCAGCGACGCCAGCTACCTGCCAGACAGCGGCAGCGAAGCGCAGATGGCGGCGCTGATTACCGTAACCGGCAATCTGGTCGAGAACGCGCTTGATGCGCTGCGCGAGCAGACCGAAGGAGAGATCCACCTGATGCTCCATTATCAAAACGGCTGGCTGACCTGCGAAGTGAGCGACGACGGACCGGGCATTGATG
The DNA here is from genome assembly GCF_007680655.1 of Pantoea sp. PSNIH1. Taxonomy (NCBI): domain Bacteria; kingdom Pseudomonadati; phylum Pseudomonadota; class Gammaproteobacteria; order Enterobacterales; family Erwiniaceae; genus Pantoea; species Pantoea sp. PSNIH1. The sequence continues at coordinate 938,873 of NZ_VEIP01000001.1, forward strand.
CTGCGCATCTGGCGACCATTTTTGATAAAGGTTTCTCCACCAAAGGCGAAAACCGCGGAGTCGGACTGTTTCTGCTTAAGCAGCAGGTGGAAAGCCTTGGCGGCAGCGTCAGCGCAGAGTCTGAGCCCGGCGTATTCACGCAATTTTTAGTCCAGCTACCCTGGGATAAAGGAAATTAAACCGCATGATTAATGTTTTAGTGGTTGACGATGATGCCATGGTTGCCGAACTCAACCGCAGTTTTATCGGTCAGGTACCCGGTTTTAACTGCTGTGGTACGGCGGCAACGCTGCAGCAGGCGCGCGATTTTTTATTCAATAGCGACACGCCGATCGATCTGCTGCTGCTGGATATCTATATGCAGCAGGAGAATGGCCTGGATCTGCTGCCTGAGCTGCGAAAAGCGCAAAGCCCGACAGAAGTGATTATTATCTCCTCTGCGGCTGATGCAGAAAATATCAAAACATCGCTGCACTACGGGGTGGTGGATTATCTTATTAAGCCGTTTCAGTTTCCGCGTTTTGAAGAGGCGCTGACCAGCTGGCAGCAGAAAAAATCGCTGATGGATAACCACCAGCACTATCAGCAATCTGACGTCGATCTGCTGATCCACGGCAATCCGGCAACGCATCACGACAATAAGCGTCTGCCCAAAGGCCTGACGCCACAAACGCTGCGCACGCTCTGTCAGTGGATAGATGCGCACCCCGCACAGGAATTCTCGACCGATGAGCTGGCTGCAGAGGTGAATATTTCACGCGTCTCCTGCCGCAAATATCTCATCTGGCTGGCGCAGATCAATATTCTGTTTACCAGCATTCACTATGGCGCCACCGGACGTCCGGTCTATCGCTATCGTCTGCAGCCGGAATATCGCTCGCTGCTGCAGCAATATTGTCAGTAGTGCAGTTTCCACGTGGTATCAGCTGGCCGGAATCGGTAGTGACGCGGTGAAGAGCAGACGATCTGCCGATCGCGGGTGACAAAAATGGCATCGATGTCGGACTGGCTGGCGAGCCAGTTCAGTCCCTGTTCTGTGCCCATGCCATACAGTAGCGTGGTATAGATGTCGCCATCCAGCGAGCGGTCACTTATCACCGTCACGCTTAACAGTTCATTATCCAGCGGATAGCCGGTACGCGGGTCAAAAATATGGTGCCAGCAGCGCCCCTGCTGTTCAAAGTAACGCTCATAGATCCCGGACGTGACGACTGATTTCTCCCGCACCTCGATTACGCCGAGTAACGCGTTATCGTCAGCAAAGGGCTTTTTCAGCCCAATTTGCCACCCCTGCGGTTCATGCGGGGGCGCACCCAGCGTCTGCACATTGCCGCCAAGATTGATCAGCGCCTGCGTCACTCCCTGCTGACGCAGCCACTGCTGCACCCGATCGGCAATATAGCCTTTGGCTATGGCACCGAGATCGATCTCCATACCGCGCTGCGGCAGATAAACCGACTGCGCCGCAGCGTCCAGCACGACCTGATGCGGGTTGGTAAGGGGCAACAGCGCGGTGATGTCAGCGGCAGCGGGCACGCTGTTACCCTGAAAACCAATTTTCCAGCGCTTAACTATCGGACCAATGGCGAAGTTGAACGCGCTGTCCGGCAGCGTGCTGACCGTATGGGCCACCTGAATCAGATTAAACACTGCGGGACTGACCGCCACCGGTCGCTCGCCAGCGGCATGGTTAATTGCCATGACCTCTGACTGCACCCGGTTGACGGTAAACAGATTCTCCTGCTGTGCAATCAGGCGAAACACCTGCTGTGCCAGCGCGGCGTTATTTTCAAAGAGTTTCAGCAGCACAGGCGATCCCATCTGAACGGCTGAATAGCTGTAGACACCTGCCTCGTTAGCCATAGTTGCCTCATTACTACCGGTGCCCGCGCAGACGGGCACCGGTGCAGGTTAATTACCTAAGGCGAGTTTAGCGGCGTTATGCCCCGCTTTGATACCAAAGATGATAATATCCGCTACGGCATTCCCGCCGATGCGGTTGGCGCCGTGAATACCGCCGACCACTTCCCCGGCAGCCCAGGCGCCGGTGATCGCCTGGTTCTGCGCATTCAGCACTGCGGTTTCCGTGTTGATGGTGACGCCACCCATGGTGTGATGAACGCCAGGCGCCACGCGAATAGCGTAGTAAGGCCCCTGATTCAGCGGATGGCGCAGCGCCGTTTTGCGGCCAAAATCTTCGTCATGCTGGTTAATCACACACTCATTGTAGCGACCCAGCGTACTCTGCAGTGATTCCTGGTCCATATTGAGCTTAACCGCCAGCTCGTGCGGCGTGGGTGCGCTGATGACAAATCCTTTGGCGATATATTCGTCAGCGGCTTTGTTATTACGGCGCACCTGCTCATCGAAGATGATCCAGGCACTTTTCTCCGGCAGCGCAATAATCTCCGCAGAGACTTTATCGCGCGTCTCCATTTCGTTATAGAAACGCTTGCCCGCCTGGCTTACCAGAATTGCCCCGCCGCCGCGCATCGCTTCTGAAATCAGATAGGAGGTGGTCTGTTCAACCGTGGGATGGATCTGAATCTCGCCCATATCAACCGTACCGGCGCCAATATGCTGCAGCATCGCGATGCCGCTGCCGGTGGCTCCGGCGTGGTTGGTCGTGACAAAGCCATCCAGTTCCGGACGATATTTCACTACCATCTCCCGGTTGGCGCTGAAGCCGCCGGTGGCAACAATCACACTTTTTGCGTTGAGAATGCGGCTGTCGTTATACTCATCCACCACCTTAACCCCGGTTACCACGCCGTTTTCACACAGAATTTCAGCGACTGAGGTCTCAAGCAGCACCTCAATGTTGCGCTGGTTAACATTTTTCACCAGCCCGCTGATCAGGAAGCCCCCTACCGCTGAGCGATCTTCAGGCCGGTGCGTACGGTCAATGCTCATTCCACCTGTGATGGTAATATCGCTAAGCTCAATCTGCTTCGCTGCCAGCCACTCAATGGCTTCCGGCGCGCGTTCGACAAACTCATGCAGCAGCTGCGGATTATTTTTACCTTTACCGCCTTTCAGCGTCTCTTCATAAAACAGCGCTTTGCTGTCTTCAATGCCTTTCAGCCTCTGATAGCGCGTCTCGGCGGCGTTCATCCCCACTGACGCCTTAATGGTATTTCCGCCAATGGTGGGCATTTTTTCAATCAGTACCACGCGGGCGCCGTCGTCATGTGCCTGAATAGCCGCCGCGAGACCTGCGCCGCCGGTGCCGATGACCACAACATCGTAATTGACCGGCGCGTTCGGGTTGCCCCCTTCCTCAATCACATACTCTTTGCTGGAGGTTGCCAGCGCACGCGATACCGCTTTTTTCAGCGCCTCGCTTTGCGTAGTGGCCCCGGTAACCGCATCGACGTGCGGACTGTTTGCAACCAGAATGCGCTCGCGCAGACTTTCAAACGTACTGGTGAAGTCAACATCCAGCGCCGGATCCGGCACCAGTTCAATGTCGGTAATACGATCGGTATCCAGCGTGACGTTGATTTTCAGCTTCAGCGCTTCCGCCTCTACCTTCGCCTGATACACACCGGCTTTATATTTGCGATGGCCGTCGCTGACGTCGCGGATCATGGCGTCCACCAGCGAGAAGCGCCAGAGCGGCTCCGGAATTGTCAGCTCCTCGCGTTTGGTACTGTCGATGTAGAGTTCAAGGTGCTCATTATTAATAATGCGATCCGCCCAGTTGGGCCAGGCGATACAGGCTTTCCCGACGGCAACCAGATCGAAGCCCGATTCCAGCGCCAGTTCGGCATCCTCTTTATTCACCACGCCGCCGACGCCAATAACCGGAATGCGGGCCAGCTGTGCTGAACGCTGCGCAATGTATTTGGTAATCAGAGGCGTGGGGTCGCTGGTGTCAACAATGGAAGGACGCAGCAGCTGACCGACGGAGAAGTGCACGTAATCAAGGCCGCGCGCGGCGAGCTTCTCCAGCAGATAGAGGGTGTCATCCCAGCGGATACCGGGCACTTCAATCTCTTCCGGTGAAAAGCGATAGCCGATAATAAAGTCTGCGGCAGCAAAGCGATCGGCCATCTGATGCGTGATTTCCAGGACCTCCAGCGGAAAGCGCGCCCGGTTATCGCGACTGCCGCCCCATTTGTCGCTGCGCTGGTTGGAGTTAGGCGAATAGAACTGCTGGATTAGATAGGTATTGGCACCGTGAATTTCCACGCCATCAAAACCCGCTTTGATGGCACGGTTCACCGCATCACCAAACTTTTTGATCATGACATCGACTTCATCTGCGGTCAGCGCCTGCGGTGTGGTGGCCCCTTCGCGCGGCGCCGCGATGGCGCTGGGCGCGACAGGCGTTTTCCCGCCAATCAGCGCCGGCTCAACCATGCGGCCACCGTGGTAAATCTGCAGGATAGCTTTAGAACCCTGAGATTTGATCGCGTGGGCTATTCTGGCCAGTCCCGGGATCTTGTTGTCGCTGTCGATGGCGATGGCGCCAGGAAATGCCGGACCACGATTATCGATAAACGCACACTCTACGATGACGGTGCCGATTGTGCCGGCACGCACCCGATAGTAGTCAACCAGATCGCTGGTGACGCCACCGTCGTAATAGCCGGTACAGGTTGTCATGGGTGCCATCACCAGACGATTTTTCAGCACGGCACCTTTAGGCAAGGTAAGGGGTTTTAGCAGCGGGGTAAGCGTGTTCATGATAAGCGACTCCGAAAATCAAAAATGAAATTCAATTCCTGGCAGTGTGACCGGTTAAATAATTAAAGTGGTCCGACTTCATTCTGTAAATATAACATTTAATTTAGTTACATAACTTATATCATTAGTTATATAAAATACCGATAAGGAAAGCCTATTTTCAGCAGGGAAGGAGCGTAACGCGTTCCGCTAAGTTTCGTTCAAAACTTGATTAAAATCAAAGTTAATTCAAATCACAAAAATAAACTATATATTTCATTGAGTTAAAAATCACACGCCTGCCAGATATTGGAAAGAAAGCGCTTCACATCCTGCATTATATCGTGAGGCACGCCCTGAATAAGCGTCATAACACACTGAAAATAACGCAGATAAAAATAAGCGCTCTATTTTATTGATCTGGATCAAAATAGGTATTTTAATTAATCGCATCATAGCGGCATAAATTAGATAATTCGCGAAACAAAATTGCTTTCTGCTTTAACACAAGCGTCATGAACTTCCTGTACTGATGCCGCAAAATGGATCATCCAGGTATAAAGGCACTGGTACTGATATCGCATTCTTCTCAACGTGCAGACAAAAACTATGAACCTATCAACGCAATCGCATGAACCCACCAAAGCGCCGCCTGCGGCGCCGGGTAAAAAAAATCGCCTGCTGATGCTCTGCCTGCCGGTACTGGTTGCACTTCTATTGCTGCTGGTGCCGACACCTGCCGGACTGGAGCCCTACGCCTGGCACTTCTTCGCCATTTTTGTCGGTGTTATTGTCGGCCTGATTTTTGAGCCGCTGCCGGGCGCCGTGATTGGGCTTACCGGCGTGGTGGTCATCGCGCTGTTTAGCCAGTGGGTGCTGTTTAGCCCGGCAGAGCTGGCCGACCCGGCATTTAAAACGGCAGCGCAGTCGTTCAAATGGGCAGTCAGCGGCTTCGGCAACTCTACGGTCTGGCTGATTTTTGGCGCCTTTATGTTTGCAGCCGGCTACGATAAAACGCAGTTTGGCCGCCGGCTGGCGCTGATTCTGGTAAAATATCTCGGTCGCCGCAGTCTGACGCTGGGCTACGCGATTACTTTCGCTGACCTGCTGCTGGCGCCGTTTACGCCGTCTAACACCGCCCGCAGCGGCGGGACTATCTATCCGATTATTGCCAACCTGCCGCCGCTCTATGGCTCTAAGCCTAATGACCCCAGCGCCCGCAAAATCGGCTCTTATCTGATGTGGGTGGCGATTACCGCAGCCTGTATCACCAGCTCGATGTTTCTCTCTGCGCTGGCCCCTAACCTGCTCGCACTGGCCCTGGTTAAGAGCGTTATTGGTTTCGATATCAGCTGGGGGATGTGGTTCCTCGCTTTCCTGCCGCTGGGGATCCTGCTGATTCTCACCATGCCGCTGCTGGCTTACTGGCTCTATCCGCCGGAAGTCAAAGTCAATGATGAGGTACCGCGCTGGGCGACCGCCGAGCTGGAAAAGCTGGGCCGCCTGTCGCGCAATGAGATCCTGCTGCTGCTGTTTGTCGTCGCGGCGCTGATGATGTGGATTTTCGCAACGGCATGGATCGAGCCCGCTATGGCCGCGCTGCTGGTGATTGTGCTGATGCTCTGGACAGGCGTACTTAACTGGAGTGATATCACCAGCAATAAAGCCGCCTGGAATACCTTTGCCTGGTTTGCCACGCTGGTTGCGCTGGCCGATGGTCTGGCACGCGTCGGTTTTATTGCCTGGCTGGGCAAAGAGGGGGCGGTGCTGCTACAGGGTTACGATCCTCAGGTCTCCGCAGTGGTGCTGCTGATTGCCTTTTATCTGCTGCACTATCTGTTTGCCAGCACCACGGCGCATACCACTGCCCTGCTGCCCGCCATGCTGACTATCGCCGCCTCAATTCCAGGCATTAATATGCCGGTGTTCTGCCTGATGATGTGTACCTCGTTGGGTGTGATGGGCATTATCACCCCTTACGGTACCGGCCCAAGCCCTATCTATTACGGCAGCGGCTATCTGCCGACCAAAGATTACTGGCGGCTTGGCACCATCTTTGGCGCCCTCTTCCTGGTGGCGCTGATGGTTATCGCTTATCCCTGGATGGTTATGATGTTCTGATGATGTTGCTTTGATGTTAAAAAACGCAGCCGCGTCAGCCTGTTTCAGTGTTACTATGCTCGCCAGTCAGCTCCTGATACGGGCTGGCGAGAGAAAATAGCACCACAGATCGCCTAATTTGCCGCCCGCCGCGCAGGCGGGCAACACGAAGCTAAGTGAGCCAACATGTCGAACAAACCCTTCTATTACCAGAACCCCTTTCCTCTCGCCAAAGATGATACTGAATATTACCTGCTGAGCCGCGAGCACGTTTCGGTCGCCAGCTTTGAGGGTGAGGAGGTGCTGAAAGTCGCACCAGAAGCGCTGACGCTGCTGGCGCAGCAGGCGTTTCATGACGCCTCTTTTATGCTGCGCGCCTCACACCAGCAGCAGGTTGCCGCTATTCTGGCGGATGATGAAGCGAGTCAGAATGACAAGTATGTCGCGCTGCAGTTTCTGCGTAACTCAGAAATCGCTGCTAAAGGCGTACTGCCAACCTGCCAGGATACCGGCACCGCGATTATCATGGGTAAAAAAGGCCAGCGCGTCTGGACCGGCGGCGGCGATGAAGCGGCGCTGTCGCAGGGCGTCTATAACACCTATATCGAAGATAATCTGCGCTACTCGCAGAACGCCCCGCTGGATATGTACAAAGAGGTCAATACCGGCACCAATCTGCCGGCCCAGATCGATCTCTACAGCGTGGATGGCGATGAGTATAAGTTCCTCTGCATCGCTAAAGGCGGTGGTTCAGCGAACAAGACCTACCTCTATCAGGAAACCAAAGCGTTAATCACGCCGGCAAAATTAAAAAACTACCTGATTGATAAAATGATGTCGCTCGGCACCGCTGCCTGTCCGCCCTACCATATTGCATTTGTGATCGGTGGCACCTCTGCGGAGAGCACGCTAAAAACGGTTAAGCTCGCCTCAACGCATTACTATGACTCGCTGCCAACGGAAGGCAACGAGCACGGTCAGGCGTTTCGCGATATCGTGCTGGAGCAGGAACTGCTGGAAGCGTCGCAGCAGCTCGGACTGGGCGCGCAGTTTGGCGGTAAATATTTCGCTCATGACATTCGCGTGGTCAGACTGCCGCGTCACGGTGCCTCCTGCCCGGTAGGCATGGGCGTCTCCTGTTCTGCTGACCGTAACATCAAAGCTAAAATCAACCGCGATGGCATCTGGATTGAGAAGCTGGAAGATAATCCGGGACGCTATATTCCGGAAGCGCTGCGCCAGCAGGGCGAAGGCGAAGTGGTGCAGGTAGATCTTAATCGCCCGATGCAGGATATTCTGGCCCAGCTCTCCGCTTATCCGGTGGCTACCCGCCTGTCGCTGAACGGCACCATTATTGTGGCGCGCGACATCGCTCACGCCAAACTCAAAGAGCGTATCGATAATGGCGAAGGGCTGCCGCAGTACATTAAAGATCATCCGGTCTACTATGCCGGTCCGGCCAAAACGCCGGAAGGACACGCGTCCGGTTCCCTCGGCCCTACCACCGCAGGCCGGATGGACTCTTATGTCGATCTGCTGCAGTCGCACGGCGGCAGCATGGTAATGCTGGCCAAAGGTAACCGCAGCAAACAGGTGACTGACGCCTGCCATAAGCATGGCGGATTCTACCTGGGCAGTATTGGCGGCCCGGCAGCGGTACTGGCGCAGCAGAGTATTAAAAGCCTTGAGTGCGTTGAGTATGCCGAACTGGGCATGGAGGCGATCTGGAAAATTGAAGTGGAAAATTTCCCGGCGTTTATTCTGGTCGATGACAAAGGTAACGATTTCTTCCAGCAGATCCACAATCAGTGCTCTGCCTGCGTAAAGTAAAGCGCTGAAGCAGACCCTGTAAAAAATCCGCGGCACCAGGCTGCGGATTTTTTTATTAATCTGAGAGCGCTTTCTTATGCGCGCAGCGACATTTCCCGCGCGGCGTCGCGCTCGGCACTCTGCTGGCGCGCATGCTGCAACGCATCATAAGTGGGCAGATTGACGCTGATAATGTCCTGTTCGACCGCATCCAGCACCTCATCGTGCTGCTCCATATAATCATATCCTGCGTTCATGATCTCTCCTTTGCGCAGAGGCGTTTCTCATATCCTGTCCTGCAAAGATGACAGGTTTATGAAAATATAGCCTCTGCAGCGACCGCCGGTACGAAAATCAGAAGAACCCGAGCGGCTGTGTGCTGTAGCTCACCAGCATATTTTTAGTTTGCTGATAGTGATCCAGCATCATTTTATGCGTCTCCCGCCCGATGCCCGATTTCTTATAGCCGCCAAACGCAGCGTGAGCCGGATAGAGATGGTAGCAGTTAGTCCAGACGCGTCCGGCTTTGATTGCTCTCCCCATACGGTATGCGCGGTTGATATCCCGCGTCCAGACGCCAGCGCCAAGCCCGTAAATCGAATCATTAGCAATGGCCAGCGCCTCCGCTTCATCTTTAAACGTCAGTACGCCGACCACCGGTCCGAAAATCTCTTCCTGAAATACGCGCATGCTGTTGTTGCCTTTCAGCAGCGTGGGCTGAATATAGTAGCCGCCGCTGAAGGCTTCGCCAATCTGCTCAACGTTACCACCGTGCAGCACTTCCGCCCCTTCCTGCTGCGCAATCTCAAGATAAGAGAGGATCTTATCAAACTGCTGCTGCGACGCCTGAGCGCCAATCATGGTTTCCGTATCCAGCGGATCGCCACGTTTAATGGTTTTGATGCGCTTCATCACGGCCGCCATAAAGGGCTCAAAAATCGATTCCTGCACCAGCGCGCGCGACGGACAGGTACAGACCTCACCCTGGTTCAGGAAGCCGAGCACAACCCCCTCGGCCGCTTTCTCAATAAAGCTCTCCTCCGCCTGCATGATATCTTCGAAAAAGATATTTGGTGATTTTCCGCCCAGCTCCACCGTGGACGGGATCAGGCTTTTTGCCGCCAGCTCCAGAATATGGCCGCCGGTCGCTGTTGAGCCGGTAAATGCGATCTTGGCAATGCCCGGATGCGATGCCAGCGCTTCGCCCGCCTCTTTGCCGTAGCCGTGCACCACGTTAATGACGCCGGGCGGGACCAGATCTTTGATCAACCCAACAAACAGCGTGATGGAAAGCGGCGTCTGCTCGGCTGGTTTCAGCACCACGCAGTTACCTGCGCCCAGCGCCGGCGCCAGCTTCCAGGCGGCCATTAGCAGCGGGAAGTTCCACGGAATGATCTGCCCCACCACGCCCAGCGGTTCATGGAAGTGATAGGCGGCCGTGAACTCATCGATTTCGGCGGCGCTGCCTTCCTGCGCCCGGACACAGCCGGCAAAATAGCGGAAATGGTCCACCGCCAGCGGCAGGTCAGCGGCCAGCGTTTCGCGTACCGGCTTGCCGTTATCCCAGGTTTCATTAACGGCGATATATTCCAGATTTTGCTCCAGGCGGTCAGCAATCTTCAGTAACACCAGCGAGCGCGCCTGCGGTGAGGTCTTGCCCCACTGCTCTGCCGCCGCCTGGGCCGCCGCGACCGCATTATCAACATCTGCCCGATCGGAACGCGGGAATTCGCCAATTGCGCTGCCATTAACCGGTGAGGTGTTGGTAAAATAGTGACCGTTAACCGGCGCAGTAAACTCGCCGTTGATAAAGTTGCCATACTGCGATTGCAGAGTGATCAGAGAACCCTGTTCTCCCGGAGCAGCGTAACGCATGGTATTTCCCCTTACAGAGCGAATGGAAGTTAACAACTTTTAAACTGTTGATTAACATTGCGCGATCGTTTTTAGCCTGTCAGGTCTGCAGGCGGGAAACTGTGAGCCGACGCGGGAAATCGGTGTTAAAGCGGGACAGAATCATTTGTGCCGGAATGTTCTGAGTTTGGCTTTTTTGCTGCGCTAAAGCGAAACCTGAGCGTTATCTGTGGTCAATACCCTGCAGACCACAGATTCAGGAGAGAAAGATGCTGGCTTCAGCCATGATGCTAATGCGGGCCAAAGCGAACTTTGTACAGCAGTTTATTCGCGATCCGCGCACAATCGGCAGCGTCACCCCTTCATCAGCGGCATTATGCCGCTGTATGTGCAATGCGGTAGAGTGGGATAGCAGCCTGCGGGTGGCTGAACTGGGCGCCGGCGATGGCGTGCTGACCCGCCAGCTGCTGTCGCGTATGGTACCGGCCGCGCAGCTTGACGTGTTTGAAATTAATCCGCAGCTGGCAGCAGAACTGCGTCAGTGGCACGATCCGCGCATGCAGGTCCAGGCACACTCAGCGGAGCTGCTGCAGGGTGAATATGACGCTATTTTTTCCGGCCTGCCGCTGCTGTCGCTGCCTGCGGCCACGCGTCACACCATTCTGAGCGCGGTGCATAATGCGCTGGCGCCCCAGGGCGTATTTGTCCAGTTTCAGTACACCTCGCTCACCCGGCACGATCTGTCGCGCTATTTTGTCTGGCAGCGGCAGCGGGTGCTGAAAAACATGCCGCCCGCCTGGGTCTATCGCTGTCAGCGCTGCGACGCTTCCTGATCCCGGGGCCGTACCTGCTGCCAGAAGCGCTGCAGCAGCGTACGCGCCCAGTCAGTATCTCCCATTACCGCGCTATCCGGCTGTACGTCAGCCGGTGTACAGGCCGTCATGATCTCGCGACTGAACTCCGGATGAAACTGAACGGAAAATGCCTGCGGCGAGTAGCGTAACACCTGACACGCATCCAGCGCTGAGCGCGCCAGAACCGTGGCCTGCGGCGGCGGGGCCAGTACCGACTGCCGGTGCGACAGCCAGGCGGAAAAGTGCGCCGGCAGTCCGTTCAGCCAGGCATCCGAAGCGGTCCGCGTCACGGTCTGCAGCCCGCGCTCCCAGCCGCAGGGATTATCGCCCACCTCACCCCCCAGCGCATACGCCATCAGCTGATGGCCGTAGCAGACGCCAAGCAGCGGCAGCTGCGCCTCTATTGCGCCGCGTATCCAGGCCGCAGTGCGCTCACTCCATCCTGCGTGGTCGGTTACCATCGCCCAGGAGCCGCTGAGGATCGCCCCGCTAATCTCCTGCCAGCCGGGAAGTGCGTCACCCCGGTGCGGACGCACGATAATATAGTCATCCGCCTGCAGCTGCAGCGCGTCAATAAACCACGCAGGCTGTTCGCCAATTTTCGCCACCACCTGCGGGGGCGGAACTTCAAGCTGTATTAATGCCAGGGGTAAAGTATAACGCTCCGTCATTGCCGGCATGCTCCTCTGCTGCGTCCGCTGTTAAGCTCTACTGTGACAGCAATTGCCAGCCGTGTCTTATGTTATTCCGCAACATGCTTATGCAGAAGCGGATGTCAGGATAGCGCTCAGATAATAGTATGTTGTAATTATAAAGTGGCGATTTTGCTGTTGAGTGCTAAACCGCCAGGTTGATGTGTCCTGTGCGGCAGGCTTCATGCCATTATTAAGCGTAAGTTCATTTTTCTGTGAAGGATAACAGCGTGGCCGTACGGCATTTTTTTCTGATTCTGTTTGTGGTTTCAATCTGGGCGTTTAACAACGTGGCGGTTAAATGGGGCCTTCTGGAGCTGCCGCCGCTGTTTCTGACGTGGATGCGCTTTGTCGTGGTCGCTCTGATCCTGGTGCCCTTTTGCCGTGTCACGCGCGCGCAGCTGCCGTGGCTCATCACCCTCGCGTTTACCTTTGGCTTTATGCATTTCTCGCTGCTGTTTGTCGGCATGCGCTATACCGATGCCGGTACGGCGGCTATCGTTGTACAGCTGGGCACACCCATTGCGATGCTGCTGGCGATGGCTATCCTGAAAGAGAAGCTGCGGCTGGTGCAGCTGTGCGGCATCGCTATCTCTCTGAGCGGCGTGGCCGTGCTCTCCGGCAGCCCGACTATCCCCGCCTGGTGGGTACTCTGTATCCTGCTGTGCAGCGCGTTTGGCTGGGCGGTCAGCAACATGATTGTCAAAAAGTCGCCGCCTATTAGTCCGCTGACGCTGACCGGCTGGATCTCATTCCTCGCCGTGCCGCTGGTTGGCGCTGCCTCATGGCTGACGGAGTCGAATCAGTTCAGCGCCCTGCAGGCGGCGGGCTGGCACGGCTGGTTCGGCATTCTTTACAGCGCTATCGCCTCTTCGATTGTTGCCTATACGCTGTGGTACGCCCTGCTGAAAAAATATAATGTTAATCTGATCATGCCCTATTCGCTGCTGACGCCGGTGCTGGCTGTCATCATGGGCGTGACGGTGCTGGGCGACAGCATGAACAGTTTCAAAGTATTTGGCGCATCGCTGGTGGTGCTGGGCACCGCCATTGCCGTGCTTAACCTGCGCAATCTGCGCATGCACGCACGTTTTCCGCGTCTGCGCCGGCGTTAGTCTCTCTTCGCTTAACCTGCATCCGCCGGAGTCTGCAGGCTTCAGCCGCACGTCACTGCTTGTTGTGCAGCTGCAGCGAACGCCTCCGGCAGCCGCCCCCTGCGGGGAGCGATTACGCCTGCGGCGTATCGTCTTCGCTCAGCTCATCATACATCGTCTGGATCGCCTCGCGGCTCAGCTCAGCCAGCGTGCGATAAAACGCCGTGGTGGCGTGCGCTTCAACTTTGCCGAGGAACGCACCGCACCACGGCAGCAGATAACATTCAAACAGCGCGCGCTGCGCGTCTGATTCATCTTCTGCAGACTGATCTTCCAGCCACGACGCCGCCAGCAGCAGTACGCCAAAGTGATCGGCAGGCGCGTCACTGAGCGGCATGCCGCGCGCGCTGAGAAACGCCCGGATCTCCGCTTCCGGCGCGCCTTCCGGCCACTGTGACGCGTAAGGCGGCACGCTGCACTCCTGACCGACAAACAGCGCGTTGTAATCCGCTGCCAGCGCCTGCGGATCGCTGCTCTGCTGCAGACGCGTCAGCAGCGCATCCTGCTCCAGCGGCCACTGTGCCTGCATTTTGCCTTCGCGCAGCAGCGTAAACAGCGGCATCAGCAGCGGATCCTGGGGCTGACGGTTAAACAGGGAGCCGATCACCCGGCAAAGCATAGAAAATTCATTCATCTGGCAGCATTCCTCACTACAACATTAAAAATCCAGTAATTCCGCGATCCGTTTACCGCTGCGCTGCTCCAGAAAATCGAGCAGGCGGCGCGGCGTGACATTTAACACCCGATCTTCAGGGAAATCCACCTCGCGCGTAATGCGCAGGCAGTGCTCAAAATGCCCCAGCGTAAAGGCGGTATGGGAATCGGAGCCAAATGCCAGCTGTCCGCCCGCGTCACGCACCGCCTCCGCAATCGCGCGGCAGTTAGGTTCACTGCCCGGACGCGAATGGGTAAACGAGGAGTTATTGATCTCCAGCGCCACGTTGTAGTGGGCTGCGGCTTCGGCAATGGCGCGAATATCCACCGGGAATTTGGGATTGCCCGGATGGCTGATGATATGCACCAGCCCGCCTGCCATCGCGGCGATCATCGCCTCAGTATGGTGCGCTTTGTCGCGCGGCGTGTAGACCGGCTCGTGAAACCCCGCCACGATCAGATCCAGGGCATCCAGCATCGGCCCGCTGCAGTCGATCTCGCCCTGCTGGTTCTTAATGTTCGCTTCAATTCCGCGCAGGATCCCCACGCCGTCAATAACCCGCGGCCAGATACGCATATTAATGAAATGCCAGTGATGCGGCGCATCCGCCATATCGGGGCCGTGGTCGGTAATGGCAAATAGCTTCAGGCCGTTCTGTTTCGCCTGGGCGACATAGTCATGCAGCGTGCTGTAGGCGTGCGTACTGGCTACGGTGTGCATATGCAGGTCAACGGGATACATATTTTGCTCCTCTGAGATAAATTAATAGCCGCGCTGGCGATCCACGCGCCCCGGGGGGGGCTGCCCTTTTTCCAGCTGCTGAATGGCGCTGGCAATAGCGTCCATTGCCTGCTCCGGCAGCGTAATAGCGGCACTGTGGGGCGTGATGGTGACGTGCGGATGCTGCCAGAGCGCATCGTCCGCTGGCAGCGGCTCCTGCTGAAAGACATCCAGCGCGGCGGCGGCAAGTTGCCCGCTGTTAAGCGCTGCCAGCAGGTCCGCTTCAACCACGTGCGCGCCGCGCGCCAGGTTAAGAAAGTATGCGCCGTGCGGCAGCGCGCGCAGGAAATCAGCGTTGATAAGATCGGTGGTTTCCGGCGTGGCGGGCAGCAGATCAATCACGACCTGGCAGCCGGCAAGGAAGTCGTGCAGCGCGGCGGCACCGTGGAAGGCGTGCACGCCAGGCAGGCTCTTCGGCGTGCGACTCCAGCAGCGCAGCGGGAATCCCCACTGCTGCAGGCTCTCCAGCACGCTGCGGCCCAGTACGCCCGCGCCAAGCACGCCAATGGTGAAGGCGTCGCGCGCCGGCAGCGGCAGCGGCTGCCAGCAGTGCGCCTGCTGCTGGCGCTGATAGTCAGCAAAGCGGCGATACCAGCCCAGCACGCACCAGTTCGCGTACTCCTGCATCTGCTGTGCCATGCCGGTATCCTCGAGGCGATACAGCGGCACCTGGGCGCTGAGCCTGTCAGGGTGCTGACGCTGCTGCTGCAGAAGTTCATCGACGCCCGCACCCATCGCGAACACTCCCTTCAGGCTTCGCTGCGCCAGCATCTCCACCGGCGGCGAACGTACAACGGCATAATCTGTACGGCCATTATCGCCTGGCTGCCACAGCCGGATTTCCGCGTCCGGCAGCCGCCGGCCGAGGCCCGTGAGCCAGCGCTGCGCGTCCATTGACGGGTGATACCAGATAATCTTCATACGCCTCCTTATTTTCTTTCAGCCTCCGGTAAACCGCGCGGCGGAGCAAGTAAAAACCGTCAGCGGCAACAATTTCCCACGTAATTACCCGGCAGCGCTTCACATTTCCATCGCCCTGCAGCGCCAGCCAGCACGATAGCGACTAAAGTTGGTTGAGTGGTCAATACGTTAGCGCACCACGTTTTCGGACAAGGAGAAAAACCGATGAGAAAAAATGTCATATTGATGCCCGCGCGCCTCTCTCTGCTGCTTACCACCGCCCTGCTGGCAACCAGCACGCTGGCCCATGCTGAAACCGGAAGCCGGATGCTGAGCCAGCCGCCGCAGCCGCCCGATGTACGCCTGGGGCCGCTCTTCAGCGCCGTGCAGAAAGCGCAGTTCTATCCCGATCAGAAAACCTTTGCTGACGCGATCCCGAAATACGATCCCGCCTCGATTCTCGCTGACTGGCAGATGCAAAAGAAGCAGCGCAATTTCGATCTCAAACGCTTCGTTGACATGAACTTTACCCTGCCCAAAGAGCAGGATAAATATGTACCGCCCGCCGGGCAGAGCCTGCGTGAACATATCAACGGTCTGTGGCCGGTGCTGACGCGCAGCACGCCTGATGCCAGCCAGTATGATTCACTGCTGCCGCTGCCGAAGCCTTACGTTGTGCCGGGCGGACGTTTCCGCGAGGTCTATTACTGGGACAGCTATTTCACCATGCTGGGCCTGGCGGAAAGCGGTAACTGGGACCGCGTGCAGGATATGGTCGATAACTTTGCCACCGAACTCGATCGCTACGGGCATATCCCTAACGGCAACCGCAGCTATTATCTCAGCCGGTCACAGCCGCCGTTCTTTAGCCTGATGGTGGACCTGCTGGCCACGCATAAAGGCGATGAGGTTTACCGGCACTATCAGCCGCAGCTGCAGAAAGAGTATGACTACTGGATGGCTGACAGCGACAGCGTGGCGGCCGGTCACGCCAGCAAGCGGGTGGTAAAGCTCTCCGATGGCACCCTGCTTAATCGCTACTGGGACGCACGCGACGTGCCGCGTACAGAATCCTGGCTGGACGATGTGAAGACGGCAGAAAAAACCCCGGAACGTGACAAACCGCAGCTCTGGCGCGATCTGCGCGCCGGCGCGGCGTCGGGCTGGGATTTCAGCTCGCGCTGGTTTACCGATGCGCATAATCTCGCTTCGATCCGCACCACAGCGCTGGTGCCGGTCGATCTCAACAGCCTGCTGTTTCATCTGGAGCAGACGCTGTCAAAATCAGCCAGGCTGGCAAAACAGGATGACCAGGCAAAAGCCTTTGCCGCGGCGGCAGAAAAACGCCAGGCCGCAATCAATCGTTATCTGTGGGATGAGAAACAGGGCTGGTATGCTGATTACGATTTCAGTAAAAAACAGGTTCACAACCAGCTAACGGCGGCCGCTCTTTTCCCGCTCTATATGCAGCTGGCCGGAGATAAACAGGCTGAACGTACCGCCTCTGCAGTTGAAAAACAGCTGCTTAAACCTGGTGGTCTGGTGACAACCACGGTCAATAATGGCCAGCAGTGGGATGCACCTAATGGCTGGGCTCCGCTGCAGTGGGTAGCGGTAGAGGGGCTGGAGCATTATAACCAGCCGCAGCTGGCACGACAGATTGGCCAGCGCTTTCTGCAAAACGTCCAGCAGACCTATGACAAAGAGCATAAGCTGGTAGAAAAATATGTGGTTGAGGGCGCGCAGCTGGGCGGTGGCGGTGGCGGCGAATATCCGCTGCAGGATGGCTTTGGCTGGACCAACGGCGTGACGCTGATGCTGCTGGATAAATATTGCCCGAAAGAAAAAACCTGTAACAGCGCCAGTGATATCCCTGATATGCCGGCGCTGCAGCGCGCGAATTAATTTCGCACCGGCTACAGCCGAAAAAAAACCGCAGCCCCAGGGGCGCGGTTTTTTTTATGCGGGCAGAATTAACTGCGCACTTTACGGTAGATAAACAGCACGACAATGGCGCCGATCACCGCGACAACAAAGCTGCCGAAGTTGAACCCGTCAACTCTGCCAAAACCAAACAGGGTACTGATCCAGCCGCCGACAACCGCACCGATAATACCCAGTACCACGGTCAGGATAAAGCCGCCGCCATCTTTACCTGGCATAATCCACTTAGCGAGAATACCGGCGATCAGACCAAAAATAATCCATGAAAGAATACCCATTTGTTGCTCCTTACGTTATGAATCAAGGTGTTCACTGCGATAAGTATAGACGGGATTTTTTTCCCTGCAGCGCGACTGCCGCTTTAATCATCAGCCAGCCGCTAAAGCTTCAGAGCGTTACGCCGATAATCGTCGCATAACGATGATAAGCGCAGCAGCGGGGAGCAGGATGTGAAAGATGCCGATAACGAACAGTATCTCAAGCGGGGTACGTTAGCGGTCTTGAATGTGATGAGGGATCTGTCGCGCTACCAAACTCCGCTAATGGTGACCTTTAATCGCGGGCAGTTTATCAGCCGCCTGCTGGTTGCCGATGAGGAGTGCATCATTTTCGATCTGGGCAGCAATGCGCTGAGCAATGAGTGGGTGCTGGAGAGTCCCGACTTCAGCGTCTGCGCCGAAACCTACGGCGCCAAAATCGAGTTCACCCTCGCTGCCCTGACGCTGGTTGAATATGAAGGCTTACCCGCATTCAGCGCACCGCTGCCGGCGTGCGCCTGGCAAATCCAGCGCCGCGAATTTTTCCGTATCAACGCCCCGCTGGAGCCGGTTTTCTGGTGTTACACCCGGTGGCCGGACGGCAGCCCGGCGCGCTTTCGCCTGCAGGATCTTTCGCTGGGCGGGGTCGGGGTATTGCCGGAAGGGCCGCTGCCGGAGGGCCTTACCCGGGGGGATAAGTTCAGCCAGCTGCGGGTTGAGCTGGGTGAATTTGGTCAGTTTGAGGTCACCGCAGAGCTGCTGCATATTGGCGAGCGCAGCGTAGTCCGTAAAGGCGAAGCCTGCGTAATACCGCGGCTGAGCTTTCGTTTCACTGCCATTGAGCCCGTGCAGGAGCGCCAGCTGCAGCAGGTGATCTTCGCGCTTGAACGGCTGGCACGCGATAAGGCGAGCCGCTTTCAGTAACTGCCGTTACGCCTGCAGGATATCTCAGACAGGCTATGCTTCTCCTTGCCCTTTATTTTAACCAGCGCCCGGCAAGGAGAAACTCCCCCATGGAAAACTGGCTTTCAGCCTCTGGCTGGCAACGCATTTTTCTTAATCAAACCGTCTGGATCAACAGCGCCATCATCCTCTTTGGCACCCTTATCGTCTGGTGGCTGCTGCGCACCGCTATCCGCTTTGTTTCGAATCGTATCGCCCGCTACAGCGAACAGCGCCATGTGCGTTTCACCGCCATTCTTGTTGAGATCCTGCGCAGCACCAGCCAGTCGCTGCTGCTGATCTTCTCACTTCTGATTTCGCTGAAGTTTGCGGACCTGCCGGCCAACTGGAGCGTGGCGATTGCCCACAGCTGGTTCCTCGCGCTGATTTTGCAGTTCACCCTCTGGATCGACTGCGGCATCCGTTTATGGCTGAAAAGCATGCTGCGCGATCCGCTGCACGTGCGTAATCCGGTCACCACCGTGATCCTCGGCATTCTGCTGCGGGTAGTGGTATGGGTAATGATGCTGCTGGCGATCCTCTCCAACATGGGGATCGACATTACCGCACTGGTGGCCAGTTTAGGCGTCGGCGGTATCGCCATTGCGCTGGCGATTCAGACCGTGCTGAGCGATGTGTTTGCGTCGCTGGCGATCGGCTTTGATAAACCGTTTGAGCACGGTGATTTTATAGTTTTCGGCGATATCGCGGGTTCCATTGAGCACATCGGCCTGAAAACCACGCGTCTGCGCAGCCTCGGCGGCGAACAGATTGTCTGCTCAAACACCATTCTGTTACAGCAGACGATCCACAACTACAAACGAATGCAGCAGCGGCGCATCGTGTTTAAGTTCGGCATTAACTACGGTACGCCGGCGGAAAAAGTGCGGCAGATTGGCGGCATGGTGAAAACGATTATCGAAGGCGTGCCCGATACCCGTTTTGACCGGGCGCACTTTCTCTCGTTTGATGAGTCGCAGCTGACCTTCGAAGTGGTCTATTTCGTGCTGAGCGCGGATTACAATGTTTACATGGATATTCAGCAGGAGATTAACCTGCAGCTAATGGCGCAGCTGGAGCAGAAGCAGATCCGCTTCGCCTTCCCGATGCGCCGCGTCGAGTTTACCGGTGGGGTACTGCCGCGTATCAATCTCAGCGATGCGTCCAACGAAGCACCGGCACAGAGTGCGCAGCGCTAAGCTGCGCACCGCGCGCTAGCCAATTGTGCGGTAGGCGGTGGTCACTTTCCACAGATAGCGCGGTGCCTGCGCGGCCGGATGTTTGTTTTGCACGTGCTGGTAAAACTCATCCGGCGACATCGCGTTAATCATCGCAATGGCGCGGTCGCGGTCGCGTGAGAAGGTGCGCAGTAGCGCACCGGCTCCATTGGCATAGGAGACAATGGTGGCGTAGCGCAGCGTCAGCGGATCGCGAATACCGGCCAGCGCCGACTCCTGCAGAATACGCAGATAGGCGACCCCGATATCGATGTTTTTAGCCGGATCGCGCAGCTCGGCCGTTGAGGGCTGCCCGTGACGGCCCTGCACGCGATAGACTTCGCGCCCCGCCGTCGAGGCTTTGATCTGCATCAGACCCACCGCGTTAGAGCGGCTTACTGCAGCAGGATTACCGCCCGATTCGACACTGATAATGGCGCTGATTAACTTCTCATCAACGCCATAATGAGTGGCAGCATCTTCTGTAAACAGCGCCCAGGCATCATTAATTTTTGAGGGCGGAGCCTGAGTGAGAGGCGTATTGCGCTCAGGCACTCTGGGTTTTTCCGGTTCACTGGCACAGCCTGCCAGCAGTAAAGCAGAGAGCATAAGTAGTCGAAATTTCACTGTTTTTCAGGTTCCGCTATAAGAGAGGCGCAGGCTATCATAGCCATGACGGCCGGCAGTAAAATTACCGTTATTCTGAAAATGACAAAATTCATTTTGCTGTCGTGACGCCGTTCACGCAGTTTGTCACTATGCACACTTAAGCAGAGAGCAGGAAAAGCGCAATGCACCCAGCCCGTTCCTTTCGTTTAATCGCCCCTTCTGGCTATTGCCACAACCAGGATGCTGCCCGGCGCGGCATTGAGCGGCTTCAGCATGCAGGCCACCGGGTGGAGAATGGCGCAGTGGTTGCCCGCCGCTTTCAGCGCTTTGCCGGTACGGACGCAGAACGTCTGGCGGATATCAATGCGCTGGCTGCATCAGACCCGCTGCCGGACATTATTCTGGCAGTGCGCGGTGGCTACGGTGCGACCCGCCTGCTGGACAAGCTGGATTACCGCGGTATCGCGCAGCGTCTCAGCAGTGAGCCAGTCGCGCTGTGCGGCCACAGTGACTTTACCGCTATTCAGCTGGCGCTGCTGGCGCAGACCGGCCTGATAAGCTTCAGCGGCCCGATGCTGGCCGGTAATTTCGGCGCGGATCCCGTTTCAGCGTTTACCGAACACCATTTCTGGCAGGCCATTTCCTCTCAGGAACTGAGAGTAAACTGGCAGAGTGAAAGCCCGGACTGCGGCAGCTGGCAGGGCCGCCTGTGGGGCGGTAACCTGGCGATGATCTGCGCGCTGGTTGGTACGCCGTGGCTGCCGCAGATTGAAGGCGGCATTCTGGTGATTGAAGATGTCAATGAACATCCGTTTCGCATCGAGCGCATGCTGCTGCAGCTGCAGCAGTGCGGCATTCTGGCGCGTCAGCAGGCGATTATTACCGGTAGTTTTACCAGTACCTCCCTCAGCGCCTATGATAACGGCTTCGGTTTCGACACTGTCTGGCAGCGCCTGCGCGATGAGTATCAGCTGCCGGTGATAAGCGATCTGGCGTTTGGACATGCGCCTGATACCGTCACGCTGCCGCTGGGTGCGCATGCTACGCTTGATATGAGTGCCGGCAACGCGCGGCTCAGCATCACCGGACATCCGGTGCTGCGATAATATGACATGCAGGAGATCGCCCTCTGAAGCCGCTTTATGAAGACTTATGGATCTCCACACCGGAATTTCCCGCTGAAGAGACCGCTAATGACCTGATGATGCATGGCTTTATGCTGCGGCATCCGCGCGGCAACCTGCTGATTGGCCGGGTTGAGAATCCGCTTGATCATGAGTTTCTGGCAGAGGCGGGTGGCGTTATTCGTCACTATCTTACGCACTGGCATGAGGCGGCGCCGGGAGCACGGCTTATTCAGCAGCGCTTCAGCAGTGCGCTTTACTGCCACAGCCGCTCGCTGGGGCCGGTTAGCCTGGTGGTTGAGCCGGATGAAACCTTTACCCGCAGGGAGGTGCATTTTGGCGACTTCCATCTGCTGCCAACGCCCGGCCATACGCCGGGCAGCAGCAGCTATCTTTACCACTCTCCGCTCGGGCAGACCTATCTGTTTGTCGGCGACACCCTCACCTGCGACTACAACCGCTGGATCAGCGTGCTCAAGCCTGACAGTAATCCTGCCGAGCTGCAGCAGTCGCTGGAACTCTACCGCACGCTGCGACCCGATGTGGTGCTGATGAGCACCACGCGGGGTCACCTTTCATGGGTAAAGACTGATCTGTCCGGCTGGCTGGCAGCGATTGACGAAGCGGAGCAGTCGCCACTGGATCTGCGACAGCAGCCGCTGCTGTAGTCAGAGAGCTTTGGTGAGATAGTGGCGCTGATGATGGCGCGGATAGTTATTCAGGCTGAACCGGAGCTGATAACCCTGTTTTTCATAGAACGGACGCGCCTGAAAGCTTGCCGTATCCACCTGCGCATAGACGCAACCCCGCGCCCGCGCTTCGTTCTCTGCTGCCGTTATCAGCCGGGTGCCGGCCCCCTGCCCGCGCAGCGCGTCACTGACCCACAGCATGTCGATACGCAGCCAGTTACCGCAGGTTGATCCTGTCAGGCCTGCTATTTTTCCGCCGTCTGCATCATGAATAAACACGCCCAGCACTTTGATCTCGCTGACGTCAATAAAGCGGCTGTTGAACGCGTTAAGACCCTGTCTGATATCGTCGAGATCCTGCGCAGTAACGCTGTCGGTAACGCTGAGTGACATGGTGTTGTTCCTGTCGGTGTTAAGAAGAGGCGTGCTGACGATCGTCATAACGATCGAGAGAGACGATGGCGGCATCGCGCTTCACTGAACGCTGACAGGGAACCAGTTTGTCGCTCTGCGCATAAACAAAAAAGGTTTCACCGCTCTCTTTATTGATGACCAGCCGGTCGCCGTTGCGGAACCGCGTGATGGCAACGCTGTCGCCCCCTTCAAGGTGGAAACGCTGTTGTCCGGCGGCCACCTGAAAATGCCGCTTCGGCCACATCAGCGTGCTGAGCCCGTAACTGGCGCGGGATACCGTCATCGTGGCCCGCCCCGGACAGGTGATCTGAAATTCACTTTCGCTCCATGCCGGCGCAATCTGACAGGCCAGCAGGCCCGCGGCTATAACCAGAATTTTCATGCTGTTTTTCGCCTGAGTGTGATGTAAAGGTTCGCAGGGTAACATAGCGGGAAGCAGATTAATGCATGGCGTGCCGTACATCAGAGCGGGCGCGCCGAACATCTACATAGTAATAAAGCAGAAACAAAGCCGATATTGCATCGGCCTGAAGCTTACTCTGCGGCCACCTGAGCGGCCACCAGCATCAATGCCAGTCCGGCATCTTCTGGATCGAATTTATGCATCACATCGTGGATCGCCGTAACACAGTTTATGACCTGTTTTTTCTTATCGGCGTCCAGCTGATCTATCGCCTGCTGAAGAATCATTAAGCTGGCTTCTTCTTCTCTCATTCAATTACCCTGTCTTTTTCCTGTCTGGTGCACTGCGCTGGCAAGAATACCGTTTATCTGCTACCAAAGTCACCCCCTTACCTGCTTACCGCTTAACAGTTAAACAAAATGCAAATGGGAAGTGCAGCCAGACCTGCTATGCTCATATAAGCGATACGCGTTATCGTGCCACTGTCAGACAGGGAAAGAACCAGGAACAGGACCATGTTAAGACTGACTTATTTCATCATTATTATTGCGCTGACAGGCTGCAGCTCGACGCCAAAAGGGGTGGATTGTCCCGGTGAGGTGACCACGATTTATGGTCAGTCGCTGGGAAACACTCACGCCTGGATTTTTGATCTGGCGACCGCTTTCTCCGTCAGACGTGACAACGTCACGGTAAGCAGTGGCCCGCTCCACTCGACCGATCGCTTCCGCTATATCCCCTCTGCCATTACGACCGAAGGTTTTTATGCCCAGCGCCTGAGCGATAAACAGTTCCGGCTTATCAATCCTTACGAAAACACCATGATCACCTGGCAGTGTCCATAGCCCGTGCACCCCGCCGCGGGATAGTTTATTGTCAGGGTTTACGCTTGCGGCAGATACCGATAATGGAAAAGAGTCTCGATAATAACGGCTACATCGATTTCCCCTTCCCGGCCACCATCAATGAAGATGGCTCAGTGAATCCCTGCGGGTTTGATCTGACGCAGCAGCCCGAGCGGATCGACGAAATTAAAGCGGGTAATGATTCTGAAAATATGCGCCGGCTGCTGGAAGAGGTGAATCTGCAGGAGGGACTCTTTATGACGCTCGCCTGCGATCGTCAGCAGCGTGAAGACAGCGTCTGCGGATTTATCGACATCGCTTTTCGTCCGGATGTACTGCATACGCATGATGAAGCTGAACAGCTGGAAGCACGCTTTGAGCACTACCTCGGCTGTCAGGAGAGTCAGCATGAGATGCCTGCCGGCTCGCTGGTCAACTATGCGCGCGCCGTGCTGGACTGGGGCTGGTCGCCGCTGCACCTGCGTCAGCAGCGCTATGAAAAAGTGACCGTCCGGTTTTACTGCCAGCAGCCCGAGGATGCTGAGTGGTGTTTTGATCATTTACGCCACTTCCTGGTGAGCTGGTACCCCTCCTGGCGCTGCCGTCAGGGGTAAACCGTTCCTGAACAAGCGTCGTTAAACAGAGATTGTTACATAACCTTTACCGCTGTCGGGTTGCCGGTCCGCCATTCTCTGACTACGCTGAAAGTGACATTCACCACTATCAGGGAGTCAACATGACTGACAAGGCGGAAGCAAAATTGAATGAAGCAGCAGGTGCAGTTCAGGAGAAATTTGGCGAACTGACGGGTTCTTCCCGTCATCAGGCAAAAGGTGCAGCACGGCGCTATCCGGCGCAGGCGAGCTATGCCGTACAGGATGCAGCTGATTGCGTGGTGAGGTCGGTCCGTGATAACCCGACTACGGGTCTGGCCGTGGCTGCCAGCATCGGCGTGATCGTCGGTTTCCTGCTGGGCCGCAAATAATCTGGTCAGCGGGGCCAGCCGGCCCCGCTGTTCCTGCGCTTACGCCGCCGCGCGTCGTGCTTTATAGCGCGCTACCATGGTACGCAGCGCCTGATAGATTAATCCCGCATACAGGCTCATTACCACTGCCATGCCCGGCTCTTTTCCCTGCGCCTGCCAGGAGACAAACCACATAAACACGCCCCACAGCAGTGAAAAAAGTAGCCAGCCTTTCACAAACTTCACGATACCCTGCATAGTCTCTCCCCCGATACTGAGCGCTGACGATAGCGGCTTCTGCTGCAAAAGGCACGGCTATCCGGTTCAGGATGTTAACTGCTTCAAACTATGAGACTAGCCAGCGCGCAGATGGCACGGGTAATTATCTGATGCCGCTCGTCAGTCAGGCGGGCTTAGTGGTATAACTGCAGCCGGCAGTCAGCGGTGCTGAACTATTTTCTGACTGACACCGCAATTGCGCACGCGTCGCTTATCGCCCCGTACGGCTTTATGCTTGAATTCCCGCCACCCCGGACCGGCTACTGATTAACATGAGCTACTTCTATACATTCCAGAATTTTCTTGCCGGTGACACGGCGCTTGCGGCAACGGTCAGCCTGCTGCTGCTGGTCGCGGCGGCGATGATTGCGCACTTTATCTGTAAATTTTTTGTGGTAAAGGTGGTGCGTAAAGTCTTTTTCAGCGCGCATAAAAATCAGGTACCGCTGGATAAAGATGTCCGCCTGTCGGAAAAACTCTCTAATTTTATTCCGGTCATTATCGTCTACTATCTGCTGCAGTTTATGCCGGGTCTGCCGCAGCATCTGCAGATTGCGGTCAAGACCATCTGCGGCATTCTGTTTTTTATCTATCTTTCGCTGTTCTTTACGGAAGTGCTGGAGATCATCAACATCTCCTATACCAAAAAGTCGCGGCGTAAAAATCACTCGATTAAAGGCTATATCCAGATCGGTAAGATTCTGGTGCACATCCTCTCTGCGATCATGATCCTGGCAATTATGTCGAATAAGTCGCCGGTGATTATTATTTCCAGTCTGGGTGCGGTGGCGGCCGTTCTCATGCTGGTATTTCAGCACACGCTGCTGTCGCTGGTGGCCAACATTCAGGTTTCATCCAATGATGTGCTGCAGCTCGGTGACTGGATTGAGATGCCGGATAACGGCATCAGTGGTGAGGTCATCGATATTGCGCTGCACACCATTACTATTCGCAACTGGGACAACACGCTGTCGCGCATTCCCACGAAGAATTTTCTGACCGAAACCTATACCAACTGGCAGGCAATGTTCTCCTCCGGTGCGCGGCGTATCATGCGCAGCTTCTATCTTGACCAGACCTCAATTCGCTTTCTGGACTATGAGCTGGTGCAGCAGATGATGCAGATACGCGGGGTCAGTGAGCAGCTTTCCGTGCTGATGGATGGACGTGAACCCAGCGCGCCAGGCGACCGCTGGTTTGCCGAAAATGGCCTGACTAATCTGACCATATTTCGTAAATATCTGACCGCCTGGCTGACGCAGCGCGATGATATTAAGAAAGATATGTATATCGTGGTACGGGCACTCAAACCCTCACCCGAAGGGCTACCGGTTGAGGTCTACTGCTTTACCTCTTCCGTCATGTGGGCTGATTACGAAGATTCACAGTCAGCGATATTTGAGTATATCTATGCCATCGTCGGACAGTTCGCCCTGCGGATTTATCAGCATCCGGGCGGCCACGATTTCTGGCGCCTGTCGCAGGCGCGCGATGAGACGCTGCGTCAGAGCGATACAGCAGGCGAATAAAAAACGGGAGCCAGTGGCTCCCGTTTTGCACTCTGCCTGAAGCAGATTACATGTTGCTGATGATCGCGTCGCCAAACTCTGAACATTTCAGCAATTTAGCGCCATCCATCAGACGTTCGAAGTCATAGGTCACGGTTTTAGCCGCAATTGCGCCTTCCATACCTTTGACAATCAGATCAGCCGCTTCAAACCACTCCATGTGACGCAGCATCATCTCAGCAGACAGGATCACTGAACCCGGGTTCACTTTATCCTGACCCGCATATTTTGGTGCAGTCCCGTGCGTGGCTTCAAACAGCGCGCACTCGTCACCGATGTTTGCGCCAGGTGCGATACCGATACCACCAACCTGTGCCGCCAGGGCGTCAGAGATGTAGTCGCCGTTCAGGTTCATACAGGCAATAACGTCATACTCTGCCGGACGCAGCAGGATCTGCTGCAGGAAAGCATCTGCAATCACATCCTTGACGATGATCTCTTTGCCGGTATTTGGATTGTTGAATTTCATCCACGGGCCACCGTCAATCAGCTCACCACCAAACTCCTCTTTCACCAGCTGGTAGCCCCAGTCCTTGAAAGAACCTTCGGTGAACTTCATGATGTTGCCTTTATGAACCAGCGTCAGCGAATCACGATCGTTAGTGATGGTGTATTCTAGCGCCGCACGGACCAGGCGTTTGGTACCCTCTTCCGAGCACGGCTTCACGCCGATACCGCACTGCTGCGGGAAGCGAATTTTCTTCACGCCCATCTCTTCACGCAGGAATTTGATCACTTTATCCGCTTCCGGCGTACCCGCTTTCCATTCGATACCGGCATAGATATCTTCGGAGTTCTCACGGAAGATCACCATATCGGTCTCTTCCGGACGTTTGACCGGGCTTGGCGTGCCTTTGTAGTAGCGTACCGGACGCAGGCAGACGTAAAGGTCCAGCTCCTGACGCAGTGCCACGTTCAGCGAGCGAATACCGCCGCCAACCGGGGTGGTCAGTGGGCCTTTGATGGCAACGCGGTACTCTTTGATTAAATCCAGGGTTTCCTGCGGCAGCCAGACATCCTGGCCGTAAAGTTCTGTTGATTTCTCACCAGTAAAGATTTCCATCCAGGAAATTTTACGCTCGCCGTTGTAGGCTTTCTTCACGGCAGCATCAACCACTTTCAGCATGACCGGGGAAACGTCAACGCCGATACCATCACCCTCAATGTAAGGAATGATTGGGTTATGCGGGACATTCAGTTTGCCCTGATCAAGGGTGATTTTCTGACCTTCTGCCGGAACAACTACTTTGCTTTCCATTAACCTCTCCTTCGAGCGATTTTTTGTTAATGATTTGTAAGATGCGGGTCAATACTACTTGAATATTTCCCCTACGCCAATCACCGTAATTTCGCGTTATAATGCGCCGAATGTTACTTACTGCAAAGCTCATGCGAAAAACATCTCAGAAAATTCACCCACCTAAACGCACCGCGGCGTCACGCCACGCTGCGCGCCGCCCGGCACGTCCGGCCGGCCCGCGCCGCGTGATTTTATTTAACAAACCCTTTGATGTGCTGCCGCAATTCAGCGACGACGCCGGGCGCCGCACGCTGAAAGACTTTATTCCGGTCAGCGACGTCTACGCGGCAGGCCGTCTGGATCGCGACAGTGAGGGGCTGATGCTGCTGACCAACGATGGCGCGCTGCAGGCGCAGCTTACTCAGCCCGGCAGGCGCACGGGGAAAATTTACTTTGTTCAGGTCGAGGGCGTGCCGCAGGAATCAGATTTATCCCGGCTGCGCAGCGGCGTTGAGCTTAACGACGGCATAACGCTGCCGGCGGGTATCGAAGCGGTCAGTGAGCCGGAGTGGCTATGGCCGCGCACGCCACCAGTGCGCGAACGCAAAACTATCCCCACCAGCTGGCTGAAAATCACCCTGTATGAAGGGCGCAACCGGCAGGTACGACGCATGACGGCGCATATCGGTTTCCCGACCCTGCGCCTGATTCGCTTTGCGCTGGGAGAGCATCAGCTTAATGGGCTTGCTCCCGGCGAGTGGCGCGATATCAGCGCTGAGTTTCAATAACCGCAGGTTAATCAGAGCGAGCGAACGATGTTTAAACCTCATGTAACCGTCGCCTGTCTGGTACAGGCGCAGGGTAAACTGCTGGTGGTTGAGGAGCGTGTCGCCGGACGCGTGACCTGGAATCAGCCAGCGGGCCATCTCGAAGCGGATGAGACGCTGCAGGAAGCGGCGCTGCGCGAGCTGTATGAAGAGACCGGCATCCACGCAGAGCTGCACTATTTTCTTGGCGTGCAGCAGTGGATTGCGCCGGATAATACACCTTTTGTGCGGTTTCTCTTTGGTGTTGATCTGCCAGCGCCGTGCGTGACCACGCCGCTCGACAGCGATATCGATTGCTGCTGGTGGCTAACACCCGAGCAAATTCTTACGTCCGATCAGCTACGTTCGCCGCTGGTCGCGGAGAGCGTGCGGCTGTGGCAACAGGGCGTGCGCTACCCGCTACAGCTGGTGGCGCCGTTTAACTGGCCGTTTCACAAGGGTGCGCATACCGTGACTCCATGATAGAATGCGCCGCCTGTTTTACTGTAATCAAGAGTGCGTCATGTCTGACAACAGCCAGAAAAAAGTAATCGTCGGAATGTCCGGCGGCGTCGATTCTTCCGTTTCCGCGTGGCTACTGCAGCAGCAGGGCTACGAGGTTGAAGGCCTGTTCATGAAGAACTGGGAGGAGGATGACGGCGAGGAGTATTGCACCGCCGCAGACGATCTGGCTGATGCACAAGCCGTGTGTGACAAGCTCGGCATAAAACTGCACAAAATTAATTTTGCCGCTGAGTACTGGGACAATGTGTTCGAGCATTTTCTCGACGAATATAAGGCGGGGCGCACGCCTAATCCCGATATTCTCTGCAATAAAGAGATCAAATTTAAAGCCTTTCTTGAGTTCGCTGCTGAAGACCTCGGCGCAGATTATATCGCGACCGGCCACTATGTGCGTCGGGCCGACGTGGCGGGCAAAAGCCAGCTGCTGCGCGGACTCGATGGCAATAAAGATCAGAGCTATTTCCTCTACACCCTGAGCCACCAGCAGATCGCCCAGAGCCTGTTTCCGGTCGGTGAACTGGAGAAGCCGGAAGTGCGCCGCATTGCCGAAGAGCTGGATCTGATTACCGCAAAGAAAAAAGATTCTACCGGCATCTGCTTTATCGGCGAGCGCAAGTTTCGCGATTTCCTCGGCCGTTACCTGCCTGCGCAACCGGGCGAAATTGAGACGGTCGAGGGTGAAATTGTCGGTGAGCATCAGGGGCTGATGTACCATACGCTCGGTCAGCGCAAAGGTCTGGGCATTGGCGGCCGCAAAGAGAGCAATGACGATCCCTGGTACGTGGTGGACAAAGATGTCGCACGTAACCGGCTGATTGTCGCCCAGGGCGGCGACCATCCGCGCCTGATGTCTGTGGGCCTGATTGCCCAGCAACTGCACTGGGTCGATCGTCAGCCGGTGACCTCCCCGCTGCGCTGCACGGTTAAAACCCGCTACCGCCAGAGTGACATCCCGTGTGAAATCCTGCCGCTTGGCGACGATCGCATCGAGGTGCGTTTCGATGAAGCGGTTGCAGCGGTGACGCCGGGCCAGTCTGCGGTGTTCTATCTGGATGACGTCTGTCTCGGTGGCGGTATTATTGAGCAGCGTCTGCCGCTGCCTGAGGCGTAAAACGGCGCCGCTGATTTTTCTGCAGGAGTAGAGCGTGGCTAAAAATTTTTATGATATTACGCTGGCGCTGGCGGGCATTTGCCAGGCCACACAGCTGACGCAGCAGCTGGCGCATCAGGGCCAGTGCGACAGCGCGGCGCTGCAGGTATCCATACGCAGCCTGCTTGATCTCAATCCCGCCTCCACGCTGGCGGTATATGGTAATGACGAAGCCAATCTGCGCACCGGTCTGGAGACCTTGATGGCAGTGCTGAACAGCGGCAGCCGTCAGGGTGCCAGTGCGGAAGTGACGCGCTACACGCTGGGTCTGATGGTGCTGGAGCGCAAGCTCAGCGGCAACAAAATCGCGCTGGCGGCGCTGGCACAGCGTATCGGCCAGCTCGATCGTCAGCTGGCGCACTACGGTCCCGAATCTGACACCATTACCAGCGCCATGGCGGGCATCTATGTCGATATCATCAGCCCGCTGGGCCCGCGCATTCAGGTTACCGGCTCACCGCAGGTGCTGCAAAATACTCAGGTACAGAACAAAGTACGCGCGGCGCTGCTGGCGGGGATCCGTTCAGCGGTGCTCTGGCAGCAGTGTGGCGGTGGCCGCCTGCAGCTGATGTTTTCGCGTCAGCGCCTGCTGAATGAAGCCAAAGCTATTTTATCCCGGCTGGGTCCGGCGTATTAAACGCTGCCCTGCCCTCATCTGTTAACGTTTCAGGAGTTGCACTGATGGAATTATCCTCTCTGACCGCCGTCTCACCCGTTGATGGCCGTTACGGCGATAAAGTCAGCCCGCTGCGCGCCATTTTCAGTGAGTTTGGTTTACTGAAATTCCGCGTGGAAGTGGAAGTTCGCTGGTTACAGAAACTGGCTGCGACCGCAGAGATCAGGGAAGTTCCTGCATTTGATGCTGACGCAAACGCTTTCCTTGACGCGATTGTCAGCAATTTTGATGAAACTGACGCTGCACGCATCAAAACCATAGAGCGCACTACGAATCACGATGTCAAAGCGGTTGAATACTTTCTGAAAGAGAAAGTGGCTGATGTGCCTGCGCTGCAGGCGGTCTCTGAGTTTATCCACTTCGCCTGCACCTCTGAAGATATCAATAACCTCTCCCATGCGCTGATGCTGGAAACCGCACGCCGCGACGTTATCACGCCCTACTGGCAGAAAATCATCGCTGCGGTGAAGGGACTGGCGCAGGAGTATCGCGATATTCCGCTGCTCTCCCGTACGCACGGCCAGCCCGCTACCCCTTCAACCATGGGCAAAGAGATGGCCAACGTCGCCTACCGCATGGAGCGGCAGCTGCGTCAGCTGGGCAACATTGAGGTGCTGGGCAAAATCAACGGCGCCGTCGGCAACTACAACGCGCACATCGCTGCTTATCCGGAAGCGGACTGGCATCAGATCAGCGAAGAGTTTGTCACCTCGCTTGGCATTACCTGGAACCCCTACACCACGCAGATTGAGCCGCACGACTACATTGCAGAGCTGTTTGACTGTATCGCGCGTTTCAACACTATCCTGATCGATTTTGATCGCGATATCTGGGGCTACGTTGCACTGAACCACTTCAAACAGAAAACCATCGCGGGCGAAATTGGCTCCTCAACGATGCCGCACAAGGTCAACCCTATCGACTTTGAAAACTCTGAGGGTAATTTAGGTCTGGCAAACGCGGTACTGCAGCACCTCGCCAGCAAGCTCCCGGTGTCACGCTGGCAGCGCGATCTCACCGACTCAACCGTTCTGCGCAACCTCGGCGTCGGCGTCGGCTATGCCCTGATTGCCTATCAGTCCACGCTGAAGGGCATCTCAAAACTGGAGGTGAACCGCGATCGCCTGCTGGATGAGCTGGATCACAACTGGGAAGTGCTTGCCGAGCCGATTCAGACCGTGATGCGCCGTTACGGGATTGAAAAACCCTACGAAAAGCTTAAAGAGCTGACGCGCGGCAAGCGCGTGGATGCGGCGGGCATGCAGGCCTTTATCGACAGCCTGGCGCTGCCGGAAGAGGAGAAAGTGCGCCTGAAGCAGATGACCCCGGCTAACTATCTGGGCCGCGCGGTGCAAATGGTCGATGACCTGAAGTAATTCCGCCTGCACAGGCGCGCACCGCGCGCCTGTTGCGTTGTTCTCTGGTTTAGCTCCCTTCACGTATACTCACTTTATTATCACTGAGTTTGCAGGTAAGGAAAAAGTATGCGTGTTCTGGTTGTGGAAGATAATGCTCTGCTGCGCCACCATCTCGCCGTTCAGCTGCGTGATATGGGGCATCAGGTTGATGCCGCTGAAGATGCGAAAGAAGCTGACTACTTTCTTCAGGAACATCTGCCTGACATTGCGCTGGTTGATCTTGGCCTGCCCGACGAAGATGGCATGTCGCTGATTCGCCGCTGGCGCAGCGACGCGGTGCGCCAGCCGATCCTGGTACTGACCGCACGCGAAGGCTGGCAGGCAAAAGTTGAAGCCCTGGAAGCTGGCGCGGACGACTACGTTACCAAGCCTTTTCATATTGAGGAGGTTGCTGCCCGCCTGCAGGCGCTGATGCGCCGCAATAGCGGCCACGCATCGCAGATCATCTCCCTGCCGCCGTTTCAGGTCGACCTGTCACGTCGCGAGCTGGCGGTGAACGACGTGCCGGTGAAGCTGACAGCATTTGAATATACGATTGCGGAAACGCTGATCCGCAACGCGGGTAAAGTGGTCAGCAAAGATTCGCTGATGCTGCAGCTCTATCCTGACGCTGAACTGCGCGAAAGCCATACCATCGATGTGCTGATGGGCCGCCTGCGCAAGAAAATCCTTGCACTGCATCCGACCGAAGTGATCAACACGGTACGCGGTCAGGGCTACCGTTTCGATCTCTGACGCCATGAACTGGTTTCGCCAGCTGCGCCCGCTCTCGCTCCGTACCCGCTTTCTGCTGGCGACTGCCGCCGTGGTCCTGTTTATCTCTCTCTCCTATGGCATGGTCGCGGTTATCGGCTATGTCGTGAGTTTCGATAAAAATACCTACCGCGTGCTGCGCGGTGAAAGTAACCTCTTTTTCACTCTGGCGCAGTGGCAGGATAACAAACTCACCATCGCGCAGCCGGAGCGCATGACGCTGAATTTCCCGACGCTGGTCTTTATCTACGATGAGCGCGGCAAGCTGCTGTGGCAGCAGCGCGACGTGCCGGAGATCCGGGAAAAAATTCAGCCCGAGTGGCTGCTGAAGCCTGACTTTTATGAAATTGACACCAGCAACCGCACCAGCCTGACGGCATTAGGCGATAACATTCAGGCGCAGCAGCAGCTGCACGCGCTGGACAGCAACAGTAACGACACCTTTACCCATTCGGTTGCGGTGAATCGCTACGATGCGACAGTCAACCTGCCGGCGATGACCATTGTGGTGGTGGATTCCATCCCGCAAGAGCTGCAGCACTCAGACGTAGTCTGGTCATGGTTCAGCTATGTGCTGGCGGCTAACCTGCTGCTGGTGATCCCGCTGCTCTGGCTGGCCGCTCACTGGAGCCTGCGCCCGATTGGCGATCTCACCGCGCAGGTGCGCGAGCTGGAGACCGGTCAGCGGGAAAACCTGGGCGACAACCCGCCGCAGGAGCTGAAAAGCCTGGTGCGCAACCTTAACCTGCTGCTGACCAACGAGCGTCAGCGCTATACCCGCTACCGCACCACGCTCTCAGATTTAACCCACAGCCTGAAAACACCGCTGGCAGTGCTGCAGAGTACGCTGCGATCGCTGCGCAACGGCAAATCACTCACCATCGAACAGGCGGAGCCGGTGATGCTGGAGCAGATCAGCCGTATTTCACAGCAGACGGGTTACTATCTGCATCGCGCCAGCATGCAGGCCGACCACAATCCGCTGCAGCGTGATTTTCACTCGGTTTCCGCCCTGCTCGACAGCCTCTGCTCTGCGCTCAACAAGGTTTACCAGCGCAAGGGCGTGGAGATCACGCTCGACATTCCCCCCGAGCTGGTGTTTGTCGGCGATCAGAACGATTTTATGGAAGTGCTCGGCAACGTACTCGATAACGCCTGTAAATATTGCCTGGAGTTTATTGAAGTCAGCACGCGCCAGACTGACCAGGCGCTGCATCTGTTTATCGACGATGACGGGCCGGGTATTCCTGAAAGCAAGCGCGATCTGATTTTTGTCCGCGGCCAGCGGGCCGATACGCTGCGGCCGGGACAGGGGCTGGGGCTGGCGGTGGTGCGGGATATTCTTGAACAGTATGCCGGAACCGTCAGCGCCTCTGCCAGCCCGCTGGGCGGCACGCGCATGGAAGTGGTGTTCAGGCGGCAGGAAGTTACACATCACCGCGAGTAGAACCGGCTGCGGACTGTTATACTTGCCAGCAATTATTGCTGCAACCGGAACGCTTCGTATGGATTATCAGCTCGATATCAACCAGACCGACTTTATTCAGCGCTACTGGCAGAAACGCCCGGTCGTGCTTAAGCGCGGCTTCAAAAATTTCGTGGATCCCCTCTCGCCGGATGAGCTGGCGGGACTGGCGATGGAAAATGAGGTGGACAGCCGCCTCGTCAGCCACCATAACGACAAATGGCAGGTCAGCCACGGCCCGTTTGAGAGCTATGACCATCTGGGTGAAAGCAACTGGTCGCTGCTGGTTCAGGCGGTTAACCACTGGCATGAGGGCTCTGCTGCCCTGATGCGCCCGTTCCGCTTTCTGCCCGACTGGCGCATCGACGATCTGATGATCTCGTTTTCAGTCCCGGGCGGCGGCGTGGGTCCGCATTTCGACCAGTATGATGTCTTTATCATTCAGGGTACCGGCCGCCGGCGCTGGCGCGTGGGTGAAAAGGTCCCGATGAAACAGCACTGCCCGCATCCCGATTTGCTGCAGGTTGCGCCGTTTGACGCCATTATCGATGAAGAGCTGGAGCCGGGCGATATTCTCTACATTCCGCCGGGCTTCCCGCACGAGGGCTACTCGCTGGAAAATGCGCTCAACTATTCAGTCGGGTTCCGGGCGCCAAATGGCCGCGAGCTGATCAGCGGCTTTGCTGATTATATGCTGGCTCATGAGCTGGGCAGCTATCGCTACAGCGATCCGGAAGTACCTTCACGCAGCTGCCCGTCGCAGATCCTGCCTTCTGAAGTTGAAGGCATTCGTCAGGTTATGCTGGATGTGATCAACCAGCCGGAGCAGTTCAGCCAGTGGTTTGGCGAATTTATTTCGCAGTCGCGCCATGAGCTGGACGTGGCGCCACCGGAGCCGCCGTATCAGCCGGATGAGATTTACGATGCGCTGCAGCAGGGTGACACGCTGACGCGGCTTGGCGGCCTGCGCGTACTGACGCTGGGTGATGCCGTCTATGTTAATGGCGAGCAGATCACCAGCCAGCATCCGCAGGTACTGGCCGCGCTGGCGCACCAGCATGAACTAGCTCTGGCAGATTTTGGTGACGCGCTGGATGACCCGTCACTGCTGGCGCAGCTGGCCGGTCTGGTAAACAGCGGCTACTGGTTCTTCGCTGATTAAAACCATGCGCCTCTCCCGCTTCCGGGAGAGGCGCTCTTCTGCGTTATGTCCGCTTCTCTGCCGCCAGCGCAGAGAGCCGCACAATCACTTCTGTCGCTTTTTGCATCACATTCAGTGAGGCAAACTCATGTTTGCCGTGGTAGTTATAGCCACCGGTAAAGATATTCGGACAGGGCAGCCCTTTCCACGACAGCGCGGAACCGTCAGTGCCGCCACGGATCGGCTTCACGTCAGGCTCAATGCCGCAGTCGCGCATCGCCTGCAGCGCCAGCTCAATAATATGCGGATGCGGCTCCACTTTTTCGCGCATATTGCGATAGCTGTCGCTGATCTCGACTTTAACCGAACATTCGCTCTGCAGCCCTTTGCCCACCCGCTGTCCGATGTTCTCCAGCAGCTGTTTGCGCTGTTCATAGCTGTCTGCATCAAAATCGCGGATCAGATACATCAGCTCAGCGTGCTCCACCGTGCCTTTGATAGAGTGCAGATGGAAAAAGCCTTCGTAGCCGTCGGTAAACTGCGGCTTCTCCTGAGCAGGCAGCTCGGCGTGGAAGCGCATCGCCAGATCCAGCGCATTCACCATGACATTCTTTGCGCTGCCGGGATGAACGTTATTCCCGGTGATATAGACCATCGCAGTTGCGGCGTTGAAGTTCTCAAACTCAAACTCGCCGAGACCGCTGCCATCCATGGTGTAAGCCCAGTCAGCCGCAAACCCTTCCACGTCGAAGTGCGACGTGCCGCGGCCGATCTCCTCATCCGGCGTAAAGGCAACCCGGATAGCGCCGTGCGGCACGTTACCCTTTGCCAGCTCCGCCATCGCCGTCATAATCTCCGCAATGCCCGCTTTATCATCCGCACCCAGCAGCGTTTTGCCGTCGGTCGTGATCAACGTATGTCCGGTCAGCTTATGCAGCACCGGGAACATCACCGGCGACAGCACTTCATCCCCGTTACCCAGCGCAATGTCGCCGCCGCGATAGTTCTCCACGATCTGCGGATTGACGTTTTTCGCCGTGTAGTCGGGCGAGGTATCCATATGAGAAATAAAGCCGATAACCGGCACTGGCCAGTCGACGTTGGCCGGCAGCGTACCCATTACGCAGCAGTGGTCGCTCAGCGATACATCGACAAAGCCCAGTGCAATCAGCTCTTCCTGCAGCTGACGCGCCAGGATCCACTGCCCCTCACTGCTCGGCACCTGCCGCGCCTGCGGTTTAGCCTGCGTCTCTATCGCTACGTAGCGCAGAAAGCGTTCCAGTAACTGTTCCATCCGTTATCCCCCTGTTTAAGCCGGTGTTATTATTGCGGCGGCAGCTGCCCGCCGTGTTGCGCGATATCACTCTTCTTTAGGTTAGCCTGCCTGCCATAGCGTGTACCAGGTAAATTATTGCCGGCTGGCCTGTCACGCACAGTTCAGTAGTTTGCCCTCTTTTCCAGGTAATTCAGCGGTAAATTATGGCATTAGATAAATTTTCAGGTATTATCCCGCCTTCACTACGGCTCGCTGTCGCCGGCAGCGAGCCGCTATCCTGATCCCTTCAGACTGAGTGACTAAAATGACGCAAACATGCGCACAACAGGCGCTGGTTACGCTTTCTGGCATCAGTAAAGCTTTCGATGGGAAAACCATCATCTCTGATTTCAACCTGCATATCGGACACGGAGAGTTTATTACTCTGCTGGGCCCGTCAGGCTGCGGGAAAACCACCATTCTGCGCCTGCTTGCCGGACTGGAAACCACCGACAGCGGCCGCATCACGCTGGATGGCAGCGATATTACCGATACGCCCGCCGAGCAGCGTCATATCAATACTGTGTTTCAGAGCTACGCGCTGTTTCCGCATATGTCCGTGTTTGAGAACGTCGCATTCGGTCTGCGCATGCAGAAGCGCCCCGCCGGTGAGATCGTTCAGCGCGTTAATGAAGCGCTGGCCATGGTGCAGCTGGAGAGTTTCGCCGACCGGCGCCCGCATCAGCTTTCAGGGGGACAGCAGCAGCGGGTCGCTATCGCCCGCGCCGTGGTTAACCAGCCAAAAGTCCTGCTGCTGGATGAGTCTCTCTCGGCGCTGGATTATAAGCTGCGTCGTCAGATGCAGAACGAGCTGAAAGCGCTGCAGCGCAAACTGGGCATCACCTTTGTTTTTGTCACCCACGATCAGGAAGAGGCGCTCTCTATGTCAGATCGTATCGTGGTGATGCGCGACGGTCGCATTGAGCAGGATGGCACGCCGCGTGAAATTTATGAAGAGCCGGGCAACCTGTTTGTGGCGCGTTTTATCGGTGAAATCAACGTCTTTGACGCCGAGGTGATCGCGTGCGACCGCGCGCCCACCATCCGCGCGCGCGTTGAAGGCATCGCCTGCGATCTGCACTGCCCGTTTCCGGTAGCGCCCGGTGATAAACTGCACGTGCTGCTGCGCCCGGAAGATCTGCGCGTTGAAGAGATTGCTCATGACAGCCGCAGCGAGTATCTGACCGGTTTTGTTCGCGACCGCAGCTATAAAGGCATGACCCTGGAGTCCTCGGTGGAGCTGGAGAACGGCAAGCTGCTGACGGTCAGTGAATTCTTCAACGAAGATGACCCCGATTTTGACCACTCGCTGAATCAAAAAATGGCCATCCGCTGGGTGCCGGACTGGGAGGTGGTACTGCCCTATGAAACTGATGCGTAATCGTCTGCAGAAAGCGATTGTTGCCCTGATTGTCAGCTGGCTGACGCTGTTTGTGCTGCTGCCCAATCTGATGATTATCGTCACCAGCTTTCTGACGCGCGAGGATGCGCACTTTGTCAGCATGGTACTGACCTTTGATAACTACCGCCGCCTGCTCGACCCGCTCTATGCCAGCGTGCTGCTGCATTCACTGAATATGGCGTTTATCGCCACCCTGTGCTGTCTGCTGCTGGGCTATCCGTTTGCCTGGTGCCTGACCCGCCTCTCGCCGCGGCTGCGTCCGCTGATGCTGTTTTTGCTGATTGTCCCCTTCTGGACCAACTCGCTGATCCGCATCTATGGGCTGAAGATCTTTCTCAGCACCCGCGGCTGGCTGAACGACTTTCTGCTCTGGCTCGGCGTAACAGATAAGCCCTTTCGCATCATGTTCACCTCTGAAGCGGTGATTCTGGGGTTAATCTATATCCTGCTGCCGTTTATGGTACTGCCGCTTTACTCCAGCCTGGAGAAGCTTGACCGATCGTATCTTGAAGCGGCGCGCGATCTCGGTGCCAGTAAGCTGCAGACGTTTGTACGCATTATTCTGCCGCTGACTCTGCCCGGCATTGTCGCGGGCTCCCTGCTGGTATTTATCCCGGCGATGGGCATGTTTTACGTTGCCGACCTTATGGGCGGCGCCAGAAATCTGCTGATCGGAAATATTATCAAAAGCCAGTTCCTGAACATTCGCGACTGGCCCTCTGGCGCAGCCACCAGCGTGGTGATGACGCTGCTGATGGGCATTATGCTGCTGTTTTACTGGCGGGCGGCGCGGCTGCTGAATAACCGTATGGATCTCTCATGATGGCGCGTCTGCTACGCGGCGGCTTTATGGCCGCAATCTATGCCTGGTTCTATATTCCGATGATTATCCTGATCGTGAACTCCTTCAACGCCTCGCGCTTTGGCATTAACTGGCAGGGATTCAGCACGCGCTGGTATCAGCTGCTGCTGAACAACGACAGTCTGATTCAGGCAGCGCAGCACTCACTTATCATGGGTGTGATCTCCGCAACCTGCGCCACGCTGATTGGCGCGCTTACGGCCGTCGCGCTCTACCGTTACCGTTTTCGCGGTAAGCCCTTTGTCAGCGGGATGCTGTTTGTGGTGATGATGTCGCCGGATATTGTTATGGCGATCTCCCTGCTGGTGCTGTTTATGCTGCTGGGGATCTCGCTCGGCTTCTGGTCGCTGCTGTTTTCGCATATCACCTTCTGCCTGCCTTTTGTGGTGATCACCGTTTACTCGAGGCTGAAAGGGTTTGATGTGCGCATGCTGGAGGCGGCAAAAGATCTCGGTGCCAGTGAAGTGACGATTCTGCGTAAAATTCTGCTGCCGCTGGCGATGCCGGCCGTGGCAGCGGGCTGGCTGCTGAGTTTTACCCTCTCTATGGATGATGTGGTGGTCTCATCATTCGTTACCGGGCCGGGTTTCGAAATCCTGCCGCTGAAGATCTACTCCATGGTGAAAGTTGGTGTTTCACCCGAGGTGAACGCGCTGGCGACGATCCTGCTGCTGCTGTCGCTGCTGCTGGTGGCGATCAGTCAGCTACTGCTCCGTGATAAAACCCAATAGAGGATACCCCATGAAAAAACACGCTTGCTGGCTGATAGCGGGAGCGATGGCGCTGTGTATGCAGAGCGCGCAGGCTGACAATAAAACGCTCTACTTCTATAACTGGACAGAGTATGTGCCGCCGGGTCTGCTGGAGCAGTTTACCAAAGAGACCGGGATCAAAGTGATCTACTCCACCTATGAATCCAATGAGAGCATGTACGCCAAGCTGAAAACCTGGAAAGATGGCGCTTACGATCTGGTGGTGCCTTCGACCTATTTTGTCGCCAAAATGCGCAATGAGGGGATGCTGCAGAAGATCGATAAATCGCAGCTGAGCAACTTTAAGAATCTCGATCCCGACCTGCTCAACAAGCCGTTCGATCCCGATAACGACTACTCCATTCCCTATATCTGGGGCGCGACCGCTATCGGTGTCAACAGCGATGAGATCGATCCTAAAACGATCACCCGCTGGGCCGACCTCTGGAAGCCGGAATATAAGCAGAGTCTGCTGCTGACGGACGATGCGCGCGAAGTGTTCCAGGTGGCGCTGCGCAAGCTCGGTTATTCCGGCAACACGCAGGACCCGGCGCAGATCGCTGCCGCGTCAGAAGAGCTGAAAAAGCTGATGCCGAACGTGCTGGCGTTTAACTCCGATAATCCGGGCAACCCGTTTATGGAGGGCGAAGTCAACGTCGGTATGATCTGGAACGGCTCCGCTTACGTGGCGCGTCAGGCGGGCACGCCGCTGAGCATTGTCTGGCCGGAAGAAGGCGGCATTTTCTGGATGGATAACCTGGCGATCCCGGCCAATGCGAAAAACCGGGAGGGGGCGCTGAAGCTGATTAACTTCCTGCTGCGCCCCGATGTGGCAGCTCAGGTGGCGGAAACCATCGGTTACCCGACGCCAAATCTGGCGGCAAAAAAGCTGCTGCCTGCGGCCGTTGCGCAGGATCCGTCACTCTATCCGCCTGCTGACGTCATCAGAAAAGGCGAGTGGCAGAATGATGTCGGAGCCGCCAGCATACAGTATGAAACGCTGTTTCAGCAGCTGAAAGCGGGCCGCTGAAAGGCGTATCGGGCGCCGCACAGGCGCCCGGTTTAGTGCTCCAGGCTCTGCAGCAGGCGCTGCACAAACGCCGGTACCTCTTCGCTCGCCAGGCCATATTTTCCTTCGGCAAACTCATTGCCCACCTGACTTGGCTCCAGGTTCAGCTCAACCGTATGCGCGCCCTGCAGCGTGGCTTCATGTACAAATCCGGCGGCAGGATAGACATGGCCTGAGGTGCCGATGGCGATAAACAGATCCACCTGCTGCATCGCCTCATAGATCTCTTCCATGCCGAGCGGCATTTCGCCGAACCACACCACGTGCGGCCGCAGCCGCGCCGGAAACTGGCAGCAGGTGCAGCGATCGTCGGCGGTCACGTCGCGATGCCACGCCACCACCTGGCCACTCTCCTCACAGCGCACTTTCAGCAGTTCGCCATGCATATGCAGCACGCGCTGGCTGCCGGCACGCTCGTGCAGATTATCGATGTTCTGTGTGACCAGCAGAAAGTTATCGCCCAGCGCCTGTTCCAGCTCTGCCAGCGCCAGATGTGCGGCGTTAGGCTGGATCTCCGGCTGCTGCAGCTGCTGGCGGCGGATATTATAAAAGCGCTGCACCAGCGCCGGATCGCGGCGAAAGCCCTCCGGCGTAGCAACATCTTCAATACGATGTTCTTCCCACAGGCCGTCGGAGGCGCGAAAAGTACGAATGCCCGATTCAGCAGAGATGCCGGCACCGGTCAGTACCACCACGCGCGGCAGCGGATGCGCGGCGAGTTCAGCGCTGCGATCGCGCTCAAAGATGCGCTGGCGAAAGCGCTGATGCACTTTACGGCGGTTTTTCCGGTCGCGGGCGAGCCTCAGGCGGCGGCGCTGTATGCGCATAAAAACTCCTTGATCTGCGGCGCAGTACGCCGTGTTTCGGGTGTTGTAGTGGGCAATGCTGTCCCGGTAATAGCGACTGCGTGGCGACACCGCCGTACGCAGGCGCTGAAACCGGACGCAGCCGCCGGAGCGGCTGCGTCAGGGCGGTTACTGACCGCTCAGCACGCGGGCCGGATCGAGGCGGCTGGCGCGTCGCGCCGGGTACCAGCTGGCGATCAGGCTCAGCACGATAGCGGTTACCAGTACAATGACAACATCCAGCCAGTGCAGTTCCGACGGCAGAAAGTCGATAAAATAGATATCGCCTGCCAGCAGCGTATGCCCGGTCAGATGTTCGATGCCGCGCATCACCGGCGTCAGGTTCAGCGCCACC
This sequence comes from Pantoea sp. PSNIH1, assembly GCF_007680655.1. NCBI lineage: Bacteria > Pseudomonadati > Pseudomonadota > Gammaproteobacteria > Enterobacterales > Erwiniaceae > Pantoea > Pantoea sp. PSNIH1. Next base: position 981,371 of record NZ_VEIP01000001.1, read on the forward strand.
AGCACACCGGTGACAACGCCGCTGACGCTGCCCAGCAGGCCCGCCAGCAGCCCGTACCAGATAAAGATAGCGCGGATAAGCCCATCTTTCGCCCCCAGGGTACGCAGTACGGCAATGTCTGCGCTCTTATCTTTAACTGCCATCACCAGCGTGGAAACGATATTGAAACAGGCGACGCCAATCACCAGCACCATCGCCAGATACATAATGGCGCGGATCATCTGGATATCGCGATACATATAGCCGTAGGTGCCAATCCAGCTTTTGATATAAACATAGGCGTGGGCTACCTCACCGGCCGTGCGCACCAGCTTTTGCGCCTGAAACGGATCGCTCATCTTCAGTGCGATACCGCTGACGCTGTCGCCCAGGCCCAGATAGCGCTGCGCATCCGCCAGCGGAACCAGCGCCAGGCTGTGATCGAGCATGCCGCTCAGCTGAAGAATACCGCTGACCTGCAGCCGGATGCGCTTTGGCTGCTGCAGCTTATTATCCGCGCTGCTGTTAGGGATCATGATGGTGATCCAGCTGCCCTGCTTCACGTTCAGTGATTTGGCGATACCGCCGCCCAAAATAATCTGCTGCCTGCCGGCGGCAAACTGTGCCCAGGCGTCGCCGGCGACAAACTGCGGCAGTGCGCTGAGACGCGACTCCTGCTGCGGATCAACCCCTTTGACCTGCAGCGCCTGTAGCCTGGCGCCGCTCTCAATCAATCCGGTAAAATTAACGTAGGGGGCCGCCGCCGCGATGCCGGGCACCTGCTCAATCGGGGCGATCAGAGATTGCCAGTCGCGCAGCGGCCCTTCGACCGGCTCAATTTCACCATGCGGAACGACAGCCAGAATGCGGTTATTCAGCTCACGCTCAAAACCGTTCATGGCGCTGAGGCCGATGATCAGTACCGCCACGCCCAGCGCAATTCCCACGGTGGAGATCACTGAAATCAGCGATACCATGCCGCCGCGCCGCCGGCCCCGGCTGAAACGCAGCCCCAGCAATAGCGAGAGTGAAGAGGTCATGCCTCTGCTCCCAGCGTCAGGCGATCGCTCAGCTGTCCGTCACGCATCTCCATCTGCCGCGTCAGCCGTTTTGCCAGCTGCAGATCGTGAGTCACCACCAGAAACGCCGTGCCCTGACGCACGTTAAGCTCGCCCAGCAGTTCAAATATCGCGTCGGCGTTGCGCGCATCGAGATTGCCGGTGGGCTCATCCGCCATCACCAGACGTGGACGGTTAACCAGCGCCCGGGCAATCGCCACGCGCTGACGCTCGCCGCCTGAGAGCTCAGAAGGACGATGCGCGGCGCGCTTCTCCAGCCCGACCGCCGCCAGCATTTCGCGGGCGCGACTCTCAGCTTCCGCTTTGGCGGTTTTGCCAATCAGCAGCGGCATCGCCACGTTCTCCAGCGCGCTGAAGTCAGGCAGCAGGTGATGGAACTGATAGATAAAGCCCAGTTCGCGGTTGCGCAGCTCCGCTTTTGCGGCGGCGCTCATGCCATTAAGCGAGCGGCCATCAAACACCACGTCGCCCGAGGTCGGCGCATCCAGCCCGCCCAGCAGATGCAGGAGCGTACTTTTACCAGAGCCGGAGCTGCCGACAATCGCCGCCAGCTCGCCGGGCTGCAGGCTGAAAGCCACGTTGCGCAGCACGTCGGTCTGCACGCTGCCTTCCTGATAGCGTTTGCACAGGTCGCGACACTGCAACAAAGGGGTATTACTCATAACGTAAAGCCTCAGCGGGTTGAACGGCGGCAGCGCGCCAGGAGGGGTAAAGGGTTGAGAGCAGCGCAACCGTCATTGAAATCAGGGCGATCATCACCACCTGCCAGGGATTGATGTCCACCGGCAGCGCCGCGCCATCGAGAAACAGGCCAATGACCGGCATCAGCGTGTTCAGCTGGCTGGCAAGCAGCACGCCAAGCAGCGCCCCCAGCAGCGCGCCAATAATACCGGCACTCGCGCCCTGCACCATAAAGACCGCGACAATCTGCCGCCGGGTTAAGCCCTGCGTCTGCAGAATCGCCACTTCGCCCTGCTTCTCCATAATCAGCAGACCCAGCGAGGTGATGATATTGAACGCCGCTACGGCGATAATCAGACTCAGCAGCAGCCCCATCATATTTTTTTCCATGCGTACGGCCTGGAAAAGATCGCCTTTGCGCTCGCGCCAGTCTTTCCACACCGTGCCCTGCGGCAGCGGCTGGGTACTCAGCGTATCCACGCTCAGCGGCTTTTCCAGCCAGAGCCGCCAGCCGGTGATGCTGCCTGCCGGATAGCGCATAACGCGCGATGCATCCTGCTGATTAACGAGGATCTGGTAACCATCTACCTCACTATTTGCCGCGTAAGTCCCGGCAACGGTAAAGATGCGCTGGCTGGGCAGGCGCCCGACCGGCGTAAACTGGCTGACCGAAGGCACCATCAGACGCAGCGCGTCGCCCCGCTTCACGCCGAGCTGTGCGGCGAGCTGCTCACCGAGGATCACATTATATTTGCCCGCCTGCAGCACCTGCTGCTGCGTGTTAACCAGGTAAGGCGTGAGCGGATCGGGTTCGTCCGGATTAACCCCCAGCATCACGCCGACCGAGACGTTGTGCGCACTCTGCAGCACCACATCGGCCGTGGTCAGGGGAGCAACGCGCGTGACGCCCTGCAGCTTCAGGCTGTCAGCCGGCAGCTGCTGCGGATCGATACTGCCTTTGTCACTGGTAATGAGCGCCTGCGGCATCAGCCCCAGGATATTCCCCTCCAGCTCACGCTCAAAGCCGTTCATCACCGACAGCACGGTCACCAGCGCCATTACGCCCAGGGTAATACCGATAGTTGAGAGCCAGGAGACGAAGCGACCGAAGCGGTCTGAAGCCCGTCCACGCATGTAGCGTAAACCGATAAATAGCGCAACTGGTTGATACATGAGTTCCGTTCTGGCCATTGCCTGATAATAAGGTAGAGGGATGATAATGGAGCCGCCTGCTTTATGAAACCTCTAACCCACTGAGTGATGAGCGAAGTTGCATCAAAATGCGTCCCTGCCGCGCCACAGGAGAGATTTCTTTCGCCGCAACGGTTCTGCCCCGCCGTGCGGCCGGATAAAAGCTGTACGAACGGTTGCCGCTGGCGGCGCGCGCATACCATCACTGGCATATCGGGACTATTATATCTGTCAGGCTGATAGCGCGGAGTCGCTGTCGCTCCCTTCCGGCCTGCCTGCGGGCACAATGGAGAGATGATCATCAGGGCGGTTTATGGAATGATGACGCCCTGAAATACAAGGAGAGCACGTCGAGACCCTATGTCGGAACAGCACCGTTATACCCTGCCTGCCAAAGCAGGAGACCATCGTCAGCTCGGCCAGCTGGTCGGCGCCGCACAGGCGGTTGAATGCGCCAGTATCACCGAACGCCATCAGGGTCCGGTGTTGATGATCACCCCGGATATGCAGTCCGCGCTGCGGCTGCAGGAGGAGATCCGTCAGTTTACCGACCTGCCGGTGATTAATCTGCCGGACTGGGAAACGCTGCCCTACGACAGCTTTTCGCCCCATCAGGATATTATTTCAGCGCGCCTCTCTACGCTTTACCAGCTGCCGATGCTGGCTCGCGGCATGCTGATTCTGCCGGTCAATACGCTGATGCAGCGCGTCTGCCCGCACAGCTTCCTGCACGGGCACGCGCTGGTGATGCAGCAGGGACAAAAACTGTCCCGCGACGCGCTGCGCGATCAGCTGGAACAGGCGGGTTACCGCCACGTCGATCAGGTGATGGAGCATGGCGAATACGCCACGCGCGGTGCCCTGCTCGATCTCTTCCCGATGGGCAGCGACCAGCCCTATCGCATCGACTTTTTTGATGATGAAATTGACAGCCTGCGCCTGTTCGACGTCGACAGCCAGCGCACGCTGGAGTCAGTGGATGCGATTAATCTCCTGCCGGCGCACGAATTTCCTACGGACAAAGCGGCGATTGAGCTGTTTCGCACCCGCTGGCGCGAGATTTTCGACGTGCGCCGCGAGCCGGAGCATATCTATCAGCAGGTCAGTAAAGGCACGCTGCCCTCCGGCATCGAATACTGGCAGCCGCTGTTTTTTGAGCAGCCGCTGCCCACGCTGTTCAGCTACCTGCCCGCCAGCACGCTGGTGCTGAACAGCGGCGATCTGGCTGGCAGCGCGGAGCGCTTCTGGCAGGATGCGCACGCACGCTTTGAAAACCGGCGCATCGACCCGATGCGCCCGCTGCTGGAGCCGGCCACGCTCTGGCTGCGGCCCGATGCGCTGCTCAGCGAACTGAAAGCCTGGCCGCGCATGCAGCTCACGGCAGAAACGCTGCCGGAAAAAGCCGCCAATACCAACCTGGCCTATGAACCGCTGCCGGAACTGACCGTGCAGGCCCAGGCGAAAGCACCACTCGACCTGCTGCGCCAGTTTCTGGAGCAGTTCAGCGGCCAGGTTATTTTCTCGGTAGAGAGCGAAGGCCGCCGGGAAAGTCTGCAGGAGCTGCTGGCGCGCATTAAGCTACGCCCTCAGCCGGTTGAACACTTCAGCGAAGCAGCGGCTCAGCCTTACAGCCTGATGATTGGCGCCAGCGAGCGTGGCTTTATTGATACGCTGCGCAATCGCGCGCTGATCTGTGAAAGCGATTTGCTGGGCGAGCGCGTCAGCCGTCGCCGGCAGGATAATCGCCGCACCATCAATCCGGACGTGCTGATCCGCAACCTGGCGGAGCTGCATCCGGGGCAGCCGGTGGTGCATCTGGAGCACGGCGTCGGACGTTATATCGGACTCACCACACTGGAGGCTGGCGGGATTGTGGCGGAGTACCTGATGCTCTCCTACGCCGGCGACGCCAAGCTTTATGTACCGGTCTCCTCACTGCATCTGATCAGCCGCTACGCCGGTGGCGCCGATGAAAATGCGCCGCTGCACAAGCTGGGCAGCGACGCCTGGTCACGCGCGCGGCAGAAAGCGGCGGAAAAGGTACGCGACGTGGCGGCGGAGCTGCTGGATATCTACGCCCAGCGTGCTGCGAAAAGCGGCTACGCCTTTAAGCACGATCGCGAGCAGTATCGGCTGTTCTGCGAGGGCTTCCCGTTTGAAACCACGCCGGATCAGGCGCAGGCAATTAACGCCGTGCTGAGTGATATGTGCCAGCCGCTGGCCATGGATCGCCTGGTGTGTGGCGACGTGGGCTTTGGTAAAACGGAAGTGGCGATGCGCGCGGCGTTTCTGGCCGTGGAGAACACCAAGCAGGTGGCGGTACTGGTTCCCACCACCCTGCTGGCGCAGCAGCACTATGACAACTTCCGCGATCGCTTTGCCAACTGGCCGGTGCGTATCGAGATGCTGTCACGCTTCCGCAGCGCGAAAGAGCAGGCACAGGTGCTGGAGCAGGCGAGCGAAGGCAAAATCGATATTCTGATCGGCACGCACAAACTGCTGATGAGCGATCTCAAATGGCGCGACCTCGGGCTGCTGATTGTGGATGAAGAGCACCGCTTTGGCGTGCGGCACAAAGAGCGCATCAAGGCGATGCGCGCCGACGTTGATATCCTGACGCTGACCGCTACGCCTATTCCGCGTACGCTGAATATGGCGATGAGCGGCATGCGCGATCTGTCGATTATCGCCACGCCGCCTGCCCGTCGCCTGGCGGTGAAAACCTTTGTGCGCGAATATGACAGCCTGGTGGTGCGCGAAGCGATTCTGCGCGAGGTGCTGCGCGGTGGTCAGGTTTACTACCTCTATAACGACGTGGAAAACATTGAGAAAGCGGCGCAGCGGCTGGCGGATCTGGTGCCGGAAGCGCGTATCGCGATTGGTCACGGCCAGATGCGCGAGCGCGATCTGGAGCGGGTAATGAACGATTTCCATCATCAGCGTTTTAATGTACTGGTCTGTACCACCATCATTGAAACCGGTATCGATGTACCCAGCGCCAACACCATCATCATTGAACGTGCCGATCACTTTGGTCTGGCGCAGCTGCACCAGCTGCGCGGGCGCGTTGGCCGCTCGCACCATCAGGCCTACGCCTGGCTGCTGACACCGCACCCGAAAGCGATGACCACCGATGCCCAGAAGCGGCTGGAGGCGATCGCCTCGCTGGAAGATTTAGGCGCCGGCTTTGCGCTGGCGACGCACGATCTTGAAATCCGCGGCGCCGGTGAGCTGCTGGGCGAGGATCAGAGCGGTCAGATGGAGAGCATCGGCTTTACGCTCTATATGGAGCTGCTGGAAAATGCGGTGGATGCTCTGAAAGCGGGACGCGAGCCGTCGCTGGAAGATCTCACCAGCAATCAGACCGAGATTGAACTGCGGATGCCGGCGCTGCTGCCCGACGATTTCATTCCCGATGTCAGCACCCGTCTTTCACTCTATAAGCGGGTTGCCAGCGCCGCCGACGAGCAGGATCTGGCTGAACTGCGGGTAGAGATGATTGACCGCTTTGGCAAACTGCCTGACGCCGCGCGCAATCTGCTGGATATCGCTGCGCTGCGCCTGGCCGCGCGCGAGCTGGGCGTGCGCAAAATTGAAGCCAGTGACAAAGGCGGCTTCTTTGAGTTTGCCCCGCAGAACCAGATCGATCCCGGCTGGCTGATTAGCCTGCTGCAGAAAGATCCGGCACAGTGGAAGCTGGATGGCCCGACGCGGCTGCGCTTCACGCGCGATCTGGCTGAACGCAAGCTGCGCATGGAGTGGGTTCAGGAGTTTATCACCGAACTGGCAAAGCACCGGCTGCCGGCGGGCTGATGCAAAAGAAAAAAGCGCCTTACGGCGCTTTTTTATCTGGTTTGCTGTGAAATAGCTTTGCCCAATCAGGCCTGATTCGAATTCAGGATGAGCTGACCGTTGCGATCAAGCGGGATGCGGGTGCCAGGGTCATTCTCCATACGGATTTTGCCCTGCTGGTCGCCTATTTTATAGGTCACATCATAACCCAGCATCTTTTCCTGTTTACTGTATACCGTTCTGCAGCGCTGTTCGCTGGTGGTGTAGGTGTCCCGCTCCTGCAGAGCGCCCTGCACCTGATTACCGCCGTAGCCGCCGGCCAGCGCACCCGCTACGGTAGCCACATCGCGACCGCGACCGCCGCCGAACTGATGACCCAGCACGCCGCCCGCGACGGCACCCAGCACCGAACCGGCAATGCGGTTCTCATCCTGTACCAGACGACGGTGCGTCAGCGTAACGTTACGGCACTCCTGACGCGGCTGTTTGATACTCTCTTTAATCGGGGTGGCTGACAGCACCTGAGCAAATTGCGGACCGCGATCAAACACGTTCATGCTGGCGACCGCCGCCACGCCCAGCGCTGCTGCTACGCCGATTCCGATACCCGCAAGCATTGATTTATTCACAGGAATATCCTCCTGACAGTGTTACCGCGCATTCCCGTCGCTACAGGCTGTAGCGGAGGCATAACCGGCGTGCGCGCCGCGCCGTGTTCCTGAAGATAAGTTTTGCAGATGGTCCGGAATTGCAACATCAGATTAATGGAGGAAACGCAGCGTAAGCGCAGCAGGGCCAGCTTTTAGGAGAGTTCCGAGCCGCAGATTCGGGGCGGGTAATGTTGCGGTGAACTGATGATTATCAGCAGCTTATTGCGGGCTAAGCGGGAGCGGGCGACACTGTGTCGCCCGCTATTGATTAGTGCAGTTTAAGTCGCGGACGCAGTACGCGGTTCAGACTGCCAACCAGCATCATCAGGCCGGTCTTGAAGTATCCATGGAGCGCAATCTGGTGCATACGATACAGAGAGATGTAGACAAAGCGCGCAATGCGCCCTTCCACCATCATTGAGCCGCGCATCAGGTTACCCATCAGACTGCCCACGGTGGTAAAGCGCGACAGCGAAACCAGCGAGCCGTGATCTTTATAAACGTACGCTTTCAGCGGCTTGCCTTTACGCTGTGCGAGGATGTTATCCAGCACCCGTGACGCCATCTGATGCGCCGACTGCGCGCGCGGCGGCACGAAGCCGCCACCTGGCAGCGCACAGGAGGCGCAGTCGCCGAGCGCGTAGATATTTTCATCGCGCGTGGTCTGCAGCGTCTCTTTTACCACCAGCTGGTTAATCCGGTTAGTCTCCAGGCCGCCGATCTCTTTCATAAAGTCAGGCGCTTTGATGCCTGCTGCCCACACCATCAGATCGGCAGCAATATACTCACCCTCTTTGGTGTTAAGCCCTTTCGCATCGGCGCTGGTCACCATGGTCTGCGTCAGAACGCGTACGCCCAGTTTGGTCAGCTCCTGATGGGCCGCCGCAGAGATGCGCGGTGGCAGCGCAGGCAGAATGCGCTCACCCGCTTCCACCAGCGTGACGTTGAGCGCGCTGCTGTCGAGACCTTTGTAGCCGTAGCTGTGCAGCTGCTTCACCGCATTGTAGAGTTCAGCGGAGAGCTCCACGCCGGTGGCGCCGCCGCCAACAATGGCGATATTCACTTTCTGCAATTCGCCTTCGCTGGCGGAAAAACGCAGGAACTGATTCAGCATCTCATTATGGAAGCGACGCGCCTGATGCGGATTGTCGAGGAAGATGCAGTGATCTTTCACGCCCGGCGTACCAAAATCGTTGGACGTACTGCCCAGCGCCACCACCAGACGATCCCACGCCAGCTCACGCTGCGGCACCAGAATCTCACCCTGAGCGTCGCGGATTTCTGCCAGTTCAATGGTTTTGCGGTCGCGGTGGATCTGCGTCAGCGATCCCAGCTGAAACTGAAAGCCGTGGTTACGGGCGTGAGCCAGATAGCTCAGCGCGTCAATGCCCTCATCCATAGAGCCGGTCGCCACCTCATGCAGCAGCGGTTTCCAGAGATGACTGTGGTTGCGGTCAACCAGAATAATCTCCGCTTTTTTGCTGCGCCCCAGCTTATGCCCCAGCTGCGTTGCCAGCTCCAGGCCACCGGCGCCTCCGCCAATAATGACGATCTTTTCCATGGTTGTAGTCAATGCAGACCCCCTCAAAGTTGTAAACCAAAAGTTAATTAATGGTTAAATAAAACCTTAATAAACATAGGGTTGGCGATTTTTAATCGCGCGCTGAGGGCAGAATATCACGCCGGTCTAACCAGATCATAAGGAAATTGATGCAGATCAATCTTTCGCGGGGATTATCAGAATGTTACACGTTTTGTGAATAGCATCACACGACAAACGCCGCATTCCCCCAGGGAACGCGGCGCTTCGCAACGCTTACTGCTGTGCGTTATGCGCCAGCCAGCGCGCCTGCAGATCGCTGAGCTGACGCTGATTCTGCCGCCAGCGCGCGCTGCTCTGCAGCTCATCCAGCGTATGCTGCCCGCGATGCCAGAGCCGTGCAATACGTTCTGCCGGACCCGCCTGCAGATTATCCAGCACGCTAATGGCGCCCGCCCGCTGGTTGCAGACCAGAATCATATCGCAACCGGCATCCAGCGACTGCTGCGCCCGTTCGGCGTAGCTGCCCATCACGGCGGCGCCCTCCATTGAGAGATCGTCGGAGAAGATCACGCCGTCAAAGGCGAGCTCCTGACGCAGCACTTGCTGCAGCCAGTAAGGCGAGCCGCTGGCGGGCAGCGGATCGACCTGGGTGTAGATAACGTGGGCCGGCATCACCGCATCCAGCAGCTGTTCACTGATGAGCTGCTGAAAAATAGCCATATCGTGCTGGCGCAGCGTGGCGGCGTCGCGCGTATCACGCGGTGTCTCTTTATGCGAATCCGCGCTGACCACGCCGTGGCCGGGAAAATGTTTACCGGTGGTTTTCATACCGGCTTCGCGCATGCCGTTAATAAAGCGCCGCGCGATCTGCAGCGCAATGGCCGGATCGGCATGAAACGCCCGATCGCCGATTGCGGCGCTGATGTGGCCGATATCGAGCACCGGTGCAAAGCTGATATCGATATCGAGCCCGGTGATCTCCGCCGCCATCTGCCAGCCCGCCTGCTGCGCCAGCTCGCCTGCCGCATTCAAATCGTGCAGGGCAGCAAAAGACTGCATTGCCGGCAGCTGCGTGAAGCCTTCGCGGAAACGCTGCACGCGCCCGCCTTCCTGATCCACCGCCACCACCAGCCGGTTACGGGAAGCGGCGCGGATCTGACGCACCAGCTCGCGGAGCTGAGCAACGTCATGAAAGTTGCGCGTAAACAGAATAAGTCCGCCCACCAGCGGGTGCTGCAATATCTCGCGCTCTTCTGCGTCCAGCGTATAGCCCGCCACGTCCAGCATCAGCGGGCCGGGTGCATTGATTGTCATAGCTCAGTTCCTGAATTAAATATCCTGCCAGCTGGTCTGCGCCAGCTGCTGTAAAGTTGCCTCGCCGCTCTGCTCGGCGCGCAGCTGATACCAGCTCGCCATCAGCAGCTGCAGCCACGGCTGCCAGCGCGCGATCTGACGCGCCAGCACGGCCGCATCCATGTGCGTCCGTGCGGCATACTCTTCTGTCCACGCCGCTGCCTGCGCCGGCGCCCATGCACAGATGGCAGCCAGCTCCAGCGCCACGTCGCCATCGGCTGCATACTCCCAGTCAATCAGCCTCAGCCCGGCTGGCGTCGCGATCACATTGCCCGGATGGACATCCATATGCAGTGGCGCAAGGCGCAACGGGCGCGGTTCCCCCTGTCGCTGCAGCCGCTGCAGGCGCGCCAGCCAGCGCCAGTGCCGCTGGCGGCAGCGCTGCCAGTAGAGCTGCAACAGCGGCAGCAGCCGCAGGGGATAGCCGGTCAGCGGCTGCCGGTGCAGCGTGCTTACCAGCGCCACTATTGCGCTGCGCTGTGCGTCAAAGGCGGCAGGCGTCAGCGCCTCACCCGGCAGCCAGCGCTGCAGCAGCCACGGGGAGCGCCAGCTGAGCGGCTCCGGCCCCAGGCCGGCGTTACGCAGCTGGCGTAAAATACGGTATTCGCGCTGCCGGTTAACAAAAGGAATCGGCTGCAGAGGCGTGCGCCGGGCCAGCAGCGTCTCCTGCCCGCCCGCAATCTGAAAACTGTTGCCGCTCAGACCCGGCAGCGCGAAAAAATAGCCGGCGGCGGGTGCCGTCGGCCACTGTTGCTGCACCAGGTCAACCAGTGCGGGATCAGGGTTGTGTTGCACCATTACCTGACCAGATGATTTCGCCGGTCTGCACCAGCATCAGCTGCATCTGCAGCGTGGGTGACTTCACCTCGCCTTTCGCATTGCTGTAAAGCACATACTGCGCGTTTACGATGCGCGCCAGTCCAATCGCTTTGCTGCGCGAGTTCAGACTATCTTCCGGTGAGAGGCCCAGCGTCTGGCGAGCCTGATTCAGCTGATCATCAGATACCAGGGTAAACTTGCCGTTGTTCGCCAGCGCGCTCTGAATGGCACTGGTGGCTTTTTCGGTCTGCAGCGCGCCGTTGGTGCTGTTTTTAAGGCGATCGACCAGCAGCACGCTGCCCGGATTCACCCCGGCAGACTGCACCATATTGGCCACCAGCGGTGAGACGCTGGCGCTCCAGTTAATGGTCTTTAGCTTAGGCGGCTGCGGCACATTTTGTGGCGGCGGCACGGGTTGCGGCTCCGGCTGCGGTTCCGGCTGAACCGGGGTCGTCGGCTGCGTCGGTTCGACCGGCGCCGGCGTCTGCTGTTTTACCACACAGCCGGTAAGCATCAGCGCAAACAGTAGCGCGCCAGAACGTTGAACACTGCGGATCACGGGGTTACTCCTTAGAGATAAAGATAAAGCCGCACTTTGCTGGCGGTAAGATTGCCCATTTGCGAAGCCACCATCACGCTGCCGTGTGCGGGAACAGTTTGCGTCTGTGCCGGCTCCTGCGGCTCAATTTCCAGTCCCTTATCGTCATACCAGTAGAAACGATAATGAACCGTAACAGGCGCTTCACGCAGATTCTGCAGCGTGCTGGCCGCCTGCAGCTGACCGTCGCGGCTGGTAAGCTGTGGCTCGTCAGTAATAATCCCCGCTGACAGCACGGATGACTCCATCACCAGCGATTGCGAGGTATTAATCATCGGTTTATCACTACTGCAGCCTGCCAGAGTCAATAATAGCAGGCTGCTCAGCCATCGACGCATATCAGGTCCGCCTGAGGTTAATAAGCAAGCATCGGGCCCAGGGGTTCACCACCCACCAGGTGCATGTGTATATGATAGACCTCCTGACCGCCGTGGCGATTGCAGTTCATGATCAGGCGATAGCCATCTTCAGCAATGCCTTCATCGCGGGCAATTTTCGCCGCCACGGTGATCATCCGCCCGAGCGCATGTTCATGCGCAGGCTTAACGTCGTTCGTCGTGGGGATCAGGACATTAGGGATAATCAGCACATGAGTGGGCGCTTTGGGTGCAATATCACGAAAGGCGGTGACCAGTTCATCCTGGTAGATAATATCGGCCGGAATTTCACGGCGAATGATTTTACTGAAAATAGTCTCTTCAGCCATGGTGCGGTTCCTTTTTACCTGAGTCAGTCTGGCAGTATGCGCGAGAAAATCCGCTTCTTTCAACCTTCTCCCGGCTTTTCTTCACTGACTGGCTGCTTTTACAGCGTCGCGCAGACAAACAAAAACCCCCTCACGGGAGGGGGTTTTCAGTAACGGTGCACAATCTTACTGCAAAGGCGTTACATGCTGCGGATGTAATCATCCATTTCCGTTTTCAGATTATCTGATTTAGTGCCAAAGATAGCCTGTACACCGGAACCGGCAACCACAACGCCGCGGGCGCCCAGGTTTTTCAGCTCAGCCTGATCAACCTTTGCCACATCGGCCACGCTGACGCGCAGACGGGTAATACAGGCATCCAGATTGGTGATGTTCTCTTTGCCGCCAAAGGCGCTGACCAGCTTGCCCGCCATTTCACTGCCGGTGACGCTACTCTGCTCAATCGCGGTATCTTCACGACCTGGCGTTTTCAGATTCAGTTTTACAATCAGCACGCGGAAAACGGTGTAGTAAACCAGGCCGTAGATGATGCCAACAATCGGGAACAGCCAGATTTTGCTGCTGTTACCGCTCAGGACGATAAAATCGATCAGGCCGTGCGAGAAGCTGGTACCGTCACGCATACCCAGCAGGATACAGATAGGGAACGCCAGACCTGCCAGAATCGCGTGGATCACGTAGAGGATCGGTGCCACGAACATGAAAGAGAACTCAATCGGTTCGGTAATACCGGTCAGGAACGAGGTCAGCGCGGCAGAGATCATGATACCGCCAACTTTGGCACGGTTCTCAGGCTTCGCCGAATGCCAGATAGCAATAGCAGCAGCCGGCAGACCATACATTTTAAACAGGAAGCCGCCTGAGAGTTTACCGGCAGTCGGGTCTCCCGCCATGTAACGCGGGATATCGCCGTGGAATACCTGGCCGGCCGCATTGGTGAACTCACCAATCTGCATCTGGAAAGGAACGTTCCAGATATGATGCAGGCCGAAAGGCACCAGCGCACGCTCAATCACGCCGTAGATGCCAAAAGCGACAACCGGGTTCTGATACGCAGCCCACTGGGAGAAATCCTGAATTGCCGTACCCACCGGTGGCCAGATAAACGACAGCACAATACCGGTAAAGATAGCGGTCAGACCGGAAATAATCGGAACAAAGCGTTTACCGGCAAAGAAGCCGAGGTACTCCGGCAGCTTGATACGGTAAAAGCGGTTAAACATATAGGCAGCAATCGCACCGGCAATGATCCCGCCCAGTACGCCGGTGTCCGCCAGATGTTTCGCTTCAATCTCTGCGGCTGGCAGATGCAGTACCAGCGGCGCCACGACCGCCAGCGTTTTAACCATAATGCCGTAAGCGACAACCGCCGCCAGTGCTGACACGCCGTCGTTATTGGTAAAGCCCAGCGCCACACCGATCGCAAAAATCAGCGGCATATTGGCGAACACCGATCCGCCCGCCTCGGCCATGACGTGGGAGACCACGGCCGGCAGCCAGCTGAAGTTTGCAGAACCAACACCTAACAAAATACCGGCAATCGGCAGAACCGATACCGGCAACATCAGCGATTTACCTACTTTCTGCAGGTTCGCAAATGCGTTCTTGAACATAGAAGCTCCTGAGTATGAGTGCATAGTTGCGCGATGCGCGTGGCAGCGGGGGAGGTTCCGCAGCCGGGTGACGCTGAGCGTCTTTTGATTTATTACGAAGAGTAAAATAAATGGGGGCGCGTTACTTTGACGGCTATCACGTTTCCTCAATGAGAGCCGGCAGCTTTCAGCACTTTCTGACTGACCTGCCGGATAATAGCGCAATAAAACACTGCCTGCGTCGGGAATAACCTGACGCAGGCAGTCCATTACGGATTAATTACAGCGTTTGAAATAAAGCTCAGGCGCCCAGACGCGTCATAGGAATGTGAAACAGGCGTGAGAAATTCTCCGTAGTCGTCGCGGCCAGGGTCTCAATATCCATCCCTTTCAGCACCGCCATATAATCGGCCACGTCGCGGGTAAATGCAGGCTGGTTCTCTTTACCGCGATGCGGCACCGGCGCGAGATAGGGAGAATCTGTCTCTACCAGCATCCGATCCAGTGGCACAAAGCGCGCGGCATCGCGGATCTGCTCCGCATTACGGAACGTCAGAATACCGGAGAAGGAGATATAAAAGCCGAGATCCAGAAGCTTAGCTGCGGTTGCGCGATCTTCGGTAAAACAGTGCAGCACGCCGCCGCACTTTTCGACCTGCTCTTCACGCAGGATCGCCAGCGTATCGTCACGGGCGTCCCGGGTATGCACGATGATCGGCTTATTCAGCGCAATACCGGTGCGAATATGTTCGCGGAAAGCGGCCTGCTGCTGCGCTTTGGTCTCCTGCTGATAGAAGTAGTCGAGGCCGGTTTCACCCAGCGCTACCACCTGCTCTTCCGCTGCCAGGCGACGAAACTCCGCCACATCCCAGGGTTCATCCTGGTTCAGCGGGTGAACACCGCAGGCCAGCGCAATATTCTGTCGCTCGCCGACCAGCGCTTTGATGCGATAGTAGTCTGGCAGCGTGGTGGCAATTGCCAGCATAAATTTTACGTCGCGCGCGGCGGCTTTGGCGATAACGTCATCCAGGTCGCGGTGCTGGTTTTCATAGTCAAGGCCATCGAGGTGGCAATGGGAATCAACGATAAACATAATTTTCTCAGATAATTACGGGCTGATGACAGGCGGTGCCAGTAAACGGCTCCACGCCAGCAGCCGGTCGGTCAGAATAAGTTCGCGGTTAAGCGATGCAACGTGCAGCAGCTGCTCACGACAGGCTATCCACTGCTGCACACTGCTGTTCAGGGCGTTGCTGTTCAGCTGCCGGGCCAGCGCGGTCACAACATCAGGCCGATCGCCATTACTCAGCCACGCCGCAGCACCCTGCTGCATTTTCATGGCGTCCACCAGCAGCGAGATAAGCCAGCTGAGGCGATCGGCCACGTCATCACTGTTCAGCGCAGGCAGCAGCTGCAGAATGTCATCATTCAGCACCGCGATCAGCGTATCGCACAGTGCCTGACGGGTCTGCCAGCGCGCGGGCTGCAGCAGCGCCAGCGCTGCGGCGGGCGCACCGCTGCTCAGACGCAGCGCAGCGCGCAGCGCCGCTTCTGGCTGTGTTACTTCACGGCCCAGCCAGGCGAGGCTCTGCGACTCCTCCGGCGGAATTAGCGGCCAGCTGAGACAGCGGCTGCGCAGCGTAGCCAGCAACCGGGAGGACTCACGCACGCTGAGAAAGAACCAGCAGTTTGCGGGTGGCTCCTCCAGCGTTTTCAGCAGCGCATTGGCAGCCGCTTCCGTCAGCTGCGCGGCGTCCGGCAGCCAGACCACTTTCGCACCGCCCTGCTGCGCAAAATGATAGAGCTTTTCCGTGACGTCGCGCACAGCATCCACGCCCAGTGACGCCTTTCCTTTTTCTGCTTCCAGCCGATACCAGTCCGGATGCGTATGCGCCTGCATCAGTTCACAGCCGTGGCACGTGCCGCAGCTTTTAGCGCCTTCCCGCCGCTGACACATCAGCCAGCGGCTAACGCCCCACACCAGCGCGTCATCCCCCATACCTTCAGCTGCCTGCAGCAGCAGCGCATGATGCGCTGCGCCCTCCTGGTGACGGGCAATAATTTGCCGGTAGGGCTGGTTCAGCCAGGGATACCAGTTCATGGGCGCTGCCCGGCCAGCCAGCGATGCAGGGCCGCTTTAAGTGACGTTGTCACCTCATCGATAGCCTGCGTTGCATCAACAGTGACGATGCTGGCGTCCGCCTGCGCCAGCGCAAGGTAGCGCGCGCGGGTCCGCTCGAAAAAGCGCAGCGACTCCTGCTCAATGCGGTCCAGCGCGCCGCGCGCACGGGCGCGGTGCAAGCCGATTTCCGGCGTCACATCGAGATAAAGCGTGAGGTCGGGGCGAAAATCGCCCAGCACCGCATCGCGCAGCGTGGTCATCAGCGCGGCATCCATTTCACGGCCACCGCCCTGATAAGCCTGCGAGGAGAGATCGTGACGATCGCCCACTACCCACGCGCCGCGCGCCAGCGCCGGCTTGATCACGTTTTCTACCAGCTGCACCCGGGCGGCGTAGAGCATCAGCAGCTCCGCTTTGTCGGTAACCTGTTCACCTTCAATACCCTGCTTTACCAGCACCCGCAGCTGTTCCGCCAGCGGTGTGCCGCCCGGCTCACGGGTAAAGACGATGTCGTGGATACCGTGCTGCTGCAAAACTTCCACCACCGCCTCGCGCGCCGTGGTTTTGCCGGCGCCTTCCAGCCCCTCAATGACAATAAACTTACTCTTCATTTTTTTCCTTCAGCGCCTGACGATAAGCCTGTACCGCCCGGTTATGGCTGGCAAGGTTGGTGGTAAAGGTATGCCCGCCTTTGCCATCCGCAACAAAATAGAGATAGCTGCTCTTTTCCGGATGCGCAGCGGCTTCCAGCGAGGCGCGTCCGGGCATCGCAATCGGTCCCGGCGGCAGGCCGCTGATGCTGTAGGTATTATAGGCGGTCGGCGTGTCGAGATCGCTGCGCGTCAGCGTGCCGTTATAGCGCTCACCCATCCCGTAGATAACGGTGGGATCGGTCTGGAGCTTCATTCCGGTCCGCAGACGATTAATAAATACTGACGCTACCCGCGCGCGCTCCTCGCTTACGCCGGTCTCTTTCTCGATGATTGACGCCATCGTCACCAGATCCCGCGGCGCTTTGTAGGGCAGATTCGCCATGCGCGTCTGCCAGACCTCATCGACCAGCTTGTTCATGCGGAGATGCGCCCGCGTCAGCACCGCCACGTCCGTAGTATTGGCAGTATAGAGATAGGTGTCGGGATAGAAGCTGCCTTCAAGCTGCGCCGCGTCCAGCTTCAGCGCCGCTGCTACGCTGGCAAAGCTGTCGTCCGGCAGCGTATGCTTCAGATAAGGCGCTTTGCGCAGCTCGCTCAGCCACTCGCTGAGGCGTGAGCCCTCGATAAAACGAAGCGGAAACTGCGCCTCTTTACCGCTGGCCAGCAGCTGCAGCAGCTGACGTACGGTCATGCCCTGTTCCAGCCGGTAGGTACCCGCTTTAAACTCCGCCAGCTCCGGCTGCAGCCTGAGCAACGGCCCAAACCAGATAGTGTGCGGAATAATATGCTGGCTCTCCAGCTGCGCTTCCAGCACAACGCGTCCGCTACCCGCCGGCAGCGTATAGAGCGTTTCCTGGTGAATGGTCAGCGGCGTATCTGCCAGGCGCTCTGTCTGCCAGTAGCTAAACGCGGCAGCGGCGGCAGCGATAACTGCCGCGCCCGCAATAATTTTTTTGATTCGACTCATGTTACGTCCATTTTCTGGCAACAGGTAAAAAGTTGCTGGTACAGCGTGCGTTCACTGAAAATAATGTTATCGATTTGCCGCACCGGCAGCACCGGCATCAGTGCATTACAGATCACGACTTCATCAGCGCCAAGTACGCTTTCGCGCGGCGCGCTGATTTCCTGACAAGCCTGGCCGCTGGCCGCCAGCTGCGCCATCAGAAAACGTCGCATAATGCCGTTTACGCCCGCCTGGCCAAGGTGAGGCGTAAAAATCTGGTTGCCGCGGCGCCAGAAGAGATTGGCAGCGCAGCATTCTACCACGCATCCCGCGGTGTCCAGTACCAGCGCCTCATCAGCATCCGTCTCATCAAGGTGGTGGCGAATCATCACCTGCTCCAGCCGGTTGAGATGTTTGATGCCCGCCAGCAGCGGATTGCGCGCCAGCGGCACCGGGCTGGTAATCAGCCTCACCCCCTGCTGCTGCAGCGCGGCGTAATGGTGCGGCCAGGGGGAGAGCGAGAGGATGCGCACCGGGTCCTGACAGCCGCGCCGGCTGTAGCCGCGTCCGCCAGCTCCCGGCGTCAGGATGATCTTCATCACTGCCCGGTCGTGCCCCTGCGCAATGCAACGCATTTCATCTGCCAGCAGCGTCAGGTCGGGCAGCGGCAGCAGAAGCTGCCTGCACCCCTGCTCCAGGCGCTGCAGATGCGCCTCAGCCATCACGACGCTGCCGTTACGCACGGCGGCCGTGGTGAAACAGCCGTCGCCAAACTGGACAGCTCGATCGCTGGCCGGCAGCATTGTTTGCGGGATACCGTTAATCCACACCGCGCGCTCCTCAGGCAGTCAGCCCTGAAATGATCTCACCTGCCCGGACAGTTGTGCTGAAGAGCAGATCAGAAAAAAGGCCCGCATTGCGGGCCTCTGTTCGGCAGAATAGCGATTATACCTTGCGGAAGATCAGCGAGCCGTTGGTGCCGCCAAATCCAAAGGAGTTACATAGTGTATACTCCAGACCGCTAACCTGACGCGCCGTATGCGGCACAAAGTCCAGATCGCAACCCTCATCCGGATTATCCAGATTGATGGTTGGCGGTACAACCTGGTCGCGCAGCGCCAGAACCGAATAGATCGCTTCTACGGCACCGGCAGCACCCAGCAGGTGACCCGTCATCGATTTGGTCGAGCTGACCATAACGCTGTGCGCTGAGGCGCCAAATACGGATTTCACCGCCTGCGCTTCAGCTTTATCACCGGCTGGCGTAGAGGTGCCGTGCGCGTTAACATAGCCGATCTGAGCCGGGTCGAGTCGGGCATCACGCAGCGCGTTGACCATCGCTGCAGCGGCGCCTGAGCCATCTTCCGGCGGTGACGTCATGTGGTAAGCATCGCTGCTCATGCCAAAACCAACGATTTCAGCATAGATTTTCGCACCGCGCTTTTTGGCGTGCTCATACTCTTCCAGAACCACAATACCGGCGCCGTCACCCAGTACAAACCCGTCACGATCTTTATCCCACGGACGGCTGGCCGCCTGCGGATTGTCGTTTCGTGTTGAGAGCGCACGCGCCGCGCCAAAGCCGCCAACGCCCAGAGGCGTACTGGCTTTCTCTGCGCCACCCGCCAGCATCACATCAGCATCATCGTAAGCAATGATACGTGCAGCGTGGCCGATGTTATGTACGCCTGAGGTGCAGGCCGTTGCAATCGAAATACTCGGGCCTTTCAGGCCATACATAATAGTGAGATGACCGGCGACCATATTAACAATGGTAGAAGGTACGAAGAACGGGCTGATTTTGCGCGGGCCGCCTTTAACCAGCGAGCTGTGGTTCTCTTCGATCAGACCCAGTCCGCCAATACCTGAACCAATAGCCGCGCCGATACGTCCGGCATTCTCATCAGTTACGACCAGACCGGAGTCCGCCATAGCCTGAATGCCAGCCGCGATACCATACTGGATGAAATCGTCCATCTTGCGCTGATCTTTCCGCGAGATGTACTCATCACAATTAAAATCTTTCACCAGGCCCGCAAAACGCGTTGCATAAGCACTGGCATCAAAATGGTCGATCAGGGTAATGCCGCTCTGACCGGCAAGGAGAGCACTCCAGGTAGACTCTACGGTATTGCCGACAGGAGACAACATGCCAAGACCGGTCACAACTACACGACGCTTAGACACGTTCGTCCTCCAGGGAGGGAAAAATAACGCTATGTGGGGCAAACATAAAACTCAGGCGGTCATATGACCGCCTGAAGATATTCATTAGCCTTGAT
The DNA here is from genome assembly GCF_007680655.1 of Pantoea sp. PSNIH1. Classification (NCBI taxonomy): domain Bacteria; kingdom Pseudomonadati; phylum Pseudomonadota; class Gammaproteobacteria; order Enterobacterales; family Erwiniaceae; genus Pantoea; species Pantoea sp. PSNIH1. The sequence continues at coordinate 1,001,357 of NZ_VEIP01000001.1, forward strand.
GGCTAGTGACGTAATCGATCGCTGCCTGAACGGTAGTGATTTTCTCAGCTTCTTCGTCTGGAATTTCAGTATCAAACTCTTCTTCCAGAGCCATTACCAGCTCAACGGTGTCAAGAGAATCTGCACCCAGGTCTTCAACGAAAGAAGCAGTGTTAACCACTTCGTCTTCTTTAACGCCCAGCTGCTCAGCTACGATTTTCTTAACGCGTTGTTCGATATCGCTCATACTATTTAATTTCCTATCAAAACTCGCTTTCGCGATGGTTTTCGTAGTGTATAAAATGGTGAAAAAGATGCAACAAAATCCCGGCTGGTCGAACCACGATTTTGCGCTATTCTGCGGTGTTTACCGCAAATAATGCAAATGATTTCGTGATTATCAGACCATGTACATGCCGCCATTGACGTGCAGCGTTTCACCTGTGATGTAGGCTGCTTCGTCAGAGGCTAAGAATGCAACAGCATTGGCAATTTCCTGCGGGTCGCCTAAACGGCCTGCAGGCACTTCTGCCAGAATGCCCGAGCGCTGATCTTCATTCAGTGCACGCGTCATGTCCGTCTCAATAAAGCCCGGAGCCACGACGTTTACGGTAATGCCACGTGACGCGACTTCACGCGCCAGTGATTTGCTAAAGCCAATTAAACCCGCCTTTGCTGCAGCGTAGTTAGCCTGGCCCGCGTTACCCATGGTCCCAACTACAGAACCGATGGTAATGATACGGCCCACACGTTTTTTCATCATGGCACGCATGACCGCCTTGGAGAGGCGGAAAACTGATGTCAGGTTGGTATTAAGAATATCATCCCACTCATCATCTTTCATGCGCATCAGCAGATTGTCACGCGTGATGCCTGCATTATTGACTAAAATATCCACTTCGCCAAATTCAGCGCGCACTTTTGCCAGCACGTCGTCGATAGAGGCTGCATCCGTCACATTCAGCGCCAGGCCTTTGCCGTTGTCGCCAAGATAGGCGCTGATGGCTTCAGCTCCGCTTTCGCTGGTTGCTGTGCCGATAACTTTTGCGCCGCGCGCCGCCAGTGTCTCTGCAATGGCCCGGCCAATACCGCGGCTTGCGCCCGTTACCAGCGCAACTTTACCTTCAAAATTCATGATTTTCCTCTTATTCCTGAGAGAGAGCCGCAGAAAGCGACGCAGGATCGTTCACGGCAGTAGCCGTCAGGTTATCAGCAATCCGTTTGGTCAGACCGGTCAGGACTTTGCCCGGACCCATCTCCAGCAGCTGAGTCACACCCTGTTCTGCAATAAATTGTACTGATTCGGTCCAGCGTACCGGGCTATAAAGCTGACGTACCAGCGCGTTGCGGATAGCCGCAGCATCGTTTTCGCATTTGACATCAACATTATTCACTACCGGCACATCTGGCGCATTAAAGGCGATCTCTTCAAGCGCAACAGCAAGCTTAACTGCAGCAGGCTTCATCAGCGCACAGTGCGATGGCACGCTGACCGGCAGTGGCAGCGCACGTTTCGCGCCGGCCGCTTTACAGGCAGCGCCAGCACGCTCAACGGCGTCTTTGTTACCGGCAATCACCACCTGGCCTGGCGAGTTGAAATTCACCGGCGAGACCACTTCACCCTGCGCACTCTCTTCACAGGCTTTACGAATCGCCTCATCATCGAGACCGATAATTGCCTGCATAGCTCCCGTCCCTTCCGGAACCGCCTCCTGCATCAGCTTGCCGCGCAGTTCTACCAGCTTAATGGCATCTGCAAACGCCAGCACGCCTGCGCAAACCAGCGCCGAGTACTCACCCAGGCTGTGGCCTGCCAGCAGCACCGGCTGAGCGCCCTGTTTCTGCTGCCAGACGCGATAGATAGCGACTGAAGCTGCCAGCAAAGCGGGCTGCGTCTGCCAGGTTTTGTTCAGCTCTTCAGCCGGCCCCTGCTGAACCAGCTGCCACAGATCGTAGCCCAGCGCATCAGACGCTTCGCGAAACGTCGCTTCAACCTGAGGGTTGTCAGCAGCGAGTTCAGCCAGCATGCCAACGGTCTGAGATCCCTGTCCCGGGAAAACAAAAGCTAATTGCGTCATCTGTCCTTCCTGTCAATCAAAAGCGTACCAGCGCAGAACCCCAGGTAAAACCACCACCAAAGGCTTCCAGCAAAATCAGTTGTCCCGGCCTGATGCGGCCATCACGCACTGCTTCATCCAGCGCGCTCGGCACCGAAGCCGCAGAGGTGTTTCCGTGACGATCGAGCGTGACCACAACTTTGTCCAGGCCCATGCCGAGTTTACGGGCAGTTGCGCTGATAATGCGCAGATTTGCCTGATGCGGCACCAGCCAGTCGAGCGCGCTGCGATCGAGATTATTCGCCTGCAGCGTCTCATCAACGATATGCGCCAGCTCGGTTACCGCAACTTTAAAGACTTCATTACCCGCCATGGTCAGGTAGGCAGGTTCATCCTGACGCGCGCGATCCTGATAAGGCAGGGTCAGCAGCTGGCCATAGCGGCCATCGGCATGCAGATGGGTCGAGAGGATACCCGGCTCGCTGCTCTGGCCCAGTACCACGGCGCCCGCGCCGTCGCCAAACAGAATAATTGTCCCGCGATCGCTGGGATCAAGCGTACGCGCCAGGACATCAGCACCAATCACCAGCGCGTGTTTAACCGCCCCGTTTTTAATATATTGATCGGCAACGCTCAGCGCATAGGTAAAGCCGGCACAGGCGGCGCCAAGATCGAAGGCTGCGCAGTCGTTTATCTCCAGCATCTGCTGAATCATGCATGCGGAGCTGGGGAACGCGTGGCTGGATGAAGTTGTGGCGACGATAATCAGACCAATGTCGCTGGCGGCAACGCCGGCCATTTCCAGCGCGCGCTGTGCGGCGTTAAAGCCCATGCTGGCAACCGTTTCATCCGGTGCAGCAATACGGCGCTCGCGAATGCCGGTACGGGTGACAATCCACTCGTCTGAGGTTTCCACCATTTTTTCCAGATCGGCATTGGTGCGGATCTGTTCAGGCAGATAGCTGCCTGTTCCGATAATTTTGGTATACATCTACGCTTTGTCACTCCTGGCTAATACAGCGTCAAGGCGCGCGGCAATTCTTTCGGGAACTTGCTTACGCACCGCCTGCTCTGCCTGTTCTATCGCCACAGCGAATGCCTGAATATTGGCCGCGCCGTGGCTTTTGATCACTGTTCCGCGCAATCCTAACAGACAAGCGCCGTTATACTGGTCGGGGTTTAGATGACCGAAACGCCTGATCATACGCTTTTTCAGCCAGCGTCCCAGCAGTTTCAGCCACCAGGTCCCTTTACCTTGATTACCTTCGCCTGACGATTTCAGCAGCGACAGAAACAGCCGCACCACACCTTCCATCGTTTTCAGCGTTACATTACCGGCAAAGCCATCGCACACCAGCACATCTGTTTTGCCGGTCAGCAGGTCGTTACCTTCAAGATAACCAATATAGTTGATCTGAGGGCTTGCCCGCAGAACCGCAGATGCGGCGCGAATCGACTCAAGCCCTTTGGTCTCTTCCTGACCAATATTGAGCAGCGCAACGCGCGGTTGCCGGATCTCCAGCACCTCTTCCGCCATGACAGCTCCCATGATGGCAAACTGCACCAGCATATCGCTGTCAGAGTCGACGTTAGCCCCCAGATCAAGAATGACCGTTTTGCCCTGCTGCTGATGGGGCAGAACGGTCATCAGTGCCGGACGTGCAATGCCGTCCAGCGGTTTTAACAGGAGTTTAGCCAGCCCCATCAGCGCACCGGTATTACCGGCACTGATACAGGCCTGCGCCTTACCGGCCACAACCAGATCCAGCGCCACGCGCATAGAACTGCCACGGCTCTGACGGATGGCCTGCGAAGGCTTCGCATCACTTGCAATAACCGATTCGGCAGGGATAACCTGCACACGCCTCAAAAGTGAGGAATCCGCTTTGGCAAGAAATGACGAGATTGTGTCGGGATCGCCGACCAGAAGAAGAACCAGCTGCGAATGAGAGGCCAGTGCCTGCAAGGCTGCAGGCACTGTCACGCAGGGACCGAAGTCCCCGCCCATGGCATCAACTGCCAGGGTCAAACGTGTCAAGGTATCGCCTTGCGTAACCGCAAAGAATTACTTGGTGATAACCTTGCGACCGCGGTAGTAACCATCCGCAGTGATATGGTGACGCAGATGAGTTTCGCCAGAAACTTTATCTACTGACAGAGCGGCAGTGGTCAGGGCATCGTGCGAACGACGCATGCCACGCTTGGAACGGGTTGGTTTATTCTGTTGTACGGCCATGGACCTTACTCCTATTACTTACGCTTTAAACTGGCTAATACGGCAAATGGATTTGGTTTTTCTGCCTCTTCAGGCAGCTTACCAAAGACCATGTCCGCGTCGGACACTTCACAGTGTTCAGAATCATGCACCGGAACCACCGGCAGTGCGAGGATGAGCTCATCTTCTATCACTGCCAGCAGGTCGATCTCACCAAAATCGTTGACATCAACCGGCTCGTAGGCTTCCGGTAGTGCCTCAGCCTGGTCGTCAGAAGAGACCGGACTAAAGCAATAGCTTACGTGTACAGCTTGCGGAAATGGCTGGTTGCAGCGTTGACACATTAACGTCACCTGCACATCCGCCGTTCCTTGCAGAACCGCGAGGCGCTGGTTGTCAACCGCAAACGACATGGTACATTCCACATCACTGTCCACACTCACGACCGTTTCGGCCAGACGCGCCACCAATTCAGGTGCATAAACACCATGATAATCCAGGCGTTTTTGCGCGGCGCGGACCGGATCGAGCGTCAGGGGTAATTTTACCTTTTGCATAGGGCGCGCATATTAACTTTGTAACGTCTTAGAGTCAAAGAAAAAGGCCGTTTTACGGCATCTTTCACCTGCTATTCGCATCCAGTGCGGCGCATAGTTTAAAATGCCCGTCATGTTTACGCTATCTATTCTGTAAAAAAATGATGATGCCACTGGTTTTAGCCTCAACCTCCCCGTTTCGTCAGGCGCTGCTCAGCAAGCTTGGCGTACCGTTTGTGACTGCTGCGCCTGACTGCGATGAGACTCCGCAGCCCGAAGAGAGTGCGCCTGAACTGGTGCAGCGCCTGGCGCTGGCCAAAGCGCAGGCGCTGGCTGCGCAGTTTCCGGATCGCTGGATTATCGGCTCCGACCAGGTGTGCGTACTGGAGGGCGCTATCGCCGGCAAGCCGCACACCCGCGAAAACGCCTGCCGCCAGCTGGCTCAGGCGAGCGGAAAAGCGATTGTGTTTTATACCGGGCTGGCGCTGCTGCAGCCCGCCAGCCGGCAGCAGTTTGTGCTGTATGAGCCCTTTACAGTGCACTTCCGCACGCTGAGCAGTCAGGAGATAGCGCGCTACGTTGAGCTGGAGCAGCCGCTGGCGTGCGCCGGCAGCTTTAAAAGCGAAGGACTTGGCATTTGTCTGTTCGACAGACTGGAGGGGCGCGACCCGAATACGCTGGTCGGGCTGCCGCTGATTGCACTTAATCAGCTGCTGATTAAGGCCGGCATCAACCCGCTGGGCTGATGCCGGTATCGTCAGCTTTTTTTCTGCCGCAGTCTGGTCAGGCAGTGTCTGAGTGCCGCATCCAGCGGCGCCTCCATGCGTAATGTTTCGCCGGTGGCAGGATGCGTAAACGTCAGCGCTGCCGCGTGCAGAAACAGGCGCGATAACCCCGTGCCAGCCAGCTGACGATCAAATTCGCGATCGCCATAGCGATCGTCAAAGGCGATCGGATGGCCACCATGCAGGGTATGCACGCGGATCTGATGCGTTCGGCCGGTCACCGGGCTGGCTTTAACCAGCGTCGCCAGCCCAAAACGCTCTTCTACTTTGAACCGGGTTTCTGAAGGCTTGCCTTCTGCGCTGACGCGCACTACCCGCTCTCCGCTCTGCAGAATGTTTTTCAGCAGCGGAGCCTGCACCACTTTCAGATGAGAAGGCCAGTCGCCGCGTACCAGCGCCAGATAATCTTTCTGCATCCCCTTTTCACGCAGCTGCTCATGCAATGAGCGCAGCGCCGAACGCTTCTTAGCCACCAGCAATACGCCTGAGGTGTCGCGATCCAGCCGGTGTACCAGCTCCAGAAAACGCGCCTCCGGACGCAGTGCCCGCAGCCCTTCAATAACCCCAAAGCTCAGGCCGCTGCCGCCGTGTACTGCCGTACCGGACGGCTTATTCAGCACCAGCAGATGATCGTCCTCATACAGAATGGCATCCGCTAACGCCGCGACTTTATCAAGCTTTGGCGACACGGCCTGCTCTTCCCGCTCTGCGACCCGCACCGGTGGTACGCGGACTTCATCGCCATCCTCAAGCTTATATTCAGGCTTCACGCGTTTTTTATTTACCCGCACTTCGCCTTTCCGCAGAATGCGATAAATCATGCTCTTTGGCACCCCTTTGAGCTGGGTGCGCAAAAAGTTGTCTATACGTTGTCCGGCATTTTCAGCCGTGATGGCGACAAAATGTACGCCGGGATTCTCTGTTTTCATGCCGGCGATTCTAAATAGTGTCCCCTGATAGCGCCACCCCTTTTTCTGTGCTTAACTCTCTCTGGTTTCAGGCTTCTGACCGCTCAAAACGGTGGCTTTTTCGGCAAACTGCCGATTAGCCCCGCAAATGAACAGGTTAAGAGCCTACAAACTTCACAGCTCGACAAAAGTCGCCTTGCTATATGCGGGTGAGCAGTGGAATAATGCTGCTGTTTCTGCACCAGAAAGATTCGGGCAGAAAAAGAGCGAAATTAAGGTAATTTGCCGGATAAAACGAGCACGCTGCAATGGCGTAAGACGTGATGCTTTATCAGGCACTTAGCGGGCTGCGGGTTGCGGCCTGGACAACAGACTGGGATGTGTGGATTTTCAAAAATTTTGTATTATTTCCACCTTCAGGCGCTGGTTTTCCTTATGAAAAGCAGGCCACCGACAAGATTTGCGCCCCTTTAGCCGCCGACAACCGTGAGGTTGACGTCAGTGCATGCAGACACGGGGCCATCGGTTGATTCTCGTCCAGGGTAACGATGCCCGCAGCTTTATCACTCATGTGAGAATAACGAGTAAGTCACGATGAAAAGAATGTTAATTAACGCAACTCAGCAGGAGGAGTTGCGCGTTGCCCTTGTTGACGGTCAGCGTCTGTACGATCTGGATATCGAAAGCCCCGGACACGAGCAGAAAAAAGCCAATATCTACAAAGGTAAAATCACCCGCGTTGAACCCAGCCTTGAAGCGGCATTTGTCGATTATGGCGCTGAGCGTCACGGTTTCCTCCCTCTGAAAGAAATTTCCCGCGAATACTTCCCAGCTAACTACAACGCGCACGGCCGTCCTAACATCAAAGATGTGCTGCGTGAAGGCCAGGAAGTGATCGTTCAGATTGATAAAGAAGAGCGCGGTAATAAAGGCGCTGCACTTACTACCTTTATCTCTCTCGCAGGCAGCTACCTGGTTCTGATGCCTAACAACCCGCGCGCCGGAGGCATCTCCCGCCGGATTGAAGGCGATGACCGCACTGAACTGAAAGAGGCACTTTCCGCGCTGGAATTGCCGGAAGGCATGGGCCTGATTGTACGCACCGCAGGCGTGGGAAAATCAGCTGAGTCGCTGCAGTGGGATCTGAGCTTCCGTCTCAAGCACTGGGAAGCGATCAAAAAAGCGGCAGAGAGCCGTCCTGCACCCTTCCTGATCCATCAGGAAAGCAACGTCATTGTGCGCGCTTTCCGCGACTACCTGCGTCAGGACATTGGTGAAATTCTTATCGATAATCCTAAAGTGCTGGAGCTGGCGCGTCAGCATATCGCTGCGCTGGGCCGCCCTGACTTTAGCAGCAAGATCAAACTCTACACCGGTGAAATTCCGCTGTTCAGCCACTACCAGATTGAGTCGCAGATCGAGTCCGCCTTCCAGCGTGAAGTCCGTCTGCCTTCTGGCGGCTCAATTGTTATCGACAGCACCGAAGCGTTAACCGCGATCGATATCAACTCCGCTCGTGCAACCCGCGGCGGCGACATCGAAGAAACGGCCTTCAATACTAACCTTGAAGCAGCCGATGAGATTGCCCGCCAGCTGCGCCTGCGCGACCTCGGTGGCCTGATCGTTATCGACTTTATCGATATGACGCCGGTCCGTCATCAGCGCGCCGTAGAGAACCGGCTGCGCGAAGCGGTACGTCAGGATCGTGCACGCATTCAGATTAGCCATATCTCCCGTTTTGGTCTGCTGGAGATGTCGCGTCAGCGTCTCAGCCCGTCACTGGGTGAGTCGAGCCATCACGTCTGCCCGCGCTGTAGCGGTACGGGTACCATCCGCGATAACGAATCACTGTCACTCTCTATTCTGCGTCTGATTGAAGAAGAAGCGCTGAAAGATAACACCAAAGAAGTACACGCCATTGTGCCGGTGCCGGTTGCCTCCTACCTGCTGAACGAAAAACGTGAAGCGGTGAGTGCGATCGAGAAGCGTCAGGGTGGCGTACGCGCCATTATCGTGCCTAACGATCAAATGGAAACGCCGCACTACTCCGTGCTGCGCGTGCGCAAAGGTGAAGAGACACAAACGCTCTCTTATCATCTGCCGAAGCTGCACGAAGCTGAAATGGCGCTGCCATCAGAAGAGGATCACGCCGAGCGCCGTCGTCCGGAACAGCCTGCACTGGCCGCCTTTGTGATGCCAGATGCCCCGCCTGCACCGGTTGAAGTCACTGCCGAAAAACCTGCAGCGAAAAGCGAGCCAACCGCACAGGCTACAGCGCGTCCTGCGGCTGCGGCTGCCACCGTCAGTACGGGTCTTGTGGGTCGTCTGCTTAACGGTCTGAAAAAGCTGTTTGCAGGTGATACTCCGGCAGCAGCCCCGGCGGAAGCACAGCCTCAGCAGGCGAGTAAGCCGGCAGAAGAAGAGAGCAGCACGCAGCAGCGTGGTGAACGCCGTAACCGTCGCAACAATAATCGTCGCGATCGCACGCCGCGTAATGGCGAGCAGGCTCAGAACCGTGAGCCGCGTGAAGCGCGCGAGCCACGGGAAGCCCGTGAGCCCCGTGAAGCGCGCGAGCCGCGTGAAGCCCGTGAGCCACGTGAAAATCGTGAACCGCGTGACAATCAGGAGAATCGTCGCAACAAGCGTCCGAACGAGCCGCGTGCCGAGCGCCCGGTCCTGACTGAAGAGCAGCAGCAGCAGCGCGATGAACAGCAGCAGCAACGTCGCGAACAGCGTGCCGAGCGTCAGCGTCGTCGTCAGGAAGAGAAGCGTGCTCAGCAGCAGGAAGAGAAAGCCGTTGAGTCCGTTACAACCGAAGAGATCCCTGCAGTTGACGCAGCGGTACAGGAAGAAGAGCGCGTTCAGGTCATGCCACGTCGCAAGCCGCGTCAGCTGACTCAGCGTATCCGCAGTGGCGAGGTTATGGAAGCATCACCAGCCGCAGCGCAGCCAGAGGCAGCAGCGGAGATTGCACCGCCGGTTAACACCGCTGAGCAGCCGGAAATGAGTGATGAGCAGGATGATAACGAGAACCGTGAAGGCGCGAACATGCCACGCCGTTCACGTCGTTCTCCGCGTCATCTGCGCGTCAGTGGTCAGCGCCGCCGTCGCTATCGCGATGAGCGCTATCCGCTGCAGTCGCCGATGCCGCTTGAAGCTGCAGCCGCCTCGCCAGAGATGGCATCAGGTAAAGTCTGGGTTTCCTATCCGGTTACGCAGACGCACGAGCAGTTCACCTCTCAGGCGCCGCTGAACGAAATGACCGAATATGGTTATCAGGATGCAGCAGACGCGCTGCCGGTGGCTGCCGAAGCCGCCTCAGCGGGCGTGCCGCAGCCTGAAACGTCAGAGGTTGTACATCAGGCTGAACCGCAGGCGCACACCGAAGTGCCAGTGGTAAACACCGATGACCTGACGCCCGTTGCCGCGCCGGTTGATCATGAGCCTGCCGTTATCTCTGCCGCCGATGAAGCGGTGGCGCAGGAGACGGCTGCGGAAGCCGAGCCTGCGATCGTAACTGAGAACGTGTCAGAAGAAGCGCCACAGCCTGCTGTGCAGGATGCGGTACAGCCAACTGTGACCGAAGCCGCTGCCGCAGCAGAACAGGCACCGGCGGATGTGACTCCTGCTGTTGAAACGCAGGTTGAAAAGGTGCTGTCAGCGCCAGTCGCGGCGGAAGCCCCTGCTGCGCCAGTGGCTGAACCTCATGCGCCGGTTCCGGCACGCGATGTGTCAGTTGAGCAGTCAGAGTCACGCTTTAAGCTGCACGCCACGGCACCAATGACCCGCGCGCCAGCACCGGCCTGGGAACCAGAGCCGGCACGTCACAGCGACTGGGTACGTCCGCCGTTCAGCTTTGAAGGCCGCGGCTCTGCCGGTGGTCACAGCGCGACGCATCAGGCTACCGCACCGGCAACCCGTCCGGACAGCGTGTAACTCTGCGCGGATAAAAAAACAAAACCCCGGCTGGTCCGGGGTTTTTTATTGCCTGCTGTTTACCGGGAGCGGCCTGAACCGCAGCCAAAAAAAACCCACCGCCCGCGAAGGCGATGGGAAAAACAAGCGCACCCGGTTAAGTACGCTGAATGTCAGGTCAGTTACGAATTAAGCTGGAACAGCGACATCTTTGACATATCGCTAAAGGTTTTATACGACGCCTGCAGGGCTGTCTGCTGCATGGTGTAGCTGGAGATCGCCTGGGTGTAGTCAACCTGTACCAGATCGCTCATCTGCGTGGTCATGATGGTATTGCGATCGTCACCCTGCTGATTGAGCGCACTCACCTCAGCCATCTGGATCCCCACAGCAGAACGTACCGTCAGCACGTTATTCAGTGAGTTGCTCAGCCCGCGGTTGGTTTTATCCATTGCGGCCTGAAACGCCTGCTTTGTGGCGTCGTCCGCGTTATCCTGCGGCGTTTTCAGCGCGGCAATTGCGCTGTCGAGCATGCTGAACAGGCTGGTCTCGCTGGTGCCGTTATCGGGCTCTGGCTTTGCATTGCTGGTGATCGCCATAAACACGGACTTACCGGTGCTGCCCACCTGCATGGTGCGGCTTTCATCAACTTTCTGCGTAATCGGCTCATCCCCGCCCACATAGGCCACGCCGGTGCTGCTATCGCTAAACGGCGGCGCATCGGTCTTATAGCCGGCAAAAATATAGCGCCCGTTACCATCCTGACTGTTTGCCTGGTTCAGCAACTGCGCGCGCAGCCCTTCCAGCTGCGTAGCCAGGGAGCCACGATCTTCATCACTCAGGGTGCCGGTGGAGGCATTTACGATGGTGGTCTGCGCATCCTGTATGGTACTGACCACGCTGGAGAGCGCATTCTCTTCCATCGAGAGGCTCTGATTAGCAAAACTGCGTGCCGTGGCATACTGGCTGCTTTTTACCTGCGACTGTGACAGCACCACCGCGCGTGAGGCTGCGATAGGATCGTCAGAGGGATTACTGACCCGCAGCCCGGTTGCCAGCTGCTGGCCTACCTTCAGCCAGGAGGATTGCGAGTCGGTGATCCCGCGCACCTGCTGGTCAAAAATCATACTTGAGCTAAGACGCACTTTCTTCTCTCCTCTGCTTAGCTGCGAATGCCCATCAGCGCATTAAACACCGCGCTGGCGGTCTGCAATACCTGCGCATTCGCCATATAAAACTGCTGATACTTCGTCAGGTTGGCGTACTCTTCATCAAGGTTAACGCCGGAGACGGACTGCTGCCGGTTGTTCAGCTGCGTGACCACGTTTTTCTGCGTGGTGCTGGCGGTTTCCAGCGAGTTGGTTTTATTACCTACGCTGCTGACAAGGCTGGCATAAGCCTGCGCAATCGTTGCATTTCCGTTAACCAGCTTGCTGTCCTGCAGATCGAGCAGCTTCTGTGCGTTGCGGTTGTCGCTTTCGCCGCTGCCTTTCGCTGCTGCTGCTGCGATCTCTGACTCGCTGGTGATGGCAACCGACATGCCGCCAATCACGTTCTGTACCGGCTTAACCAGAAAACTGTCACCGCTCTTCGCGCTGCCGCTGACCGTCAGCTGCAGACCATCAAAATTCAGCGTGCCGTCGGCCGCCGGCGCTACGTCAAAACGCACGTTATCGGCAGCACGGGTAACGGACCAGGTGCCGCTCTCATAGCTAACGGTATAGTTGGACGCTTTCAGGGCGCTGGCGTCACTCCAGCTGGCGCTGACCGATGCCGTTGAGGTGTTTTTCAGGTTGCTGACCACATCCGGACTGCCGATAGTAAAGAACGCTTTTCCTGCGTTGCCTTCGCTGTCAAAACCGCCCTGATGCACGTCGTTAAATGCGGTGGTAAACGCTGCGGCCAGCTGGCCCAGCTGGTTCTGGGCGCCGTCCAGATCCTGCGTACGAAACGCCAGCAATCCACCCAGCGAGCCGGTGGTCAGCGTTTTTTCCGGGATCGCTACGTTACCGGCCTGTTTGTCGCTGTAGCCAACGGTAAGGCGCGTAGAGTCGGCGCCCGAAGGCATCGCCACCAGGCTGGTCGCATTACGACCGTTAACCAGGGTGATATTGCCTGCTGAGACGATATAGCTGCCATCCTGCTGCGCAACTTTCACGCCCACCACGTTGTTCAGACTATTGACCAGCTGATCGCGCTGATCCAGCAGATCGTTAGGCGCAGCGCCACCGCCGGTGGTGAGCTTTGCAATCTGCGTATTGAGGTCGGCAATCTGGCGTGTAAAGGTATTGACCTGATCGACGCTGGCAGCGATATCGGTATTCACGCTGGTCTGCATGTTATTAAGGTATTGCGCCGTGGTCTGGAACTGATTAACCAGCCCCTGGGCATAACTCAGCATCGACTGACGCGCTGACGGATCGTTGGCGTTACTGACCACGTTCTGTACGTTGGTAAAAAAGCTCTGAATCGATGTTGAGAGGCTGGTGGTAGACGTAGAGAGCAGATCGTCGATATTGGAGATCTGATTATGCTGGGTATTGACCGCGCTGTAGCTGGCGCTGGAGCCACGCAGCTGCGTCGTGATGAACTCATCATACTCACGCTGTACGCCGCTGACATTCACGCCGTTGCCATAATAGCTGTTGCCCTGCAGCGTGCTGTTAGCCTGCGACAGCAGAATAGTCTGCCGCGAGTAGCCCGCCACGGTATAGTTACTGATGTTGTTACTGGTGGTGCTTAATGCGGCCTGTGCGGCGCTCAGCCCGCTCATTGCGGAGTTAATTATACTGGACATCTCGGTTCCTTTCTTTCCCGTTAACCGGGCTGGCAGTCATCAGTGCAGTTGTGCGGACGGCAGGCGCCCGCAACATATGAAGGTTATCGGCGTGCTTAAGGGAAACTTGAGGCTAAGACGTCAGAACAGATCGGTGATATCCTGGCCGTAAGCTTTTACGACTTTTTCGCCCATGTTTTTGAATTGCTGAATCATTCCCACCAGTTTTTGCGCATATTTCGGATCGGTAGCGTAACCCGCCGCCTGCAGCGCGCGCGCGCCCTGTTCAGCACTCGGCGCGCTGGTGACCGCCGCATAGCGCGGATTTTTCGACAGCAGGCGCACATAGTCGGTCAGCGCCTCCAGGTAGGAGCCATAGACGCGGAAGCTGGCGCGCACTTTCTTCGCCTCACCCGCCTCATACTCGGTGGTCATGATATCCGTGGTTTCGCCTTTCCAGTCGCCGCTCGCCTTGATACCAAACACGTTATAGCTCGGCTTGCCGTCGCGGGTCAGGATCTGACGTTGACCCCAGCCCGACTCCAGCGCCGCCTGCGCCAGAATCAGGTGGTGCGGTATACCGCTCTGCTGGCTGGCGAGTTTCGCCGGCTGCGCCAGCTGGGCGATAAACTCACTGCTGTCAGAAGGCAGGTTCGCAGGCGTTACCGGCAGACGCGGTACCGCTTTGCGCACAATCTGTTCCAGCTGCATTGGCACGCTGTTGCTGCTGCTGTAGATAAAGCTGTTATCCAGCTTCATCGGCAGCGTGCCGGCCCGCTCATCCGGTGCCTGCGCGGGCTGCATCTGTTTGACAATCGTGTCAGCCAGACCCAGTCCGCGTTTGCCTATATCCTGCGCAATCTGCTGATCGTAGAGCGAGGTGTAGAGTCGCGTCTGGTCGTTGCTCAGCGCGCCATCCTGCGGCAGCGCGTCGCGCATGCTTTTCAGCATCATCTGCACAAACATGCCCTCTACCTGTTTCGCCACCTGCAGCGCTTTTCCTTTGGGATCGGCAGCGGCCTGGCGTTTCAGCTCGTTCAGCGAGCGGCTGTCATACGCCGCATTGTTCAGCGATTGCATATCGGTCATCAGATGATTTCCAGCTTCGCGCGCAGACAGCCTGCGCTCTCCATCGATTGCAGAATCGACATCAGCTCTATCGGCGTTGCACCCAGCGCATTCAGGGCACGCACCACATTGTTCAGATTTGCGCTGGCGTTGACGCGCTGCAGTGCGCCACCGCTCTGCCGCAGATCGATCTGCGTCTGCGTTGTCGCCACCGTCTGCCCGCCGGCCAGCGGCGTATCAGGCTGACTGACGTTCTGCTGCTGATTCACCGTCACCGACAGATTCCCCTGCGCCACTGCACAGGTGTTCAGCGTAACCTCGCGGTTCATCACCACCGTGCCGGTGCGTGAGTTGACGATCACTTTGGCATCTTCCAGCGGCACAGAGACATCGATGTTCTGGATCTCCGCCAGCGCCCGCACCTGAGAGCTGTTGTTGGGTGAGACGCGGATCTGCACGGTGCGTGCATCCAGCGGCAGTGCCGACCCGACGCCGCGGCTGTTGATGGCATCCGCAATGCGCTGCGCCATGGTGAAATCTTCATTATTCAGCTGCAGGTTAATGGTGTTCTGGCTGCCAAAGTTGCTCTGCAGCTCGCGTTCAACGGTGGCACCGCCGGTAATACGGCCGCCGTTAAGCTGGTTAACCTGTACGCTGCTGCCGCCGGCCGACGCGCCCGCGCCGCCAACCAGAATATTTCCCTGCGCCAGCGCATACACCTGATTATCCACCCCTTTCATCGGCGTCATCAGCAGCGTACCGCCGCGCAGGCTTTTGGCGTTACCCAGCGAAGAGACCACGACGTCCAGCGTCTGTCCCTGACGGGCAAACGAAGGCAGCTTCGCTGTCACCATTACTGCCGCCACGTTTTTCAGCTGCATATTGGTGCCAGCCGGCACGGTGATCCCCAGCTGGGAGAGCATGTTGCTGACCGTCTGGGTGGTGAACGGTGTCTGGGTGGTCTGATCTCCGGTACCGTCCAGTCCTACCACCAGCCCATAGCCAATCAGCTGGTTTTCACGTACGCCCTGAATGCTGGTCAAATCGCGAATACGATCTGCCTGCGCCATCAGACTGCTGACAGCGAGCAGTAAACCGAGGCCCGCGCGCAGCAAAATACTTTTTTTCATCATGACCTCTTACATCGGCGAGATGTTCAGGAAGAAGCGCTGGAACCAGCCCATAGTCTGCGCCTCATTGATATAACCGTTACCTACGTACTCAATGCGCGCATCGGCCACCTGAGTAGAGAGTACGGCGTTGCTGGCACTGATGGTGCGCGGATTGACCACGCCAGAGAAACGAATAAATTCGGTGCCCTGATTAATCTCAATCTGTTTCTCACCCACGACGCGCAGGTTGCCGTTAGAGAGCACCTGATTCACGGTCACGGTGATGGTACCGGTAAAGGTGTTGTTGGCGGTGGCGCCCCCTTTACCTGCAAAATCATTTTTGCCGCCGGCGCTCAGTGCGGCTTTCTCACCGCCTGCGCCCAGCAGGCCTTCCAGCCCGGTCGGCACGCCGGTTACGCCAAAGCTGTTGCTGCCATTGCGGTTAGCGCTGGCGGAGGAGCTTTTGCTCGCGCTGACGTTCTCCTGCAGCGTGATGGTCAGCGTGTCACCAATATTGCGTGGACGACGATCCTCAAACAGCGGCTGGTAGCCGTAGTTCAGCGGCGCAACGCCCTGAAAAATAGAGCCGTTCACCACCGGTGGCGCAGACGGCGTAGGTTCTGCCGTGGTTACCCCTTGTACCAGTGGCGTGCGCGGCACCAGCGCACAACCGTTGAGCGTCAGTAGCAGCGTCGCTACTAACCAATGACCAGGCTTGAGAATCGCTTGCTTCGCCACGGAGTTCTGACCTTCTGTATGTTCTTAATCGGGCCAGCGGAGTGGCCCAACGATCCCGGCGTTAAAGCTGGGTGAGTTTCTGCAGCATCTGATCGGAGGTACTGATCGCCTTGCTGTTAATTTCATACGCGCGCTGCGTCTGGATCATGGTCACCAGCTCTTCCGCCACGTTGACGTTTGAGGTTTCCACATATCCCTGATAGAGCAGGCCTGCGCCGTTCTGACCAGGCGTGCTCTCAGTAGGCGCGCCGGACGCCTGCGTCTCCTGATAGAGGTTCTCGCCGACGCTGTCGAGACCGGCATCGTTCATAAAGGTGCTCAGCGTGAGCTGGCCCACCTGTGCGGGCTGCGCCTGCCCCTGCTGCGTCACCGTAACCACACCGTCGCGGGCAATCGTGATGCTGGTGGCGTTTGCCGGGATCGTGATACCCGGCTGTACCGGGAACCCGGCGTTGGTCACCAGCTGACCATTCTGATCCACCTGGAAAGAGCCATCACGCGTATAGGCAGAGGTGCCATCCGGCATCTGCACCTGAAAATAACCCTGTCCGTTTACCGCCACATCTTTTGAGTTGCTGGTCTGCGACAGGTTGCCCTGGTTATGCAGACGCTCAGTGGTAACCGGGCGTACACCGGTACCGATCTGCAGACCAGACGGCAGCGTAGTCTGCTCAGAGGATTGCGCACCAGGCTGACGCAGCGTCTGATACATCAGATCTTCGAAGACCGCGCGCGAACGCTTAAAGCCGTTGGTGCTGACGTTTGCCAGGTTGTTGGCAATGACGTCCATATTGGTTTGCTGTGCGTCAAGACCGGTTTTCGCGATCCATAAAGAACGAATCATTCTGTTTTCCTTACGCCTTAGCTGCTCATATTGAGCAGCTGATTAGCGCGCTGTTCGTTTTCATCAACGTTTGAGATCACTTTCATCTGCATCTCAAACCGTCGGGCGTTGGCGATCATATCGACCATGGTTTCAACCGGCTTGACGTTGCTGCCTTCCAGCACGCCCGGCATCACCTGCACCGTCGCGTCGTTAGCCAGCGCAGCACCGCGCTGCGCCTGGGTCGCCGCGCTGGGGCGAAACATGCCGTCGTCACCGCGCGTCAGCTCCTGCCCGGTGGCGCGCACCAGCTTGAGCCGGCCGAGCTGAACCGTGGCGTTAGGCGCATCGCCCGCATTGAGTGCGGTGATCGAGCCATCTGCCGCGATGGTGAGCTGGGCACCCTGCGGCACCGCAATCGGTCCGCCGTCACCCATGACGGGATTGCCCTGAATGGTCAGCTGACCGGTGGGACTGATCTGCATATTCCCGTTACGGGTATAGGCTTCACTGCCATCCGCGGTGCGTACGGCCAGCCAGCCATCCTGCTGTACCGCTACATCCAGCGGACGCTCGGTGTAGTCGAGCGAACCCTGCGTCATATCGGCACCCGGCGTTGAGGCGGCTACCAGCGTGCGCGTTGGCAGAGACCAGCCGCTGACCGGCACCGCGCGCAGCGCATTCAGCTGCGCCCGGAAGCCCGGTGTCGAAGCATTGGCGAGGTTGCTGGCGGTAACAGACTGCTGCTCCATCGTCTGACTGGCCGCGCCCATCGCGGTATATATTGCGTGATCCATAAAGCAATCCCGTTAGCGTATTAACGAAGGTTAACCAGGGTGTTAAGGATCTGATCCTGGGTTTTAATGGTCTGGCTATTCGCCTGGTAGTTACGCTGTGCCACGATCATATTCACCAGCTCTTTACTCAGATCGACGTTGGAGGCTTCCAGCGCACCAGAGGTCAGGCTGCCGTAGGTGCCGGTACCGGCCAGACCGATAGCCGCCTGCCCGGATGAGCTGGAGGCGGACCAGACGTTATCCCCTTCTGACTTCAGCCCTTCCGGGTTAGAGAAGCTCGCCAGCACGATCTGACCCAGCAGCTGGGTTTTACGGTTGGAGTAAGTCCCGCTGATGGTGCCGTCATCGTTAATGGTGTAGCCGGTGAGGTCGCCAGGCGCATAGCCATCCTGCGTCGGGTTACCAAAGTTAGTCGCGCCGGTGTTCTGCTGCAGGCTGCCCAGCACGCTCAGTGCAATCGGCTGGCCCGCTGCGGCGCCGTTAGAGCCGTCAATGGTCAGGCCGATGGTGTTAGCGGAGGTCAGCTTGCCGCTGGTGTCAAAGGTCATCGTAAAGTTACCGGCGGTTTTACCGGTGGTAGAGTCGATCGCGTGCACCGCCCAGGTATTATCCGCGCTCTTGGCGTAGTAGAGATCCAGCGCGTGATCGTTACCCTGCGAGTCATACACGGTCACGGTGCTTTTCGCGTTATAGCTGTCCACTTTGCTGGTATCAAACGGCGTGACGGTCGGGATCGCATCGGTTGAGTTCAGGTTAGACACCAGCGTCGCGCTGCTGGTGGCGCGCGCTGACATCTGCGTGGTGGGAATGCTCAGCGCAATCGGGTTCGCACCGTTCTGGATGGTTGGCGGGGTGCCGTTTGCCGGATAGCCAGTCACTTTCATCCCCTGGGTGTTCACCAGGTTACGGTTCTCATCCAGCGTAAACTGACCGTTGCGTGAATAGAACACGCCGCCGCTGGCGTCGGTCATACGGAAGAAGCCGTTACCGCTCAGCGCCACATCCAGCCCGCGGCTGGTTGAGGTGGTGGTGCCGTCATTGAAGTTCTGGATCACCGCCGCCACTTTGGTTCCCATACCGACGTTAGAGCCTGCGAACATATCGGCAAAGGCGATGGTGCTCGACTTAAAGCCCGCCGTGGCGGAGTTGGCGATGTTGTTACCAATGACATCAAGGTTGCTGGAAGCAGCACCCAGGCCGCTCACCGCTTGTGAAAAAGACATGTAATCTCTCCTGCTAAGGGGTTAGTCAGAGAATCTGACGAATTTCATCGAGGGTCGCGGAGCCCATGGTGCCGAGATCCAGTTTCGCGGTGTTGTTCACGGTGCTGACGCCATTGACATAGGCGTAGTTCAGCGGCTGTGCCACCAGCTGTGTGCTGCCATTGCTGGCGGCGAGTGCTACAGAATATTTGCCATCCGGCGCGACGCTGCCGTCATCGAGCTTGCCATCCCAGGAGAAGGTGTGTACCCCTGCGGTCAGGCCGCCCAGATCGATGTTACGCACCACGTTGCCGTTGGCATCTTTGATGGTCACGCCGGTGCCGGTTGACGCCGTGCCCAGCTCCACACCAAACGGCGTCGTGGTGCCTTTACCGACCAGCACCTGATCGCCTTTGACCATCACGCCATGCCCAATCAGCGTTGAGCTCTGCAGTGACTGGCTGGTGCTGATCTGGCCAGAAATCGATCCCAGCGTGGTGTTCAGCTTCTCAATCCCGCTCAGGGTGTTGATCTGCGCCAGCTGCGTGGTGAGCTGGCTGTTATCCATCGGATTGGTCGGATCCTGGTTCTGCATCTGCGTCACCAGCATGTTCAGAAACTGGTTCTGCAGCTCCTGTGCGCTGTTACCGGTGCCGGCCGAGCCGGAACTCAGGATCGTCGGGTCGAGATTGTCTTTAATGCCTACGGTTAAGCTCATCGTATCTCTCCGTTACTGCCCGATGGTGAGCGTTTTCATCATCATCGACTTCACTGTGTTCAGGACTTCGACGTTGGCCTGATAGCTGCGCGACGCAGACATGGTGTTGACCGTTTCAGCCACCACATCCACATTGGGCATTTTGACGTAGCCTTTCTGATCGGCCATCGGATTGCCCGGGTCATAGACCAGTTTTGCGGGCGTGGGATCGTTGACCACGCCCGCCACTTTAACGCCGCCGGTGGCCGCGCCCTGGGCGGCATTGGTCTGGAAAATCACCTGCTTCGCCACGTAAGGCTGTCCATCCGGTCCGGTTACGCTGTCGGCGTTGGCCAGGTTACTGGCGCTGACGTTAAGCCGCTGCGACTGCGCGGTCATCGCCGAGCCGGCGATATCAAATATATTCAGCAATGCCATGCTTATTGCCCCTGCAGTACGCTCATCATGCCTTTAATCTGGCTGCTGATGAGGGTGAGATCGGTTTGATACTTCAGGCTGTTATCGGCGAACTGCGTACGCTCGCGATCCATATCGACCGTGTTGCCATCTGCAGCGGGCTGGTCGGGAATGCGATACAGCAGATCCATCGCGGGCTGCGCCTGCGTTTGTGCTTCAATATGGCGCGATGAGGTCACATTCAGCGCCAGACCGCTGCCCTGCGCGCGGCCGTTCTGCATCACTTTGTTCAGCTGGCTGGCAAAGTCGATATCGCGCGCCTGATACCCGGGGGTATCCGCATTAGCAATATTTGACGCCAGAATCTCCTGACGCTGTGCACGCAGGTTTAACGCTTCGGTACCGAATCGCAGTGCGGCATCGAGTTTGTCGAGCATGCTTCCTCCGCGAATGAAAATTTTGAGCTGACAGCTTAATCGGGGGATTGCAAGGGCGATCGTCTGAATAACAGCAAAAACCACGGCTATTTTTACCCTTGATTTTTTTTTGCAGCGGGTAGACTCATCAGCAACTTTCAGTGGGAGGCGTTATGCGCAGAGCATCACAAGGGCTGTTTCTGGCGGTACTGCTGCTGGCGCTGCCAGGCTATGCGGCCGATCTGAACGCGCAGCTGACATCCTATTTTAAAGCGCGCGATCCGCAGCACGCCGCTGGCATGGTGGTTATTGTTCGTACCCCATCCGCACAGTGGCCCGCCTGTGAGACTCCGCAGCTGCAGCTGCCCGGTAACAGCCGTCAGTGGGGTAATCTGAGCATTGCCGCCAACTGCGGACAAAATCGCCGCTATCTGCAGGTGCAGGTGCAGGTGACCGGTGACTATCTGGTCGCGAATCACCAGCTCACGCGCGGCACTGCCGTCAGCGCGGCTGATTTCAGAACGGAAACGGGCCGGCTCGATACGCTGCCGGCTCGCGCGCTGGTTGACGGCACGCATCTCGCAGAGGCGATTGCCCTGCGGGATATACCGCCCGGGCAGCCGGTTACCGCCTCAATGCTGCGCCAGCCGTGGCGGGTTAAAACCGGTCAGTCGGTGATGGTCACGGCGAGCGGCGACGGCTTTAATGCCAGCAGCGAAGGCCGCGCGCTGAGCAATGCCGGCGTCGCGCAGACGGTGCGGGTACGTATGGGAAATGGTCAGGTGGTAAGCGGTCGCGTCGGCGAGGATGGGAATATTCTGATATCACTCTAAAGCGCTAAAGAACAGAGGTGTTCAGCCGATAGAGATAACAGCTAAAATATAACCCTATGCCGATTCAGTGGGCGCATTCCACTGTACTTACAGGAGCCAAGCCATGAACGTCGACAAAACCGAACCGTCAAAACCGGTCAGCACGGTACAACCCCGTGACGCCAGCGACAACGCAGGCAGAATCCGTCAGAACTCCGCGCCGGCCGCCCCTGCCGCCAGCGAAAAGAGTGCCGAAGTCAGTCTGAGCTCAAGTCAGGCACAGCTGCTGGAGCCCAGCAGTCGCGATATTAATACCGCTCGCGTTGAGCAGTTAAAAACCGCCATCCGCAATGGCGATCTGAAAATGGATACCGGCAAAATTGCGGATGCATTAATTGCCGATACCCGGAAATATTTAGAAGGCTACTGATCCCGATGGATAATCTGCTGACCACCCTGGATAAAATGCAGGATGTACTGGCTTCACTGACTCAGATCATTGAGGAAGAGCAGCAGCAGCTCGCAGCCGGTCAGGTTAACGGCAACCTGCTGCAGCGCATTACTGAAGATAAAGCCGCGCTGCTGACAACCTTAAATTATCTGGATGAGATGCGCCATAATACGGAGAAAACGCTCGGTATAGAGGCGCCCTATCGCGGTCAGCAGGATATCGCCCGGCGCTGGGCCACTATCGCGCGCGTCACGCAGCAGCTGCGCGACGCCAATCAGCATAACGGACTGCTACTGCAGCATCAGGTCGCGTTTACCCGCGATGCGCTGCAGGTGCTGAAGCCGCATCAGACCCAGGCATTTTATGGCCCGGACGGACGCGGACTGGGCCAGGCCACGCTGCGCAGCAAAGGCTGACGCCTTAGCCGCGACCAGGGCAGCCGGGCTGCCCTGGCAATGCACACTCAGGCAACGGTGCGGCGGGCAAAATCGCGCGGCCGGAACCCGAGCGCGCCAAGCACCACAAAATAGGCTCCCCCGCCGACGGCACAGACCGCCGCCAGGCGCACCAGCCGCCAGGCCATCTCGCCCTCTTCCCAGGCAGGCATCACCTGCAGCATCCCCAGCAGCGCGGCGGCCATGACCGCAACCGCGATAAACAGGCGTAATAAGAAACCCATCCAGCCTGGCTGTGGCTGAAAAATATCCTGTTTGCGCAGCTGCCAGTAGAGCAGCGCGGCGTTGAGGCAGGCCGCCAGCCCAATCGACAGCGACAGCCCCGCATGTTTCAGCGGACCGATAAACGCCAGATTCATCAGCTGCGTCATAATCAGCGTCACTATCGCTATCTTCACCGGCGTTTTAATATCCTGCCGCGAGTAGAATCCTGGCGCCAGCACCTTGACCACAATCAGCCCCATCAGGCCGACGGAATAGGCGATCAGCGCGCGCTGCGTCATTGCCGCATCAAACGCGGTAAATTTCCCGTACTGAAACAGCGCCACCGTCAGCGGTCCGGCCAGAATGCCCAGCGCCACCGCGCAGGGCAGCGCCAGCAGAAAACAGAGGCGCAATCCCCAGTCCATCAGCCGCGAATACTCAGCCTGGTTGCCGCTGGAGAAGCTCTTCGCCAGCGACGGCAGCAGAATGGTCCCCAGCGCCACGCCCAGCACGCCAGAGGGAAACTCCATCAGGCGGTCAGCGTAGTACATCCAGGAGACGGAACCTGACACCAGAAAGGAGGCGAAAATGGTATTGATGATAAGGGAAATCTGGCTGACCGATACGCCGAGGATCGCCGGTCCCATCTGGCGCATCACGCGCCAGACGCCGGCATCGCGCAGATTAATGCGCGGCAGCACCAGCATACCAATCTTCTTCAGGTGCGGCAGCTGGTAGCCAAGCTGCAGCACGCCGCCTACCACCACCGCCCACGCCAGCGCCATAATTGGCGGATTAAAGTGCGGTGCGGCAAATAGCGCAAAGCCGAGCATGCTGATATTCAGCAGCGTGGGCGCAAACGCCGGAACCGAAAAGCGATTCCAGGTATTGAGGATCGCCCCCGCCAGCGACGCCAGCGAGATCAGCATAATATAGGGGAACGTCACCCGCAGCAGCGCGCTGGTGAGGGCAAATTTATCGGCGGTATCCGCAAAGCCAGGGGCCGTGATCATAATCACCCAGGGCGCGGCGAGCATGCCCAGTACCGTCACCACAGCCAGCGCCAGCGTCAGCAGGCCTGACACATACGCCACAAAGACCTGCGTCGCCTCTTCACCCTGCTTCGCTTTGTACTCCGCCAGAATCGGGACAAACGCCTGCGAGAACGCGCCCTCGGCAAAAATCCGGCGCAGCAGGTTGGGCAGCTTAAACGCTACAAAAAACGCATCCGTCGCCATCCCGGCGCCAAATACGCGCGCCACAATGGCATCGCGGGCAAAGCCCAGCACGCGGGAAAACAGGGTCATCGAACTGACCGCAGCCAGCGATTTTAGCAAATTCATAATGAAGGGTGCGTCCTGAAAAAGTCGGGAAAAAGCGCCATGCAGCACGGGCATCCGCGATGCCCGGCGTTAGTCTACTGAGGTCGCGGCAAATGACCAGTACCGAGTGTTACAAGGCGTTATTCCCGCTCCACCTCGCGGATCAGTTTTTCTGTCAGACGCTGCGCCACCAGCGCCTGCTCGCCGCTGGTTTCAGGCATAGTCTGATTTTCCACGCAGCGGATAAAGTGATGCGCCGCGCCGGTAAAACCGCGCTGCGTCAGATGGCTTTGCCACGCAGGCGGCACCTCACGCAGCAGCCCGCGGCTGTTCTCCTGCTGCCAGTCGCGCATCTCCTCAATCTGGTAGTAGTCTCCGTCGCAGACCGCAGTGACCACCTCCCGCTGCGTGCCGGCGCGCCGGTGCATGCTGGTCGAGACCTGCAGCCCGCCGGCGCTGAAATGGTGCTCTGCGTAGAGCAGTGCGCCTTCATCTGTGGTCCGGATATGGCCATCACCCGGCTGCAGTTTGCCCCCCGCCAGCCACAGGGCGGTATCCACCACGTGCAGATAATCATCCAGCAGCGTAAAGCGCAGCCCCTGCGGACCCACGCTGTCCATGCGATGCTTTTCAATCCGCAGCGAGGCGGCGCGCGGCATTTCCTGCTTCAGCTGCTGATAGCGCGGGGCAAAGCGCCGGTTAAACGCCACCATGAGTTTGCGCTGCCGTTTTTCCGCCAGCGCGACCAGCGCTTCAGCCTGCTGCAGCGTCTCTGCCAACGGCTTATCCACGCAGACATCTTTGCCCGCCAGCAACAGGGCCTGAACCACTTCAAAATGTGAGGCGGTGCTGCTGTGCACGAACACGGCGTCGCAGGCGGCGGCCAGGGCGTCAAGCCGGTCAAAACAGGGAATACGATAGCGGGCGCATACCGCCTCCGCCTTAACCTGATTGGGTGAAAACGCCCCCACCAGCTGCCAGCTTTCTGCCTGCGAGAGTACCGGCAGCCAGGCTTTCTGCGCAATCCCGCCTAAACCGGCAATACCAATTCGCAGCGTCATCTTAATGCTCCTGTGCCAGCAGCTGAGTCAGCTGCATCTGCAGTTCAGCCACCTGCTGCTCCAGCGCGGCAACCCGATCGCTAAGCTCCGCTTCACCGGCGGCGGGAGACGGCGAGCAGGTCGTCTCCTCTGCGGCCAGCAGGTGCCGGTAGCGGCTTTCGCGGCGGCCCGGCTCACGCGCCATTTTTGCCACCAGCGGTCCCTCCTGCCGGCTCATCAGCCCCTCCAGCGTCTGTTCGGTCTCACTGACATCGCTGAACTCATACAGCCTGCCGCTGCGGGTACGCAGCTCGCCTGGCGTTTGCGCCCCGCGCAGCAGCAGCAGGGTCATCACCGCGACTTCGGCGGCGCTGAGCTGCAGCTGACCAAACGCAGAGTTACAGAAGCGCTGCGCATATTTGCTGACTCGCTGGCTGGCGCCGCTGCTGGCGGTGACCAGGTGCTTTTTAACCAGCTCATCCAGCTGCGCCTGCACCTCCTCTTCGCTGAGCGTCATAACCGGCTCGCGGTTCGATTTCTGATTACAGGCGGCTACCACACCGTTCAGCGACAGAGGGTAATATTCAGGCGTAGCGATCTGCTTTTCCAGCAGCGCACCCAGCACGCGTAGCGCCTGGGAAGAGAGCGCGATTTTCATGGATCCGTTTCCTTTTAAAATTGAGTGCGCTTATCCGGCGTCCACGCGTGCCAGGTCAGCGCCGTCAGTACGTGATCCTGCCAGCAGCCATCAATAAGCAGATAGTTTTTTGCATAGCCTTCCTGCTCGAAGCCGAGCCGTGCCAGCAGATCGCCGCTGCGCTGATTGTGCGGCATATAGTTAGCCATAATGCGGTGCATGCGCTGCTGTCGCTGCATATAGCGAATAGCCGACTGCAGCGCTTCAAACATCATGCCCTGCCCCTGCCACTTTTCGCCCAGCGAATAGCCGAGATAGCAGGCGTGAAAGGAGCCACGCAGCACGTTGCTGAAATTTGCCACGCCGCGGATCTCATGTTCATCGGGGTCCATCAGCACAAAATAGAAAGCTGAGCCCTGCTTATGCAGATCGCCAATCAGGCCGAGCCGCGCCTGCCAGCCGGAGGGATAGCAGTGGCTGTCATCGCGCACCGGCTCCCACGGTTTGAGGAACGCGCGGTTTTCTGCGTAATAGTCTGCCAGCCGCCAGGCGTCGCGTTCATGCACCAGACGCACCACCAGACGATCGGTCGTAAGCCGCACGCGCGGGCCTGCAGAGCGATAGCCAAACATCGAATCTCCTGAAATCCTTAGCGAAAGAGAGCGGAACGCCGCTGGCGTTTTCTTCACTATAACCGCCCCACAGGCTGCGACACAACGTTGCTGAACAGGGGCAGGGTTTGCCCCTTCCACGGTTCTCTTCCATACTTCCGGCAGGATCGGAAAAAGGGTGAATCCCTCACCCGGAAAACCACAGGAGAAACGGGATGAAACTTTACATCTACGATCACTGCCCCTTCTGCGTCAAAGCGCGCATGATTTTTGGCTTAAAGAATCTGCCGGTAGAACTGGTGGTTATGCTCAATGATGACGAGGCGACGCCGGTAAAATTAATCGGCCAGAAAATGGCGCCGGTATTGCAAAAAGCGGACGGCAGCGCCATGCCGGAGAGCATGGATATTGTGCATTGGGTAGACAAACAGGATGGCGAACCGCTGCTGACCGGCAGAACCAATCCCGCTATCGCCGACTGGCTGCGCCACGTCAACGGCTATATCAATAAGCTTTTAATCCCGCGTATCGCCGATGCTGCTTTTGCTGAATTTGCCACCCCGGAAGCGCGACGCTATTTTCACGATAAAAAAGAGGCGAGCCTCGGTGATTTCACCGAGCTGCGTAAACATGCGCCTGGCCTGATCAAGAAGATCAGTGACGATCTGCGCCAGCTGGATCGGCTGATTGTGAAGCCTAACGCCGTTAACGGCGAGCTGTCCGAGGATGATATCAACCTCTTCCCGCTGCTGCGCTCACTGACGCTGGTGTCCGGCATCGACTGGCCAAGCCGCGTCACCGATTACCGCGATAACATGGCGAAACAGACGCAGGTTAATCTGCTCTCTTCTATCGCCGCCTGAATGTTAAACCGGGAGGAACCCGTTCGCGGGTTTCTCATCTTATCTGATGACACCTTGCGCCGATTCAGGCAGGCTTAGCGCTGTTTGCCACACCGGAACGAGGATGCAATGAAAAAGAAATTTTATGGGATCGCGGCGCTGTTCGGCATGCTGCTGCTCAGCGGCTGTAATCAGTTGACGCAATACACCATCACGGAACAGGAAGTGAACCAGGCGCTGCAAAAGCGCAACAATTTTGAAAAAGAGATCGGCGTATCCGGCCTTATCAATGCGCATATCGTACTCAGCGATCTCAGCAGTGAAATCGGACGTGAAGAACCTGACCGCGTCACCCTCTCCGGTAAAGCGAAAATTGATGTCACCTCACTGTTTGGTCCGCAGCAGGCTGAGATGCTGCTGAAAATGAAGGCACAGCCGGTTTATAACGCGCAGGAAGGCGCTATCTATCTGCACAACCTGTCGATTGTTGATGCGCAGGTCGTACCGGAAAAAATGGCGTCGATTGTGAAAACGCTGACCCCCTATCTCAATCAGTCCCTGCAGCACTATTTCAATGAACGGCCCGCCTACCTGCTGAGCGCTGACCGCAGTAAAGGCGAAGCGCTGGCGAAAAAGCTGGCGAAAGGACTGGAAGTCAAACCGGGTCAGCTGGTGATCCCTTTCACCGACTGATACCGTCCCGTGCGGCCAGCGTTTATCTGGCCGCACGGGTCATCGCTTTCCGGCGATAAAAAGCCGTGCAAACGGTTGCCTGCCCGCTTAAGATATCGCCCCGGCCTGAATGCGCCATTCTGTTTTCACTTAAGCCGGAGCCTGACCATGACCTCTCAACCTCAGCACATCACCATTCGCCGCCCTGATGACTGGCATATCCACCTGCGCGACGGCGTGATGCTTGAAAGCGTACTGCCCTATACCAGCGCCGTGAATGGCCGGGCGATTGTCATGCCAAATCTGGTGCCGCCGGTCACCAGCGTGGCGGCGGCCCGTGAGTATCGCGCGCGCATTCTTGCCGCCCTGCCCGCTGCGCACAATTTTACGCCGCTGATGACCTGCTATCTGACCGATTCACTCGAACCCGATGAGATTGAAGCGGGGTTTCGCGCGGGCGTATTCACCGCTGCCAAGCTCTATCCGGCACACGCTACCACTAACTCAAGCCACGGCGTAACAAACACCTCGGCGATTGCTGCGGTGCTGGATCGCATGCAGCAGATTGGTATGCCGATGCTGGTGCATGGTGAAGTCACTGATTCCCACATTGATATTTTTGATCGCGAAGCGCGCTTTATTGAGACCGTACTGCATCCGCTGCGCCAGCAGTTTCCCGGCCTGAAAGTAGTCATGGAGCACATCACCACAAAAGAGGCCGCTGACTATGTGGCTGAGGGCAACGCGCTGCTGGGCGCAACCATCACGCCGCAGCATCTGATGTTTAACCGTAACCATATGCTGGTGGGCGGGATCCGTCCTCATCTTTATTGCCTGCCTGTTCTGAAGCGCAACACACATCAGCAGGCGCTGCGTCAGCTGGTAGCCAGCGGCCATCCGCGCGTTTTCCTTGGCACCGATACTGCGCCCCACCTGCGTCATGCCAAAGAAGCAAGCTGCGGCTGTGCGGGCGTCTTCAACGCGCCGACCTCTCTGCCTGCCTACCTTACCGTGTTTGAAGAGCTTAACGCCCTGCAGCACTTTGAAGCGTTCTGCTCAGAAAACGGTCCGAATTTTTACGGCCTGCCGCTTAACGAGGGAACGCTGACGCTGGTCCGCGACCCCTGGCAGGTGGCTGAAAGCGTCACCGCAGGCGACGATACGCTGGTGCCATTTCTTGCCGGCGAAACGCTGAACTGGCGCATTAAAGAATAAGCGATAACTGCTTGCCTTCGGCATTAATATACTGTACAAATAACCAGTATATTAAACCGGAGGCGTCTATGCGTATCGATATTACCGTAGCGAAAAACCGCCCGCTGCCCGCAGGTGCACTCGATGCGCTTAGCGCGGAGCTTTCCCGTCGTATTGCACACGATTTTCCTGAAGGCGAGCACCACGTTAATGTGCGCTATGCCACCGGGAATCAGCTGAGCGTGACCGGCGGCTGTAAAACTTCACGCGACCGCATTACCGATCTCCTGCAGGAAACCTGGGAAAGCGCCGACGACTGGTTTACTCACGATTAACCGCCAATGTGCCGTTTTTGCCGGGTTTCGCCCCGGCTTTTTTTGTTTCATTTCCCCTCGCCAGAAAAACAGCCGCCATCTAGACTCAGGTTTATCGATCCCCTATTCTTGCCTCGCCATGCTTACAGGAGGTGTTTGACAGATGATCACAGATAAACCCGAAGAGGCGATGACCTTTGGTGAACTGCTGGCGCTCATTGCCGAGCAGCAGCGCCGTTTAACCGTCCTTGAAACTGCCTTTACCAGTCTGACGCTTTCGCTCGATGCGCCCGCAGTCCAGCTGCTTGCCCATAACCTGACGCAGGAAGCGCAGAACCAGCAGCACGATGCCTCGCTGCAGCAGCAATTTTTCCGCCTGGCGAAGACGCTCCGGCAGCGCACAGATCCGCTCTCTGCTGAAGCGCAGCCCTGATATTCCGCGACTGAGTCCGGCATGTTCCGCTGAAGTTTCTGTCGCTTTCGCCGATAAAACAGGTAATGTTGCCGGGCTGGTTACGTCTGTAGCAGGAAACCAGCCCGTCATCTTCCGGCGCTTTTACAGCATTTTCTGGTGCATTTCGCAGTCATATAGCCGCATTTCATCACTATTGACCTGTCTGACCGCTATTTCATGTTATAATTAGCTCGCTAGTGCATGTAGCAGCCGCATTGAACCTCAAGAAGCACTTCGTTTAACGAGTAATAAGGAGGTTATAATGGACAGTAATAAAGACGTCATCCAGACTCATCCCCTGATTGGATGGGACATCAGCACCGTTGACAGCTATGACGCCATGATGATACGCCTGCACTCGCTCTCCTCGCAGGATCAAAAAGAAGAAGAAGCTGACGTCGGTTTGACCTACTGGTTAACCACTGACGTTGCCAGACAGTTTATCTCTATACTGGAAGCTGGCATTGCTAAAATAGAATCTACTGAGCAAAACCTGCGCGATAGTCGCAAGCACTGATCGTTCCTGTTGCGCGAAAAAGGCACCCATCGGGTGCCTTTTTCATATCGCTCCCGCTTTTGGTATGCTGTTGAAAAATTTCGCCGTTTTGCAGGAGTGTTCATGTCATGGTTTACGATCTGATTATCGTGGGCAGTGGGTCAGTCGGGGCCGCTGCGGGTTTCTACGCTACGCAGGCTGGCTTATCGGTGCTAATGATCGACAGCGCGCATCCCCCGCATCAGCAGGGAACACATCACGGCGAGACCCGCCTGATTCGCCACGCCTATGGTGAAGGAGAGCGTTATGTGCCGCTGGTACTGCGCGCCCAGTCACTGTGGGATGCGCTGGAGCAGCAGAGCGGCGAGCGTATCATGCATCGCAGCGGCATTCTCAACCTGGCACCCGCTCATTCGCCATTCATTGAGAACGTTATTCACAGTGCGAAAACCTGGCAGCTGGATGTCCAGCTACTGCAGGCGGATGAGGTGCGACAGCGCTGGCCGCAGTTTACCGTGCCGGATGGCTACATCGGCGTCTTTGAGCCGAAGTCGGGCTATCTGAAATGTGAAGAGGCGGTGCGCAGCTGGATAAAACTGGCTGAACAGGCTGGCTGTGCACAGCTGTTTAATTGCCCGGTCAGCGATATCGGTCGCGACGGCGAGCTGCAGCAGGTCACCACGCTGGATGGGATCTATCGTGCGCGCAAGCTGCTGGTCAGCGCCGGTACCTGGGTCAGCGAGCTAATAGCCGATCTGCCGGTTACGCCAGTGCGTAAAGTGTTTGCCTGGTATCAGGCTGACGGCCGCTACAGTGAAAACAATCACTTTCCCGGTTTTACCGTAGAGACGCCAGACGGCAGTCACTTTTACGGGTTTCCGGCAGATAATAACGCCCTTAAAGTGGGCCGGCACGATGGTGGTCAGGTCATGCAGACCCCGCAGGATCGCAAACCTTTTGGTGCTGTGGCCTCAGATGGCAGCGAAGCGTTTCGCTTTTTGCGGCAGTTCCTGCCCGGCGTCGGCGTCTGTTTACACGGCGAGGCGTGCAGCTATGACAATACCCCTGATGAAGATTTTATTATCGATACCCTGCCGGATGAAGCCAACCGCTTAATCATTACCGGCCTTAGCGGTCACGGTTTTAAATTTGCCAGCGTTCTGGGCGAGCTTGCCAGCGAATTTGCTCAGGATAAACCTTTCAGTTTCGATCTTACGCCCTTTTCTTTACGGCGATTTTCCTGATACTCAGGCTGGCAGCACCGCAGCTGCCAGCCCTCCCATTTACATTTGTTTACGCCCGACACTCAATAATGCCTCATCCTGTGTAGTAATTATATTTATTACCTTAAAATGCCCTGCTTTCAGTCAATATTACTGAAGCAGTAGCGCGCCGCTATTTTAAAATTTTGACAACGATCCGCTTTTTTATAGAAAAGTAAGGCTCATTGCTTTTAGTTAATGAATTAAGGATGCTTGCAGCACTTATTTCATGGACAGGAATAAAGGCTATGTGGCGCAACACTGCAGATCGATTCGGCCTGCTCTCAATTATTATCCACTGGAGCATGGCGGTTGCCCTCTATGCGATGTTTGCCCTGGGATTATGGATGACAGGCCTGGGCTATTATGACAGCTGGTATCATACTGCACCGGACATTCATAAAAGCGTCGGGACAATACTGTTTATTCTGCTGTTGCTGCGCCTGCTCTGGCGCTGGCACTCCCCTGTACCCGCCCCGCTCGCCAGCTATTCTGCCACGGTGCGCCGTACCGCCCGGGGTGTGCATGCCCTGCTTTATCTGCTTTTCCTCCTGCTGCTCGTTAGCGGCTATCTGATTTCTACCGCTGACGGTAAACCGGTCTCTGTATTTGGCTGGTTTAACCTGCCGGTAGTCGTTGCTGGCGGACCACAGCAGGCGGACCTGGCAGGCACGCTGCATTTGTGGCTGGCCTGGAGCCTGGTTCTGCTTTCAGCGCTGCATGCGCTGGGGGCGGTTAAACATCATATTATCGATCGGGACGCGACGCTCAGGCGCATGCTCGGTTTACGCTCACGTTCACTCTCTCAAAAGGATGTATCATGATCAGAAAAACGCTTCTGGCCGTCAGTGCCGCCGCGCTGTTTGCCACCAGCCTTAATGCCAGCGCCGCAGAGTATAAAATTGATAAAGAGGGGCAGCACGCATTTGTACAGTTTCGTATTCAGCACCTCGGCTATAGCTGGTTATATGGCACATTCAAAGATTTTGACGGCGGATTCACCTTTGACGATGCTAATCCGGCAGCCGATAAAGTGAATGTCACCATTAATACCGGAAGTCTGGATACCAATCATGCTGAGCGCGACAAACACCTGCGCAGCGCAGATTTCCTTAATACCAGCAAATATCCTCAGGCAACGTTTACCTCAACAGAGGTTAAAAAAGAGGGAGAGCGTTATAAAGTCACCGGCAATCTGACGCTGAACGGCGTAACAAAACCCATTACGCTGGATGCGCGCCTGATGGGTGAAGGTAAAGATCCGTGGGGCGGTTACCGGGCAGGTTTTGAAGCCAGCGGCGAGGTCGTTCTGAAAGAGTTTAATATCAGCAAGGATCTGGGCCCTGCCTCTCAAAAGGCTGAGCTGATTATCTCTGTAGAGGGAGTACGTCAGTAAGCGGCAAGCCGCCTGAGATCACTTCCTCAGGCGGCACCCGTCATTATGACTTATCGGGCGCGGGAATGGTCATCGTCATATTCAGCAGACCACGCGATTTGTTAAACACCTTATTGCCGTTTTCGCGTCCGGCACGACGTGCGCGCTGCTCTTCAGGCGACAGTTTTGCCTCTTCCATGCAGATTGGGCTGCAGCAGTTCTGATATTTTTCAGCGCAGGCGGGACACTGAATAAACAGCAGATGGCAACCGTCATTAACACAGTTAGTATGGCTGTCGCATGGCGTACCGCACTGATGGCAGCTGGAGAGAATATCATCAGAAATACGCTCGCCCATACGCTCATCAAAGACAAAATTTTTGCCTTTGAAACGCACCGGTAATCCCTGCTCGCGCGCGCGGCGCGTATATTCAATAATGCCGCCTTCAATGTGATAAACATCATCAAAGCCGTTATGCTTCATCCAGGCGCTCGCTTTTTCGCAGCGAATACCGCCGGTGCAGTACATCACAATTTTTTTATCTTTCTTATCCTGCAGCATATCGACTGCCATGGGCAGCTGATCGCGGAAGGTATCCGCAGGCACTTCCAGCGCATTATCAAAATGGCCCACTTCAAACTCATAGTGGTTACGCATGTCGACAAATACGGCATCAGGATCGTCCAGCATCGCATTAACGTCTGCTGCCTTCAGGTAGCTGCCCACATCGCTGGCGTCAAAACTGCCATCGTCGATGCCATCGGCAACAATACGGTCGCGCACTTTCAGGCGCAGCACCCAGAATGATTTACCGTCATCGTCCAGCGCAATATTCATGCGCAGATTATTCAGCGCCGGATCAAAAGCGTACAGCATCGCTTTCATCGCTTCATATTTCCCGGCCGGCACGCTGATCTGCGCGTTAATCCCTTCCCGGGCCACATAGACACGACCAAATACGCTAAGCTGCGTCAGCGCAATATAGAGGCGATCGCGGAACGCTTTGGGATCGGCAATCTGGAAATATTTATAAAAAGAGACTGTCGTACGCGGCTCTGTTTCCGCCAGCATGCGATCTTTCAGCTCTTTATTGGAAACGAGGTTATGTAACACTGGCATGGTGAACACCTGTTAGCAATGAGAGAATTTCAGGGCGCACATGATACCTGAATTCACAGCTGTGCCTAGCCCCCGAACCGAATTGGTGGTGATATACGCGTGCCGATTTTCTGCGCTGTTCGTCTGTTAATGCGGCAAACACCAGCCTGACGGGTGTTGTGAACGCGGTGTGATTACAGTTAACGACAAAAAATGGCATAATTGCGTTAAATAACAGAAACCGGACTCTCTGGTACAGAACGCAGGATACTGATTCTTCCATGACCCAACTTCCGCAATTTACCCGTGAACTGCTTCATCCGCGCTACTGGCTCACCTGGCTGGGCATTGGATTTTTATACGTGCTGGTTTTACTTCCCTACCCGCTTCTGTATGCATTTGGTTGCGGCCTGGGGCGTATTGCCATGCGTTTTATGAAGCGCCGCACAGAGGTTGCGCGACGCAATCTGGAGCTCTGCTTTCCTGATATGCCCGTCAGCGACCGCGAGGCGATGGTTAAACACAACTTTGAATCAGTCGGAATGGGACTGATTGAAACCGGCATGGCCTGGTTCTGGCCCGACTGGCGTATCCGTAAATGGGTTAAGCCGGAAGGACTGGAGAATGTGAGTCAGGCGCTGGCAGAAAAGCGCGGAATTCTGCTGATCGGTATGCATTTTCTGACGCTTGAGCTGGGCGCTCGCGTTTTCGGCATGTACAACCCGGGTATTGGTGTGTATCGCCCGAACGATAACAGACTGCTCGACTGGCTGCAGACCTGGGGCCGGATGCGCTCAAATAAAAGTATGCTGGATCGCAAAGATCTCAAAGGCATGATCCGGGCACTGAAGAGTAATGACATCATCTGGTACGCGCCGGATCACGACTACGGCCCGCGCAGCAGCGTGTTTGCCCCTTTCTTTGCCGTTAAGGAAGCAGCCACCACAACCGGAACCCATATGCTGATTCGGCTGGCTAATCCCAGCGTGGTGCCTTTCCTGGCACGTCGTCTGCCGGACGGACGCGGCTACGAGCTGAAACTGATGCCGGATATTCGCCATCAGTTCTCACTGGAGAGTGAGCTTGATACGGCAACGGTGATGAACCGCGTTGTTGAAGAGACGGTGTTACTCGCGCCTGAGCAATATATGTGGCTGCACCGCCGCTTTAAAACCCGTCCGGAAGGCCAGCCGTCGCGCTACTGATGCAGCACAGCGTTCAGGCTATCAGCGATATCTGATAGCCTGAACCGCACCTGATATGTCCATCAGATCCAGCATTATTTCTGGTTTCGTCTGAAAATCATTAGCTCCGGTAACAGGTTATGTTACCGGATTTGCCTGCACAGGCGCTCTGCAGCAGGCAATCAGCCGTCTGACACCGGCTTTCTGGGCCACACTTATCAATTAAAAGAGTGCAATCTGGTCCTGATCATCTATAATTCCAGGCCTAATCCTATTTATTTTTTTCAAAATCGTTTGACTTACTTATCAATGCAGAAAAATTGACTTATTTTACAATGCGTTGTCGATAAAACAGGCTGCTTATTCCATATTGTCATTTTAAAAATTTTTTTAATTACTTTATTACACTGGTTCACTCTGCTGATTCCGGTTAATTTCAGTTGCAACAGTTAACCAATTAACTGTTCTCAGAAAAATAAAAAAGATTACACACAGCAAATCTCATGCAGGACAAAATAATATGAACAAAGGTCATTATTATTACGTTACGATCGGTACCGATCAGGAAGGCTATCACCTGCTGCATCGTAAAGAGTGCAAACGGATGCCGCTTAAAGAAGATATGGTGTTTATTGGCACCCTCTATAACCTGAATCAGGCGCTGGCTACCGCGCGTATTAACTTCAAAAAAGTAAAGCCGTGTATCAAATGCTGTATTCGCTACTCTGCACCGGTAATGCGCGAAACTGTCCGTCCGGTTCTGCACTTTCCGCAAAAAATGCTCTGATGCGTATGGGCGGGTGATTTTTTCCTCACCCGCCCGTACTGCTCGCCTGCCCGCCTGCGTTCTGCAAATTTTCGTCTATCCTTCTGTAAAATCCCCTTTTTACAGTCAAGGAGTCATCAATGGATCTGTTCAGCACCTTAGAAGAAGCAATTGAAGCCGCACGTGAAGAGTTTATGACCAGCCAGCAGGGCGTATCCGAAGAGGATGTCAACGTCAGCCAGTTTGGCCTGCAAAAATATGTCATGCAGGATGGCGACATCATGTGGCAGGCGGAGTTCTTTGCCAGTGAAGATGAACAGGGTGATTGCCTGCCGCTGCTTAGCGGTGAGGCGGCGCAGGCGGTATTTGACGGCGATTTCGACGAAATTGAGATGCGTCAGGAGTGGCAGTCTGAAAATACCCTGCACGAATGGGATGATGGCGAATTTCAGCTGGCGCCACAGCGCGATCTTGAGGAGGGTGAAGTGGCTGCTGAAGAGTGGGAAGATGACAACACGGATTCAGATAATCTGGCGTAATCTCACTCATAAGGCCCATGCTGCGCGTCAACCGGCAGCAGCAGCGTGTCCACTATCAGCGACAGCGGCAGATCGAGGATGGTGACGATGCGCCACGGGCCGTCGCGCACATCCCACCGTACGCCGGGATAATAGTGGTTACCGTGCCCCTGTCCGGGCACGGTACGGCTGATAATGCTGCCGCACCCGCTCAGCATCAGCACACTGCCTGCCAGTATGACCGCCAGAACGCTTTTCACATCGCTTATCCTCACTGATTGACCTGCTACTATACCTGCCCTGCCCGGCTTTAGCAGCGGCAATAAAAAAGCGGCATCGCTGCCGCTTTTACTGTTTTACTGCTGCTCAGGCACGCGGTGGCAGTGCCTGCGGATTCAGCGTCAGCTTCTGATAGCTCTCCAGCCACTGATGATACTTATCCGCGTTTTCCCACAGCCGGGTATGCACGCGCGCCAGAACCACAGGATCGCTGATCAGCTGCAGACGCTGTTCGCGATTCAGTTTTTCCGGTGCATCGCTCAGCGCCTGATCGACATGCCGGTCACGGGCGTGATCCAGCAGCGTGCTCTGTTTATGACGCGACGTAGCCAGTGCGGTTGCCAGCGCATTGAACGCCGGGTTAAACAGCGCATGCATAAAGCCATGCTTCAGCGCCCGCTCGCGGTTGATCTGCAGATAGTGATCTGTATCAACCAGCTCTTTTGGCGGCTCATACTCTTCCGGGATCAGGAACAGTTTCGCCCGCCGGCTTTTCAGACCCACGGTCGCGCGGCTCGACACCACCGACACAAACGGCGACAGGATCAGCGAGAAGACAATTGGTGCCAGCCACCACAGGAAGTTGAGGTCCAGCACGCCCATGCCCACGGCCCAGACGATGCCAAGCAGCATCTGCGAACCGTGACGGCGGAACGCTTCGCTCCATGGAGTGGCATCATCATCACGCTGCGGTGAATTCCAGACCACCTCCCAGCCGAGGAAGGCGCTGACCACAAACACGGTGTGGAACAGCATGCGCACCGGCGCCAGCAGCACCGAGAACAGCATCTCCAGCATCAGCGAGATGAACAGACGCAGCGCGCCGCCATAAGCCTTAGCCCCTTTGCACCAAATCAGCACCACGCTCAGCAGCTTCGGCAGGAACAGCAGCACCAGCGTGGTGGAAAAGAGCGCAATAGCCAGATCGGGACGCCACTGCGGCCAGACCGGGAAGAGCTGACGCGGCTGCAGGAAGTAGGTCGGCTCCATCAGGGTATGGACCACCTGCAACGCCGTGGAAAGCGCAAGGAACATAAACCAGAGCGGCGCCGAGAGATAGGACATAACGCCGGTCAGGAAGACGGCACGGTGCACCGGATGCATCCCTTTTACCAGGAACAGGCGGAAGTTCATCAGGTTACCGTGACACCAGCGACGGTCGCGCTTCAGCTCATCCAGCAGGTTAGGCGGCAGCTCTTCATAAGAACCTGGCAGATCGTAAGCGATCCAGACTCCCCAGCCGGCGCGGCGCATCAGCGCAGCTTCAACAAAGTCGTGCGACAGAATTGAACCGGCAAATGAGCCTTCACCCGGCAGCGGCGCCAGCGCACAGTGCTCAATAAAGGGCTGTACGCGAATAATGGCGTTGTGTCCCCAGTAGTGCGACTCGCCCAGCTGCCAGAAGTGCAGCCCTGCGGTAAACAGCGGCCCGTAAACGCGGGTGGCAAACTGCTGGCAGCGCGCATAAAGCGTATCCATACCGGAGGCTTTTGGCGAAGACTGGATAATCCCGGCATTCGGGTTCGCTTCCATCATGCGTACCAGACCGGTCAGGCACTCACCGCTCATCACGCTGTCAGCATCCAGCACCACCATGTAGCTGTAGTTGCTGCCCCAGCGGCGACAGAAGTCATCGATGTTACCGCTTTTACGCTTCACGCGGCGACGGCGGCGACGGTAAAAAATCTTGCCCGCTCCGCCCACGTCGCGTACCAGCTCCATCCACGCTTTTTGCTCGGCAATCGCGATATCCGCATCGTAGCTGTCGCTGAGAATATAGACATCAAAATGCTCACCATTTCCGGTGCGCTTTACCGACTCCCAGGTGGCGCGCAGTCCGGCAAAAACACGCTCCACATCTTCGTTACAGATGGGCATGATCAGCGCGGTGCGGTGCTCCGGATTCAGCGGCTCATCACCCGTGGTTGAGTAAGAGATACTGTATTTATCGCGCCCAATCAGCAGCTGCAGGAAACCCATCAGCGCCGTCCAGAAGCCCGCCGATACCCAGCAGAACAGAATGGCGAACAGGAACAGAATGCCGGTCTGCAGAATATAAGGCAGGATCAGCTTTACCGACTCGATCCAGTTCTGCTGAAACAGCCCGACAGGATCGAGCAGCGTCCAGCCCTGATAAGGCAGAATGGTTTTCATATACCAGGTCGCGACCACGGTCTGCGCGATGGTCAGAATCAGCAGCGTATAGCGGCGCATTGAACCGACATGACGCCACTTATCCTCCGCGCGCTGCTCCTCTGCCGTTGCATAACGCGGATGCACTTTCTGCCCGCGCAGCGAGTTCCAGGCACGCGCCAGCGGATTGGTACGCCAGGCTTCCGGGAACATCAGCGAGCGTTTAACCGGCGGCATCGCTTTTAACGTCGTGCGATCGAGATAATCTTTACTGAACTGCTGGCCATCCGCTATCGCATCCGGCCACGTCATCGCTATACGTGATGAGACGGATTTCAGCGGCGCATCGTCAGGCCGATCGCTGGCTGCGTTATCCTGCCCCAGCACCGTATGGATGGCGTGGAAGGCGGGCGCATTTTGCAGCGATGTGCTGAGCCGCGCGCGACCTGCCGCATCAAGCGGCAGCGCCTCCACGTAAGATTGAGGTAAAAAAGTCGATTTATTCATTGGCAGGTAACTGATAGCTCCAGGTTTCCGTCAATGTCTTGTCACCGCTTACCAGCGCGGCGCGCATTTCGGTTGATTGCTTGCTGTCTTTCACGCGCAGACGCAGCACCAGACGCCAGCCTTTGGTCACCGGATTGTAGCGTACGCTCTGCTCAACCACTTCAGCGTTATCGCCAACGCTGACCTGCGGTGCTACCTGCGTATCCTCCGGCAGCATGCTCATCGCTTTACCGGTGAAGTCGAGGGTAAAGGCGACAGAACCGTCAGGCTGGCGGACCAGATTAGACTGTTTCACATCACCCGCAGAACGCAGAGTATCTTTGACCCAGGCAACATCATCCTGATGCAGCTGATTCTCATCGCGGGTGAAGTGCAGACGATAGTTGAAATTCATCTCTTTGCCCGCGTCAGGCAGTTTTTCCGGCGTCCAGAAGGCGACAATGTTGTCATTGGTCTCATCCGCAGTCGGGATCTCAACCAGCTCAACGCGCCCTTTACCCCAGTCACCCTGCGGCTCAACCCAGGCGCTTGGACGCTTATCATAGCGATCGTCCAGATCCTGATAGTGGCTGAAGTCGCGTCCGCGCTGCAGCAGGCCAAAACCTTTCGGGTTTTCAATCGTAAAGGTGCTGACCGCCAGATGGCGTGGATTGTTCAGCGGGCGCCAGATCCATTCACCGTTACCGGCGTGAATCGAGAGGCCGTTGGAGTCGTGCAGCTCCTGACGGAAGTTGCTGACCGGCGAAGGCTGATTAGCACCAAACAGGAACATACTGGTCAGCGGTGCCACGCCCAGTTTACCCACGTTATCACGCAGATAGACTTTAGACTGCACATCCACCACCGAGGCTTTACCTGGCTTCAGCACAAAGCGGTAGGCTCCCGCAGCGCGAGGTGAATCAAGCAGCGCGTAAATAACCAGCTGCTTCGCCTGAGGTTTCGGGCGCTCGATCCAGAACTCTTTGAAGCGCGGGAACTCTTCACCAGAGGGCAGCGCGGTGTCAATTGCCAGACCGCGCGCGGAAAGACCATAGACCTGGTCTTCCCCGATTACGCGGAAGTAGCTGGCACCAAGGAAGCTGCTGATCTCATCCTGCTTGCCTTTGTTATTCAGCGGATAGAGCACTTTGAATCCGGCAAAACCGAGATTTTTTACCGCATCAGCGTCATGTTTGACGTTGCCGAAATTGAAATAAGCCGGATCGTATTTAATTTCACGCACCGATGAGGCGGTGACTTCATTAATCTTTACCGGCGTGTCGAAGTACATCCCCTGATGGTAAAACTCGAGCTTAAACGGCGTGCGCAGCTTGCCCCAGTATGCTTTGTCGTGGTTAAACTGGATCTGCTGATAATCCGCAAATTTCATTTCACGAAATTGAGAGGGTAAATTACTTTTTGGCGCTTCGAAACCTTTTCCTGCCAGTGCCTTAGCCTGTTTTGCCACATCATCAATGTTAAACGCCCAGCTATTATTTGCGTACAGCGCCAGCAGTACTGCTGCGCTGGTCCAGCGCATCTTCACCAGCCCGCTATTATTTTTCACTTTATTTAGCACATCCCCCCCTTTCGTGTGCTCAGATCAAACCCACTCATCTTAATGGATTATTCGGTTTTCCGACAGCTTATGTAAAACATTGTTCCGCGCAGCGCCAAGCCTCCAGAGCACTTTTCGGAATATTAAACCCGGCGGTTTAAGAAACAGAATCAACTGATAGTATAGGCTGTTAACCGGCAACAGAATGTTCTGCTGCACGATCTGGTTTCAGGGTGAAACCAGCCTGTATAGGATGAACCGGAAGCTTATGAGCGCTGTAAAACCTGAACGCGAATATTTTCTCGACTCGATTCGAGCTTATCTGATGCTGCTGGGGGTGCCGTTTCACGTCTCGCTGATCTACTCGACACAGCGCTGGTCCGTAAACAGCCAGGATGCCACGCTGTGGCTGACCATTTTTAACGATTTCATCCATGCATTTCGCATGCAGGTGTTTTTTGTTATCTCCGGCTATTTTTCCTACATGCTCTATCTGCGCTACCAGCCGGCACGCTGGCTGAAAGTCAGGCTGGAGCGCGTGGGTATTCCGCTGCTCGCCGCTATCCCGCTGATTACGCTGCCGCAGTTCTTTCTGCTGAAATATCTCACTCACAAGCTTGATGGCTGGGATCGCTTTTCAGCGTATGACAAATACAATGCTCTGGCGTGGGATCTGATCTCGCACCTCTGGTTTCTGCTGGTCCTGGTGATCCTGACGGCGCTGGGTATGCTGACATTTCGCTGGCTGCACAACCAGCAAAGCAGGCGTAACTATCAGCAGACAGGCTGGGGTAGCGTAACGCTGGCCCTGCTGGGCTACGCGCTACTATGGTGCCTGCTGCGTCGCACGCTGCTGCTGCTGACGCCGGGCATCATGATGGATGGACTCTTTACCATTGCGGTCATGCAGACGCTGACGTATCTGCCGTTCTTTATGCTGGGCGCGCTGAGCTGGAAACATCCGCCGCTGAAAGCGCTGTTTGTGCGGTTCAACCCGCTGATCTGCTTTGGCACCGTGCCGGTCTTTATCGCCTACTACCTGAATCAGCGCTATGGCAACGGCGACGGCTGGCTCTATGAGACCGATATGCTGCTCTCAACGCTGATGGGCGTGTGCATGCTGAACGTCTGCTATAGCGTCGGGCACCGCCTGCTGAACAGCCACTCTCCGCGTATCGTTTATCTGGTGAACGCCTCGCTGTTTATCTATCTCGTCCATCATCCGCTCACTATCCTGTATGGGATATATGTGACGCCGCACATCAGCAATAACACGCTGGGTTTCTTTGTTGGGCTGATAACGGTATTTGCCGCAGCGTTTGCGCTTTATGAGATCCACCTGCGTATCCCGCTGCTGCGCTTTCTGTTTTCCGGCAAAAAGGCGGCGCAGAAAGGGTGAGGCTGCACCGGCGGCGCGTTTCAGCGCGCCGCTACAGCAGCCACTCTACCGGCAGGCGCCACACCAGCCGCACCAGCAGGCGCTGCAGCAGCGTTGACTGCGGTTCATGTTTATGTACCACTTCTGCGCCCTGCTCATCCTGTTCTATCCAGTTCACCCGGCCCCACTTGTCCAGCCGCAGCGTCCAGGCCCGATGTTGCATACCGCGACTGAAGCGATCATGCGTCTGGCGCGCCAGGGCTTCACTCTCAATGACCAGTCCCATTTCAGTGTTCAGCACCGCAGAGCGGGGGTCAAAATTAAATGAACCCACAAAGACTTTGCGATTATCAACGGTAAACGTTTTTGCATGCAGGCTGGAACCAGAGTTACCCGTTAACCCGCGATCGTGCGGAGGTTCGCCGGCGTGTGCCTGAGGTTTCAGCTCATATAGCGCAATACCGTGGCGCAGCAACTTTTTTCGCCAGCGCGCATACCCGGCATGCACCACGGTGACATCATTGGCCGCCAGTGAGTTGGTCAGCACGGCGATACGCACGCCGCGCCGGCGCAGTGACAATAGCTGCGCCACCCCGGCGCGGGTCGGGACAAAATAGGCTGAGATAATATCGAACTGCTGCTGTGGCGTGCCGATGACCTCCAGCATCCGCTGCGGCAGCAGGCTGCTGCGTCTGGCTTTGCCCAGCCCTTTGCGCGGATCGTCGCTCAGCAGGCGCGCCTCAGCCCAGGTCATCGCCAGCGCGCCCTGCTCCAGCTGGCTGACAAAATCGGAGTGGTTAAGACGCGCCAGATAACGCTGCACCGCCTCGCTCTGCTGCCACTCCGGCG
Organism: Pantoea sp. PSNIH1; assembly: GCF_007680655.1. Lineage (NCBI taxonomy): Bacteria > Pseudomonadati > Pseudomonadota > Gammaproteobacteria > Enterobacterales > Erwiniaceae > Pantoea > Pantoea sp. PSNIH1. The sequence goes on from NZ_VEIP01000001.1 coordinate 1,044,189, forward strand.
GCAGGCGCACCGCTTCGCCCTCATCGCTGCGCACGTCCACTACGCTGCGCAGCGGCGATACCGCCTGGCTATGCCAGTAGCGCTCGAAATCTGCGGTAACCTCATCGACAACCGGCCCGATGGCCAGCACGTCGAGATCGGTAAACAGGGGCTCATTGCCGGTACCAAAATATTCATCCCCGACGTTGCGCCCCCCCACCAGCGTTGCGGCGCCATCTACCGTCAGACTTTTATTATGCATCCGGCGATTGAGGCGCGCGAAGTCAGTCAGGTAGCCCAGCGCGCGCAGCGTGCGGAATGAAAAGGGGTTAAACAGCCTGACCGAAATGTTCGGATGACGCTCCAGCTCCGCCAGCGTGTTATCCAGCCCCGGCGTATTGTTATCATCCAGCAGTAAGCGCACCCTGATACCGCGCCCGGCAGCGTCCAGCAGCGCGCTGAACAGCAGGCGTCCGGACATGTCGTTATGCCAGATGTAGTACTGTACATCGATAGTGTGCCGCGCCATGCTCATCAGCAGGTAACGCGCAGCAAACGCGTCAAGCCCGTCGTTAAGCGGATGGATGCCACTCAGGCCGGGATGCTGCGCGCACTGCTGCGCCACGCTTTGCCGTAATTCATCGCCCGCGGCTAACTGGCCGGGCAGCGCTGCTGCTTCGCTCATACTGGATCCCTGAATACGTAATCACGCTTATTATTGGCATTGTCGCTGTGGCAGGCAACCTGCACGCCTGACCGGCAGAGCCGGCTGCTAATTTAGTCTAGACTTAGCCCGTGGTTCTGCATCGGGCGATTACCCTGAGGAGTGAAATATGACCGCGTTACTGCCTCATTATCAACCCCGGCTTTTTCGCAGTTTTTTTCAGGGCAGCTTTCCCTGCTCTACCGCCTGTCGCAGCGGCGGCCGCCGTCTGGATATGGTTGTCAGTAGCGGACACGATATGCTGCTGGATAAAGATTACGCCGCGCTGGTGCGGGAAGGTTTGCTCACGGCGCGCGACGGTGCGCGCTGGCATCTGATTGAAGCGACGCCTGACCACTACGACTGGCGCTCCTTTCTGCCGATGATCCATGCGGCCGCACGCCACAATATGCAGATTATCTGGGAGCTGGCGCATTTTGGCTATCCGGCGCACCTCGATATCTGGAAACCGGCGTTCGTTGAGCACTTTGCCCGCTATGCACGCGCTATGGCACAGCTGATGCGCGATGAGGGCGTGGAGCAGCCGTTTTTTACCCCGATTAATCAAATCTCATTCTGGGCCTGGGCCGGGGCGGATGTCTCATGGCTCGATCCTTACGCCAGCGAACGCGGACGCGATCTGAAGCGCCAGCTGGTGCGCGCCTCGCTGGCCGCGATGCATGCGATCCGCGATGTCTATCCTGAAGCTCGCTTTGTGCTGACCGATCCGCTGGTGCAGATCGCTGCGGACCCGGATAAGCCAGAGAGTGCCGGGCATGCTGCCCGGCAGCATGAGATGCAGTTTGAAGCGTGGGACTGGCTGGCCGGGCGCGCTGAACCGGGACTCGGCGGACAGGCGGACTTTCTCGATATTCTGGGCCTGAACTACTATCCCGACAACCACTGGTTCTGGTCAGGCGATACCCTGCCACCCGATCATCCGCAGCGTCAGCCCCTGCACCAGCTGCTGCTGGCGTGCTGGCAGCGCTATCAGCGTCCGCTGCTGCTGGCGGAAACGGGGGCTGAAGGCGATGCGCGCGCGCCATGGCTGCGGCACGTCAGTGCGGAAGCGCGGCTGGCGCTGGCTCAGGGCGTTGCGCTGGAGGGAATTTCACTCTATCCGGTGGTGGAGTATCCCGCCTGGGCGGACGATCGCCGCTCTCCCGGCGCCCTGTTCGGGCTGGGCGATCCTAACGGTAATCGTACTCTGCATGAGGGACTGGCCCTGGAGCTGCGCGGTCAGCAGATCAAATGGCAGCGTCAGGAGCGCTGAGCGTGACGGGAAGCGGGCGCACAGCTTCTGGCGTCCTGCAGCGTATCGGCAGGACGGCGCACATCGGTAAGCCAGGTCATGGTAACAAGAAAAATCACGCCAATCAGACAGGCACAGAGTAAGGCGATGATAGCGATCAGTTTATCGTCGCGAGCGTCCATTTAGCTCTCCTTGCAGGCGTTGATACTGCGTTGCAGGCGTTAGCTCATCCACAGAGTGAGCATCAGGACAAAGATTATAAGCGTTACCGAAGTGACCGCAAGAACCACGATAGCGAAGTGCGCATCATCAAGCGGTTGACGGTGAGACTCGTCGTTATCGTCAGGTGGGGCCGGCAAACTCATGAAAACTCAATAGCGTAAGCAGAATCAGGGCAAAATTGCGCGCTGAGTGTAATGGAAAGTGATAAATATTTCACGACTATTTCTGTGCGAAACAGATACCGCGCGTGACTTTATCACTTTCCTGCTACCGCCAGGATCCCGCTTCAGGCGGCGTGCCAGCCGCCACCCAGTGCCCGATAGAGATCGATTTGCGCCTGCAGCAGATTATTTTTCACCGAGACAATATTAAGCTGCGTGCTGAACAGCGTACGCTGTGCATCAAGCTCATCAAGATACGAAGCATAACCATTCTGATAGCGATTGCGGGCAATCCGGTACGCTTCCGCTACAAACTGCTCCTGCTTTTGCAGTTCCGCCAGCTGCTCCTGATTACGGCGGATCGCATCCAGCGCATCCTCTGTTTCTGAGAAAGCGTTACGCACCGTTTTTTCATAGCTGTAGAGCGCCTGATTGCGCGTAGCCATCTGCACGTCAACCTGTGCCGTCAGCGCTTCGCGATTAAGCAGCGGTGCCAGGATACTGCCCCCCAGACTCCAGAGACGAAACGGATTATCCAGTAGCGTGTGCAGCTCGCTGCTCTGCAGCGTGCCGCTGGCGGTGAGGTTAAGTGAAGGCAGCAGTCTGGCGCGTGCGGACGCCAGAGAAGCATCTGCCGCCAGCAGCTCACGCTGCGCCTGAACAATGTCGGGACGCCGGTTCAGCAGCTGCGACGGCAGCAGCGCGGGCAGAGCGTGCGGCCGGATGTTGTCAAAGCGATGGCTGCGTGCGATTTCACGCGGGTTCATGCCCGCTAGGACGCTTAATGCGTTCTCCTGCTGCGCGATCTGATGCTGCAGCTGCGGAATTTGCGCGCTGGCCGTCTGGTACTCTGACTCCGCCTGCATCCACTCCAGTCGCGACGTATAGCCGGTTTCAAACTGGCGCCGGGCAAGCTGGCGGGAGTTTTCGCGCGTTGCCAGCGTCGCCTGCGTCACGCGCAGCTGTTCATCCAGCGAGGCAAGCGTAACGTAGCCCGATGCCACTGAGCTGGCAACGGTAAGCTCAGCCGCCGCCGCCGCAGCGCGCTGCGCCTCCAGCGTCGCCTCCGCCGCGCGTATGCTGTTACTGCGGCTGCCCCAGAGATCGACCTCATAATTAGCCTGCAGTAAACCCTGAAACACTGCGCTTTCATAAGGCTGGCCGGTTGCCGCCGAGAGCGAACGCTGACGGCTGGCAGCCACACCGGCAGAGAGCGCCGGAAAGTTATCGCCCTGCGCTGCGCGCACCTGCGCCCGGTACTGATCGACCCGCGCCCGGGCAAGAAGAATATCGCTATTATATTTCAGTGCCTGACTGACCAGACGATTCAGATCGCTGTCGCCAAAGGTGCGCCACCATGCGGCTTCCGGCGGCGCCTGCGGTCCGGTCCGATCGCGCCACTGCTCCGGGATGGGCAGCGAAGCGGGCGCTTTTTCAACCTGGGTCGCACAGCCGCTGAGCAGCAACAGCGCAAGTGATAAAGGTAGCAGCGGCTTCACGGCGTCTCCTTCGCCGGCTCTGCGGCAGTATCGATGCTGACCTCCACTGACATGCCCGGACGCAGCAGCTGCTGCGCATCGGGATCAAGGCCGATCCGTACCGGAATGCGCTGCGCAATCTTCACAAAGTTTCCGGTGGCATTGTCGGGGGAGATGGCGCTGAACTCTGAGCCAGCCGCAGGAGAGATAAACTCTACTCTGCCGCTGAAGCGCCGGCCGTTAAGCGCATCAACGCTAAACGTCACCGGTAAGCCCGGGCGAATATGTGCCAGCTGCGTCTCTTTAAAATTGGCAATCACCCACTTTTTATCCGGCACCACCGAAGTGAGACGCGTACCGGCGGTAACATAGGTTCCTTTACGCACGGAGAGCTGTCCCAGCTGACCACTATCAGGCGCCACAATCCGGGTGTTAGCAAGGTCGATATTCGCCAGCTCCAGCGCCGCACGGGCGTTAGCCACGTCAGCTTCCAGCGAAGCGCGGTTTACTACCACCGTTTGCAGATTCTGTTGCGCTACGGCAACCTGCGCTTCGGCCTGCCGCATCTGCGCCTGCGCCTGCGCATCCGCGGCACGCGACGCATCACGCTCGCGCACCGAAAGCGACCCATCCGACGCCAGATTTTCCACCCGTTTCAGGTCGAGCCCGCTTTTCTGCCTCTGTGCCCGGGCATTCTCCAGCGCGGCTTTATTGCTGAGAATGGTCGCTTCAGCGCTTTTTCGCTGCTGCTGATTATTTTTCAGTGCCGCCACTTTCATCTCCAGCTGCGCCTGAGCCTGATGCACGCGCTGACGATAGATATGATCGTCAATGGTCATCAGCAGCTCGCCCTGCTTCACCGGCTGCAGATCCACAACTTCAACGCCGGTCAGATAGCCGCTGACCTGCGGACTGATAAAGGTGATCTGACCGCGCACATAGGCGTTTTCCGTGGTCTGTACGCTGCTGGTAAACGGCCAGAGCTGCCAGGCATAAAGAATTACCAGCACACCCACAATCACAATTCCCGCGCCAGCGGCGATAGAAAGCGTGCGGCGGCGATGCGCACGTTCGCGCTCAGCCACCTGCAGATCATCCTGTTGACTCATCTCTTCTCCGTTTAGTTCGCTGAGGGCGCTGTCTGACGCGGCTCATCATGATGATTTTTCGCCTGCCGCCACGCAAGATAACGCTGACGCGACAGCCGCCATAATACCCATAGCAGCGTGCACATCGCCAGGGCTGCCGTGAGCAGATAAGTGTCATTATACGCAAGGACGTTCGCCTGCAGCGTGGCGACGGTCTGCAGCTGGATGCTGCTCTGGGCGCCCAGCAGCACGCTATCGGTCAGCTGACTGCGAAACAGCGCGCTGTACTGATCCAGCCGTTCCGTCACGTTAGGATCGAGCTGCGAGAGTTTGTCGGCCAGCAGGCTGGAGTGATACTTCTCCCGCCAGGTCTGAAACGTTCCGAGAATGGCTGAACCAATCAGCCCGCCCAGATTCTGGCTCATACCAAACAGCACCACAAAGCTGACCAGGTTTTTCGGCTGCGTCACCACGCTGCCGATCCCCAGCAGCATCGCTGGCGCCAGGAAAAAGGCGCTGCTGAAGCCCAGCAGGAACTGGCTAAAATAGAGGTTGTGCGCGCGCGTCAGCGGATTTGACTGCGCGTCCATCAGCGAAGCCACAATCATAATCGCCAGCGAGGTCACAATTGGCCAGTTAAGCTGGCCAGGCTTGATGGTCAGCGCACTGGCGATGATGCCGCAGATGACGCCGGCAATAATGGCCAGCGCCAGGCCATGCAGCTGATCGTTAAGCAGCCCCAGCTGCTGCAAAAAGCCGATCGCCCCGGTGTTCTGCTCAGCCAGCACAATACGGATCATGATCATGGCGATACCCAGCCGGACAATCATGCCGCTACTCAGCCAGCGGGTGTTGATCAGTGGATTGGTCCGGTTATGCTCCACCACAACGGCTGAAACAATCAGCACCAGCGCCAGCACCAGACAGACGCCCAGCCACGGCGTGGTAAACCACCATTCGATGCGTCCCAGTGACAGCACACCGCACAGCAGCGCCATACCCGGTGCCAGCAGCAGAAACGTGACAAAATCGAGTTTTTCAAACGCTTTAATGCGGTCTCCCGGGGGCAGCCTGACCACCAGCACGCAGCCGAGCGCAATCAGCGCCAGCCCAAGCTCAAACAGATAGAGACCACGCCACTCCTCCAGCTGCAGCAGCTCGGTAGAAAAGAGTCGCGCCAGCGGGATCGCCAGCTGGGAAGCCGTGATACCGATCACCAGCGCTTTCAGCCGGTGTTTTGCCGGCCACGCCTGTACCTGATAGTAGATCCCCAGCGAACTGAGCGCGGCAGCCACCATTCCGTGTGCGGTGCGCACAATGATGGCGGAACTGAGATCGTTGGCGAACAGATGAAAAAACGCCACGATGACATACAGCACCAGAAACGCTTCGGTAAACAGCCGCAGGCCAAACTGCTGGCGAAATTTTACCAGCAGCAGGTTAATTGAAATGTTTCCCATCACATAAACCGCCGGCAGCCAGGCGATCTCATTGCTGTAAGCGGCAAACGTCCCCTGCAGATTGGTCAGGTTTGCCGTGACCAGCGCGTTGCTGAGCGCGCCGGTCAGCGTGATCAGCAAGCCAATCAGGCCAAACGCGACGCGCTTGCCTGGCGAATGCAGCGGCGTGGAGGGGGAGCCTGGCAGCATCGGCTTTTCATGCGGCAGCCATTCCCGCTGCGCGTAGGGATTACGTCTGGCCATGCTCAGGCGCTACCCAGACGATCGAGCAGCTGCTGCAGCACCGTCTCCGTGACAGCCAGCGCAGCGGGATCGATATCAGCCAGCAGCTGACTGCGCAGATCGTCTGCCTGCGCTTTGACCTGAGTAAACGCCTGCTCGCCCTGCGTCGTCAGCACCAGCAGACGTTTACGCCGATCTTCGGGCGTTTGCAGACGAGCCAGCAGCTGCTGCTTCACAAGCCGATCCACCAGTGGCACCACGCTCGCGTCCTCCAGACCCAGCTGCTGCGCCAGCGCTTTCTGCGTCAGCGGCTGACTGGCGGTGGCGACGCTGGCAATCGCCATCCAGCTGCTCATACTCAAATCGCTCTCTTTCAGCCGGCGATCGACCGCCAGCCGCCATGCATGAGCCGTCTGATGTAAAAGCCGGGAAAAGGGCTGCGGGTAGTCGGTCAAGATTAGCCACCTAATGGTTAGATACCTAACTAAAAGAAGGCGTAATTATAATTCACGCCGCTATAAAAGGGAAAAGGTTGTATCGATTTGAGATAAAAACCTGTACATGTCAGACCACAGCCTGCCGTAACCCCCGCTAACCGGCTAATATCGCACAAAATGCTTAAGAAATTAGTTGTACACAAACCCTTTTTTTGTATAACTTTAGCGCCATGAATCGGCTGACGATTCAGTAACGAATGATGCTTTTGCGTCGCCTCTGCAGGTGTTTTTGGATTTCCACCTGCAGAGGTTATTTTTTTACCCTGCTGCTCTCTCTCTTTCGCTGGTCTGGGCCACCAATGACCGGTAACATTCGCACGCTAAACATCCTGTTTTTCTGCTGCCTCGCTGCCGCATACGCTTTATAACTTAAGAGTCCGCACACGTTATGAATTCACAAACCGATCGCAATAGTGCTGACGCGGGCGATTTAACGGTCGCCCGCGTTCTGCGTTCACCCGCCCTGCTTACCCGCGAATGCCTGGCCGGGGTGATCACCGCGCTGGCACTCATTCCTGAAGTTATCTCTTTCTCTGTTATTGCGGGCGTTGATCCTAAAGTCAGCCTGATCGCTTCGGTCGTGCTCTGTCTGACGCTCTCACTGCTGGGCGGGCGTCCGGCGATGGTGACCGCGGCGGCCGGTTCAGTGGCGCTGGTTATTGGCCCGATGGTTCATGCGCACGGCGTGGCCTATATTCTGCCTGCCGTGATTCTGGCGGGCATTATTCAGATTGTGTTTGGCGTCACCGGCCTTTCGCGCATGATGCGTTATATCCCGCGTTCGGTGATGCTGGGCTTTGTCAACGCGCTGGGCGTACTGATTTTCTTTGCGCAGGTGCCGCACGTCTGGGGCCACTCTGCGCTGGTCTGGGGCCTGTTTGCCGCCACGCTGGCCATTGTGCTGCTGCTGCCGCGCGTACTGAAAAGTGTTCCCTCACCGCTGGTTGCCATTGTCGTGGTTACCGCCGTCGCTCTGCTGCTCGGTTATCGCGTACCCAGCGTGGGCGATGAAGGTCCGATGAGCGCCGGGCTGCCCGGGTTTACCGAACTGCTGGTGCCGCTGAACCTGCAGACGCTGCAGATCGTCTGGCCCGCCGCGCTCTCCGTTGCGTTTGTTGGCCTGATGGAGTCGCTGCTGACGGCAAAGCTGGTGGACGATCTTACCGACACGCCATCAGGAAAACGGCGCGAATCCTGGGCGCTGGGCATTGGCAATATTCTCGCCGGTTTCTACGGCGGCATCGCCGGCTGCGCCATGATTGGGCAGACAATTGTCAACGTCGAGCTGGGCCGCGCGCGTACCCGGATTTCAACCATAGCGGCGGCACTGGTACTGCTGCTGCTGGTGACTGGCCTGAGCCATATCATGGCGCAGATCCCGATGGTGGTTCTGGCGGGCATTATGATGGTGGTGGCGGTGAAGACCGTTAACTGGCACAGCCTGCAACCCGCAACGCTGAAACGGATGCCGTGGTCAGAGACGCTGGTGATGGTGGTGACTGTCGCGATCACCGTCTGGACCAGCAACCTGGCGATTGGCGTGCTGCTCGGCGTGATTCTGGCCATGATGCTGTTTGCCCGGCGTATCGCCCATGTTATTCATGCCGAGCGCACGCTCAGCCCGGAAGGGGATCGGGTTCACTACACCGTACGCGGTCCGCTATTTTTCGCCAGCAGTAATGACCTGTTCGAGCACTTTGATTATGGCCACGATCCGAGCCAGGTCACTATCGATCTGACGCACGCTCAGATCTGGGACGCCTCCAGCGTCGCCGCGCTGGACGCAATCGAATACCGTTATCAGCGTCACGGTGCCACAGTTACCTTTACCGGTCTGGATAACCGCAGCAGCGATTTTCGCGATCGCCTGAGCGGCAACCTCGGTTAATCCGCCTGTCAGCAGGGCGCCTCTGAGCGCCCTGCCCGCGCGCTCCGCGCTGTTTCTGCCCGTCCTTATGTCTTAAATCTCCCGTTTCGCTTGCAAGTTAGCCCTTCAGCGGCTTTGCTTAACGGCGCAACGCGCTGATTGGCAGGCGTATAAAAGTAGTTTATTAAGGGGATTGTATGTCGTGGATTATGAAAGCAGGTCTGGTAGCGGTTACGCTTTTTTCACTGGCAGGCTGCATGCAGCATAGTGATGCCGTGGGTGCCGACGGTCGTCCGCACGCACCAAGTAACCAGCCGGTGCCAGGCGCCAGCGAAGGCGAAGGCCCGGTCGGCCAGCCGCAGGGTTAATTTTCGCTACCCGGCTGCGCCGGGTAGTTATTGCCCGTTCGGGGTATTGACAGGCTCTCTTTGCTGACATTCCGCGTATGAAATCGGGGTTAGCTGTTAGCTTTACTCTTTGCCGACTTTGTCATAAGCAGACCGCGCAAGGGCTATTTTTTGCGGCTCTCTCTCAGCTCTTCTCTCCGATGACAGGTCCTGAAGCCCGTGAGTCCGGTTAATATCAGGGAGACGCTCTGTCATGACTTCCTGAGCTAATTGGCCTAACAACGTATCTACTTCTCTCTCATCCGGTCGCGCTACGGATACCTTTTTTTCTATCAGGCCTGCTACCTGATTGAACAGGTGCTGCTCTTCAGCAACCAGCTTTTCAGTAACCCTCTCCATGTCAGTCAGACGTTGCTTTAGCTCTCCCTCAGTGAGATTTTTCTGCAGAGCCCAGGTGAAAGCCGTAATAGCAGCGTCAGCTTCATTTCTTAACCGGTCTGCCGTACTGATAATCGGCCCCAGATTAGCCGGCACACTCATCTTACGCGCTGCAGCCGTTCCGGATTTGGCTGCCAGCGCTTGCAGTATGGCCTGCATTTTCTTCCCCATCTCTTCTCTTGTACTCTGCCAGGCATCCATGCGGGCATGATAATCCCGGCTGACACGGGCATCGATTTCGCTTCTCTCACGGGCATGTCTGGCCCTGAGATCCTGCCCCCCGGCAACCATATTATCAACGTGGCGATTGAAGGCGTTCCACGCCTGGCGGTCCGCTTCCCTGCGTTTTGCCCGATCTGCTGCTGCCTTAAGTGTCAGCCTTTCTCTGTCCTGCTGAATATTCCTGTCTCGTCGCGAAAGAAGCCCGGTCAGCCTCTGCTCTTTCTGTATAAAACCTTCACGAGTGCTCAGCTGGGTCAACTTTTCTCTGATGCGCTCAGCTTCAGGCGATGGCGCTGCAGACGATCCGGGCTTCCATGCCGTGCCGATGTCAGGATCCCGCTCCAGCTCCGCAGATAATGCGCGCGCAGCTCGCTGAGCCTGCGCACCCTTTCCTGCCGTACTCAAAGTGCGGATCAACCCATCATTCCAGGGGTGCATATTTTGCTGACCACGGTTTTCCAGCAGATGATCCTTTAGCGGGTTGAGCATTGAGGCCAGGGGGGGGTCGCCTGTCGGGTTTTCTTCACTTTTAAGGGTATCGTCTAGTGTCTCAAAGTAATCCGTCGCCAGAGCCTGGCTGAACTCACTGCTCATTTGTGAATAGCCGGCAGGGGAAATATCTTTATCTAAAATAGTCTCAAGCATCTCTTTACCCGGATGGCGCGCCACATCAGCCAGCTGCGGACCCAATTTAAGCAGGGCATTGAGTTCGCGCTGCCGATCCTGGTTCGGCATTCCGTGCTGATGTTTCAGCGTTGTCAGGGTTCTGATTGAGCGTAATTTCTTTATTTCAGGTGAGGCGATCTCAGAAGAGGGGTTATCCGGCGCTGAAGCGAGAACAGCATCGCCGGCCGGCAGTGCATCGGACCAGGCTTTTTTCAGCTGAGAAGCGGTGACCGCAAAGCCAGCCTCTTTTAAATCCTTTAATACCTGTTCTTCACTGCGGCGGGAGGGTAAATCAGTTTCCTTTAGCCAGGCGCTCAGTGCTGAGCGCGTTACCGCACCACTGCTGCTGCTCGCCAGTGAGGCTAAGGGCGTCGGCCTGTCCGGCAAGACGGTTTCAGCGGATTTTGCGAAGGCTGACGCATCGGGACAATGGTTGCCGATAACTCTGAAGTTGCTTTCGTTTACGTACTCAAGGCTATTTTTACTGACCAGAATATGGGACAACCGTATATCGGAGGTGTCAACCAACCGGATTGACGTATCCGGAAAAATCCTGCCTATGATTTTTTTTAACTTTGAGCGGGTATTTAACTCTTTATCAGACACGCCGATTTTATAAACAGAAAATGGAGAAGCGACAATAATCTCAATGGGTTTATTCGGGTTAAGCGCTTTTATTTCTTTCAGTACATCTTTAAGGGCGTTCTTATCTGTGGCTATTGTTAAGTGCGCTCCTGCTAAAAAATTTTCATGTCTGAAAGTAATCGTAAGGCAGCTGCTGACTCCCGGATAGCAGATACGATCGCGGGCTACGCCGGTTTTATCTTCTCTGAGCACCACGGCTGCCGCAACAGGCTCCTGGTCACGGGCCGCAACATGCGTAGTAACCGGCTGCGCCGCTTCACCAAAAGCCAGTTTATACGGGGGTAATTCGCCATATCGATAGCCATGACGTTTACCAATATAAAAAAATTCACGCTCTCTGTTGTTGAGCTGATCGAGAGCAGAAAGCAGCGTTAGCTTGTCTATCTTTCCTGCTTTGAGCAATCGCCCGCCATGCTGCAGTATCAGTTGTGGTACGGAAATAAACTCGTTTTTATCCGCCTCACTATCAGCATCTACTTTGAGGAGGAGTTTCCCTTCTGCCATAAATTTTTTAGCTGTTTTCTCATGGCTACTGAAAGATAATATGGCTCCCTGGCTGCTGTGCCCGGCAGTATGCTCAAACAACTTTGCCAGATAATCATCAAAACATTCCTCCTCGTTTTCCTGCGTATTGCGGGTTACCCCCGCGCTCGTCACAGTATGCGGATCCGCATAGTGGGCACGATACAGAAACCCATCTTTTATAGCGTAATCGGCGTCTCTTATTTTCTGTTCAGAATCAAAACAGACATCCCGCTTATTAAAAATATTGCTTAACAGCGTTCCCGACTGGTTTTTTTTCAGCGTTGCCGCCAGCGCCAGGTGCTTTATGACATAGGGATCGCTAAAGAATGAGTCCAGAGATACACAGCCCTCTGGTGCCGTGGCATCAGCCGGAGGCAGAGCAACAGGAACAGACTGCGCCGATGCTTTGTTAATAGTAAACATAATAATCTCCATATCTTTACTGGCTTCGCGCCGGGATCCCTTCCGGCAGCAGCAATCACATTTTAAAGCGCAGACTTCTGACGTGAAAACCCGGAAAAATTGGGTTTATCGATAAGGTGGATGACTGGTTTGCCCGAAATCCGCGATGCGGCAAAAAGTATAGATGCGGCTTTTGAAGAACAACTTTCATAAATCGACCATTAACTACGCTATGCAGCGTTGCCAGCACCTGCCCGGTGCTTTATCAATTAATCGCAGGAAAAACATGAATCATGTCACCTGCGCAGGTTCTGTTTTGCAGTGAAAGATCAAAAAGGCTGTTATCCAGGTATTATGATTTGGGATTGGTTATACAGGCACGCACGGTGGGGCGTCAGGAATGAAAAACAGCAGACACAAAAAAACCGCCTGAAGGCGGTTACGACATTACTTATAGCGCTTTTTTAATTCGGTGTTTTGTATGGTGCCCGGGGCGGGACTTGAACCCGCACGACCATAAGCCGAGGGATTTTAAATCCCTTGTGTCTACCGATTTCACCACCCGGGCAGGGTGTAAACTGGAGGCGCGTCCCGGAGTCGAACCGAGGTAGACGGATTTGCAATCCGTTGCATGGCCACTCTGCCAACGCGCCTTTATTCTGATGTGCAACCGGTCAGTGACCCATTGCTGAAACTGGAGCGGGAAACGAGACTCGAACTCGCGACCCCGACCTTGGCAAGGTCGTGCTCTACCAACTGAGCTATTCCCGCATAACTGCTGCTTTACCGAACTTGCTGTTTTTATTCAGCTTCTTGCAGCTGTGCTGCCGTTCGATGCGATGCATTCTACTTATCTCACGCAGTGAGTCAATAAAATTATCACCCACTGCGTCTGTTTGCTGCTTTTTGAATCGTATCGATCAGCTATCGAGCAGATCACCGCGTGCTGCGCTCAGATACTGAAACATCGACCAGAATGTCAGCACTGCCGCGATATAGAGTGCGACCACGCCAACGCCTACTACCGTAGCATCAGGACGCCACAGCAGCGCAACCAGTGAGAGCATCTGCGCCGTGGTTTTGACTTTACCAATCCATGAGACGGCAACGCTGCTGCGCTTGCCAATTTCCGCCATCCATTCACGCAGCGCAGAGATAATAATCTCGCGGGCGATCATGGTGGCAGCAGGCAGGGTTATCCACCACGCGTGGAAATATTCCGCAACCAGCACCAGCGCCATAGCGACCATGACCTTATCAGCCACCGGATCGAGAAATGCACCAAAGCGCGTGGTTTGTTTCCAGCGACGCGCCAGAAAGCCGTCAAACCAGTCCGTTATGGCGGCAATAACAAAAATCAGCGCTGTCGCAAAAGGCGCCCAGTAAAACGGCAGGTAGAACGCCAGTACAAAAAAAGGAATCAAAAAAACGCGAAACAGGGTAAGACACGTTGGGATGTTATATTGCATATGCCAGTAACTGTCTGGTGTGTGTAGGGTTTAACGTATGTTCCTACATTGCCCCCCCTGTTTCAATGTTAGTGTTTCAGCGAGTGGTATATTTTTTCAGCCAGGGCAAAGGAGATACCGGGCACGCGGGCGATTTCATCCACGCTGGCGTTCATCAGCGGCTGCAGGCCTCCCATATATTTCAGCAGCTGCTGACGCCGTTTAGGTCCGATGCCTTCAATACTTTCCAGCGCGCTGGTGTTCTTCACTTTGGCGCGTTTTTTACGGTGGCCTGAAATTGCATGATTGTGAGCATCATCACGAATATGCTGAATGACATGCAGGGCTGGCGAATCCGGCGGCAGAGAAACGCCCTCACCTTCCGCTTCAAAAAACAGCGTTTCCAGTCCCGCCTTGCGATCGCTGCCTTTAGCGACACCAAGCAGAATCGGGTGCTGTTTATCCCAGCTGACATCCAGTTCCGCAAATACCTCTTTCGCCTGCGCCAGCTGACCCTTACCGCCATCAATCAAAATGACATCCGGAATTTTATCCTGCTCCAGCGCTTTGCCATAACGGCGGCGCAGCACCTGATTCATCGCCGCGTAATCGTCGCCCGGCGTGATCCCTTCAATATTGTAACGCCGGTAATCAGAACGCAGCGGGCCATCCTGATTAAACACCACGCAGGAGGCGATAGTCTGCTCACCCATGGTATGGCTTATATCAAAACACTCCATGCGCTGAATGCTCTCCAGCTTCAGCCAGGAAGCCAGCGCGGCAAGCCGCTGCTGAATAGTGGAGTGCTGCGACAGCTTAGTGGTCAGCGCCGTTGCCGCGTTGGTGCGCGCCAGCTTGAGATAGCGTGCCCGATCGCCGCGCGGCTTGGTCTGTATATTGACTTTGCGACCAGCCAGCGTACTGAGTGATTCAGCCAGCAGGTTGCGTTCTGCCAGGTTAAAATCCAGCAGGATCTCTCCGGGCAGGGTGCGCGCCTCGCTTCCCTGCAGATAAAACTGCCCGACAAAGGTCTGCACCACTTCCGTCAGCTCAGTGTCAGGCGGGACTTTGGGGAAATAGCTGCGGCTTCCCAGTACTTTCCCCTGGCGGATAAACAGCACGTGCAGACAGGCCATGCCCGCATCATAGGCCACGCCCATGACATCAAGATCGTCACCCTGATTTGAGACAAACTGTTTTTCAGTAATGCGGCGTACGGCCTGAATCTGATCGCGCAGCCGCCCCGCCTCTTCAAAACGCAATCCCTGACTTGCCGCCTCCATATGCGCTACCAGCTGGTTGATGACCTGATCATCTTTACCGGCCAGAAACAGCCGCACATAGTCTGTCTGCCGGGCATACTCCTCTTCGCTGACCAGACCGGCTACGCACGGACCGAGGCAGCGTCCAATCTGATACTGCAAACAGGGACGCGAGCGATTGCGATAGACGCTGTTCTCACACTGGCGAATAGGAAAGACTTTCTGCAGCAGGCCCAGCGTCTCGCGTACCGCATAGCCATTTGGAAACGGACCGAAATATTCCCCTTTGGCGTGTTTGGCACCGCGATGCATCGCCAGCCGGGGGTGCGTATCGCCGCTAAGAAAAATATATGGATACGATTTATCATCGCGCAGCAGCACGTTATAGCGTGGCTGGTAAAGCTTGATGTAGTTATGCTCCAGCAGCAGCGCTTCTGTCTCAGTATGCGTGACCGTAACGTCGATATTGCAAATATTACTGACCAGCACATCCGTTTTACGGCTGCCAGTCTGCGCACGAAAGTAGCTGCTGAGGCGTTTTTTAAGGTCTTTGGCTTTACCGACATAGATCACCGTACCGGCCGCGTCATACATTCGGTAGACGCCAGGCTGGCTGGTTACGGTGCTGAGAAAGGCTTTGGGATTAAAGAGTTCACTCACTACTTATTAATGGCTCCGCGTTGAACAGACCATGACGAATGGCCAGATGCGTTAACTCTACATCACCGCTGATGTTTAGCTTACTGAACATACGATAGCGGTAGCTGTTAACGGTTTTCGGGCTCAGGTTCAACTGTTCGGATATCTCCGTAACTTTTTGTCCCCGGGTAATCATCAGCATAATCTGCAATTCCCGTTCCGACAAACAACTGAAGGGCGATTCCGCTTTCTGCGGCTCGATTTGGCTCAGCGCCATTTGCTGAGCGATATCTGAGGCGATATAGCGCTGTCCAGCGTGGACGGCGCGAATGGCGCTGACCACCTCCTGAGGCGCAGCGCCTTTGCTCAGATAGCCTGAGGCGCCCGCCTGCATTACCCGGGCCGGCAGCGGGTTTTCGGTGTGAATAGTCAGCATAATGATGCGAATATCGGGGTTGTAGCGGACAATTTTGCGCGTCGCTTCCAGTCCGCCGATACCCGGCATATTCATGTCCATCAGAACGACATTCACCGTGTGCTGACGGCACCATTTTACTGCATCCTCTCCGCACGCCGCTTCGCCGGCAATGACCAGTCCTTTGATATCTTCCAGAATGCGACGAATACCGGCACGTACCAGTTCATGGTCATCAACAAGCAGCAGGCTGATCAACGGGACATACTCCGCAGGTTAGAAAGGTAATTAAAAAAGAGCGTAATCTTAGCGTTTTTTATGCGCATTGAACATCAGACATACCAGAACAACCTGCGACGCAATGATCTAAATCAAATAATTAAATCTTTTCAGAAAAAAATCCATTTTCTGCAAACTAAACAGCTTTTTTATTTAACATTTCATTGAATAACAGCATGTTGTAATAAATCTGCCTGTTTTCTTTTTTTAAGCCGAAAAAGTATCAGGCGAGCCAAAACGGTCTGCACTGCCCTGCCTTTAACTGGATCGAATAATGATTTTTCTGGCCTCTGAATGAGAAAGCAAACCTATGATATACTCTCTGTTTTATGCACGGAAAGACAGAATCTGTGTAAATCGATACCACCAGGGAGTTGAAGATGAGTGATGAAGATTTCGTAACGTCGCGTGACACTCAGGCACTGGCTGATGAAGTTGCCTGCCTCAAAATGATGATTACTCTGATTCTCAAAGGCATGGGACAGGCAGACGCCGGTAAAGTAATTATCAATATGGAACGCTATGTGCAAAATGCGCTGGCTGATAAGCCCCAGGCTGAAGTATTCAGCAACACGATCCGTCAGATCAAAACCGCTTACCGTCAGTAAGCGGCCAGCCCCGTGCGCTGCACGGGGTATTAATTGTGCGCCTGCCAGTTAACGGAGACGCCGAGCGAAGGCAGCACCTCTTCCGGACTAAAGCGCCGCGTGCCGCGATATTTTTCCGCCAGTGCCGGCTGTTCAACCGGGATACGGATAGCGAACAGATTATCTTCCGACTGGATCAACCCTGGCGTCAGCGGTTCATAAACCACATTATGCTGTGCAAACATCTTCTCCAGCATCGGCGTGGCCGAGCTAATCAGATACTCCATGCCGCTCAGCTCTGCCAGCTGCACCGAGTGCCACAGGATATTCAGCGGTAATTCCGCATCCACCTCCAGTCGTGCTGAGTAGCGTGACATCTCCCAAACCTTATCCTGCGCAAACGGCAGAATAATACCTTCAGCCACTTCCGGTTCATGCCACGGCAGTAATCGCGCGCAGCCACAAATGCCTTTACGTGCATTCCAGGCGATAAGCCAGGTCACGTCTGAACGGTCGTAGCGATCGTACTCCTGCCCCGGTGTGCTCAGCCGCGGAGGAATTGACCAGCCTTCGCCACGCGCAAACACGCTATAACGATAGGTACCCAGTTCGGCTAGCAGTGAGGAAGGCATATCCTTTAGCTGTGTTTGAATTATTTTCATCATGCGCCTCTGACATCCCCATGTGTGCAATGATTTTTATCGTGCCAGCCTGGCTAAGTTTCCGGCGCAGGGTAGACAACTCAATACGGATAGGGAACTACCAGTATTAGTAGTTGCCTTTTGCTATATCAGACCTGTCGCTGCGGCATAACACGCTATCTGCGTTTTATTTGAAACGTTAAAACGTTTTTGCATGTTTTTTTGGTGAAAATTCACCGTATGTTCTGATATTGCCAAAATAAGCGAAATCTCTGCCGAGGTTTTTCCTTCAGCTGTCCATTTCAAAATTTCCAGCTCCCGCTCGCTAAATCCCTTAGCCAGCACCACCATTGAGCTATCTTTTAAGCGCTCAAGAACCCGTAAGCTCAGGTCCGCCAGAAAGTTTATCTGTACCTCAAGCTCAACGGTGCGGTGCCTGGAGCGTCCGGGCTGACGTGATGCTATTGATAATATACCAATGGCACGATTTGATGCCATCGCTGAGCAAGAAAAGCCGCTCAGGAGTCCCGCTGCCTGCGCATCTGGCCAAAGATTAGCCGCCCCGGTGAAAATCTCAGCACACCACTCAATCCCTTTTCCGGGCTGCTGACAAAGCCGCAGTACAGGATCGACGGCATAGTAGTTATGCCGCTCATAATGCAGGATCCAGGATTCAGGGTAGGTGCTGAACAGGAAAAAACGCGGTCGGGTGAAGGGAACCGGCTGCTGCACAAAAAAGGCAAAGAAGTCGAATCCCAGAGCGACGATTTGCTTTTGCAACAGTGCTTTTAATTGCACCACCTCCGTCAACCCCTGAAACGCTTTTGCTGTTTCGGCTCGCCAGACAAAATAATTATCGGTAGTCATTATTATCCTGACGTATTTAACGTCTTTTATTAACCTGATGCTTGTCCGATTATATCGGTGAGACGTAATCTGAACAGAATGAATAAAAGGCTCCTGCTGTAGATTGCGTTATACAGCCGGAAAGTTATCGAATTGTTGCCATAAAGCGAGCGCCGCAGTGACCTGACTGCCAGGCCTCAGGCGCTTAAGATACGTGAAACCAGCATAGGATTTTTCTGATAAAGTTTCAATCTCCCACCCATTAAAATTAATTATTAGATGGATAAAAGTTTAGCATCGATTTTAAGTAAAATAATGATTAGCAGAGACATTCACCTTCAGTTAAAAGCGCTAAATGATTTAGTCATGGACGGTTTTTAATTCCACTGATAAATAAAGTTACCTCCGGCAATCGGCAACCCTGAGCTATCTGTATCCGCACCACGCTGATGCCTGCGCCATGCGCGACTACGCATTTTATCGGCATAAACTGCCTGCCGCAGTTGCATACGCTGTCATCAGCCGCTGGAATGAAAACAGAGTGAGGCGGATAACCAATATAATTCTGTTTTAACGCGATGATGTCCGCTGCAGATAGCCTGAACAATCTGACGCTGGCACCCGATTTTTCTTTTGGAGAGTAAATAAATTCACCGGAGATATCTCATTATTAAAACAGATGAGTGTTATTTAAGGCAGACTTATTTCAAACATAAAAATTAGTCGGGTAATGGTTCTCATTTGTAATCACGCCTTCTGCGTCTTTGAGGGACTGGATCTAAAATAGCGTTGGCGCAAATTAACTATTAAGCCTGCCCGGCTTTTAAAATTAACAGCCTGCCGCATCAGCGGCAGAATCCACCGCCGCGCATGCCCAGATGAAAGTGTGTGGTATGAGCTGCGTTGTAGTCTGGTCCCAGTGCGTTTCCAAAGCTGGCACAGCCGTTGCGCCAGAGTGCATGCAAACCCGCCGCGCTGCTGGCGGGCTGCTGCCAGTTTCTGGCGACCCGTAACCAGCGGCCATCGGCCAGCTGAAAAGCGGTGACATCCCACGCCTCTGCCGTAGCGTGTTCGCTGCGGCGTCCCTCCTGGCGATGATAGACGTTGCGGCAGGCGTAGCTGCCAACATGCTCAATACGCCGCAGCGGACTGGTGATACCCGCCTGCTGTAATGCAGCATTACTGCGCGTGACATACATCGTACTTGCCACGGCCATCGGACAGCTGGCAAGAAAACTGCTGCTGAGCGTAACCGGCCCAAACTGGCTGATACGAACCGGCTGTTCAATTGTGCAGTTACCCCGCACCGGAGGCGTCGTGCGAAAACTTACCCGTCCCTGCGCACTGGCGCGCTCCAGCACCGCCAGACAGGCGGCTGGATCGTGACGCAGTTTCTCCAGCTTGTAACGTGTTATCCAGCCTGGCGCATCCGTGACGTTAAGCGGAATAAACGGATTCCACTGCGCCGGAAGCTGCGATTTCAGCCAGGGCAAACTCCACCACCCCACCAGAGCAATTATTCCTGTCGCAATGAGTGCGCGCACCATCTCTGCCTTATCACTTTGCAAACCTGTGACTAAGTGTAGCTGGCTTGCCTCATCTGCCTGTTCTTCCGGGAAAAAGTGCTGCTTATTTACGCAAAGTGACTAAAAGAGCAACCATGTAAATATTTGCTGACAGAGCAAAAAACGCAAAAGGTCACAAAGGTTAAAAAACAATTACCAGACCCGGTGGCCTTTCCTCTATCTTATGCGCTCTTGCCCTGTGCAAAGGCACGTATTTCAACAGCCATCAGAGCTGACACAACATCAAGACAGGAAAGCTATCTTTATGGTTGATCAATCCAAAGCAGCCCTCAGTGAGGCTGAACAGCCGGAAAAACTCCGGCGCAACCTGCATAACCGTCATATTCAGCTTATTGCGATTGGCGGCGCTATCGGAACCGGGCTCTTTATGGGGTCAGGCAAAACCATCAGCCTGGCGGGGCCGTCGATCGTTTTTGTTTATATGATCATCGGCTTCATGCTGTTTTTTGTTATGCGCGCAATGGGAGAGCTGCTGCTCTCTAATCTGGAATATAAATCGTTCAGCGATTTCGCGGCCGATCTGCTCGGCCCGTGGGCGGGCTATTTTACCGGCTGGACCTACTGGTTCTGCTGGGTCGTTACCGGCATCGCTGACGTGGTCGCCATCAGCGCCTATTTTCAGCTCTGGTTCCCCGGATTCTCTATCTGGATGAGCGCGCTGCTGTGCGTCTTTGTCTTTCTGGCGCTGAATATTGCCACGGTCAAACTCTTCGGGGAAATGGAGTTCTGGTTCGCAATTATCAAAATTGTCGCCATTGTTGCCCTGATTATTACCGGTATTGTGCTGGTCAGTACGCACTACCCTTCACCCGGCGGCAGCACGGCATCGCTCAGTAATATCTGGCAGCATGGCGGGATGTTCCCGAAAGGGCTGAGCGGCTTTTTCGCCGGCTTCCAGATTGCCGTGTTCGCTTTTGTCGGTATTGAGCTGGTAGGCACCGCCGCGGCAGAGACCAAAGATCCGCACAAGGTCCTGCCCCGCGCCATCAATGCCATACCGCTGCGCATTATTATGTTTTACGTTCTGGCGCTGCTGGTGATTATGGCCGTTACGCCATGGAATCAGGTGATGCCGGATCGCAGCCCGTTTGTAGAGATGTTTGTGCTGATTGGCCTGCCCGCTGCTGCGAGCATCGTTAACTTTGTGGTACTGACCTCAGCGGCCTCGTCAGCCAACAGCGGCATCTTCTCTACCAGCCGCATGCTGTATGGCCTGGCAGAACAGGGGGTAGCGCATAAGGCGTTTGGTCGTCTCTCCGCGCGCGCCGTGCCCACCACCGGCCTGTTCTTCTCCTGTCTCTGCCTGCTGGGCGGCGTCGCGCTGATCTACCTGATCCCGGACGTGATGACAGTGTTTACCATGGTGACCACGGTATCCGCTATTCTGTTTATGTTTGTCTGGACCATCATTCTCTGCAGCTACCTGGCCTACCGTAAACAGCATCCCCAGCGTCACGCGTCGTCAACGTTTAAGATGCCGCTGGGCAAGATTATGTGCTGGGTCTGCATGGCATTTTTTGCTTTCGTGCTGGTGCTGCTGACGCTGCAGGAGGATACCCGTCAGGCGCTGATGGTTACGCCGCTGTGGTTTATGCTGCTCACCATGGGCTGGCTGCTGCGGCGCCGTAAAGCCTGATCCCCTTCTGTTTAAGGCCCGCTGCTGCGGGCCTTTTTCATTTATAACTGCTGCCAGAACTGATGCCAGGCACGCTGGAGTGACGGGCGTGCGGCCGCCTCACGCTGCGGCGCCGCTGCTGGCGCTTCCGGCCTGCCAAGATTAAAAGTAAAGGTGTAATCGGGCGCCTCACCCATACGCAAATCGCTAATCAGCGTATTGCCCGCCTGCTGACGCAGCGCATAAAAACCGTGACTGAACCAGACAACGCGCTCCGTATGCCACTGCCCTTTGAAAGGTGTCAGCAGCGCCATCTGACGATCGTGCCACGCAATCTGTAACGGCCGCCGGGGTGAAAACAGCGACCAGTACGCTTCGCCATAGCGATCCGGCGTAATAATGACCGTACGCCAGACCAGCGTGTTGAACGCCGTCGGCGTGACCAGCAGCCGCTGTGATACAACGTGTTGCTGCGCCAGCTGCTGTTCAATCTGCCGCGTGGCGACGCCCTGTATCACCATGCTCCAGCCCAGATAAAGCGTGCTGATTAACAGGCCCAGGCGGGTCCAGCGCACGCCGGTGGCATCACGCCGCCATAGCGCTACGCCCAGTGCGATAAGCAGCGGCAGCGTATAGAGCGGATCGACAATAAACATACTGCCGATGGCAAACGGATAGTCAGTGAGCGGCAGCCCAAGCTGCGTACCATACACGGTAGTGAGATCGAGCAGCGGATGGGTGATCAGCGCCAGCCAGAGGGCCAGGCACCAGCTGCGCCAGTGCGCTTTGCTGCGGGTGATCCCGGCGGCCAGCCAGCCGGCCAGCGGTGCCAGCAGCGTCAGGATCAGCAGCGCATGGCTCTCGGTGCGATGCAGCGTCATATTGCGTATTGCGTCGCCGTGATCGACGAACACATCCAGATCCGGCAGCGTACCGGCGACTGCCCCCGCCAGGGCCGCCTGCCATACCGGTACCCGGCGGTTCATGACGGCAACGGTAACTGCAGCGCCCAGCGCCAGTTGCGACAGCGAATCCATGCTTCTCCTCCCTCAATCGTTAGCGCACGCGAATGCCTTCGATAATCATCCGCTCTACGTTCTGCAACGTCTGTGCAAAAAAGTCGGGATCCTGCAGCGTCTGCCCGGTGACCGCCTCAACCTGCGAGGCAAAGTCAGCATAGTGCTGCGTGGTGGCCCAGAGCATAAAAAAGAGATGCTGCGGCTGAATGGCAGCCAGCTGTCCGGCGCTGATCCACTGCTCGACTATTGCCGCCTTACTCTCTACCAGCGCTTTCAGGTCGCCCGCCAGTTCACCACGCAGCAGTGGTGCGCCCTGCAGCATCTCCAGACAGAACAGCCGCGATGCCTGAGGATAATCGCGGGAGACCTCAAGCTTCAGGCGAATATAGTGGCGAATGGCCGTCAGGGGATCCTGGTCGGCGCGCAGCGCGCGCAGCGGTGCCAGCCAGACATCCAGAATCTCTTTCAGCACGGCGACATACAACACTTCCTTTGAAGGGTAATAGTAGAGCAGATTCGTTTTTGACACCTCTGCTCCCTCAGCCACCCGGTCAAGGCTGGTGCCATGAATACCGAACTGGGAAAACAGCGCCAGCGCCGCCTGCAGGATAGCGGCGCGTTTTGCGGTCGCCGCCTGCGAACGACGGCGCGGTTTTTTCTCATCATTTTTCATGCTGTTACCTCTCCCTGTCGTGAATTCACATCATAACACAGCTGGCAGATATGGCGGGCTGCACCTTTTTTGCCCGACGGCTGCCTGATTGCTGTGCATTTGTTTTGACCAAATGGTCTGAAAATCGCGGTGCCGTCCCGGCTGGCCGATCGGCGGTTCATATCCTGATGATATATATAAAAATTATTTATGTGGCACGCGACTTGCAATCAAGAGAGAGCGCCGCCCGCAGGATGCGTGCAGGAAGCAGCGCAGCGCGTGAAACCGTCCTATCAATGCAAAGAGGTGACATATGAAAATTGGTGTCTTTGTTCCGATTGGCAATAACGGCTGGCTGATCTCTACGCATGCGCCGCAGTACATGCCTACTTTTGAACTCAATAAAGCGATTGTGCAGCGCGCTGAGCACTATCACTTCGATTTTGCACTCTCAATGATCAAGCTGCGCGGCTTCGGCGGCAAAACGGAGTTCTGGGATCACAATATGGAGTCCTTTACGCTGATGGCCGGCCTGGCGGCGGTCACCTCGCGGATTGAGATCTACGCCACGGCTGCCACGCTGACGCTGCCACCCGCCATCGTGGCGCGTATGGCTGCGACCATCGACTCAATTTCTGGCGGACGCTTTGGCGTAAACCTCGTCACCGGCTGGCAGAAACCAGAGTATGAGCAGATGGGGATCTGGCCGGGCGATGACTATTTTGCCAGCCGTTATCAATACCTGACTGAGTATGTCACGGTGCTGCGCGATTTATGGGGAACCGGCCAGAGCGACTTCAAAGGTGATTTTTTCACGATGAACGACTGTCGCGTCAGCCCACGGCCGCAGAAGCCGATGAAGGTGATATGCGCCGGACAGAGTGATGCGGGCATGGCATTTTCAGCTCAGCATGCCGACTATAACTTTTGCTTTGGTAAGGGCGTTAATACGCCAGCCGCCTTTGCACCGACCGCAGCCCGCATGAAGCTTGCTGCTGAGCAGGCGGGCCGCGACGTCGGCTCCTACGTTCTGTTTATGATCATCGCCGCCGAGAGCGACGAAGCGGCCCGCGCAAAATGGGAGCACTACAAAGCTGGCGCCGACGAAGAGGCACTCGCGTGGCTCACGACTCAGAGCCAGCAGGATACCCGTTCAGGCAGCGATACTAACGTGCGTCAGATGGCTGACCCGACCTCCGCCGTTAACATCAATATGGGCACGTTAGTTGGCTCCTTTGCCAGCGTGGCACGCATGCTGGATGAAGTGGCTCAGGTTGATGGTACGCACGGCGTGCTACTGACCTTTGATGATTTCCTGGAGGGTATTGAAGCGTTCGGCCAGCGCATACAGCCGCTGATGCAGTGCCGTCGCAACGTGATCGCCGCGGCGCAGGAGGTAGCATAATGAAAACCGTCACCTGCGCACACACCGGCACCACATCGCATATCACTCTGCCCGCCCGTCCGGAGGCGATCGCCCTGCCTCCGGCTCAGAGCGCGCTGATTGTCGTCGACATGCAGAATGCCTACGCCACTAAAGGCGGCTATCTCGACCTGGCGGGATTTGATGTCTCTGCCACCGAGCCGGTTATCGCCAGAATTCATCACTCGGTCACCGCGGCACGCGCTGCCGGCGTACAGATTATCTGGTTCCAGAACGGCTGGGACAGCGATTACACCGAGGCGGGCGATGCGGGCTCCCCCAATTTTCACAAATCTAATGCGCTGAAAACCATGCGCCGCCAGCCTGAGCTGCAGGGCACCCTGCTGGCGAAAGGCACCTGGGATTATGCGCTGGTGGATGCGCTGACGCCCGAACCGGGTGATATCGTGCTGCCAAAACCGCGCTACAGCGGCTTTTTCAATACGCCGCTCGACAGCATGCTGCGCAGCCGCGGGATCCGTCATCTGATTTTTACCGGCATCGCCACCAACGTCTGCGTCGAGTCCACGCTGCGTGACGGCTTCTTTCTGGAATATTTCGGTGTGGTACTGGCTGACGCCACGCATCAGGCCGGACCTGATTTTGCGCAGCAGGCCGCGCTGTTCAATATCGAAACGTTTTTCGGCTGGGTCAGCGATACACAAACGTTCTGCGAAGCCCTGCAGGGTCAGTAACTTTTCGCTATCAGGAGATCAGACTATGCCCAAACGCGTCATTATCCCGGCTGGCAGCAGTACGCCGATCGCCCCGTTCGTACCCGGAACGCTGGCTGACGGCGTGGTGTACGTTTCCGGCACCCTGCCGTTCGATGCGGACAATAACGTGGTTCACGTCGGCGATGCGGCCGCGCAAACCCGCCACGTGCTGGAGACCATCAAAAACGTCATTGAAACCGCCGGCGGCTGCATGGCAGATGTCACGTTCAACTCTATTTTCATTACTGACTGGCAGCACTACGCCGCCGTGAATCAGGTCTATGCCGACTATTTTCCCGGCGATAAGCCCGCGCGCTTCTGTATTCAGTGCGGTCTGGTAAAACCTGACGCGCTGGTTGAGATTGCGTCTGTGGCGCACATCGGACAGGCGGAGGCGTAATGAAGCTGGATATCCACGGGTTGACCACTGCCGATGCGCCCACGCTGGTCCTCGCATCAGGCCTTGGTGGCGTTGCCGGATTCTGGCAGCCACAGCTGGCGGCGCTCAGCACCCGCTACCGCGTTGTCACATACGATCAGCGCGGCACCGGGCGCAGTGCAGCGCCGCTGCCTGAGGGTTACAGCCTGGCGATGATGGCAGCCGAGCTGGCGGAGGCGCTGGAACAGCATCAGATCGCGCGCTACAGCGTGGCTGGCCATGCGCTTGGGGGGCTGATTGGTTTGCAAATGGCGCTCGATCACCCCGATCGGGTTGAGCGCGTGGCGGTCATTAACGGCTGGCTGACGCTCAGCCCCCATACCGCGCGCTGTTTTAAGGTCAGAGAGGATCTGCTGCTGCAGGCGGGTACCGAAGCCTTTGTACGCGCTCAGCCGCTGTTTCTCTATCCTGCCGAATGGCTGGCGCAGCATCAGGCGCGCGCTGAGGCAGAAGAGAGGCATCACCAGCAGCACTTTCAGGGCACAGAGAATCTGTTGCGTCGTCTGCACGCGCTGAAAACGGCAGATTTTCGTGCCTGCGCCGCGCGCATCACCCAGCCGGTGCTGGCGATCTGCAGCCAGGACGATCTGCTGGTGCCGTGGAGCTGTTCAGCACAGCTGGCGGCAGCGCTGCCGCAGGGCCAGCTGCTGACCATGCCGTGGGGCGGCCACGCCATGAGCGTGACCGATAGCGATAATTTTAACACGCTGCTGCTGCGCTGGCTGGCTGAGACCGCTCAGCCCGCCTGTCTGGCAGCGGGCTGAGATCAGGAGTCTGAACATGAGCCTACATGCCCTTCCGGATTTACCCGCAGTCGATCGCGACACCTTTCGCAACGCTATGGCGCAGCTGGGTGCAGCCGTTAATGTTATCACCACCGATGGCCCGGCAGGCGTGGCTGGCTTTACCGCCTCCGCCGTCTGCAGCGTGACCGACTCCCCGCCGACGCTGCTGGTCTGCCTGAACCGCTCCGCCTCAGCCTGGCCGGCGTTTCGCGATAACCGTGCACTCTGCGTCAATACTCTCTCGGCAGACCAGCACGCCCTTTCCACGCTGTTCGGGGGCAAAACCGCGATGGCGGATCGCTTTGCCGCCGCGCAGTGGCAGACGCTTGCCAGCGGTGCTCCGCTGCTGGAGGCCGCGCTGATCTCCTTTGACTGCGAGATAACACAGCGGGTCAGCGTTGGCACACACGATATTCTGTTCTGTACGGTGCTGGCAGTGGCCCAGGGCGAGGCGCGCCAGGGGCTCGCCTGGTTCGATCGCGGTTATCACACCTTCTCCCGGCAGGATGCCCGCTGATACCGCATAACGCGGCCTGTTCTACTCACTCTCAGGAGATGATCTATGGCGAGTACCTGGTTTCCACGCTGGCGCGTTAAGTCAGCAATGACCGACGACGGCTTGATTGCCCCGGACGAGACGCTGCCGCTCGGGCAGACGCTGGTGCTTGGGCTGCAGCATGCGGTCGCAATGTTTGGCGCAACGGTACTGATGCCGCTGCTGATGGGGCTGGATGCCAATCTCGCTGTGTTACTCTCCGGGATCGGTACGCTGCTGTTCTTTTTTATTACCGGCGGGCGCGTACCGAGCTATCTCGGTTCCAGCGCCGCTTTTGTGGGCGTAGTGATTGCGGTCACCGGTTTCACCGGCCAGGGCCTTAACACTCACCTCTCCGTGGCGCTGGGCGGCATTATCGCCTGCGGCGCGCTCTATACCCTGATTGGTCTGATTGTGATGAAAGTGGGTACCGGCTGGATTGAGCGCCTGATGCCGCCGGTCGTCACCGGCGCCGTCGTTATGGCGATTGGCCTGAACCTGGCGCCGATTGCGGTGCACAGTGTTTCTGCCACCCTGTTCGACAGCTGGATGGCGGTGCTGACGGTGCTCTGTATCGGACTGGTGGCGGTCATGACGCGCGGGCTGGTACAGCGCCTGTTGATCCTGGTAGGGCTGATCGTGGCCTGGGCGTTCTATGCGCTGCTGACCAATGGCTTCGGCCTCGGTAAACCGGTGGATTTCAGCGGCGTGGCGCACGCCGCCTGGTTTGGCGTGCCGCATACGACTGCCCCTGTGTTCGACCTGCAGGCGATAGTGATGATTGCGCCGGTCGCCATTATTCTGGTCGCTGAAAATCTGGGGCATATTAAAGCGGTAGCAGCTATGACCGGACGCAATCTCGATCCGTGGATGGGCCGGGCGTTTGTTGGCGACGGTCTGGCCACTATGCTCTCTGGCTCTGCCGGCGGCAGCGGCGTGACAACCTATGCCGAAAACATAGGCGTCATGGCGGTTACGCGCGTCTACTCTACGCTGGCGTTCGTCGCCGCGGCCCTGATCGCAATACTGCTGGGTTTTTCACCGAAATTTGGCGCACTCATCCATACCGTGCCAGCACCGGTCATAGGCGGCGCGTCTATCGTGGTATTTGGCCTGATTGCGGTGGCCGGTGCCCGTATCTGGCTGCAGAATCAGGTCGATCTCGGGCAGAACGGTAATCTGATCATGGTCGCTACCACGCTGGTTCTGGGCGCCGGCGATTTTGCGCTTAAGATCGGCAGCTTCACGCTCGGCGGTATCGGCACCGCGACCTTTGGCGCCATTATCCTGAACGCAATTCTGCAGCACCGTAGCCGCGCGCCGGCCGGTTCAGCTGCACAGCCACACGGTTAAGGCTTCTGCGGTGCCTCATCGGGCACCGCTTTCTTACGCCGCAGCCGCAGCTCACTGACAATCACGCCACAGACAATCAGCGCACCGCCCAGCAGCGCGGCCGCAGGCAGTCGCTCCCCCGCGAGACGCCCGACAATTCCCGCCCAGACCGGCTCTCCGGCATAAATTACCGTAGCGCGTACCGGTGACACACTGCGCTGGGCCCAGTTCATCGTCACCTGAATCAGGGCGCTGGCGGCGCCCAGGCCTGCAGCGCTCAGCACCAGCGGCAGAGAAAACGACGGCAGCGCTTCACCGTTCGGGATCATAAACAGAAAGGCGCAAGCGGAGGCGACCAGCAGCTGCACCAGCGTTACCCGCCGCACATCCACCTGTCCGGCATAGCGGCTAATCAGAATGATCTCGGCAGCAATCGCCAGCGTGCTCAGCAGGGTCGCGCTCTCCCCGGCGCTGAGGGCGATGCCGCTCTGCTGCGGCCCCGCCACCAGCACCAGGCCGCTGAACGCCAGCGCAATGCCCAGCCATGCCATAATGCCAGGCGGCCGGCGCAGCACCAGCCACTGCAGCAGCGGCACCACCGGAACATAGAGCGCCGTCAGAAAGGCAGACTGGCTGCTGGAGATAGTCTGCATCCCCCAGGTTTGCAGGCCATAACCGCCCGCAATAGCCAGGCCAATCATTGTGCCCGCTCTGATTTCAAGCCAGGTCAGCGCGCGCAGATAGCGCCAGAAAAAACAGGCCAGCAGCAGTGACGCCGTGGCAAATCGCAGTCCGACAAAAAAAAACGGACCGGAGTATGCCATGGCGCGGTGCACCACCAGAAACGTGCCGCCCCAGACCATGGTGATGAAAATCAGCACCAGTTCCTGACGGGTAATGCGCAGATAAGGACGTGCAGGTAACGCAGACATAGAACACCTGATAAGTAGCCAGGCGTCATTCTGGCGTAACCCGGCCCGCAGGCGCAACAGCCGGCCGGGGTTATCTGCTCAGCGTGCAGCAATGTGATTCGCGTTCAGAATTACGACTCATCTGAAAAAATGCCATTTTAATACTAAAAATCATAACGTTAAATTTTTAAGCGTGCTAAATCTCAGCGGGCAGCAGCGCCATTTCCCGGCAGCCCGCGCATGCTCTTCTATACTCTTTTTACTTATCTTACCGGGAGGTTAGAACCACAATGGCAAAAGTTCTGGTGCTCTATTACTCAATGTATGGACATGTGGAAACCATGGCGCAGGCGGTTGCAGAAGGCGTGCAGCGCGTCAGCGGAGCCGAAGTGACTATTTTGCGCGTGCCGGAGAGTATGGATGCGGCGCGTTTTGCTGAGGTTGGCGGCAAGGTCGATCAGCAGGCAGCTGAGGCAACGCCGGACGATCTGACGCAGTATGATGCCATTATCGTTGGCACGCCGACCCGCTTTGGCAACATGTCAGGCCAGATGCGCAACTTCTGGGATCGTACCGGCGGGCTGTGGGCCTCGGGCGCACTGCACGGAAAACTGGCCAGCGTGTTTACTTCTACCGGTACCGGCGGGGGCCAGGAACTGACGATAACGTCAGTATGGACTACGCTTGCCCATCACGGCATGGTCATTATTCCAATCGGCTACGGCACTAAAGAGATGTTTGATATCTCACAGGTGCGCGGCGGAACGCCTTATGGTGCGTCGACGCTGGCAGGCGGCGATGGTTCACGCCAGCCCACGCCTGAAGAGCTGCAAATTGCCCGCTATCAGGGTGAACATGTCGCCACTCTGGCGGTAAAACTCAAAGGATAAACTCAACAGGAGATCATTATGTCTACAGACCAGTCCAGAGCACATCGCGTCGGCGAATGGGCGAAAATTCGTCAGACGTCCCCGGAAATTGCAGAAGCGATCTTTGAAGTTGCCAATTACGATGAAAAACTGGCAGAGCAGATCTGGGAGCAGCAGGGCAATGATGATGTGCTGATGCGCGCGTTTGATAAAACCGATCAGGATGTTCTGACATGGGACAACGTCCCTGTCGAGCGCAAAAACGTGTGAGAACCGGCGGGCATGGCCCGCCTTTTTTATGGCAACACCAACAGGGGGACGCGATGACGGCTTACCAGAGCATCAATCCGGCAAATAATCAGCTGCTGAAAAACTGGGAGACACATGATGACGCCCGCGTGTACCAGGCGCTCGAAACCGCAGATGCGCTCTACCACTCAGCCTGGAGCAAAGGTGATATCCAGCCACGCCTCCAGGTGCTGAGCCGCCTGGCCGATCTCATGGAGCAGCGCAAAGAGGAGCTGGCCACCATAGCGAGTCGCGAAATGGGCAAGCTGATTGGTCAGAGCCGTGGTGAAGTCAGCATCTGCATCAGCATTGCGCGATATTACGCTGAGCATGCCGCTGCTTTTCTGCAGCCTCAGCCCTACGCCAGCGAAATCGGGGAAGCCTGGGTGGAATATCATCCGATTGGCGTTATCGTTGCGGTTGAACCATGGAACTTCCCTTATTATCAGCTGATGCGTGTTCTGGCACCTAATCTGGCGCTGGGTAATCCGGTGCTGGCAAAACATGCCAATATTGTGCCGCACTGCGCGGATATCTTTGAGCAACTGGTACGTGAAGCGGGTGCACCAGAAGGTGCCTGGAGTAATTTGTTTATCTCCAATGAGCAGGTGGCGGATCTTATCGCTGACGATCGCGTTCAGGGCGTGGCGCTGACCGGCTCCGAACGCGCCGGCAGTGCGGTTGCACAGCAGGCGGGCAAACACCTGAAAAAATCCACCCTTGAACTGGGTGGCAATGACGTCTTTATTGTTCTGGACGATGCTGACCTGGATGAAGCGGTACGCCAGGGCGTGCAGGCACGTCTGAGCAACTGCGGACAGGTCTGCACCGCTGCTAAACGGTTTATTGTGCATGCGCAGATTGCCGAGGCGTTCATGAGCAAATTCAGCGCCGCGCTGCAGTCCGCTGTGCCGGGCGATCCGCTGGATGAAAAAACCACGCTCGGACCGCTCTCGTCCCTTGATGCGCGTGACCGGCTGGCGCGACAGGTTGAAGAGGCGGTAGAGCATGGCGCAGAGCTGCGCTTTGGCGGGCGCATTATTGAAGGCGTCGGATGCTATTATCAGCCCACTCTGCTGACCGGGCTGACGCCCGATAATCCCGCTTATTATCAGGAGTTTTTTGGCCCGGTTGCGCAGCTCTATATTGCAGAGAGTGATGAGGCTGCCGTGGCGCTGGCGAACGATTCGCACTATGGCCTTGGCGGATCTATCTGGACGCGGGATATTGCGCGCGCGCGCCGGCTGGCGTCACAGATTGAGACCGGCATGGTGTTTATCAATTCACAGAGTGACACCGCAGCTGAGCTCCCCTTTGGCGGGATAAAACGCTCCGGTTACGGGCGTGAACTTTCCGATCTCGGTCTGAAAGAGTTTGCCAATCAGAAGCTGGTGGTTATTGCCGGCTGACGACCAAAAAAAACCCCGCCAGAGCGGGGTTTTTTATAGCCTGCTGCCGGTTAACCTGCGGTAGCAGGTTGCTGAGCTGGCTTTGCCTCAGCGGCGGGTTTACCGGATGCCGCCTCCGGCTGCGCGTTTTGCGCTGCAGCAGCATCAGCTTTCGCTTTATCTTCTGCTGCTTTGTCCGCTTTCGCTTTATCAGCCGCCGCTTTATCAGCGGCTGCTTTGTCCGCTTTCGCCTTATCAGCAGCGGTTTTCTCTGCGGCAGCGTCTGCTTTCGCCTTATCTGCGGCGGCGTCTGCTTTCGCTTTATCAGCAGCCGCCTGTTCAGCTTTATCTTTAGCTTTAGCGTTATCGTCAGCCGGTTTCTCTGCGGCAGCTTTCGCGTCCGGCGCACTATCTGCAGCCTGCTGCGGCTTCGCTTCCTGCACGGCCGCAGGCTGCATAGGCGTCCCCTGCAGTGCGCTGTTCAGTGCCGCAGAGAACTGCTCCCAGCTGCAATAGCCATTGGCATCAGTATCACAGCCGGCAAGCTGCAGCGTGACACGTTTTGGCGGGTTTTTGAGGCTCAGCACATCTGCGTTACGCAGCTGATCGGCGGTCTGATAGACATACTCTATTTTCAGCAAATCTTTGTTATTTTTGCCATCGTGCCAGCGTTCAAATACAACCTGTCCGCCGATAGGGGTTTTCTCATCGTTGCCCGGCAGAGTGTAAGGCTTCACCTGCAGCGCGCTGAGCAGCGAGGCGATATTTGAATCATGCCCTACCATCAGCGTTACTTTAGGTGCGCTGGCCTTATCTTCATCAACCAGCTGGCTGCGGATGTAATCCACCAGCGGTGCAGCAACTTCACGCGCAACCTCTGGCGAGCTGAAGAGCGCATCCTGATAACCGTTTTTGACTGACGCCAGCTCTTTCCACTGCTCAGGCGTTTTAATCTGCCCCCAGGCAACCTGCTCTGCCGGGAAACCTTCGTAATATTGCAGCGTGAACGCATCAACAAGGGAATTACCGATTTTCAGCGGACCGCTGACGCCTGGCTCTTTGCCATTATCTGCGCTGAAAGTGTTATCACCGCTGTCCAGCGTGCACTGCTTTTTACCATTGCAGGCAGGCGACGATTTATAATCAACAATCTTTTCCAGACGCTGCAGCGCAGGCTTCAGTGCCAGCTTCTCATTCTCTGCCGTCATCGCCGCCAGCGCTTTTTTGTTAAACGCTTCGCTGTCATCGGTAATCACCGGATTAAAGATGGGATCCATCGTTCCCATGGCATCCTGATGCGTTACTGCAACGTCACAGCCAGGAAAGGCACCCGCAGCAAAAAACTGTGCGGTCGCAACGGTGCGCTGAAGGCTATTTGCATAAATGAAAACATCGCTGGTATCCGGGCAATTGCCGCCAGCCAGCAGCCCCTGCTGCGTCAGCCACTGACGGGTATATTTACCCATATAGACTTCCAGCACGCCGCCTTTGGTGGTGAGTTCACCGCCCGGCACATCCCATTGCGGCCAGCTCTTTTTAGTGGATTGCTCCAGTGCGCTGCCGTTTGTCGCCAGCGGCGCACGCAGATTGTGACGGCTCAGCATCAGCACCTGCTGCAGCTGCATATCCCCTTCTGCTGCGGTCGCTGACAGGCTTACCGGAAGCGCCGCAACAACTGACAACGCGCAAAGACTCAGTTTTTTGATCATTGTGCCCATTCCATAATTCATCAGTGAAACACTCTGGCATTCAAACGATTAGCCCGCCAAAGAGCGAATTACCGCACAGTGTAACTCAGCTTGCTGACGAAAATCGCCCGCTGTTTATAAAAACTGTGAATGGACTATAGCAGCAAACGTCAGGGTTAGAGCAGCAGGAAGAGTCGGGGCGGGAAAAGCAAAAAGCCCGCATCGCTGCGGGCTTCTTTAAATTTGGCGGAGGAAGAGAGATTCGAACTCTCGGATGGTTTCCCATCGGCGGTTTTCAAGACCGCTGCCTTAAGCCACTCGGCCATCCCTCCGGATACAGATTGTACTTTATCTGCAGAGATAAAGTGGCGGAGGAGGAGAGATTCGAACTCTCGGATGGTTTCCCATCGGCGGTTTTCAAGACCGCTGCCTTAAGCCACTCGGCCACCCCTCCGCAATGAGGCGCACTATAAACATCCCCCAGGATGATGTAAAGCGATGAATGAATCGTTCGCCTGAAAAACAGCCAAATTTGTTTTTTTCGCCGTCAAAAACAGCATTCTGCTTACTGAAACAGCAATTTATCGCGTAAAGATGGGTAAAACGCCTTTGCTGTTCTGACCCCGCTGCGTATTCTCAGCGCATGTAAGGTGTCCTCTCTCTTTAAGGAGTAAATGATGGACAAAATTATCAGCTCATCACAGCAACAATCTCTGATCGGCACTCACAAAGTTCTGCGTAACACCTATTTTCTGCTCGGCCTGACGCTGGCGTTTTCTGCAGTGACCGCCACGCTGAGCACGGTCTATGCACTCCCCTCACCCGGCCTGATCCTGATGCTGGTAGGTTTTTATGGTTTGATGTTTCTGACATACCGTCTGGCAAATAGTCCGGCCGGAATAGCAGCAGCGTTCGCCTTCACCGGCTTCCTCGGCTACTGCCTGGGGCCTATCCTCAGTTCGTTTCTGAGCGCGGGCATGGGCGATGTTATCGCCATGGCGCTGGGCGGCACGGCGCTGGTCTTCTTCTGCTGTTCAGCCTATGTACTGACTACCCGGCGCGACATGTCATTCCTTGGCGGTATGATGATGGCAGGCTTTGTCGTTCTGCTGGTTGCAGTCGTAGCAAACCTGTTCCTGCAGCTGCCGGCCCTGCATCTGGCTATCAGCGCGCTTTTCATCCTCTTCTCTGCAGGGGCCATTCTGTGGGAGACCAGTAACATTATTCAGGGTGGCGAGACCAACTACATCCGCGCGACCGTTGGACTCTACGTCTCTCTCTATAACATCTTTGTCAGCCTGCTGAGCCTGCTGGGTTTCGCTAACCGCGACTAACGCTGCAGCGCACAAAAAGCAAACCCCGCTCTGGCGGGGTTTTTGCTTTTCCAGGCGGCGGGAATTTACAATAAGCGCAGATAACAGATGAGGAAAACGCGTGATTGTTAACGGCAGTGAGATTGTAACGGATGCAGAAGGCTATCTGACTAACCACGCAGACTGGTGTGAAGAGGTAGCGCTGGCGATCGCCCGGCAGGAAAACATTGAGATGAGCGAGGCTCACTGGGAGGTCGTCCACTTTGTACGCGACTTCTACCAGGAATTTAACACCTCGCCTGCAGTGCGCATGCTGGTAAAGGCGATGGCGAAAAAGTATGGCGAGGAAAAAGGCAACAGCCGCTATCTGTTCCGCCTCTTTCCGGACGGCCCGGCAAAGCAGGCGACAAAAATTGCCGGCCTGCCTAAACCCGCAAAGTGTCTCTGATCAGCCAGTGGTAAAGCTGGCCGGTCGTTCGGCCGGATCACAGGGCCTGGTCACGACGTTGTCCACCCGCGCACTGCGCGGCCCGCCTGCCTGAAGCCAGCTGATTAGCGTTTCGACCTGCCGTTCCGGACCGCAGGCCAGCACTTCGACGCTGCCATCGGACTGATTACGGGCGTAACCGGTCAGGCCCAGCGCTTTCGCCTGCTGCTGGGTGTGATAACGAAAGCCCACGCCCTGTACCATGCCATATACCCGGATTGTGCAGCTGCGTTCAGCCATAGTGCCTTTCCCCTATTCCGCGTTGCAATTTGGCGCCATCCGCCGGAAAATAGCGCCTCATTTTTTCAGGTAAGCATAGCAAACTATGACCGTTCGATTGATTCTCACCAAGGGACGTGAAAAATCCCTGCTCCGCCGTCATCCCTGGGTCTTTTCCGGCGCCGTTGCGCGCATGGAAGGAAAAGCGCAGTCTGGCGAAACTATTGATATCTGCGACAGCTCTGGCAAATGGCTGGCACGTGCCGCTTATTCACCGGAGTCGCAAATTCGCGCACGCGTCTGGAGCTGGCAACAGGATGAATCAATCGATATCGCCTTCTTTGTTCGCCGTTTAGAGCAGGCGCAACAGTGGCGTGACTGGCTGGCGACCCGCGACGGACTCGATAGCTATCGCCTGATCGCTGGCGAATCAGATGGTATGCCCGGCGTAACCATCGATCGCTTTGGTCATTTTCTGGTATTGCAGCTTCTGTCCGCAGGGGCAGAGTATCAGCGGCCTGCCATTGTCTCTGCGCTGCAGCAGTGCTATCCGGAGTGCGCTATCTACGATCGTTCCGACGTCGCCGTGCGTAAGAAAGAGGGGCTGCCGCTGGCACAGGGCCCGGTGAGCGGCGAACTGCCGCCTGCCCTGCTGCCTATTACCGAGCACGGTATGAAACTGCTGGTAGATATTCAGGGCGGCCATAAGACCGGCTACTATCTTGATCAGCGCGACAGCCGTTATGCCACCCGTCGCTATGCGCAGGACGCGCGCGTGCTTAACTGCTTCTCTTATACCGGCGGATTTGCCATTTCGGCGCTGCTCGGTGGCTGTCGCGAAGTGCTGAGCGTGGATACCTCACAGGATGCGCTGGACGTAGCAAAACAGAACGTTGAGCTGAACGGGCTCGACGTGTCGCGGGCACAGTTCCTGCGGGATGACGTTTTTAAACTGCTGCGCCGCTATCGTGATGCAGGCGAAAAGTTTGATCTGATTATTATGGATCCGCCTAAATTCGTTGAGAACAAAAACCAGCTGATGGGCGCCTGCCGTGGCTATAAAGATATCAATATGCTGGCGATGCAGCTGCTTAACCCAGGCGGTATTCTGCTGACGTTCTCCTGCTCCGGCCTGATGGCTACGGATTTATTTCAGAAGATTGTGGCCGATGCGGCGCTGGATGCCGGACGTGATGTACAATTTATAGAGCAGTTCCGTCAGGCGGCCGATCACCCGGTAATAGCCAGCTATCCTGAAGGTCTCTATCTGAAAGGTTTTGCCTGCCGCGTACTGTGACTTGAAAACCTGATCCCTGCCCCCATATTTAGTGGCAGGTAAAGTTTTGGGAGGTCGCAATGATTGCCAGTAAATTTGGAATTGGACAGCAGGTCCGGCATCGTCTTTCTGGCGTGCTGGGTGTCATCGTCGATGTTGACCCTGAGTATTCGCTGGATGAGCCGGAACTGGATGAAGTTGGTGCAACGGAAACGCTGCGTGCCGCCCCCTGGTATCATGTGGTGATGGAAGATGAAGAGGGCGAACAGGTGCACACCTACGTTGCAGAAGTGCAGCTGGCGGGTGAAACGCTGTTCGAGCACCCAGAGCAGCCCTCTATGGATGAGCTGGCCGCCTCTATCCGGCAGCAGCTGCAGGCACCCAGCCTGCGACATTAATTATATCGGCGACGCAGGTCGCCGTTTTATTGTCTGATTCAGGCTGGCGTAATATTCAGACGCGGGATTTCAATCTTTGGACAGCGGTCCATAATCACCGTCAGGCCAGCATCACTTGCCAGCACTGCCGCCTGCTCATTGATAACGCCGAGCTGCAGCCACAGCGTTTTCGCGCCAATCGCAATAGCGTCCTGTGCCACCTCCCATGCCGCCTCAGCATTACGGAATACATCTACCATATCGACTTTACCGGGGATTTCTGCCAGTGAAGCGTAGGCGGTCTGCCCCATCAGCTGCTGCCCGGCCAGTTTAGGGCTCACCGGAATCACCTCATATCCCTGATCCAGTAAGTAACGCATCACGCCATAGCTGGGACGAGCCGGTTTGTCGCTGGCCCCCACCAGTGCGATACGACGGGTATTCATCAGCACATCACGAATTGTTTGATCGTTCATTCATTTCCCCTTCTCTTTATTGCCAGAGTGTAGCTGCCCTTTCCGCTCGCGGCGCAAGCCGCAAAGATGAAATGTTTGCGCCAGGGCACGAATAAATATGTTTAAATGTAAATTTAGTGCCATAATGAAATACTTTGCTACACATCACTGATTACCCGCCATATTTCGGGAGTAGAAATGAAGCTGTCACCGGCTGTCACAGGCATTATTGCGCTGCTTGTCACAGCATCCTGCCCCGCCATTACGCTTAAACTCGATCCGCAGATTGATTTGCTGGTGCTGGACGGGCGGAAAATTGCCGGCTCACTATTAAAAGGCGCAGACAGCCTTGAGCTGGAACAGGGGCAGCATCAGTTTCTGTTTCGCGTTGAGAAACCCTGTCCTGACGCAACCCATTTCCAGTCAGTGCCGATGATTGTCACATTTACCGCGGAAGCACACTCTGTGGCGATCCACCTGCCCTCGCTGAACAGCCGGCGTGAACGCAGCACGTTTAATAAGCTCCTGAACTTCAGGCTGATTGATGAGCGGGGCACAGAAATTGCCAGCCTGCGCGATCGTCTGCCGCAGAGCAGCAGCGGTGACATGATGCAGGCGATGATGGCTTATAACCGCGCAGCACAGACGGCATCCGTACTGCGCTTTGCTGCTCCTTCGGCGACAGCAGTAAGCGAAAACCCCGATTTTGCCTGGCAGGATGCCAGCGATTTGCCCTCAATACAGCGCTGGTTTAAACGCTTTGATGCAGCAACCCGGCAAAAGTTACTGAGCTGGATGAAAACGTTACGCACCAGCTAGCGCCTCACTTTTCCTGGCGCTGCCTGGCTCAGGCTTTACGCGCTACCGGTACACCCAGCTCACGCAGCTGTTCAACAAAGCGCGACGGACAGGCTTTATTAAACAGCAGCCACACCTGTTCACGTGCCCGCGTCATAGCCACATAAGCGAGGCGCCGCTCTTCCGCATCGGGAAAATCTTCCACGGGTGGCAGCAGCCCCTCCTCCAGCACCGACTCACGCGCCGGAGCCGGAAAGCCATCGGCTCCCTGATGGAGGCCGGTCAGGATGACGTACTCCGCCTGCTGACCTTTACTGGCATGGATTGTCATAAACTCCAGCTGTAATCCGGGCCAGCGCGTTTTTGCCCGATCCAGCAGCGCCGGACGCAGATGATGGTAGCGCGCCAGCAGCAAAATCCTCTCTTCCGGTTTCGCAAATCCGCTGAGTTTGTCCAGCAGCCCCTCCAGTTGATCGTCCGGCAGCAGCGTTACCGCCTTTTTACTTCCTTTGCTCAGACTGGTGAGCGTTTTTTTCAGCTGGTGCGGATTTTGCTGGATAAAACCATTGGCAATGTCAGCAATGCGGCTATTGAAGCGATAGGTGGTATCCAGCACGCAGCTGTCGCCGTCGCCAAAATAGTGGTGAAAAGCGGTGGTCAGATTGAGCTTAGCGCCGCTAAAACGGTAGATTGCCTGCCAGTCATCGCCTGCAGCAAACAGGCTGGTATGAGCATTCTGCGCGCGCAACGCCTTTAAAAGTGCGGCACGCTGCGGCGAGATATCCTGAAACTCATCGACCAGAATATGCTTCCAGGGGCTGATAAAACGTCTTTTTTCCAGCACCTCTGTCGCCTGCTGGATCAGGCCGGCAAAATCAACGGCGCCCTCCGCTTTAAGCACACTTTTCCAGGCTTTCAGCAGCGGAGCCATCAGTTTTATCCGCTTACTGAAGCTATCGCGCCATGCTTCCGGAACGGCCGCGATTGTTTCCGCCTGATTACCGCTCTGCATCCGCAGCAGGCCCAGCCACTGCTCAAGACGCGGCGCCAGCCGCTGCGCGATAGCGCTATCCTGCCAGAATGCGCCGTCCGGCAACGTCCACGCCAGATCCTCCTCCAGCCACTGACGCCAGCCGCTGGCCTGCGCCTTTTTAGCCGCGCACTGCTCGCGCCAGCTCTCCAGCAGCAGCTGGCGACGGGCAGCGCTGTCACTCTCCAGCTGGCTGATAACCGGCGACTTGCGGCCACTCTCGCGAATAATATGCAGCGCCAGCGCATGAAAGGTACGCGCCTGCAACGCCTTTACGTTAAGTTGCGTGTCCAGGCGTTGATTTATCTCTTCTGCAGCCTCCCGGCCAAATGCCAGCAGCAGTATCTGGTCAGGATGAGCCAGTCGCCGCTGCAGCAGCCAGCCAGCACGTGCCACCAGCACGGCGGTTTTACCGCTGCCTGCACCCGCCAGGACCAGCAACGTCTCTTCACCATTAACCACCGCTTCTGCCTGCGCACGATTAAGCGGTGAGCGCTCAACCGTGGCGAAAAAATCCGGATTTGCCTGAATCACCTGCTCGCTCCAGCGACGGTTACGCTGGCGAATTGTGGCTTCGCCCTGCTCCAGCCACTGCCGGCAGCGATGCCAGCGTTCACGACAGTTATCCAGCGCCTCCAGGCGCGCCAGCGGCAGCGGCAGTGCCGCAATCGTCTCGTTAACCCGGGCCAGGATAGCAGCCAGCTCACTTCGCTTTAGCCAGCGATCCTCTGCGGTCAGCTGCGAAATATGCTGCAGCAGCTCATCCAGCACGCCCGTACTGATATGGCTCATTTCAGCGCTCCACTGCTGCCAGGCGTGCTGCAGATAGTGATAAAAACGCTGCGTCTCCTGCCACTCGGTACCATGCAGCCGCACCACCTGATTCTCCGCCAGCAAAAACTCCAGCTCGCCCCATACCAGACCGCGTTTGCAGCTGATATCCAGCAGCTGATTAAACGGAATAAGGTATTCATGACGATCGCCGCTGACTTCAACACCGGCGGTCAGCAAACGCACCCGGTTGTAAGGATGCTGCGCCAGACGTTTACCCATTGCTGTTGCTTTCAGTTCCATGTCCGCATCATCAGGTGAAATTCAGTTATTGCGCAGTTTACCTGTCAGACACTTGGCGCTCCAGCCTTAAAACAGGCTAAACTTGGCGGCACATATTGCGGATTGCAAAAGGAAAAACGCGTTATGCGCACCGTACTTAATATTCTGAATTTTATCCTTGGCGGCTTTCTCACTACGCTTGGCTGGCTCTTTGCCACGCTGGTCAGCATTGTGCTGATTTTTACGCTACCGCTGACGCGCTCCTGCTGGGAAATCACAAAACTTTCGCTGGTTCCGTTCGGCAATGAAGCGGTTCACGTTGATGTACTGCGTCCTGACAGCAAAAGTGCGTTTCTCAACGCTGGCGGTACATTTCTGAACATCTTCTGGCTTATTTTCTTTGGCTGGTGGCTTTGCGTAATGCATATCTCAACCGGAATCGTGCAGTGTCTGAGCATTATCGGTATTCCCACCGGGCTGGCGCACTTTAAGCTGGCTGCGATTTCACTCTGGCCGGTTGGCCGTCGGGTGGTCAGCGTGGAAGAGGCACAGGCAGCGCGTGAAGCTAACGCGCGCCGCCGCTACTGAGGATCCGGTTTATGTCCGACGCTATGCCCGCCTGGCGCCGCTATCTGTTTAACAGCAGCCTGCGCTATCTGCTGCGTATTTTTCTGGCGCTGTCGGGCTGCGCTGCGTTTCCCTGGTGGCTGCAGCAGGTAGAGTGGACCATTCCGCTTACGCTGGGGGTGGTCGCTGCCGCGCTGGCCGATCTTGACGACCGCTGGACAGGCCGTCTGCGCAATCTGATCATCACCCTGTGCTGCTTCTGTATCGCGTCGGTCTCCGTTGAGCTGCTTTTCCCCAGACCCTGGGCGTTCACTGCCGGCCTGGCGCTCTCAAGCTGGGGATTTATCCTGCTGGGCGCGCTTGGCCAGCGTTACGCGACCATCGCGTTTGGTGCCCTGCTGATTGCGGTATATACCATGCTGGGTATCGGGCTCTTTCCACAGTGGTGGATGCAGCCCGCGCTGCTGCTGACGGGAGCACTCTGGTACAACCTGCTGACCTTTATTGGCCACCTGATGTTTCCGGTGCGACCCGTTCAGGAGCAGCTGGCGGCCAGCTTTTCCCAGCTGGCACGTTATCTTGAGGCGAAAGCAAACCTGTTTGATCCGGACGGCGGTGAGCAGGATGATGCCGCTCTGATTGCCACCGCAATGGCTAACAGCCAGTTAGTCGCGCAGCTGAATCAGACTAAAAATACCATTCAGAGCCGGCTGCGCGGCGATCGGGGTTCGCGCAGTACCCGCCGCAGCCTGCATTACTATTTTGTGGCGCAGGATATTCATGAGCGCGCCAGCTCTTCGCACATACAGTATCATCAGCTGCGAAATAACTGGCGTTACAACGAAATCCTGTTCCGTTTTCAGCGTCTGCTGAATATGCAGGCGCAGGCGTGTCGCCAGCTGGCTGAAACGATCGTACTGCGCCAGCGCTGGCATCACAGCAGCCATTTCGAGCGTGCTTTTGCGCGCCTTGAGACGGCCCTTGAGCGCCTGCAGCAAAGCGACCCGGATGCCGGACATACCGCCCCGCTCTCCTGGTTACTGCGTAATCTGCGCGCCATTGATGCGCAACTTGCTTCGCTTGCTTCAGAACAGCAGCTGTTTGAGACGCCGCTGCAGAGTGAGCACCATCTTTCGCGTGACACGCTGCGTGGCTGGTCCGATATACGTCTGCGTCTGAGCCGTCACCTTACGCCCGCCTCTCCGCTGTTTCGCCACGCCATCCGAATGTCGCTGGTGCTCTGTATAGGTTATGCCTTTATTCAGATTACCGGGCTGCAGCGCGGTTACTGGATACTGCTTACCAGCCTGTTTGTCTGTCAGCCCAACTATAACGCCACGCGTCGCCGGCTGGCGCTGCGTATCGGAGGGACGCTGGCAGGTGTGGCAATCGGGCTGCCGGTGCTGTGGCTGGTGCCCTCGGTGGAGGGGCAGCTGCTGCTGATCGTCCTCAGCGGCGTGCTGTTTTTTGCTTTCCGTCAGATTCAGTATGCGCAGGCCACGCTGTTTATTACCCTGCTGGTACTGCTCTGCTTCAATTTACTGGGTGAAGGCTTTGACGTGGCCCTGCCGCGTATTGTTGATACGCTTCTGGGATGCGGACTTGCCTGGCTGGCGGTGGCGTTTGTCTGGCCTGACTGGCGTTTTCGCAAGCTCACCACAATAGCCGATCGCGCGCTGAATGCTAACTGCCGCTATCTGGATGCCATCATGGAACAGTATCATCAGGGCAAAGATAACCGACTGGCTTACCGGGTCGTACGCCGGGATGCGCACAACGCTGACGCTGAACTCGCCTCTGTGGTATCGAATATAAACAGTGAACGCCGGGCAGAGCAGACGCTGCGGGAGCACGCCTTCAGACTGCTCTGCCTTAATCACTCGTTTCTGAGCTATATCTCAGCGCTGGGCGCACATCGCACCCGCTTAACACCGGGGAAACTGCTCACGCTGCTTGATGACGCCGTCTGTTTTGTTGAGGATGTTTTACAGATTGAGTGCGTGACGAACGATCGGGTAGCCGCGATGCAACATACGCTTCAGCAGCGCATTGGCGAACTGAAAACCAGTACTGAAGCCCAGGCACCTTTGATTTTGCAGCAGCTCGATTTGCTGATCACACTGCTGCCTGAGATCGCTCGCCTGCGCCGCGCCCTGGCGCAGGCCTGAAACAGTAACAGCGGCTCCCGGGTTTACCGGCGTAGCCGCTCCTGGTACCAGCTGCTCAGCGCCTCTTTTACGTCAGCCGGAAGCGCCGCCTGATGATGGCCAGAGATCGCCCCTTCAAGTGCCAGCAGCGTTTTCAACCCGACATGCTTGTTGACGCTGCGCAGCTTAAGCCAGCTCTGTCGTGACCCCATCTCCTGCAGCGATTCCACCGAGCTGATCCCCGCTTTATGCAGCATCAGCTCCATACGCAAACTGAGATTAGGAAGATCCTTGAGCCGCAGCGAAATATGTTTTACTGCGGCATCAGCCTGTGCCGCCTGCAGGGAGCTGGCTGACAAACGGATCAGCTGTCTCCTGTCCTGCCATAGCTGCTGATCCACTTTGAAGTAGCTCAGGGTGACAGGGATGCCGCGCTTACGGTAAACCAGCGGCTCCAGCGGCCGCTGAACGGCATAAAGCCGCAGCGCCTCACTGGCGCGCAGGTAGAGCGTGTCATTATCAATATAGGCGAATACCACGCGCTCAATGGCCAGCGCATAGCCGCCAAACTGCGTACGCGACTCTATATCTCCCAGAACCGACAGGGCGTCGATCGATTGTTCTACTACCTCATTTTTTCGCTTCATCATGTCCCTTTCCCTCATTCCTTGTGCAGGGTATTTCCTATAAAACAGTGACTATTCATTTAGTTAGAAGATAAAAAAAACGATTTACTGATTCAACGAATAAAACGCTTTTGGTGCCATCTTCTGCCAGTTTTGAGAGACATTTTCAGAAAATGAAGTTGATCTCTGTTAATTTAAACAGTACTGTACATTCATCCAGTTCACTACTGAGCGAGTATATTATGCGCACGCATTTCTCTGGCCCTGTTGATCGTTCCTCCTGGTTAGCGCCTTCCACTGCAGTTCAGCCGTCAATGGGCGGTATAACGGAATTACGCTACAGTGAGCATCCTGGCATGATGCAATTGCTTCTGCTTCCGGTGCTCAAACAGCTGAGCGAACAGTCACGCTGGCAGCTCTGGCTGACGCCAGCGCATAAAGTCAGCCGCCGCTGGATCCAGCAGTCTGGTCTGCCGCTTGAGAAAAGTATGCATATTACTGAATCAAACCGGATCAGTACGGTTGAGAACATGGCGAAAGCGCTGCGTACCGGAAATTACAGCGTAGTGCTGGCCTGGATACCCTGTGAACTGCAAGAGAATGAGCGTCAGATGCTGCAGCAGGCAGCAGAAGAAGGCGAAGCTTTGGGTCTGATTATGCGCCCGGAAGAAGCTGATATCATTTCTGCCAGACAACCCGGAAGCACAAAAATTCCCTCGGATTTGTTTCATTAAGTAAAAAGTGAGATTTATCTCAGCTTTTTTTTCCGGCCTGTTGCCGCTAAGCTACTGATAATGTTCCCGCCAGTCAGGACAAGGGCTTAGCTGCAATTCTCTATTTACAGACCGAAAATTTTGCCCCGTCAATTGTTAAAATGTGTGTATTTACACCTGTTTTTTTACCTGCTCACCTCACATCATACTTGTAAGTTTTCAATCTCGTTGTAGACTTTAGCTCGCCAGGGTGCTCAATAACCTCCGTTTTTTCGGTAGAGTCATAAGCGAGCGTTCAGACCCGGCGAAGGATTA
This sequence comes from Pantoea sp. PSNIH1, assembly GCF_007680655.1. Taxonomy (NCBI): domain Bacteria; kingdom Pseudomonadati; phylum Pseudomonadota; class Gammaproteobacteria; order Enterobacterales; family Erwiniaceae; genus Pantoea; species Pantoea sp. PSNIH1. The sequence goes on from NZ_VEIP01000001.1 coordinate 1,089,102, forward strand.
CAACCAAGAGCAACCTTTTTGCTCATTGCCTATTTGGATGATAACGAGGCGCAAAATGAAAAAGACAGCTATCGCAATTGCAGTGGCACTGGCTGGCTTCGCTACCGTAGCGCAGGCCGCTCCTAAAGATGACACCTGGTACACCGGTGCTAAACTGGGCTGGTCTCAGTATCACGATACTGGTTACTACGGTAACGGTTACGCGAACAACGACGGTCCAACTCACGAATCTCAGCTGGGCGCAGGTGCTTTCCTGGGCTATCAGGCGAACCCATACCTGGGCTTCGAGCTGGGCTATGACTGGCTGGGCCGTATGCCTAACAAAGGCGACAACATCAACGGCGCATTCAAAGCGCAGGGCGTTCAGCTGGCAGCTAAACTGAGCTACCCGATTGCTGATGACCTTGACGTGTACACCCGTCTGGGTGGCATGGTATGGCGTGCAGATTCTACCCAGAACAACACTCTGACCGGCGAACGCCGCAGCGACCACGACACCGGCGTTTCTCCGCTGGCTGCAGTGGGTGTTGAATACGCAGTGACCAAGAACTGGGCAACCCGTCTGGATTACCAGTGGGTTAACAACATTGGTGATGCAGGTACCGTTGGCGCGCGTCCAGACAACGGCATGCTGAGCGTAGGCGTTGCATACCGCTTCGGTCAGGATGAAGCTGCTGCACCAATCGCTGCACCAGCTCCGGCACCAGCTCCGGTTGTTGAAACCAAGCGTTTCACTCTGAAATCTGACGTGCTGTTCACCTTCAACAAATCTACCCTGAAGCCAGAAGGCCAGCAGGCTCTGGATCAGCTGTACAGCCAGCTGAGCTCAATGGATCCTAAAGATGGTTCCGTTGTAGTTCTGGGCTTTACCGATCGCATCGGTTCAGACCAGTACAACCAGAAACTGTCTGAGAAACGTGCTCAGTCTGTTGTCGACTACCTGGTATCTAAAGGTATCCCGGCTAACAAAATCTCTGCACGTGGCATGGGCGAATCCAACCCGGTTACTGGCAACACCTGTGACAGCGTGAAAGGCCGTAATGCCCTGATCGACTGCCTGGGTCCAGACCGTCGCGTTGAGATCGACGTGAAAGGCATCAAAGACGTTGTAACTCAGCCACAGGCTTAAGTTATCGCGTAAAAAAACCCCGCTCCGGCGGGGTTTTTTGTTTCTGCTATCTGCTTACTTTTTGTTCTCTTCGCTGCCTAAGATGGCCTGCAGATCCTGCTTTAACGTAGACATCTGACTGGCATATTTCTCTTTCCGTTCGGCATCTTCAATCAGCTGTACAATTGTCTCAGAGAGCGTGCAGTGGCGACGCTGCGCCAGGCCCGCCAGCCGTTGCCACACCAGATATTCTAAATCGATAGATTTTTTACGCGTATGCTGGTGTTCAGCATTGAAGTGACGCTTGCGGCGGGCACGTATGGTTTGCTTCAGGCGATTTTCCAGACCCGGATGAATATGCTGCGCAATCCACTGGTTCACCTCAACCGGCGTATTTTCCAGCGCAAGCAGCGCGTCAACCGCAGCCTGTGCCGCGCTGAGCTCCAGATAGCGGGTGATTAGCTCCCCCTCCCGATGTTTTTTCACCAGGTATTTCCATTTCCATCCACTTTCCAGATTTTCAAGCTGCTGGTATTTCATCGGAATCCCACCGTGACCACGTAACAACTTAAGAATAACAGCTTTTTTGCGCGATGCAGCAACGAAAAACATGTTGCTCCTGTCACATTCACTACCGGAACTCGCCGTGATAAACCCGGTTGTATCCTGTATAATCACGCTTTTCCTAAATCAGACTAATGCGAATATTTTGACCAGCAACCAACTTACGTGGCAAGCCCTGCAGCCAGATAGCACCCCCTGGCAGACCCTCTTTTCAACGGTTTCACTGAAAGATAGCGATAGCCTTGCCGCGGTTCAGCCGCGTTTGCTGAATGCGCTGGCGCATTTACACCATCAGTCTGCGGGTTTTCCGCTGCTACTGTTACGCAGCCAGGAAAATAGCGACTATCTCGCCTGGATTGCCGGGGCCGCACGGCGTTTTCAGCCTGATGCCGGGCAGCTCTATGGCGGTGACTATCATGTGATGGGCGACACCGTTACGCTGCTGCCGCCTTCAGATATCAACCGTCCTTTTACCAGTAGCGGCGGCGTGTTTTATGCTGACTGGATCGAAGCAGAGCAGCTGTTTGGCTGCGTGCGTCAGTATAAGGATCGCGTGATGCCTGAGCCCGGGCTGCTGCATCGCGCCAACGGCGGCACGCTGATCCTGTCTATCAATACGCTGCTGGCACAGCCCCTGCTCTGGCTGCGCCTGCGCCGGTGTATCGAACTGCAGCAGTTTGAGTGGTATTCGCAGGATGAGCGACAGCCCCTGCCGGTGACAATTCCAGCTCTGCCGCTCAGCGTCCGCCTGGTTCTGTGCGGCGATCGCGATGCGCTGGCCAGCTTTCAGGAGCTGGATGCCGAAGTGCACGAAATGGCGCTCTACAGTGAGTTTGAAGAGAACCTGCAGATTGCCGATGAGAGCGATATGCTCAACTGGTGTCAGTGGGTTCTGACGCAGGCAGCACGGGCAGACCTTAATGCTCCGGAGGCTGATTTCTGGCCACCGCTGCTGACGGAAGCGGTACGTTTTACCGGCGATCAGGATACGCTGCCGCTCTGTCCGCGCTGGCTGAGGCGACAGCTGCATGAGGCCGCCCTGCACGGCGACATCATCAATGGTGAAGCGCTGACGGAGGCGCTTGAAGCACGCCAGTGGCGGGAAAACTACCTTACTGAACGCATGCGCGATGAGATCCTGCTAAATCAGATCATGATTGAAACAGATGGCGAGGTTATCGGACAGATCAATGGCCTGTCGGTTATTGAGTTTCCGGGGCACCCGCGTGCCTGGGGTGAGCCGTCACGTATTACCTGCGTGGTGCATCCGGGCGATGGCGAACTCAACGATGTGGAGCGTAAAGCTGAGCTGGGCGGCAATATTCATGCCAAAGGCATGATGATTATGCAGGCCTATCTGATTGCTGAGCTGGAACTCGATCAGCCACTGCCCTTCTCCGCTTCGATGGTGTTTGAGCAATCTTACTCTGAAGTGGATGGTGACAGCGCCTCGCTGGCTGAGCTGTGCGCATTAATCAGCGCGCTGGCTAATCAGCCGCTGAGCCAGCAGATTGCGGTGACCGGCTCTGTTGATCAGTTTGGCAATGTGCAGCCGGTCGGTGGCCTCAACGAAAAAATCGAAGGCTTTTTTCATGTCTGCCAGGCGCGTGAGCTGACCGGTAAGCAGGGCGTCATTCTGCCTGCCTCTAACGTGCGTCATCTCAGTCTTAGTCAGGAGATCGTTGACGCGGTGAAAGCAGGAGAGTTTCATCTGTGGGCAATTGACCGTATCGATGAAGCCCTGCCGCTGCTGACCGGCGTGGCGTGGCAGAGCGAGAGCGGTGAATCGCTGCTGACTATGATTCAGACCCGCATTACGCAGTTTAACCAGCAGGAATCTGCACCCCGCCCGTGGCCGTTACGCTGGCTTAACTGGTTTAACCACAAATAGGGGCATTGCCCGGCGTACAACTGTTCGCTAATATTCGGGCTTCACTAAAAGAAGGCATATTGAGAACATGGTAGATAAACGCGAATCCTATAGCAAAGAAGACCTGGTTGCCTCAGGTCGCGGCGAACTGTTCGGCGAAAATGGGCCACCGCTGCCCTCTGACAACATGTTGATGATGGACCGTGTGGTCAAAATGACCGAAGATGGCGGTAACTTCGACAAAGGTTTTGTTGAAGCTGAACTGGATATCCGCCCCGACCTCTGGTTCTTCGATTGCCATTTCAAAGGCGATCCGGTTATGCCTGGCTGTCTGGGCCTGGATGCCATGTGGCAGCTGGTTGGTTTCTATCTCGGCTGGTTAGGCGCGGAAGGCAAAGGCCGTGCGCTGGGCGTGGGCGAAGTGAAGTTTACCGGTCAGGTGCTGCCAACAGCGAAAAAAGTGACCTATAAAATTCACTTCAAGCGCGTAATCAACCGCAAGCTGGTGATGGGTGTTGCAGATGGTGAAGTCTTTGTTGACGGTAATCTGATCTACACCGCTACCGATCTGAAAGTCGGTCTGTTTAAAGATACCTCTGCGTTCTGATCCTGCTTAACAAAACCTCCGCCGCGGCGGAGGTTTTCCCTTTGCTGACATCCGGCAGGGCTACGCCACCGCCGACCTGTCCTCCATGGCCTGACGCCAGCCTCCCAGCCAGTGAGACCGCGCATCGATCAGTTGATAGGGGCACAGCTCCTTAGAGCGGCCAGTAATGCCGGCCTGATAACCGCGTGAATGTGCACGTTCTAAACGGTCTCTCTTCTGTCTCTTCATACCGCGTTTCCCTCATTTCAGGTCTGGTGGAATCTGGTGGAAAGAAAGAGTGGCGAATTAATGTTCAGCCACAGTAAAGTTCTAACCCCAATGCGCAGAAAAAGCAATGCGCAAAATTCACGCCAGCGTCACGGTTTTGCCGTTAAAACGACATAAAGAAATGTCAAAGCAGTGTCTATGTTTCTGATTAGGCAAAAAAAAGCCCCCGATCTCCGGTGCAACGTTGCTACGAAGAATCAGGGACTTAGCAGTTATCTAAACCAATTCCTAATTTAGCGAAGCCACACTGTCTGCGATCTGCTGTGCGGTCTGCTGCCAGCCTGCAGCCAGCGTGCGGACCAGCGCATCATAACCATCCTCATTTTGCGGCAACGTCACACTAAAGCTGCGCTTGATAAGCTGATCCTGATGCTGCAGCAGCCATTCACCGCTGACCACGACCCGCCCGTCGTAACGTCCCTGAAACCCACTTACGCTGACGTTAAGCGTATCGTAGCCCTCTCCATGCGGTGACGCGGCGACCACGCGGCCCGGCAGCGCCTGGCTCAGATTAGTAATCAGCGTCTGCTGCAGCTGCTGATCGAGCGGGCTGGCCCAGAGATTGTTGGTGGCAATGACATATTTAACATCGCTGGTCTGATAAACCAGTCCGTTGCCTGCCAGATAATCAGGCACGTTCACATGTTCCACCCAGAGCATCGGCTGGCTGCTGCCCGCGCTGCTGGCGACGCGTACCGTACTGCTGCCTGCCGGCAGCTGATAGTAGGTGGTGTCGATGGTTGTGCTGCACCCTGCCAGCAGCAACATAGCTCCTGCGATGATGGCTTTTTTCACTGTTTCGCCCTCTTTGGCTGCGGATCCTGGCCTGGCTTCGCTTCAAATACCAGGGCATTGCTTTTCGCATTCAGCGTTTTCAGCACTGGCTGCAGCTCACGCAGCACCTGATCAAGCCGCTGCATATCTCCCACCAGTTTATTGTACGCTGGCGATCCCGGCTGCAGCCCTTTCATGCTGCGGTTGAGTTCACGCAGCGTCTGCTGCATATCAGCAGGCAATGTTTTCATTGCCGGACTGCCGGTAAGCTGGTTCAGATTATTCAGCGTATTCTGCAGCTGACGCAGCGTGCGCTGACTCTCTTTCAGCGTGCCGGTCGCCTCATTAATCATCGGATTAAGCGGCAGCGCGTTGATCTTATCCAGCGCCGCCATCAGCTTCTGCTGGATCTGGCTGAGACCACCGCTGACGGTAGGGATCACCTCAAGACCTGCTACGCTGTTCGGTCCTTTATAGGCTGGCGCTTTATCGTAGAAATCGAGATCGACAAACAGCGCGCCGGAGAGCAGGTTGCCGGTTTTCAGCGTGCCGCGCAGGCCACGTTTCTTCCCATCCTGCAGATGCTGCTCCAGATTAAAATCACTGCCCAGTCGTGCGGTAAAGCGATCGGGTTCGATGCGAATCAGCACCGGCACGCGATAATCTGTGTTCAGCGCCTGGTCCATACCCGGGATCATATAAGGCACCTGCGCGACGGTTCCCAGACGAATACCGCGGAACTCAACCGGTGCACCCACCTGCAGGCCGCGAATCGAATCACTGAAGAACATCAGGAAATCAGTGTGTCGGGTATAGAGTGAATCCTGAATGCTGCGCTGATCGTCATACAGATGATAATCCGCTTTGTTCTGTGCGACCTCACCCAGATCCCAGCCATCCGGTACGTCAAAGCTGACGCCGCCGCTAAACAGCGTGGTCAGTGAGCCCATCTCCACGCGCATCCCCGAAGCAGACATATCAACGGCAATGCCGCTGTCTTTCCAGAAACGCACATTCGTGGTCACCAGCCGGTCATAAGGCGCAGTGACAAACAGCTGATAGGTCATCATACGTTTGTCAGTATCGAAGGTGCTGGTTTCCACCGTGCCGACGCGGTAACCGCGGAACAGCACCGGATCGCCCGGATTGAGCTGACCCGCTTTGTTGCTGTCGAGCACAATGCGGACCCCTTTCGCATCCGGCGGCGCCAGCGGCGGTGAATCGAGCAGCTGATAATGCTCCGGCTGTTCGCCTTTTGCACCGGGCTGCAGCTCGATATAGGCGCCTGAAAGCAGTGTGCCAAGACCGGTGATCCCTTCGCGTCCAATCTGCGGTTTAACCACCCAGAACACGCTGTCTTTATAAAGCAGCTTCTCCATGCCGGCGTTCAGACGGGCTGTGATCTCGACGTGATGCAAATCGTCAGTCAGCACCGCACTCTCTACGGTGCCCACATCCACGCTGCGGCTTTTGATAGTGGTTTTACCCGCCACGATGCCTTCGGCGTTTTCGGTGATCAGCGTCACCAGCGGCCCCTGGTGGCTGAAGTGGTAAAAAAGGATCCACCCGCCGATCAACAGCGTAACGATGGGTACGATCCAGACTGGCGACCAGCGTTTGATCTGATCGACCTTAGCAGTCCCGTGATTGTTGTCCGTCAAGACGCGACTCCTTACGTTCAGTTTCCTGTTGGCGATCCCAAATCAGACGCGGATCGAATGTAATAGCGGCAAACATGGTCAATATCACCACCAGGGCAAAGAGCAGCGCGCCCGGTGCGGGATAGACGTTCATCAGCTGTCCCATGCGCACCAGCGCAGAGAGCACGGCGATAACAAACACATCGATCATCGACCAGCGACCAACAAACTCCACCACTTCGTAGATCAGATGCATTTTTTCGCCATCCCGCTGGCCGCGCCCGCTGGCGTGCCAGCAGAGCCAGCCAATAGCGACCATTTTCAGCGAGGGCACCATAATACTGGCGATAAAAATCACCAGTGCAACGGGCCAGGAACCATCGCTCATCAGCAGGATAACGCCGCCCATGATCGTTGAGGGATACTGGGAACCCAGCGTCTCCGTCACCATGATCGGCATAATATTAGACGGGATATAGAGCATAACGGAGGTCAGCAGCAGCGCCAGCGTCCACTGCAGGCTATGTCTGCGGCGCGGTGCCGCGGCTACCCCGCAGCGATCGCAGCGCGGCTGCGTCGCTGGCAGAATAGCTGTACAGCAGGGGCAGCTGCGCAGCCCCTGCTGCAGACCACTTTTTCCCGCCTGCGGCTTAAACGGCAGCGCGGGCAGCGCGTCGATTTGTTGCCAGACCCAGCGCCGATCCACACACTGAAACGCGCGCAGCTGCAGCAGGCAGAACAGGCACCAGGGCCAGAAGCTGCTGCCTAAGCCGATCTCGCCATACGCCATCAGCTTGACGAAACTCACCAGCACGCCGGCCATAAAGATCTCTGCCATGCCCCAGCTGCGCAGCTGAAAAAGAATACGCGCCAGTCCCCGCCGCAGCGGGTGCGGCAGAGCAATCCGGTTGACCAGCAGCAAAATTGTCACCATGCAGAAAGCCGGAATACCCTGCACAAACAGCAGAAACAGGGAAGCCAGGCTGCGGTAATCCTCCCGCACCATGACGCGCGGGATCTCCGGCAGCGTAATGCGGCTGGAGAGACCGGCGACGTGCATATCGATAAACGGAAACAGATTGGCCAGCACCAGCATAAACAGCGCCGCCAGCGCATAACCGGTTGGACGCTTGCGCGGTTCATGCCAGTTAGCCAGCAGCTGCGTATGGCAGCGCGGGCAGCGGGCACGGCTGCCCGCCGGCACAGCGGGCAGCCTGACGGTTAAATCACACTGTGGACAGAGCATCCACTGCTGCGCCTGTGGCGACGTTGCGCACATGCCCTTTTCCTCTGTGTTATGCGCCGTTTTTCAGCGCTTCCAGCTCTTCCCAGCGGGCAAAGGCGGTTTCCAGCTCCTGCTCCGTCTGCGCCAGCGTATCCAGCACCGGCTGCGTTTTTTCATGCGGCTGACTGAAGAAATCGGGATGGCTCATCTGCGCCTGCAGCTCACCAATCCGCGCTTCCAGCTGCTCCAGCTTTTGCGGCAGCTGTTCCAGTTCACGCGTCAGGTTATAGCTTAGCTTGCCTGCGCTGCGTTTGGCGGTTTCATTTTTTTCAGCCGTTTTCACCGGCGCGGAAACCGTCGGGGCAACACGCGTCTGTTTGTACGCCGCGCGCTGCTGCTGCGCATCATGATAGCCGCCCACAAACGCGCCCACTTCGCCGTTGCCTTCAAATATCCAGCATTCGGTAACGGTGTTATCCACAAACTGACGATCGTGGCTGACCAGCAGTACGGTGCCCTGATATCCGTCGACCAGCTCTTCCAGCAGCTCCAGCGTTTCAACGTCCAGATCGTTGGTCGGTTCATCGAGGATCAGCAGGTTGCTGGGCTTCAGGAACAGCCGCGCCAGCAGCAGGCGATTGCGCTCTCCGCCCGACAGCGCGCGTACCGGCGTCATGGCACGTTTCGGATGGAACAGAAAGTCCTGCAGGTAACCCAGTACGTGACGGGGTTTGCCGTTGACCATAACTTCCTGTTTGCCTTCCGCGAGGTTATCCATCACGGTCCGGTCCGGATCAAGTTCAGCGCGATGCTGATCGAAATAGGCAATTTCAAGCTTGGTGCCGCAGTGCACCCGCCCGCTGTCCGCTTTCAGCTGCCCCAGCATCAGGCGCAGCAGCGTGGTTTTTCCGCAGCCGTTAGGCCCAATCAGCGCAATCTTATCGCCGCGCTGGACCTGGGCTGAAAAGTCTTTAACCAGCGTTTTGCCTTCCACGCCGTAGTTTACATTCTCCAGCTCAAAGACAATTTTACCGGAGCGGGCCGCTTCACCGACCTGCATATTGGCTTTGCCCATCACGTCACGACGCTCGGAACGTTCACGACGCAGCGCTTTCAGTGCCCGCACGCGGCCTTCATTGCGGGTACGACGCGCCTTGATCCCCTGACGGATCCACACCTCTTCCTGCGCCAGCTTGCGGTCAAATTCAGCATTCTGCATCTCCTCAACCCGCAGCGCCTCCTCTTTACCCACCAGGAACTGATCGTAATCTCCCGGCCAGGAGACCAGCTTGCCGCGATCGAGATCGACAATGCGCGTCGCCATATTGCGGATAAACGAGCGGTCATGCGAAATAAACACGATGCTGCCGGTAAAGGTTTTCAGGAACGTTTCCAGCCAGTCGATGGTTTCAATATCGAGGTGGTTAGTAGGCTCATCCAGCATCAGCACGCGTGGGTTACTGACCAGCGCACGGCCCAGGGCCGCTTTACGCAGCCAGCCGCCGGAGAGCGAAGAGAGTTCTGTATCAGCCTGCAGACCAATCTGCTGCAGAACATCGTTGATACGGCTGTCGAGCTGCCAGAGATTCTGGTGATCGAGAATCGTCTGCAGCCGGCCCATTTCATTGAGGTTTTTCTCGCTCGGATCCTCCATCACTTTGTGCGAAATGGCGTGATAGGCTTTGAGATGCTCCGCCTGCTCGGCCACGCCCTCAGCGACAAAGTCATACACCGAACCGGTAATGTTACGCGGCGGATCCTGCTGCAGGCGCGAAACGATCAGGTCCTGCTCATAGATGATACGCCCATCATCCAGCGGCTGTTCGCCGTTGATGATTTTCATTAATGTGGATTTACCGGCACCGTTACGGCCCACCAGACAGACGCGTTCGCCCTCTTCGATGTGCAGTTCGGTATTATCCAGCAGCGGTGCATCACTGAATGAGAGGTAAGCACCATGGATACTGATCAACGACATATAAATTATTCCTTACCGGCGTGGCTGACCAGCCAGCAGTTGTGAATTTGACGATTACGGGCAAAGTCCTGTGACAGGGTTTTTTGCGTGATCTCCTGCGCCTGCAGACCGAGTCGTTGCAGGCCCTCCAGATCCATTTTGAAGCCGCGCTTGTTGTTGGAGAACATAATGGTGCCGCCGCGACGCAGCATGCGCTTCAGGTTTTGCAACAGCATCAGATGATCGCGCTGCACATCAAAATCCGCCTCCATACGCTTGGAGTTGGAGAAGGTCGGCGGATCGATAAAAATCAGGTCAAACTGCTCGTCGCTTTCACGCAGCCAGCTCAGGCAGTCGGCGTGCAGCAGGCGATGCTGACGGCCGGTCAGACCATTAATACGCAGGTTGCGCTCCGCCCACTCAAGGTAGGTGCGCGACATATCAACCGTAGTGGTGGATTTTGCCCCGCCCAGCCCGGCGTGCACGCTGGCGCTGCCGGTGTAAGAGAACAGGTTCAGGAAGTCTTTACCTTTACTCATCTGGCCGAGCATCTGCCGCGCGATACGGTGATCGAGGAACAGGCCGGTATCAAGGTAGTCAGTAAGATTAACCAGCAGCCGGGCATTGAACTCCTGCACTTCAAAGAATTCGCCCTTTTCTCCCAGCTTCTGATACTGATTTTTGCCCTTTTGCCGCTCGCGGGTTTTCAGCACCAGCCTGTTAGCCGGGATCTCCAGCACGCTGAGCGTGGCGCTGATGACATCAAACAGCCGCTGGCGCGCTTTGGCCGCGTCGATGGTTTTTGGTGGCGCGTACTCCTGCACCACCACCCAGTCGGCGTAGCGATCCACTGCAACATTGTATTCCGGCAGATCGGCATCATAGAGGCGGTAGCACTCAATGCCCGACTGACGCGCCCATTTCTCCAGCTTCTTCAAGTTCTTGCGCAGGCGGTTTGCGAAATCTTCCGCAATCTGCGCGCTGCCAGCCGCACCGGACGCCGCCAGCTGATAATTTTTCTGCACGCACTCCAGCGGGCCATTTTTCGCTTTAAACTGGCGCTCCGCGCGCAGCTGCAGGCAGCTCAGCAGATCGGGTGAGGCGCTGAACAGCGACAGATTCCAGCCGCCAAACTGCTGCTTCATAATGCGGCCCAGCTGGCTGTGCAGCGCAATCAGCGCCGGCTCGCTCTCCAGACGCTCACCATAAGGCGGGTTACTCAGCACCGTTCCGGTCACGCTTTTATCGTCAAGCGGATTACTCAGCTTCAGCACATCCTGCTGCGCAAAGGTGAAAAGCTCGAAGACGCCGGCACGACGCGCGTTAGCGCGCGCCCACTCCAGCACGCGGCCATCGTTATCATAACCAAAGAAGCGTGCCTGGGCGGCTGCGGTGCCAGCCCGCGCGCGCTGCAGCGCTTCGCTGCGCAGCTCCTGCCATAGCGCTGCGTTATGCTGCTTCCAGCGGCTAAAGCCCCAGTGGCTGCGCAGCAGACCCGGCGCGCGATCGCAGGCAATTAAGGCCGCCTCAATCAGCAACGTGCCGGAACCGCACATGGGATCCAGCAGCGGCGTTTCCGGCTGCCAGCCGGAACGCATAACAATGGCAGCCGCCAGATTCTCTTTCAGCGGCGCCTGACCGGTCTGCTGACGATAGCCGCGCTGATGCAGCGCGGTGCCGCTGAGATCCAGTGCGATGCTGACGCGATCTTTATTCAGCCAGGCGTTAATGCGAATACCGGGCTGCTCGCGATCCACGCTGGGGCGCGGCAGATCCTGACGGGTAAAGCAGTCAACGATCGCATCTTTAATTCGCAGCGCGCCAAACTGGCTGTTGCGGATGACGTCGTTGGTGCCGCTGAAATGGATGGCAAAGGTGGTTTCGCTGTCAAACAGCTCAGCCCAGGGGATACTCTGCGCGCCGACATAGAGATCGAGGTCACTCCAGACACCGAATTCTCCCAGCGGCAGCAAAATACGTGAAGCCAGACGGCTCCACAGCAGGCTTTGATACATTACGCGATCGTCGGCACGGAAGTGGACGCCGCCCTGCACCACCTGCAAATCCTGCGCGCCCAGCGCGTCCAGCTCAGTTTTCAACAGCTCTTCGAGCCCACGCGCCGTACTGGCAAACAGAGAATTCATATCGTCACTTATACTCTTGCTAAAATTGCTGCGCATTATAGCGAATCAGCGTCCTATGTCATAAAGTTAGCTTCTTTTTGTCTGCAAGGAGCGATGATGATTACCTTATCCCGTCTTTATATTCACCCGGTCAAATCGATGCGCGGCCTGCAGCAGTCGCATGCACAGGTGCTGCAGAGCGGTCTGGCATTTGATCGCATCTTTATGATCACCGAGCCTGACGGAACGTTCATCACCGCCCGGCAGTTTCCGCAACTGGTGCGTTTTACGCCGGTTGTGCTGCCGGATGGCCTGCTGATTAACGCGCCGGACGGTCAGCAGGCGCTGATCCGCTATGCCGACTTTGCAGCAGAAGAGAGCGAAACCGTTGTCTGGGGCAACACCTTTACTGCCCGCATCGCGCCGGAAGCGATTAACCGCTGGCTGAGCGACTATTTTCCGCGTCCGGTACAGCTGCGCTGGACAGGTGAGACGCCGACGCGGCGCGTAAAGCGCTTTGACGCCGTGCCGCTCGGCTTTGCCGACGGCTATCCGTTTCTGCTGGTCAATATGGCGTCGATGCAGGATCTGCAGCAGCGCTGCCCGGCTGGCGTACGCGTAGAGCAGTTTCGCCCTAACCTGGTGGTCAGCGGTGCCCCCGCCTGGGATGAAGATAGCTGGAAGCGGCTGCAAATCGGTGACGTTGAGTTTGTCGTGCCGAAACCGTGCAGCCGCTGCGTATTTACTACTATCGGGACGGAGAATGGAGAGAAACATCCGGCGGGTGAGCCGCTGACCACGCTGCAGGGCTTTCGCAGCGCGCAGGATAGCAGCGGTGATATCGATTTTGGCCTGAATCTGATCGCCCTGAACAGCGGGCTGATCCGTAGCGGCGACAGCGTGACGATTCTGGAACGCCATACCCCGCGCGCCTACGGTGCCGGCAAGAGTGAAGCTCTGCTGACAGCAGAGACAGGCGCGCCTGCCAGCGTCACCATTACCTGTCAGGGCCGGCGTTTTGAGGGAGATAATCAGCAGGTATTACTGGAGCAGCTGGAGATGGCCGGGTTTCGTATTCCCTACTCCTGCCGGGCCGGGCTGTGCGGCAGCTGCAGAGTCACGCTGGTCGCCGGCACCGTCAGGCCGTTAAAACAGAGCGCCGTACGTGCTGACGGCACTATTCTGAGCTGCAGCTGTATTCCGGACAGTGATATTGAGCTGGGATAAAATCTAAACCGCGCGCGCGTACCATGTCGCCAGCTGCAGCGGCTGCAGGCGATCGTTCATGATTTTGATCGCATCGCCAAGCTGCATGCTTTTTCCCGCCATGCTCAGTGCCGGCTGCGCCACCAGACAGAGCGCCGCGTTTTCACTGCTTTCTACTACCAGCAGCTGTGCCTGCTCACCGCTCTCAGCCAGCGTAGCCGTGACCATATCGCCTGCTACCGGCTGCCAGCTATGTTTGTGGCTGATGAAGTGCCAGCTTTTTGGCATCAGCGGCTTGAGGAAGCGGCTTGCCACCAGCGCATTCAGGATCAGCTCGGCACGCTGATGAGCAGATAATTCACTCTCACGACAGCGGTCGTCGAAACTAAAATAAAGTGCGGCATCATCGACGCAAAATCCGCTGCTGTTAAAAGCGTCGGGCGTCAGCATTTTGCGGGAGAAGCGGGAGCGGAAGAGTGTGCCATCAGCCAAATCAAGCATCATACGGTCATGCTCGGCGTCATAATACCAGCGCCAGTTGTCATCGGGTTTGATTTTCATGATGTGCCTTGTGGGATTCTGCTGCGCTAAATGGCGCCTAAAAAATAAAATATCGCTTTAAGCAAAAAGCTGAAAAATAGAACAACAGGGGAAAATATAAACGAGCCAGAGGGAGAAATAAACCCCCTGGCCGGGGAAAGTGAGATATGTCTTAGAGGTGGGTCACGATATCTTTAATTAAAGCCGGTCCCTGATAAATAAATCCGGAGTATATCTGCACCAGGGTGGCGCCCGCGGCAATTTTTTCCCGTGCGGCGATGAGTGAATCTATTCCACCGGCACCAATAACAGGTAAGCGCCCCTGCAGCTCCTGCGCCAGCCGGCGGATTACCTCTGTGCTGCGCGCCTGAACCGGGCGTCCGCTCAGGCCGCCCGCTTCATCTGCATGTTTAAGTCCGCTGACCAGCGTACGGTCCAGCGTGGTATTGGTTGCAATCACACCATCAATCTGGTGACGCACCAGGCTGTCAGCAACCTGGATTAATTCCTCCTCAGACAGATCCGGCGCAATCTTTACGGCCACCGGAACATATTTAAGGTGTCGCTGCTGTAGTTCCTGCTGTTTTAATTTAATCGCCGCCAGCAAATCGTCCAGCGCATCGCCATATTGCAGCGTACGCAGACCCGGCGTGTTAGGTGAAGAGATATTTATCGCAATATAACCCGCATGGGCGTAGACCTTCTCCATGCAGATCAGGTAATCTTCTTTCCCCTGCTCAACCGGGGTATCTTTATTCTTGCCAATATTGATCCCCAGTACGCCTTTAAATCGCGCTTTTTTGACGTTCTCTACCAGATGATCAACCCCGTGGTTATTAAATCCCATGCGGTTAATGATGCCGCCCGCCTCAACCAGACGGAACATACGCGGTTTATCATTTCCGGGCTGCGCACGCGGCGTTACCGTACCGACTTCAATAAAACCAAACCCCATCGCGCCAAACGCATCAATGCACTCCGCGTTTTTATCCAGCCCGGCCGCCAGACCCAGCGGGTTGGGAAACGTCAGGCCCATACAGCTTACCGGACGCGCCGGCAGCGACTGCCGAATCAGCCCCTCCAGCGGCGTACCGCTGATAAAACGCAGCTGCTGGAAAGTGAGTTCATGCGCGCGCTCGGGATCGAGTTTAAACAGGGCGGGCCGGACGATGGGATATAACATGCACTCTCCTGAATGGCAGTAAAGGAAGAAACAGCGGGTGCACGGGAAGGCGTGCGCCAGAATGGTAAGGTGCTCTGGCGCAAAAGTAAATTAGTGACGAACCTCAGAACAGGATCGCAATCAATGGCGGGACGAATAACGACTCAGGCGATTACGGCACGCCTGCAGACCGTGATAGAGCGGCGGACAATACCAGAGCAGTTTCAGCCGGGTATTATGCCGTAATACGCGCCGCACCAGACTGTTTACCCGCGGCTGCCACTCGGCAGGTACTTTAATGCGGTGTTTACGGATCTGTGCCAGGCAGCCATGCATAATGGTCTGATAGTAGTCATCCAGTAATGCCTCATCCTGCGGCAGCTGATGCTCTCGCAAAAACGCTTCGCTGCTGTCGCGGGCGATAAAGTAATTTTTTATCCAGGAGAAGTCGCGGGTGCTTTGCGACAGCGAACTCTGCATAAAGCGCTTGTAGTAGTAGCTCTCGCCGGTGCAGTAGAAACTGTGCGCCTGCATATAGAGCGCGAACATAAAAGGCGCATCTTCATGATTCTGAATCGGCAGGAAACTCAGCCCCAGCCGCTCAATCAGCTGCCGGGAAATGATGCTGCTCCAGATCACCCGGTGCGCCGACTGATGCTGGATCAGCGTGCGCAGACTTTCGCTGCCGCCGGAGAAAAGGCCGCTGACGTGACGCTGATGAATCGTCTGATAGTGGCGCTGCGGTTCCGGGACGTCGAAAAACATTTTTGCGCCGAAGCAGAACAGCTCAAGTCCGGTATGCTGCGCCTGCGCGCGCCGGAAATCGGCAAACAGAGTGGCGGAGATAAAGTCATCGGCATCCATAAAATAGAGGAAATCGCCGGTGGCGACCGCCAGCCCTTTCATCCGCGCTGCGCTGACGCCGCCGCGGTTGCCGCTCAGCAAAGTGACCTGCGGATGCGCCTCAGCGAACGCCGTAAGCCAGCTCACGCTCTCATCCGTTGAGCCGTCGTCAATGATAATAATCTCATCTGCCGGCGACGTCTGCTGCAGCAGCGACTGCATCGTCTCCGGCAGCCACGGGGCGCAGTTCCAGTTCGGAATAATGACCGATATAGTCGGGACGGAGCGCGACGTCATACTTATCCTCTTTCTTCAGCATTAACAACGGGTGTACGGCGCAGGCGCTTCAGCACCAGGCTATGCAGCAGACAGCAGACGCCGAGATTCACGGCACCAATCAATGCCAGCCAGAGCAGATTAATCCAGCGATTCTGATTCCACTCAATAGGCAGCAACGTGCTCAGGCCGGCAATCAGGCCCGATACCGCCCAGATCAGCGCCACGTCGCGCGTTAGCCAGCTGAAGTGGATACCCGGCGCAAAACGACGGTGTACCAGCCATGCCCAGCCAACCAGGTAGAAAATGTTCTGCGCCAGCCACAGCCAGCCGGTTCCCAGCGCGCCGTAGTGAATCGCACACCAGATGTTAAGCGGCACCAGCAGAATGGCAAACAGGGTAAAGCCCTGCATATGGAGTTTTAGGTTGCCATTCACGTACTGCAGGTGATAGAGCAAGCCACAGATCGCCTGAATTCCGCTGCCTAAGGCGTAAAGCGTCAGGACAAAAGCCATCTCATCGACAATCTGCGTTTTTTGCGTCCACGCCCAGAGCAGCGGACCAGAATAGCAGGCGATAGTGATACTGAGCGGGGCCATAAAAATGGCGACTGCCTGCGTGGTGTAACGGTAGAGACGCAGAGATTCCGCATCGCCCTGCTGCCGGGTTTTCATGCCGGTCATGCGCGGCACAATCGCCTGCATAATCGGGCTGCTGAGCAGCAGGATACCGGTCGCCGCCGTTGCCACGACGGTAAAGGATCCGTACTCGCTCAGCGGCAGGGTTTTAGACAGCACCAGACGGTCAATCTGCGAGATAAACGTCCAGATTGCGCTGGAGAACGCGGCGCTCAGCGCAAAGCGAATAAAAGGCCTCAGCACCTCTTTCAGGTCGCTGCGCTTCTCTTTGCGCGCGGCGCGCGGGATAAGCTGATACGCCTTCCAGATGCAGCAGCCCGCCTCGGCGATGGAGACCAGCAGCTGCCAGATAAAGAATGTCAGCACGGCGTTGGCGAAGAGCTGGATCACCAGCACCGCACCAAAGGTGCGCAGCGTGGTAATAGTCAGGTTAACGCCATTCAGCCAGACCTGATGTTCAAAGCCGATGATCACGCTGCGATAGGGACTGGTGCGCCAGCGAATGGCCGCGGTGATCACCATAATTGCCACGGCGATAACCACATCGCCGGCCGGCAAATGACGCGCATCCAGCCAGTGTGTCGCTATCCAGGGCGTTGCCAGCCAGCCCAGCACCACCAGCACCAGCGTGGAAAAAAGGAAAAAGCGCGTCAGGGTAGTAAACAGCGCCGGAAACCAGACAAATTCTTCCTGATTAGCGCGGTAGCGCGCCGCTTCACGCATCAGCGTGGTGGAGACGCCCGCATCCAGCAGTTGCAGCCAGGTCAGTAATATAGAAAAGAAGCCAACCAGGCCATACGCTTCCATCCCCAGATTCTGAATATAGAGCGGCACCACTAAAATACCTGACAGCGTCAGGTAGATCTGCCCGACATAGTTGGCAATCGCATTACGTTTGATAGACATAAAAGTAAGGGGGTCTGGGTATTTTTCTCAATGTCTTCAAGCGTGACACAAAAATGTGACAGCGCCCACAGGAGTAATTCTTAAAAACCACCTGGCATTCACGCCGCAGCTTTTTCTTAAATTCATCAATAAAAAACAGAGATTGGGCCGTTTTATCCGCCGCTGCTCTGTGGGCCCGGCTGGCAACGCAGGCAGTAGCGTTGCGCAGGCAGCAGATCGGCAGCAGGATCCGTTTGCCGTTTTAAAGCTTTTGATTGCCGGATAAATCATTTACCCCTTTTCCGGCGCTCTGGCAGGATTAAGACAATCAGTTCTCAATTAAACATTATCGATAACTTTTTGTTATAAGGAGCAGGTATGCGGATCCTGACGCTGGCGGGCAGTCCCCGTTTTCCTTCACGTTCAACGGCGCTGCTGACGCTCTGCCAGCGTCAGCTGGAAGCCCGGGGCGCTGAGGTTATTGCGTGGAATATTCACAATTTTCCACCGGAAGATTTGATCCATGCCCGTTTCGACTCCCCTGCCCTGAATGCGTTTAAAACTGACATCGCCAGCGCGACCGGCGTCATTATTTCTACTCCTGTCTATAAAGCGTCATTTGCAGGTGCGCTAAAAACTGTCCTGGATCTGCTGCCGGAGCGGGCGCTGGAAGAAAAAGTCGTACTGCCGCTGGCAAGTGGCGGCAGCGTGGCACATATGCTGGCGCTCGATTACGGGCTTAAACCGGTACTGAGCGCGCTGAAAGCGCAGGAGGTGTTACAGGGAGTGTTTGCGCAGGATCTGCAGATTACGCATTACGACCGCCAGCCGGAATTTGCCAGCGATCTCACTTCCCGTATTGATGATGCGCTGGAGAACTTCTGGCTCGCGCTGCAGCGCCGTCATCTGCCTTTTGCCCGGGCTGTCTGAGGAGAGACTATTGTGAAACGACTTATAACGGCTCTGCTGCTCCCGGCGCTGGCTGCCCTGTTTACCCTGACGGCCAGCGCAGCGGACGCGCCTTCTCAGATCCGTATCGGCTACCAGAAAGGCTCGGTCAGCATGGTGCTGGCAAAATCGCACCGGCTGCTGGAGCAGCGTTTTCCGGCGATGGCAATTAAGTGGATTGAGTTTCCTGCCGGCCCGCAAATGCTGGAAGCGCTTAACATCGGCAGTATCGATTTAGGCAGCACCGGGGATATTCCTCCGCTCTTTGCGCAGGCCGCCGGGGCCGATCTGCTTTATGTCGGATCGGAACCCGCGAAACCTAAAGCAGAAGTGATCCTGGTACCGCAGAACAGCCCCATCCGCAGCGTGGCCGATCTGAAAGGCCGCAAAGTTGCTTTTCAGAAAGGCTCCAGCTCGCACAATCTGCTGCTGCGCGCGCTGCAGCAGGCGGGCCTGAGTTTCGCTGATATTCAGCCGGTCTATCTGACGCCAGCCGATGCCCGCGCGGCGTTTCAGCAGGGTAACGTTGACGCCTGGGCGATCTGGGATCCTTATTACTCAGCCGCTCTGCAGCAGGGCAACGTGCGCGTCCTCACTGACGGCAGCACGCTGAACCTGACCGGCTCTTTCTATCTGGCGACCCGACAGTTTGCTGAAGCCAGTCCCGACACCCTCAGCCAGGTGCTGGCCACCTTCAGCGAGGCGGATGCGCTGACGCAGAGCCAGCGAACGCAGAGTATCGACCTGCTGGCGCAGGCGATGGGCCTGCCAAAACCGGTCCTGGCGAGCTATCTCGACCATCGTCCGCCCACCACGATTACCCCCGTCAGTGCACGCACCGCCGCCGCGCAGCAGCACACTGCCGATCTGTTTTACGCCAGCCATCTGTTGCCGGTAAAACTCACCATCGCTGACCGCATCTGGCAACCCCGGACGGCCCATTAATAAGGAACAACACAATGAGCATATCTGTTTTCTGGTTTCTTCCCACGCACGGCGATGGTCACTATCTGGGAACCGCCGAAGGCGCCCGTCCGGTGGATCACGGTTATCTGCAGCAGATAGCACAGGCCGCTGACCGGCTGGGCTTTGGCGGCGTGCTGATCCCGACCGGCCGCTCCTGCGAAGATGCCTGGCTGGTCGCTGCCTCACTGATTCCGGTAACGCAGCGCCTGCGCTTTCTGGTGGCACTGCGTCCCGGCGTGATCTCACCGACCCAGGCAGCGCGTCAGGCGGCAACGCTGGATCGCCTCTCTAACGGTCGTGCGCTGTTTAACCTGGTGACCGGTGGCGATCCGGAAGAGCTGGCGGGCGATGGCGTCTTTCTCGACCATCGCGAGCGCTATGCAGAATCGGCGGAATTTACCCGCATCTGGCGACGTGTTTCTGAAGGCGAAACGGTGGACTATGAGGGCAAACACGTCAAAGTGCGCGGTGCGCGCCTGATGTTCCGTTCAGTACAGCAGCCGCGTCCGCCACTCTGGTTCGGTGGCTCTTCTGATGCCGCGCAGGATCTGGCTGCTGAACAGGTTGACGTCTATCTCACCTGGGGAGAGCCGCCCGCGCTGGTTAAAGAGAAGATTGAGCAGGTGCGCGCCAAGGCCGCAGCGCAGGGGCGCACGGTGCGCTTCGGTATTCGTCTGCACGTGATTGTGCGCGAAACGAATGAGGAGGCGTGGCAGGCCGCGGATCGGCTTATTTCACATCTGGATGATGCCACAATTGCCAAAGCACAGGCGG
This sequence comes from Pantoea sp. PSNIH1, assembly GCF_007680655.1. Taxonomy (NCBI): domain Bacteria; kingdom Pseudomonadati; phylum Pseudomonadota; class Gammaproteobacteria; order Enterobacterales; family Erwiniaceae; genus Pantoea; species Pantoea sp. PSNIH1. Next base: position 1,109,475 of record NZ_VEIP01000001.1, read on the forward strand.
CGTTTGCGCGCACGGATTCGGTCGGACAGCAGCGGATGGCTGCCCTGCACGGCGGCCAGCGCGATAAGCTGGAGATCAGTCCGAACCTCTGGGCTGGGGTTGGCCTGGTACGCGGCGGAGCCGGTACTGCGCTGGTCGGCGACGGGCCAACTGTCGCAGAACGCATGCGCGAATATCAGGCGCTGGGCATTGAGACCTTTATCCTTTCTGGCTATCCGCATCTGGAAGAAGCGTACCGCGTCGGCGAGCTGCTGTTTCCCCATCTTGACCTGGCCGTGCCGGAAGTGCCAAAACCGCGCGTCGTGCAGGCGCATGGCGAAGCTGTGGCCAATGATTTTACGCCACAGAAAGTTGCGCAAAGCTAAGGAGTCACCATGTCTGAGCAGATAAAAACGCTGCGCAATGCGCTGCTGCCCTGGCTGCTGCCGGTGGGAATAGTGGCGATATGGCAGCTCGCTTCGTCGCAGGGCTGGCTCTCCACGCGTATTTTACCGGCGCCGGAGAAAATTGTGACCGCCTTCTGGCAGCTGACCGCCAGCGGTGAACTGTGGCAGCACCTGGCCATCAGCAGCTGGCGCGCACTAATCGGTTTTGCTATCGGCGGCACGATCGGGCTGGCGCTCGGACTCATCACCGGTACATCGCGCACCGGTGAGCGTCTGCTGGATACCTCGCTACAGATGCTGCGCAACGTGCCGCATCTGGCGCTGATCCCGCTGGTGATCCTCTGGTTTGGCATTGATGAATCGGCCAAAATTTTCCTGGTCGCACTCGGTACGCTGTTTCCGATCTACCTCAATACCTATCACGGGATCCGCAATATCGATCGCGGGCTGATAGAGATGGCGCGCAGCTATGGCCTCTCCGGCTGGTCGCTGTTTGCGCAGGTTATCCTGCCTGGCGCCCTGCCCGGCATCATGGTCGGGGTGCGCTTTGCGCTGGGTCTGATGTGGCTGACGCTGATTGTGGCTGAAACCATCTCGGCCAACTCCGGTATCGGCTATCTGGCGATGAACGCGCGCGAATTTTTGCAAACTGACGTGGTGGTGGTGGCCATTATTCTTTATGCCCTGCTGGGCAAACTGGCAGACGTGGCGGCGCAGCTGCTGGAGCGTATCTGGCTGCGCTGGCACCCGGCCTGGCAACTGAAGGAGAGCAACGCATGAGCAATGCCGTACAGAACCCGGCGCGCCTGATCAGCGGCACGCCGGTCGCCATCAGTAACCTCTCTAAGCACTATGGCAATCGTACTATTCTTGACCAGGTCAGCCTGCATATTCCGGCCGGGCAGTTTGTTGCCGTGGTCGGGCGCAGCGGCTGCGGTAAAAGCACCCTGCTGCGGCTGCTGGCCGGACTGGAAGTCGCCAGTCAGGGTGAGCTGCTGGCAGGCAACGCGCCGCTGGCCGCGGCGCGCGACGATACGCGACTGATGTTCCAGGATGCGCGTCTGCTGCCGTGGAAAAAAGTGATCGATAACGTCGGACTCGGCTTACGCGGCCGCGAATGGCGCAGCGCCGCGCTGGAGGCACTGGAGGCCGTGGGGCTTGCCGATCGCGCAAATGAGTGGCCTGCTGCCCTCTCAGGTGGACAGAAGCAGCGCGTGGCGCTGGCGCGGGCGCTGATCCACCGTCCTGGCTTACTGCTGCTCGATGAACCGCTGGGCGCGCTGGATGCCTTAACCCGCATTGAGATGCAGGGGCTGATCGAATCACTCTGGCAGCAGCACAATTTTACGGTACTGCTGGTGACGCATGATGTCAGCGAGGCGGTGGCGCTGGCCGATCGGGTGTTACTGATTGAAGAGGGTAAAATCGGGCTCGACCTGTCGATCGATTTGCCGCGTCCGCGCCGCAAAGGCTCGGCGCGGCTGGCGGAGCTGGAAGCGAGCGTACTGGATCGGGTGATGACGCGCCGCGCCGCTGAGCAGCCGCTGCGCTTTGCCCGGCAGCGTTAACTGCCCTGCCCGCTGGCGGGTCTGTCCGCCAGCGGGCTGTGCATCAGTGATGCAGCAGGTCATCCACCACCTGCGCTTTACTCAGCTGGTAAGGGAAGAACGTGGGCCAGTTTTCCAGTTCATCAAACAGCGCAGCCTGCGAGACATTACCCGTAAAAATGTGGAAGTGGGATGACTTACGCGGGCTGATAATGTGATCGCTGAACTGTACAAAGTGCGGCGCTTTACTGGCTTTATCAGTGCATTCAAACAGATAACGCACCCCTCTTTTACCGGAAACGTAGTTGAGCACCTTGTAACCTTTATAGGCATATTTACAGCTGCTGACCGCGCCTTTTTCGGTAAATTCCATCACGTCGTTTTCAATGCCGATGTCAGTAATATCGCTGGCATAGCCGGTGAGATAGTACTGTTTAATGTCGCTGAACGAGCGCGTTTTATCGGCTGCCGCTTTTTTTTGAAATACCGGATCCAGTGAGCCATCTCTGGCATAGGGATAAACGGACTGCCATACCCCTTCCCAGTCGGAAAGCGGCCGATCTTTCACATCGCCATCGGCAAAGATGCCGCTGGCCGCACGCACCTCTTTTTCACTCAGTGGAGCACCGTGCGAATGACCGCCGTGTGCAAACGCTGCTGAACTGCAGGCCAGCCCCAGAAATAATGTCCAGTACGCTACTTTCATCTTAATATACTCACGCTTTGTTTTATTGATGTTATAACATAACATATAAGTCAGCGTAACGCACCCTGCCGGATTAGCGGCCAAAGTAGTGATTTATGAGAAGGTTTGGCGCGCCATACTGTAGTGCCCGCATGGCCGCAAAAGGGCAGCCGCAACCGGTGACGGTTGCGGCTGCGGAGGATTACGCGTTCAGCGCTTTGGTGATTTTCTCATAGAGATCGCCGGAAAGATTATCCAGCCCCTTTAGCTGCTGCAGTGCCTGGCGCATTAACGCCTGACGTCCTGCATCATAGCGCTTCAGGCGGATCAGGGGTTCAATCATGCGTGCGGCCACCTGCGGGTTACGCGTGTTGAGATCGGTCAGCATTTCAACCAGGAACTGATAACCGCTGCCATCCTGCGCGTGAAACGCCGCCGGGTTGCCCGCCGCGAATGCGCCAATCAGCGCCCGGATGCGGTTGGGGTTACCCATGGTGAAGGAGCGATGGTTCAGCAGCGCACGCACGTTGCGTAACACTTCTGGTGCCGGGCTGGTCGCCTGCAGCATAAACCATTTATCCATGACCAGACCGTCCTGATGCCAGCGCTCATCCCAGGCGGCCAGTAGCGCGTCGCGGCACGGCAGCTGTGCCATCACCGCTGCCGAGAGCGCCGCCAGCGCATCAGTCATATTCATGGCGTGCGCATACTGCGCCTGAACCAGACGATCGGCCTGCGTCGTATCCCCCAGAGCCAGATAGCTCAGGCAGACATTCTTCAGCGCGCGCCGGCCAATTTCCGCATGATCAACGCGATATTCGCTGCTCTGGCTGGCCAGATAGAGCGCATAGCACTCGTCGTTCAGCTCGTTTGCCAGCGTGCGCATCAGCGCATGGCGTACGGCGGCAATCGCCTGTGGATCGATGATATCGAACAGCTCTGCTATCTCATTTTCTGATGGCAGGGTCAGGATCAGCGCCATCAGCGCCGGATCGCCCTGCTCATCCAGCAGCACCGCCCGGAAAGCGTCAGCAACGTGCAGAGGCAGCGACAGCGGCTGGCCCTGCTGGTAGCGCGCGACGTTGAGACGAATATAGGTTGCGAGCAGACTCTGCGCCGCATCCCAGCGGGAAAACTCATTGCTCGCGTGACGCATCAGGAAGGTGAGCTGTGCGTCGCTCCACTTATAATCGAGTTTTACCGGTGCAGAGAATTCACGCAGCAGTGACGGCACCGGCTGAAAATAGACGTTATCAAAGACAAACGTCTGGAACGCCTGCGTCACGTTCAGCACGTGATGTACCGGCTGGCCGTTATGCTGCAGCGGGATCACTTTGCCTTCGTTATCGTAGAGTTCGATATCCAGCGGAATGTGCAGCGGCAGCTTCTCCTGACCATCTGCGGTTGGCGGCGTATGCTGGGTCACGTGCAGGGTATACTGCTCCAGCTCCGGATTATAGTCATCGCGCACGCTCACGACCGGCGTGCCTGACTGGCTGTACCAGCGACGGAACTGGGTTAAATCGACGCCAGAGGCATCTTCCATCGCCTGGACAAAATCGTCGCAGGTTGCCGCACTGCCGTCGTGACGTTCAAAGTAGCACTGCATGCCCTGCTGAAACTTCTCTTCACCCAGTAGCGTGTGCATCATGCGGATCACTTCCGATCCCTTCTCGTACACCGTCAGGGTATAGAAGTTATTCATCTCTATAACCTGATCCGGCCGGATCGGGTGCGCCATCGGGCTGGCATCTTCGGCAAACTGCGCACCGCGCATCACCCGCACGTTATCAATACGATTCACCGCGCGGGAGCCGAGATCGGAGCTGAACTCCTGATCGCGGAATACCGTCAGACCCTCTTTCAGGCTGAGCTGGAACCAGTCGCGACAGGTGACGCGGTTACCGGTCCAGTTATGGAAATATTCATGGCCGATCACCGCCTCGATGCCGAGATAATCTTTATCCGTCGCGGTTTCCGCTTTTGCCAGCACATATTTGGAGTTAAAGACGTTGAGGCCTTTGTTCTCCATCGCGCCCATATTGAAGAAATCCACGGCGACAATCATAAAGATATCGAGGTCATATTCGAGACCAAAACGCTCTTCATCCCACTTCATGCTGGCTTTCAGCGAGGTCATTGCCCAGTCGGCACGATCGAGATTACCGCGGTCAACAAAGATCTCCAGCGCGACGTCGCGCCCTGAACGGGTGGTAAAACTGTCGCGCAGCACATCAAAATCACCTGCCACCAGCGCAAACAGATAGCAGGGTTTCGGGAACGGATCCTGCCACGTCACCCAGTGACGCCCGTCGTCCAGCTCGCCGCTCTTTAGCTTGTTACCGTTGGAGAGCAGATACGGGTAGCGCACCGGGTCGGCCCGGAGCGTGGTGGTAAAGCGCGCCAGAACGTCAGGACGATCCAGGTACCAGGTGATGTGCCGGAAACCCTCCGCCTCACACTGGGTGCAGAGCGCCTCGCCCGACTGATACAGCCCTTCCAGCGCGCTGTTTTTAGCCGGATGGATCAGGTTTACAATGCGCAGCGTGAAGTTGTCAGGCAGCTGACTGAGGATCAGCGCCCCCGCCTCTTCGCGATAGTGCGGCCAGGGGGCGCCATCTACCGTCAGCTCAACCAGCGTTAACGCTTCACCATCAAGATGCAGATCGGCGTCTGCTGCGCCGAGACGTTTGACCTGGCTGATGGCTGTTACGCGTGTTTCTGTTGCATCCAGATCAAACGTCAGGTCGATATCCGTAATGGTGTAATCAGGCGCCCGGTAGTCGTGGCGATATTTAATGTGCGGCTGTTGCGTCATATATCCTTCTCGCATCGTTGTTATGTTGAGGCCATCCTGTTGCGGTGGCGCAAATATCTCAAAGTCTAAGCGGCCTGACGGCGAGTTGCCATGCGCAATGCGCGCTGGCGCAGAAAAGGCTACAATTCAGTAACAATGGCACAATTGCCCCTCGACCCGCCACCTGCAAATGTGGTGTGATCGCAGAGATTACTGTTTTATACTCCTGCGTCTTTAGGATTTTGTTAAACACCGGGCTCTGCTCCGCGGAAGAGGATGCTGAAACGCACCATGACTGGACACGCTTCCCCGATTTTGACCACGCTGCTTGATACCGATGCGTACAAGCTTCATATGCAGCAGGCCGTATATCATCGTTACTACGATGTCCCGGTTACCGCAGAATTTCGCTGTCGCAGCGATGAACAGCTTGGCCGGTATGCCAGCGAGATTCGCGCGCAAATTGATACTCTGCAAGATCTGACCCTGAGCGACGATGAGTTTGCCTGGCTCAGTAACCTGCCTTTTTTCCAGCACGACTATCTGACCTGGCTACGCGCCTTTCGCTTCAATCCGGCGCAGGTTGAGGTACGGGACGAGCGGGGCCAGCTGCGCATCCAGATCCGCGGCCCGTGGCGTGAGGTCATTCTGTGGGAAGTGCCGCTGCTGGCGCTGATCAGTGAAGTGGTACATCGCCACCGCACGCCGCAGATCGCCGCAGAGCAGGCGGTCGCGCATCTGCAGCAAAAACTTTCAGCCTTTCAGACGCAGGTTGCCGATCTCGATATGTCGCGCTTTCAGCTGATGGATTTCGGCACGCGCCGCCGCTATTCACAGGAGGTGCAGGAAGCGATTGTCAGTACGCTGAAAGCGGAGTTTCCATGGCTGGTGGGCACCAGTAATTACGATCTGGCGCGTCGTCTGCAGCTGACGCCGGTCGGCACCCAGGCCCATGAGTGGTTTCAGGCGCATCAGCAGATCAGCCCGGTGCTGGCCAACAGCCAGCGCGCGGCGCTGCAGTCGTGGCTGGATGAGTATGATAACCAGCTGGGCATTGCGCTCACGGACTGCATCACCATGGACGCCTTTTTGCGCGATTTTGGTCCCGGCTTTGCCCATCGCTATCAGGGACTGCGCCACGACTCCGGCGATCCGGTTGAGTGGGGCGAGAAAGCCGTTGCGCACTATGAGCGGCTCGGTATCGATCCGCGCAGCAAAACGCTGGTGTTCTCTGACAATCTCAACCTGGATAAAGCGCTGGCGCTCTATCGTCACTTTGGTCAGCGTGCCAACGTGGTGTTTGGTATTGGCACGCGCCTGACCTGCGACATTCCGGGCGTAACGCCGCTTAACATCGTGATCAAACTGGTCAGCTGCAATGGCAAACCGGTCGCTAAACTCTCTGACAGCCCGGGTAAAACGATTTGTCAGGATAAAGCCTTTGTGCGTGCGCTGCGCAAAGCATTTGACCTGCCGCTGGTTAAACGCGCCAGCTGACCTGCCCCGGGCAGGGTTCACTCCCCTGCCCGCCGCCATTAAAATCACTCACTTCCCGCAATTTTGCTTGTTTCCTGATGGCTCGCAAGTAACATAGCAACACCCCTGAACGTGGGAGAATTGGCTGTTTCTGTCAGCACCGTACGTCACCTGTGACGATAGCCGGGTGCGGCGGGACACCCGTTATTTCATCTATATATAGAGAGATTTTTATGAGCGTAGTGCCTGTAGCGGATGTACTGCACGGCCGGGTCGCGGTTGACAGTGAAGTCACCGTACGCGGCTGGGTGCGTACCCGAAGAGATTCCAAAGCCGGTCTTTCCTTTATCGCCGTTTATGACGGCTCCTGCTTTAATCCCGTTCAGGCTGTCGTCAATAATTCTCTGAATAATTATCAGGATGAAGTGCTGCGTCTGACCACCGGCTGCTCGGTCATTGTCACCGGCACCGTGGTGGAATCACCGGGCCAGGGCCAGGCATTTGAGCTGCAGGCCACTCGTGTTGAAGTGACCGGCTGGGTTGACGATCCTGACACTTACCCGATGGCTGCCAAACGTCACAGCATCGAGTATCTGCGCGAAGTGGCTCACCTGCGCCCGCGTACTAACCTGGTTGGCGCCGTCGCGCGCGTGCGTCATACCCTGGCGCAGGCGCTGCATCGCTTTTTCCATGAGAACGGCTATTTCTGGGTTTCCACGCCGCTGATCACCGCATCAGATACGGAAGGCGCAGGCGAAATGTTCCGCGTATCGACGCTGGATATGGAAAACCTGCCGCGCGATCCGCAGGGTAAAGTGGATTATGACAAAGATTTCTTCGGTAAAGAGGCGTTCCTGACCGTATCAGGCCAGCTGAATGCTGAAACGTATGCCTGTGCGTTGTCAAAAGTCTACACCTTTGGCCCAACGTTCCGTGCGGAAAACTCCAACACCAGCCGTCACCTGGCGGAATTCTGGATGCTGGAGCCGGAAGTGGCGTTTGCCACGCTGGATGACGCCGCAGCGCTGGCTGAAGCGATGCTGAAATATGTCTTCAAAGCTGTACTGAATGAACGTGCCGATGACATGGCGTTCTTCGCCGAGCGCGTGGATAAAGATGCCGTTGCGCGCCTTGAGCGTTTTGTTACCACCGATTTTGCACAGGTAGACTATACCGACGCAGTTGACATATTGCTGAAGAGCGGCCAGAGCTTTGAAAACCCGGTTGCATGGGGTGTGGATCTCTCTTCTGAACATGAGCGCTATCTGGCCGAAAAACACTTCAAGGCGCCGGTGGTGGTGAAGAACTACCCGAAAGATATTAAAGCGTTCTACATGCGTATGAATGATGACGGTAAAACCGTAGCGGCAATGGACGTGCTGGCACCGGGCATTGGTGAAATCATTGGTGGATCGCAGCGTGAAGAGCGGCTGGATGTGCTGGATGCCCGTCTGGCAGAGATGGGGCTGAATAAAGAGGATTACTGGTGGTATCGCGACCTGCGTCGTTACGGCACCGTACCGCACGCCGGCTTTGGTTTAGGGTTTGAACGTTTGATCGCCTATGTCACCGGCGTACAAAATGTAAGGGACGTTATCCCCTTCCCGCGTACTCCGCGCAACGCGAATTTCTGATTTCTGCAATTAAATATAAGAAATTCATATATATACCGAGGTCGGCACTGCCGGCCTTTTTTTATTTTTGTAAATCTTGAGATATCTCACAAAGTTCCGTAATTATTACAAATTGTCACACAATTTTTCTTTTTGATACTCAATTAGGAGATTTGAATCATTTTCGGGCTAGAAATAGCAACTGCGGAGTGAAAAGATGCGTGCAGACATATGAGACACCAAACTTCTTTCAGGGTTCCTGTAAAGTTTTCCTGACGGCAGTGGCAGGTGTCCAGATAACTCCAATGAGGGTAATAAATAATGATGAAGCGCAACATTCTTGCAGTGGTTATCCCTGCTCTGTTAGCTGCCGGTGCAGCAAATGCAGCAGAAATCTATAACAAAGATGGCAACAAACTGGACCTCTACGGAAAAGTTGACGCACGCCACACATTCTCTGACGACGCTGGCAACGATGGCGACGCCTCTTATGTGCGCTTTGGTTTCAAGGGTGAAACGCAGATTACCGACCAGCTGACCGGCTACGGCCAGTGGGAATACAACATCCAGGCAAACGTTGCTGAATCTCAGGGTACTGAAGGTTCCAAAACCCGTCTGGGCTTTGCCGGTCTGAAATTTGGCGACTACGGCTCATTCGACTACGGTCGTAACTACGGCGTAGGCTACGATCCACTGGCGTGGACCGACGTTCTGCCAGTATTCGGCGGCGACTCTGGCCGTTCTGACAACTTTATGCTGGGTCGTTCTAACGGTCTGGCGACCTACCGCAACAGCAACTTCTTTGGTCTGGTTGATGGCCTGGCGTTCGCTGCTCAGTATCAGGGCAAAAACGAAGAGTCCGCCAATGGCCGTAGCGCAGATCGCGCAAACGGCGACGGCTGGGGTACTTCTTTAACCTATACCTCTGAGATCGGCGTAGGCATCTCTGCTGCGTACACCTCTTCTGACCGTACCAACGGCCAGCAGGCTAACTTCTACGGTAACGGCAGCGAGAAAGCTGACGCCTGGTCAACCGCGCTGAAATATGACGCGAACAACGTGTACCTGGCTGCGATGTACGGTGAGAGCCGTAACTCAACCTGGATCAGCACTGCTGCTAACGGCGCGACCCCGGCCCTTGCTGGTGCAGTAAACAAAGAGCAGAAGTTTGAAGCCGTTGCTCAGTACCAGTTCGACTTCGGTCTGCGTCCATCCCTGGCTTACGTCCAGTCTAAAGGCAAGGATATCGAGACCTGGGGCGATCAGGACCTGTATAAGTACGTTTCAGTGGGTACTTATTACTACTTCAACAAAAACATGTCTACCTATGTTGACTACCAGATCAACCTGATGGATGACAACGACTTTACCCGCGCAGCTGGCATCACTACTGATGACACCGTTGGCGTAGGCCTGGTTTACCAGTTCTGATTCTGCGAATCAGCACGGTTTAACCACGTAAAACGGAGCCTGATGGCTCCGTTTTTCTTTTCAGTGATCTACCTCGCAATTAGCAGTGCTTATATCCGCCACCGGCACAATTCTTTTTGAGATGGCCGGTTGGCAAGCCTCGCGTCTGACGTTAACCTGATAGCTCATTTCGCTAAAGTTCACCCAAACGGAACTGACTCATGTTTGAATCTATCTCTGCCGCACCTGCCGACCCTATTCTGGGGCTGGCCGATCTGTTTCGCGCTGATGACCGTCCGCATAAAATTAATCTGGGCATTGGCGTATACAAAGATGAAACCGGAAAAACGCCGGTGCTGACCAGCGTGAAAAAAGCTGAGCAGTACCTGCTGGAAAATGAGACGACCAAAAACTATCTGAGCATTGACGGCCTGCCCGATTTTGCCCGCTGCACTCAGGCGCTGCTGTTTGGCAACGACAGCCCGCTTATCGCCGCAGGCCGCGCCTGCACGGCGCAGACGCCAGGCGGCACCGGTGCCCTGCGCGTGGCGGCGGATTTTCTCGCCACGCAGACCAGCGTTAAACGCGTCTGGGTAAGCAATCCAAGCTGGCCAAACCATAAAAACGTGTTTAACGCTGCCGGCCTCGAGGTGTGTGAATATCAGTACTACGACGCCGCAAACCACACGCTCGATTTCGACGGCATGCTGGCAGCGCTGCAGCAGGCGCAGGCGGGCGACGTGGTGCTGTTCCACGGCTGCTGCCATAACCCGACCGGCATCGACCCGACGCGCGAGCAGTGGCAACAGCTCGCAACGCTGTCACAGGAAAAGGGCTGGCTGCCGCTGTTTGACTTCGCCTATCAGGGTTTTGCACGCGGTCTGGACGAAGATGCTGAAGGCCTGCGCATTTTTGCCGCAGCCCACCAGGAGCTGCTGGTTGCCAGCTCCTACTCTAAGAACTTTGGTCTCTATAACGAGCGCGTCGGCGCCCTGACGCTGGTAGCGGCCAGCAGCGACGCGGCTAAAACCGCGTTCAGCCAGGTGAAATACAGCATCCGTGCCAACTACTCCAATCCGCCGTCGCACGGCGCTGCCGTTGTCGCCACTATCCTCAGCAATGAGGCGCTGCGGACTATCTGGGTACAGGAGCTGACCGATATGCGTCAGCGTATTCAGCGTATGCGTCAGCTGTTTGTGAACACGCTGGCAGAAAAAGGCGCGCGCCAGGATTTCAGCTTCATCATCAAACAGAACGGCATGTTCTCATTCAGCGGCCTGACCAAAGATCAGGTCGTGCGTCTGCGTGATGAATTCGGCGTGTACGCGGTAAACTCAGGTCGCGTTAACGTGGCAGGCATGACGCCGGATAATATGTCGGCGCTGTGTGAAGCGATAGTCGCAGTACTCTAAGCGAAATGCGTGAACAGGCGGCGGGTGAGGCTCTCACCCGCCGCTTTTTTTATGGCTACTGCAGGAAAGGATTGGTCAGACGCTCACGTCCCAGCGTGGATACCGGCCCGTGCCCGGGTACAAACGCAATGTCGTCGCCCAGCGGCAGCAGTTTGGTTTTGATGGCGTTGATCAGATCGCTGTGGCTGCCCTGCGGGAAGTCGGTGCGCCCGACGCCGCCGCTAAAGATTACGTCTCCTGAGATAAGCAGCTTTCCGGCGCGATCGAAAAAGACAATGTGCCCCGGGGTATGACCCGGACAGTGCAGCACCTCCAGCGCCACGTTGCCCAGCTCTACCACATCACCCTCTTCCAGCCAGCGATCCGGCGTCAGCGGTGCACACTCCGGCAGCCCAAACATCCGGCTCTGCGTGGGCAGATTATCGAGCCAGACTTTGTCCAGCTGATGCGGGCCGGTCACCGGTATCTGGAAATGGGCCGCCAGCTCAGCCGCCGCGCCGGCATGGTCGAGGTGGCCGTGCGTCAGCAAAATCTGCGACGGCTTCAGGCCGCGCTCCGCCAGCGCCGCTTTGATGGTTTCCGCATCGCCGCCAGGATCGACCAGGGCTGCAATGCCCGTCTCTTCATCCCAGATAGCTGAACAGTTTTGCGAAAAGGCGGTAACCGGAATAATGTGATAATTCATAACGCTCCATGACCGGCACACGCAGCGCTGCCGGCATCAGGACCAGTGCCTTGCAGGCCCGGTATCTATGTGTACGAAGTTGCTGCGTGGATAATATCCTACACCACCCGCGCGCATAGATAACGCCGCTTTACGCACGTTACTCAGGGCAATGCCCTCAATATGGAAATCCATCGCCTGGCCTTTGGTGTGATAGCTATGCTTCGCCACGCCAGGGCCCGATTCGCGCAGCATGTTGTTGGTCGACAGCGTACGATAGCCTGAGATGAGCTGTACCGGTTTACGGGTATCCAGCAGCGCCTGCAGGCGGTAGAGCTGATCAAACAGATGGGGATCGATGCTTTTCACTTTATTTGCGCGGTAGTCGCGGAAAAAGTGATTAAGACGCGCCAGTTCGTCGCGATCGTAGCTTTTACCGTTGAAAAACTCGGTTTTGAGGGTTTCACCGGTATGCATGTTGCTGAGCGTCAGAATACGCGGACGTGAGGTCGACACAGAGGCCAGCGCTGAGCCGGGGAGCAGGGAGAGGCCTGCTGCTGCGCCGCCAAGCAGCAGTAAGCGGCGGCGCTGAGAATCGATATTAGCCATGAAACGAGGTTACCTGAATAAAACACATTGAATGTGTAAAAAGTACACAAGGCCGCACAGTAACGGCAGCATGGATATCAGTCAACCCGGAATCTGTCTCAGAATGTGCAAAACCCGACCAGAAGCAAATTTCTGGCCGGGTTTCAGGGGCGTTTCGCTTATCAACAATCTGGCGAAAATCAGCACGCTACAGCAGGAGCTGTCCTGCCCGGGCCAGCACCTGGCTGCCGGAGCGCGCCGTATTATCATAATTGTAAATATCTGTACGATATTGCGCCTGCCCGTCATCGCTGACCCAGGCGGTCAGATAGTACAGATTGACCGGGATACGATGCCGAATCGGCACATAGCGCGTGTCACCCTGCTTCAGCGTGCTGGAAATACGGCTGTCGTTCCAGCCAGCATCCTGCAGCAGCAGGTTAGCCAGATCGGAGGCTTTATTTACGCGTACGCAGCCGGAACTGAGTGCGCGAATATCGCGCTGAAACAGGCCGTGGTTTGGCGTATCGTGCAGATAGATGGCGTCTGAACTGGGCATATTAAACTTATAACGTCCCAATGAATTGGTGGCGCCCGGTGCCTGACGGATGCGATACGGGAAGCTGGCAGCAGAAACCATCTGCCAGTTGATCATCGTCGGGTCGATCACTTCAGCGTCAGCGCTCCAGCCTGACAGCAGCGTATAGCCGTGCCGGTAGAGATAACCAGGATCCTGTTTCACCTTCGGCACAATATCCTGACGCACCAGCGTGGTTGGCACGTTCCACGGCGGATTGAGCACCACGTTGTTCAGCGCACTGCGCATAAGCGGCGTTTTGCGATCGGGCCGTCCGACAATAACCCGCGATGAGAGCACCGTGCTGCCGTTGTTATAGTAGGTCAGCGAATAGTTGGGAATATTCACCATTATCCCGTTATGCATATCATCCGGCAGCAGCCGCAGACGCTGAATGTTCAGCGCCAGCAGTGAGGCGCGCATCTGCGGTGAGACATTCAGCCACTCGCGGGTGCGCGGGCCAATTGCGCCGTCATCCGCCAGCCCCTGCCAGTGCTGAAAGCGCTTCACGCCCTCAACCAGCGCAGTGTCATAGATATTGCCGGCTGCAGAAGGCGATCCGGCCAGTATATTTCCTGCCGGCTGCGGCGTCGGGGCCGGAAGATCGGTGACGCTGGTGGCGGAAGGACTTACTGCCACCGGCTGGCTTTCAGCAACCGGCACGGCGCCCGCCGGCACTGCATCTTCATCCGGTGCAGGCGTAGTGGCGTGGTCAGATGCGGTCAGCATACCGGTGCGCTGAAGAATTTCCCGCAGCGCCGGCACATCATCGCTGACCTGCCCCGGACGCAGCGTTGCTTTGTCACGCAGCTGCGGCCAGGGACGATTATCCGTCAGCAGCGTCTTCAGCGCCGCATGCATCGGCTGATACTGCGGATGCTGCGGCTGCAGTGAGGCCACAAACGCGCGGCTGCCGCCAGCGTTAACCGCGTTCTGCCACTGATTGATCGCTGACAGCGACGGCATGGTAAGCCTGTAAGGCACATTGCTGTAAAGCCAGGTTTCACCCTGCGCCGGTACGCCCGCCACAAACTGCAGGTAACCCAGCATGGCATCGCTCAGCACCACGTCGCGCGCAAAGCCTTTAATGTCCGGATCGGTCAGCCGCTCAACCCAGCGGCTGAACTGTGGCTGCACGCCTGAAAGCGCGACCTCAGCCAGCTGCTGCTGAAACGCCTGCACCGTATCGCGGTCCTGCCAGAGCGGCGCCATTCCGCGCGCGGCATAAAGACCCGCCAGACCCGGCAGGTAAAAAGGGCGATCGCTGGCGCTGAATGCCTGCAGGATCTGCTGCTGGCTGGCCGCCACTGACGTGGTGCCGTGCCCGCCGGCTGTCATGCTGGCGGTTTGTGCAGCCTGCCCCGCGGCCAGTGGCAAGCCTGCCAGCACGGCACTAAACACCAGCGCCATGCGATTAAATCTGAACGTTTTACTCAGCAACATCCCTGCCCCCTGTTACCTGAGACGCAGCCTGCCCTGTGCGCTGCGTACAACCTGACTTTCATGATGAGTATATAAAGAAAAAACGGCATTCGCCTCTCAGGGCCAATGCCGTTTACAGATTAACGCTGGTTGCGCGGTTTAACCAGTCAGGCGCTTAGCTATTTTGCGTTTCCAGCCCCTGCTCGCTTTGCGCCGTTTTTACCGGTGCCGGATCGGCGGAAAAACCACGCAGGCCCACTACGTGCACATGCTCCGTATTGTTAAATACTTTACGAACCAGTTTATAAGTGGTGCCTTTTTCCGGACTGATATTTTCCGGCGCGGCGATCACCAGCTGCATCTCCAGACGCTCGCAGAGTTCAAACAGCGTCGCGATTGAACGGGCATCCAGACGCGCCGCTTCATCAAGGAACAGCAGACGGCACGGTGAGATATCTTTGCCGCGCAGACGACGCGACTCCTCTTCCCAGCTCTGCACCACCATCACCAGAATTGACATCCCGGTACCAATCGCCTCGCCGGTTGAGAGCGCCCCGCTTTCCGCGCGCAGCCAGCCGTCGGAGCCGCGATTTACTTCAACTTCCATTTCCAGATAGTTGCGATAATCCAGCAGCTCCTCACCGATGGTCTGCGGCGTACGCTGGCCCATATCAATCTGCGGGTTAAGACGCTGATAAAGTTTGGCCAGCGCTTCCGAGAATGTCAGCCGGTTACTGGTAAAGAGATCCTGATGCTGTTCGTGCTCTTCGGAGAGCGTATCCAGCAGCGTGGCGTGTGTCTCACGCACGTTGACGTTAAGCCGTACGCTCTTCACCTGACCAAAACTCACCGTCTGCAGCCCCTGGTTCAGCTGCCGGATGCGGTTCTGTTCGCGCTGAATAGTCTTGCGAATAATATTGGCCGCACTGCGTGAGCTGATCGCCAGCGTCTGCTCGCGCGCCGTCAGCTCTTCGGTCAGACGGTTCAGCTCAATCTCCATCTGCTCAATCGCCTCGACCGGATCGTCAGTGCGGATAATATCCTGACGGATACGCTCGCGCAGATGCTGATAAACGGCGATAAAGAACTGAATTTTACGCTCCGGACGCTTGGGATCTTCCGACATGCGCAGAACGTCACGCAGATGCTCATTATCCGCCACCGCAAGGCGCAGCGCGCCCAGGGCTTTATCGGACATTGAGCGCAGCTCGTCACCGCTCATATAGGCCAGCTCGCGCCGGTGCAGCCGTCGTTCCACGCCGTTGTCTTTCACCAGACGCAGTACGGAGCACCAGCCCGCCTTGGCACTGACCACCTGCTCACGCAGGATGCGATAATCGCGCTCCAGCTTACGCAGCTTTTTCTGCAGGCTGTCCATTTCTGCTTCGCAGAACGTCAGCTGTTTCTCCAGCTGGTTACGCCGCGCCCGGTTATGGCTGAGCGCGGTATAGAGTTCATCGCGCCGGATACGCGCCCGCTCTTCCGCGCTGGCATCGGCGTGAACGCCGATATCCTGCATCTCCTGCTGCAGCTCTTTCAGCATGTCGCGTTTGGCATCGTGCGAACTGCGCAGCGAGGCCAGCACCTGCGAGTACTGCGTCAGCTGCGCCTGATGTTCACGCAGGCGTTCACGGGCGCGGCTGCGCTCGCCTTCAGCCTGCTCCAGGCGCTGCCGTAGCTTATCAGAGAGATCGCTGTTACCGGTCAGCATCCCGGCTGAATCGCCATAGCTGAAGTGGGCGCGGCGCTGTACCACCTCCGTCAGCGCAAATGCCTGCTGGCGCGCGCTGAGCTGCTGCGCCTGCGCCTGCTGGTAGTCGCGCTGCAGCTGATCGTGCTGCTGCGGATCGTTCTGCAGCACCGCCACCAGCGACTCCAGCTTGCTGAGTTTGCTGCCGTGCTGGTGCAGGAAGCGCGCCGCCTCCTGCGCCTCTTCCACCCGCTCACGGATCTCTTCGCAGCGATCCGGCAGGGTGTCATCCAGCAGCAGGTTAACGCGAGGCAGCAGGCGGTTAAGCTGGGCGACGCCGTCGCGCGCCTGTTCAAACTGTGCACGCTGCTGCTGATTATTACTCTCATGCTGCGCCAGACCGCGCTCCAGCTCACTGCGCCGGCCGTTAAGCTGGCGGATTTGCGCTTCCGGATCCTCATCAAACGCTACCGCCAGATGACTGCCGATAAAGCGGCTGAAAGACTGGTGCAGACGCTGCGTTTTCTGTACGTCAAAAGAGAGCGTCGCATAACGTTCTGCCAGCCTGTCACGTTCAATACCCAGCAATTCAAGCTGATTTTCACGTGCGGCGCGGCCAAACAGCGGCACCTTAGGAAAACGCGAATAGCGCCACTGACGCTCTGCGACTTTGACCACGACAGCTTTATCCAGCTCATCTACGCTGAAGACGCTGTCATCAAAGGATTGCGGATCGCCCTCAATCAGATAGAGATCTTCCGGGCACTCTTCCAGCCCTTCGAGCTGTTCGCGTATCAGCGCCAGATCCGGCACCACGATGGCGTGGCGCGAAGGTCCATAGAGCGCAGAAAAATAGGGGGCATCGTCCAGCGTGACATCATCATAAATTTCGGAGAGCAGCACGCCGCCAAAGCGCTCTGCCAGCTGCGTGAGGCGCGCATCTTCTGCGCCGCCTGGCTGGCTGAGGCGTTCAATCTGCTGCTCAACGTCGCGTTTACGCGCCGCAATTTCATCTCGCTCTACGGTGGTTTCACGCTCGCGCTCCAGCAGCTGCTGCATAAAGGCGGTCACCTGCTGACTGCTGCTCAGCTGCTCACCTGTCTGTTCGCTAAGCTGCGTCAGGATCTCCTGAGCGGCCAGCCAGTGCGGGGCGCGTGCCGTCAGCGTTGCGATACGTTCGCGCAGCTGTTCCAGCTCCTGACGCATCTGCATGCGCTGTTCACCGGCATCGGCAACGCTGGCGCTGAGCTGCTCAATCTGCGCTTCCAGCTCGCGCTGCAGCCCTTCCAGCGCGTCTGCTTCATAGTGCTGGCCCTGACGTTTGCAGAACTCTGCCAGCAGGCGTTCAGCCTCATGCTGCTCGCGCAGGCGACCTTCTGATTCGTTAAGACGCAGCCGCAGTGACGCCAGCTGATCGGCATAATGACGCTGATTCGCGGCGTCGCGCAGCAGCTGGCGACCCACCTGCCAGGCGTCCTGACGGCTGACCTCACCGGCAATGCTGGTTACCAGCGCCAGCGCCTGCTCAAACTGGCTGTGTGCGGCTTCCGCCATACTCAGTTTCTGCTCCAGCCGCAGCAGCTGGCTGGTCGCCTCTTCGTCGCGTGCCTGGAACGTCTCCAGCCAGTCAGCGGCGTTATCAATCGTCAGGTCCGGCAGCTGGCAGCGCGTACGGGCTTTCTCCAGTGCCTGCAGCGCCTGCTGATACTGAATAGAGCGCGTCTGCTGAACATCCAGCGCCTGCTGGAAATCAGCCAGCTGACTTTTCAGCTCATCCACTTCAATTTCAGCGGCTTCGGCGCGCGCCTCATTCTCTTCCTGGATCTCACGCGCTTCAGCTACAACCTCATTCTGCTCTTCCAGCCGGTAGCTCAGCTCTTCAAGATCGGCATCATAACGCGCGATTTTCTCCTGCTGGCGCATTGCGGTCTGCACCAGATTAAGATGATCGCTGGCCGCCTGATAATCGATCTCCAGATCGCTTTCAGCGGCGCTATGCTCAGCCAGCTCACGCGCCATTTCCACGTGACGATACTGCTCCGACACCAGCTGGTTGCGGCTGCTGAACAGCTCATTGCGCAGCTGAAGCGCCCCGTCCAGATGTACCCGCCGTTCGTTCGCATGACGCATATAGTCAGCTGAGACGTAGCTGGTCGCCTCAGAGATCAGATGCTTGAACAGATCGCGATCGGACTGCGTCACGCGAATCGCTTCCAGCGTCATGCGGTTCTCACGCAGTGCCGCTTCCATATCCTGAAACGCTTTACGCACGCCGCCGTTTTCCGGCAGCAGATAGTCGCGCAGCGAACGGGTGATGGCGCTGGAGATACCGCCGTAGAGCGACGCCTCAATCAGCCGGTAGAATTTACTGCGATCGCTGGCTGAACGCAGGCGACGCGGCACCACGCCGAGTTCAAACAGCATGGCGTGATAGTCAGTAATGGAGCTGTACTGGCGGAACTGCACGCCTTCCTGTGCTTCAACGCGATCTTTAACCTCTGTCAGCGGCAGTACACGCGCCTGACGGCTGTTAAGGATCTCGGTCAGCATGTCCGTGGGCAGCGCATCCGCGGGCAGGCCATGAATACTGAAGGGTTTGATATCCACTTTCTTATCGCGCCCGGCCACCTGCTGCAGACGCACCCCGACCACAACGCGCTGATGGCGTGAGTTGACGACATCCAGCACTGAATAGCAGACGCCAGCGCGCAGTTTACCGTGCAGACCCTTATCGCGGGAGCCTGACGTGGCGCCTGCTTCCGTGGTATTACGGAAGTGCAGCAGGGTTAAATCGGGGATCATCGCCGTAACAAACGCGGCCATAGTGGTGGATTTACCGGCACCGTTACCGCCTGAAAGCGTGGTAACCAGTTCATCGAGATCAAAGGTGCGGGCAAAAAAGCCATTCCAGTTGATCAGTGTCAGCGAACGAAACTTACCGCGTTCAATCATACCTGCTTCTCCTCCGCGTTATCAGTCGCATCACTGCTCTCCGCATGTTCACTCTCCTGCTCCGCCTCATCGGCTGTTGCAGAAACGGCAGCCTCTTCGGGTGTCATCGCTTCACCCACGCGGATCAGACGCAGCTGCGCCTCACGCGGATCGTCGCCGCTGCGCACGTCAGCACCAAAGCGAAAGACTGATTCCATAATGCGAAATTTGCTGCTGTCATTACCCATAAACCACACCATTCCCAGGCGGCGCAGACGGCTCAGTGAGGCGCGCATCTTCTCCTGCAGGCGGGTGCGATCGAGATCGGAACCGGTTGAGCGCTGATTGACCAGCTTAAGCAGCTTGTGTTCATCCGCTAGCGACAGCAGCTCATCATAGAGCTCCTGCTGGGTAAAAATACCCTCGTTTGCCAGACGCTCCGGGCTCAGATAGAGGTAGCAGAGAATTTTGCCTACCATCATATCCAGCTCAGAGAGCACCGAGCGTGGGATCAGCGTGGTTGAGCGCGGCCGCAGGTAGAAAAAGCCTTCTGGTGCGCGGATCAGCTCCACGTTATAGCGGGCATAAAACTCTTCAAGATAGGTTTGGTAGTCCATCAGAAAAGCGTGATTATCCAGCTCTTCAATACCGATATGCCGGCCCGCGCGCAGCTGACTGTCGAGCGCCGGAAAAAGGGGATTGGCCAGCGCCAGTGCCAGTTTAACCGGCATCACTTGTTCAATATTTGTCGATGACATGCGCCTGCACCTTGGCTCCGTAATCATTAATGGTCTGCCATTCTGCTGGCAAACCGGCTAAATCTGCTTCAGCAACGCCCAGCCGCACCGCCTGATCGATCACGATACGCGCCAGATCGAAATGGCGCGCGCGCGGATATTGCGCCAGGTATTCGCGCATGACGGTGGCAAGGTGCAGCGGTTTTTGCTCGCGACGATACACAGCCAGCGCCTCTTCAATCATGGCGGCCAGCTGCTCGCGGATCTCGTTAAACTCTTCATACTCCATTTCCGGCGGAAGCTCGCCCATGACCTCATCGTTACGCAGCGTCATCTCTTCATCGCGCATATCGAGCAGGCGGTCAGCGCTGGCGTAAGTCAGCATCCACGGCTGATCAAAATAGTTCTGTACCGACTGACGCAGCCGCTGTGCAAAGACCCGGTTCTTATCCATATCAATCGCGGTACGGATAAACTTGTGTACATGACGGTCATAGCCGATCCACAGATCAATCGCCTGCTGGCCCCAGCTGATAATGCGATCGAGTTTGTTCTGCAGGTCATAAACCAGTTTGTCGACGAAACCGAGATCGGGACTGCTCAGCGTGGCATCCTGAATGCGCAGCAGGTTAGCCTGCAGCTTATCCCCCGCCGCTTCCAGCGTATCCTGCAGTTCACGCAGCGTGCCGGAGGTCTCAGAGAGCAGCAGTTCACAGCTGGAGATCGCGGCGCGCCAGTCTTTGTTGAGCAGCGCGGCGATATCATTTTTTACCGTCTGCTGCTGCTCATCCATCAGGCGCTGCGTCATATCGATGCTGTCAAAAATCTCAGCAACCGAATATTTCAGCGGAGCAAATACGTTGCGGTGCCAGTGAAACTCATCGCCATCTTCTTCAGCGGCGTCAGCAGCGCGCTTCAGCTCCTGACCCACAATTGAGAGCTGCATTGAGAGGCGCAGCGTGGAGAATTCGCGCTGGCGGATATAGTAGTCGGTGATGCCAATTCCCAGCGGCGTCAGGCGGTAGATAGCGTGCCCTTCAGACACCTCGCTGGTAAACCGGTTAAGCAGTCGCTGCCGTACCAGGTCGTTAATCGCATTGTTCGCACGCACCTGTACGGTTTCATGCGTCTGTTCAAACGCTTTGCTGACGTGACGAAAGGCGTCGGTCAGCTCACCTTCACTCATTTCACCGTCCATGCGCTCACCGTTAAGGGTAGCGATGGCCAGCAAAAAGGCCAGACGTTCTACCGGCAGCGCAAGCGAGAAATCGTTTTTGCGTGCCCAGGCCACCAGTTCTGGCACCGTCTGGGAAAAATCGCTCATAGTTGATCCTTTTACCTGGGTTTGCGCGCCGTCACATGGATATAACGCCCTAAGCTTAAAAAGGGCTCCTGACGACAGTAGCGCCGCTCCATTTCAATAATCTCTTCCACGCTCTTACCTGCACCGGGCTGCGGTTTCATGTAATCACTGAACACGCGAACACCGGTGCGCTGCTCAATCACAAAACCGCACTGCGTCAGCCACTGATAGACGTCCTGCGGTTCGCGCGGAAAATCGGGCGACAGGGTACGCTTTTTGCGTTTGGTCATATTGGCGCGCAGGTAGCCGAAATTACCCAGCGTAAGCGTGCGAAACGTCAGCCCGTGCGCGTTGTAAAACATCAGCGACAGCACACCGCCTGGTTTCAGCGTCTGCCACAGCGCCTGCAGCACGGCCAGCGGATCGGCCACCCACTCCAGCACCGCGTGAAACAATACCAGATCGACTGGCGTATCCAAATGCTCGCCTACCTGCTGAGCGCTGACTTGCCGGAACTGCATATTGTGGCTGACGCCGGTTTCCCGTGCGTGGTCCGCCGCCAGTTTCAGCATTTCACCGGAGAGATCGCAGAGCGTGACCTGATGCCCGCGGGCAGCGAGTCCGCTGGAGATTTGCCCCACGCCGCCGCCAGCATCCAGCACAGAGAGCGGTCCGGCAGGCAGTGACGGCAGCAGCGCCTCCAGCTCATCCCACAGAATGGCCTGACGCACCAGCCCTTTGCGGGTGCCGTAAATGTTTTGCGAGAATTTATCCGCCAGATCGTCGAAATTACGATCCTGCATGGTGTGCGCTCCGGTTTGCGGCAGTTAACTTGTGCTATTTTGTCACAGGCTCACCAGGAATGAACCTTTCACGCTGCAGTAACTGTCTGGCTGCTGTTTTTTCAGACAAAAGGAGTAAAAAAGGATGTTATTTGCCTTAAAAAAAGTCATTGGCGGCTTGCTTCTGCCTTTGCCGCTGCTGTTACTGCTGATGGCAGCCGGACTTTTGCTGCTCTGGCTGACGCGCTGGCAAAAAAGCGCCAAAGTTTTACTCTCCGTCAGCTGGCTGCTGCTGCTGCTGCTGAGCCTGCAGCCGGTGGCCGACCGCCTGCTGCTGCCGCTGGAAAACCGCTACCCGACGTGGAACGGTACAACGCCGGTGGCCTGGATTGTGGTGCTGGGCGGCGGTTATACCTGGAACCCGGACTGGGCGCCCGGCTCTAACCTGATTGGTAACAGCCTGCCGCGCGTGACGGAGGGCGTAAGGCAGTGGCGACGCAACCCGCAGGCCAAAATGATTTTTACCGGTGCGGCGGCAGGCCAGAATCCGCGCAGCAACGCCGCGGTTGCCGCCGACGTCGCGATGAGCCTTGGCGTACCGCATAGCGCCATCATTACGCTTGATTCGCCGAAAGATACCGCTGAAGAGGCGCAGGCGGTAAAACAGATGACGGGCAATAGCGCATTTCTGCTGGTCACCTCCGCCAATCATCTGCCGCGTGCGATGGCTTTTTTTCACCACGCCGGGCTGGCACCGATCCCCGCGCCGGCAAATCAGATGGCGATCGTCTCGCCGCTTAACGGCTGGGAGCGTGCGCTGCCCTCGCCACTCTGGCTGAGCCACAGTGAACGGGCTATTTATGAGACGCTGGGACAGATCTGGCAGCATCTGCGCGGTCAGTCGGGCAGCCGTGACGACGCTGCGCCCTGATGTCAGAAACAGAAAGTGTCAGACAGAGCCAGCGGCGTTGCGCCTGCTGGCCTGACAGAGAGAGTTAACGCTGCATCGCCGCGCGTACGCGCGCCAGATCTTCTGGTGTATCCACGCCCACGCTCGGGATAGTTGTGGCAACCGCCACATGAATTTTTTCGCCATACCAGAGCACGCGCAGCTGCTCCAGTAGCTCAATCTGCTCCAGCGCGCAGGGTTGCCAGGCGACATAGCGGCGAATAAAGCCGGCGCGGTAGGCATAAATACCGATATGCCTCAGCAGCGTATCTCCCGCCTGCTCGCGCGACTGCGCATAGCGCTCGCGATCCCAGGGAATGGTGGCCCGCGAGAAATAGAGCGCGTAGCCCTGCCGGTCGGTTACCACTTTAACCGCGTTCGGATTAAACGCCTCATCGGCATCTGCGATCGGCACCGCCAGCGTGGCCATGCCAGCCTCTGCCGCGGCGAGATTCTCCGCCACCTGACGCACGATACCGGCCGGGATCATCGGCTCATCGCCCTGCACGTTGACAATGATAGTGTCATCGTCAAAGTTGCAGGCTTCAATGACTTCAGCCAGCCGCTCGGTGCCGGACTGATGATCGGCCCGCGTCATACAGACTTCACCGCCGGCCGCAGTTACTGCCGCAGCGACTTCGGGGTGATCGGTTGCGACGATTACGCGATCGGCTCCCGACTCCCGCGCACGCTCCATGACGTGCACGACCATGGGCTTACCGTGGATATCGACCAGCGGTTTACCCGGCAGACGCGTCGAAGCGTAGCGCGCCGGAATGATAGCAACAAAACTCATGGATGGATCTCTTCAGCCGTCAGCGTTCGCGCCTCGGTTTCCAGCAGCACCGGAATGCCATCCCGGACCGGGAATGCCAGTCCGTCAGGCTTGCAGATAAGCTCCTGCTGCGCCTTGTTGAAGTAGAGTTTTCCGTTACAAACCGGACAGGCCACAATCTCAAGTAAACGGTGATCCATACTTTTCTCCTTTCAGGATCGGGGTCAGTTAGTCAGCATACCATAGCGGTTGCCAGACTCTATTACGCGCCGCGGGCCAGCCGGGTGATATCGTCGAGCAGCGGTGCCACTGCCGCACCGGAAAGCTGCGCCTCTACCGGCAGATACCACCAGTTGTCGCGCGCAAATTTGCGGCACTTCACCGCATCTTTCTCCGTCATCAGCAGACATTGTCCGCTCAGCGTCAGGCCGGCAAGCTCCGGCTCGCTGTAAGCGTGATGATCGGCAAACGCGATTTCCGCTACCGTTTTAATGCCCTGCTGCTGCAGCGTGGTGAAAAAGCGCGGCGGATGGCCAATACCGGCCATCGCCACAATATCTGGCAGCGTGCTGAGCGCAGCGGTTTCACCCGATAGCAGGTTAACCGCCCGACCCGGCTGCAGCGTCATGGCAATTTCCGGACTGGTGGCATTGCCACCATTAACGATCACCGCATCCACCTGCTGCAGCCGGTGCGCACGCTCCCGCATAGGCCCGGCGGGTAACCACCAGCCGTTGCCAAAGCGGCGCACGCCATCCACCACCACAATTTCACGATCGCGCTGCAGCGCATAGTGCTGCAGGCCATCATCCGTGATGATGATGTCCAGCGAATGCGCCGCCAGCAGCGCTTCGATAGCCTGACGGCGCCGGGGTGCCACGGCAACCGGTACGCCGGTGCGTTGTGCAATCAGCACGGGTTCATCCCCTGCCTCGGCCGTTGAGGTTTCCCCGGTCACCAGCAGCGGATAGTGTGCCGCTTTCCCCCCGTAGCCGCGTGACACCACGCCCGGACGCAGCCCGCGCGCCTGCAGCGCTTCTGTCAGCCAGATCACCACCGGCGTCTTACCGTTACCGCCTGCCGTCAGGTTACCGACCACCACCACCGGACACGGTGCCCGCCAGCTCTGCTGCCAGCCACGCTGATAGCTCAGGCGAATCAGCCAGGTGATAGCACCATACAGCAGGCTAAGCGGCCACAGCAGCAGCCACAGCGGCGAGCGCCCGCTCCAGATGCGTTCAATCATTGACCGAACTGTAACTTATGCAGCTGTGCATAAGCCCCTTTCTCCGCCAGCAGCAGTTCATGCGTACCGCGTTCAACAATACGGCCATCCTCGACCACAACAATCTCATCTGCTTTTTCAATGGTAGAGAGACGGTGTGCGATCACCAGCGAGGTCCGGTTTTTCTGCAGCTCATCCAGCGCCGACTGAATGGCGCGTTCTGACTCCGTATCCAGCGCAGATGTCGCCTCATCCAGAATCAGAATCGGGCAGTCGCGCAGCAGCGCGCGCGCAATCGCAATACGCTGGCGCTGACCACCGGAGAGCAGTACGCCGTTTTCACCGATAACCGTATCCAGGCCTTTATCCATTTTGTTAATGAAATCCATAGCGTGCGCCATGGTGGCGGCCTGTTCAATCTGTGCCCGGCTATAGTCACCGTTACGCGCATAAGCGATGTTATTGGCGATGGTGTCATTAAACAGATGCACATTCTGCGATACCAGCGCTACCTGATTACGCAATGAGCGCAGGGTATATTCACGCAGATCGTGCCCATCCAGCAGAATTTCGCCGGAATCGATATCATAAAAGCGCGTCAGCAGGCTGGCCATGGTCGATTTGCCCGAGCCGGAGCGGCCGACCAGTGCAACCGTTTTACCCGCCGGCAGCGTCAGGTTAATATCGCGCAGCGCCGGGATCTCACGCCCCGGATAGGTAAAGGTCACGTTGCGAAACTCAACGTCGCCTTTAGCCCGTTCAACCGTGCGCGTGCCGTTATCCACTTCCTGCTCACTGTCGAGGATGGAGAACAGCGTCTGGCAGGCTGCCATACCGCGCTGAAACTGGGCGTTAACGTTAGTCAGCGATTTCAGCGGACGCATCAGGGCAATCATGGAAGAGAAGACCACGGTAATGGTACCGGCGGTCAGCGTTTCCATCACGCTGGGGAAGCTGGCGGCATAGAGTACAAACGCCAGCGCCAGCGAGGCGATAAGCTGAATCACCGGATCGGAGATGGAAGAGGCAGAAACCAGTTTCATCCCCTGCTGACGCATTTTATTGCTGACCTGAGAGAAACGTTCCGCTTCCACTTCCTGACCGCCAAAAATCAGCACTTCTTTGTGCCCTTTCAGCATCTGTTCTGCGCTGGTGGTGACCTGTCCCATGGTGTTCTGCATGTTTCGGCTGATGTTGCGGAAGCGCTTTGAAACGGTGCGGATAGCGAACGAGACCAGCGGTGCCAGCAGGATCAAAATCAGTGAGAGCTGCCAGCTGTAGTAGAACATCATGATAAACAGGCCGATGATCGAGGCGCCCTCGCGCACCACGGTTACCAGAGCACTGGATGAGGAGGAGGCCACCTGTTCTGAGTCATAGGTAATACGCGACAGTAGCGTGCCGGTAGACTGCTGATCAAAGAACGCCACCGGCATTCCCATCATGTGTCCGAACAGACGACGACGCATGTTCATCACCACATTACCTGACACCCAGGAGATGCAGTAGCTGGAGATATAGCTGGTGACGCCACGTATCAGCATCAGGCCCATGACAGCCAGCGGCATCCACAGCAGAACAGATTTGTCCGCTTTACCGAAACCATCATCCAGTAAAGGTTTCAACAGGGAGAGCATTAGGGTGTCGCCTGCCGCATTCAGCACCAGTGCCACGGCGGAGACGATAAGGCCAGCCTTGTGCGGCGCAATCATTGGCCAGAGCCGGCGGAATGTCTGCCAGGTTGAGAGATCTTTGTCTTGATGCATTATTTATTCACGCTGTTTGAAATAGCCGCTCATTCTACCTGGAATCATCTTTTACGCCAAACCACTGATGATACCAGCGCGGCTTTATTTGCTCGCGCAGCCCCTGCATCTGCCAGCGGCCCTGGCTGACACGAATGCGAACCTGCCCCGAGCGTGCGGTATCTGCCCAGCGATAGCCCTGCTCCTGGTAACGCTTTACCACTGAGCGGGCGGGCATACGCCAGGCGTTATAGCGCGCCACAGAAGCCACCGCCGCTTCGCCCGCTATATGCCGGAGAAACAGGGGCGTAGAGGAGGTCCGGCTGCCGTGGTGCGGCACCTGAAGCAGTGTAGCCTGCAACTGACCCTTTTCCAGCGCTGCCAGTTTGCGTTCCCCCGCCTGCTCCAGATCGCCAGTCAGCAGCAAACTGACCTGGCCATCATCCACCCGCACCACGCACGAATCATTATTGTGCCCCGCTACCGGCAGTGCTGGCGGCCACAGGGCGGTAAAACGCAGCCGCCCCCACTGCCACTGCTGGCCACGCACACAAGGCAGATGGCCGGGTTCTCCCAGCGCGCTGCGGATCGCCATCGCCGGACGGGCACGTAGCAGCGCGTTCAGCCCGCCACGGTGGTCGAGATGCCGGTGACTCAGTATGACACCCTGCAGCGTGCGTCCGGTGTAGTTCAGCCAGGGCAAAATAGTGCGCTCGCCGGCATCGCCCTGCTGCCACGCCGGCCCGGTGTCATACAGTACCACCTCCCTTCCCTGCGTGATCGCAACCGCCAGACCATGACCAATATCGAGAAAATCGATTTGCCAGTCGCTCTGCTGTGCGTCAGTGCGTCCCAGCAGCAG
This sequence comes from Pantoea sp. PSNIH1, assembly GCF_007680655.1. NCBI lineage: Bacteria > Pseudomonadati > Pseudomonadota > Gammaproteobacteria > Enterobacterales > Erwiniaceae > Pantoea > Pantoea sp. PSNIH1. Next base: position 1,137,051 of record NZ_VEIP01000001.1, read on the forward strand.
TGCCAGCAGCAGGCTGGCGAAGCGGGCCGACGTACGGGCAATCAGCCCGCTGCGCCACAACAGCAATCCGCCCCAGATTACTATGACAGCGGGCAGCGTCTGATGCAGGCTCAGCCAGCCGGCGGGCAGCCACTGGAGCGCCTGCACCAGAAAGTCCACTGAACGATCGGCTAACCACCACAGCGGCTGTGCCGCCTGTTGCAGTGGCACCAGCAGCAGCAGCGGCACCGTAATAAATGAGATAACCGGCACCGCCAGCAGGTTGGCCAGCAGCGCAGTCAGGCTGATGCCCTGAAACAGAAAGATCTGCAGCGGCGCCATCAGAATCATCATGCCGAGCTGCAGGTGCAGTAGCTGCAGCGGCAGCCAGCGACGTTGCGTACGATAAGGATATGGCAGGGCAAACCAGCTGAACCAGATAATCAGCATCGCTACCGCCAGGGCCGAGAGCCAGAAGCTCTCCGACAGGACCGCCAGCGGATCAAACAGAAGCAGTGTGCCCACGCACAGCAGCCAGATTTGCCAGGCGCTGAGCTGCCAGCCCGCTGCGCGTATAGCGCTCCAGAGCGTCAGCGCGAGCATGGCCCGCTGCGCGGGCGCATGGCTGCCGGCGATCCAGCAGTAGAGAGCAGCGGTCAGCCAGCTGACGATCAGCGGAAACCGCCAGCTGATATAGCGGGCAGGTAACGCAAACTGTATCGCACGCGCCAGCAGCCAGCCACCAGTGGCCGCCAGCGCAATATGCATTCCGGAAATGGCCATCAGGTGCGCGGTGCCGGTATCGCGCAGAAGCTGTCGCAGCGGCGCCAGCATCTGCGATCGATCGCCAAAAGCCAGCGCCTGCAGAATTGCCGGCTGCTTAAGCTCCGCGAGCGCGGCCTGATAGCGAGCCACCAGGGTTGCCCGCAGGCTGCAGCGTTCTGACATCTGCTGCTGATGCATGATACGCCCCTGCAGCGGCATATGATTTGCAACCCGCACGCGCTGCAGATCGTATCCGCCTTCATTCAGGCGACCATGTACTGCCCGCAGCCGCAGCCGCATGTGCCAGCGCTGCCCTGCGCACCAGTTTTCTGTGTTATTCACATTACTGATTTGTACAAACAGCGGCGGAAACTGCAGCCGCCCGTCAACGCGGATAAGCCTGACCAGCAGCAGGTTTTGCCGGGTGTCGACCGCGCTGACGCTGACCATGGCGTCGACCGGCCGTCGGGTGAGCAGCTCCATCGCATTCAGCAGGTTGCGCGCTTCACCCTGTGCCCAGCACGCCACCAGCAGCGCTATCCCTGCCAGCACGGCAGCTTTATGCGACCAATGCAGTAAAAAAATAGCGATGAGAGTCAGTACGGCCAGCGTGATGCCGGATGGGATCTGCGGCAGCAGCAGCAGAGGCAGGGTAGCAAGAATGGCGATACCTGCGCCAGTGGTCCATGTAATGTGCATATTTCTCTCCGTCAGACAGCGCCATTGTGCGGCAGCCAGTGAGAGAAAAAAGCTTACGTCAGATAGATTTGCTTCAGCGCGCCGGTACTTTTTCAGGTGCAGTGATAGGCATTACAGCGCGGCGGGATCGCGCTCGCAAATCACAGAGTGGCAGCAAAAAAAAAACGACACCCGGAGGTGTCGCTTTATGGTTCGGTAACGGCTTAGCCGTAGATATTTGCACGGTCACGCAGTTCTTTGCCTGGTTTGAAGTGGGGAACGTATTTACCTTCCAGTTCCACTTTGTCACCCGTTTTCGGGTTACGACCAGTGCGCGGTGCGCGGTAGTGCAAAGAAAAGCTGCCGAATCCCCGGATTTCGATGCGCTCACCCTGTGCCAGCGTAGTGGCCATGTGCTCGAGCATCTCTTTGACCGCATCCTCAACGACTTTCGCCGGAATATGAGTATGCTGGCCAGCAAGTCTTTCAATCAGTTCTGACTTGGTCATGAATCCTCCGGTTAATCCCTGTTTGGAAAGGTATGACAGCTTTTACCGAAACCGGACGATATGACTATCGTCCGGTGCTTCGGGTCGATTACTCGCCTTTAGCCGCTTTGAACGCTTCAGCCATTGCGTTAGAGAAGTTGCTCTCATCCTGTTTAGTGTTAACAGTGTTGATAGCTTCTTTCTCATCAGCCTGGTCTTTTGCACGTACAGACAGGCTCACAACGCGGTTCTTACGGTCAACGCCGGTGAATTTAGCTTCAACGTCGTCGCCTACGCTCAGAACCTGAGTCGCGTCTTCGATGCGATCCAGTGAAGCTTCAGAAGCGCGCAGGTAACCCTCTACGCCATCAGCTAATTCTACTGTAGCACCTTTCGCGTCAACTGCAGTGACTTTACCCGTCACGATAGCGCCTTTCTTGTTCAGGGTGATGTAGTTGTTGAATGGATCTTCAGCCAACTGCTTCACGCCCAGAGAGATGCGCTCGCGCTCTGCATCAACCTGCAGTACAACGGCAGCGATTTCGTCGCCTTTCTTGTACTCGCGTACGGCTTCTTCGCCGGTTGCGTTCCAGGAGATGTCAGACAGGTGAACCAGACCGTCGATGCCACCGTCCAGGCCGATGAAGATACCGAAGTCAGTGATTGACTTGATTTTACCTTCAACGCGATCGCCTTTGTTGTGGGTCTCTGCGAACTGCTGCCATGGGTTAGATTTGCACTGCTTCAGACCCAGGGAGATACGACGACGCTCTTCGTCGATGTCCAGAACCATAACTTCAACAACATCGCCCACGTTAACAACTTTAGATGGGTGAATGTTCTTGTTGGTCCAGTCCATTTCAGAAACGTGTACCAGACCTTCAACGCCCTCTTCGATTTCTACGAAGCAGCCGTAATCAGTCAGGTTGGTTACACGACCGGTCAGGCGGGTACCTTCCGGATAGCGCTTAGCGATAGCAACCCATGGATCTTCGCCCAGCTGTTTCAGGCCCAGAGATACGCGGGTACGCTCGCGGTCGAACTTCAGCACTTTAACAGTGATTTCGTCGCCCACGTTGACAATTTCGCTTGGATGCTTAACGCGTTTCCATGCCATGTCGGTGATGTGCAGCAGGCCGTCAACGCCGCCCAGGTCAACGAATGCGCCGTAGTCAGTGAGGTTCTTAACGATACCTTTGACTTCCATGCCTTCCTGCAGGTTTTCCAGCAGCTGATCGCGCTCAGCGCTGTTTTCAGATTCGATAACGGCACGACGTGAAACCACGACGTTGTTACGTTTCTGATCAAGCTTGATTACTTTGAATTCAAGCTCTTTGCCTTCCAGATGCAGAGTATCGCGAACCGGACGCACGTCAACCAGTGAACCTGGCAGGAACGCACGAATACCGTTCAGCTCAACTGTGAAGCCACCTTTAACTTTGCCGTTGATAACACCGGTAACAGTTTCAGCGTCTTCGTAAGCTTTTTCCAGCGTGATCCAAGCTTCATGACGTTTAGCTTTCTCACGGGACAGCAGGGTTTCACCGAAGCCGTCTTCTACTGCGTCCAGAGCAACGTCAACTTCGTCGCCCACCTGGATTTCCAGTTCGCCAGCTGCGTTCTTGAACTGCTCTGCAGGAATTGCAGATTCAGATTTCAGACCCGCATCAACCAGCACGACGTCTTTGTCGATAGAGACAACAACGCCACGAACAATGGAACCCGGACGGGTTTCGATTTCTTTCAGGGACTCTTCAAAGAGTTGAGCAAAAGATTCAGTCATATTGATAATCTTAGGATTCTTCAATTTAACGTCCACCTGACGTCACTGTCGGATGGGGTTGTTTCACATGCCCTGCACCGGTTCCGTGGTACAGGGTTACAGCAATTCTGTCACCGAAAGATTATACACCCAGTTTCTGCCGGGCGTAATCAAGCGCCTGCTCAATCACCTGCTCAATCGACATGCTGGTTGAATCCAGCACCAGAGCATCAGCGGCAGGCACTAAAGGGGCGATAGCGCGATTACGATCGCGGTCGTCGCGTTCCTTTATCTCGGATAAAAGGCGCTCAAAGTTAACATCAATGCCGCTTTTCTGCAACTGCAGCATACGTCGCTGAGCACGTTCTTCCGGGCTGGCATCAAGAAAAATCTTCACTGGCGCATCGGGGAAAACCACCGTGCCCATATCACGCCCGTCGGCAATCAGGCCAGGTTCTTCACGGAAAGCGCGCTGGCGACGCAGCAGCGCTTCGCGCACGCGCGGAAAGGCTGCAACGCGTGAGGCGGTGTTGCTTACCTCCTGCGTGCGGATCGCGCTGGTCACATCCTCACCTTCCAGCACCACCTGCATCTCGCCGTCAGCCGAAAGAAAACGCACGTCAAGATGAGCGGCAATAGGTACCAGCGCCTCTTCAGATTCAATATCTACCTGGTGATGCAGCGCGGCGAGCGCCAGCACGCGGTAGATCGCGCCAGAATCGAGCAGGTGCCACTGCAATGACTCCGCCATCGCTTTGCATAATGTCCCTTTGCCTGCGCCGCTTGGGCCATCGATAGTAATTACCGGGGCGATTACCGTCATTGTTCTCTCCTGTTACAGCCTGCTTATTAACAGTCTCTTAGACTATCTGAATTGCGCAGTAGTATACGCTGCCTGCGGCCGGTTAGTTACCCCCGCACACCGACAGCGGTGACAGTTTGCGCTTTTTCAGATGAATTTCTGTGCAGAAAGACCAGCGGAGTACAAAGCGATCCGGCGCCAGCGCGCCGGATCGGGCTATCAGGAGGCGTGGCTGACTTTTGCCAGCTGCTGGAAATAGTCCGGAAACGTTTTGGCCGTGCAGCCGGGATCGAGAATTGTTACCGGCGTATCGGACAGCGCGACCAGCGAAAAGCACATCGCCATACGGTGATCGTTATAGGTGCCGATATCCGCATGCCGGAGCTGCGCAGGTGGTGTAATCCGGATAAAATCGTGGCCCTCTTCGACTTCTGCACCCACTTTACGCAGCTCAGTTGCCATCGCCGCCAGCCGATCGGTTTCTTTCACGCGCCAGTTGTAAATATTACGCATCAGCGTTGTGCCCTGCGCAAACAGCGCCGTCGTCGCGATAGTCATCGCAGCATCCGGAATGTGGTTCATATCCATGTCGATGGCGTTCAGTTCGCCACGCGTACAGGCGATATAGTCATCCCCCCACTCGATAACCGCACCCATGCTTTCCAGCACGTCAGCAAAGCGAATATCGCCCTGTACGCTGTTGCGACCAATGCCGGTAACCCGAACGGTGCCGCCACGAATGGCTGCTGCGGCGAGAAAATAGGAGGCTGAAGAGGCGTCACCTTCCACCAGATAATCGCCCGGTGACTGGTACTGCTGCTGGCCTTTCACAATAAAGCGCTGATAATTCTGGTTTTCAACCTCTACGCCAAAGCAGCGCATCAGATGCAGCGTGATATCAATATACGGTTTAGAGACCAGCTCGCCTTTGATCGTGATACAGGTATCCTGCTGCGCCAGCGGTGCCGTCATCAGCAGCGCAGTCAGGAACTGGCTGGAGACGCTGCCGTCTACGCTGACGTCGCCGCCACTGAATCCACCGTTCAGGCGCAGCGGTGGGTAATCACTCTGTTCCAGATAATCAATTCTGGCACCGCCCTGACGTAGCGCATCGACCAGGTGACCGATAGGACGCTCTTTCATGCGCGGCTCACCGGTTAATACCACGTCGTGATCGCCCAGGCAGAGTGCAGCAGCCAGTGGACGCATAGCGGTACCCGCGTTGCCGAGAAACAGCTCCAGCGGCTGTTGCGCATGAAGGGCGCCACCGTTGCCTGTGACTTCGCATACGGTGCGGTCAGGAGAAAGCGTGTAGCTGACGCCCAGCGCCTGCAGCGCAGTAAGCATGTGCTTTACATCATCGCTATCCAGCAGGTTAGTCAGACGCGTTGTGCCGTTAGCCAGCGCGGCCAGCAGCAGTGCACGGTTTGAAACGCTTTTTGAACCCGGCAGGTTGACCGTGCCGTCGATGCGGGCAATCGGTTGAAGAGTGAGGGAGTCCTGCATGTGAAACGAAATCTCCAAAAATACGAAACCCCGTCTGGTGACGGGGCCTGATACCAGACAAGCTGGCGTGAAACACAGATTAGCCGTGGCGACGCTCGAACTCTGTCATAAATTCAGTCAGCGCCTTAACGCCTTCCAGCGGCATGGCATTGTAGATAGACGCGCGCATACCGCCTACGACACGATGGCCCTTCAGCGCATGCAGGCCTGCTTTCAGCGACTCTTCCAGGAACAGTGCATCAAGTGAGGCATCCGCCAGCTGGAACGGCACATTCATACGCGAGCGGTTTGCGCTGGCAACCTCATTACGATAAAAACTGCTGTTATCAATGGTGCCATAGAGCAGTTCAGCCTTTGCCTGATTCAGCTTATCCATCTCACCAATACCGCCCTGCTCCTTCAGCCATTTAAAGACCAGACCAGAAAGATACCAGGCGAAGGTGGGCGGCGTGTTAAACATTGAGTCGTTTTCTGCCAGCACGCTGTAGTCAAGAATGGAAGGAACATGGCGCTGTGCTTTGCCCAGTAGATCCTCACGTACCACCACCAGCGTCAGTCCTGCCGGACCAATATTTTTCTGCGCACCGGCATAAATTACGCCATAGCGGCTGACGTCGATCGGCCGGGAAAGAATGGTAGAAGAGAGATCGGCAACCACAATTTTGTCGCCAAAATCGGGCTCTTCATCAATCGCCAGACCATCAATGGTTTCGTTAGGGCAGAAATGCACGTAAGCAGCACTGTCGCTCAACTGCCAGTCGCGCATCGGCAGCAGTGCGCGCTTGCCGTCCAGCGTGGTTTTGATGTCGATCGCGTTTGGCGTGCAATATTTTTCTGCTTCTTTAATTGCACTGTGTGCCCAGTAGCCGCCATCGATATAATCAGCAGTGGTCGCTTCACCCAGCAGGTTACCCGGGACAGCCGCAAACTGCGCGCGGGCGCCACCGTGACAGAATAAAACTTTGTAGTTGGCCGGGATTTTAAGCAGATCGCGAAAATCCTGTTCCGCCGCTTCCGCCACGGCCATAAACTCTTTACTGCGGTGGCTAATCTCCATCACTGACGTGCCTAAACCATGCCAGTTGGTCAGCTCCTGCTCTGCGCGACGAAGTACTTCCACCGGCAGCATTGCCGGGCCGGAGCTAAAATTGTAAACCTGCGTCATGTCCCCTCACCACTCTCAGCTTGAACGGTTATGAATCTCTCCCCGGTTTTATCATTGCCTCCGGGCGGCTGCAATCATTTATCCGGCCGCGATCACATTTCTGGCGCCCGCTCCGCCGCAGCTTATATTACAAATGTAACGCACTGCGGGATATTGTGAGGCGGGCTGCACCAGGCCTGCGCGGCAGCGGCCCGCTGCTGTCCGTACCGGCGTCATGCAGAGAGAAAATGCCGGCGATGATAGCGCCACTGCGGTAAAACCCGTATTATTGCGCGCTTTACGCCCACCTTATCGACTTGAGAGAGCGCCACTATGACGCAAACGTTTATTCCAGGAAAAGATGCTGCGCTGGAAGACTCCATCGCCCGTTTCCAGCAGAAGCTGCAGGATCTGGGTTTTAATATTGAAGAGGCTTCATGGCTGAATCCGGTTCCGCACGTCTGGTCCGTACATATTCGCGATCGCGATTGCCCGCTCTGCTTTACCAATGGCAAGGGCGCGAGTAAAAAAGCGGCGCTGGCTTCCGCGCTGGGTGAATATTTTGAGCGTCTCTCAACCAACTACTTTTTCGCAGACTTCTGGCTGGGCAAATCCATCGCGAATGGCGATTTTGTTCACTATCCCAATGAGAAGTGGTTTCCTCTGCCGGCTGATGAAAGCCTGCCTGAAGGCATTCTTGATGCGCGCCTGCGTAAGTTCTACGATCCGGACGACAGCCTGAGCGCCGCTGATTTAATCGATCTGCAGTCCGGTAATACAGAGCGCGGCATTTGCGGCCTGCCGTTTACGCGCCAGTCCGATCAGCAGACTGTTTATATCCCGATGAACATTATCGGCAACCTCTATGTCTCCAACGGCATGTCCGCAGGCAATACCGCTAATGAAGCGCGCGTACAGGGGCTGTCTGAGGTTTTTGAGCGTCATATTAAAAACCGTATTATCGCTGAATCTATCAGCCTGCCGGAAATTCCGGCTGAGGTGATGCAGCGTTATCCTGATGTCATTGAAGCTATCGGACGCCTGGAAGCAGAAGGCTTTCCTATCTTCGCTTATGACGCCTCTCTGGGTGGCAACTATCCGGTTATCTGCGTGGTGCTGTTCAATCCGGCCAATGGCACCTGCTTCGCCTCATTTGGTGCCCATCCTGACTTTGGTGTGGCGCTGGAGCGTACCGTTACCGAACTTCTGCAGGGTCGGGGTCTCAAGGATCTCGATGTCTTCACGCCACCGACTTTTGACGATGAAGAAGTGGCTGAACATGCCAACCTGGAGACGCACTTTATCGATTCCAGCGGCCTGATCTCCTGGGATATGTTTAAAGATGAGGCAGACTATCCGTTTGTGGACTGGAGCTTTGCCGGCACGACCCAGGAGGAGTTCGCTACGCTGATGGCGATCTTCGCTGCGGAAGATAAAGAAGTCTATATCGCAGATTACGAACATCTGGACGTGTATGCCTGCCGCATTATCGTACCGGGCATGTCTGATATCTATCCGGCTGAAGATCTGCTGCTGGCGAATAACAACATGGGTGCTTCACTGCGCGAAACCCTGCTGGCGCTGCCGGCTAGTGAGTGGCAGCCTGAGGAGTATCTGGCACTCATTGAACAGCTGGATGAAGAGGGTCATGACGACTTTACCCGCGTGCGTGAGCTGCTGGGCCTTGCCACCGGTAAAGATAATGGCTGGTACACGCTGCGTATTGGCGAGCTGAAAGCGATGCTGGCGCTGGCGGGAGGCGATCTCGATCAGGCTCTGATCTGGACGGAGTGGACCATGGAGTTCAACCAGTCTATTTTCAGCGCGGAGCGTGCTAATTACTACCGCTGTCTGCAGACGCTGCTGCTGCTGGCCATGGAAGACGAGCGTGAACCGGTGCAGTATCATCGTGCGTTTGTCCGCATGTATGGCCAGGCGGCAGTTGATGCCGCATCCGCTGCGCTGAGCGGTGAAGCGCCGTTTTATGGTCTGCAGGCCATTGATGAAGATCTCCATGCGCTGCCTGCCCATCAGGCGCTGCTGGCAGCCTATGAAAAACTGCAGGCGGCAAAACGTCGCTACTGGTCCGCTGCATAACCGCCGCGCCAGCGTGATTTGCTGACTCATCTGAACCGGTATGGCCAGGCGGACATACCGGTTTTTTTAACCGTATGAAATGCTGATTAAAATAATAATGTAAAGTTTAAAATTATTTTTTTATAATATATTCATTAGCTTAAATGATTTTGACGCTGCATTCCTTCTCCTCTTCCGCTCAAAGATGATCCATATCAATTCCGCTGCTCACCCGCTTTGTTAGCATCTCCTCAGACCTGTTACGGAGAGCGTAAGCGTGAAAGCTGACAACCCCTTTAATGCTTTACTGCCTGCGGCAATGGCTAAAGTTGCTGAAGAAGCGGGTGTCTATAAAGCGACTAAACATCCCCTGACAACCTTTTTCCTTGCCATTACCGCCGGCGTCTTTATCTCAATCGCATTTGTGTTCTATATCACTGCAACCACCGGCAGCGCGCCGCTGCCCTGGGGCATAGCCAGGCTGATCGGGGGCATCTGCTTTTCACTGGGTCTGATGCTGGTAGTGGTATGCGGGGCCGATCTTTTTACCTCAACGGTGCTCATCGTCGTGGCTAAAGCCAGCGGGCGTATCAGCTGGCTGCAGCTGGCCCGTCACTGGCTCAATGTCTACATCGGTAATCTGTGCGGCGCGCTCTTTTTCGTCATGCTGATCTGGCTGGCGGGTGAGCATATGGTTGCCGGGGGTGCCTGGGGTCTTAATCTGCTGCAAACCGCCGATCACAAGATGCATCACAGTTTTATACAGGCCGTTGCGCTGGGTACGCTGGCCAATCTGCTGGTCTGCCTGGCCGTCTGGATGAGCTATTCCGGCCGCAGCCTGACTGACAAGATGATTGCCATGATTCTGCCGGTGGCGATGTTTGTTGGCAGCGGCTTCGAGCACAGCATCGCCAACATGTTTCTGATCCCGATGGCCATCCTGATCCGCGATTTTGCCGCACCGGAATTCTGGCAGCTCACCGGCGCCACTGCCGCTCAGTTTCCGGCACTCAATCTCAGCGACTTCGTTTTCAACAATCTGATCCCGGTTACGCTCGGCAATATTATTGGCGGTGGTGTGCTGGTTGGATTGACTTACTGGGTTATTTATCTGCGCGGCTCCGCGCCGGCAGCGTGATTGCGGCCGGGGGCAGCGATGCGTCCGGCAAGAAAGTCTCCTTACATAAGGCAGGTATATCATGTCCGAACTGAATGAAAAAATGGCAGCAGCCTGGAAAGGATTTAAGGCCGGCGAGTGGAAAACCCGCGTCAACGTACGCGACTTTATCCAGCTGAACTATACGCCGTATGAAGGCGATGAAGCATTTCTCGCGGGTGCCACCCCCGCCACAACGGCACTGTGGAACCGCGTGCTGGAAGGGATCAAAATTGAAAACCGCACGCATGCACCGGTGGACTTTGATACCGATCTGGCTTCAACCATTACCTCGCACGACGCAGGTTATATCGATAAATCTCTGGAAACCATCGTTGGGCTGCAGACTGAAGCACCGCTGAAACGCGCCATTATTCCCTTTGGCGGCATCAAAATGGTGGAAGGCTCTTGTAAGGTCTACGGTCGCGAACTCGATCCGGCGCTGAAAAAAATCTTTACGGATTACCGTAAAACCCATAACCAGGGGGTATTTGATGTCTATACGCCCGATATTCTGCGCTGCCGTAAATCAGGCGTCCTGACCGGCCTGCCTGACGCCTACGGCCGTGGTCGTATCATCGGCGATTACCGTCGCGTTGCGCTCTACGGCATTGACTATCTGATGCAGGACAAAGTGGCGCAGTTCACATCGCTGCAGCAAGATATGGAAAACGGCGTGGATCTGGAAGCCACTATTCGCCTGCGCGAGGAGATCGCTGAACAGCATCGCGCGCTGGACCAGATCAAAGCGATGGCGGCAAAATATGGTTGTGATATCTCGCTGCCGGCTACCACCGCACAGGAAGCGGTACAGTGGACCTACTTTGGTTATCTGGCGGCAGTAAAATCGCAAAACGGTGCCGCCATGTCGTTTGGCCGCGTGTCTACTTTCCTCGATATCTATATTGAACGTGATATGCAGGCTGGCAGGCTCACCGAAGAGCAGGCGCAGGAGCTGATTGACCATCTGGTCATGAAGCTGCGCATGGTGCGTTTCCTGCGCACGCCGGAATATGATGAGCTCTTCTCAGGCGACCCTATCTGGGCGACCGAATCACTCGCCGGTATGGGCGTTGATGGGCGCACCCTGGTAACCAAAAATACGTTCCGCTTCCTGAATACGCTGTACACCATGGGTCCCTCCCCTGAACCCAACATGACCATTCTCTGGTCCGAGAAGCTGCCGCTCAACTTTAAGAAATATGCGGCTAAAGTCTCCATCGATACCTCGTCGCTGCAGTATGAAAATGACGATCTGATGCGTCCTGACTTTGATAATGACGACTACGCTATCGCCTGCTGCGTCAGCCCGATGATTGTCGGCAAGCAGATGCAGTTCTTTGGCGCACGCGCCAACCTGGCTAAAACGCTGCTGTACGCTATCAATGGCGGGGTTGATGAAAAACTCAAAATGCAGGTCGGACCGAAAGAAGCGCCGATTACTGATGAAGTACTCGACTTTGACACGGTCATGGCGCGTATGGATCACTTTATGGACTGGCTGGCGAAGCAGTATGTCACCGCGCTGAACATTATCCACTTCATGCATGATAAATACAGCTATGAAGCTGCGCTGATGGCGCTGCACGATCGCGACGTTTATCGCACCATGGCGTGTGGTATTGCCGGGCTATCAGTGGCAGCGGACTCCCTCTCCGCCATCAAATATGCACGGGTAAAACCGGTGCGTGATGCGGATGGGCTGGCCACCGACTTTGAGATTGAGGGCGACTATCCGCAATTTGGTAATAACGACCCGCGCGTAGACGATCTGGCCTGCGACCTGGTAGAGCGGTTTATGAAGAAAATTCAGCGGCTGCAGACCTATCGTAATGCCGTGCCGACCCAGTCCGTGCTGACCATTACCTCAAATGTGGTATACGGTAAAAAAACCGGTAATACCCCGGATGGCCGCCGCGCCGGTGCGCCGTTTGGTCCGGGGGCTAACCCGATGCACGGACGCGATCAAAAAGGTGCCGTGGCCTCGCTGACTTCGGTGGCTAAACTGCCGTTTGCCTATGCAAAAGATGGTATCTCCTACACCTTCTCTATCGTGCCCAACGCGCTCGGCAAAAATGATGAGGTACGAAAATCAAACCTGGCGGGCCTGATGGATGGCTATTTCCATCATGAAGCGGCGCTGGAAGGCGGTCAGCATCTGAATGTTAACGTCATGAATCGCGATATGCTGCTGGACGCAATGGCGCATCCGGAAAATTATCCGCAGCTCACCATACGCGTTTCAGGTTATGCGGTACGGTTTAACTCGCTGACCCGGGAGCAGCAGCAGGATGTGATTACCCGGACCTTCACTGCCTCACTCTGATGATAAACAGGGCTCCCTGACAGGAGCCCTGCTTCAGAGTCCGTTTTGCCAGCGTGCTGACGCGGGAACGCTGGCAAAACGGACTTCCCTGCTGAGCACAACAGAGATTGTGCTGCCTGAAACAGGCCAAACCGGAGAACCATCGCTATGTCTGCTGTCGGTCGCATTCACTCTATTGAATCCTGCGGGACCGTTGACGGTCCTGGCATCCGTTTTATCACCTTTTTTCAGGGCTGCCTGATGCGCTGCCTCTACTGCCATAATCGCGATACCTGGGATACTCACGCGGGTAAAACAGCGACGGTTGAAGAGCTGATGCGGGATGTGATCGCCTGTCGCCATTATATGAACGCGTCAGGCGGTGGTGTGACCGCCTCCGGCGGAGAAGCGATCCTGCAGGCTGAATTTGTGCGCGACTGGTTCCGCGCCTGTAAGCAGGCGGGCATTCACACCTGCCTTGATACCAACGGCTTTGTGCGGCGCTACGATCCGGTAATCGATGAGCTGCTGGAGGTCACCGACTTAGTGATGCTCGATCTGAAACAGATTAACGATGAGATCCATGAAATTCTGGTCGGCGTTTCCAATCACCGCACGCTCGATTTTGCCCGCTACCTGCAGAAGAAAAACAAACGCACCTGGATCCGCTACGTGGTTGTGCCGGGCTATTCAGATGATGACGACTCTGCACACCGCCTCGGCAGGTTTACCGCTGACATGCAGAATGTGGAAAAAATAGAGCTGCTTCCCTATCACGAGCTGGGCAAGCATAAATGGGAGGCTATGGGGGAAACGTACCAGCTGGCTGGCGTCAGGCCACCAGCCAGAGAGACGATGGAGCGGATTAAAGCGATTCTGGCAGGCTACGGGCACAGCGTGATGTACTAAGACCCGCGCGCGCGACCTGCTCTCTGATATTTACACCTGTCAGGCGTGCGCCACCGGCGTCGCATGATGATCGGCTTTGCGCAGCAGCATGACCAGATAGACCAGTGCCACCGCAGCGATCATCACAAACAGCAGCTGGTCAGAGTAACGCTGCATTAGCATTGAAGTCATTGCCGGCCCCACCAGGCTGCCCACGGTATAGCTGAACAGCAGCGCCTGATTCATCGCCACCAGTTCATGGTGCGCAACGGTTTCACAGGCCCATGACATAGCTACCGGATAGAGCGTAAAGCCTGCCAGCCCCAGCACAAACAGCGCCGGCGCCATCGCCGTATCGCCCAGCATCGCCACGGCGCCGAGGATCACGACAAACACCTGCACGCGCAGGACCATCAGGCGTCCAAAGCGATCGGCCAGACGCCCGACGGGCCACTGTCCGATAATACCGGAGCTCACCAGCAGCGCCATCCAGTAGCCTACTGAGGCGTCACTCATACCGCGATGCGACAGATAGAGCGGCATCAGTCCATAGAGCGAGCCCAGCACAATGCCGGAGATGATGCAGCCATTGATGCCCAGACGTGAACTGCGGCGGCGCAGCATGCTCCAGATACGCGTAGTGGACGCCTCTTCGCTCTCTCCGGCCGTGCTCACCTGCACAAAAAGCAGTGGCAGCATAGCGCAGACAATCAGTGCCGTGACCCAGGGGATCACGTGCAGCAGTTCAGTGGACACGCTGCTGACCAGCAGCTGCCCGGCTACCGTACCGAGATAATAGACAATCATATAGGCAGCCAGCAGCTGACCGCGGTTACGCACCGTACCGCTGCAGAGCAGAGCGCTTTCAACCACTACCCAGATCAGCGCGCAGCCCACGCCGGCGCTGAAGCGCAGCAGCGTCCAGCTGGAGAAGCCTTCCAGCAGCACCATTCCCATCGTCGACAGGGCAAACAGCACGCTGGCGAAATAGAAGCAGCGATTAAAGCCGTAGCGCGCAATCAGCCAGCCAGCCAGCAGCGTACCCGCCAGATTCCCGGTGTAATAGGCGGAACTCGCCATCCCTACCTGCCAGGTAGGCAGCTGCTCATGGGCAAGCCAGAGCGGCACCAGCGTATTAAGCACAGCGATAGAAACCGTCATCAGCATTAAGCCGCAGAGCAGCAGCAGGACGGGGCGCGACCAGGTAAGCATAAGGATAAAACCAATGGAAAGAAGCGAGAATTGCGCGCAGTTTGCCACTGGAAAATGGAAAGTCAACGAACAGAAAAACAGCACCGCACAATTTGCTGCTGAACAATTTATTTTTTTTATCTTCAGGAGGTTAGAAGCATCATCGCCAGAGCGGAATTAAAATCTATCGCTATGAATTTACAGATTTTTAGCGCTTAACTGCTATTCCTCTTCGATAACGTTTATTTGTGATAGCTTTGCAGCAAAATCGGATTGCTGTGAACGGCATCGCCCATAAAAAACCCGGCCAGTGCCGGGTTCTTTTTATCAGCGGGCAATCAGCCGATATACTCCAGACCGCCCATATAAGGACGCAGTACGTCCGGTACGGCAATGCGGCCGTCAGCCTGCTGATAGTTTTCCAGAACCGCAACCAGCGTACGCCCCACCGCCAGACCCGATCCGTTCAGCGTGTGCAGCAGACGCGGCTTTTTATCGCTCTTGCTGCGGCAGCGTGCCTGCATACGACGCGCCTGGAAATCCCACATGTTGGAACAGGAAGAGATTTCACGATAGGTATCCTGCGCCGGCAGCCAGACTTCGAGATCGTAGGTTTTAACCGCGCCAAAGCCCATATCGCCGGTGCAGAGCAGCACTTTACGGTATGGCAGATTAAGCAGCTGCAGCACTTTCTCCGCATGACCGGTCAGCGCTTCCAGCGCATCCATAGAGGTTTCCGGCGCCACAATCTGCACCATTTCCACTTTATCAAACTGGTGCATACGGATCAGCCCGCGCGTGTCGCGGCCGTATGAACCCGCTTCAGAGCGGAAACAGGGCGTGTGTGCGGTCAGCCTGATCGGCAAACTCTCTTCTTCAACGATTTCATCACGCACCAGATTGGTCAGCGGCACTTCCGCGGTAGGGATCAGCGCATAGTTGCTGCTACCCGCTTCTTCACCCAGCGGTTTGGTGTGAAACAGATCTTCGCCAAATTTTGGCAGCTGCCCGGTGCCATACAGCGTATCGTGGTTAACCAGATACGGCACATAGGTTTCCAGGTAGCCATGTTCCTGCGTGTGCAGATCGATCATAAACTGGCTCAGAGCGCGATGCAGACGCGCAATCTGGCCCTGCATGACGATAAAGCGAGAGCCGGTCAGTTTAACAGCGGCGGCAAAATCGAGCCCCCTGACAGATTCACCCAGCTCTACGTGATCTTTTACCGGGAAATCAAACTGGCGCGGCTCGCCCCAGCGGCTGATTTCCAGATTCTCACTGTCATCTTTACCCAGAGGAACGTCATCAGCTGGCAGATTGGGCAGCGCCAGCGCAAAATCGCGGATCTCATTTTGCAGCACATCCAGTTCCGCTTTTGCCGCATCCAGACGTTCACCCAGCGTATTCACTTCCTGACGCAGCGGCTCGATATCTTCCCCACGGGCTTTTGCCTGGCCGATGGATTTGGATCGGGCATTACGCTCAGCCTGCAGATTTTCGGTTTCGACCTGCAGTACTTTACGGCGCTCTTCTAAGGAGCGCAGCGTATCCACATCCAGTTTAAATCCCCGGCGTGCCAGTTTTTCTGCGACTGCGTCTGGCTCGTTACGCAGCAGATTGGGATCGAGCATGCTTATCCTGTGTAATAAAAGGTTGATTGAAAAATGAGGGGTTGCATCCCACTGGAATGCAATGAATTCCTTACTCACCTTACCGTAACGCGTTTATCAGCGGTAGCGTTTTATCGGGCTATTTTCATCCTGCTCAGCCAGCCAGGCGAGTTTTTCACCGATCTTTCCTTCCAGTCCGCGCGGCACAGGATGGTAATAGCGGACATCGCGCATTTCCGGCGGGAAAAAGACTTCGCCGGCCGCATAGGCGTTGGGTTCATCATGCGCATAGCGATAGCTTTTACCCAGCCCCATCTCTTTCATCAGCTTTGTCGGCGCATTACGCAGATGATCCGGCACATCGTAATCAGGATGCTCGCGCGCATCGCGCAGCGCCGCTTTGAAAGCCGTGTACACTGCGTTGCTTTTCGGCGCACATGCCAGATAGACAATCGCCTGCGCAATCGCACGCTCGCCTTCTGCCGGCCCGACGCGCGTAAAGCAGTCCCAGGCTGAAATGGCTACCTGCATGGCGCGCGGATCGGCATTTCCGACATCTTCCGAGGCGATAGCCAGCAGACGCCGTGCGACATAGAGCGGATCCCCGCCGGCGGTAATAATCCGGGCGTACCAGTAGAGCGCCGCGTCGGGCGCAGAGCCGCGCACCGATTTGTGCAGCGCCGAGATGAGATCGTAAAAGCGATCGCCCTGGTTATCAAAGCGCGCCGCACGCTCGCCAGCCACTTCGGTCAGCAGCTGCGGCGTCAGCTCCCGCTTGCCCTGCGCGCTGACATCTGCCATATCCGCCATCATTTCCAGCGTATTCAGCGCACGGCGCGCGTCACCGCTTACCAGTTCGGCAATCATCCGGCGCGTGGCGTCAGGCAGCACGATATCACTGTCACCATAGCCGCGAGTGCTGTCTTCCATCGCCTGCGTCAGCACCTGCTCAATCTCCTCTGTCGTCAGTGATTTGAGCAGATAGACGCGCGCACGCGACAGCAGTGCAGAGTTGAGTTCAAACGAAGGGTTTTCCGTGGTAGCACCGATAAATGTGATGGTGCCATCTTCGATATGTGGCAGAAAGGCATCCTGCTGGCTTTTATTGAAGCGATGGACCTCATCCACAAACAGGATAGTGCGGCGGCCGGCGTGGCGGTTTTGCCGGGCGCGCTCAATTGCCTCACGAATATCTTTTACGCCTGACGTGACCGCTGAGATGCGTTCCACATCAGCATTACCGTAGTGCGCGATGATCTCTGCCAGCGTGGTCTTGCCGGTGCCCGGCGGTCCCCACAGAATCATCGAGTGCAGCTGCCCGGCTTCAATCGCCCGCGGCAGCGGTTTGCCAGGGGCCAGCAGATGCTGCTGGCCGATATACTCCTGAAGCGTCGTAGGCCGCATTCTGGCGGCCAGCGGTTTAAACGCATTTGAAGGGGCAAAATCCAGAGAGAGATTACTCAACTCAACCTCACTGACGCTGGTCGTCTACCGTTACCCCTTTTGGTGGCGTAAAGGTAAATTTATCGGGACTGATAGCACCATTTTTCTGGCTCTTCAGCTGGTAGCTGCTGCGCTGGCCATCCTGCTCAACCGCGCTGAACTGATTGATAGTGCCCGATGACGATACGTTGATGGTGAACTGTTTCAGGTTGCCGTCGCTGTTTTTTGGCGTCAGCTCAAAGCTGTCACCCTGCTGTTTGATGTTGTACTGCTTCCAGTCGCTAGGCTGATTGCGGGCAATAAGCATAAATGGCGTATTGCTGGTGGCATTCTGCAGCAGGCTCACGCTGGCCTGTTCAACAAACGGATTGTAGAACCACAGGTTTTTACCGTCGGAGACAATAACGCTCTCATCCGGCGCCGTCATGTGCCAGTTAAACAGGCTGGGACGCTTAACCCACAGCTCGCCTTCACCATCCTGCACATTGGCACCGCTGCCGTCGGTGACTTTCTGGCTAAAGCTGGCATGGAAACTGTTTACTTTGTTCAGGCGCTGCTGCAGGTCGCCGGAGGCATCCGCCAGCGCTGATGCTGAAACAAAACCGGCCAGCAGGCCACAGGCAATAACGCGTAATTTCATCTGATTCGATTCCTTATTCACTGTTCCTGATACTCACTGCTATTAAACGTAGT
Source organism: Pantoea sp. PSNIH1 (assembly GCF_007680655.1). NCBI lineage: Bacteria > Pseudomonadati > Pseudomonadota > Gammaproteobacteria > Enterobacterales > Erwiniaceae > Pantoea > Pantoea sp. PSNIH1. The sequence goes on from NZ_VEIP01000001.1 coordinate 1,155,537, forward strand.
TGCCGTATTGTCTCTTCGACAGAAGAAAAAGCCGAAAGGTCCCAAAGATATGGGGATTGCGCAACAGATAAACAATGGGCCAGTTGTTAACTGGCCCATCAGGAAAGTTGTGCTGTCAGCCAGCGTTACATTTCATGTGGCGGCGGCGAAAGCACCTCGCGGTTACCGTTATGGCCCGGCTCAGAAACAATCCCCTGCGCTTCCATCTGCTCAATGATACGTGCCGCACGGTTATAGCCGATACGGAACTGACGCTGTACACCAGAGATAGAGGCGCGACGTTTCTCAACCACAAAGGAGACGGCCTGATCGAATAGCGGATCGAGCTCTTCATCACCATCCATCCCGCCTGCGCCGCCTTCGCTCTCCTCGCCCGCGGTGATGCTGTCGATATACTGCGGGCGTCCGCGCGCTTTCCAGTCCTGCACGACAGCATGAACTTCCTGATCGCGCACGAATGCGCCGTGCACGCGTACCGGCATTGAGGAGTTAGGTGGCATATAGAGCATATCACCCATTCCCAGCAGCGATTCTGCGCCGCCCTGATCGAGGATAGTACGCGAGTCAATCTTACTTGATACCGTAAAAGCGATACGCGTAGGAATGTTGGCTTTAATCAGACCGGTAATCACGTCAACCGACGGACGCTGGGTTGCCAGCACCAGGTGAATACCGGCAGCACGCGCTTTCTGCGCCAGACGCGCTATCAGCTCTTCTACCTTTTTACCCACCGCCATCATCAGGTCGGCAAACTCATCCACCAGCACAACGATATAGGGCAGCTTCTCCAGTACGGGCGGCGTCATGTCCATGCTGTCACCCGGCTTCCAGAACGGATCGGGAATCGGACGGCCCATCGCCGCAGCCTGCTCAATTTTTTCGTTATAACCGGCGAGGTTACGTACGCCCAGCGCAGACATCAGTTTGTAGCGACGCTCCATCTCCACCACGCTCCAGCGCAGCGCGTTAGCAGCGTCTTTCATGTCGGTGACCACCTCGGTAAGCAGGTGCGGGATCCCTTCATAAACTGACAGCTCAAGCATTTTCGGGTCGATCATGATAAAGCGCACCTCTTCCGGGGTCGCTTTATAGAGCATACTGATGATCATGGTATTAACGCCAACCGACTTACCGGAACCGGTGGTACCGGCAACCAGCAGGTGTGGCATTTTTGCCAGATCGGCGACAACAGGCTGTCCGGAGATATCTTTACCCAGCACCACTGACAAAGGAGAAGGATTATCGCGGAACTTATCACAATCCAGCACTTCACGCAGATAGACCGTCTGACGATGTTTGTTCGGCAGCTCAAGTCCAACGTAAGGTTTACCGGGGATCACCTCTACCACACGCACTGCCACGGCTGACAGTGAACGCGCCAGATCGCGGGAAAGGTTTGAGATCCTCGCCGCTTTAACGCCCGGCGCCAGATCGAGCTCAAAGCGGGTGATCACCGGACCCGGAGAGATCCCTACCACTTCCGCTTTTACCCGGTAGTCAGCCAGACGCGCTTCAACCAGGCGCGCCGTCTGTTCCAGAGCAAACATATCCACCGGCTCTTCTTCTTCCGGAGGAGCCGTCAGCAGCTCAAGTACCGGAAGCGGCGTGGAAGGTTTTTCCAGCGGTCGTTCATGACGCACCAGGAAAGGGTGAAACAGACTATCCTGCGCCGGTACGGCCGGTGCTGCGGCAGGCTCTGCTGCCGGTGCGGCTGGCTGCTGCCACTGCGCGGCTGGTGCTGCTGCCGGTGCGGCTGGTTCGGCTGCCGGTGCGGCTGGCTGCTGCCACTGCGCGGCTGGTTCGGCTGCCGGTGAAGCTGACTGCTGCCACTGCGCTTCAGGCTCCGGCGTTGCCGCAATAGTAAACAGCGGTTCACTCGGCGTATCATCAACCAGATCTTTCATCGGCGAGAAGTCAAAAGCAGCCGAGGTATCCAGATTAAACACCGGCGCTTTTTCTTCCTGCGGTGCGCTGTAACGCTGCTGCTGCTGCGCCGCAAACTGGCTCGCCAGCTGCGCCTGATGCTGCGCCTCCTGATCGTCCTCTTCAGTATGCGACTCCCAGCTTTCACCATAGCGCTGCTGCTGCTGTGACTGAAATGCATCACGCAGCTGCGCTTCCTGAAGCGTAGCCTCTTCCTCATACTGTGGCTGATGCAGCGTGGCGCTCACGTCGGGCTGTTGCTGCTCTGCTTCTTCGCGCGCTTTCTCCTCTGCCATACGCTGTGAAGGCAGTTTGATGCCATAAGAGGCGAGTTCACGTCGGGTCGGCAGTTTAACTTTGTTAGGTCGCGGCAGCTCCGGACCAATCCCCTGTTTTACCTGCGGGTTACGATCGCGCTCAGGCACAATGTCAAAAACAGGCGACAGCGACTCTTCCGCACGCTGTACGGCCGCGGTGGCAGCACCTGTGGCCGCGGCGGCCGTGAATGCAGGGGCGGCAGCAGAGAAGCGATCGGCACTTTGCCAGTCGCCCATGCGCGGGCCATCTTCATCCGGTGCAGCAGGCGACGCGACAGGCTCTGCCGGCAGTTCAAAATGATAAAGCGGTGGCGTCTGCGGTGCTGGCGTGGCGGTCACAACCGGTTGAGATGTGACCGGTTGCGGCACGGCAGCCTGCGTAACTGCTGGCTCCGCCGTCGGTGCAGGTTCTGCTACGGCAGCCGAAGCGGGCGGTGCCTGACGGGCAGCTTCACTGACCGCAGAAAGCGCCGCAGCGGTTGCGCTGGACGCTTTAGCCAGCAGCGGTTCGCTGGCCAGCTCAGCAGAGAGTGCAGGCGCAGACGCAGGCGCTCGCGGCGCAGCCAGCAAAACATCCTCTTCGTCAGCAGCCTGAGACGCCACAACCGGGCGCAATGGGATATCCGCTTCCTCTTCATACTCATCCTCTTCCCAGCGATCGTCATGACGAGAGCGGTTGCTGGCAAAAGTCAGCACGCCCATCACTACGCTCCCGATTTTTTCAGCGATAGCGAGCCATGACCAGCCGGTATAGAGCGTGATGCCTGCGGCCCAGATACAGAGCAGCGTCAGCGTGCCGGTTGCACCATGCAGCCACGGCGCCATGGCATTGCTGACCAGACTGCCAATCACCCCGCCTGAGGCAAAGTACCAGATATCATCCACGTTCAGCGCAGCCAGTCCGCAGGTGGTCACCACCAGTGCCAGCACGCCTATCAGGCGCAATCCAACGGCAAAATAGTCGATATAATCCTGCCGATCGCGCTGACGGAAAGTGATCCAGCACAGCCCCAGGATAACGGGTGGAATGGCATAGGCCATCACGCCAAAGATAAACAGCAAAGTATCTGCCAGCCAGGCACCTGGACTACCCCCGATATTGTGGATAGGTTCATGCCATGCGGTCTGGGACCAGCTGGGATCGGAAGGGTTAAAACTGACCAGTGACACCATCAGATAGATGGCGAACAAGGCTACAAGGATGAGCAACGCCTCGAGCAGACGACGTCCACTGCTCAGCGGTTGTAACGAAACATCTTTATCTTCTGTGTATTCCTGGCTCAAGAGAACTCTCCAGGTGCCTGTAAAATAAGAAGGCAACAGCGCCGGAAGAGCCCGACGCTGGTCCTGTATGAATTCACAGGAGTGTACCTAAATCCTGCACGCTTTGCACCTTCCCTGCGTTAGCGGGTTTTAATGACCAGCCGGTTACTCTGTTTCACCTCTTCCATCACGACATAGGTGCGGGTGTCGTTTACGCCTGGCAGGCGCAGCAAGGTTTCTCCCAGCAGTTTACGATAGGCAGACATATCAGGCACGCGGGTTTTCAGCAGATAGTCAAAGTCACCGGAAACGAGGTGACACTCTTGAGTTTCCTCAAGTTTTTGCACTGCGGCGTTAAATTGCTCAAACACGTCAGGGGCACCGCGATTCAGAGTAATCTCAACAAATACCAGCAGGGATGCATCAAGGTAGTGCGGGTTAAGCTGAGCGGTGTAGCCGAGGATAAAGCCCTGTCGCTCCAGGCGGCGAACACGCTCAAGGCATGGCGTTGGCGAAAGGCCTACGCGCTTGGAAAGCTCAACATTGGAGATACGGCCATCTTTTTGCAGTTCATTCAGGATATTTCTGTCGATACGATCCAGATCTTTTCCGGGGCGCTTTTTATTGTCTACCATTATTATTGTCTCTCTTAATTCCTTCCCTATGCCTGCCACAACCCTGAAAAATGCGTATTCCAGAGCCTTACTGAATTGAAGACCATAAGCCTGTGCAGTCGCGCACCATCCGTATGACGCATGCTGTCTGTCCACATCATGCGTCATTACCAATGTCAGGCTGAGATTTTCTGACGCCACCGCGCAAAACAGCAATCAATTACCGTTCTGAACCGCCAGAGACTCTCTGCTTCTTCCAATGTTTTCGCAAATGCGCAGGCGATTGTCAAAGTAAAACATCTAAATTCAGTACAAGATGCCAGATACCGTGCTGGAGCCCTGTTTTTAAATGATATTTTCAGGGCGGTGATGCCTTTTATTTACTCAGAATGCACTCTTTTAGCGCAACGCTGCAGCAAAGATGCGTTTCATCGTCTACGCCGCTTGCAGCAATTGCTAACAAAATGGTGCAAAGCTTTTTTTGCTGTCCTAATTTCCCTACAATCAAAATCACTGTTGTCAGAAACACACTGAGGAATGCATGAGTACGGCCAAACACAGCAAACTGCTTATCCTGGGCTCAGGCCCAGCCGGTTATACCGCTGCAGTTTATGCGGCACGCGCTAACCTGAATCCGGTTCTGATTACCGGTCTGGAAAAGGGCGGCCAGCTTACGACGACCACCGAAGTTGAAAACTGGCCAGGCGACCCGCATGACCTGACCGGGCCGTCGCTGATGGAGCGTATGCATGCGCATGCCGAAAAATTCAACACTGAAATCCTGTTCGATCATATTCATACCGTTGACCTGCAGCAGCGCCCTTTCCGCCTGACCGGCGACAGCGGCGAATATACGGCGGACGCCCTGATTATTGCGACGGGTGCATCTGCACGCTATCTGGGTCTGCCTTCTGAAGAGGCATTTAAGGGCCGTGGCGTCTCTGCCTGTGCGACCTGCGACGGTTTTTTCTATCGCAACCAGAAAGTTGCGGTGATCGGCGGAGGCAATACTGCTGTTGAAGAGGCGCTGTACCTTGCCAACATCGCGTCTGAGGTGCACCTGATTCACCGCCGCGACACCTTCCGCGCAGAGAAAATTCTGATCGACCGGCTGATGGAGAAAGTGCGCAGCGGCAACATTGTGCTGCATACGCACCGCACGCTGGAAGAAGTGACCGGTGACCAGATGGGTGTGACCGGTGTGAAGCTGCTGGCAACTAACGGTGAGCCTGCAGAATCGCTTGAGGTCGCAGGCCTGTTTGTCGCCATCGGCCACAGTCCAAACACCGCCATTTTTGAGGGCCAGCTGGCGCTGGAAAATGGCTACATTAAGGTGCAGTCCGGCCTGCACGGTAACGCCACGCAGACCAGTATTCCGGGCGTCTTTGCCGCAGGCGATGTGATGGATCACACTTATCGTCAGGCGATTACCTCTGCCGGTACCGGCTGTATGGCAGCGCTGGATGCAGAGCGCTATCTGGATGGGCTGGTTAAAACCGATCGGTAACGTGTTAATAACCTGATCATAATCAAAGTGAGGCGACCTGTTCAGGTCGCCTTTTTTATGTACCGCGTGCTAAAGTGCTGCCGACCGCAATAACCGGATACTTTATCGGGTTTTCGCCCTGTTTCAGAAGAGCAGACGACAGTATGAATAAATCACGGCAAAAGCGCCTGCTGGGCTGGTTACGGCAGCAGCGGGCCTCCGGCGCTACCGCCCTGCGGCTGGCTGCGCTATGCGGCTTTGCCTCCGCACTCGTTCTTATCGCCCAGGCGTGGCTGATGGCTACGCTACTGCAGCAGCTGGTTGTCTCCGATCGGCCCCGCTCGTCGCTGGTCACTCAGTTTCTGCTGTTGCTGTTCTGTTTTCTGTTGCGTGCCGGCTTTAACTATGGCCGGGAGATGGCAGGCTTCCGCGCCGGTCTCGCCATCCGGCGGGCGCTGCGGCGCCAGCTGCTTGATCGCATCGATGCGCTCGGACCGGCCTGGATACAGGGCAGACCTGCCGGCAGCTGGTCAACGCTGCTGCTTGAGCAGATTGAACAGCTGCAGGAATATTATGCGCGTTATCTGCCACAGATGACGCTGGCGGTTGCTATTCCCTGCGCAATTTTGCTAGCTGTGTTTCCCGTTAACTGGGCTGCAGGGCTGATCCTGCTGGTCACCGCTCCGCTGATCCCGCTATTTATGGCGCTGGTGGGCATGGGCGCAGCGGACGCCAGCCGGCGTAACTTTCTCGCGCTATCGCGCCTGAGCGGCGATTTTTACGATCGTCTGCGCGGACGCGACACGCTGCGGCTGTTTCACCGCGCAGCGGCTGAGAAGCAGGCTATTGCCGCCAGCACCGATAGCTTTCGGCAGCGGACAATGGACGTGCTGCGCCTCGCTTTTCTCTCCTCGGCGGTGCTGGAATTTTTCGCCTCGCTGGCGATTGCCGTTGTCGCCGTCTATTTTGGTTTTTCTTACCTTGGCGAATTTAATTTTGGTCATTATGGTACTGGCGTAACGCTGTTTGCCGGCTTTCTTGCGCTAATCCTTGCGCCGGAGTTTTTCCAGCCGCTGCGCGATCTGGGTACCTTTTATCACGCCAAAGCGCAGGCGGCAGGCGCAGCAGATGCGCTGGAAACGTTTCTGCAGGCGACACCGGATGCCCGGCCACAGGGGCCAGTTCGCCCGTGGTGTGACGAGGCTCCTCTGACGCTGACCGCAGAGGATCTGGTGGTAATGAGTCCTGGCGGCCACGCGCTGACGCAGCCGCTTAACTTTACCCTGCGCGCAGGCTGCCGGGTCGCGCTGGTCGGTGAAAGCGGCGCAGGCAAAACCGTGCTGATGAACGCGCTGCTCGGTTTTCTGCCCTGGCAGGGCGTGCTGCGGGCCAATGGCGTGGATCTGCGCCATATCGATCGTGCAGAGTGGCAGCGGCAGCTTGCCTGGGTGGGACAGAATCCGCAGCTGCCTGCACAAACGCTGCGCGATAACCTGATGCCGGATCGACCCGTTGAGGAGAGCAGACTGCAGGCTGTATTAGCCCAGGCTGGCGTAAGCGCATTTCTGACGAGCCTGCCGCTGGGGCTGGATACGCCGACTGGCGAGGATGGTGTCGGGCTTTCTGTTGGTCAGGCTCAGCGGATTGCGGTTGCCCGTGCGCTGCTGAAGCCGGCAAAACTGCTGCTGCTGGATGAACCGGGTTCAGGTCTGGACAGCACCAGCGAATATCACGTCATGCAGGCGCTTAACCAGGCGGCACGGCAGCAGACAACGTTAATGATTACGCACCAGCTGCACGATCTGGCGCAGTGGGATGAAGTGTGGGTCATGCAGCAGGGTGCGCTGGTACAGCAGGGAAGCTGGCAGCAGCTCAGCAGGGAGCCCGGGCTGCTGCAGGAGATGATACGGCAACGTCAGCAGGAGGTTTCACTGTGCGCTCAATAATGCCTTTTCTGCGTCTGTTCCGGCAGCACCCCTGGCGCCTGGGATTGGGGATCGCGCTGGCTATCCTCACCCTGCTTGCCAGTGTGAGCCTGCTTACGCTCTCGGGCTGGTTTCTGGCTGCCTCCTCGCTGGCAGGGCTGGCCGGGCTCTACGCCTTCAACTATATGCTGCCGGCGGCAGGCGTGCGCGGTGCCGCGATTATACGCACCGCCGCGCGTTATTTTGAGCGTCTTGTCAGTCATGACGCCACTTTCCGGGTGCTGCAGCATCTGCGTGTCTACACCTTCAGCCGCCTGATGGCGCTGGCACCTGAGCAGCTATCGCGCTTTCGTCATGGCGAGCTGCTGAATCGTTTTGTCAGCGATGTCGATACGCTCGATCATCTCTACCTGCGTATTATTTCGCCCCTGGCCGGTGCGGCAGTGGTCATTATCGTCGTAACCTGCAGTCTCTCTCTGCTCAGCCTGCCTCTGGCGCTGCTCTTAGGCGGCAGCATGCTGCTGACCCTGCTGCTGCTGCCCGCCCTCTTCTGTTATTTTGGTCAGGCTTCCGGCGCGCGTATCGCCCGCTCTCAGGCGAGCTGGCGGCTGCAGCTTGCTGGCTGGCTCATGGCTCAGGCTGAGCTAAAAATCTATGGTGCAGCGACGGCCTGGCGTCAGCGGCTGGACAGCACAGAGCAGCAGTGGCAGCGCGCGCAGCAACAGCAGCATCACCTGCAGGCGTTTGCGCAGAGCCTGCTGCTGCTGATAGCCGGTCTGACCGTAACGCTGTTGCTGTGGGTGTCAGCTGCTTCTGTCGGGGGCGCAGCGATTGCGCTGTTTCTGTTCTGTGGCCTCGCGGCGTTTGAAGCGCTGGCACCGGTTGCCGGCGCTTTTCTGCCGCTGGCGCAGGTCAGCAGCGCCGCACGGCGCGTGCAGGAGATTATCGACCAGCCGCCTGCCATCTATTTTCCGCCAGCCATGCCGAATACGGCGCCGGGTATCAGCCTCACGCTGGATAACGTTTCATTTAGCTATCCGCAGCGCCCGGAGCCGGTATTAGCGCATTTTTCACTGCAGCTGCGACAAGGCGAACGTATCGCTCTGCTCGGCCCGACCGGCTGCGGTAAATCGAGCCTGCTGGCGCTTATCACCCGTAGCCGGGAAGCCACCGCGGGAAGTATTCAGCTTAATGATACTCCGCTCTCACAGTGGGATGAGACCAGCCTGCGGCAGCGTATCAGCGTGGTGACGCAGCGCGTGCATCTTTTCAGCCAGACGCTGCGGGACAACCTCTTACTGGCGCGCCCAACGGCCAGCGACAGTGAGCTGACAGCCGCTCTGACACAGGCCGGGCTCGGCTTTCTGGCTGAACAGCCTGACGGACTGGATAGCTGGATGGGTGAAGGCGGCAGACCCCTTTCCGGCGGCGAACTGCGGCGGCTGGCCATCGCCCGCGCCCTGCTGCACAACGGCGATCTCTGGCTGCTGGATGAACCCACTGAAGGGCTGGACGCCACGACCGAGCAGCACATTCTGCAATTACTGCTGCGGGTCAGCAAGGGTAAGACGCTGATTATGGTGACACATCGCCTGCGGGGTCTGGAGAAGATGGATCGCATCTGCGTCATGGATCAGGGCGCCATTGTGGAATCAGGTTCTCATGACGTATTAATCTCAAAAGCGGGTCGCTACTGGCGTTTCCGTCAGCGCTTTGCGTTATAGTCTGGAGATGACGCTTCTGAGTAGCTGATGCCATGAGACTGGTACAACTTTCACGTGATTCACTGCACTTCCCGCCGCCGGAAATGGCGCTGCGCGAACCAAACGGTTTGCTGGCGATGGGCGGCGATCTCTCGCCTGCACGTCTGATTAACGCCTACCAGCACGGTATTTTTCCCTGGTTTTCGCCCGGCGATCCGATTCTCTGGTGGTCGCCCGATCCGCGGGCCGTGCTGATGCCAGACGCCTTTCATCTCAGCCGGAGCATGGCGCGTTTTCACCGTCGCTCTCCCTATCGCGTGACCATGAACCACGCCTTTGCACAGGTACTTGAAGGCTGCGCGACCGGACGTCAGGAGGGAACCTGGATCACTTTTGAGGTCAAACGCGCCTGGCTGCGCCTGTATGAACTGGGGCATGCGCACTCTGTTGAAGTGTGGCATGAAAATAGCCTGGTCGGGGGTATGTACGGTCTGGCGCTCGGCCAGATGTTCTGCGGAGAATCGATGTTCAGCCGGCAGGAAAACGCTTCAAAAACCGCGCTGTGGGTATTTTCGCAGCACTTCCGGGCTCATCAGGGCAGGCTTATCGATTGTCAGGTGCTTAATCCCCATACGGCATCGCTCGGCGCAACGGAAATTCCGCGCGCTGACTATCTGCAGGAGCTAAAAAAGCTGGCGTGGCAGCCGGTTGCTGAAGGATGCTGGCAGACGCAGACCCTTTTTTAGCCCTCTCCGCAGATGTTTTGCACACAAATCCACATAAAAGTGATACAATAAGCGAGTTTGGTATGTCGTCCGCGCTTCGCTGTGGCGAGCCGGAATTGCCAGGCTGGGAATCTCACCTGTTTCCTGAAACTGTTTCATCCACCCCAGCCGGGCCGGTTGCTGCAGATTCTTAGCCCGCTAATCCCCCGCAGACGTCAACAACACCCGAATTTATCCGTACTGCACGCGCGACAGCGCGACGCACGGCGAAGCGTTGGCAAAAACAGCCAACGTTTCTTTACATAAATCATGGAATTCGGCATTATCTTGCCGGTTCAACAGTTTGGTAGTTCACCCAGAGGATTCGATGGCCAAAGAAGACAATATTGAAATGCAGGGTACCGTACTGGATACGTTACCTAACACCATGTTCCGCGTAGAGCTTGAAAACGGGCACGTGGTTACCGCTCATATCTCCGGTAAAATGCGCAAAAACTATATCCGCATCCTGACGGGTGACAAAGTCACTGTAGAGTTGACCCCGTACGACCTGAGCAAAGGCCGCATTGTCTTCCGCAGTCGCTAAGCTGCTGCACACGTCGCGGGCTGGTTAAGTTTCCAGCCGCAAAAAAAAAGGCCGGATAATTATCCGGCCTTTTGTTTTATTGCCCTGGCATTAGTGCACAGTGCCTTCCGTTTTGCGCTTCTCTGCGCTCAGGAAGTGATAAGTAAGCTGGTTTTTTTCTTTATCCAGCGCCACTGACACAGAGCCACCGTCCACCAGCGAACCAAATAGCAGTTCATTGGCCAGCGGTTTTTTCAGGCTTTCCTGAACCGTACGCGCCATCGGACGCGCGCCCATCGCCTTATCGTAGCCTTTTTCTGCCAGCCAGTCGCGCGCGTCGTCGCTCACTTCCAGTGAGACGCCCTTCGCATCCAGCTGCGCCTGCAGTTCAACAATAAACTTATCGACGACCTGATGGATCACCTCAGCAGAGAGGTGACGGAACCAGATAATGTTGTCGAGACGGTTGCGGAACTCTGGCGTAAAGATCTTTTTGATCTCCTCCATCGCATCCGTACTGTTATCCTGCTGAATCAGACCGATTGACTTACGTTCAGTTTCGCGTACGCCGGCGTTAGTGGTCATGACCAGCACCACATTACGGAAGTCCGCTTTACGCCCGTTGTTGTCGGTCAGCATACCGTTATCCATAACCTGCAGCAGCAGGTTAAAGACATCCGGGTGCGCTTTCTCAATTTCATCCAGCAGCACCACAGCGTGCGGATGCTTGATCACCGCATCCGTTAACAGACCGCCCTGGTCAAAGCCCACATAGCCAGGAGGTGCGCCAATCAGACGGCTGACCGTATGGCGCTCCATATATTCCGACATATCAAAACGCAGCAGCTCAATGCCCAGCGCTTTCGCCAGCTGCACGGTGACTTCTGTTTTACCTACCCCGGTCGGACCGGCGAACAGGAAGGAGCCGACCGGCTTGCGATCCTGACCCAGACCAGCGCGACTCATTTTAATCGCTTCGGTCAATGCCTCAATCGCATTATCCTGGCCAAATACCAGCATTTTCAGGCGGTCGCCCAGGTTTTTCAGCGTATCGCGATCGGTGGCCGATACGCTCTGTTCCGGTATACGTGCAATCCGTGCCACAACCGATTCAATATCGGATACGTTAACGGTTTTCTTACGCTTGCTCACCGGCACGAGACGCGCCCGCGCGCCCGCTTCATCGATGACGTCAATGGCTTTATCCGGCAGATGACGATCGTTGATATATTTAACCGCCAGCTCTACCGCGGCACGCACCGCCTTCGCGGTATAACGCACGTCATGATGCGCTTCATATTTCGGCTTCAGTCCGTTGAGGATCTGCACGGTCTCTTCAACCGAAGGCTCAGTAATATCAATTTTCTGGAAGCGGCGCGCCAGTGCGCGATCTTTCTCGAAAATATTGCTGAACTCCTGATAGGTTGTGGAACCCATCACGCGGATTTTACCGCTGGAGAGCAGTGGCTTAATCAGGTTAGCGGCATCCACCTGCCCGCCCGATGCTGCACCGGCACCGATGATGGTGTGGATCTCATCAATAAACAGGATGCTGTTGTTATCCTGCTCCAGCTGTTTGAGCAGCGCTTTAAAGCGCTTTTCAAAATCGCCGCGATATTTGGTGCCCGCCAGCAGAGAGCCGATATCCAGTGAATAGATAGTGCACTCTTTCATCACCTCAGGTACATCACCCTGCACAATACGCCAGGCGAGCCCTTCAGCAATCGCGGTTTTACCTACGCCCGATTCACCCACCAGCAGCGGATTGTTTTTACGCCGGCGGCACAGCACCTGCACGGCGCGCTCCAGCTCTTTTTCACGCCCGATAAGCGGGTCGATACCGCCAACGCGAGCAAGCTGGTTAAGATTGGTGGTGAAGTTCTCCATACGCTCCTCCCCGCCTGCCTGCTCTTCATTGACCGGATTGTCCGCGTTATTCTGCGACTGGCCGGGCTCATCTTTACGTGTGCCGTGAGAGATGAAATTCACCACATCGAGACGGCTGATTTCATGTTTGCGCAGCAGATAAGCCGCCTGCGACTCCTGCTCGCTGAAAATGGCAACCAGGACATTGGCGCCTGCAACTTCACTGCGACCGGAAGATTGAACGTGGAATACCGCCCGCTGCAGCACGCGCTGGAAGCTGAGCGTAGGTTGCGTATCGCGCTCAGCTTCGCCGACCGGCAGCACCGGCGTGGTTTGTTCGATGAAGGCTTCGAGTTCCTGACGCAGAGCCACAATATCCACCGTACAGGCTTCCAGTGCCTCTCTGGCCGACGGGTTACTGAGCAGTGCCAGTAACAGATGTTCGACGGTCATAAACTCGTGACGGTGCTCGCGCGCTCTGGCGAAAGCCATGTTTAAACTGAGTTCCAGTTCTTGATTGAGCATTTGGCACCTCCCCCAATTATCGCTCTGACTGCCTGTTTCCTATATGGAGACAGGTTCAGGCTTTTTCCAGCGTACACAGCAAAGGATGTTGATTCTCTCTGGCATAGTTGTTCACCTGCGCAGCTTTTGTCTCTGCTACTTCAGCGGTGAAAACACCGCAGACTGCCTTTCCATGATAGTGAACTTTCAGCATCAGTTGCGTGGCGCGTTCAATATCATAAGAAAAGAACTTTTGCAGAACGTCAATAACAAATTCCATAGGTGTATAATCGTCATTATTCAGGATGACTTTATACATTGAAGGCGGCTTTAACCCTTCACGTACTTTGTCTTCGGCCAGGTGTTCAAAATTAAGCCAGTCGTTTGTGTTTGCCATAATCGTCCATTGGAATTCTGCGTTGCGGTCATGCATTTTAGCCTGCACTAACCTGAAGTTTAACACGTCTGTCAAGCCGGGTTTGCTATCGCTGCTATCGGTACGAAAAGCAGATGCGCGACCTGTATCACAAAATTCTCAATAGCGTTAACTGCCTCAAATTTTGGTGATTTTCTGCCCATGCATCCGGGTCGATTGCTTGACGATAAGGTCCGTTTCTCTACATTCTACATGCACAAGCTGATTGAGTTTTAAACAACCTCGACTCACAGCTGCGATGACCTCACCTACTTATCAGAATGTCTTGCGAGGGAAGTAAAAGCATGGAGACGGGTACTGTTAAATGGTTCAACAACGCCAAGGGCTTCGGCTTTATTTGTCCGGTTGGCGGTGGCGATGACATCTTTGCGCACTACTCCACCATTCAGATGGAGGGTTACAGAACGCTTAAAGCGGGTCAGCACGTTCAGTTTGATGTTCACGAAGGGCCAAAAGGCAACCATGCCAGTCTGATTGTCCCCTGTGAGGCGTCGCTGCATTCCTGACCGGCGCAGCGCGCGGTTATTCTGACCACTCCGCCCCTGAAATGCCAGCCGGTAACGCTGGCATTTTACTTTTCATCCTATCCTGCACGCCGCTGTGCCAGCATTTTTACCTGACTAAAAAGCGCTCTGAACAGCGGCGGAATCGCCTGCGGGCCGCGCTCCCCGGCTGCCAGCGCCACGGCAATGGCCAGCTCAGGCTTAGAGCTGTGATGGATCGCCTGCGTAATAATACGCCGTGGCGTCATCGCAATGTTTAACGGCAGGTGCGCCATCTGATGATAGACCGCGCGGAATCCGTGCTGATAGAGAAAGTGTTCAATGTCAGCTGCCGGAAACTGCGTCAGGTGCACCTCTTCCTTTTCGTGGGTCAGCAGCTGGCTGCGGGTGGTCGCCGCATATTTCTTTCCTGCCTCATCGCCATCGGTCAATACGTGCCAGGCAATTCCCATACGCCGGGCAAATTTCAGCAGCGGCTTCAGGCCTGCCTGGGCAAACTCGATCACCCGGATCCCTTCTGCGGCAAAATGATCGCCCTGCTGTCGCGCCAGCTCGTTAACGATCCACACCTCCGTCTCGCCCTCTACCAGCAGCCAGCAGCGGGCAAACAGCGCGGCGGGTCGATTAACGCGAATATGAAACGCGATGCGGCGATGATCCTCGGCGCTCAGCCCCGCTTCGCCGATACGCCACGCCGCTACGCGGCTCGCTTCACGCACCAGACGGCAGAGGTTTTCCAGCGGCGTCTGGGAAACCAGTTCACCTGAATTGGTGGTGACCAGCCGCTGCAGCGGCAGCAGCGTCAGTAAATTCCAGGTAACCGAAAGCATTATCGGGTGCAGCCGGGTTTCAGGATCCTCGACCAGCAGAACAGGCTGGGCGCCGTCTGGCAGCGCATTGCTGCCGGGCAGCAGTGCCAGCAGCCGCAGCTGCACCTCGCGACGATGCTCTGCACTAGCCCCCGCCAGCAGCCGGTTAAGCGCATCCAGCGCCTGCCAGCCTGCGCTGCCGTCGCGCAGTTCCGGTGCCATTCGCGGGTGACTGACGCCGGGTTGCTGAACGAGAAAATAGTGCGCCATCAGCTGCTGCATTGTCTGTACGCCCTGCAGCAGCACCTCATCGCTCACCGCCCGGCCGCCCGCCGCGCGATTGAGCTGCTGTAACACGCTCTGCAGCGCCTGCAGACCCGGATCCCGACCCTCACCGCCTGGTTCATGCGTCCGATGGCGCTGTCCGAACCGCGCATCGCGTAAACGCAGCACCGGATGGTGCTGCCGCAGCCAGCTTATCGCCGCCGCCGTCGGCTCCGCTGCCAGCAGCTGATTACGCGCGTCAATAAAACGCCAGCTGCTTTTCACGCCGTCCGCTTTGCAGGTAGCCCGCAGACTAAAGCGCAGATAACTCCCCTGCTCATCGTGCTGCCAGAAAGGCTGCAGCAGGGTATTTTCCCGCTCTGCTTCACAGGCGCGAAAGCGCACCACTATCTGTAGTGTGCGCCAGCGTGCCGCGGGGGCCGCGGCGGGGAAATGGAAATCCTCTTCGCTGAGGGTGGCGTGCGCGCTGGCCGGATCCAGCATGAGTGAGAACGCGTCCAGCAGGCTTGATTTGCCCCAGGCGTTTTCACCTATCAGAAGATTCGTCATCGTAAGCGGCAGCGAGAGCTGATTAATGCCGCGAAAGCCGCTGATATCAATATGATCCAGAATCATAGGGTTATCCTGTACAGAGGTTGCCTGAGCATGGTGTACGGTGGCGTATGGGTCAAGGCGCAAATTATCCGCAGACGGTGATTTACAGCGTGCGCTTTTTTGATTAGCGTGGCGTCCTTTTCCCACGGACGGATGTTCGCTATGTATGGTCTGATGATTATTCTGCTGCCGCTGATTGCTGGTTATCTGCTGCATCTGCAGCAGCCGGTACTGCTACGCGCGGTGGCGCGGCTGCTCAGTGCGCTGGTCTATATCATTCTGTTTTTTATGGGCGTGAGCCTGGCATTTCTTGATAATCTCAGCACGAATTTGCTCACCATTTTTTATACCGCTTTTATCTCTGGTCTCTTGATTCTCGCCTGTTCGCTGCTGGCGTTCTGGCTGCTTGAGCAGCGTCTGCCGTGGCGGCATCAGCATAAAGCGCAGGCGCTGCCGTCGCGTCTCGCGATGGCGCTGGACTCACTCAAGCTGTGCGGCTCGGTGCTGGGCGGATTTCTGCTCGGCCTGACGCAGTGGGCTCCGCTGCGCCATGCGGCCACCGTCAGCGAATATGCCCTGATCCTGATGCTGTTTCTGGTGGGCGTTCAGCTGCGCAGCAGCGGCATGACGCTGCGGCAGATTACGCTTAACCGGCGGGGTGCGCTGGTGGCGGCCGTGTCGCTGGCTGGCGCACTGGCCGGAGGCGCACTCGCCGCTGTCTGCCTTGGACTGCCGCTCAAAACCGGCCTCGCGCTGGCCAGCGGCTTTGGCTGGTATTCGCTTTCAGGCATTCTGATGACGGACGCGTTTGGTCCCGTTATCGGCAGCGCAGCGTTCTTTAACGATCTGCTGCGTGAGCTGATCACAATTATGCTGATCCCGCTGCTTATTACCCGGCACCGCAGTATGACGCTGGGCCTGAGCGGTGCCACCTCCATGGATTTCACCCTGCCGATTCTGCAGCGCGCCGGCGGCATGGAGATCGTCCCTGCAGCCATCGTGCACGGCTTTATTATGAGCCTGCTGGCCCCGGTGCTGATCGCCTTTTTTTCCGCCTGACGGGTCTGCAGCGCACTTTTTCACGGCTGGCGCGCAGCGGCTTCGTCTACGCTTTCTGACTGACAGATTTTTGCCATCAGCATAGATGGCCCCCCATCAGAAAGGAGCAAATGATGAAACAAACTGTGGCCGCCCTGCTGGCGCAAACGCTGGAGAGCGCAGGCGTAAAACGTATCTGGGGCGTAACCGGTGATTCGCTTAACGGCCTGAGTGACAGCCTGAATCGCATGGGTACGATTGAATGGATGCCAACGCGACATGAAGAGGTGGCCGCGTTTGCCGCCGGTGCAGAAGCGCAAATCAGCGGCGAGCTGGCGGTCTGCGCCGGCTCCTGCGGTCCCGGTAACCTGCACCTGATTAACGGGCTGTTTGACTGCCATCGTAACAATGTGCCGGTGCTGGCGATTGCCGCGCATATTCCTTCCAGCGAAATTGGCAGCGGCTATTTTCAGGAGACGCATCCGCAGGAGCTGTTTCGCGAATGCAGCCACTACTGTGAGCTGGTCTCTAATCCGGAGCAGCTGCCGCAGGTTCTGGGCATCGCCATGCGTAAAGCGATCCTCAACCGCGGGGTCTCTGTGATTGTCCTGCCGGGTGACGTGGCGCTGCAGCCCGCCCCGAAAAGTGCACGCAGCGAATGGTATCCGCCGCAGCTGCCACAGGTCGTGCCGGCCGCAGCGGAGCTCGCTACCCTGGCGGAAACGCTTAACGGCGCGGGCAATATTACGCTGATGTGCGGCAGCGGCTGCGCCGGTGCCCATGCTGAAGTTGTCGCCCTGGCGGAACGGCTTAAGGCGCCGGTAGTGCACGCGCTGCGCGGCAAAGAACACATCGAATATGACAACCTGTATGATGTTGGTATGACCGGGCTGATTGGTTTCTCTTCCGGCTATCACGCCATGATGAATGCCGACACCCTGATCCTGCTCGGCACGAAATTCCCCTATCGTGCCTTCTACCCTGCCAGCGCGCGTATCATTCAGATCGATATCAACCCCGGCAGCCTGGGGGCGCACAGCCATGTCGATATGCCGCTGGTGGGTGACGTTAAAGCCACGATCCAGGCGCTGCTGCCGCAGCTTGAGATGCATGACGATCGCCATCATCTCGATCGTGCGCTGGAGCACTACGCTGACGCCCGCAAGAGCCTGGACGATCTGGCAACCGCAAACGACAACCAGGCGATCCATCCCCAGTATCTGGCACAACAGATCAGCCGCTACGCCGCTGACGACGCCATCTTTACCTGCGATGTCGGCACGCCCACCGTCTGGGCGGCGCGCTATCTGCAGATGAACGGCAAACGGCGCCTGCTGGGCTCGTTTAATCACGGCTCTATGGCGAATGCGATGCCGCAGGCGCTGGGTGCGCAGGCTATCAACAGAGAGCGTCAGGTGGTGGCGCTGTGCGGCGACGGTGGCTTCAGTATGCTGATGGGAGACTTTATCTCGGTAGCGCAGCTGAAACTGCCGGTTAAGCTGGTGATTTTCAACAACAGCGTGCTGGGCTTTGTGGCAATGGAGATGAAAGCGGGCGGTTATCTTACCGACGGCACCGACCTGGAAAATCCTGATTTTGCTGCGATTGCCGCCGCCTGCGGCATCAAAGGTATCCGGGTTGAAAAAGCGTCAGATCTTAATGCGGCGCTGGAGCAGGCTTTTGCGCATGATGGCCCGGTCCTGGTGGATGTGCATACGGCTAAAGAGGAGCTGTCGATGCCGCCGCAAATCAAAGCGGAGCAGGCAAAAGGCTTTAGTCTCTATATGCTGCGCGCCATCCTCAACGGACGCGGCAATGAGATCACCGAGCTGGCGAAAACCAACTGGCTGCGGTAAAACAAAGCTCCTGCCGGACAGGCAATAATGCGGGCGAACAGCCCGCTTTTTCTTTCAGGAGAGCCACGTGATCGATTTGCGCAGTGATACCGTAACCCGCCCGAGTGCGGCGATGCTGGACGCCATGATGAACGCCGCCACCGGAGATGACGTCTATCGTGACGATCCCACGGTCAATGCACTGGAAGCCGAAGCGGCAGCGACAAGCGGCAAAGCGGCCGCGCTGTTCTTTCCTACCGGCACCCAGGCTAATCTGGTGGCGCTGCTGTGCCACTGCCAGCGCGGCGATGAATATATCGTTGGCCAGCAGGCGCACAACTACAAATATGAAGCGGGGGGCGCGGCGGTGCTGGGCAGTATTCAGCCTCAGCCAATCCTTGCCGCGGAGGATGGTACCCTGCCGCTGGCGGACGTGGCCGCTGCGATTAAGCCGGACGATATTCATTTTGCCCGCACCCGCCTGCTGAGTCTGGAAAATACCCATCACGGCAGAGTACTGCCGCTCAGCTATCTGGAGCAGGCGTGGCACTTTACCCGCGAACGCGGGCTGGCGCTGCATATTGATGGCGCACGTATCTTTAATGCCGTGGTGGCACAGCAGGTGACGCTGGCAGAAATTGCACGCTACTGCGATACGCTGACTATCTGCCTCTCAAAGGGACTGGGCACGCCGGTAGGCTCGCTGCTGTGCGGCGACAGCGCTTATATAGAGCAGGCGCGGCGCTGGCGTAAAATGACCGGTGGCGGTATGCGCCAGGCGGGCATTCTGGCGGCGGCCGGACGCTATGCGCTGCAGCACAACGTGACCCGGCTGCAGGAGGATCATGACAACGCCGCGTGGCTGGCAGAGCAGCTGCGCGCGCTGGGTGTGGAGGTGATAAGCCAGCAGACAAACATGCTGTTTGTGCAGGTTCCGCCAGAGCAGACAGATGCGCTGCAGCGCTGGATGCACGCCGCCGATATTCTTATCAGCGTGGGCGCCCGGACGCGCATGGTGACCCATCTCGATGTGTCCCGCGCCGATCTGCAGCAGGTCGTCGCACGCTGGCAGGCGTTTCTGCAGTCAGCGGGCTGACCGCTAGCGCGCTGCGCCATACTGTGCCAGCAGCGCCCGGGCTATCGCCAGCGTCTCTGCGTCAGCAACGCCCCGGTAGTCGCGCGGGCGGAAGTGCATCTGAAAGGCCGCAATCAGCCGGCGCTGCATCTCAGGCGTTGTCGCGCCCGCCACGTCATAGCCATACTGCTGCAGCGCTGCCAGCAGCGGCTGCGGATCTACAACGGTGCTGGCAGACTGCCCCGCCAGATAACGGGCAGTAATCGCCGGATCGGGCCAGGCGCCGCTTCCCTGCGCGGCCAGCTGCTGCCAGGGAAAGAGCGGACCCGGGTCCTGCTTGCGCTGCGGCGCAATATCGCCGTGGCCCACGATATTTTCGGGCGCAATAGCGTAACGCTGCTGCAGATCGCGCAGCAGCGCCGCCAGTACGGTGATTTGATCGGCTGTATAAGGCTGCCACCTTAGCCCGGTTAGCGTACGCTGATAGCCTGCATTGACTATCTCAATCCCTACAGACGTGTCATTAATCCGGGTTGCACCGCGCCAGAAACTGGGCCCGGCATGCCAGGCAAGCTGCTGCTCCGGCACCAGCTGCCAGACCACTCCCCTGCCCGCTCTCTGCGGCGGCTGGCGCGGGATCAGATAGTGTGCGCTGACCTGCCGATCGGTCAGGGTTGCCAGCGAAGAGGAGAAATCGTCCGCGGTGTAGTGGATCACTACAACTTTAATGCGCGGTCGCGCCCCCTGCGCCGGATGAGTGGTATCGGCCCAGTAACCCTGACGCGCTTCCATTGAGGAGTGACAGGCGCTGAGCAGCAGCGCCATCGCTGTAACCAGCAGTAAACGCATTAGCGCACGATAACGGCGGTGCCGGAGACGCTGACCATCAGCATACTGCTGTCTTTACCCACGGTTTCGTAATCGATATCGATACCGACTACCGCGTTAGCGCCCAGCGCTTTCGCCTGATCGCCCAGCTCCTTAAACGCAATCTCCCGCGCCTTGCGCAGCTCTTTTTCATAGGCACCTGAGCGGCCACCTACGATATCGCGGATACCGGCGAAGAAATCGCGAAAAATATTGGCGCCCAGAATCGCCTCGCCGGTCACAACGCCGCAGTATTCAGTAATGCTGTGGCCTTCCAGAGTTGGTGTCGTCGAAAATTTCATGGTTATCTCCTGAAGATGTCGATGGAACCCGCACGCATGGTGCTGAAAAAGCACGACTATACTCTATGCTAAAACCCATGCTTTGCCACAGAACAATAAGGAACCGGAGATGAGAATCAAAGCCCTTGCACTGCTGGCATCAGCAGCAACGCTGCTGAGCGCCTGTACCACCGTAGAGCCGGTTATCAGGGATAATGGCCCGCGCAGTGCGTCCTGTATTGATGGCGGGCCGGATAGCGTGGCGCAACAGTTTTATGATTTACGCGTGAAGGCACCCTCAGCAGGCCTGCCTGACCCTGCGCTGCTGGCCAGATATCGCCCTTATCTGAGCGATCATCTTTATCAGACGCTGCTGCAGGCGCGGGAAAAACGCAATCAGCCGGCAGAGTGGCGTCAGGGCGATCTCTTTTCCAGCCTGGCGCAGGGGCCGGATGCTGCTGAGGTTGACAGCGCCTCTTCGATCCCCAATCGCGATGCGCGAAATATCCCGCTACGCGTTACGCTGACACGCGGTGATAAACAGTGGCGCGATGAGGTGCTGATGATCCGCGAAGGCGAGTGCTGGGTGGTGCAGGATGTGCGCTATATGGCAGCGTGGCCGCATGCCGGTGGCGGCTCACTCAGCCAGCTGCTGGAGCAGAAAAAATAGCGCATTTTTTTGTTATCCTGCTCACACATTAGGGTGCCACATCGGTAGAGAGCTCCTGACCGGTGTTAACGTCAGGCGTGAAAGTCGCGCAAACCACGCCTGACGCAGGCCGCACAATTTTCTGCTGCACCGGAGCGGGTAATGCGCTGTTTAATAAATTTTAAGTCACCCGATTTGCATAACTATGCCGGGAACGTTAAGATTTGCGGCACTATTTGCTCTCTATTTTTCCGCGCATGAGTATTCAATTAAACGCTATTAACTGCTTTTACGGTGCCCATCAGGCGCTGTCTGACATCAACCTGGAGTGTCCGCAGGGAGAGACGCTGGTGCTGCTCGGTCCCAGCGGTGCCGGGAAGAGCTCACTCCTGCGCGTACTCAATCTGCTGGAGCTGCCGCGTTCTGGTACGCTGCAGATTGCCGGCAACCAGTTTGACTTTACCAAAACGCCTGCTGACAGCGCGATTCGCGAGCTGCGCCAGAACGTCGGCATGGTATTCCAGCAATATAACCTCTGGCCCCACCTGACGGTTATGCAAAACCTCACTGAGGCTCCCTGCCGGGTGCTGGGCCTGACAAAAGAGGCGGCGCGCGCGCGTGCCGATAAGCTGCTGGAGCGCCTGCGCCTGACGCCTTATGCCGATCGTTTTCCGCTGCACCTCTCCGGTGGTCAGCAGCAGCGCGTGGCGATTGCCCGCGCGCTGATGATGGAGCCGCAGGTGCTGCTGTTCGATGAGCCCACCGCCGCGCTCGATCCGGAAATTACCGCGCAGATTGTGACGATTATTCGTGAACTGGCACAGACGCAGATCACGCAGGTTATTGTGACCCACGAGGTAGAAGTGGCGCGCAAAACCGCCAGCCGCGTGGTCTATATGGAGAATGGTCACATCATTGAACAGGGTGATGCCAGCCGCTTTACACAGCCGCAAACCGATGCGTTTGCACACTATCTTTCGCACTAAGTCAGGATGCTAATAATGAAAAAAGTTGTACTTGCTGCCCTGCTCACCACGCTGAGCCTGAGCGCTTCCGCTGCACAGACGCTGCGTTTCGCTACCGAAGCCTCTTATCCGCCGTTTGAATTCGTTGACGCTGAGAACAAAATTCAGGGATTCGATGTCGATCTCGCTAACGCCCTTTGCAAAGAGATGGATGCGACCTGCACCTTTACTAATCAGGCGTTCGACAGCCTGATCCCCAGCCTGAAATTCCGCCGTTTTGACGCGGTAATGGCCGGTATGGACATCACGCCGGAACGTGAAAAGCAGGTGCTGTTCAGCAAGCCTTACTACGATAACTCTGCCACCTTTATTGCGCAGAAAGGCAAGCTGGCTGATGTTGCTGCCCTTAAAGGCAAGCGCGTCGGCGTACAAAACGGTACCACCCACCAGAAGTTCCTGACTGACAAGCATAGCGATATTACTATCGTGCCTTACGACAGTTATCAGAACGCCGTACTGGATCTGAAAAATGGCCGCATCGATGCCGTCTTTGGTGATACCGCCGTGGTCAATGAGTGGCTGAAGCAGAACGCAACGCTGGCACCGCTGGGTGAAAAGGTCACGGATAAAGATTACTTTGGCACCGGCCTGGGCATCGCCGTGCGTCAGGGCAACGCTGAACTGCAGGGTAAGTTCAACGCGGCACTGGATAAGATCAAAGCTGACGGCACCTACAAGACTATCTACAGCAAATGGTTCCAGCAGTAATCTCTGATGAATGAAATGATCTCACTTGCAAGTGCCGCCGGGATAACCGTCGGCCTTGCTGTTTGTGCGCTGATCGCCGGCCTTGTGCTGGCAATGCTGTTTGCTGGCTGGGAGTCGCTGCGCATAAAACCGCTGGCGTGGGTCGGCACCGTGCTGGTCACGCTGATCCGCGGTCTGCCGGAAATCCTGGTCGTCCTTTTTATCTATTTTGGTGCCTCACAGCTGCTGCTGACGCTCTCTGACGGTTTCAGTCTTAATCTGGGCCTGGTGACTATTCCGGTGCAGCTGCAGATTGAGAATTTTGATGTCAGCCCGTTTCTCTGCGGGGTGATTGCGCTGGCTATGCTCTATTCCGCCTATGCATCACAGACGCTGCGCGGTGCGCTGAAAGCAGTACCGGCAGGCCAGTGGGAATCTGGTCAGGCGCTGGGGATGAAAAAGTCTGCCATCTTTTTCCGGCTGATTATGCCGCAAATGTGGCGACATGCGCTGCCGGGCCTCGGCAACCAGTGGCTGGTGCTGCTGAAAGATACGGCGCTGGTGTCGCTGATCAGCGTCAACGACCTGATGCTGCAGACGAAAAGTATCGCTACGCGTACGCAGGAGCCGTTTACCTGGTATCTGGTGGCGGCCGCTATCTATCTGGTGATTACGCTGTTCAGTCAGGCGATTTTACGCCGCATTGAATTACGCACCACGCGTTTTGAGCGGGGAGCCTGACATATGCTCGACTATTTACCCGAACTGTTAAAAGGTCTGCATACCAGCTTAACGCTGACGCTGGCCTCACTGGCGGCCGCGCTGCTGCTGTCGCTGCTCTGTACTGTCGTGCTGGCGCTGAAAGTCCCGGTCGCCAGCCTGCTGGTAAGAGGCTATATCACGCTGTTTACCGGTACTCCCCTGCTGGTGCAGATTTTCCTGATCTACTACGGGCCAGGCCAGTTTCCCGCTATTCAGAGCGTACCCTGGCTCTGGCATCTGCTGTCGCAGCCCTGGCTGTGCGCGATGCTGGCGCTTTCGCTCAACAGCGCCGCCTACACCACCCAGCTATTTTATGGTGCGGTACGCGCTATTCCGGCGGGTCAGTGGCAGTCATGCGCCGCGCTCGGCATGAACCGCAAAGATACGCTGCGTATTTTGCTACCCTATGCGTTTAAGCGCGCCCTCTCCTCCTATTCCAACGAGGTGGTGCTGGTGTTTAAAAGCACTTCGCTGGCCTACACCATTACGCTGATGGAAGTGATGGGCCACGGTCAGATGCTCTACGGACGCACCTATGACGTTACGGTGTATGCGGCGGCGGGTCTGATCTATCTGGTGGTTAACGGCGCGCTGACGCTGCTGATGCGGCTGATAGAGAAACGCGCACTGGTATTTGAGCAGCGCAGCTAATCGCCACCGGAGCGGTTGCTTGTGCGCCATGCCGGCGTCAGAGCAGCCGCCCATTATAAAGCCTTACTTATCCAAAATAATTGCATAAAAATTCATTCAATGGCATTGTGTCACGCATTCCGCTTCTGGCTTGCTTATGAGAATGACATGATGAAAAAATGGATTATCGCCGCAGCGCTCGCTGCGGTTACTGTGAATGCTTATGCAGCTGAAAAAATACGTTTTGCTGTTTCCGCTACCTATCCGCCGTTTGAATCACTGGATCACGACAATCAGATTGTGGGCTTTGATATCGATCTGGCGAAAGCGCTCTGTGCGAAAATCAAAGCGGAGTGCACGTTCACAAATAATGCGTTTGACAGCCTGATCCCGTCGCTGAAATTCCGCCGTTATGATGCGGTGATTTCCGGTATGGATATTACCGCCGAGCGCAGTAAGCAGGTCGATTTCAGCCAGCCTTACTATGCCAACTCCGCTATCGTCATTGCCCGTAAAGGAGAGTTCAGCGATTTCAGCCAGCTGAAAGGCAAACGTATCGGCGTAGAGAACGGCACCACTCACCAGAAATATCTGACTGAAAAGCATCCGGACGTGGTAGCGGTCGCGTATGACAGCTATCAGAATGCGATTCTCGACCTGAAAAACGGCCGCCTCAATGGCGTATTTGGCGACAGCGCCGTGGTCAGTCAGTGGCTTAAAGCCAATGAGGATCTCACTACCGTGGGCGAGCACGTGACCGATGCCGGATACTTTGGCAACGGGCTGGGTATTGCCGTGCGTAAGGGTAACAGTGACCTGCTGAATGAGTTCAATACCGCGCTGGCGGCTCTGAAAGCTGACGGCAGCTGGCAGCAGATCAACCAGAAGTGGTTCCCTGAGTAATTTCTCTTCTCAGCGCGTGCTGCGTTATGCAGCACGCGCCCGATCGTTACGCGTCAGCAGACATAACACTTCAAAATGAGCAGTGTGCGGGAACATATCAAACAGCTGCACTTTTTGTATGTTGTAATCACTAAGCCGGGCAATATCCTGCGCCAGGGTGGCAGGATTGCAGCTGGAGTAAAGAATAAAAGCCGGAGCCATGTCGCTTAAATAGTCGCACAGCTCGCTGCCAATGCCGCGGCGCGGCGGATTAACCAGCACCAGCTGCGGGACATCTTCCCGTGAGGTAGCGAAACGGGTGGAATCCAGAGCGGCAAAGTGCACCTTCTCCAGCCCCAGCTGCTGCGCCGATTGCTGCGCACAGGCTATCGCTTCAGAGCTGATTTCAATGCCCGTCAGCGTCATCTCCGGGGTGGCGCAGTGCAGGCCAAATCCACCCACGCCGCAAAAAAGATCCCACATACTGGTCACGTCCAGCTCCGCTACCCAGTCGCGCGCGGTGGCGTAAAGCGCGGCCGCCACCTGCGGGTTGGTCTGGAAAAAGCTTTGCGGACGGATATAAAGCGGTACCTGGTTAAAGCGTTCCGGCAGCGCCTGCTGCGCGGTGAGCGCAATCTCTTCCTCCCCCTCCAGAATCGCCATATGTACCGGCTGAATATTGGCAGAGATCACCTTCAGCTGCGGCAGCTGCTGCTGCAGCCACGGCAGTGCCGCCTGCAGCTGCGGCACCTTACTGGCTGAACGCAGCACAAAACGCAGCATCATGCCGCCCTCGCTGCTTTCTGTCAGCAGCAGAAACTTCAGTTCGCCGCGCCTGCGCGTCACGCTGTAAGGCGTAAGACCGGCACGGGCGATAAAGGGTTTGAGCAGCGCAAACACCGGCGCAAAGCTGGCGGGATAGAGCGGACAGGCGCAGAGATCGACCGGCTCGCCGTCAGGTGCCACCAGACCAAAAACCGGGCGCTCCACGCTGCCGCTGACGACCATTTTGGCCTTATTGCGAAACCCCTGCTCCGCCGACGTCACCGGACGCCGCCAGTCGCTGACCGGCATCGCTGCAAGCAGCTGAGCAAGCCGCGCCTGCTTATCGCTGACCTGCTGCGGATAGGGTTTCTCCAGCCACTGACATGAACGGCAGCGGCCAGCGTCATAAAGCGCGCAATGCATGGAACAACCTGTACTCGGAGAAAAAATGGGGGGCGATTGTATCACCGGATGCGGAAAAATGCGCGACTGCTGGCCGGCACAAACAGCAGCAGCACAATCAGCACGTCCGGCAATTTCTGCTGCAGCGTGTGGTGAATAATCTGCAGATTGTTTTCACCCGAAATACTGAATATCTCCGGATAGATCCAGCCCACCGACGCCATCAGCATATAGAACAGCACCACAACCTGGCTGAGCGTATAGCCCCAGCGGCCGCGATTGCTGCCGCGCATCAGGGTAAAAGCACAGCGCAGTTCAAACAGAAAAATCAGCTGGCTGGCGATAAATATCAGGGTGGAGTCCCAGGCCTGTGCGCTGCGGTGCACAAAGTTAGCCATCTCCTCATAGCCCAGCTCGCCAGCCATCATCATCACGCTGAGGCAGCGGGTAATAATAATCGCAATACCGGCAATCGTTACCGGCACCGGCGTTGAGCTCAACACAGCGTTTTTCAGCGTTTCCGACATCACCCAGGCTCCATAAGAAAAGGCTGGCAACGCCAGCCTTGCTTATAGTGGCAAACTCACGGGATTTCAGCCACGTTTTGCTTTCTGAATATCACGCAAACGCTGTTTTTCTTCATGCGCCATAAAGCGCCAGGCGATGAAACCGACCAGCCCGACCACAAACAGAATAATCGACGCCAGCGCGTTGATCTCCGGATTCACCCCGCGTCGTACCGTGGCAAAGATCGCCATCGGCAGCGTGGTCGCTCCCGGACCGGTAACAAAACTGGCGATCACGAGGTCATCAAGCGACAGCGTAAAGGCCAGCAGCCAGCCGGTTACAATGGCGGGCGCAATCATCGGCACGGTGATCACAAAGAACACCTTCAGCGGCGTGGCGCCCAGATCCATCGCGGCCTCTTCAATAGAGCGATCCAGTTCGCGCAGGCGGGCGTTGATCACTACCGCAACATAAGCGGTACAGAATGTGACGTGCGCCAGCCAGATAGTCAGCATGCCGCGGTCGCCCGGCCAGCCCAGCGTGTTCGCCATCGCCACAAACAGCAGCAGCAGCGACAGACCGGTAATCACGTCAGGCATAACCAGCGGTGCGGTCAGCATAAAGGCGAAACCGCTGTGACCGCGAAAGCGGCCAAAGCGCACAATGATCACCGCCGCCAGGGTACCCAGTATCACGGCCATGGTGGCTGAAAGCCCGGCAATGGTCAGGCTCAGCCCGACGGCATCGAGCATCGCCTCATCCTGAAACAGCACGCGATACCAGTGAAAAGAGAAGCTCTCCCACACCGTGACCAGCTGCGAGCTGTTAAAGGAGTAAACCACCAGCAGCAGCATGGGCGCATAGAGAAACAGAAAGCAGAGCACCAGAATAGCGGTACGCCACGGCGAGCGAATAACCGGTAGCTGATTCATGCTTTCTCTCCCGCAGCGCGATTTTGATGCTTGTGGAACCAGATAATCGGCAGGATCAGGATCAGCAGAATGGTTACCGCCAGCGCGGAGGCCACCGGCCAGTCGCGGTTATTAAAAAACTCCTGCCAGAGAATGCGGCCAATCATAATACTGTCCGGGCCGCCCAGCAGTTCCGGGATCACATACTCCCCTACCGCCGGTATGAACACCAGCATCGACCCGGCGATAATGCCGCCTTTGGTCAGCGGCACAATCACGCTGAAAAAGGTTTTCAGCGGACGCGCGCCTAAGTCCAGCGACGCTTCCACCAGCGAATAGTCGATACGCGTCAGCGCGGTATAGATCGGCAGCACCATAAAGGGCAGATAGCAGTAAACAATACCGATATAGACCGCTGTATTGGTGTAGAGGATCACCAGCGGATGATCGATAACGCCAAGCCACAACAAAAAGCGATTCAGAATGCCGTTATTGTTCAGTAACCCCATCCAGGCGTAAACGCGCACCAGGAATGATGTCCAGGAGGGCAGGATCACCAGCAGCAGCAGTATGGTGCGCATCGACGGCTTGCTGTGCGCAACCGCCCAGGCGAGCGGATAGGCGATAAGCAGGCAAATTACCGTGGAGATCGCCGCCACTTTAAGCGAGGTCAGGTAGGCTTCAGCGTAAAGCGGATCGTCCGTCAGCGTAAAATAGTTGCCGAGGTTCAGCACGACATTCAGCTGGTCATCCGCCCAGGTCACCAGGTCAGTGTAAGGCGGGATGGCGCGGGCGATATCGGCAAAGCTGATTTTAAGCACAATCAGAAACGGCAGCAGGAACAGCAAAATCAGCCACAGGTAAGGCAGCGCAATCACCAGTTTGCGTCCGTGCTGCATCTTCATGCGGGTCGCCCAGCGCTGCAGTGGCGTGCCCGCCAGTACCGGCTGAGGCCGTGGAGAAATCTGACTCATAACTGCCCCCTAGACCGTCAGAACCACACAGCTGTCCGCATCCCAGCAGAGACGCACTTCATCTCCCCAGACGGGCGCACCTTTGCGAAAACGATGCGCGTTCTGCAGCTGCGCGCTGATCATCTGTCCACTGTGCAGGCGCACGTGGTAAATCGACAGATCGCCCAGATAGGCGATATGCGCCACCTCGCCCACGGCAAAGTTGCAGCCGTCAGCCGGTACCGTATCGCACAGCATCACCTTTTCCGGGCGCAGCGCAATGTGGACCGGGACATTGTCGACAATGGAGACATCCGTCTGGACCTTCAGCGGATGCATCAGGCCGGGGCTATCAATCACCACGCCCTCGTCACGCCGCTCGCGCAGCAGCCCCTCAAACACGTTAACCGAGCCGATAAACTCTGCGCTATAGCGGCTGGTAGGATGCTCATAAATCTCTTCCGGCTCACCAATCTGCACAAACTTACCGCGATTCATGATGGCAATACGTCCGGCCATAGTCATCGCCTCTTCCTGATCGTGCGTGACCATGACGCAGGTAGCACCCACGCGCTCCAGAATATCCACCACCTCATGCTGCATGCGATCGCGCAGTTTTTTATCCAGTGCACCCATCGGCTCATCCAGCAGCAGCAATTTAGGCCGTTTTGCCAGGCTGCGGGCCAGCGCCACGCGCTGACGCTGCCCGCCTGAGAGCTGATGCGGTTTGCGGCTGGCGTACTCCTGCATATGCACCAGCGCCAGCATCTCCGCCACGCGGCTGGCGATTTCTGCTTTGGATAATTTATCCTGCTTCAGGCCAAAGGCGATGTTTTGCTCCACTGTCATATGCGGAAACAGCGCGTAGGACTGAAACATCATATTGATAGGGCGCTGATAGGGCGGCACGTGAGAGAGATCCTGACCATCCAGCACGATCTGGCCGCTGCTGGGGATCTCAAATCCTGCCAGCATGCGCAGCAGCGTCGATTTGCCGCAGCCAGATGCACCCAGCAGGGCAAAGATTTCACCTTTGTAGATAGTCAGGCTGACATCATCTACGGCGTGCTGACCCTCAAACGATTTGGTCAGGTTACGGATCTCCAGCAGCGGCGTTAATGCCTTTGCTGATTTACTCTGGGGACGGGAAATCGCGTCGTTCACTAACATTTCTCCGGCGCTAAGCGGGGTAGCGCGGCACAGCCAGCCGCTGGAATGGCACAGCAGAGGCCCGTACTGCGCCTCTGCTGTGGTTACCGGTCAGGGATATCGTTCAGAACGAATCACTTACCACTTTTTACTTTAGTCCATGCGCGGGTGCGTGCGCGATCCAGTTTCGGATCCTGGACCTTGAGCACAAACAGCTTCGCCATCGCGTCCGGCGTCGGGAAGATGCCCGGATTGTTGCGGACGTCGGCGTTAATCAGCGGCAGCGACGCTTTATTGCCGTTGGCATAATTGATTTTGTTGGATACCTCAGCGATCACTTTCGGCTCCATGATGTAGTTCAGCCACTGATAGGCAGCATCCATATTTTTCGCATCTTTCGGGATCGCCATCATGTCAAAGAACGCCAGGGCGCCCTCTTTCGGCACGCTATAGCCCAGGTGAACGCCGTTATTTGCTTTTTCAGCGCGATCTTTCGCCTGCAGAATATCGCCAGACCAGCCTATCGCCACGCAGGTGTTACCATTCGCCAGGTCGTTGATATATTGCGACGAGTGGAAATAGCGAATATTTGGCCGCAGTTTCATCAGCAGATCGGTCGCCGCTCCGGTGTAATCTTTGGCGTCAGCGCTGTTGGGATCTTTGCCAAGATAGTTCAGCACCGTGGCGAAGATCTCTTCCGGCGCGTCCAGGAAAGAGACACCGCAGCTTTTCAGTTTTTCGAGGTTTTCCGGTTTCAGCACCAGATCCCAGCTGTTAACCGGCGCGTCCGCACCGAGCGCGGCTTTGACTTTCTCAACGTTATAACCGATGCCGGTGGTGCCCCACAGATAAGGAATCGCGTATTTATTGCCAGGATCGTGCTGTGCCACTTTGGCCATCAGGTCCGGATCGAGGTTTTTGTAGTTCGGCAGTTTACTTTTGTCGAGTTCCTGAAACACGCCCGACTGCAGCTGGCGCGCCAGAAAACTGGATGAGGGCACCACAACATCATAGCCGGTGCTGCCCGCCATCAGTTTGCCTTCCAGCACTTCATTGGAGTCAAAGACGTCATACACAACTTTGATGCCGGTCTGCTTTTCAAAGTTGGGCACCGTATCGGCCGCAATATAATCGGACCAGTTATAGACGTGCAGCGTTTTATCTTCTGCCTGAGCAGCAACAGCTGATGCCATTACCACACCAGCCACTGCGGCTGGCAACCATTTTTTTGTCTGGTTGTTCATCTGTTATTTTCTCCTGAACGGGTCAATAAACGCTGCATACAGCCGATCCGATGATTTCCTGTCTGAAAATAGCCAGACATACAATGAATCACTCTTCAGCGGACGTTAAATAGTAAATACCTATAGCCAGTCTCGGGAGAGTGAGTCAGCAACCTGCAAATGGGTAGCTATGCAGACGCTTAGAGGCGGACCTTCCCTGAAATCAGTATAGCGCTGCTGAGCGGAAGCCTGTCCGGCACAGCTTCGCAAGAATAGCCCCCCTGATCTCTGCGCACCAGACCCCAGCGTAAAAAACGCCTTTTTACGATATTTTATGCACTTTTGTGCTATGTGGTCTGGCAGTTACGGCATAAAGCATGACTAAAATCTGGCGGGAGCGGGCAAATAACAGAATAAAAAATGGCAGGAGAAAAGCAGAAAGAAAACTGCCGCAGTCTGCGGCAGTGAATATAAAGCGGAATTAGTGCAAAACACCTGAACTGCTGACCCCGGAAGGACGCTCCTCCTCCTCACCCATCATCAGCAGGTGATTCGCAAAGGCTTCCATAATCACCATAGAAACCCCCTCTTCACTCTGTTTCATAAAGTGCGTGAACTGACTGAAGGTGATGCCGGCGGTAACACTCAGTGACTGACAGACAATCAGCTTGGGCAGATTATCATCCTGAATATCGATAAAAGCTTTGATGGTCAGCGAGCTGGCATTAATTTGCGACAGATCGCCGACCAGCGGAATAAGCGCTGTGGGTTTCACTTCAGCCAGCGCAGAAAACAGAATAACGTTATCCACCAGGTCAATTTTTGCGTCAAACACCCCGTCAAAATTCTGCATGTGCGGCAGATGTAATGCCTGGCAGGCATCACACTCGAACCAGGTGATATTTTGTTGATCCAGCCAGCGACGCAGCATGTCGATGTCAGGAACGACCAGTGAATCCATCGCTATTTCCTGTGGGGTGAATAAATAAGCGCCTTAGCTTACGGAAAAATGGGGTCAGATGCCACGAAAACCACCGGAAAACGCTATCTAGCCACCGGTTTTAGGACGATAGCCGGGGCAGGCGTGCTGCTCAATCCAGTCGATCATCATAGCGGCAATATCCAGGCCGGTGCAGCCCTCAATACCTTCCAGACCGGGTGAGGCGTTGACCTCCATAACCAGCGGACCGCGGCTGGCACGCAGAATATCGACGCCCGCCACGGCCAGCCCCAGCGTTGCCGCAGCTTTAATAGCGATGTCACGCTCCCGGTCGCTGATAGTAACAGGATGCGCGGTGCCGCCACGATGCAGATTTGAGCGAAATTCCCCCTCTTTTGCCTCACGTTCGATGGCAGCCACCACGCGATCGCCAATAACCAGACAGCGAATATCACGGCCCCGCGCTTCTTTAATAAACTCCTGCACCAGAATATGCGCATGAAGACCGCGAAACGCATCAATCACGCTTTCGGCGGCCTGACGCGTCTCCGCCAGCACGACGCCAATCCCCTGGGTGCCTTCCACCAGCTTAACCACCAGCGGCGCCCCGCCCACCATGCGGATCAGATCGCCGGTATCATCCGGCGAGGAAGCGATACCGGTCACCGGCATATCGATGCCCTCGCGCGCCAGCAGCTGCAGCGAGCGCAGCTTGTCGCGGGCGCGGGTGATCGCCACCGATTCATTGAGCGGGTAGCTGCCAAGCAGCTCAAACTGGCGCAGCACCGCGGTGCCATAAAAAGTTGTGGCCGTGCCGATACGCGGGATCACCGCATCAAAATGACCGAGTATCTCACCCTGATAATGCACGGCCGGCAGCGCTGCGTTGATATTCATGTAGCAGGAGAGCGGATCGATCATCGCAATCTGATGCCCGCGAGCCTCAGCGGCTGCGCGCAGCCGCTGACTGGAGTAAAGCGTGCTGTCGCGGGTGAGAAGCGCCATTTTCATGCGGCCGTCCTCCTGACTTAACGCGTGGCCCAGCCCTGACTATGCAGATAGTCGAGCATAAACGGACGCGTCTCTTTAACGATCAGGCGCTGGATGAGATCGCTCCAGGTTTCGGAACGCTGGTTGCTGTCGCGCTGCTGATAGTACTCCGTGATTTGCTGGTCATACTCTGCCAGCACTGTTTTATCTACCTGATGATAGCTGTTTTCATGGACCAGCATCGCCTGCGGCATACGGGGTTTCACATCCGGAGAGGCTGACGGATAGCCGATACAGAAGCCAAACAGCGGCAGCACAAATTTTGGCAGCTCCAGCAGCGCGGTCACGTCCGCAATGTTATTGCGGATCCCGCCGATAAAAACGCCACCCAGCCCAAGCGACTCGGCGGCCACCATCGCATTTTGCGCCATTAGCGCGGTATCCACACAGCCCAGCAGCAGCTGTTCAGCACGACCCAGCTGAGCATCCGGGCAGATTTGCAGATGGCGGTTAAAATCGGCGCAGAAGACCCAAAACTCCGGTGCATCCGTTACCCAGGACTGGCCGCCCGCCAGCTCCGCCAGCGCGCGGCGCTTTTCGCGATCGGTGATGCGTACGATGGATGAGCACTGCAGAAAACTGGAGGTAGAAGCCGCCTGCGCTGCAGCAATAATCGCGCGGCGCTGAGCGTCATCAATACCCTGCTCAGTAAAAGCACGAATGGAACGGTGGCTGCATAGCAGATCGATTGTCGGCGTCATTATGTTCTCCGGTTATTTCCTGGTGTGAGTATGATCAAAAAGGTGCGGGGCCATGACTTTGGCGGTACGCCACATAATCAGCCATGCCGCAGGCAGCATCAGCGCAATGCCCAGCAAAAAAAGTAGCGTAGCCAGCGGCTTTTGCCCAATCGCGGCAGGCGCTGGCAACCAGTTATTCATCAGCAAAAGCGCGCCGGCTACTGCGCAGGCGCCCAGCGCCTCAAGCAGCAACACGGGTTTTGGCAATTTTGCAAAGTTACGCATCGTGATACCTCTGCTGTTTGCGGGTCTGGTTCGGCGTATCGCTGCTGCCAGCATAGCCCGTCAGGGATAGCGTACATCCATCAGAGTAACAGGTATTTTCTGCTTCTCTTAAGCAGCATGAGCGGGCATGATGTGAACCATTATTCACGCTGTGCTGTGACTTTGCTCACAAAACAGCAGCGGAAGGAGAGAAGCAATGATTGCAGTGATTTTTGGCCGTTCAGGATGCCCTTATTGCGTACGCGCTAAAGAGTTAGCCGCTAAGCTGACCAGCGACCAGGATAGCTTCAACTACCAGTATGTTGATATTCAGGCAACCGGCATCACTAAAGCCGATCTGGAAGCGCGCGCCGGTAAACCAGTGACCACGGTGCCGCAGATTTTTATCGACGATCGACACATCGGTGGTTACACCGAATTTGCTGCCTGGACCAAAGAGAATCTTGGCATAGAGGCATAAAAAAACGGGCCATAAGGCCCGTTTTTTAATCGATGCGCATAGCCAGCATAATGCGCAGCAGACGAACCAGTAGCGCACCACACCCTGCCCAGAATAACGCACTCAGACTCCAGGCCAGCCCCATCAGCGGCGTATGACTGACCTGCTCTGTCAGCATGACCCAGCCCATCCCCAGCAGCGTTCCCGCTATCGCTGACCACAGCGTTGACACCATCGGGCTGGCGGGCTGCAGCAGCGCAATCGCTACCCCAGGCAACAGAAACAGCAGGAGTTCTGGCTGACCATGCCGCATATGGAGCGGCACGCTCCAGAAGTGGTGGGCAAAAATAAACACCAGCGTATAAAGCGTCGCGCCTGACGCGAATGCGGACCAGCGATGGCTGCGCTGCAACATAACAATCCTCAACGTTAACGTTAAAACAGAACTTTTAATGCCTGGCGCACATGCGTGGAAATAAATAGAAACAGCTACAAACAGAAAGAGTGAGCAATGCGGATAGCTGAAGCAAATAATAATGTTTAGAATAATGTCGCTTCAGAATCGGGCGGGACAGGAAGGCCAGCCCCGGCGTTTACCGCTCTGATTAAGATAGCTAAAAATCCTCCTCCTATCAACCTGTTACACGTGAATAAGAAGTTAAAACTGTGAACATTAACGTCGCAGAATTGTTAAGCAAAAATGACGTTCTGTTATTATTTGTCGTATTAGCGCTCGGCCTCTGTCTGGGAAAACTGCGTCTTGGTTCCGTCCAGCTGGGTAATTCAATTGGCGTACTGGTTGTCTCTCTGATTTTAGGCCAGCAGCATTTTGCGATTAATACCGACGCTCTGAGCCTGGGTTTTATGCTGTTTATTTTTTGTGTCGGCGTGGAGGCGGGACCCAACTTCTTTTCTATCTTTTTCCGCGACGGTAAAAACTATTTTTTCTTAGCCATTGTGATGGTGGTCAGTGCGCTACTGGTCGCACTGATTCTTGGCAATCTGTTTGGCTGGGATATCGGCCTTACGGCGGGCATGCTGGCAGGGTCAATGACCTCAACGCCGGTGCTGGTCGGTGCCGGCGATACGCTGCGGCAGAGCATCAGCGATCCGCGTCAGTTAAGTATGATGCAGGATAATCTGAGCCTCGGCTACGCCCTGACCTATCTGGTGGGGCTGGTCAGCCTGATTTTCGGCGCCCGCTATCTGCCCCGGTTGCAGCATCAGGATCTGCCCACCTGCGCCCAGCAAATTGCCCGCGAACGCGGTCTGGATGCTGACAGCCAGCGTAAGGTTTTTTTACCGGTGATCCGCGCCTATCGCGTCGGACCGGAGCTGGTAGCCTGGAGCGGCGGCAAAAACCTGCGCGAGCTGGGTATCCATCGTCAGACCGGCTGCTATATAGAACGTCTGCGGCGTAACGGCATTCTCGCCAGCCCGGACGGAGATGCCATGCTGCAGCTGGGCGATGAGATCTCACTGGTAGGTTATCCTGACGCCCACGCCCGGCTCGATGCCAGCTTCCGCAATGGTAAAGAGGTGTTCGACCGCGATCTGCTCGATATGCGCATCGTCACCGAGGAGATTGTGGTCAAGAACCACAATGCGGTAAATAAGCGGCTCAGCCATCTTAAACTCACCGATCATGGCTGCTTTCTGAATCGGGTGATCCGCAGCCAGATTGAGATGCCGATCGATGACAGCATCATGCTCAATAAAGGCGATGTGCTGCAGGTCAGCGGTGAAGCGCGCCGTGTTAAAAGCCTGGCCGATCGCATCGGCTTTATTGCCATTCACAGTCAGATGACTGACCTGCTCGCTTTCTGCGCCTTTTTTATCATCGGCCTGATGATAGGGATGATCACGTTTCAGTTCAGCAATTTTAGCTTTGGTATTGGTAACGCTGCCGGCCTGCTGTTTGCCGGCATCATGCTGGGCTTCCTGCGCGCCAACCACCCTACCTTTGGCTATATTCCGCAGGGTGCCCTGACCATGCTGAAAGAGTTCGGACTGATGGTCTTTATGGCAGGCGTCGGGCTCAGCGCCGGCAGTGGACTGCAGCACGGGCTCGGCAGCGCCGGTGCCCTGATGCTGCTGAGCGGGCTGCTGGTCAGCCTGGTGCCGGTGGTTATCTGCTATCTGTTTGGCGCTTACGTGCTGCGCATGAACCGCGCGCTGCTGTTTGGTGCCATCATGGGCGCACGCACCTGTGCGCCAGCCATGGAGATTATCAGCGATACCGCACGCAGTAATATTCCGGCGCTGGGCTATGCCGGCACCTATGCGATTGCCAATGTGCTACTGACGCTGGCCGGCACGCTGATTGTGATTATCTGGCCAGTGCTGGCGGGATAAATTATTTTTGTCTGTCGGGAACCTTTACCGGCCGCCAGCGTCTGAATAAGTGCCACTGCTTTTCTTTGAAATCCCCGGATTGAGGAGCCCGCCAGTCTTTTTGACTGACGGGTTTTTTTATATCTGACGCGGGTGCCTTAAGGTTGCGCTAAGCGAATCGCGCCATGCTGTGATCCTGACTTTTTTAACGATCACTCTTCATGCAACTGTCATCAAAGTTAAACACTTCCACAACCTGCTACCGGAATCGGAGCGGGACTATTTATTCTTTATCACTCCGCTTTTACGCTATCAACTTCATTTTACTGGCAATTCTGGCAGCCCTGTTTATTTACTTATCACGTAATGAGCAGCCTGACATCGCTATCAGCCAGTACTGGTTTGATCCGCTTACGCAGCGCTTTCCCTGGCAGCACAACCGCTGGCTGGATCTCATTAATCATCGCATCGCTAAGGATGTGATTATTGCCGGGGCCGTGCTGCTGCTGTTTCAGGGTATACGCACCCGCAATGCGCGGCAGATGCTGGTTGCGCTGCTGTTTGGTCTTGGCCCGCTGGTGGTGGGGATCATCAAAGCACACAGCGCGCACTCCTGCCCCTGGGATCTGGCGATGTTTGGCGGTAAGGCGCTCTCTTTTCCGTTGCTGGGCAGCGTACCTGCCGGCAGCGGACCCGGCGGCTGCTTTCCGGGCGGACATGCATCGAGTGGCTTTGCGGTGATGGCGCTGTTTTTTCTCTGGTGGCCGGAGCGTCCACGCCGCGCCCTGCTGGCGCTGCTGGCAGGTGTCGCCCTGGGTTTACTGATGGGTTTTGGTCAGGTAATGCGCGGTGCGCACTTTTTTTCGCACAATTTATGGGCCGGCTGGTGGGTCTGGCTGGCACAGCTGCTGACAGTGGCCGGTATATCTTTTTGGGTTAACAAAACGAGGATAGCTAAACGGGATGGAAGCAATTAACCACACCCTTTTTTTATGGATCAATGCCACGCCAGCGTCACCGGCCTGGCTGCTGAATCTGGCAACGTTTGTCGCCAAAGATCTGATTGCGATTGTGCCGCTGCTGATTGTGGCTCTCTGGCTGTGGGGACCGCGTGAGCAGGTGCAGTCTCAGCGCGCGCTGGTACTGAAAACCGGTATAGCGCTTATCTATGCGCTGCTGATCTCCTGGTGTACCGGCCAGCTGCTGCCCCATCCGCGCCCCTTTGCTATCGGCTTTGGACACCAGTTTCTGATGCACGCCGCAGATGACTCCTACCCGAGCGATCACGGCACAACTATTTTTACCTTTGCCCTCGCCTTTATTTTCTGGCACCGGCTCTGGTCCGGCATCCTGCTGCTGGCTATCGGCAGCGCTATCGCCTGGTCGCGCGTCTATCTGGGCGTTCACTGGCCGCTGGATATGATCGGCGGGTTCCTGGTCGGTATACTGGGCTGCCTGGCCTCGCAGATGGCATGGCAGCTCTATGGCGATCGCCTGCTGGCACTGACGCATCAGGTTTATCGCGTGCTGTTTGCAATGCCGATTCGTAAGGGCTGGATCAGGGATTAGGAGCACTGAGCAGCGCGGGGCTGGGCGCTGAGCAGCGCGGGGCACTTAGAGATTAGCGCTGAGCAGCGCGCGGCAACAGAGGGGTTCCGCCCGCCAGGCTTCTGGCAGTTTCAGCGGCATTACCGCACGCGGACGGGCTAAGGGGCGGGTGGGCGCGCCCCTTAGCAATCCGCGCCCCGCGCCGTCCTCGCGAATTCCCGGGCTTATCCCTCCGGCCTTTACGGACCGCGCGGATTCGCTCCTGCTCAACCCGCGCTCTCGCCGGCGTCCTGCCGGCTCGCCCTGGCCGTCACTCTGCGCCCGGCGCTGCGGATGGCGCCCCTCCCCGCCTGCAAATTCTTCGTTTCTTTTTTTAATTTGGTTTGGTGTGCACTGAAGCTTCTCTACAGAACCTTCAGCCATAAGACACTTGTTGAAGAGAAAAAAAGCAGCAGCCGGGGGTAGCGCCATCCGGGTCCGCCGAGGGAGGGCACGGTTCCGGGATGAGCCGACAGGACGTCGGCGAAAGGGCGCGGTGAGCAGGAGCGAATGGCGGCCGGTCCCGGGGAAGCGGGCGTGAGCGAGGGAACCGCGCAGCGGCGGACGGGGCTGGCGCAGGGCCGGGGAGTGCAGAGGGCGCGGCCAGGCGTCCTCTGCCCGGTCGCCGTGCCGGGGCACAGGCTGCTGCCGCCGCTGACGGCGAACGGAACCGGCCCCGGAGCAAACGGAACCGGCCCCGGGGCAGCAGCGCCGTGCCGGGGCACAGGCTGCTGCTGCCGCTGACGGCGAACGGAACCGGCCCGTAACCAGCCCCCGCGTCCTAACTAAACCACTTCCCGAACCAGCCGTGGAATTTCATCATAATAAAATCCCAGATCCGCCCGACAAAGCCGCCTTCCGGTATGGCTTCCATCGCCACCAGCGGACGCTGCTCAATGGTTTTTCCATCCAGCTGGAAATCGATAGTGCCGACAACCTGATTTTTAGCGATGGGGGCTTCCAGCTGCGGCGTATTCAGGGTAAAGCTCGCTTTCAGATTTTTCATCTGACCTTTAGGTACGGTAATCGCCGCATCTTTCGCCACGCCGAGATCCACTTCTCCCTTATCACCAAACCAGACGCGCTGGCGGGCAAACGGCTTATCTGCCTTAATAGGCGTTACCGTTTCATAAAAACGGAATCCCCACGTCAGCAGCTTTTCACTTTCGCGAAAACGAATGGCGTCGGTTTGTGCGCCCAGCACGACCGAGATCAGACGCATATCGCCATCAACGGCAGACGCCACCAGATTGTTGCCTGCGCCTGAGGTATGTCCGGTTTTAATGCCGTCCACTTTCAGGTTGGAGCTCCAGAGCAGCCGGTTGCGGTTGCGCTGCTTAATATTATTAAACGTGAACTCTTTCTCGCTGTTC
This sequence comes from Pantoea sp. PSNIH1, assembly GCF_007680655.1. Taxonomy (NCBI): domain Bacteria; kingdom Pseudomonadati; phylum Pseudomonadota; class Gammaproteobacteria; order Enterobacterales; family Erwiniaceae; genus Pantoea; species Pantoea sp. PSNIH1. Next base: position 1,195,384 of record NZ_VEIP01000001.1, read on the forward strand.
AGCGCATACTCGTCCGGCACATCGCTTATCAGCCGCTGGCCGATAATCGCCATATCACGGGCGGTGCTGTACTGCCCTTCCGCGTCCAGACCGTGCACCGTCATAAAATGCGTATTTTGCAGACCAAAGGCTTTCACATAGTTATTCATCAGCCCGATAAAGGCATCCTGGCTGCCGGCAACATAATCTGCCAGCGCAATACAGGCATCGTTGCCGGACTGAATAACAATGCCTTTATTTAATTCTGATACCGGAATACGGTCGCCGGGCTTGAGGAACATCAGCGATGAGCCGCGCAGCTTTGGATTACCGGTCGCCCAGGCATCCTGGCCAATCGTCACCATATCACCGTTGTGGATCTTTCCTGATTTCAGCGCCTGCCCTACCACATAGCTGGTCATCATCTTGGTCAGACTGGCAGGATCGAGCCGCTGATCGGCATTCGATTCAGCCAGAACTTTGCCGCTGTTATAGTCCATCAGAACCCAGGCTTTGGCCTCGATTTGCGGGGCAGCCGGAGCGTCAACGGCCTGAGAAACAGCCGGGAAAATAAACAACAGCGAGGAGGCAGCCAGGGGCCGTAATAACGATGCGCAAAGGTGTAGTTTCATGGGCGTAACCAGATTGTCCTTGTAAAATCGGGGCTTTCGCGGGCGGGGAAGATCTCGTGTAAAACGCTAACGGTTCACGCTGGCGAAAAAAACCGTTGAATCGTAAAGTTAATTAAGTTTTCTTATATTAATCCAGGTCAACATCCTGTCCGGTCCAGTGTAAGCCGTCAGCGGTGGTAAAAAACTGCGCACAATTCTGAATTTGTCCGGAAAAGCTAAGCCTGTCACAAAATTCCGCTACGCTGGGATCAGTCAGCCTGAGGAGAGCGTTATGGATCTTGCCGTATTCGATCTTGATGAAACCCTGATATGTGATGACAGCACCAGCCTCTGGTTGCGCTGGCTGGTGTCACAGGGGTTTGCGCCTGAAACAGTGATTGATGAGGATCGCAGGCTGATGCAGCGTTATTACGCCGGCGAGCTGCCCATTGAAGAGTATATGCACACCACGCTGGCACCGCTGGCTGGCATGGCCACGCCGACCGTGGCTGGCTGGATAAGACGCTTTATCCACCGTGACATTCTGCCGCGTGTGTTTCCTGCCGCACGGGAGCGCATTCAGTGGCATCAGCAGCGTGGTGATAAGGTGCTGATCGTGACCGCCAGTGGCGATCACCTTGCCATTCCTATCGCTGAACGTCTGGGCGTGGACGGTGCGCTGGCCATTCATGCTGAAGTTGTTGATGCCCGCTACAGCGGCTCTATGCTCGGCACCGCAACCTATCGCGAAGGTAAAGTGGTTCGCCTGCGCGACTGGCAGGCCCGTCAGCAGGCGCTCAGTTTCACACGCACCTGGGCCTACAGCGACTCGTTTAATGACCTGCCGCTGCTGGCCTGGGCTGACCACGCCTGGGCAGTCAATCCGGATGCGCGCCTGCAGCATGAGGCGGAGCAGCGCGGCTGGCAGATTTGCCGCTGGGCGCGCTGATTAGTTACCTGTTTCAGCCTGCTCCGGCTGCACGCTTACCCGGAGCAATTTACCGCTGGCTTCATCGGTCAGTACGTAAAGCCAGCCATCCGGCCCCTGACGCACATCGCGGATACGTTCATTACGATCGCTCAGCAGCCGCTCCTCCTCCGTGACCCGATCGCCCTCAACGCGCAGCCGGATCAGGCTTTTATCTTTCAGTGCACCGATAAACAGCGCGTTTTTCCACTGCGGAAAGCGCGTACTGGTGTAGAACGCCATGCCGCTGAGAGCCGGTGACACTTTCCACCAGAACAGCGGCTGGTCGGTTCCTGCGACCTGCGTGCCCTTCGCTTCCGGCACCGGCTGCCCGCTGTAATCGATGCCGTACGTGGCAAGCGGCCAGCCATAGTTGTGGCCTTTCTCCAGCCGGTTTACCTCATCGCCGCCGCGCGGCCCGTGCTCACTCTCCCACATCTCTCCCGTCCTGGGATTCAGCGCCAGCCCCTGAGGATTACGCACGCCATAGCTCCAGATCTCCGGACGGGCGCCCTGGGTGTGAACAAACGGATTATCCTGCGGTACGCCGCCCTCCTGCGTCAGGCGAACAATTTTTCCTGACAGCTTATCCAGCTGCTGGGCGCTGCTGCTGACAAAATTGTCGCCGAAAGCCACATAGAGAAAGCCCTGCCGGTCAAAGGCGAGCCGGGTACCGATATTGGCACCACCGGAGAGTTTAGGCGTCTGCTCCAGCACCACGCGAAACCCGTTAAGCTTCTGCATATCCTCGCTCAGCTGACCGTAACCCACGACGCCACCGGCACGCCCGCGGCTATCGGCCGTGGTGTAACTCAGCCATACGCGGCGGCTTTGCGCGAAATCAGGTGCCGGAACCACATCCAGTAACCCGCCCTGCCGCTCAGCCCAGACCTGCGGCACGCCCTGAATCGGCTTCGACAGGCCGCCTTCAGGCTGCCAGCTGCGCAGCTGACCGGTGCGCTCGGTGATAAGCAGCGTGCGGTTATCCGGCAAAAAAGCCACCGACCAGGGATGAGAGAGGTTGTCCTGTAGCACCTTTACCGCCACATCCGCAGCCAGCGCCAGAGAAGAACAGCTTAGTGCGCCGGAAATCAGCGCTGCTCGCCAGATATGCATAGGTTGCTCCTGTATTCGCTCTGCCGTTAAGGGTAGACAGCGCGCACGCAGCAGCGGGGGAAATTTACAAAACATTAAGCCCGGCGCAGGCCGGGCTGGAGGAGATTACTCGAAGCAGGTTTCAGGGTTGTCAGACAGGCAGATAAACTCTGCGCCGCCTTTGGTCAGGGCGTTGATTTTCCCCGTTTCGATATCGTAAACCCAACCGTGCAGACGCAGCTTGCCTTTACGCAAAGCAACCGAGACGGAAGGATGCGTTTTGATATTGTTCAGCTGCGCTATAACGTTCTCTTTCACCATCTCATTAAGGCGCACCTCAACAGAATCGTAGTTGCGCTCGTCAACCACGGCTTTTGCGGCGTTAGCGTAGTGCAGCCAGTGATCGACCGCCGGCATGTTTTCCAGATCGGCGTTGGAGGCGATCGCGTTCATTGCGCCACAGTTGGAGTGACCGCAAATAATGATTTCCGTTACGCCCAGCGCCAGTACCGCATACTCGATGGTGGCAGAGACGCCGCCTGGCTCCGGGCCAAACGGTGGCACAATGTTGCCGGCGTTGCGGATCACAAACAGCTGCCCTGGCTCCTGCTGCGTGACCAGCTCCGGCACCAGACGGCTGTCTGAACAGGAGATAAACAGCGCTTTAGGATTCTGGTTGGAAGCCAGACTCTTGAAAAGATCCTTCCTTTCAGGGAATACGTTCTGTTGAAAATTCAGAAAACCTTTGACGATCTCTTGCATTTGTCTGCTCTCACTCTATGCACTGCTGCGCTGTCATCGCATAGCCTGCCAGCGCACGCGTTTAAATTCTTCAGCGTTGAGAATAAGTTACCTTCAACAACCCGTCATTTAAGCAAAATCGCAGCAACCGTACAACCCGCTGCGGGCTTAAATACCCGGCGTCAGGCTGCGCCGTGCACTCTAAGCATAGCGCTGCATTCACATTCTGCAGGCAGGCAGATTGTTGCTTCAGCTATACATTTTCCGCTGCAACCTCTGTACAATCGCGCTCCTGTCCATACTAATTATGATGAATTTTTATCCTTATGAGCCATGTCACTAATCCGCCACGCGTGGGCTTCGTCTCACTCGGTTGTCCTAAAAACCTCGTTGACTCAGAACGTATCCTGACGGAACTGCGTACTGAAGGCTATGACGTGGTACCACGCTACGATGACGCGGAGATCGTTATCGTTAATACCTGCGGATTTATTGACAGCGCGGTTCAGGAATCTCTGGAAGCGATTGGTGAAGCGCTGAATGAAAACGGCAAAGTGATCGTCACCGGCTGTCTGGGTGCCAAAGTGGATCAGATCCGCGAAGTGCATCCGAAAGTGCTGGAGATCACCGGTCCTCACAGCTATGAGCAGGTGCTTGAGCACGTGCATACCTATGTACCTAAACCTGTTCATAACCCGTTTCTGAGCCTGGTGCCTGAGCAGGGCGTGAAACTGACGCCGCGCCACTACGCCTATCTGAAAATCTCGGAAGGCTGCAACCACCGCTGTACGTTCTGTATTATTCCGTCCATGCGCGGCGATCTCGACAGTCGTCCGATTGGCAGCGTGCTGGATGAAGCGAAGCGTCTGGCTGAGTCAGGCGTGAAAGAGCTGCTGGTGATCTCGCAGGATACGTCTGCTTACGGCGTGGATGTGAAACATCGTACCGGTTTCTGGAACGGTGCGCCGGTAAAAACCAGCATGGTGAGCCTGTGTGAACAGCTGGCAAAACTCGGCGTCTGGGTACGCCTGCACTATGTTTATCCCTATCCGCACGTGGATGATGTCATCCCGCTGATGGCAGAAGGCAAAATTTTGCCCTACCTCGACATTCCGCTGCAGCACGCCAGCCCGCGCATCCTGAAGCTGATGAAGCGTCCGGGCGCCGTGGAGCGTACGCTGGAGCGCATCAAACGCTGGCGTGAGATCTGTCCGGAGCTGACGCTGCGCTCTACGTTTATCGTGGGCTTCCCGGGTGAAACCGAAGAAGATTTCCAGATGCTGCTCGATTTTCTGAAAGAGGCGCGCCTCGATCGCGTAGGCTGCTTCCAGTACAGCCCGGTAGAAGGCGCCACCGCCAATCAGCTGCCGGATCCGGTTCCGGAAGAGGTAAAACAGGCGCGCTTTGACCGCTTTATGCAGCTGCAGCAGCAGATCTCCAGCGAACGCCTGCAGGAGAAAGTGGGCCGCGAAATACTGGTCATCATTGACGAAGTGGATGAAGAAGGTGCCGTCGGACGCAGCATGGCAGACGCACCGGAAATCGACGGTGCCGTCTATCTCAACGGCGACCGGCAGGTAAAAGCAGGTGATGTGGTGCGGGTGAAAGTGGAGCACGCGGACGAATACGATCTGTGGGGCAGCCGCATCTAACCATATTTCTGCTGGTGCGCTTTTTTACGCTTCAGATAATCTTCGTCGGCGCGTAATTTATCCCAGCACGCTTTAAAGATGGCCGCCGCTGCGGCCTTCTCTTTTTCTACCGTGCGCGGCAGCTCTTTGCCATCCGCATCATATTTACGTCCTCCCTGATGATTGCTGTAGCGCCGGGCGCGCGTATACCCCATCTGAATAAATTTACGCGCCATATCCATACCGACAAAATCATCTTTCTCGCGATACGCTTCAAACAGCTGCATAATTTTTTCCGAGGACTCTTTCGCTACCTCTACGGTACGAAAACGCCACCAGGGCAAAATTTCGCTTTTGTAAGGCTCCACCATCAGTACGCCCTGCTCGCCCCGCCCCACGCGATAAAGCTCAGGGTGCTGTCGCAAATCAAGATTTTTATAATCCTGCTGATAATCAAACGGTTCCATCTCTCTTCTCCTTTGCGCCCTGAGCTGCCACCGGGACGGCTTTGCGCCGGCAGCATCCTTACCGGCGGAGCAACGTCCTGCGCAACGGCCCGGGGAAAATCTGTGAAAGCGTTATCGCTGCTCCTTTAATATTAGACACTTTTAGTAGCCCGGGCCGGTTCGCTGCTCAGCTTTTCAGTTTTGGATCCAGCGCATCGCGCAGGCCGTCACCCAGCAGGTTAAACGCCAGAACGGTCAGGAAAATCGCCAGGCTGGGGAAAATAGCGACGTGAGGCGCCATCACCATATCCGCTCGCGCTTCATTCAGCATTGCTCCCCACTCCGGCGTAGGCGGCTGTGCGCCGAGCCCCAGAAAAGAGAGGCTGGCGGCGGTGATAATTGAGGTACCAATACGCATGGTGAAATAGACCATGATGGAGGAAATCGTGCCGGGCAAAATATGCCGGAAAATAATCGTGCGATCTGACGCGCCAATGCTGCGCGCCGACTCGATATAGGTCTGCTGCTTGAGCACCAGCGTGTTACCGCGCACCAGCCGGGCGAACGCAGGTATGCTGAAAATCGCCACCGCCACAATAACGTTGCTCATCCCGCTGCCCATAATGGCGACGACCGCTATCGCCAGCAGAATACCGGGAAAGGCAAACAGCACGTCGCAGATGCGCATAATCAGCCGATCCCACCAGCCCTCATAGTACCCCGCCAGCAGACCCAGCAGCGTACCGATCAACGCGCCGATAATGACAGAGAAGAATCCCGCCATCAGTGAAATACGGGTGCCTGCCAGCACCCGGCTGAAAATGTCCCGCCCCAGCGAGTCCACGCCAAACAGGTGCAGCCACGACGGCCCTTCATTCAGACGATCGTAGTCAAAATAGTTTTCCGCATCGAAAGGCGCGATCCACGGCGCAATAAAGGCCAGTACAATCAGCAGCAGGACAAAGCTGCCCGCCAGCAGCGCCACATGCTGCTGGCGAAAACGGCGCCAGAACTCACGCCACGGGGTACGCACCCGGTTTTCCGTCAGGTGCGGCAGCTGTTTCACCACCGCATCGCGTCGCCAGTTTTTCAATCGCGACTCCTTATTTGTAGCGAATAGCCGGATTGATTGCCGCGTAAAGCATATCGACAATCAGATTGATCAGGATAAATTCCAGTGAAAACAGCAGAACTTCCGCCTGAATCACCGGGTAATCCCGCATCTCCACGGAGTCCACCAGCAGGCGACCGAGGCCAGGCCAGTTAAACACCACCTCCACCACGATCGATCCTCCCAGCAGAAAACCAAACTGCAGGCCCATCATCGTGACCACCGGGATCAGGGCGTTGCGCAGTCCATGTTTCACCACTACCAGCGATTCGCGCACGCCTTTAGCCCGGGCGGTGCGCATGTAATCTTCCTGCAAAACCTCAATAAATGAGGCGCGGGTAAAGCGCGCCATAATCGCGGCAACGGCAGCGCCCAGCGTGAGAGAAGGCAGAATATAGTGCTGCCAGCTATCTGCGCCCACGGTGGGCAGCCAGCCCAGCTCCACCGAAAAGATCTGCATCAGCAGCATACCCAGCGCAAAGGCCGGAAACGAGATGCCGGAAACCGCCAGCGTCATGCCGATGCGATCGGGCCAGCGGTTGCGCCACACGGCAGAGACAATACCCAGCGCCATACCCAGCAGCACTGACCACGCCATACTGGTCAGCGTCAGCCACAGCGTCGGGTAGAAGCGCTGCGCAATTTCGTCCGCCACCGGGCGTTTTGAGACCAGCGACTGGCCAAACTCTCCCTGCAGCGCGTTGAAAATAAAATGCCAGAACTGCTGGATCAGCGGCTGATCCAGCCCGAGTTCGCTGCGTACCAGCGCAACAACGGAGGCATCCGCTTCGGGGCCGGCAATCAGACGGGCCGGATCGCCGGGCAGCAGATGTACAAACAGAAACACCAGTACGGCAACAATCAGCAGCGTGGGGATCAGTCCCAGCAAGCGTTTTAAAAAGTAGTTGAGCATGCAACATCCTGCGCAGCAGCGGCCAGCCGGAGCGGCTGGCCAGTCTGGTTACTTCAGATCCGCTTCGTCGAAATTAAACGAGGTATCCGGCATGACGTAGAACCCGGTCAGGTTTTTGTTGCTGGCCGAGAGCAGCTGCTCGACAACCAGCGGGATCCACGGATGGTCATTCCAGATGCGATCCTGCGCATCTTTATAGAGCTGCGCTTTGCGTTCACGATCGGTGGTCTTTAATGCATCAGCCAGATCTTTATCCACCTGCGGATTACTGTAAAACGCGGTATTGAAGATCGCTGGCGGCCAGGAGGTCGTGGCGAACAGCGGCGTCAGCGCCCAGTCGGCCTCACCGGTCGAGGCGGACCAGCCGGTATAAAACATGCGTACGCCACTCTCTTTTTGCCCTTTGCTTTCCACTTCCGCAGCGCGCTGTCCGGCATCCATAGCGGTGACTTTCACTTTCACGCCCACCTGCGCCAGCTGCTGCTGGGTAAACTGCAGCACTTTCTGCGCCGTGCTGTGGTTATGCGAGGACCAGAGCGTGGTCTCAAAGCCGTTGCCGTAGCCCGCTTCTTTCAGCAGCGCCCGCGCTTTAGCCGGATCGTATTTGATAGCCGGATAACGCTGAGCGAAATCGATAGAGGGCGGCACGATACCGGTAGCGGGCGTGGCATAACCGGCAAACGCCACTTTTGCCAGCGCCTCGCGGTTAATGGCATATTCCAGCGCTTCACGCACTTTCGGGTTATCAAACGGCTTTTGCGTCACGTTCAGGCTGATATAACGCTGCATGATTGAAGGCGTGGTAATGACGTTCAGCTTATCGTTGCTTTCAAGGCGTTTGGCCTGCTCAAAAGGCACCGGAAAAGCAAACGTCGCCTCGCCGGTCTGCAGCATGGCCGCGCGGGTGTTGTTATCCACGACTGGCCGCCAGGTAATGGTATCGAGTTTCGGATAGCCCGGCTTCCAGTATCCCGCCCACTTTTTCACTTTGACAAAATCGGTCTGATTCCAGGTTTCAAACTCATAAGGTCCGGTGCCGACCGGATGGAAGCCAATCTCTTTGCCATACTTTTTCAACGCGGTGGGCGAAATCATCGCCGCCGCCGGATGCGCCAGGTTGTTGATAAACGCTGAAAAAGGCTGCTTTAGCGTGATTTTTACCGTGAGCGGATCGACCACTTCCGTGGTCGCAATATATTTGAACAGGTTATAGCGTTTGAGATGGTTATCAGGATTACTGGCGCGATCGAGGTTCACCTTAACCGCCTCAGCGTTGAAATCGGTACCATCCTGAAATTTAATGCCGGAACGCAGTTTGATGGTGTAAGTGAGCCCGTCATCACTGGCCTGAGAGCTTTCGGCCAGCACGTTTACCAGCTTCATCTCTTTATCAAAGCTGAACAGCCCCTGATAGAAAGATTTGGCAACCGCCTGCGACAAGGTGTCGTTGGCGTCGTAAGGATCCAGCGTGGTAAAGGTTGAGCTCACGGCAATGACCGCATCTTTTGCCGCCCAGGCGGGCAGCGTCAGCGCAGCGCTCAGCACGCCAGCGGTGATAATCCCGTTACGCATAATCTGGTGCATGATGGTGCTTCTCCTGTAGTCCCTTGTGCTGCGTCCTGGGTTCAGGACGCTATGTTATTCGTCAGGCGCCACCGATCGCATGGCGTGCCACAAAGTGTCCTGGCGCCACCTCCAGCAGCGGCGCGACGTCCGGCTCATCCCCCAGCGGACGTACGGCGCTGGGGATCTCATCAACCATTAACGCCCGTTCGCGATGCCGGTGTGCCGGGTCCGCCACCGGTACGGCCGCCATCAGTTTGCGGGTATAAGGATGACGCGGCTGCTCAAACACCGCCTGGCGCGGTCCTGTCTCAACGATCTGCCCCAGATACATCACCGCTACACGGTGGCTGATACGCTCCACCACCGCCATATCATGCGAAATGAACAGAAAAGCGATGCCGGTTTCCCGCTGCAGATCCAGCATCAGATTGATAATTTGCGCCTGGACCGAGACATCCAGCGCTGACACGGACTCATCCGCAATGACCACTTTGGGATTCAGCGCCAGCGCTCGCGCAATACAGATGCGCTGCCGCTGGCCGCCTGAGAACTCGTGCGGGTAGCGCTGCGCATGCTCCGGCTGCAGCCCTACCCGCTCCAGCAGCCAGGCAACGCGCTTCTCCGCCTGCGCGCGGCTCATCACGCGATGGACCAGCAGCGGCTCCATCACAGAAAAGCCTACCGTGAGGCGCGGATCGAGCGAGGCGTAGGGATCCTGAAAAATAAACTGAATATCGCGCCGCAGCGCCGCCAGCGCGCTCCCCTGCAGCGCGTCGATACGCTGACCGTTAAAGGTGATGCTGCCGCCCTGACTGGCGACCAGCCGCAGCAGTGAACGACCGGTGGTCGATTTACCGCATCCCGACTCGCCAACCAGCGCCAGCGTCTCTCCGGCATAGAGATCAAAGCTCACCTTCTCTACCGCGTGCACCCGGCGCGTAACCCGGTTAAAGAGACCGCTACGCAGGTCGAAGCGGGTTGTCAGATCGCGCACCTGCAGCACCGGCGGGCGATCGCGACGCACGGTATCCTGCGGCAGAGCCGGCGCCTCCTGCCCGGTGGTGCTCAGCAGAGGAAATTTTGCCGGCAGTGGCTGCCCGCTCATCGCGCCCAGCCGGGGCACGGCCGCCAGCAGCGCGCGGGTATAAGGCTGAGCCGGCGCGTTAAACAGCTGCTGCACCGGCGCCTGTTCGATAACATCGCCGCGATACATGACCTGCACGCGATCGGCCATTTCAGCGACGACGCCCATATCGTGCGTGATAAAAATCACGCCCATCTGCATCTCTTTTTGCAGCACGCGGATAAGCTGCAGGATCTGCGCCTGAATAGTGACATCCAGCGCCGTCGTCGGCTCATCGGCAATCAGCAGTGCGGGCCGGCAGGAGAGCGCCATCGCAATCATGACGCGCTGGCGCATCCCGCCAGAGAGCTGATGTGGATAACGCGACAGGATAGCGTGCGCATCCGGAATGCGTACCAGATCCAGCATGCGCCGTGCTTCAGCGAGCGCCTGCTGATGGCTCATCTTCTGGTGTAGTCGTACTGACTCAGCAATCTGTTCGCCCACGGTAAATACCGGATTCAGCGAGGTCATCGGCTCCTGAAAGATCATCGCCATGTCAGCGCCGCGCACCTGCCGCATCTGACCGGACGACGCGCGCATGACGTCCAGGATCTCCCCGTTTCGGCGACGCAGCTTTATCTCACCGCTGATCTCGCTGCCCGCCTGCTGAATCAGGCGCATCAGCGCCAGTGACGTCACTGATTTCCCTGAGCCAGACTCCCCGACCAGCGCCAGGGTTTCTCCCCGCAGCAGATCGAGCGAAAGATGACGCACCGCTTCAGTTTTACTCTCTTCATGCTGAAAAGTGACGCACAGATCGCGTACCGCCAGCACCTGTTGCTGTTCCATTCTGCCTGCTCCTTAGCTGTCGCGGTAAATGGCCACCTCAACGGCACCCTCAACGTAAGCAAAACCCCGGTACATGCCTTCGCTGTTAAACGGCAGTGCAAGGTTACCCTGTGCATCAACCGCAATCAGCCCGCCGCTGCCTTCCAGCTCCGTAATGGTGTCGTGGATGACGCTGGCGGTCGCCTGCTGCAGCGAGCGTCCTGCATATTTCATCTGTGCCGCAACATCATAAGCGGCCAGCGTTCGCATAAAGACTTCGCCGGTACCGGTGCAGGAGACAGCCACGCTGTCGTTGCTGGCATAGCAGCCGGCGCCAATCAGCGGCGAGTCGCCCACGCGGCCAGCCTGCTTGTTGGTCATGCCACCGGTTGAAGTCGCCGCGGCAAGATTGCCGTGCAGATCCAGCGCCACCGCACCCACGGTGCCGAGTTTGCGATCCTCATCCAGCGGCGTAGCAGCCGCGTCGTGATCGAGCTGCGTAGTGTTGCTGTCGCGCACGCGCAGCAGCTGCGCCAGGCGTTCTGGCGTTGAGAAAAAGTCAGCGGCAACGGGTTCCAGCCCCTGCGCCACGGCAAAGGCTTCTGCGCCGGTGCCGATCAGCAGCACGTGGGGACTCGCCTCCAGCACTTTACGCGCGGCGAGGATCGGATGTTCAATATGGCTGACGCCCGCTACTGCGCCCGCCTGCAGCGTGCGGCCATCCATGATGCTGGCGTCCAGCTCGTGTGTGCCCTGATGGGTGAACACCGCGCCCCGTCCGGCATTAAACAGCGGGCACGCCTCCAGCCGCCGCACCGCGTCAGTCACCGCATCCAGCGCGCTGCCGCCCGCGGCCAGAATCTGCTGCCCCGCTGCGACAATGTCGTGCAGCTGCTGCCGGTATTGCTGCTCGCGCGTCGCGCTCATGGTACTGCGGGAAAGCGCGCCCGCGCCGCCGTGGATAGCGATTACTGCCCTGGTCATTAGCTGCACCTGTCAGGATTATCAGCAGAAAAAACACTGATTTAGAATGGTTTTCATCATTTTCAGACAATTTTCGACTATAGGAAGCACCCGGCAGCTTGTAAAGCAGAAAGTGCATCAGCACTCATAACCTTTTTTCAGGCTATATATCTTTTTCCTTTGCCGGGAGACCCCGTTAACGGCTTACCGCGCGATCTGTGCGGCCGCGCCAAACGGGTCTGGCCTTACGCCAGCGCCTTAACCCATAATAGGTGACATCTGACATTTATCCGCCAGGGAGCGATATGGAACCCAACACCGCAGGCTTAATTTCACTGGAAGAGGCGCAGCACATGATGCTGCAACCGCTGCAACCGGTCAGCGGGACTGAACAGGTTAGCCTGGCTAATGCTGCCGGGCGTATTACCGCAGAGGCGGTGGTTTCACCGCTGGATGTCCCCTCATTTGATAACTCCGCAATGGATGGCTACGCGGTGCGGCTGAGCGATCTCCGCGCTGGCGCACCGCTCGCCGTGGCAGGCAAAGCCTTTGCCGGGGCTCCGTGGCACGGTGAATGGCCGGCAGGCAGCGCGATCCGTATTATGACCGGCGCCCCGATACCGGCAGGCTGCGACGCAGTGGTCATGCAGGAGCAAACGGAACAGCACGCGGAGGGTATTGTGATCGCTGCGCCGGTAAGCGCAGGCCAGAATATCCGCCGTATTGGTGAAGATATTCGCGCCGGGCATCAGGTTCTGGCAGCGGGTGTGCGGCTGGGTGCCGCTGAGCTGCCGCTGCTCGCCTCGCTGGGTATTGCCAGGGTAACGGTACGGCGCAGGCTGCGCGTGGCGATATTCTCCACCGGGGATGAGCTGCAGGCGGTGGGCGAACCGCTGGCAGAGGGCCAGATTTATGATACCAATCGCCTTACCGTCTCTCTGATGCTCAGCAAGCTGGGCTGCGAGGTCATCGACCTCGGCGTTATCGCGGACGACCCGGCCGCGCTGCGTCACGCCTTCACGGCAGCAGACAGCCAGGCTGATGTGGTCATCAGCACCGGCGGTGTCTCCGTGGGCGAAGCTGATTTTACCCGGGAGATCCTCAACGAACTCGGATCTGTCAGCTTCTGGAAGCTGGCGATCAAGCCAGGTAAACCGTTCGCTTTCGGCCAGCTGGCGAATAGCCTGTTCTGCGGGCTGCCGGGCAATCCGGTCTCCGCCGCCGTGACCTTTTATCAGCTGGTGCAGCCGCTGCTGGTCAGGCTGAGCGGCCAGACAACGCCGGCATTGCCGCTGCGCCAGCGTGCGCGAACGCTGAATCGCCTGAAAAAATCGCCGGGCCGCCTCGATTTTCAGCGTGGCGTGCTCAGCCGCAGCAGCGAAGGTGTGCTGGAGGTGCGCTCCACCGGTGCACAGGGTTCACATGTTTTCAGTTCGTTTGCGCTGGCCGACTGCTTTATTGTGCTGGAGCGCGAACGCGGTACGGCAGAAGCGGGTGAATGGGTTGAGGTTGAGCCCTTTAACAGCCTGCTGGAGGGGTAATGTCACGCGAACTGACGCATGAAGAGATGCTGCGCTATAACCGGCAGATTGTCCTGCGCGGCTTCGACTTTACCGCACAGGAGCAGCTCGCTGAGTCACGCGTGCTGATCGTCGGCCTGGGGGGGCTGGGATGCGCGGCTGCCCCCTGGCTCGCCTCCGCCGGCGTGGGGTATCTGACGCTGCTCGACTTTGATACCGTCAGCCTGAGCAATCTGCAGCGGCAGATCCTGCATCGTGATGAGACGATTGGCCAGCCCAAAGTAGAATCAGCGCGCGCGCAGCTGGCGGCAATCAATCCGCACTGCATTATTGAAACCTGTGACGTGCAGGCCGACGATGCGACGCTGAGCGCACTGATTGCGCGGCATGACGCGGTGCTGGACTGCACAGATAATGTGGCCACGCGTGAGCAGCTGAACCGCCTCTGTTTCCGGCAAAAAGTCCCGCTGATTTCCGGTGCGGCGATCCGCATGGAAGGTCAGCTGAGCGTTTTTACCTGGCAGCCTGGCGAGCCCTGTTACCGCTGTATCAGCCGCCTGTTTGGCGAACAGACGCTGAGCTGCGTGGAAGCTGGCGTCATGGCCCCGCTGGTGGGCGTAATTGGCGCGATGCAGGCGATGGAGACGCTGAAACTGCTTACCGCGTTTGGTGAACCCGCCCGCTCTCGCCTGCTGATGTATGACGCAATGCGCGCTGAATTTCGCAGCATGAAAGTGATGCAGGACGCACACTGTGACGTGTGTGGCTCCCCCTGAAACGCAAACAGGCCGCCCGGTGGGGCGGCCTGTTAAGCAGACAGAATGAGCAGGATTATGAAATGCCCTGACTGCGCAGGTAATCTTCATAGTTGCCGGTGAAGTCAACGATGCGCTCACCTTTCATCTCCATCACGCGCGTCGCCAGCGAGCTGACAAATTCACGGTCATGTGAAACAAAGATCAGCGTGCCTTCATACATCTCCAGCGCCATGTTCAGTGATTCGATCGATTCCATATCCAGGTGGTTGGTCGGCTCATCCATAATCAGAATGTTAGGCTTCTGCATCATCAGCTTGCCAAACAGCATCCGGCCTTTCTCACCACCCGACAGCACTTTGGCCGGTTTTTTGATGTCATCATGGCTGAACAGTAAGCGGCCCAGTACGCTGCGCACGGCCTGTTCATCATCGCCATCCTGCTTCCACTGGCTCATCCAGTCGAACACGCTAAGGTCTTCGGCAAAATCTTCGGCATGATCCTGTGCGTAATAGCCGATGCGCGCATTTTCAGACCATTTAACGCTGCCGCTGTCCGGCGTTAATTCGCCCACCAGCGTTTTCAGCAGCGTGGATTTACCGATACCGTTGGCACCCAGAATTGCCAGCTTCTCGCCCACTTCCAGCATCAGGTTCAGCTTATTAAAGAGCGGGCCGTTATCAAATCCTTTCGTCAGCGCTTCAACTTCCAGCGCATTACGGAATAATTTCTTATCCTGCTCAAAGCGAATATAAGGGTTCTGACGACTGGAGGCTTTGACTTCATCCAGTTTGATTTTATCAATCTGTTTTGCGCGCGATGTTGCCTGACGGGATTTAGAGGCGTTAGCACTGAAGCGGCTGACAAAAGATTGCAGGTCAGCAATCTGCGCTTTCTTTTTCGCGTTATCGGCCAGCAGACGTTCGCGCGCCTGCGTCGCCGCGGTCATATATTCATCATAATTACCGGGATAAACGCGCAGCTCACCATAATCAAGATCCGCCATATGGGTGCAGACCATATTTAAAAAGTGACGGTCATGCGAAATGATGATCATGGTACTGTTACGATCGTTCAGCACCTGCTCAAGCCAGCGGATAGTATCAATATCCAGGTTGTTCGTCGGCTCATCAAGCAGCAGAATATCGGGATTAGAGAACAGCGCCTGCGCCAGCAGCACACGCAGTTTCCAGCCCGGTGCGATTTCGCTCATCGGCCCGTAATGCTGCTCCACCGGAATACCGACGCCCAGCAATAACTCACCGGCCCTGGATTCCGCGCTATATCCATCCATTTCACCGTAGGCGACTTCGAGATCGGCAACTTTGTAGCCTTCTGCTTCACTCATTTCTGGCAGTGCGTAAATACGATCGCGCTCTTCTTTTACGGCCCAGAGTTCCTGATGCCCCATTATGACCGTATCCAGCACACTATATTGTTCAAAGGCAAACTGATCCTGACGAAGCTTACCAATACGCTCGTTGGGATCGAGTGAGACATTGCCGTTGGTAGGCACCAGATCGCCGCCCAGTATTTTCATAAAGGTCGATTTACCGCTGCCGTTTGCACCGATTAAACCGTAACGGTTACCCCCGCCAAACTTAACGGAGATATTTTCAAACAGCGGCTTGCTGCCGAACTGCATAGTGATATTGCTGGAAACTAACACGGCATTGACCTTTGTTACACGGTGGATGAAAAAACAGCGGGCATTATGCCAGAGATGGGCTATATGAGCCAGTCTGCGCCTGGCGTTGGCGCAGCTTTTACGCAAAGGGATTGTTAGCAGACGCAAAATAGTGTTGCCGGCATCCGGCAGCAGACGCTTCTCGCCTGCCGACGTTACGTCATCGTTATCAGTTAGCGCAGTTTGTTACACAAATTAAAACGTCAGCCAATAAAAAAAGCCGGGGGCAATATGCCCCCGGCTCCCATATACAAGGATTGCGTCGCTTATTTAATCAGGAAACTGTCCAGGCTCTTGCCGGCATCCAGGGCTTTTTTAATCGCTGCTGGCGTGCGGCCCTGACCGGTCCAGGATTTTTCATCACCGTTTTCGTCGGTATAAGTATATTTAGCCGGACGCGGTGCGCGCTTGGCGCGTTTTTTACCGGTTTCAAGTGCGCCCAGTAATTCGTTAGGATCGATGCCATCAGCCAGCAGCATTTCGCGATATTTAGACAGCTTCTCTTCTTTTTCGCGGTTTTGCGCTTCTTCGGCTTCAACTTCTTCACGACGCTCAGTCACAACGACAGTTAATTTTTCCAGAATCTCTTCCAGATCGCTCAGTGGCAGTTCACGCGCCTGCGCACGTAATGTGCGAATGTTGTTCAGTACTTTAAATGCGTCACTCATCACAATGTCCTTGTTTAAGGGGTATAAATAAACTGTAGCGGCAAGATTACCCAATTCAAATAAAAAAATAAATTAATTTTGCAGACCGGATTATTCTTAACAGGTTCGCTTATTGTTATTGTTCAGTAAGGATAACCCTCACCGGTTAACATTAAGCGTTAATAAACTGATAAGGTTTCCCGGCAGCTGTTGCATTGATATCGATTTCATTTGCTAATCCCGCGAGCGAAACAAGTAGTTAGCAAAATTTTAGTTTGTGACATTCTGCAGGCGAAGCGTAAAAATAATTAATCATGTATCCGTTATTCACTTTTAATGCGCGTTTTAATGACGTGGCTCTCAGCCTGACTGACAGACTAAAAAGAAAAACCGGCCTGCGCCGGTTTTATCAGGGAAATCTATTTTTAACTACCCTTTTGGGCCGATGGCCTCATTACCTGACGCGGCGATGTTTCCGTCAGCCAGTCGCGCAGATAATGTTCAATCTGCTCCAGTGAACGATTACGGGTTTCCGGTACGCAGCAGAAAACAAACAGCGTTCCGAACAAGCCGGCTGCGGCAAAAATAAAAAAGGCACCTGACAGCCCCACCCATGCAAGCAGCAGCGGAAACAGTAACGAGATAGTAAAATTAGTCAGCCACATGGCAAATACCGCCCCGCCCATAAATATACCGCGCAGCCGCGTCGGAAAAATTTCGGATAAGAGCAGCCAGGTAACCGGCGATAACGCTCCCTGCTGAAAACTTAAAAACAGCAGCATGCCCAGCAGGACCATATAGCTGCGCAGCATATCAGGCTGACCGTTTACCGTTTCCGGCATGAAGTAGCTGACGGCCCCGATCAGAACCAGGCAGGCGGTACATCCTATCTGTCCGATAAGCGCGAGGGGGCGGCGTCCGATACGCCCAAGCAGCCAGATCCCCGCAAAGGTCATCAGCACTGAGATAACGCCATTGGCGATAGTAGCAACCAATGCCGCATTATCATCCATACCGACTGCTTTCAGCATTACCGGCGCATAGTACATGATGGTGTTGACGCCGGTGAGCTGCTGAATAGCGGCTATGCCTGTGCCGATGAAAAAGAGCTTCAGCAGCCAGGGCTGGCGTAACTCCCGCAGGCGTGGGCGCTGCTGCTGCTCCTCTTCCAGCGTCTCAGTGATTTCGGTCATCTCCCACTCCACGTCCTCACGTGCGCGGGTCCGCTCCAGGACTCTGCGGGCTTCAGCCAGACGCCCCTTCATGGCATACCAGCGCGGCGTATCCGGCATAAACATCATGCCAAACCAGAGCAGCACTGCGGGCAGCGTCGCCACCGCCAGCATCCAGCGCCAGGTACTCTCACCGCCCCAGGCGGCATGAAACCCGGCATTGGAGATATAAGCCAGCATCTGGCCGGAGACGATCATCAGCTCCTGCATTGTGACCAGCTGACCGCGTTTATTGGCAGGTGCCATCTCCGCAATGTAAACCGGAACGGTGGCAGACGCGCCGCCGACGGCGACCCCGAGGATCAGGCGGAAGAAAATCATCCATTCAGCATCCGGCGCCAGCGCCGTGCCCAGCGCGCCGGCCGCAAAAATGGTTGCCAGTACCAGAATGATTTTTCTCCGCCCGACCGCTGCGGCAAAATGCCCCGATATCAGCGCACCAAATGCCGCACCAAACAGCAGGCTGCTGGTGACAAGGCCGGTGGTTAATGGCGTCAGATGTATATCATCCCCCATGAATAGCAGTGCGCCGGAGATAACGCCGGTGTCATAGCCGAACAGCAGTCCGCCGAGGGTGGCAACGGCCGCAATAACTTTAACAAAGGGTTCAGTACGCGTATTACTGTTCGGCCCTGAGGCTTTATTGAGGGTAAGCCAGGTTTCACGAGGCATAACTAACTCCATTTCTGAAAGATGCATCAAAAATAGAGTATTTTTGCCATAAAAATTAAATATGAAATTTTAGTTTTGCCATATTCATCATAACTGATGCCAGGAAATCAGATACCGATCACATAAACTCAGCGTGAATATCTTTTTATGTCAGCGACAATACGCTCAAAATTTAATCCTTACATAAAAAGGAACATTTATTTCAATTATCAGGTCGTCCCGGTGGCGGGACGACCCGGGGGTCAGTTGACCTGCGTGGCCGGACCAAATACTGCGTAATCCGGCAGAGTCACCTGCTGATAATTTTCCCAGCCGCCGCCCAGCGCTTTATAGAGCGCGACCAGATCGAGCGCGCTTTGCGTACGCGCCTGAACCGACTGTGCTTTTGCCTGCGCCAGCTGCCGCTGCGCATCCAGCACGTCAAGAAAGGTCGTCAGGCCCTGTCGATAGCTGTCGCTGGCCAGGTCGAATGTCCGCTGCAGTGCGCCGGTAGTTTCATCCAGCGCGGTAACCTGCTGCTGATCCGCCCGGTAGCTGACCAGCGCATTCTCCACATCCTGCAGCGCCGTCAGCACTGTCTGCCGGTAATCCAGCGCGGCGCTGGCCTGCTGTGCCCGCGCCAGCTTCACGCTGGAAACCAGCCGTCCGCCCTGGAAAATCGGAATAGAGAGTGACGGACCGATGCTGAAAAAGTGGCTGCTCCAGTCATCAAGGTAGCTGGCGTCGGTGTTCCTGACCCCGAGCTGCCCCGTCAGGGAGAGAGCCGGGAAGAGGCTGGCAACCGAGACGCCAATATTGGCGGTCTGCGCGTGAAGCGTGGCCTCAGCCTGACGAATATCGGGCCGCCGGCGCGCCAGCGTCGCCGGGATCCCTACCGGTACCAGACCTGGCAATGCTGGCAGCGCTTTCGCCGTCATCAGCTCACTATCCAGCGCACCGGGCGTTTTACCGAGCAGGACCGCCAGACCGTTCATCGCCTGCCGCGCCTGCGCCTCATACTGCGGCAGCTGCGCATTAAGCGAGGCGAGCTGCGCCCGGGCATTTTCCACATTTGTCGCCGGTGCCAGCCCGTTTTGCTGCTGGCTTTGCGTCAGCTCCCAGGTCTCCTGCGCCACCTTTATCTGCGTCTGCAGCGTAGCCAGCACCGCCTGCGCCCCGCGCAGCTGCAGATAGGCGCGCGCCACTTCAGCTTCCACTGAAATCAGCACGTCGTCACGCTGTGCGACAGCCGCCTGCTGCTGCGCATCGGCGGCCTCCATCTGCCGGCGTACCTTGCCCCAGATATCCAGCTCCCAGCTGGCATCAAAGCTGCCCTGATAGAGCGTTACGGAATGGTTCAGTCCATCCAGCTGTCCGGCGATATCATCATCCACCCGATCGTATACGCCGTTGGATTTCAGCAGACCTTTCAGGCCCAGCTGCTGGCGCGTGACTTTAGCTGAGCCATTCAGCGCGGGAAACAGCCCCCCGCGCGCCTGCGCCAGCTGCTGCCGCGCACCGGCGATGCGTAACACCGCCTGCTGCAGCGAGAGGTTACCGCTGATGGCGCGATCGATCAGGCTATTGAGCTGCGGATCGTTAAAGCTGCGCCACCAGAGCGGGTTGGGTGCGGCGGCCAGTGGCTTAGAGGTTTCCTGTGACGACAGTGCGCGAAAGCTGCCGGGCGTCTGCGGGCGCGGGGCCTGATAGTCGGGGCCGACGGCACAACCCGCCAGCAGCAGCGTCAGCGGCAGCGCAACGCGTGAAAAGGTTCTCATTTTAGTGTGCTCCTGCACTGCCTTCGCTCTTAATCGGCGAAAGTAACCAACATAGAGGGATCAGTATCATGGCGACGATGCTCAGTCCCGTGAACACGTCGATATAGGCCAGAATGCGCGCCTGAGCGATCATCTCCTGATAGAGCTGACCCGCGGCAAGCTGCAGCGGATCGCCAGCTACCTGCGTAAAATCGCGGATCGCCTGAGCCCACTGCTGCAGTGTCAGGTTGAACTGCTCATTCAGCGGCGACATGTTATGCACCATGTGCGCGGAACGCACCTGTTCACGCTCGGTGATCCCGGCGGTTGCCAGTGAGATACCGATAGAGCCGGCCACGTTACGAAACATGGTAAACAGCGCGGACGCATCGGCGTTAAGCTTCTGCGGGATGGTGACAAACGCAATGGTGGTAAGCGGAACAAACAGAAAGCCCAGCCCGATAGATTGCGCGCTGCGCATCATCACCAGGGTTTTAAAATCCACGTCCGGCGTCAGCGTACTGGAGTAAAAAAAGGCCAGCGCCAGGCAGCTGAAGCCGAAGGCGATAATATAGCGAGTCTGCACAACTGGCATCAGCTTCAGTACCAGCGGAATGGTCAGCACGATCAATACGGCTCCGGGCGACAGCACCAGTCCTGACCAGGTGGCGGTATACCCCAGATCCTGCTGCGCCAGCTGCGGCAGCACCACTGAGCTGCCGTAGAGGATCATAGCCATACCGGCCATCAGCAGACCGGCGACCCAGAAGTTGCGATCTTTCATCACGCGGATATCCACGACCGGCTTACGCGCATAAAGCAGCCAGTAGACCGCGCCCACCAGCCCCACCGCGGCCAGCATGGCGAACAGACGAATAAAGTGCGAAGCGAACCAGTCTTCATCTTCACCGCGATCGAGAAACACCTGCAGACAGCCAAGGCCAAGCGTGATCAGGCTGATGCCGATATAGTCAATTTTCAGCCGGCCTTTATCCCACTTGCGCTCCCACGGCGGATCTTCAAGCAGCTGGTAAATCGCCAGCACGGTTAAAATCCCTACCGGAATATTAATAAAGAAGACCCAGCGCCAGCTGTAATTGTCGGTGATCCAGCCGCCCAGCGTCGGGCCAATCACCGGTGCTACGATAATCGCAATCGAAGAGAGGCCAAAAGCTTTGCCGCGATCGGCAGGCTTGAAGTAGTCGAGCAGTACCGATTGCTGAACCGGCTGCAGGCCACCGCCAAAAAAGCCCTGCAGCACACGAAACAGAATGATTTGCCACAGCTCGGTGGCAATGCCGCAGAGAAACGAGCAGATAGTGAACATCACAATACAGATCAAAAAGAACTGCTTGCGGCCAAACAGACGGCTAAAGAAGGCGGAGATCGGCAGCACAATGCCATTCGCAACCAGGTAGGAGGTGAGTACCCAGGTGGATTCGTCATAGCTGGAGGAGAGCGAACCCGCAATATGCGGCAGCGCAACGTTTACGATGGTGGTGTCCAGGATCTCCATGAACACCGCCAGCGTAACCGTGATGGCGACCAGCCAGGGGTTGCTGGCCGGGCGCCAGCTCTCGCCTGCACTCATTCTACTGTCACCTCAGGCTCTACCGAGAGTCCAAGCGGCAGTGGATGAGCAGGATCCAGTCCGCTATCGATAACGATTTTAACCGGGACGCGCTGCACAATTTTCACATAGTTACCGGTAGCGTTTTCCGACGGGAAGGCGGAGAAACGTGAGCCTGACCCCATCTGGATGCTGTCGACGTGGCCGTGCAGTTTCATATCAGGCCATGCGTCCACGCTGATCTCGACTTTGTCACCCGGATTCATGCGCGCCAGCTGTGACTCTTTAAAATTAGCGGTGATCCAGATGTCGGGTGACACCAGCGAAAAAAGGGCTGACCCAGCCTGCACCAGCGTACCGAGCTGCACGTTGCGTTTGGTGACAAAACCGTCGTAAGGGGCACGCACTTCGGTGTAAGAGAGATTGAGCTCTGCGGTATTAAGCTGCGCCTGCGCCTGTTCCACCTGCTGCTGGCGCGCTTCCACATTTGTTTCCTGTTGCCGGATCTGCAGTTTGACCTGTGAGGCGACCTCAACCTGCGCTTTAGCACTCTGCAGCTGCGCTTCCGCTGAGCGCAGCTGCGCCGCGGCGGTATCGATATTACGCTGAGACGTGGCGCGGGGATCCACGCCGCGCTGCCGGCGGTAATCCGCCTGCGCATTAAGTAAGTTCGCCTGCGCGCTCGCCTGCTGCGCCAGCGCCTGATCGCGCTGCGCCGGATACTGCACGCGCGACAGCGCCAGCTGCGCCTGCGCCTGATGCAGCTGAGCCTGAGCCAGCCCCAGTTGTGCTTTTGCCTGATCGCGCTGTGCAGCACTGTCGCGCGGATCGATCACCACCAGCAGATCGCCTTTTTTTACCCGCTGGTTATCTTTTACCAGCAGCTGCACCACGTAGCCTGAGGCTTTAGGTGCCACGGTAACGGCGTTACCTTCCGTAAAGGCGTCATCGGTGGTTTCAATATTGCGGGTGGTAAACCAGAACCAGAACCCCACGATCAGCATAATCACCACAACAATCGCGAGAATAATCAGCGGCTTTTTACCCGGCCGCTTACGCGGCTGATCGTCATCCTGATTATCTTTGTCCTGTTGCTGCTGCTGGCTGTTGTCCTGCTGCGGATCGTTGTCGTTATCTGACGGCTTCTGCGGGTCCTGCTGCTGATTTTCGCTCATAATTTTTCATCACTGGCTGAAAGCCCGATCCCCGGGCATAAACGGTCAACTTAACATTAGATAATAAATTGACAAATTCCAGTGTAACTTTACATAAGCAGAGACGGGCGGCACGTTATGCCACAGCGGTGGCTAAGGCGCTGAAGAGCCAGCGCCCGCACTCAGTGAAGCCACTGCAGCAGCAGCCAGCCGCACAGCATTGACCACGCCAGCATCGGCAGTGAGAAGAGATGAAAACGCCACCAGACTTTTTTATCCTGCGCCATGCGCAGCGCAATCAGGTTCGCCAGCGATCCCGGCAGCAGGCCAAAGCCGCCAATATTCACCGCCCAGGCAAGCACCACAGAGGGATCGGTTTTTTGCAGCAGCAGGATAGTGGCCGGGACATTACTGATAAACTGCGACAGGCCGATAGCCAGTAAATAGATACCGCCCTCCCCCAGCTGTCCGATACGGGCAAACCACGGCTGCAGCGCAGGCAGATGCATGAGCAAAAAGACGTCGATAAACATTGCGACAAAAACCAGCAGCAGGCTCCAGTCAATGGCGGCCAGCACCCCTCGCGCCATGATCAAAAAGCAGGCGGCGACCAGCAGCAGCGCCCAGCCCGTCATCTTCAGCTCCAGCGCCACGATAAATACGATATAGAGCAGCAGGCTGACGCTGAACAGGCGCCGGCTCCACTGCTGCGCACCGGCGTCACTGTGTTTATCTATGTGCTGCGCCGGGAAGCTCCACCAGGTCAGCGCGACCAGCGTTATCATCAGCACGGCTGCCAGCGGCAGCATCTGCAGGATGAATCCGCCCACGCTCAGCGAGCCGTGACTCCACAGCAGGATATTTTGCGGATTGCCGACCGGGGTCAGCAGCGATCCGGCGTTAACCGCCAGTGCTTCAAAGATAATGAGCCGCGAGACCGGCAGATGTGAAAATTTACGCAGCGTCAGCGTCAGCGGTACCAGAATAAATAGCGCGACATCGTTGGTCAGAAAGGTTGAAAGCAGCGCGGCGGCGCAGACCATAAACAGCGCCAGCGCACGTTCATGCTGAAAGCGCTGAATCAGGCGGGCGCCCAGTACGTCAAAATAACCGCTGTTCTCCAGCCCTTTCGTCAGCATCAGCAGGCCGGTCAGCGTCATGATGGTCTGCCAGTCGACGGAAGCCGGCAGCTGCGACCAGCGATACTCTGCCAGCGGCAGCAGTATCACACCCAGCAGTAACAACAAATGCAAAATACGGTCACGCATTAAGGATCGAAGCACGATGGGCATGATAGCGGCAGGCCTTATAAGTTAGCGATTCTCATAAAATTTCTGAAAGACGGCCAGGGTTTCGTCGCTGACGTGATGCTCCAGCCCTTCAGAGTCGCGGCGTGCGGTCTCCGGGCTGACGCCTAATGCCAGCAAAAACGTTTCAACGATATGGTGGCGAACGCGGCTCGCCTCGGCGAGTTTTTCACCTTCCGGCGTCAGGAAGACGCCACGATAGGGCACCTGCTCTACCAGGCCGGTGGTGCTCAGGCGCTTCAGCATTTTTGCCACGGTAGGCTGGGATACGCCAAGGCGCGCCGCCATATCCACCTGACGCGCCTCACCAAATTCACGAATGAGATCGGAGATCAGCTCGACGTAATCATCAATCAATTCACGACGATGAGCTTCGCGCACCTGACGAAAGCCTTCAACATGCTCCTCAATATCCTTAAGCGGCCCCTGAGGGGTATTGATGGCATTTTTCGCACGACGACTCATTAAGCTTCCTCTTTATTATCTGCCGCACCTTACCTGCCGTGCGGACTGGCTGCGCTCATTGTAAACCAGGCGCAAATAAGCACAAATTTTTCATGAATAGTGTTGGCTAAAGAGTATAGCCAATGCTATCTTTGTACATGATGTAAGCGAAAAGCGTGAAAAGGCAGCAATGTCCGGTACGCACCAGCGCTTACGCATCATCTGTTATTCATGGGGAGGTGAAGATGAGCACCCTGAAAAACTGCCTTGATTGCGGCAAATGCCCGCAAGCCGCTCAGCGCAAGCCCGCTTTTGATATCAAATCGCTGCTCTGCCTGTTCAGCCGCTCGCCCTTTGCGCTCCGCCTGATGCTGCTGGAAAAGCTCGCAGGCAAAAAGTGCGAACGCCCGTGCAACCAGATTATCTGGCGCGGCTGAAAGCCCGCAAGGCTACTGCTTAACCCGCCCGATGGCGGGTTTTTGTTTTTCTGCTCTGCTGCACCGGCACCCTCTTCAGGCAAAAAAAAACGGCCCCCTGCGGGACCGTTTCATGTGCAACTCTGGTCTAAGCTAAACTTAGAAGCTGTAGCCGACGCCAGCGATCCAGGTGCCTACGTCAACGTTGCGGATGCGGCTCTGCTCGTAGCCTACGTCCAGTGCAACGTTTTCAATTGGGTTGAACTGCATACCTGCGCCGTAAGCGATGCCTACGTCGCTGCTGTCAGATTTAGACTGACCGGCAGATTCGTTCTGCTGGAATTTACCGTAGCCGATACCTACAACGCCGTAGATGCTCGCCCAGTCGTTCAGACGGTAAGCCGGGCCGCCGGTGAAGCCGTAGTACTGGCCTTTGTTATAAACGCCATCTTCAGTACGATCTTTTTCGGTGTAGGTGAAAGAACCGATCCAGCCCAGTGGGTTTGAACCGTCTTCGTAGCGGTATTTCAGGTTGAAGCCGTTAGCTTTGTTAGCAACGCCCTGATAATCGCTCTGTGCGTAACCGCCAGAAACGGTGCTCTGTGCCATGGCTGAGCCAGCAGAAACTGCCAGTACACAAGCCAGTGCTGAAAGACATGCAATTTTTTTCATAACCACCTCAAATGTGAAAATACTTCTCTCCTGACAACGCTAAAAATATAACAAAAGTTAGGGAGAAACTCTGCCCGGATTTTGTTGTCCAAGAGATTGTTTGGTGTAACAGAAAGTTAATGAAGTTTCCTATGTCATTCATTTTACTTATAAAATGCCTCCCTGTTTAGTTCAATAATTCTGCGAACAAAAAATGCCTTTAAGTAAATTCCTAAAGTAATCTGACAATTCTTTACAAAATTGGCCCTGTAAACGGCTCTTTTTTAGCCATTTTCTGAAGCGAAACTGGCCTTATTTTTTCCCGTCAGCCTGCAATTGCTTTAAGCTACTCTCCTTCGCTCACCCCTCATTTCCGGAATCGACAACAGGATGTCTGCGCCTCTTTCTCGTAAAAATAGCTTTCCCGTATGGCTGCCCATTGTGATTTTGCTTTTCGCTATGATGTCGCTGCAGGGTGGCGCCTCGCTGGCAAAATCGCTGTTTGACGTCGCGGGCGCGCCCGGCATCACTGCGCTGCGTCTCGGACTCGGTACGCTGCTGCTTTGTCTCTTTTTCAAACCCTGGCGTTTGCGCTTTACTCCGGCGCAGCGTAAACCCCTGCTGATTTACGGCCTGGCGCTCGGCTGTATGAACTTTCTGTTTTACCTCGCCCTGCGGACAATCCCGCTGGGTGTGGGCGTGGCGCTGGAGTTTCTCGGTCCGCTGGCGCTGGCGCTGGCAGGCGCGCGCCGCCTGCTTGATTTTCTCTGGATAGCGCTGGCAGTCGCCGGGCTCTGGTTTCTGCTGCCAATCGGTGACGGCATCAGCCATATTGATCCGCTCGGCGCACTGCTGGCAGTAGGTGCCGGCGTCTGCTGGGCAATCTATATCCTCTCCGGACAGCGTGCCGGCGCGGAGCACGGCCCGGCAACGGTGGCAATGGGCTCGCTTATCGCTTCTGTTATCTTCGTGCCGCTGGGACTGCTGTTTGCCTCCCCCGGCATCTGGCACTGGGAGATCCTGCCGCTGGCGCTGCTGATCGCCCTGCTCTCCAGCGCAATTCCCTATTCACTGGAGATGATTGCCATGACCCGCCTGCCGGCGCGGATCTTTGGCACCCTGATGAGCCTCGAACCGGCTGTCGCGGCCCTTTCCGGCATGCTGTTTCTGGGTGAACAGCTTACCCTGCCGCAGTGGTCAGGACTGCTGGCGATTATCGCCGCGTCGGCAGGCACCACGCTGACCATGCGCCAGAAAGCCCGTCTGAAAGAAGTCGCCTGAGTTACGCTTAATTAACGCTGTCTATCGCAGCCTGTTATTTCAGCAGGCTGCGCCGGCATCCGGAATCATTATCATTCCGTTATTGCATCGCCGGGCCGTTATTATTTTGTCACACAGATAACATCTTTAAGACCTATATAATAAACCATTGATTATGGTTACTTAATTCATGATTGCATCCGCAACGTTGCATGACGTCTTTATCTATCTCTGCTATCGGCCAGATCGCTTCAGCATATTTTATAACAGCTGCTATACTTATTTCCGTGCTTGATTAGGACAACATCAATTAGAGGACATAAATGATGAGTACCGCAAAACTGGTTAAAAACAACGCTTCCGATCTGATTTACACCCGCAATGATGTGGCTGACAGCGAAAAGAAAGCCACCATTGAGGTGCTCAACCGTCTGGTTGTGGAATTCATTGACCTGTCCCTGATCACCAAACAGGCGCACTGGAACATGCGTGGCGCAAACTTTATTGGCGTGCATGAGATGCTGGATGGTTTCCGTGCTGCTATCACCGAACATCAGGACACCATCGCTGAGCGCGTGATCCAGCTGGGTGGCGTAGCGCTGGGTATCACGCAGGTCGTGAATGATAAAACGCCGCTGCAGAGCTATCCGCTGAACATTCACAGCGTTCAGGATCACCTGAAAGCGCTGGCCGATCGCTACGCCATTGTGGCTAACGATACCCGCAAAGCGATCACCGAAGTCAAAGATGAAGATACTGCCGATATCTTTACCGCAGCGTCCCGTGACCTCGACAAGTTCCTGTGGTTTATCGAAGCCAATATCGAATAATCATCAGAGGCGGGTTAACCCGCCTTTTTTATTGCTTCAGATCCGCTTTTTTGACCCTGTTAACACTTCTTTCATCCCACCCTTTCCTTGTCATTATCCTGATGCACACTGTGGCTGCACCAAAAATGTTTCATGCACCATAATAGTGCCCACAAATGGTGCAAAGGATCATTTTTCTGCAAAATCGTGTCAGCTGACAGCCCTGCCGCCGGTAATTTCGGGCTGTTATTAAAGTTGGCATAATTTTTTCATATGACAGTCGTAGTGCAGACCATCAGGTCTGCAGAGCAATAAAGGATAAAATGATGAAGTCTCTGTTTAATGTCTCTGTGGCCGCGCTGGCGCTGGCCTTTTCTCTTTCTTCTACTGCCGCAGATAAAAAACTGATTGTCGCAACCGACACCGCATTTGTTCCTTTTGAGTTTAAGCAGGGCGACAAATATGTGGGTTTTGATATCGACCTGTGGGATGCGGTGGCAAAAGAGCTGAAGCTCGATTACACCCTGAAACCTATGGATTTCAGTGGGATTATTCCGGCTCTGCAAACCAAAAATGTCGATCTGGCGCTGGCCGGTATTACCATTACTGACGAACGTAAAAAAGCTATCGACTTCTCTGATGGCTACTATAAAAGCGGTCTGCTGGTGATGGTGCGCAATAACGAAAACGAGATCAAAGGCATTGACGATCTCAACGGCAAAACCGTTGCGGTAAAAAGCGGAACCGGTTCGGTGGACTACGCCAAAGCGCATATCAAGACCAAAGATTTGCGTCAGTTCCCGAATATCGATAACGCCTATATGGAGCTGGGAACCAATCGCGCCGATGCGGTGCTGCACGATACGCCGAATATTCTCTACTTTATCAATACCGCCGGTAAAGGTCGTTTCAAAGCGGTTGGCGAGTCGATTGAAGCTCAGCAGTATGGTGTGGCGCTGCCAAAAGGCAGTGATGAACTGCGTGACAAAATCAACGGCGCGCTGAAAACGCTGCGCGACAACGGTACGTACAACACAATCTATAAAAAATGGTTCGGTACTGAGCCAAAATAATGCCTGCATAAGCGGGCTTATGCAGCAGGGCGCCCTTTGCGCCCTGCTTTTACCTTTTCCATTGCAACATATTCCGGAGTAACACCATGGAGTTTGACTGGAGCGTCATCTGGCCAGCCCTGCCGATTCTGATCGAAGGCGCCAAAATGACCCTGCTGATTTCCGTTCTTGGCCTGATAGGCGGCCTGATTATCGGCCTGGTGGCTGGCTTTGCCCGCGCCTACGGTGGCTGGATCACCAATAACGTCGCGCTGGTATTTATTGAGCTGATCCGCGGCACGCCCATTGTCGTGCAGGTCATGTTTATCTACTTTGCGCTGCCAATGGCTTTTCCCGATCTGCGCATCGATCCTTTCACGGCGGCAGTCGTGACCATCATGATCAACTCAGGCGCCTATATTGCTGAGATTACGCGCGGCGCCGTGCTCTCTATCAACAAAGGCTTTCGCGAAGCGGGACTGGCGCTGGGCCTGTCACGCCGCGAGACCCTGCGCTATGTGATTATGCCGCTGGCCCTGCGCCGTATGCTCCCGCCGCTGGGCAACCAGTGGATTGTCAGTATTAAAGATACGTCGCTGTTTATTGTTATCGGCGTGGCGGAACTGACGCGACAGGGCCAGGAGATTATTGCCGGTAACTTCCGTGCGCTGGAGATCTGGAGCGCGGTTGCCATTATCTATCTGATTATTACGCTGGTGTTGAGCTTTGTGCTGCGCCGTATTGAGAAAAGGGTGAAAATCCTGTGATTGAATTTAAAAACGTCTCTAAAAATTTCGGTCAGACGCAGGTTCTGCACGACATCAATCTGAAAATTAATCAGGGCGAAGTGGTGGTGATTATCGGTCCTTCCGGCTCCGGTAAATCAACGCTGCTGCGCTGTATCAACAAACTGGAAGAGATCACCAGCGGCGATCTGATTGTGGACGGCATGAAAGTCAACGATCCGAAAGTGGATGAGCGGCTGATCCGTCAGGAAGCGGGCATGGTGTTTCAGCAGTTTCATCTGTTTCCGCAGATGAGCGCGCTGGATAACGTCGCCTTTGGTCCGATTCGCGTCCGCGGCGCGAAAAAAGAGGAGGCCCACAGGCTGGCGCGCGAGCTGCTGGGCAAAGTGGGCCTGGCGGAACGGGCGCATCATTTTCCGGCTGAACTCTCCGGCGGTCAGCAGCAGCGCGTGGCCATTGCGCGGGCGCTGGCCGTGAAGCCAAAAATGATGCTGTTTGATGAGCCGACGTCCGCGCTCGATCCGGAGCTGCGTCATGAAGTTCTGAAAGTGATGCAGGATCTGGCCGAGGAAGGCATGACGATGGTGATCGTCACGCATGAAGTGGGGTTTGCACAGAAAGTCGCGTCGCGCCTGATCTTCATTGATAAAGGTACGATTGCGGAAGATGGCGATCCGGATACCCTGATTACCGCGCCGCCAAGCGAACGTCTGCGCGAGTTCCTGCAGCACGTTTCCTGACGCGCTGCGCGCGCTGAATAAGGCCGCACCGGATAACCGGGCGGCCTTTTTATCGGGTGATACGCTTAGCGCTTCATCCGCTGCGCGCGGGCGGCGGGCGTCATAAAGCTCCAGGCGAGGAAGCGGCTCTGTTTCTGACCCTGCGCCATATTGACGATGCGCACCTCACAGGCCTCTGCTGCGAGCCGGTCGCGCAGCGCCGGTAAGTTCTCTTTTCGCGAAACCAGCGATGTAAACCAGACAATGCTGCTGCCCAGCGCGACGCTCTCATCGATCATCCTGCCGATAAACGCCAGCTCGCCCCCTTCACACCACAGCTCAGTCTGCTGACCGCCAAAATTGAGCGGCGCGTTCTGCTTCAGTCCCAGGTTGCGTACTTTGCGCTGGCTGCCCGCTGCGGCATCAGCTGCCGATGCGTGAAACGGCGGATTGCACATCACGGCATGGTAGCGCTCATTTTTATGGATCACGCCGCTGAAAATCGCCTGCGGCTGTTTCTGGCGACGCAGACGTACCGCACGCTGCAGGCCGGGATTACCCGCCACAATCTGGCTGGCGGCGGTAATCGCCTCAGCGCTGGTATCCGTACCGGTAAAACGCCAGCCATACTCGGCGTGGCCAATCAGGGGATAAATGCAGTTGGCGCCGCAGCCAATATCCATGACGTCCAGATCGCGCGGGATCGCCCCGCCGTTATCACCCGCCAGCAGATCGGCCAGCGCGTGAACGTAATCAGCACGCCCCGGTACCGGCGGCGTCAGATACCCTTCCGGCAGCTGCCAGTTAAGGTTATAAAAGAGCTTCAGCAGCGCCTGATTAAGCAGCATTACCGCCTGCGGATCGGCGAAATCGATCGACTGCTCGCCGTGACCGTTAGGACGAACCTTCGGCGCAAGCGGCGGATGCGCGGCAATCAGCGCAGGAAAATCGTAACGCCCCTGATGGCGATTACGCGGATGAAAGGGCGCACTGGCGGCTGGCTTATTCATAGTCTCTCCGGAAAGTAAGGCGGGCGTAAGATACTCCGGCTGCCGCCAGCGCACAATCCGCTTACCGCAATTTTACGTTTACACCAGACTCTCTGCGAACCCTTTTACTGCAATGCACGCCGCCTGCCGCGACGTGCCTTCACCCTGACTCAGGAGTTTTTATGACGCGCCATCGCTACAGCTACCAGCCCCGGACCGGACACGGCCTGCCCCACGATCCGCTGAACGCCATTATCGGTCCGCGTCCGATTGGCTGGATCAGCTCCCGGAGCGGCAGCGGCCAGGATAATCTTGCGCCGTACAGCTTTTTTAACTGTTTTAATTACCAGCCTCCGATCATCGGCTTTGCCAGCAGCGGCTGGAAAGACAGCGTGCAGAACATCAGCGAAAGCAAGGTGTTTGTCTGGAATCTGGCCACGCGTCCGCTGGCGGAAGCGATGAACGAAAGCTCCGCCTCGGTCAGCAGCGATGAGTTCGCGCTCGCGGGCCTGACGCCGGTTGCCGCTTCCCATATCGACTGCAGCATGGTGGCAGAGAGCCCGGTTAACTTTGAGTGTCGCCTGACGCAGCTGATCCGGCTGCAGGATGCGCAGGGCGGGGAGCTGGAGAGCTGGCTGGTGCTGGGTGAAGCGGTCGCCATTCATATTGATGAAGCCCTGCTGGAGGATGGCATTTACCAGACCGCCAGAGCGCAGCCGATTCTGCGCGCCGGGGGGCCTTCTGCCTATTACGGCATCAGTGAGGCGCAGCGTTTTGATCTGGTCCGCCCGGACGCGCGTAAGCGGTAAGCGTTTAACGCTTTCCTGCCGCCAGCAGCGCGCCGATCAGCTGCTGCAGCACCGGCTGCAGCTGTGAGGCGCGCGCTGGCTGCCAGGCAAAAGTCAGCGACTCATCCATATAGTTGTGCTGCGCCAGCTCCAGCTGTACCGCCTCGACGCCCTGCGCCGGCTGACCATAGGCGCGCGTAATATAACCGCCTTTAAAACGGCCATTCAGCACCCAGCTATAGCGCTGCTGAGCCTTACACACCTGCCCCAGCGCGTCGCTCACCGCCGCTGAGCAGCTGGCGCCATCACTGGTTCCCAGGTTCAGATCGGGCAACACGCCGCTGAACAGCCGGGGCACCCGTGAAGCGATAGAGTGCGCATCAAACAGCAGCGCATAGCCATATTGCGCTTTCAGGCGCGCCAGCTCCTGCTGCAGCTGCTGATGATAGGGCTGCCAGAGGGTCTGCAGATAGCGCTGACGCGTCGCCCGATCCGGCGTCATGCCCGGTCTGAACACCGGCGTGCCGTCAAACAGCGTCTCTGGCCAGAGTCCGGTAGTGGCGGTGGTATAGAGCGGCCGGTCGTCAGGCGGCCGGTTGAGATCGATAACGAAACGGGAATAGCGTCCGGTCAGCACGCTGGCGCCAATATCCTGCGCAAAATCGTACAGCTGCGGCAGATGCCAGTCGGTGTCCGGCAGCGGGCGTGCCGCATCGCTCAGCCCCGCCTCAACCTCCGGCGTAAGCTGCGTACCGGCATGCGGTATTGAGATCAGCAGCGGCAGCCTGCCCGGTACAAAATCAAAGCTCATTGTGCTTCTCCACGATAGATAACCCGGCACGGCAATTCGCCGCCCAGCCAGTAAGCCAGCTCGCCCGGACGCGTCAGCGGCCAGTGAACAAAGCTGGCGACTTTGCCCGCCTCCAGTGAGCCGTGCGTCTGCTGCAGACCCAGCGCTTTCGCGCCCCACAGCGTCACCCCCGCCAGCGCCTCCTCCGGCGTCATGCCAAACAGCGTACAGCCCATATTCATCATCAGCCGCAGTGAAAGCGCGGGTGATGTCCCTGGATTAGCATCGCTGGCGAGCGCCATCGGGACGCCGTAGCGGCGGAACAGCGCGACCGGTGGCCGCTGCGTTTCGCGCAGCAGATAGAACGCTCCCGGCAGCAGCACAGCAACGGTGCCATGCTCTGCCATCGCGCGGACATCCTCCTCGCTGGCGTACTCCAGATGGTCAGCGGAGAGCGCGCCATAGCGTGCGGCCAGCGCCGCCCCGCCCTGCGCCGAGAGCTGCTCAGCGTGCAGTTTGACCGGCAGATCCAGCGCGCGCGCCGCATCAAACACCGCGCTGACCTGCGCAGGCGACAGCGCCAGATGTTCACAGAACGCATCCACCGCATCCGCCAGCCCCTCCTCTTTTACCCGTGGCAGCAGCCGCTGGCAGATAATATCGATCCAGCCCTGCGGATTGGCGTGAAACGCCGGCGGGATCGCATGTGCGGCCAGGCAGGTTGCGATGACATCAGCCGGCACGCCGGCTGCCAGCTGGCGTATGGCCCGCAGCATTTTCAGTTCGCTCTCTTCATCAAGCCCGTAACCCGATTTGATTTCTACCGTGGTGACGCCCTCCGCCAGCAGATGCGCCAGCCGCCCGCGCGCTGACGCCACCAGCGCCTCCTGTGAGGCGGACCGCGTGGCGCGTACCGTGGCGAGAATACCGCCGCCCTGCGCAGCAATTTCTGCATAGCTGGCACCGTTGAGACGCTGCTCAAATTCCGCGCTGCGATCGCCGGCGAACAACAGATGCGTATGGCAATCCACCAGCCCCGGCGTGATGATGCCGCCGCTAAACGTATGCCGCTGACGCGGCGCAAATGCCGGCAGTTCACCGCGCGCCCCGACCCATATCAGTACGCCGTTATCCACGGCCAGCGCGCCATCGGTGATGATGTTGTAGCGCCCGTCGCGCAGCGTAACGATATCTGCGCCCAGCCACAGGCTGTCGATCTGCTTCGCGTCTCTCATGCCCTGTTCCCTGCGTACGGGCGATTTACACACCCGGTTAAAGTATGTATATGTATATACAACTTTCCAGCCTGAAGGATCAACCATGACCACCTATTTTGCCCCGCGCGCTCAGCTGGCAGATGGCTGGCACAGCCACGTGACGCTGGAGGTCAGCGACGCCGGTTTTATCACCCGCGTTACGCCAGATAGCGCGCCGGGCGCTGCTATACCGCTGGCGGGGGCCGTCATTCCCGCCATGACCAACCTGCACTCGCACGCTTTTCAGCGCGCGATGGCGGGACTGGCTGAGGTGGCGGGCGATCCGCAGGACAGCTTCTGGACCTGGCGCGAGCTGATGTATCGCATGGTAGCGCGGCTGACGCCGCAGCAGGTGGGCGACATTGCGACCTGGCTCTATATTGAGCTGCTGAAAGGGGGCTACAGCCAGGTCGCTGAGTTTCACTATCTGCATCACAATCCGCAGGGCCAGCCCTATCCGGATGATGCCATGCTGCAGCAGCTGATGCTGGCCGCTGAGCGCACCGGCATCGGCCAGACGCTGCTGCCGGTGCTTTACAGCTACAGCAGTTTTGGCGCACAGCCCGCCAGCGCCGGACAGCGCCGTTTTATCCAGCAGACCGGCGCTTATCTGCAGCAGCTGCAGCGCGTGGCCGCGGTCTGCGCAGATAAACCGCTGCTGAACTACGGCGTCTGTTTTCATTCTCTGCGCGCGGTCAGCGAAGCGCAGATGCACGACGTGCTGGCCGCAGCGCCGGGCGATCTGCCGGTCCATATCCACATTGCCGAGCAGGAAAAAGAGGTCAGCGACAGCCTGGCGTGGAGCGGTGAGCGTCCCATCGCCTGGCTGATGCGCCGCTTTAACGTTGATGCACGCTGGTGCCTGATCCACGCCACCCATCCGGATGAGAGCGAGCTGCAGCAGCTCGCCGCCAGCGGGGCCGTTGCGGGATTATGCCCGACGACTGAAGCCAACCTCGGCGACGGTATTTTTCCGGCGAGTACCTATATTGCGCGGGGCGGACGCTGGGGGATCGGCTCTGACAGCCACGTCTCGGTCAGCGCCCGTGAGGAGCTGCGCTGGCTGGAGTACGGGCAGCGGCTGCGCGACAGGCGGCGCAACCGTCTGGCGCTGCCGCAGCAGCCGTCGGTAGGCGATCTGCTGTGGCAGCAGGCTGCGGCCGGAGGCGCTCAGGCGTGCGGCATCCGCAGCGGCGTGCTGGCACCCGGCCTGCGCGCCGACTGGCTGGTACTGCGCGACGACCCGCTGCTCAGCGCAACCCCTTCCGATGCGCTGCTCAATCGCTGGCTGTTTGCCGGCGCGCGCAGCGGGATCCGCGATACGTTTGTCGCCGGCCGGCAGGTGATCGCTGACGGCCAGCATGCAGAAGAGGCGCAGGCGGCCATCCGCGTTGCCGACGCGCTGCGGGCGCTGCAGTGATCCGCCGCTTTTGCCACGACGCGCTGCCGGTCAGCCGCTGGCGCAACGGCGGCGGCGAGACGCGCGAAATCGTCAGCTTTCCCCCCGGCGCGGCGGATTTCGCCTGGCGTGCCAGCATCGCCACGCTTGACGCCAGCGGCCCTTTTTCGCTGTTTCCTGGCGTGGATCGGGTGATTACCCTGCTGCAGGGCGACAGCCCGCTGCTGCAGAGCGGCGGGCTGACGCACCGGCTGCAGCCCTGTCAGCCGTGGCGCTTCGCCGGAGAAGCCCCGGTGCAGGCGACAGTGCACGGCCGCTGCAGCGATTTCAATATCATGACCCGCCGCGACAGCTGGCGGGCGGAGGTCAGCATCCTGCAGCAGGCACCGCAGCAGAGCCGGCACGGGGTGTCGTATGTGTTAGCCGGTGCGTGGCAGTACGCCTCCGGCGAGGTCCTGCACCAGACGCAGGGGATCTGGTGGCTGGATGAGCCACTGACGCTGACGCCGCAGAGCTGCGATGCCCTGCTGCTCTGGTGCCGGCTCAGCCGTGTCCTTTAAAACGTCCCAGCAGCTTATAGCGCGAGCCGGGATAGAGCAGCCGCGCATAGGTCACAATCTTACTGTCGCTCCACGTCTGCCGCCGAATCAATAAGCAGGGTTCGTGCTCCTCCAGCGCGAGATGCCTGCGCTGGCGCAAATCGGGCAGTACCGCCTCAACAATATGCTCGCCGGCGGTCAGCGGCGCGACCCGCATCAGATAGGTATAAGGGGTAACGCTGTGATAATCCTGCTTCAGGTAGTCCGGCGCCATCTGCGGGTTCACCAGGCGATCTTCCAGCTGTACCGGCAGATCGTTTTCGTAATGCACCATCAGCGAATGAAACAGCGGCTGGCCGGTGCGCATCCCCAGCAGCGCCGCCTGCTCCGGATCCGCCCGCCCCTGCGTCAGGGTCAGGATCTGGCAGCGGTGCTGATGACCGCGCTGCGCAATCTCATCCGCAATATTGTGCACCTCCAGCATCGCCGTGTAGCCTTTCATCTCCGCGACAAAGGTGCCCACCCCCTGCATACGCAGCAGATAGCCCTCGGCGGTGAGTTCACGCAGCGCGCGGTTGATGGTCATCCGGCTCACGCCCAGCTCGCTGACCAGCTCGCTCTCGGAGGGCACACGCTGCCTGGCTTTCCACTCTCCCGCGCGGATCTGGCTGATAATCGCCTGTTTGACGCGCTGGTAAATCGGTGCCGGTTCATCGCCCATTGCGGCGGCTAACTGCGCCAGTGCCGTTTGCTCGGTCATCTGCTGTTCCTTTCTGCTCTGAGAAGGAAAGTTTACTGTTCCGCCAGGCAGATGTATAGACATGCAGTAGTGCAGCGCAGCGGCTGCGGGTGCAGAGGCTGCTGCTTTAGCGTGCATCAAATTGGCTGATTAGCCTGCCTGCCCGCAGTGCGGCACATTTCACAAATTGCAGTGAAACTGGCATAGCGCTTGCTACTTGTATAGACAGGAATAACAAACCTGTGCTTCACTCGGTTTACCGCGGGTGAAGTAACCTGACGCATGGCGTTAAGAAGCGTGACTTTTCCCGCCACTTACTTGTATATACAGGAGTAGATCATGTCGCATGCACTGCAGGAAATCTGCCTGGAACCCGGTAAGGTGGATCTCGCGACCCTGCGCACTATCTATCAGCAGCCGGTGACGTTACACCTGACGCCAGCGGCGCGCAGTGCTATTCACCGCGCTCATGCGACCGTCGACGATATCGTCGCGTCCGGCAGTGTGGTGTATGGCATTAATACCGGCTTTGGCAAGCTGGCACAGACGCAAATTCCCGCTGCCCGCCTGGCTGAGCTGCAGCGTAACCTGGTGCTGTCGCACAGCGTTGGCCTCGGCGATCTGCTGCCGGATAACGTCACGCGTCTGGTGGTTGCCAGCAAGATTATCAGTCTGGCGCGCGGTCATTCCGGCGTCCGTATTGAGCTGGTGGATGCCCTGCTGGCGCTGTTTAACGCCGGCGTGATGCCCTCTATTCCGGCTAAGGGCTCAGTAGGCGCGTCTGGCGATCTGGCTCCGCTGGCACACCTGTCGCTGATGCTGCTGGGTGAAGGCGAGGTGCGCATTGCCGGTGAACGGCGGCCGGCAACGGAAGGTCTGGCGCGCGCCGGACTGACGCCGATTGTCCTCGGGCCAAAAGAGGGACTGGCGCTGCTGAACGGAACCCAGGTCTCAGCGGCCCTGGCGCTGCGCGGCCTGTTTGAAGCGGAAAATCTCTTTGCTGCTGCACTGATGGCGGGCGCGCTCTCGCTGGAGGCGATTAAAGGCTCGGTTAAACCCTATGATGCGCGCATTCATCAGGCGCGCGGCCAGCCTGGCCAGATCGCTGTCGCCGCCGCCGTCAGCTCGCTGCTCAGCGGCAGCGGGATCCTGCAGTCGCACACCCACTGCGGACGGGTTCAGGATCCCTACTCTGTTCGCTGCGTGCCGCAGGTGATGGGGGCCTGCCTTGATAATCTCAGCCACGCCGCGCGCGTCCTGCAGATTGAGGCCAATGCCGCCTCCGATAACCCGCTGGTTTTCAGCGACAGCGGTGAAGTGATCTCCGGGGGCAACTTCCACGCCGAGCCGGTGGCGTTTGCGGCTGACATTATTGCGCTCGCCGTGGCCGAAATAGGTGCTATCTCCGAGCGCCGTCTGGCGCTGCTGCTTGACAGCACTCTCTCCGGCCTGCCGCCTTTCCTGGTGCAGGATGGCGGCGTCAACTCCGGCTTTATGATTGCCCAGGTGACCGCTGCCGCGCTGGCATCAGAAAACAAATCGCTGGCGCACCCTGGCAGCGTAGACAGCCTGCCTACGTCAGCGAATCAGGAAGATCACGTCTCTATGGCCACCTATGCAGCACGCCGTCTCGGGGAGATGTGTTTTAACACCGCTGCGGTGGTCGGCATTGAAGCGATGGCCGCAGCCCAGGGCATTGAGTTTCACCGGCCGCTGCAGAGTTCGGCCATCCTTGAACAGGAGATGCAGCGCATTCGCAGCAGGGTGGCGTTTCTTGCCAGCGACCGCCTGCTGGCACCCGATATCGAAGCGATGCGTCTGTGGGCTGCGGGCACGCAGTGGCCCGACGCGCTAATAACCTTGCTGCCGAGCCAGCGCCAGAACCAGCACTGAGGAGTGAATCATGAGCGAAACCCTGACGCAGGCCGTGGCCCGCGAAATCCGTGCCCCGCATGGCAGTGAACTGCACTGCGCTAACTGGCTTATCGAAGCGGCCTGGCGCATGATCCAGAATAACCTCGACCCCGATGTCGCCGAACGTCCGGACGATCTGGTGGTCTACGGTGGCATCGGCAAAGCCGCACGTAACTGGCCCTGTTTTGAGCAGATCCTGCGCTCGCTGCGCCTGCTGCAGCCGGATGAGACGCTGCTGATCCAGTCCGGTAAACCGGTGGGCGTATTCCGCACCCATGCCGACGCACCGCGCGTGCTGCTGGCTAACTCTAACCTGGTGCCGCACTGGGCGAACTGGGATCATTTTCATGAGCTGGATCGCGCCGGCCTGATGATGTATGGCCAGATGACCGCCGGCTCGTGGATCTACATTGGCGCCCAGGGCATTGTGCAGGGAACGTTTGAGACCTTCGCCGAAGCGGGCCGCCAGCACTATAACGGCGATCTTACCGGTCGCTGGATCCTCACCGCGGGCCTCGGCGGCATGGGCGGCGCACAGCCGCTGGCCGGCGTGCTGGCGGGTGCCTGCGTATTAGCGATTGAGTGCCAGGAGTCGCGCATCGATTTTCGCCTGCGCACCCGCTATCTCGATCACAAAGCGCGTACGCTGGATGAGGCGCTGGCGCTGATTGAACAGGCCACGGCGGCAAAAGAGGCGATCTCTGTCGGCCTGCTGGGCAATGCGGCGGAGATCCTGCCGGAGCTGGTAAACCGCGCCCGCGCCGGCGGCATACGCCCCGATATCGTGACCGATCAGACTTCTGCGCACGATCCGGTCAACGGCTATCTGCCGCAGGGCTGGGAGGTGGCACGCTGGCAGGCGGAGCGCCAGCGCAATCCGAAAGGCGTTGAACAGGCGGCGCGCGCCTCCATGGCAGTGCACGTCCGGGCCATGCTCGATTTTCACCATATGGGCGTGCCGACCGTGGACTACGGCAATAATATCCGGCAGGTGGCGCTGGACGAGGGGGTCAGCAACGCTTTTGACTTCCCTGGTTTTGTTCCCGCCTATATCCGCCCGCTGTTCTGCGAGGGCAAAGGCCCGTTTCGCTGGGTGGCGCTCTCGGGCGATCCGGAAGACATTTATAAAACGGACGCAAAATTAAAGTCGCTGTTTCCGGATAACCTCAATCTGCATCGCTGGCTCGACATGGCGCAGGCGCGTATCGCTTTTCAGGGCCTGCCCGCCCGTATCTGCTGGCTCGGACTGGGCGAACGCCATCTGGCCGCGCTGGCGTTCAACGAGATGGTACGCAGAGGCGAGCTGAAAGCGCCGGTGGTGATTGGCCGCGATCATCTCGACTGCGGTTCGGTGGCATCGCCTAACCGCGAAACGGAAGCGATGCGCGACGGCTCGGACGCGGTCTCTGACTGGCCGCTGCTTAACGCGCTGCTGAATACGGCCGGTGGCGCCACCTGGGTCAGCCTGCATCATGGCGGCGGCGTCGGCATGGGTTTTTCCCAGCACGCCGGCGTCGTAATTGTCTGTGACGGTACGCCGGAGGCGGATGCACGGCTGGCGCGCGTTTTGTGGAATGACCCGGCCACCGGGGTAATGCGCCATGCCGATGCCGGCTACGAGCAGGCGCAGGCGTGCGCCGTGCGGCACGGGCTGAACCTGCCGATGCTAACGTAACGGCCGTTTACGCAGGGAAGCGTAGCCGCTATCAGGGAGAGTTGTATATTCCACAAGGATATAATCTATAGCCAAATTATTCCTTTTAGCGATAGACGCTCCGGCGACATATCACTACAGTGATGACTTATCCCCTGCGCTGGCGCGCGTTGCAAACGGAGCCCTCTGTTATGAGTCTGCCTGCTCTCCTGCTGGAAAATGCCCTTAACTGGCGTCATCAGTTACATCAACTGCCTGAGCTGGGCTATCAGGAACAGCAGACCAGCGAGCTGGTCGCCCGCGTACTGGAGCAGGCCGGGCTTCAGGTATTCCGCGGCATAGCGGGCACCGGCGTCATTGGTACGCTGGAGAACGGTCCGGGGCCGGTGATTGGACTGCGCGCTGATATGGATGCGCTGCCGATCACAGAAAAAGGCAGCGCGGAGTGGAAATCGACCCGGCCCGGCGTGATGCACGCCTGCGGTCACGACGGCCATACCGCTATTCTGCTGGCCGCCGCCTGCCAGCTCGCCGCCACGCGCGATTTCAGCGGCACCATCCACTTTCTGTTTCAGCCCGCCGAAGAGAACCTCGGCGGCGCACGCCGCATGGTAGAAGAAGGTCTTTTCTCGCGCTTCCCTATGGATGCCGTCTATGCAATGCACAACTGGCCCGGACTGCCGCTCGGCACGCTGGCGGTGAATCCGGGGGCGATGATGGCGTCGCTCGACTCCTTTGAGATCACCCTTTCCGGCCGCAGCTGTCATGCGGCCATGCCGGAAAGCGGCGCCGATCCGATGGTCGTGGCGGCTGAGCTGGTGCTGGCGCTGCAGACCATCCCTTCACGCCGCCTTTCGCCGCTGGCGTCCGCCGTGGTGAGCGTGACGCAGATCCACGGCGGCGAGGCGATTAACGTCATCCCGGAGCAGATCACGCTGCGCGGCACGGTACGCTGTCTGCAGCCGGAGGTGCGCGAGCGGGTGCGCGGCCTGATTGAAGAGTTTGTGACCGCGCTGCCGCGACCGTTTGGCGTCAGCGGTGACATTCACTGGTATCCCGGCTATCCGGTGACCGCAAATCACCCTGCCCCGGCACAGCAGGTGCGCGAGGTGGCGGAGCAGATGCTGGGGGACGCGCAGGTAAAATGGGCGTGCAGCCCGTCGATGGCGTCAGAAGATTTCGCCTGTATGCTGGAAGCCTGTCCGGGCGCCTACTTCTGGCTGGGCGCCGACGGCGAGGTGCCTTCTGCGCCGCTGCATAACGCCAGCTACGATTTTAATGATGCGCTGCTGCCGGTGGGGATTACTTTCTGGCAGAAACTGGTGGAGAGCGTACTGGCGAAACGCTGAGCCGCTGCCGTCTGCTAAACCGGGTGCGCAGCACGCCCTGCACCGCGCTTACATGCCCGCCTGCTGCAGCCTGATCTCAGCAGCAGATAAGTTTGCCGCTTCACCCGTTGCCACCAGGCAGCAGGCGAGCTGCAGCCGCAGCGACTGCGGCACGGCACGCGTGCCGTTCAGCACCTCATCACTCCAGCGCGCGGTGGTTTCAGCCTGTTTGTTCTCCGGCAGCGCTTCCACACGCTCCGGCTGCCGCTCAACCCAGATCTGCGCCTCACCCGCCGCGCCGGCAATATAGTTGATCGCCGGACAGCGCAGCGGACTGGCATATACCTCGCCTTCCGTGCCGTTGAGCAGAATAGCGGGCGCGTCTATCGCCTGGAAAAATGCGCCGACGCGCGGCACATATTCAGGATGCGACACGCTGGCAAGACGCAGCGCGGCGCGTTCGGCAAACGGCGTGGCCAGCTTTGCCAGCGTATGCGCGCTGTTGCGCACGCCCATCCGCCAGCGCAGCGCCAGCTGTCTGGCCACAGGCGGACAGAGGTTATCGATGGTGATAAACGCCAGCTCGCCGTTATCCAGCGCCGCCTGCGCCTGCGCGGCGGTCGTTACCGCCGCGATGCCTGATGCGGCAAGCACCGCTTCACTGGTTACGCGCGTGGCGTCTTCGCTGACACCGTGCAGCAGCACCGGAAAGCCCAGCTTTACCAGCAGCCGCGCCAGCAGCGGCGTCAGATTGCCCTGACGGCGCGCGCCGTTATAGCTGGGGATCACAATCGGCATCGGCCGGCCGGCCGGCGCCTGCAGCCGCAGCATACGCTGTTGCATGGCGTGATAGAAACCGCGCATTTCCGCTTCGCCTTCGCCTTTAATCCGCAGCGCAATCAGGATCGCACCCAGCTCCAGCTCCGGCACCTCGTCTGCCAGCATGGCGCTGTAGAGCGCCACCGCAGTGTCGAAATCGATATCGCGCGCATGGTTTTTACCGCGCCCGATCTCTTTAATAATTTTATTCAGTTCCATAGTTACGCTTCCTGCTTTCTGGGCGCGCCGCAGTGCGGCGGCCGGAACGAGTAGCCGCTCAGCGCGGCTACTCAGGCTTTTCGTTTGCGCCTGGCGCTTTTTTTCTCTTCCGGCAC
Organism: Pantoea sp. PSNIH1; assembly: GCF_007680655.1. NCBI lineage: Bacteria > Pseudomonadati > Pseudomonadota > Gammaproteobacteria > Enterobacterales > Erwiniaceae > Pantoea > Pantoea sp. PSNIH1. Next base: position 1,238,228 of record NZ_VEIP01000001.1, read on the forward strand.
CGCAGGCTGCTCGATCGGAAACACCGGCAGCGCCGCCAGCAGCCGGCTACCGTAGCTTTTGCTGAGCAGACGGCGATCGTAGATCACAATCTCACCAAAACAGTGATGACTGCGGATCAGGCGCCCGACCTGCTGTATCAGCGTAAACGAGGCGCTGGGCAGGCTCTGGACTTCAAACGGATAGCGGCGCAGGCTTTTCAGCCACTCGCCTTCGGTCAAAATTACCGGACTGTCTACCGGCGGGAAAGCGATTTTATGAATATGCACCTGCGACAGCAGATCGCCTTTAAGATCGAGCCCTTCGGCAAACGACTGCAGGCCCACCAGAATGCTGCTGTTTCCTGCGGCCACCCGTTCGCGATGCAGCGTCACCAGCCGGGAGCGCGGCTGATCGCCCTGCACCAGCATCGTGAGACGCAGCTCCGGCAGCTGCGCAACAAACTGCTGCATCGCCCGTCCGCTGGCAAACAGCACCAGCACGCCTTTATGTTCCCCTTCCGCCATCTGCTGGCGGAAAAAGCGCGCCATTTCGGCGATGTGCTCAGCTTCGTTTGCCAGCAGCGGCTCATAGCGCATCTGCGGGATCACCAGCTTGCCCTGGTCGACATGATTGAACGGAGAATCGAGCGCCACGAAACGATCGCCCGCTTTCTCACTCAGTCCCGACATCTCCTGCAGGCGGCTGAAGCTGCTGAGCGAACGCAGCGTGGCTGATGTCACGACCACATGCGGAATTTTACGCCACAGCAGCTTCTCCAGCTGGTCGCTGACGCGGATGCCGGCGCAGTGAAACAGCAGGTGCGCCTGCCCCTCGCGCAGTTCACGCGTAACCCATTTAGAGACCGGCGCGTTTGAGGCTTTTTCCATCGCCGCCAGCCGCCAGAGTTTACTGATGGCTTCAAACCAGCCAAAGTGCCGGTTGAGCTGCAGAATCGCTTTATGCAGGCGCATAATATCCGCCTTACCGGTCTGCTCGCCCAGCTCATTCAGCAGCCCCTCACTCAGACCGCGCAGCGCGTCGCTAAGCTTAAACAGTCGCGCACAGAGCGTGAGCAGCGCTTCCGGCAGCTCCCCCAGCACAAAACGAAACTCACCCGGCTGATTATCGGGCGGCAGCAGCGGATTGAGCGCCTGACTCAGCGCCTGCAGCAGCTCGCGCATCTCTTCGCAGTGCTGTTTGAGCCGTTCAGGATTGGTCAGCGGCGGGGGCGATTTGGGGCGGAACTGCGCCATGATCGTCTCCACCAGCCGTATGAAGAGATCGAGCTGCAGCCCGCTCCAGCCTGGCGTGATCTCGGCGCTCATCTCCAGCGCGTCACGCGCCACTTCCGGCAGATGGTGGCCCTCATCCAGTATCAGCATCAGATGCTTTGCCGGCGGCAGCACCGACTCATTTTCCATAGCTGCCATTACCAGCGCATGGTTTGCGACGACGACGTCAGCCTGTTCAATCTCGCGCCGGGCGACAAAAAAGGGACATTCACGATACCAGCGGCAGTGGTGAGCCAGACAGTTGGCTTTATCGGTCGAGAGGCGCCGCCACAGGCTGTCATCGATCGCCTTCTCCGCGTGATCGCGCAGGCCATCCCATGTATGGCGGCTGAAATCTTTCTCCAGCCCGGAACAGATTTTCTGCTCCTCTTTTGAGCCGGTCACCGCCTCTTCATCCAGATAGAACAGCAGGTCGCCCTGCTGATCGTCGCTGGCGGCCAGCGCGGCCAGATTACGCGGGCAGACATAGCGTCCGCGGCCAAAGGCCGCCGTAAAGGTGAGATCGGGGATGATCTTTTTCAGCAGCGGGAGATCTTTGGTGAAAATCTGATCCTGCAGCGCCACGTTGGCTGTGCTGATCACCAGTCGTTTTTCATCGGCACGGCTTACCGCAATGCCGGGGATCAGATAAGAGAGCGTTTTACCCACGCCGGTAGGGGCTTCAATAGCCAGATGGCGCCCCTCATCGCCCGCCAGACTTTTTGCCACTTCGGCAATCATCTGGCGCTGCGGCGCGCGCGGGATAAAGTCAGGAACCTGCTGCTGCAGCGCCTTATACCATTGCGCAATCTGGCTTTTAATCGCTGCTGTCAGAGCCATAATTATTACTGTTGAGTTAATCCGGCCTGTATTTTTACACAGTAATCTGGCAGCGTCAGCCTCAGCGCATCTTTTTTCGCACCCGCTGCCCGTTACAGCAGTTTGTACATCAGGGTGGTCGCCTCCATAACCCCTTCCGTTGAGCAGGCATAGTGCGGTATCTCTCCGGCGCTCTGCCAGCCCAGAGAGAGATAGAGCTGGCTGGCCACGTCCCCGCTGCGGGTATCCAGCACCAGCAGCGTTTTTTTCTGCGCCCGGGCCAGCTCTTCCGCCTGCAGCATCAGCTGACGCGCAATGCCCTGCCGTCGCCGCTGCGGGTGCACGAGCAGCTTGCTGATTTCTGCGCGGTGATAACCATTAGGCATCGGGCTGCCGCTCAGTGTTACGGTCGCCACCGGGATCTGATCCTGCCAGGCCACCAGCAAAATATGGCTTTCATCTGCCAGCGCAGCGGCTCTCGCCTGCCAGAAGCGCTCTATAACCTGCCGATCGCCGGCGTCGGTAAAGCCCACGCTGGCACCGTCTGCGACACAGGCCTGCAGCAGATCGCTCAGCGGAGCGATAGCGTGTGCTGCGCTGGCAGCAGTAAGCTGAGAAAACGTGATCATGGTTTGCATACCGCCAGAATATAGCGGGCGCCCGCTTGCGCATCGGCGCTGAAGGCGGAGCGTCCCGTCAGGTGAAAACGCAGGCAATCGCCGGCAGCCAGCGTCCAGCGCTGCTGCTCCATCACGATCGTTAAGCCGCCGCTCTGCAGCCAGATATGCTGCTCAAGCCCCTGAAGAGGAGGCGTGTCATAGTAAATATGTGCGCCTGGCGGGAGTACCCCTTCAATCAATTCTGTTTTAAACTGCCTTGCGGGAGGAGAAAGGGTGCGACGCTGAAAGCCGCTATCGGGATCGCGCCAGCAGGTTTGCTGGTCAGCTTTTATCAGCAGCAACGTCTCATCTTCGACCTCCTGCAACAAACGTGACATTGTCACGCCATAAGCAAGACATAACCGGTTAAGCAATGCTGCGGTAGGACTGGTCTCAGCGCGTTCAATGCGCGACAATGAGGCCCGGCTGATGCCTGTCGCCTGAGCGAGTTCATCCAGCGACCAGCCCTGCTGTTCGCGAAGCTCAGCGAGCTGCAGCGCCAGCCGGTTATCCGTTTCAGTTACTGACATAGTGCCATCTCAGATATGAGAAATTTCTCTCTTATTTGAGAATTAACCGAAAATCGGGAAAAAACTCAAGTTGTACAATAAAATAAAGATTGTACAAGGCAGCCCCGACGGTTAAGGTGTTTTTATGCAGGTCGCAATATTTGAGGACATTATGGCCTTATACAGTATCGGCGATGTTGCCGAGCGCTGTGGAATAAACCCGGTAACACTTCGCGCCTGGCAGCGACGTTACGGTCTGTTAAAGCCTCAGCGCACCGAAGGTGGTCATCGACAATTTGATGATGAAGATGTTCAGCGTATCGAAGAGATTAAACGCTGGATAGAGAGCGGCGTGCCCGTCGGTAAAGTAAAAGCGCTGCTTGAGGGTGAAACGGTCAACGTGCACGACGGCTGGACTGCGCTGCAGGAAGAGCTGATGAGCGTGTTGCGCCACGTCCGCGCGTCAAAGCTGCGCACCAAGATTGCCACCATCGGTCGTGAGCATCCGATTGATGCACTGATCGATCACGTTTTTGTGCCGGTACGCCAGCGTCTGGGTCTCGATCAAAACACTGCCCGCACGATGTGCAGCCTGCTGGACGGCGCTATCATCGATTACGTCGCGTTTTGTCTGGCGGGTGCCCGCAAAAAACCAGGTAAAGATGCGCTGATTATCGGCTGGGCCGTGGAAGATCGCACCCGAATCTGGCTGGAAGCCTGGCGTCTGGCACAGCACGGCTGGCGCATGGATGTGCTGGCTGAACCGCTGGATATGCCGCGCCCTGAGCTCTTTCCGGGACAGCATCTGTTTATCTGGACCGGGAAACGGCCAACGCGGCGTCAGCAGGAGCAGTTTGAACACTGGCAGGCGCAGGGGTTTTCCATACAGATGCACGAACCGGCTTAATGTAAAACCGCACGTCAGGCCTTTTTCCTCTGCCGGGCGCGCGTTATCATGCCTGACTCACGGCATTAATCAGGTACTGCAATGAACTGGAATAAAATTTTTATCGGTACGCTGTTCGCCATCATGGCGATAGGCGGTATGGGTGGCATGATGCTGGTAGGCTACAGCCTTATTCTGCATACCCGGTAAACCAGCGCTGCACCCGCTCCAGCAGCCGGTCGCAGATCAGCGCCAGCAGCGCAACCAGTATGGCTCCCTGAATGACATAGGCGGTGTTAAAGCCGCTCAGACCAATGATAACGGGCGAACCCAGACTGGCCGCGCCTACCGTTGACGCGATAGCCGCAGTCCCGATATTGATCATCACCGATGTGCGTATACCCGCCATCATCACCGGCGCAGCCAGCGCCAGTTCAATCTGCCAGAGGCGCCGCCACGGCCCCATGCCAAGCCCGGTTGCGATCTCCCGGTTACTGGCCGGCACGCTCTCAATACCCGCCAGCGTCCCCTGCAATACCGGCAGTACGCCATAAAGAAACAGCGCGACAATTGCAGGCGTTGCGCCAAATCCCATCACCGGTACGGCAATCGCTAACACCGCAACCGGCGGAATGGTCTGTCCTGCCGCAGCCAGCGTCTCCAGCGTTGGCCGGAACGCCTCGCCAGCGCGGCGCGTGGCAAAAATTGCCCCGCCCACGCCCACAATCGTTGCCAGCAGAGTGCCGCTGGCGACCAGCCAGAGATGGGCCAGCGTCAGACGCCAGAAGCTCTCCTGCTGATAGAGCGGACGCTCCAGCCGGGGAAACCACCAGGCAAACAGCGCCTCACTGTGCGGTAATCCCCACAGCAGCAGTAAAAACAGCCCAATCAGCCAGCTAAGCGGCTCGCGTAACAGGCGCTTCATTGCGCCTCCCGCGGGCGCAGCAGATCGCTGAAATGCAACACGCCCACCCGCTGCTGCTGCTGATCCACCACCGGTAAGGTATCGGTCCCGCGTGCGATAAACTGCGACAGCGCTTCACGCAGCGACAGCGCAGCGGTAATCGGCTCGGCATCAACCCATTCGCCGCGGCGCGCCATGCTGCCCGCCTGCCCCAGCGCCAGCAGCCGCACGCCCAGCTCGCTGCGGCCAAAAAAGTTGCGGACAAAGTCGCTGGCGGGCTGCGTCAGCAGCGTAACCGGTGCGCCCTGCTGCACAATCTTACCGTTATCCATCAATACCAGCTGGTCAGCCAGCGTCAGCGCCTCATCAATATCGTGCGTCACCAGCACGATGGTGCGGCCGGTAAGCCGCTGAATGCGCAGCATCTCCTGCTGCAGCGCCTGGCGGTTTACCGGATCGAGCGCCCCGAAAGGCTCATCCATCAGCAGCAGTTCCGGATCGGCAGCCAGCGCGCGCGCTACCCCCACCCGCTGCTGCTGCCCGCCGGAGAGCTGATGCGGATAGCGGGTCGCCAGCCGGGGATCGAGATTCAGCAGTGCCAGCAGCTCTGCCACCCGTGCCGCAATTTTCTGTGCGGGCCAGCCCAGCAGCGATGGCACGGTGGCGATGTTTTTCGCCACGCTCCAGTGCGGAAATAGGCCGATTGACTGAATGGCGTAGCCGATGCGCCGGCGCAGTGCGCGGACGTTCATCTGACCGATAGGCTCGCCCGCAAAGCGGATCTCGCCGCTGTCATGCTCCACCAGCCGGTTGATCATCTTCAGCAGGGTCGATTTACCGGAGCCGGATGTGCCGATCAGAACCGTAAAACTCCCCTGGCCGATCTGCAAAGAGAGATCGGAAATCGCCGTTTTACCGGCAAACTGTTTGCTCACGTTATGAAATTCAATCATCTTTTCTCTCCAGCAGCGCGGACAGCAGCCGCAGCAGCGCATCACAGAGTACCGCCAGCGCCACTACCGGGATCACCCCCAGCAGAACCAGATCCAGCGCGCTGCTCAGCAATCCCTGAAAGACGATAGCCCCGAAGCCGCCGGCACCAATCAGCGCCGCAACGACTGCCAGACCCACGGTTTGCACCACCACCACCCGCAAACCGGCAAGCCAGACCGGCAGCGCCAGCGGCAGCTCCGCCAGCCAGAACTGCTGTCCGGAACTCATGCCCATGGCGCGTGCGGTTTCGCGTACTTCAGGCGGCACCTGCTCCAGCCCGGCCACCACGCTGCGTACCAGCGGCAGCAGCGCATAGAGCACCAGCGCAATCAGCGCCGGCGCCATACCGATACCGCTGATGCCAAAACGGCCGAGTACGGGAAAATGTGCAGCCAGCCCGGCCAGCGGCGCAATAAGCAGGCCGAAGAGCGCCACAGAGGGAATGGTCTGGATAAGATTCAGCAGGCTGAATACCGGCCGCTGCCAGCCAGGACGGCGCGCAATGGCCAGCCCCAGCGGCACCCCCGCCAGCAGCACCGGCATCAGCGTACCGCAGACCAGCAGCAGATGCTGGCTAAAGGCCGCATGGAACGTGGTGCTGCGGCTGGCATACTCTTTCAGCAGCGACAGCTGATCCAGCCAGCCGGTCAGTAAAAGCAGCAGCGGCAGCACGCCGGTCTGCAGATTCAGCAGAATGCGCCAGACAGCCTGCCGGCTTATTGCTCTGATCGCTTCTGCTGCCAGCAGCAGCGATAATCCGGCCGCACACCATAAACCGCTGCCAAACGCCGTGCGCGCCAGCGGCGAACTGCTGCGCGCCAGCTCGCTGGCACCGCTGCCGCCGAGGCCGATAAGCAGTGCAAACAGACCCTGCGCGCCCAGCAGGGTTAGCAGAGCCGTACGCCGGCCCGGCGGCCCGAACAGGCTCAGCCAGAGCAGCGCGATCGGCAGCGCCAGCCAGCCGGCGTGCGCAACCTGCCACACCATCAGCGGCTCGCCCGATACCAGCCGGTTAGCCGCAAAGCGCAGAAACGGCAGCGTCAGCAGCGTCAGCGTGATAAGCGCCGTCAGCAGCAGCGTGACCGGCTGGCGGCCGGGGCGCAGCAGCAGCTGTCGCACCTTTTACAGCAACTTGTTCTGCTGCAGCCACGCGGTTGCGACCTGGCTGGCGTCCTGCCCTTCTACCGCAATCTGCGCATTAAGCTGCTGCAGCGTTTTTTCATCCAGCTTGCTGAACACCGTCTGCAGCCACTCTGCCATCTGCGGATACTGCTTCAGTACCGCTTCACGCACGACCGGCGCCGGCGCATAGATTGGCTGTACGCCTTTGGGATCGCTCAGCGTCTGCAGACCCAGCGCCGCGACCGGGCCATCCGTTCCGTACGCCATCGCCGCATTGACGCCAGAGGTTTTCTGCGCCGCGGCTTTAATGGTGACCGCCGTATCGCCGCCTGCCAGCGAAAGCAGCTGCGACTGATTGAGTTTGAAGTTATACGCTTTTTCAAACGCCGGCAGGGCATCACCGCGTTCAATAAATTCCGCAGAGGCAGCCAGTTTGAACGTGCCGCCCTGTTTCAGATACGCGCTGAGATCGTCAAGCGAGTTCAGCTTATTCTGCTGCGCCACGTCGCCACGCACGGCGATGGTCCAGGTGTTATTGGCGGGTGCCGGCGTCAGCCAGATAAGATGGTTCTTCTCTGCATCGAGCTGTCTGACTTTCTCATAGCCCTGCTGCGCATTTTTCCACGCGCTCGCTTTTTCATCATTAAAAAAGAAAGCGCCGTTGCCGGTATATTCCGGATAGATATCCAGCTCGCCCGCGACGATGGCACCGCGAACAACCTGCGTATTGCCGAGCTGAATTTTGTTGACAGTTTTGACCCCGTGCTTATTGAGCACCTGCAGAATAATATTGCCCAGCAGCGAGCCTTCTGTATCGATTTTCGACCCGACCTTGACCGCATCGGCGGCGTGCGCCGCGCCAATGCTCAGCGACAGGGCAATCAGCCCCAGTAACCCCTGTTTAATCATGATGTTTTCCTTATGCCCTGTTTAGCACCCGGTGATAAACAAGCGTAGCCTGGCGCAGCAGGCGACGGGAAAAAAGCGCAGATTTTACGTCTGTTTTGTTAAGCCGGGCAAAAATTGCCCCGCACAGAAGGCGCGAGGTGTGTCCGGAGAGAGGGGCGTGTCAGGCGGTGAGGCGAAAGTCACCCAGCGTATGCGGAATACGCGGGAAGGTGTGCAGAAACCATGGCGTAAACTGTTCCGGCTCGGTCTCCATCTGCTGCTGGATCTGCCCGACTGAACGGTAGCACCAGGCGTCCGCTTCTTCCGGGTTCAGCACCGGCTCTTCATCGCTGATGGCAAAGAAGACGTGTCCATACTCATGTTCAATCAGGCCGTTACTGAGCGGCAGGTTGTAGCTCAGCTCAAATACCGGCGTCAGCGCCAGGTTCAGTCCCATCTCTTCACGCAGACGGCGCTCAGCGGCATCGAGCGTCGGCTCCTGCGGAAACGGATGACTGCAGCAGGTATTACTCCAGAGTCCGCCGCAGTGGTATTTGCTGCTGGCACGCCGCTGCAGCAGCAGCTCATGACGCGAATTAAACACGTAAACCGTTACTGCGCGATGCAGTAAGCCTTTTTCATGCACTTCCAGCTTTTCCATCTTGCCGGTGGGACGATCGAGGTGGTCAACAAGAATAACTTCTATGGCAGGCATGAGGGCTCCTTCAGAAAAATCCCTGCTATTGTACACAATCGCCGTGGCAGCAGCGGAGAAAAAGGCGCACGTTTCGTGCGCTGGCGCGGTAAAAAATAAGCTTAGCAGGCATAATCTGAATCGGCGAAGAAGAAGGTATGCAGAGGTAAAGCACAATGAGATTGCGGCAGCCTGTAAGCCGCCGCAATAGTGATGAGTGCGGTTATAGTCTGAAGCTCTGCACCACCTGTTCCAGCTGCACGCTCTGCTCCTCCATTGCACGCGCGGCTGAAGAGACCTGCTCTACCAGCGCGGCGTTCTGCTGCGTGCTGCCATCCAGCTGCGTGATCGCGACGTTAACCTGATCGATACCCATGCTCTGCTCACGGCTGGCGGACATAATTTCGCTCATCAGGGTGGTGACGCTGCTGACGCCCTGCATCAGCTCATCCATGGTCTGTCCCGCCTGCTCAACCAGCTGGCTGCCGGTATCAATATTTGCCACTGACTCTTCAATCAGCTTTTTAATCTCGCGCGCTGAGTTAGCTGAGCGCTGCGCAAGGTTGCGTACTTCTGAGGCCACCACCGCAAAACCGCGCCCCTGCTCTCCGGCGCGCGCCGCTTCAACCGCCGCGTTCAGGGCCAGAATGTTGGTCTGAAACGCGATGCTGTCGATGACGCTGATGATATCGACGACTTTACGCGATGAGTGGTGGATCTCCCCCATAGTGGTCACGACCTGACGCACCACTTCACTGCCGCGCGCCGCCACGGTGGCTGCGCCGTCAGCCAGCTGATTAGCGTGGGTGGCGTTATCGGCGTTTTGGCGCACGGTGCCGGTCAGCTCCTCCATTGAGGCTGCCGTCTCGACAATGGAGCTGGCCTGCGATTCGGTGCGCGCAGAGAGATCGGCGTTGCCGCTGGCAATTTCGCGCGAGGCCGCCGTGATCGCCAGCGCGCTGTCGCCCACCTGACGCATCAGCCCCTGCAGGTAGCTGATGAACTGGTTAAAGCTCTCAGCCACGGCGTTAAATTCCGGGCTATTGCTGGCAGGCAGGCGCTGTGTGAGGTCGGCGCCGCCGGTTGAGAGTGCTTCAATATTTTTGTGCAGCACGCCCAGACGCTTCATCATTGCGCGGACAAAGCCCAGCGATACCAGCAGCAGAATAATAGCCAGCGGGATCTGTACCACGCCCAGCCGCGTCAGCATACTGTGCGTCTGTGCATCCAGCAGGCTGGAGGGGACGTCGCTGGCGAGATACCACGGGCTGCCAGGGATCGCCTGCAGGAACAGCGTATGCTCACCATCCTCACCGCTAAACGTTGTCTGCGCCGGCTCGCTCCCCGCCTGCGTCAGCAGCGACTTCAGCGCAGTGGCCATCGGCAGCCGGGTATCGCTCAGGTTTTCCAGCTTTGGCGCACCGTCCAGCAGCGCCGCGTTCCCGACCACTTTGCCATCCGCTTCAACAATCAGCACGCGGCCTTTAATGGCGTCACCCATCTGCTTCGCCAGCTGATTAAAAAAGCCCAGCGTGACATCGATTGTGGCGACGCCCCAGACGCTGCCGTCGCGATAGATAGCCATCGCACAGTTGGTACGCGGCTGCGGGCTGGCCGCATCCTGATAGGCTTTGGCCCAAGCGCACTGCCCTTTTGCTGCCGCCATACCCGCTTTGTACCACGGCTGCTCCCAGTACTTATCGGCCGCATCGGAGTTCCAGTAAGTATTGACCTGCAGCTGATTGCTGGCGTTGCGCGCAAAGAAGGTGCTGTCTTTCTCTTTTGCCGGATCGCGCCGGTTCGGCAGCGGCCAGATCCCGCCGCCAAATACGTTGCTGTCCTGGTACTGGTTTACCAGCGCCGGCAGCAGCGTTTCTATCGTTGCGCTCTCCATCACGCCCGCTGCTTCCGTTATCGCCCGCTGCTGCGCCTGAACCCGGTTCATCTGTTCAACAATGCGTCCGGCCAGACCATCAACTTCATAGCGCACCAGGCGGCTCTCATTCTGACTCAGCTGCGGTGCGATAAACTGATTGATCACCAGTACAGTGACCAGCATCAGCACAACAAAAAATGCGACCAGCGTCGCGGTGAAACGGGATTGTGTCGTTTTAAACATTCGGATGCCCTTACCCTGGTTGGCGAGTTGCCTGATCGAGGTTAACGGCGTGTTAATGGGGAACTTGAGAGGCGCGGGATCACAAAAAAAGCAAATAGTTGAATCGGGTGACTATTTTTACAGGGTAGGAATAACCGGCGATAAGCAGAGCGGAGAATTGCCTGCCTGGAGACAGCGCGCCCCTCTTCACAGAAGAAGGGCGGGCGTTTACTGAGGCGGCGCCACCACCTCCTGACGCGGGCGGAAGATATGGCTGTTGCCCTCCGCCAGCAGCCGCTGAAGCAGCTGCTGTCCGCCCTGTTCATCCGACTGCGCAAAGTGGCGTTCCGCTTCGGTGATCGGCGTCGCCCAGAGCAGTTCCGGCCGATCGCCGTCGCGCTTCGGCAATCGCAGCGACACCGCCTCCGGTGCCAGCGCGTTAGCCAGCAGAAAGCTTTCAAAGCCGACCGGCGCCACTTCAGATGCCAGCGTATGCCCTTCGCCAATCCACGTCAGCCGCGCCCACGGCAGATGGGCAAACTCAGCCAGCGCGCTCGCCATCTGCACCGCGTTGGCCTCGGTCATCACCTCGCCATCTACCGCCAGCGCCAGCTCAACCCGCCGGTACTGGGGAGCCAGCTCTTCAAACAGATAATCGACCTGCGGCATCGGACGAATGCTCATTCCCAGCGTGACAAAATACCAGACGCCGTTATGCCAGTGCTGAGAAAGCGCCATCGGCGGCCAGCTGCCCTGATCGATAGCGTAATATTTGACCGACTCACCCCACCGCGCCTGGTAGACCTGCAGCATTTCATGCTGAATTTTTTCCCACTGCTGGTCGTCGTGCCAGTCGCGCCAGAAGTGACGCTGCTGCTCAGCACGCGCATAATATTCATTGGTGGAGGCGGAACCCAGCGGCGCCGTCAGGCGGTTTTTCCTGATACAGCCGGCTGAGAAGCTGACCTGTTTGCTCTGATAGAGGCTCCAGCCGGGGATCACCGCCAGCAGCTGGCCGTAGTACCACAGGGCAGCACCGGTATCATCCGGCTCCCACAATACCTGCAGGCCTGCGGGATCGAGCATCGGCTCCGCCTCCAGCGTGCGGCAATACTCTGCGCTCAGCAGCGGCGCGATCCCCTGCTCCATCGCTTCGCGATCTTCCTCTGCCGGTGCCGGCAGAAGGTTGCGCAGCCAGCAGCCGCGAACAGCGTACTGGCTGCGAAACAGGTCGTTGGGCCAGATATAAAAATAGGCGGTGCGCGCATCCTGTTCGACGATCGCGGTTAAAGTATGTTGCTGATTCGGCACCTCAGCAATCAGAGGGTAACTGGTCATAACGCCTCGACAATGCCTGGAGGGATCCATTTTCCCCGAGAATAGAGCAGGATCGGCACTCGCGCCATGTGAGACAAGGGTAAAACTCTCAAAGTGCGGCTGCGCTCGCGCTGAGCGTCTGGCTTTGCTTCAGCGGTAGCGGGCGTCACGCCCCATACGCTGCATCGCCCGTGACCAGGCGCCGCGCTGTATCGACCAGCGCAGCAGGCGCGCCAGCAGCAGCATCTGCCGGTCGGTGCGCCACTGCGTCAGCGGGCTGACCGGGCGCTGCAGCTGCTGCTGTGCCCACGCCGGCAGCAGACCGATCCCCGCCTGCAGCATGGTGCGCATTGCCGGTCGCGCCTGCCAGCCGGGTGCCGGCGCATTCATCAGCAGCGCCATCACCTCCTGCGTGCGCGCATCAAAACAGAGCTCCGGACGTATCGCCTGCAGATAGTGCTCAACGTCGGTGACGCTGCACGGCACCTGCTCTGCGCCCAGCGCAATCGCCACCTGCGCCGCCTCCTGATAGTAGCGATCCTGCTCAGCCCGGCTGAGCGCCGGGTTTTTATAGCGCAGATGGGCCGCCAGAAAACGGCTGGTTTCCGCCACGTGCACCCAGGTCAGCAGATGCGGATCGCTGGCCGCGTAAGGATTACCGTTGCTGTCCGTGCCGCTGACCTGCAGATGGATGCGCTTCACCCGCTCAATCAGCGTCCGGGCATCGGCACTGTTGCCAAAGGTCGTTACGGCGATGAACTGGCTGGTGCGGCGCAGCCGGCCGAGCATATCCTGACGGAAGCTGGAGTGATCCCAGACCCCGGCCAGCGCCGCCGGATGCAGCATCTGCAGCATCAGGGCGCTGATACCGCCGCAGAGCATCGCCGGAAAATCACCGTGGATGCGCCAGATAGTGGAGTCGGGGCCGAACAGGCCGGGATCGCCGGGCGGCTGTGAGAGGTCAAACTCGTTGAGTGCCAGCCCGTTAAGGCGAAAGATCTGCTGTTCAATGCGATTGCGAAGCGTCATGGTGGCGTGGTGTCGGATAAAAAGGCGTCAGGGATAGCGCTCCCGGCCTGGCGGCCGGGAGACGCGGTTATCCGTTAAAGATAGTCGAACTGCGCATCCTGAGTGCGTACGGAATCCAGGCCAATCATAATGTTAAATTTGCCGGGTTCCGCCACGTGCTGCATCTGCTGGTTCCAGAATTTCAGCGCGTCAGCATCAATCGTAAAGCGCACGGTTTGTGACTCACCGGCTTTCAGCATAATGCGCCGGAAGTCGCGCAGCTCCTGAACCGGACGGCTGATACTCGCCACCGGATCGTTGAGATACATCTGTACCACCGTTGCCCCGTCGCGTTTACCGCTGTTGGTCACCGTTACGCTCGCTTCAATGCTGCCGCTGCGCGGCATCGTGCGGGCGGAGAGCGTCACCGGTGAAACGGTAAAGCGGGTATAGCTCAGGCCGTAACCAAACGGATAAAGCGGGCCGTTGATGGTGTCGTAGTAGTGAGAAGTATATTTATTCGGCTTTTCCGGATTATAAGGTCGCCCGGTTGGCAGATGATTGTAGTAAAGCGGGATCTGCCCCACTGAGCGCGGGAACGTGACCGGCAGCTTGCCGGAAGGGTTGTAATCGCCAAACAGCACGTCCGCGATAGCATTGCCGCCTTCGGTGCCGCTGAACCAGGTTTCCAGCATCGCATCCGCCATGCGGTCTTCATTCACCAGCGTCAGCGGCCGGCCATTCATCAGCACAATCACCAGCGGCTTGCCAGTGGCTTTCAGGGCCGCCAGTAATTTCTGCTGGCTGGCCGGGATCGCCAGTTCGCTGCGGCTGGACGCTTCATGCGCCATGCCCTGCGCTTCACCCACCGCAGCGACGACCACATCCGCCTTCTCTGCCTGGGCTACCGCCTCATCAATCATCTGCTGCGGGGTGCGTGTATCGACGCTCACCGCCTGCTCGTAAAGATTGAGGAAGCCCTGAATACCTTTGTTGTCAGAAACGTTAGCCCCTTTGGCGTACAGCAGCGTGCCTTTGTCCGCCATGGCATTGCGCATCCCCTGCAGCAGCGTCACTGACTGCTTTGCCACACCCGCGGCTGACCAGCTGCCCATGATATCGCGCTGGCTGTCCGCCAGCGGTCCCACCAGCGCAACGGTCGCGTCACGCTTCAGCGGCAGCGTCTCGTGCCAGTTCTTGAGCAGCACCATGCTCTTGCGCGCCACGTCGCGCGCTTCAGCACGGTGCAGACGGCTCTCAGCGTTGGTATCCTGCGGATCGCTGCTCTGCGGTCCGAGGTGGCTGTACGGATCGTTAAACAGCCCCATGTCATATTTCACGTTGAGCACGTGACGGGCGGCATCATCAATTTCACGCATACTCACCGCCCCGCTTTTCACCAGCGCCGGCAAATATTTACTGTAGTACTCATCGCTCATGCTCATGTCGATGCCTGACTTCAGCGCAATGCGCACCGCATCCTGCGGATCGCTCGCCACACCATGTTTGATCAGCTCTTTAATCGCGCCGTGATCGCTGATGGTAATACCTTTAAATTTCCACTGGTCACGCAGCAGATCTTTCAGCAGCCAGCCATCGGCGGTGGCCGGGGTGCCGTTCAGCGAATTCAGCGCCACCATCACGCCACCGCTGCCGGCATCGAGCGAGGCTTTATAAGGCGGCAGGTAGTCCTGTGCCAGCCGCTGCGGACTCATATCCACGGTGTTGTAGTCACGCCCGCCTTCCACCGCGCCGTAGGCGGCAAAATGTTTCACGCTGGTCATCACGGCGTAACGATCGGCCGGGCTTTTGCCCTGCATCGCTCTGACCATGGCGCTGCCCATCTGCGACGTAAGATAAGTATCTTCGCCAAAGCCTTCTGAGCCACGCCCCCAGCGCGGTTCGCGGCTGACATCCACCATCGGTGCCCAGGTCATATTCAGACCATCATCCGCGGCCTCATAAGCAGAAATACGTCCCACTTCACCAATCGCATCGCGATCCCAGCTGGCCGCGAGGCCCAGCGGAATCGGAAAAATAGTGCGCTGCCCGTGCACCACATCGTAGGCAAAAAAGAGCGGGATTTTCAGGCGGCTAAGCTGCATCACCTGATCCTGCATGGCGCGAATATCCTGGCGGGTGACGGTATTAAAAATCGCCCCAACCTGACCCTGCTGGATCATGTCGCGAATCGCCTCTTTCGGCGTGTCGGGTCCGACGCTGATCAGCCGCATCTGGCCGATTTTCTCATCCAGCGTCATTTTGCTGAGCAGCTGGCTGACATACGCGTCGCGCGCCTGCTCCGTCAGGGGATGTGTTTCACGCAGCGTATCGGCAAACGCCGGCTGCAGAGCCAGGGAGACCGCGAGGCTAACAGAGTAAATCCATTTCATCAGGTTGGGTTCTCTTAAGTAACTGCGCACAATAAAGATTACCGGGGCAGTGTGCCACAAGATGAGGATAGCAGGTAGCCGCCTTTGTCACACGGCGACCAGAGCCGCGCCGCGTGCTACAGTAGAAACGCCACGTTAACGACAAGGACAGGCTCATGAATTCTCACCTTTCTCACCCTGCACTGGTTGCCGACCTGCGCCGTCTGGTTGGTGCCTCTCATCTGCTGACTGACGCGGAGCAGACCGCGCGCTACCGGACCGGCTTTCGCTCCGGCGCAGGCGATGCGCTGGCGGTGGTCTTTCCGGGGTCGCTGCTTGAACTCTGGCGGGTCCTGCAGGTGCTGGTCAGCGCGGACGCCATTATCCTGATGCAGGCGGCAAATACCGGCCTGACGGAGGGTTCCACCCCCAGCGGCAACGATTACGATCGTCCGGTGGTGATCGTCAGCACCCTGCGTCTCGACCGGCTGCAGCTGATTGATGGCGGCAAACAGATCCTCGCGTTTCCCGGCAGCACGCTTTATCAGCTGGAAAAAACGCTCAAACCGCTCGGGCGCGAGCCGCATTCGGTCATTGGCTCCTCCTGTATCGGTGCGTCGGTGCTGGGCGGGATCTGTAACAACTCCGGCGGCTCGCTGATCAAACGCGGACCGGCCTACAGTGAGATGGCGCTGTTTGCGCAGGTGGACGCCAGCGGTAAACTCAAGCTGGTTAACCATCTGGGAATCGATCTGGGCCACTCACCGGAAGAGATCCTCGGGCGGCTGGATGATGAGCGCTGGCAGCAGAGCGACGTGCGCTGGGATGAGCGCCACGCCTCGGACCATGAATACGCCGGGCGGGTACGTGATATTCACGCCGATACGCCGGCGCGCTTTAACGCTGACGCCCGCCGGCTGTTTGAAGCCTCCGGCTGCGCCGGTAAGCTTGCGGTGTTTGCCGTGCGTCTGGATACCTTTCCGACTGAGCCACAGCAGCAGGTATTCTATATCGGCACCAACGACCCCGCCGTGCTGGGCGACATCCGCCGTCATATCCTGGCAGAGTTCACCCATCTGCCGGTGGCGGGTGAATATATGCACCGCGATATCTTCGATATTGCCGAAGTGTACGGCAAAGATACTTTCGTGATGATCGACAAGCTCGGCACCGATAAGATGCCGCTCTTTTTCACCCTCAAGGGCCGGGTTGATGCCTGGCTGAACAAGCTCAGCTTTGTGAAGCCGCACTTCACCGACCGTCTGCTGCAGCGTATCAGTCGCCTGTTCCCGGCCCATCTGCCGAAACGTCTTAAGCACTATCGCGATAAGTATGAGCACCACCTGATGCTGAAGATGTCCGGCGAAGGCGTTGCCGAAGCGCAGGCGTATCTGCAGGACTATTTCCGTGAGGGTGGCGGCGAGTTTTTCGCCTGCGACAGCAAAGAGGGATCGCATGCCTTTTTGCATCGGTTTGCCGCCGCCGGTGCCGCCGTGCGCTATCACGCGGTGCATGCGGATGAAGTGGAGGATATTCTGGCGCTGGATATCGCCCTGCGCCGCAACGATGAAGCCTGGTTTGAACAGCTGCCGCCGGAGTTTGATAACGATCTGATCCACCGGCTCTACTATGGCCACTTCTTCTGCCACGTGTTCCATCAGGATTACATTGTGAAAAAAGGCGTGGATGTGCACGCGCTGAAAGAGAGGATGCTGGCGCTGCTCAGCGCGCGCGGGGCAGAGTATCCGGCGGAACATAACGTCGGCCATCTCTACAAAGCGAAACCGCAGCTGCAGGCGTTTTATCGTGAACTGGACCCGACCAATACCTTCAACCCCGGCATCGGTAAAACCAGCAAGCAGAAAGGCTGGGCAGTCAAAGCCTGAGACCGGTCGTCATGTGCAGGGTGGTCCGATAACCACCCTGCCATTGACTCAGGATTGCGGCGCATCCTGCTCCTGCGTAGCCGCCGCCAGAGCGCGGCGCTCGATGATCATGGTCTGCGGCGCCGACAGCACAATGCCCTCTTTACGCAGCCGCGTCAGAATATCGAACAGCAGATCGCTTTTCGCACCCGAAATCTGGCGCTGGCTGGCGACGTTGCCGGTTACGCTCAGCACTATGCCCGACGGGGTAAGATCTTTAAACGATACCGAAGGTTCAGGCGTCTCCAGAATGCGCTCATTCTCGTTATAGACCTCCAGCAGCAGCTCGCGCACCCGCACCGGATCGATATCGAGCGGGAACGTCAGCTGAATGGTCACCACCCCCTGTGCATTGCCCATAGTGGCATTACGTACGTTCTGTGAAATCAGCTGCGAATTAGGCACGATCACCGTTGACTTGTCGCCCAGCTGAATCTCAGTGGCGCGAACGTTAATCCGCCGGATATCGCCCTCAATGCCGCTGATGCTGACCAGGTCGCCTACCTTGACCGGCCGTTCGGTGAGCAGGATCAGACCGGAAATAAAGTTTTTAACGATCTCCTGCAGACCAAAACCGATACCCACCGATAGCGCGCTGACAATCCACGCCAGCTTGTTCCACTGCAGCCCCATGATGGAGAGCGTCAGCAGGATAATCAGCACGTAGCCGATATTGCTGAACAGCGTCACCAGCGAGACGCGCATGCCGATATCCATAGTGGTTTTCGGCAGAAAATCGTTATCCAGCCAGCGGCGCACTGAGCGCAATATCCAGATGCCCGCTACCAGGCAAATAAGGGCATTTACCATATGCGCCGGTACGATATTCAGCGACTCCAGCCCTTTGCCACCCCAGAACTCAATGACTTTCTGAATAAGCTCTACCGGCGTGGAGGAGGCGAACGTGCCGGTCATCAGCGCCAGCGCCACAATCCCCATCAGCAGCGCTTTACCCAGCGCGCTGAGCAGCGTGGCGGCCTGCTGCAGATAGCGCTCATCGATATTGAGCGAACTCTGCAGGCGGCGCCCGGCGGCGCTGCTGGTGGAAAACAGGCTTTCACAGCCGTCGGTAATGACGTGGCTTAAAAAATAGAAGGAGCCAAACAGGATCCCGCACCACACCACCTCGTAGCCCAGAAAGCGCGCCAGCGTCACATAGCCGATCGTCAGTGAAATCAGAATCGCAACGGCAGTCAGCGTGAGCGCCAGCTGAACCAGTCCGACCACCGTCGGACGCGCCTCTGGCGGATTGCCGAGCCGGGCCATCCGGCGGCGCACGCGGTTGGTACGCATACTGATAGCGAGCCCGGTGCTGCCAATCAGCAGCGCGGTCAGGCCATTAGCAAAAATCGTCGTGCTGAGACTGGTACCTACCGTGTAGTTAAACGCTTCTGCGGTCTGAAAGATAAACACCAGCGCAGCGGTAATCGGCGGGAACGGCTTCAGCGCCAGCGCAACCTCATTAGAGATGGCCGGCAGACGCCAGCTGGGACGACGGGTCGAGAGAAACGCCCGTCCCAGACCGGCAATCAGCCCGCAGTAGACGCTCAGCTGCACCAGGCGGGTAACAAAATCCTGTACGTCGCCGGAGACTTCATCCCGGCGGGTAAACGCCAGCGCGCTAAAGTTAAAGGTCAGCACCACTGCAGCCAGCGTGGTCAGCGCGATGGCAGCCGCGAGGAAGCTGCGCCGCAGCCGCCCTTCCGGCAGCTTGTTAATACTCACCCAGGCGAGAAACTCTTCGCTGTAGCGCCGTCCCAGCGTCATCACCAGCATCGCCGCCACCAGCCAGCCGATGGTACCGACGCGCCAGTCCGGCTCCCACGACAGTGCCGCCGACGCCTTCAGCTCCGTAATAAAGTCACTGATTTTTTCGCCGTCGAGATCCTGACGGCTCACCAGCGGCGCCCAGAAGCGCGGGCCAAAAATACTGCCGGAATTGAGCGCCAGCTGATTTTTCAGCTGATCGCGGCGCAGGTTCACAATCTGCGAAGAGAGCACCAGCGCACCGTTTTTAATGCCTTCTGCCTGCTTGATCTGATCGTCCAGCTTGCCTTTCTGGTTTTCCAGCGAGCGGCGCTTGCGCGTCACCTCCGGCGTCTCTTTAACGCCGCTGTCCGCTTTGGGCGCGGGACCCAGTACCGCCAGCTGCGCATCAAGCTGCTGGCGCTGCGGGACTAACGCCTGTCCCAGCGTCTCTGCATTGCCCGACAGCTCCAGCGCCATCTCATTAAGCTGGTTGAGCTGGTTTTCGCTGGTTTCTCCCGATACCTGTCCTTTGATCTTATCGAGAATTTTTTGCATTTTTGGCAGCTCAACCGCCGGATTCGCCTGCGGCGGCGCTTCTTCGTCCTGTGCCGGCTGCTGTTGCGTCACATCGGGCGCGTCATCCGCCTGGCTCAGCGCGGGCACGCACAGCATGAGCAGTAACAGCGGAACAGTGAAAAAACGAAACTTAATCATAGAACGACATTCCAGCGAAAAAGCCAGTTAAACGAGTGTGGCGGCCAGTACAGGAGGTCGCCGCCGGGATGAAAACAGGTGTGATAAGGCTAAATCAGGGTACTGATGATACGCCAGTTTGCAAGTGGCGCGCCCCTCCTGCTGGCGGGCGCACCCTCGCCGTTACTCCACTACCGTATTGCTGGTGGTGAGGCCCGCTTTCTGTTTTTTATATGCCAGCGCTGCCGCCGGAACCGGGGCCGCTTTACCGGTTTCCAGCCAGTCGCGCAGGCGATTAGCATCGGCAAAGTGGGTATATTTACCAAACGCATCCAGTACCACCAGCGCCACCGGGCGGTTGTTGATCACGGTACGCATCACCAGACAGTGGCCCGCCTCATCGGTGTACCCTGTTTTCGTCAGCTGGATCCGCCAGCCCTCTTTGTAAACCAGGTGATTGGTGTTGCGGAACGGCAGTGCGTAGCTCGGGTGCTGAAACACCGCCGTCTGCTCTTTCGTGGTGCTGAGCTGGCCCAGCAATGGGTACTGACGCGTCGCTTTCAGCAACTTAACCAGATCGCTGGCGCTGGAGACGTTCTGCGTGGAGAGGCCGGTGGGTTCTACATAGCGCGTATGCGTCATACCCAGCGCGCGCGCTTTGGCATTCATGGCGCGGATAAAGGCGTTATAGCCGCCCGGATAGTGGTGCGCCAGACTGGCCGCCGCGCGGTTTTCAGACGACATCAGCGCCAGCAGCAGCATCGAGCGGCGGCTGATTTCGCTGTTGAGTTTGACGCGCGAAAACACGCCGCGCATCTCGCGCGTCTGGCTGATATCTACCGAAAGCATCTCATCCATCGGCAGCTTTGCATCCAGCACAACCATCGCCGTCATCACTTTGGTAATGGAGGCGATAGGCCGCACGCGGTCAGGATGGCTGGAGAACAGCACCTTGCCGGTATCGAGATCAACAATCATTGCGCTGCCGGAGGCGATTTGCGGCTGGGCCAGCGGTGCCAGACCCGACAGCGCGGCCGGTGCAGCCAGTACAGGTGTTACCGCCGCCGGGGCCGTCATAAACAGCGCCAGCGACAGCAGAGAAACAGGTAATTTAACAGACATCGTGTCAGTGAGATCCGATCAGGAGTTTTGCGCTGTGAAAGCTCCACAGGCCGCCCGCATCAGGCCTGTCAGGGTGCGGGCTGGCAGCGGCATAATACGCGCAAATGCGGCAAATTTCTTAGTGAGATTGTTTCCGGGCGTTAAAAAGGCCGCAGTTATGTGCGGCCTCAGAAAAAAGCAGGGAAATCAGAACAGCCTTGGTCCATAGCCCCACAGCACAACCGTCAGCGCCAGCAGCACTTCAAATACCAGTACCCCTATCGCCAGCGTTGAACCGGAGAAGCGCATGCTCTCTTCGCGGTCGATATTCAAAAACACCGGGATGCCGACATAGAGCAGGTAGCCGGTGTAGACCAGCGCCACGGCACCCGCCAGTACGCAGAGCCATACCAGCGGATAAAGTGCGACCAGACCGCTGAGAAACAGCGGCGTGGCGACATAGCCGGCGAACACGGTACAGCGCTGAATACCGGGACGCTGCGGATAGTCGCGCGCCATCCAGTGAATGACCCGCCCCATTACCGCGACGCCACCCAGAATTAACAGATAAAAGAGAATACCCAGACCGAGGCCAGTGAGCAGATTGAGCTGAATAAAGCGATTGTCGCCCAGATTCCAGCCAAATTGTGTCGTGCCGATAAAGGCGCAGATAACCGGTATCGCTGCCATCAGCAGCACGTGATGCGTGTAATGATGTGAAACGCTTTCGTTTTCCTGCTTGATATGGCGCATTTCCTGATTCGGATGCGCCAGAAGACCCCAGACATGATTCATAAAATCACTCCTCTGATGCAGTGGGCCGCCCCTTTAGCATTCAGTCAGACTCCGACAGGCAGCGTCTCTTCAAGTATAACCAGCGCGCCTGTTTTTGCGGCCCGCTGCACAAAAAAAGCCGCCTGCAGCTACACTGCTCAGGTGTCTGTTCTGTCCAGGGAGAAAAAATTGCATCTCGATATCAATGGATTAATCACCCAGTATGGCTATCTGGCCCTGATGATTGGCTGTATTGCCGAAGGGGAAACCTTTACCTTGCTGGGCGGCGTGGCGGCGCATGAGGGGCTGCTGCACTACGGCGGCGTGGTGCTGGCGGCGATGGCAGGCGGCATCATTGGTGACCAGCTGCTGTTCTGGCTTGGCCGCCGCTACGGTACGCGCATTTTGCGCCGCTTCAGTAAACATCAGGCGACGATTGGCAAAGCTAACCGTCTGATCCAGAAGCGTCCCAGCCTGTTTGTTATCGGCGTGCGCTTTATGTACGGTTTTCGCCTGATTGGGCCGATTATCATCGGCACCAGCCGTCTGAAGCCGCTGCGCTTTTTTGTGCTTAATGTTATCGGTGCTGCGCTCTGGGCGCTGATTTTTGTCACGCTGGGCTATTTTGCCGGCGAAATCATTGCGCCCTGGCTGCATAAGCTCGATCAGCATCTTAAACATCTGGTCTGGCTGGCGGCGGCTATCGTCACCGGTATTGTCTTACGCTATCTGATCCGCCGCTGGAACCACCGCCGCGCCGGTTAACTGTGGTAGCCTTTGAACTGCGGATTCGCCAGAGTGAATCCGCCATCACACGCTCTCCTCGCTGTTAACGATTTTTCAGTACAGAAGTTATCCATCCGTGCCACGGCGCTGCCCGGCCAGCCGTTTCGTCTATAGTTAACAGTCAGATAAGGTACCGGAGGCGGGATGAGCAAAATTAAACGCAGAATTGATGACCACGGCGTAATCGGCGATTTGCGCACCTGCGCCCTGATCGCAAACGACGGCACTATCGACTATCTCTGCTGGCCAGAGCTGGACAGCCCTTCTGTCTTTGCGGCGCTGCTCGACAGCGAAGAGGCGGGCCGTTTTACCCTTGCGCCTGACTGGCCACAGGCGCGTCGCCAGCAGCTCTACCTGCCTGATACCAATATTCTGCAGACCCGCTGGCTGGCCGATGAGGGGGTGGCGGAGATCACCGACTATATGCCGATCTGCGACGAGAGCAGCAAAGTCCCGCGGCTGGTACGTCGGGTAAAAATGGTGCGCGGCACCGCCACTTTTCAGCTGGTCTGCGCGCCGCGTCACGATTACGCCCGGGCTGAGACGCGCGCTGAAATGCGTGAAAGCGGCGTGGCCTTTCTGGCGGAGGGGCAGCCCGCGCTGCGCCTGAGCGCCACGCTGCCGCTGCGCTGCGAAAATCAGGCGGCGGTAGCGGAATTTACGCTGCAGAGTGGCGAACACGCGGAGTTTGTCTTTGGCAACGATGACGATCCGCACGTTGAAACCATCTCAACGGCGCGCTGCTTTCAGGATACGCTCGATTACTGGCTGCGCTGGAGCAATCACAGCTCCTATCAGGGGCGCTGGCGTGAAATGGTGACGCGTTCAGCGCTGACGCTGAAGCTGCTTACCTCACATGAACATGGTTCGATCGCCGCCGCCGCCACCTTTGGCCTGCCGGAGGAGCTGGGCGGCGAGCGCAACTGGGACTACCGCGCCTCCTGGATCCGCGACGCCTCGTTCAGCATGTATGCGCTGATGCGCCTTGGCTATGTAGAGGAGGCGCACGATTTTACCCGCTGGGTCGGCCGCTGCGTTGAACACAGCCATGACGACACGCCGCATCTGCAGGTGATGTATCGTCTCGATAGCGGCACCGAACTGCATGAAAGCGAACTGCTGAACCTCTCTGGCTACGCCGATTCACGGCCGGTTCGCATCGGTAATGACGCGTGGCGTCAGACGCAGCTTGATATTTATGGCGAGCTGATGGACGCCATCTATCTGGCCAACAAATATGGCGACGCCATCTCCCACCGCGGCTGGCTGCACGTCTCCAGCATGATTGATTACGTCTGCGACAACTGGAACCAGCCGGACGCCGGCATCTGGGAGATGCGCGGTGAGCCGGAGCATTTTCTCCACTCGCGCCTGATGTGCTGGGTGGCGCTGGATCGCGCGCTGCGGCTGGGCATGAAGCGTTCACTGCCGATGCCTTACGATCGCTGGGACCGGGTGCGCAGCGAGATCCGCGACGATATCTGGCAGAACTTCTGGAACGCCGACCTGGGGCATTTCACTGCGACGCGCGGCGGCACCGCTCTGGATGCCTCAATGCTGCTGATGCCGCTGGTGCGCTTTGTCAGCTCCACCGACCCCGACTGGCTGGCCACGCTGGATGCCATCAAGGCTAACCTGGTCAGCGATGGTCTGGTACGGCGCTATAATATCAGCGAAACACCGGCTGACGGATTGGCCGGCGGCGAAGGCTCTTTTGTCGCCTGCTCTTTCTGGTACGTAGAGTGCCTGGCGCGCGCCGGCCGGGTGCAGGAGGCGCATTTTGAGTTTGAGAAGCTGCTAAGCTATGCCAACCCGCTGGGTCTGTATGCCGAAGAGTTTACCGAGCGCGGCTATGCCCTGGGCAACGTTCCGCAGGCGCTGAGCCACCTGGCGCTGATCAGTGCCGCCTTTTTTCTTAACCGGAAACTCAGCGGTGAAGTCACGCTCTGGCAGCCCTGACTATTCACAATTTGGGTCATTGCGCCAACAGATTTATCTGTGAAGAAGGACTTTTTGCGTAAAGTATCTTCAGGCAGTAAAAATCATCATTCCCATCGCCGCGGCAATGCACATATAATGCGCAGCGGGTCACACCGACCACGATGGGTTCGATACACTGACAAGCCTGAAACACGGCCATAACGACTTGTAAAAACATGAAAAAAAGCATTCGCGCGTTCGCTTCACTAGCTCTTGCCCTGGCCGCTTTCAGCCAGTCAGCCTTTGCTGTCGTCTATCCGCTTCCTGCAGCGAATAGCCGCCTGATTGGCGAAAATATTGAAATCACCGTGCCGGAAGAGAGTAAACTTCCGCTGGAAGCTTTTGCGGCTCAGTACCAGATGGGCCTCAGCAATATGCTGGAAGCGAATCCCGGCGTTGACGTTTATCTGCCTAAAGCGGGCAGCAAAATGGTGATCCCACAGCAGCTGATCCTGCCTGACGCACCGCGTGAAGGCATCGTGATCAACAGCGCTGAGATGCGTCTCTACTACTACCCGAAAGGCACAAAGACCGTGGTCGTGCTGCCTATCGGTATCGGTGAGCTGGGTAAAGATACTCCGGTAAACTGGACCACCAAAGTAGAGCGTAAAAAAGCGGGTCCGACCTGGACGCCAACCAAGGCGATGCACGCTGAATATGCGGCACGCGGCGAAAGCATCCCGGCCGTCTTCCCGGCTGGCCCGGATAACCCGATGGGGCTGCACGCGCTCTATATTGGTCGTCTGTATGCCATTCACGGGACTAACGCCAACTTCGGTATCGGCCTGCGCGTCAGCCACGGCTGCGTCCGCCTGCGTGCCGACGATATCAAATGGCTGTTTGATAACGTGCCGGTCGGCACCCGCGTTCAGTTTATCGATCAGCCGGTTAAAGCGACCGTTGAGCCGGATGGTTCACGCTGGATTGAGGTGCACAACCCGCTCTCCACCACGGAAGAGCAGTTCAACTCGCGTGAGCTGGTACCGATCAATCTGACGTCAGCCGTGACAAAAGTGGTTGCTGACGCCAGCACCCGTCAGGATGCGGTCAACAACGCCATCCAGGCACGCAGCGGTATGCCGACCAAAATCAACGGTCAGGCCGATGATGCGCAGCCGGCAGCAATTGCCGTGCAGGAATCGGCTGATGCAATGCCAAAAGAGGAACCGATGACGCCGCAGGGCGCAACGGCCGTTGCACCGCCAGCCGATCAGCCTGCTGCACAACCGCAGGCAGAACAGCAGCCGGCACCAGTCGATCAGGCGCAGCCCGCGACCAGCAACAGCCTCTGATAACATTCTGATGCTGTCAGAAAAGCCAGCCTCCGGGCTGGCTTTTTTATTGTCATCATCATTCTGTCACACTGCAGGCGTATCACACTGCCAGTAGCGGATGCGGTGGGTGCATCCGGTCATCAATGGGGTGTGTCATGGCTGAAACCAGTTTACCGGCGGCGCGCGGACGTCCCGATCTGCAGCGCGGCAGCGGTCCGCTCTCCCGCATACTGTTTCTGCTGCTGCTGGCCGCAGGGCTGATTTTTACCGGGGTTAACCTGTTTAACGATGTGGCGGAAACCGGCGCGGTGGTCACCACCTATACGCCCTTTGTGCTGCTGACGCTGGCGTTGCTGATTGCGCTGGGATTTGAATTTGTGAATGGCTTTCACGACACCGCCAATGCCGTAGCCACGGTGATCTACACCCATTCTCTGACGCCCGGCGTGGCGGTGGTCTGGTCCGGCATCTGCAACTTTCTTGGCGTGCTGCTCTCCAGCGGCGTGGTGGCGTTTGGCATTATTTCGCTGCTGCCGGTCGAGCTTATTCTGCAGGCGGGCAGCGGACACGGCTTTGCCATGGTCTATGCGCTGCTCTTCTCTGCCATTATCTGGAATCTGGGAACCTGGTATTTTGGTCTGCCGAGCTCCTCATCCCATACGCTGATTGGCTCCATCATCGGCGTCGGCGTAGCGAATGCGCTGCTGCATGGCCGCAGCGGCACCAGCGGCGTTGACTGGGATCAGGCGCTGAAAGTGGGCTACGCTCTGTTGCTCTCGCCGATCGTGGGATTTGTCTGCGCGGCTCTGCTGCTGCTGGCGCTGAAAGCGCTGGTGCGTAATCGTCAGCTCTATCAGGCGCCCGACAGCGCCCGCCCGCCGCCGGTCTGGATCCGCGGGCTGCTGATCCTGACCTGCACCGGCGTCTCTTTTGCACACGGCTCTAATGATGGTCAGAAAGGCATGGGGCTTATCATGCTGATTCTGGTCGGCACGATGCCCATTGCCTATGCGCTGAACCGGTCGCTGCCGCCGGAGCAGATCCCGCGCGTCGCCGCGCTGGCGCAGGTCACGGAGCAGCAGCTGCTGACGCTGCAGCCGGCACCCGGGGCGATGCCGGCACCGCGTACGGTACTGACTGAGTTTGTCCGCAGCCGTCAGCCCCGGCCTCAGGTGCTGCCGGCGCTGGGCCTGCTGCTGGGTGATATCAGCGATCAGATCCGGCGCTACGGCTCGGTGAATAATATTCCGGCACAGGCGGTGACCAATACCCGTAACGATATGTACCTGGCTTCGGAGAGTATCCGGCATCTGCAGAGCAGCAGCGTAACGCTGCCCGAAGAGACCGCCCGCAATCTCAGCGCCGTGAAGCGCGAGCTGGACAGCGCCACGCGCTTTATTCCGCTCTGGGTAAAAGTGGTGGTGGCGCTGGCGCTGGGTCTGGGCACGCTGGTGGGCTGGCGACGTATCGTCATTACGGTAGGCGAGCGCATCGGCAAATCGCATCTCAGCTATGCCCAGGGTGCCAGCGCCGAACTGGTTGCGATGGCGACTATCGGCGCAGCTGATGCGTTTGGCCTGCCGGTCTCCACCACGCACGTGCTCTCATCGGGCGTGGCGGGAACCATGGCCGCAAACCGTTCCGGCCTGCAGCTTGCCACGCTGCGCAACCTGGCGATGGCCTGGATCCTGACGCTGCCGGTCTCCGTGCTGCTGGCGGGCGTGCTTTATGCGCTATTTGCCCGGATATGAGCGCCGGTAAGGTAAAAAAAAGCCAGCACGGAGGCTGGCTTTTACTGTGGGAAGCGCATAACGCTTAGCGCACCAGGCGCGCCGCATAGCGCTCAATCGCTGCGGCGATATCGGCAGATACCCGCAGCGTCCGCACTTCGCTGAAGAGATCGTTCGCTTCGGCGTAGGCTTTACGCAGATAGCCCAGCCACTGTTTGATGCGCGCAACGTGGTAGTTGCCGGTATCTCCCTGCTTCTCCAGCTGGGTATACTTCAGCAGCAGCGCCACCACGTCAGGCCAGGCCATTGGCGCCTCGTTATGCTTCACCACGCGCCCGAGGTTAGGCACATTCAGCGCACCGCGGCCCAGCATCACCGCATCGCAGCCGGTGATACGCATACAGGCCTGCGCATCTTCCCAGCTCCAGATCTCACCGTTGGCGATAACCGGGATCGAGAGCCGCTGACGAATTTCGCCAATCGCCTGCCAGTTAATGCATTCAGCCCGGTAGCCATCCTCTTTGGTGCGGCCGTGTACCACCAGCTCGCTGGCCCCCGCCTGCTGTACCGCATCGGCAATTTCAAAGCGGCGATCGCTGCCATCCCAGCCGAGCCGCACTTTAACCGTGACCGGCAGGTGATCCGGCACGGCGGCACGCATCGCCTGCGCGGCGCGGTAAATCAGCTCCGGATCTTTCAGCAGCGTGGCACCGCCGCCGCTGCCGTTAACCAGCTTTGACGGACAGCCGCAGTTGAGATCGACGCCCCACGAGCCGAGTTCAGCTGCGCGGGCGGCGTTTTCTGCCAGCCAGGCCGGATGCTGTCCCAGCAGCTGCAGCCGCACCCGCGTACCGGATGGCGTGCGGCTCTGGTGGCGCAGCTCCGGACAGAGGCGATAGAACGACTTTACCGGCAGCAGCTGATCGACCACGCGCAGAAACTCAGTCACGCAGAGATCGTAATCATTGACGCCGGATAGCAGTTCACGCACCAGTGAATCCAGTACGCCCTCCATCGGAGCCAGTAACACCCGCATCGCGTTATGCGTTCCCGTTGCCTTTGGCAGCCGGACGACGTGAACGTGCCGGTTTGCCCGCGTGACCTGTCGCCGGACCGTTACCGCTCTGACGACGCGGCGCGCGCGACTCACTCTGCGGACGTGCCGCACCGTTGCCCTGACGCTGACCGCCGCCGGAGCGACCGGCGTTGCCGCCCTGCCCCTGACCACGACCGCGCGGCTGCTGCTGGCGACCATTCTGGATCGGCTCCGCTTTAATGCTCGGATCCGGCTCAAACCCCGGCAGCGCGATGCGCGGTATTTCACGCTTCAGGAGGCGTTCGATATCACGCAGCAGCTTGTGCTCATCAACGCAGACCAGCGACAGCGCGGCGCCGGTTGCCGCCGCGCGTCCGGTACGGCCGATACGGTGTACGTAATCTTCCGCTACGTTTGGCAGCTCATAGTTCACTACGTGCGGCAGCTCTTCGATATCAAGACCGCGTGCGGCGATATCGGTAGCGACCAGCACGCGAATGCTGCCCGATTTGAAATCAGCCAGCGCGCGGGTACGGGCGCCCTGACTCTTATTACCGTGGATAGCCGCCGCGGTGATGCCATCTTTGTTCAGCTGCTCAGCCAGATGGTTGGCACCATGCTTGGTACGGGTAAACACCAGTACCTGCTGCCAGTTGTCACGGCCAATCATCAGCGACAGCAGTTCCCGCTTGCGCTTTTTATCAACAAAGTGCACCTGCTGCGACACCTGCTCTGACGCGGTGTTGCGGCGGGCCACTTCTACCTGCTCCGGATTAGTCAGCAGTTTTTCTGCCAGCGTTTTGATTTCGTCGGAGAAGGTTGCTGAGAACAGCAGGTTCTGACGCTTCACCGGCAGCTTCGCCAGGACGCGACGGATATCGTGAATAAAGCCCATATCGAGCATGCGATCGGCTTCATCCAGCACCAGAATTTCTACCTGCGAGAGATCGACCGCATTCTGATGCGCCAGATCCAGCAGACGGCCTGGCGTCGCCACCAGTACGTCAACGCCGCCGCGCAGTTTCATCATCTGCGGATTAATGCTGACGCCACCAAATACCACCAGAGAACGCATGTTCAGGTACTGGCTGTATTCGCGCACGTTCTCACCGACCTGTGCGGCCAGCTCACGCGTTGGCGTCAGGATCAGCGCACGCACCGGGCGGCGGCCGCGTGCAGCGGCAGGGTTTTCAGAAAGACGCTGCAGCAGAGGCAGCGTAAAACCGGCGGTTTTACCGGTACCGGTCTGGGCGCTCGCCAGCAGGTCACGGCCAGCCAGCACTACGGGAATTGCCTGACGCTGAATTGGCGTCGGTTCGCGATAGCCCTGTTCTGCTACCGCACGCAAAATATCGGCATTCAAGCCGAGAGAGTCAAAGGACATGCAGGTGTATTACTCCGAACCGCCCTGATCGCGCTGCGCGATGTAGTTTTCAGGGGGGATATGACGCAGCCCCGGGGGCCTGCGTGTGAAAAGGGCACAAACTACCATGCGTAAGGAGGCGAGTGTACCAGCTTTCACTGCGCACTGCGACCTGCAAAACAGGCACGTCGCTGGTTGCTGCTGCGTGACGTGAGGTGCAGCAGGCAATAAAAAGGGAGCCTTTAAGGCTCCCTGACTGGCGGGATGCGCAGCGGTCAGCTACGCTTTTTCTCCACGCGGGGGGCAGGTTCTCTGGCCAGCAAAGAAACCAGCGCCGGACCCACCAGCATGACCACGCCCAGGCAACCAATCAGCAGGTTGTTATGGAAAAAGCGTGAGATCAGGAACAGCGTCAGCATCGCTGCGCCAAAATAGTAGGTTGTGGTGACCTCTTCCAGAGTGTCACCCATACGGCGTAAACGGGCACTACGCTGCAGGGCCAGCATGGAGATAAACACCACTGCATAAGCTGCCACCAGGGTACTGCTCACTTCAACCAGTGCCTTATGTTTCCAGCCCCAGACCAGTGCGGCAATCACCAGCAAATGCGTGGCGATGTGCAGACAGGTTTGACCGGTAACAATCTGAACACGATTAGACCATTTCATACTTTTCTCCTGGCAGACCCAACAGGTCGCCCAAGTGTATCTGACCGAAGCCAGACGGATTTCCTCAATGTAAAACAAATTTCAGATAAGACCTTAATTTTCTCGCCCTGGCACCACCCGTTTGTGACAAAGACTACACTTTGTTCTATTCATGATGAAAAGGAGCGCGTCGCAGTATGCCACAAAACACGCAAGGATTTTCATTTAAAGTCCTGACGATCAATACCCATAAAGGTTTCACCACGTTTAATCGTCGTTTTATTCTGCCGGAATTACGCGACGCCGTACGCGCCACATCAGCGGATATCGTCTTTTTACAGGAGGTAATGGGTACCCACGCTATTCATGCCGCACAGATAGAAGCGTGGCCTGAGAACTCACATTATGAGTATCTGGCTGACACCATGTGGCACGACTTCGCCTATGGCCGCAACGCGGTTTATCCCGAAGGCCACCACGGCAACGCGATACTGTCACGCTTTCCTATTGCTGAATATCAAAATCGCGACATTTCTGTTGCTGGCAGCGAAAAGCGCGGCATGCTGCACTGCCAGATTACGCTGCCCGACCGGGCGCAGCCGCTGCATGTCATTTGCGTCCATCTTGGCCTGAAAGAGAAGCATCGGCTGACGCAGATGAAGATGATGTGCGATGTGATCAACGCGCTGCCAGCGGATGCACCGCTGGTCGTGGCCGGGGATTTCAACGACTGGCAGGTGCGCGCTAACCGTTTTCTGCAGCGCGGTGCCGGTTTGAAAGAGGTGTTCAGCCTGAAAAATGGCCGGCCGGCGCGCACGTTCCCGGCACGCTTTCCGCTCTTACGACTTGATCGTATCTATATTCGTAATGCGTCCGTCAGCCAGCCCTGGGCGCTGCCGGTCAAACCCTGGTCTCATCTGTCCGATCATGCGCCGCTGGCGGTGGAGATATTCCTATGAATTTCAACTGGCGTGACGGCAACCAGCTGCGCCTGCTGGAGAATGGCGAAGCGTTTTTTCCGCGCGTATCGGGTGCCATCCAGCGCGCCGAGCGCACGCTGCTGCTCGAAACCTTTATTCTCTTTGAAGATAACGTAGGTAAGGCGCTGCACCGTGACCTGCTGGCGGCGGCACAGCGCGGCGTGAAGGTCGAAGTCATGGTAGATGGCTATGGCTCTCCCGATCTCTCTGATGAGTTTGTTAATACCCTTACGGAGGCGGGCGTTCGGTTTATCTACTATGATCCGCGCCCGCTGGTCATGGGGATGCGTACCAATCTTTTTCGCCGTCTGCACCGTAAAATCGTGGTGATCGATGAGCAGATCGCCTTTGTCGGCGGCATCAATTTCTCGGCTGAGCACAACACCGATTACGGTCCGGAAGCGAAACAGGATTATGCCGTGGAGGTAAAGGGGCCGGTGGTGATCGATATCGCCCGCTTTGTCCAGATGGCGATGGGCAGCGATCAGATCACCCGCCGCTGGTGGGGAAAACCGTCAAGACATGTGGCCGTTAATGCCCAGCCCGGCAGCGCTCAGGTGCTGTTTGTTTATCGCGACAACAATGAACACCGCGACGACATTGAGCAGCACTATCTGGATATGCTGCGCAAAGCGAAACGCGACGTGATTATCGCTAATGCCTACTTCTTCCCTGGCTATCGCCTGCTGCGCGAGATGCGCAACGCTGCCCGGCGCGGCGTGCGCGTGCGGCTGATTGTGCAGGGTGAGCCCGATATGCCGATTGTAAAAGTGGGGGCTGAACTGCTCTATAACTATCTGGTGGATGGCGGTGTGGAGGTCTATGAGTATTGCCGCCGGCCACTGCATGGCAAGGTCGCGGTGCAGGATCAGCACTGGACCACCGTCGGCTCCAGTAACCTCGATCCGCTCAGCCTGTCGCTTAATCTTGAAGCTAACCTGATCATTCACGACCGCGCTTTCAACCAGACGCTGCGCGATAATCTGGAAGGCCTGATTCAGCACGACTGTGTTCGCGTCCAGGATGACAAACTGCCGCCGCGCAACTGGTGGCAGTTAACCAAGGGCGTCATTGTATTCCACTTTCTGCGCCACTTCCCGGCCATTGCTGGCTGGCTGCCTGCGCATACGCCTCAGCTATCCCAGGTCTCGCCTCCGGTTCAGCCTGAGATGGAGACGCAGGATCGGGTGGAAGCCAATAATGAAGGAGCGAAATCCTGATGAGCAAAAAGAATCCGAAGTGGCGGCTGGCGAAAAAAATTCTCACGTGGCTCTTTTTTATTGCCGTCGTTGTTCTGCTGGTGGTCTACGCGCGCAAAGTCAACTGGGAAGATGTCTACAAGGTTATCACCGGCTACAACCGCTATGTGGTGCTGGGCGCGGCCGGGCTGGTGGTGGTCAGTTATATTACCTATGGCCTGTACGATCTGATTGGCCGCGTCTACTGCGGTCATAAGCTATCGAAGCGGCAGGTCATGCTGGTGTCGTTTATCTGCTACGCCTTTAACCTGACGCTCAGCACCTGGGTGGGCGGCGTCGCCATGCGCTACCGCCTCTATTCACGCCTGGGCCTTTCAGGCAGCACCATTACCCGCATTTTTTCACTGAGCATTGCCACTAACTGGCTTGGCTATATTTTGCTGGGCGGCGTGGTGTTTGTCTCCGGCATGGTGCCGATTCCGCCGCGCTGGTTTATTGGTGAAGGCACGCTGCGTATCATCGGTGGTGCACTGCTGCTGCTGACGGCAGTCTATCTCTGGGCCTGCGCCTTTGCGAAAAAGCGGCAGTGGACGGTGAAGGGCCAGCGGCTGCAGCTGCCTTCACTGCGTATGGCGCTGTTTCAGTTTGCCGTCTCCTGCGCAAACTGGATGGTGATGGGCACCATTATCTGGCTGCTGCTGATGCGTGAAGTGGACTATCCCATCGTACTGGGCGTGCTGCTGATCAGCAGTATTGCCGGCGTCATTATTCATATTCCGGCGGGTATCGGCGTGCTGGAAGCGGTGTTTCTGGCCCTGCTGAGCGGACAGCACGCTTCACACGGTGAAATTATCGCCGCGCTGCTTGCCTACCGCGTCCTCTACTTTATTCTGCCGCTGCTGCTGGCGCTGGTGTTGTATCTCTGGCTGGAGAGCCGGGCGAAGCATCTGCGACACAAAAATCAGCAGAAAATGGCAGAGCAGTAACCGCAGCTGGAAGGATAAAAAACGGGGGCGCATCGCTGCGCCCCCGGTAAAGATAAAGCCGGCGTCTTAGCGGCGGTTGCCGAAAATCCGCAGCAGCATCAAAAACAGATTGATGAAGTCGAGGTAGAGCGTCAGCGCCCCCATAATGGAGTAGCGACGCAGGTTTTCGCTATCGCGGGCGTCAATATTTTCACCCACCGCTTTCAGTTTCTGCGTGTCATAGGCGGTCAGCCCCACAAACACCACCACGCCGATATAGGTAATAGCCCACATCAGCGCCGGGCTTTTCAGCCAGAAGTTCACCAGCGACGCCAGCACGATACCAATCAGCGCCATAAACAGCAGGCTGCCGATACGGCTCAGATCGCGTTTGGTGGTGTAGCCGTAAAAGCTCATCGCCCCAAACATTCCGGCGGTAACAAAAAAGGTGCTGGCGATAGACGAGTAGGTGTAAACCAGAAAAATACTCGCCATGGTCAGGCCGGTCAGCGCCGAATAGAGCATAAATAGCGCCGTCGCCACGGCCCCGCTCATACGCTGGACCAGACCCGACAGCACAAAGACCAGCGCCAGCTGTGCGATGATCAGGCCAAAGAAGGTAATGCGGTTAGCGAACACCAGCTCCATGACCGCAGGCGTACGCGCGGCAAACCAGGAGACAAACGCGGTGAGCAGCAGGCCGCAGGTCATCCAGCCGTACACCTGAGCCATATAGGCCTGCAGCCCGGCCGACGCCGGCTGCACAAACGAATCATTACGTGGATATCGATCCATGATGCACCTCTCAAATAGAAATTACAGGGTCAGAGTGAAGTGTATACCATGCCGCCTCAACGGCGCGTCATACACTGCTGATATCGGCTGTTAACCCGCTGGGCAAACCACGCGGTGGTGAGATTACGGGTAATTTTCGGGCTCTCCAGTTTGATCCCCGGCAGCATTTCGCGCGGCACCCGCTTGCCCGCCATTTTATCCGCCAGAATAAAGGTCTGTTTCCACAAAGTTGTATTGCTGAAGTCCGCCGTATCCCCTTTTTCCAGATCGCGGCGAATTTCCCGGTCGCTCATATCCAGGCGTTTGCCCAGCGTACGCACCGCCAGCTCAGTCGAGCCCGCCTGCTCGCTGCCGTAATTGATAAGGTCGCCATCCAGCGCGAGGCGGATCCCGCTGGCGCGCGCAATCGCGGCCTGAAACGCCGCGTTGCGGCTGGCATACCAGCCTGCGTTAAAGTCGGCAAAGCGATAGAGCGGCTGACTATAGTCTGCCGGATAGCCCAGCAGATGCTTCGTGCCGAACCAGATCCCTCCGCGCCGGCTGAACACCTCGCGCCGGATCGAACCATCGATGGCATACGGGTAGCCCTGCGCATGCGCCTCGGCAAAGGCAACGCTTACCTGCATCGGCCCGCCGGTGTGTACCGGGTTCAGCCTGCCAAACAGCGTCTGCCCCATCGGCACCATATCAATAAAATCATCAAAAATGGCGCTCAGCTCCTTTTCACTGCGCACCTTGTCCAGCCGCGCGGCGTAGCTTTCACCATTGGAGGATTTGATCAGCAGCGCAGTCCGCACCAGAAATGCCGGAATGTGCAGCTTTGCCGCGCGCCGGTCAATCTCCCCCCAGGCAATTTTTGGCAGCCCGGGCACCTCAGCATCGGCGCTGAAATTTGACTCCTGCCCGGCGACGGCGATCACCGCGCACAGATTGCTGGCGCTCGTATCGAGCTGCTGGACACGGAAAGCGGTATAGATGTCATCAGCCCAGGCTGATTTTTGCGTCACGTACCCGGGCAGCAGCTGCTCAATCTGCGCTTTAACATCTGCGGGCTGGCGCGCCGGCGCCTGCGGCTCTTTTTTACTGCTGCAGCCGGCCACGATCAGCGCGGTCAGCAGAAGCGCGCCGCGGCGTAAGAAGGTTGGTTTCATCCTGCTCCCTGATAAAAAAATGCGTGCTTCAGGCACGTTGCGGGCGCGAGGCTCCCGGCCTCCGCCCTGTCCGTTATTACTCCCAGCGCGCCGCTGCCTGATGGTCGCTGTCACGCGCATCCACCCAGCGATCCCCCTCCGGGGTGGCTTCGCGCTTCCAGAACGGCGCACGGGTTTTAAGATAATCCATAATAAATTCTGCGGCTGCGAATGCGCTGCCGCGGTGTGCGCAGCTGACGCCCACCAGCACTATCTCATCACCGGGAAAGAGTTCACCCACGCGATGGATCACTGTTATCTGCTGCAATGGCCAGCGCTGCCGGGCAGCCTCAGCGATTTCCGCCAGCGCTTTTTCCGTCATACCCGGATAGTGCTCCAGCGTCAGCGCCGCTACGTCGGCGCCGAGGTTATGATTGCGCACTTTACCGGTGAAGGTAACGATAGCGCCATCCCGATCGTCTGCGGCCAGCAGCCGGTATTCAGCCCCGGTATCAAACGGCTCGGGGCCAACGCGAATACGGGTTGTCATGGTTAACCTCCGGTGACCGGCGGGAAAAACGCCACTTCATCACCCGCCTGCAGCGGATGCGTCATGGGGACCAGCGTCTGATTGACTGCGGCCAGCAGCCTGCCCGATTCCAGCGCCAGCGCCCAGCGGTCGCTGCGCTGCGCCAGTGCAGCACGCAGTGCCGCCACGTCAGGATAGGCTTCCGGCAGCGTCAGTTCGCTGGTGCCGCTCAGCTCACGCACCTGGGCAAAAAACAGGACTTTAATCATGGCTGACCGCCCTGAAGTCACCTGACTTCCCGCCGCTTTTGCTCAGCAGGCGCAGCTGGTCAATCACGATATCTTTCTGCACCGCTTTGCACATGTCGTAGATGGTCAGCGCCGCCACGGAAGCGGCCGTCAGCGCCTCCATCTCCACTCCGGTTTTACCGGTCAGGCGGCAGCGCGCGGTGACGCGTACCCGGCTCTGCGCCGGTTCCGCTTCCAGCGTCACTTCCACTTTACTCAGCATCAGCGGATGACAGAGCGGTATCAGCTCCCAGGTGCGCTTTGCCGCCTGAATGCCGGCGATACGGGCCGTGGCAAAGACATCGCCTTTATGATGGCTGCCTTCCATGATCATCTGCAGCGTGGCAGGTGACATCAAAACCAGCGCCTCCGCCTGCGCTTCGCGCACGGTTTCATTTTTGCCGGAGACATCAACCATGTGGGCTTCGCCAGCGGCGTTAATATGCGTTAACTGATTCATACAGTGACTTTCTTCAGATGAGAGACAAAATTACAGGGCCGGGTGCGCGCATCCAGCTGATCGGCGATGATACGTTCCCAGCCGCAGCGGCAGGCGCTGGTGGAGCCTGGCAGGGCAAAAATCAGGGTCTGATTGGCGAGGCCGGCAACGGCACGCGACTGCAGCGTTGCGCTGCCGATATCTTCATACGAGAACATACGGAACAGTTCGCCAAAGCCGTCAATTTCGCGGTCAAACAGCGGCAGCAGCGCTTCCGGCGTACTGTTTTTGCTGTTAAAGCCGGTGCCGCCGTTCACAATCACCACCTGGATATCGTCGCTGGCGATCCAGCGCGATACCGTGGCGCGAATGCGGTAGCGATTGTCAGGCAGAATAGCGTGATCCACCACCTGATGCCCCGCGTCCGCCAGCGCCTCACGCAGATAGTCTCCTGAGGTGTCACTCGCCGCATCGCGGCTGTCGGATATGGTCAGCACCGCGGCAGTCAGAGCGGTAAATTCGCCGGTTGGTTTAGCCATGGCTGTAACTCCTGTGTTTAGCCACCAATGAAAGAGAGATTTTGCGTAATACCGGTCTGGCCCTGATGCAGAAAGTGGGTCTGCTTTTTCTGGCCAAGACTATGGGCGATACGCGCCTGCAGCTCGTCCTGCTGTGCATCGGAGGCGAGCAGATCGCGCAGCTCTACCCCACCGTCGCCAAACAGGCAGAGGTGCAGTTTACCGGTGGCCGAGACGCGCAGCCGGTTGCAGCTGGCGCAGAAATCTTTTTCATAAGGCATAATCAGGCCGACCTCACCCTGATAGTCGGGATGACGAAATACCTGTGCCGGCCCGTCGCTGCGGCCGCGCGGCTGCCGCTGCCAGCCCTGCACGATCAGCCGGTCGCGGATCACCTCACCGGAGATATGGTGACGCCGGAACAGATCGCCCCCTTCACCGGTTTCCATCAGCTCAATAAAACGCAGCTGAATCGGACGCGTGCGGATCCAGGCCAGAAACGTATCCAGACTCTGGCTGTTAACATCACGCATCAGCACGCTGTTAACTTTGACTTTTTCGAATCCGGCGTCAAATGCGGCGTCGATACCGGCCATGACCTCAGCAAATTTGTTCTGTCCGGTGATGGCATGAAACTGCCGCGCATCCAGGCTGTCCACGCTGACGTTGATGTGCGTCAGCCCTGCATCGCGCCATGACTGTACGTCACGCGCCATGCGATAGCCGTTGGTGGTCACCGCAATCTGTCGCAGCGCGGCGTTTTCACGCACGGCAGCGATGATGTCGGTAAAGTCGCGACGCATCGAGGGTTCACCGCCGGTAAGCCGGATCTTCTCCGTTCCCGCCGCGGTAAAGGCGCGGGTCACCCGGCGGATCTCATCCAGCGAGAGAAAGCTTTTGTTGCGGGTACTGCCAGGCTTGTAGCCGTCCGGCAGACAGTAAGTACAACGGAAATTACATACATCCGTGATCGACAGGCGCAAATAGTAGAAGCTGCGCGCCCAGGCATCTGTAAATTGTGGCACCTTAACACCTTTCCAAAGTCGGGAGATGCAGGCATTTCTTTCTGCACCCTGGCAGCATGACGCTGCGGCCAGGCGGCCCTATCATTTGACTTAGGCGCGCAAGGCTTGGGAGTTTGTTGTCATTGAGGACAACGCGGTCTCTGGATGGTAGCGCGCTTTGCGTCAGTCAGCCAGTCACTGCGTGCGTTGTATAACATGATATATAACGATTTTTCGCGGCATTATCGCAGCAGAATAGGCTAAACTGCGCCACATGACGCTGCCCCCGGCAGCAAAGAATTGGCTTTCAGCGCAGTGGACCGATAAGGAGCAGCATGAATCGAACGCTGGCAGATTTAGATCGCGTGGTGGCACTGGGCGGCGGACACGGCCTGGGCCGCGTCATGTCAGCGCTGGCGCCGCTGGGCTCGCGACTCACCGGTATAGTGACCACCACGGACAATGGCGGCTCCACCGGACGTATCCGCCGTTCAGAGGGGGGGATCGCCTGGGGAGACATGCGCAACTGTCTTAATCAGCTGATCACCGAGCCCAGCGTCGCTTCCGCGATGTTTGAATACCGTTTTGCCGGTAACGGCGAACTGGCGGGCCACAATCTTGGCAACCTGATCCTGAAAGCGCTGGATCATCTCAGCGTGCGTCCGCTGGAAGCGATTAACATTATCCGCAATCTGCTCAAGGTTGATGCGTTTCTCATCCCGATGTCAGAGCAGCCGGTTGATCTGGTCGCGCAGGATGCAGAAGGCAACATGGTGTATGGCGAAACCGCGATTGATGAGATGCGTCAGGCGCCTCAGGCGCTGATGCTGCATCCGGCGGTTAATCCCACCCGCGAAGCGCTGGACGCCGTGGCTGAAGCCGATCTGATCCTGATTGGCCCGGGCAGTTTCTATACCAGCCTGATGCCGATTTTGCTGATGGAAGAGATGGCGCGCGCGCTGCGGCGTACGCCCGCTACGATGGTATTTATTGGCAATCTTGGCCGCGAGCTTAGCCCGGCAGCCGCCCGTCTTAGCGTGGCAGATAAGCTGGCCATTATGGAGCAGGCGATTGGTAAACGGGTTATTGATGCCGTAGTGATCAGCCCGACTGCCGACACGCAGGGTCTGGCGCAGCGCATTATTGTGCAGGAGCCGCTGGAAGCTGAAGATATCCGTTATCGCCACGATCGACAGCTTCTGCGCCTGGCGCTGGAGCACGCCATCCAGGCGCTTTAAAGCCGCCAGCCGTATAAATACGCCAGGGCCGCATAAATACGCCAGGGCCGCATAAATGCGGCCCCTACAGATATTGGTGTAGGGGCGCCATTTATGGCGCCCTGGTCGCGTATGAATTCGCGGAATAAACGTAGGGGCGCCATTCATGGCGCCCTGGTTGCGTACAAATCCGGTGGTGAATGAATACGCCAGGGCCGCATGAATACGCCAGGGCCGCATGAATGCGGCCCTCTACGGAATGCGGCCGCTGTGTAATGCGGCTCCTGCGGAATGCGGCACGGGTTGGTGGTTATGAGGCGGCAATAAACAGTTCGCGCAGCTCATGCAGCCGGTCGCGCAGGCTGGCGGCTTCTTCAAACTCCAGGTTTTGCGCATGCTGCTGCATCTGCGCTTCCAGTTCGTGAATTTTCTTCTGCATCGCCTGTGGCGTAAGCGCCAGGTAATCAGCATCATTCTCTGCTGCCGTGCGCGTGGCCGTTTTGCCTTTGCCGCGCGTTTTCACCACGTTTTTGCCCAGCTCAAGAATATCCGTGATCTTCTTATTCAGCCCCTGCGGCACAATGCCGTGCTCGGTGTTGTAGCGCTCCTGCTTCTCGCGACGTCGCTCTGTCTCTTCAATCGCGCGTGCCATAGAGGGCGTGATTTTATCAGCATAAAGAATCGCTTTGCCGTTCACGTTACGCGCTGCACGACCAATCGTCTGGATCAGGGAGCGTTCTGAACGCAGGAAGCCCTCTTTGTCGGCGTCGAGAATCGCCACCAGGGAGACCTCCGGCATATCAAGTCCCTCACGCAGCAGGTTAATCCCTACCAGCACGTCAAACTCGCCCAGGCGCAGGTCGCGAATAATCTCCATGCGCTCAACGGTATCGATATCAGAGTGCAGATAGCGCACCTTCTCACCATGCTCTTCAAGATATTCAGTGAGGTCTTCAGCCATACGCTTGGTCAGCGTCGTCACCAGCACGCGTTCGTTGATCTCCACGCGTTTGCGGATTTCAGAGAGCAGATCATCCACCTGTGTGCCGACCGGGCGCACCTCAAGAATGGGATCGAGCAGACCTGTCGGACGCACTACCTGATCGATCACTTCCGTGCCCGATTTTTCCAGCTCATATTTACCCGGCGTGGCGGAGACATAAATGGTCTGCGGGGCCAGCGCCTCAAACTCTTCAAACCGAAGCGGACGGTTGTCCAGCGCGGACGGCAGGCGGAAGCCGTACTCCACCAGCGTCTCTTTACGCGCGCGGTCGCCGCGATACATGCCGCCAATCTGCGGAATAGTAACGTGCGACTCATCCACCACCAGCAGACCATCGGCCGGCAGATAGTCAAACAGGGTCGGCGGCGCTTCACCCGGTCCGCGTCCCGAGAGATAGCGGGAGTAGTTCTCAATCCCCGAGCAGTAACCCAGCTCGTTCATCATCTCCAGGTCAAACTGGGTGCGCTGCGTAATGCGCTGCTCTTCCAGCAGCTTGTTGTTTTCCAGCAGCACCTTACGGCGCAGGGCCAGCTCATCTTTGATCTCTTCCATCGCCTGCAGGATGCGCTCGCGCGGCGTAACGTAGTGCGTTTTGGGATAGATGGTAAAGCGCGGGATCACTGACTCAATTTGTCCGGTAAGCGGATCAAATAGTGAGAGCCGCTCAACCTCTTCATCAAACAGCTCCACCCGCAGAGCCATATCGTCGGACTCCGCCGGGAAGATATCGATCACCTCCCCGCGCACGCGGAACGTACCGCGCTGAAACGCCTGATCGTTACGCGCATACTGCAGCTCAGCCAGACGCCGTAAGATACTGCGCTGATCGATGATCATACCGCGCGTCAGATGCAGCATCATTTTCAGATAGAGATCGGGATCGCCCAGACCATAAATTGCCGAGACCGACGCGACCACGATGACATCGCGTCGTTCCAGCATCGCTTTGGTGGCGGAGAGGCGCATCTGCTCAATGTGCTCGTTCACCGCCGCATCTTTTTCGATAAAGGTGTCAGAACTCGGCACATAGGCTTCAGGCTGATAGTAGTCATAGTAAGAGACGAAAAATTCTACCGCGTTATCCGGGAAAAACTCTTTCATCTCACCATAGAGCTGCGCCGCCAGCGTTTTGTTAGGCGCCAGCACCATCGTCGGCCGGTTGAGATCGGCAATCACATTGGCAACGGTAAAGGTTTTGCCCGATCCCGTTACGCCGAGCAGGGTCTGATGCGCAAGGCCATCTTCCAGCCCCTCCTCCAGACGGCGGATCGCTTCAGGCTGATCGCCTGAAGGCTTAAAGGCGGAGTTGAGTTTAAAGACTTTGCTCATGATTTCAGAATTCCTGCTGAAGAAAAGGGCTGGCAGGCTGATAATTCTACTCTGCTATGGCGATTTTGCCAGAAAAAAACACTGGATATATTTACAGATAAACGTCACGATGGTCCTGCTGCCCGTGGCGCCGCTTCAGAGGCACTAAAGCGGCAGCTGGCTAAAATATGTCGCGCCAGGTTATCCCCAGGCGGGCCGGGCTTTTAACAATTGTCAAGAGAACGTCATTAAAATGCAGCGGTAAACTTCAGCCGGAGTTTTACAGGCTTGCTTTTAGATAACATACTGAATTTAATGAAAATAGACCAAAAGCCCAGTTTCGCAGCATAATGTATCCAGGCCGCGTATTTCCTCGCTTGCGCCCGGTTTTCAGTCGCTAATGCACAAGGTTATCCACAGGAATAGTGGATAAGTGAAGCCAGCCCCGAGCCCGCAGGCTGTGTATAAAAAATCCCGCCCTCTTCTGCCCCAACAAAAAAATTTTTTTTATGATTATTTTTCCAGCAGGGATGGCGCAATTAACTATTCTTTTTTGATTCCACAGCGCCGCCACGCCTGGGCTGCGCTGTTTTCCTGCACTGGACCGCTGCCTTATTAATGAACAGATGCACCAGAAAAGCTTAGTAATCAGCACCGTCAAAGTGCAGAAGCTTAATCACCCCTTTTCACAGTTAAGCTTTCCTGATGTGTAAGGCACAATTACGGGCATTTAATAACGCCAGAAACGCAGGATTATCGATCTGGCCCGTTGATTGCATCTCTTTTCCGGCGGCAGAACATTCAGGTTTAACAGGGACGCCCTGATGTCTGATACCACCGCGTTACTTAATCTGTCACTGCATGCCAGACGACACAGAGCGGGTGCATTCAGGCTAACTATCTGTAAGGAGAAGATCAGATGCTGAGTTTACGTTCGGTGAATCAGTTTTATGGCCAGAATCAGATTCTGTGGGATGTCGATCTTGATCTGCCTCCGGGATCCTGCACCGGCGTGCTGGGCAGTCCGGGGATGGGGAAAACCACGCTGGTAAACTGCATTATGGGCCATCTGCCGGTCAACAGCGGCTCTATCTGCTGGCAGGAGGCGGGCTATCCGCCGGAGAACCTGCTGCTGCAGCCCGCCGTGCAGCGGGCGCGGATGGGCATCGGATATGTGCCGCAAAAGCGCCATATCTTTACGCAGATGAGCGTTGAGGACAATCTGCTGATCGCCCTGCTGGCGGCTGAAGATGAGCGCAACCGCGCCATTCCGGAGATGGTGTTTGAGCTGTTTCCCGCGCTCTATTCACTGCGCCATCAGCGCAGCGGTGAGCTGCCGGTTAATCTGCAGCAGCAGCTGGCACTGGCGCGCGCGCTGGTACTGAAACCGCGCCTGCTGATCCTCGATGAGCCTTCCGGTACGATGTCGCCGTGGCTGGAGGAGGAGACGGGCAACCTGATCCGGCGGCTCAACCGGGAATATGGCCTGACCATCCTGCTGCTGGAGCAGCACGTCTCGTTTATACGCCGCGTCGCCGACTACTTTCTGCTGCTGCACCGCGGACGTAATGTGGCGCAGGGGCGCGTTGCGCA
Source organism: Pantoea sp. PSNIH1 (assembly GCF_007680655.1). Taxonomy (NCBI): domain Bacteria; kingdom Pseudomonadati; phylum Pseudomonadota; class Gammaproteobacteria; order Enterobacterales; family Erwiniaceae; genus Pantoea; species Pantoea sp. PSNIH1. The sequence goes on from NZ_VEIP01000001.1 coordinate 1,281,773, forward strand.
GCTGGACGATCTTACCGTGAACAAATGGCTGACGCCGGCCTGATGTCTTAAGGGATGCTTATCGCTCAGGGCAGCGTCAGGTAGCGTCCGCAGGTCGCCTGCTCCGTCCCGGACGCCAGCCAGGGGATTTCGCCCAGAAACGGCGCGTCGATGCGCTGGCGCAGCGACGCAATATATTCACGATGCCGCTTGCCCGGCGGCTGAATATCGTTTGCGATCCAGCCTGCCAGTGGTAAGCCGGCTGCCTTGATCGCGGCGGCGGTCAGCATGGCGTGATTAATACAGCCCAGCTTTACGCCCACCACCAGGATCACCGGCAGCTGCTCTGCGATGACCCAGTCCGCATAGGTCTGCGTCTCAGAAAGCGGCGTAAACCAGCCGCCCGCCCCCTCAACCAGCAGCCATTCAGCCTGCGCTTCCACGCTGCGCAGACCCGCCGAGAGCTGTGCAAAGTCGATCGGCCTGCCCTCTTCTGCGCTCACGATATGCGGTGAGGTCGGTTCCATAAATGCCAGCGGGTTAACCTGCTCATAGCGCAGCGGCACGCTGCTGTAGCGCTGCAGCGCCAGCGCATCGCTGTTGCGCACGCCCTCCGCCGTCATCTCACAGCCCGACGCTACCGGTTTATACCCTGCCGTACGCAGCCCGGCCGCGCTGGCCGCCTGCAGCAGCGCGCCGCTGGCAACTGTTTTTCCCACTTCGGTGTCGGTTCCGGTGATAAACCAGCGTTTCATTTTTGCAAAACTCCATACATCAGGTGATAAGTGAGGCGATAGCCCTGTTCATCCTGCGGCCAGTGCCGCTCAAGCTGCGCCAGCTGCTGACGCGTCAGTACGCTGTTGCTGCGTCCGCCGTGCAGGTGGGTCGCGCCAATTCCCTTCAGCGAGCGCATCGCACTCAGCGCATCCGGAAAGTGAAGCGTAACGATCTGCTGCGTGCTGCGCAGCGGCTGGGTCCGCGCGGCAGCGGCAACCTCACCGGCCTGAAGAAAGCGGTTGGCGTGACGACGGGAATCTATCGCTGCCCATGCGCGATCCACCTCCGGCAGCGATCCCGCCAGCAGCGTGGAAAAAAGCGCGGTGCCGCCGGGCCGCAGCACGCGATAAAATTGCTGCAGAGCCACGCTCAGATCGCTGCTCCACTGCACCGCCAGGTTGCTCCAGACGCCATCCACGCTGCCGTCAGCCAGCGGCAGCCGGTCGATATCGCCCTGCAGATAATGGTGTGCCGATCGCTGGGCGCGCGCGGCGTCCAGCATCGGCAAAGAGAGATCGAGCGCGGTTACCCGACGGTCGCGATCGCGCCAGTACCGGCTGTACCAGCCGGTGCCGCAGCCGGCATCGAGCAGGTGCGGACCAAATCCGGCTGGCGCACAGGCCAGCAGCGCATCGCCGCTCAGGCGCTGCAGCGCGGCGTGCTGCTCATAGTGTGGCGCGGCGCGTCCAAACGCCTGCGCTACCGCCTGCTTGTTAACCTGCAGCGTCATACAGCGCCTCCAGCAGCGCGTCGATATCTTCCGGCTCATGCGCCGCCGTAAGGGTAATACGCAGCCGGGCCGTACCGGGCGGCACGGTAGGCGGGCGGATGGCGCTGACCCAGCATCCCGCCTGCGCCAGCCGCTGCGAGAGCGCCAGCGCGTCCGCGTTCTCCCCCACAATCAGCGGCTGAATGGCACTCTCTGAGGCGGGAAGGCTCCACGGCAGCTGCGCTGCGCCGGCGCGAAAGCGGCTGATATTGGCCCGCAGTCGTGCCCGCAGCGCATCGCCCTGCTGCACCTGCTGCAGCGCCGCCAGCAGCGCGCAGCACTGCGCCGGCGGCATGGCGGTAGAGTAAATAAGGTGGCGCGAGAACTGTTCAACGTAATCGGCGGTCGCATCATCGCACAGCAGCGCTGCGCCGCTGACGCCAAAGCCTTTGCCAAACGTCACCACCAGCAGCTCAGGTTTCACCTGCTGCTGCCAGCAGCTGCCGCGCCCCTGTTCACCGCTCACGCCAATGCCGTGCGCGTCATCGACCAGCAGCCAGCCGTCCGCAGCCCGGGTCGCCGCAGCAATCTCTGCCAGCGGGGCGCTGTCACCATCCATACTGAAAACGCCTTCGGTGACCACCAGCGTGGCGCCCGCCCCCGGCTGCGCCAGCAGCTTTTGCAGACTTGCCGGCTGATTATGCGCAAAACGCCGCAGCGTGGCCGGGCTGTGACTGGCAGCATCCAGCAGCGACGCGTGCGCCAGTTTATCCGCCACGATGCGGTCCTGCTTCTGCGCCAGCAGATGCACAATCGCCTGATTAGCGGCAAAGCCGGAGATAAACAGCAGCGCGCGTGAATAGCCGAGCCAGCCTGCCAGCTGCTGCTCCAGCTCTGCGTGATAACGGCTATAGCCGGTCACATACGCGGACGCCCCTGCCCCGGCTCCCGCCTGCGCCGCACCCTGCTGCCAAGCCGCAATCACCGCCGGATGCTGGCTCAGCCCGAGATAGTCGTTACCGGAGAAGTGGCGATAGCGCTGACCGTCCAGCGTGATTTCCCGCACGCTGTTCTGCTCAACACAGCGCCGGTAGCGCCAGCCATCCGCGTCCCGGCGCGCCTGCAGCGCCCCGGTAATACGTTCAGCCCACATTTACACCGCCGCGTTGTAAAACTGCGGCGTGTCGGCCTCAGCCAGCTGCGCCTGCAGCTGATGCTGCTGTGCGTTATCCCCGCTCGCGGTTGTGGTATGTTCCGGATTCAGCCCCAGCTTGCGGAACAGGATCAGATCTTTATCCTCCTCCGGATTGGGCGTGGTCAGCAGTTTGCAGCCATAGAAAATAGAGTTAGCGCCCGCCATAAAACACATCGCCTGCGTCTGCTCGCTCATCTGCTCACGCCCCGCTGAGAGACGCACGTGCGAAGAGGGCATCATGATGCGCGCTACGGCGATAGTGCGGATAAAATCAAACGGCTCCACGTCAGCGTTATCCGCCATCGGCGTGCCTTTGACTTTTACCAGCATGTTGATCGGCACGCTCTCTGGCGGCACCGGCAGGTTTGCCAGCTGTACCAACAGTCCGGCGCGATCCGTCACCGTTTCACCCAGACCGACAATGCCGCCGGAACAGACTTTGATACCGGCCCCACGCACTTTATCCAGCGTATCGAGACGCTCCTGGTAAGTCCGGGTGGTGATGACGCTGCCGTAGAATTCCGGTGAGGTGTCGAGGTTATGGTTGTAGAAGTCAAGCCCGGCCTCTGCCAGACGCTGCGCCTGGTTTTGCTCCAGCGTTCCCAGCGTCATGCAGGTTTCCATGCCGAGCGCTTTCACGCCCTGTACCATCTGCTCCAGATAAGGCATATCGCGCTCGTGCGGGTTTTTCCACGCGGCGCCCATGCAGAAACGGCTGGAGCCGGCCGCTTTAGCTTTACGCGCCGAGGCGAGCACCGCCTCCACTTCCATCAGCCGTTCAGACTCCAGTCCGGTTTTGTAGCGCGCGCTCTGCGGGCAATATTTACAATCTTCCGGGCAGGCGCCGGTTTTAATCGACAGCAGCGTGCTGACCTGTACCTGACGTGGGTCAAAATGCTGGCGATGCACCTGCTGCGCCTCAAACATCAGTTCCAGAAAAGGTTTATCAAACAGGGCCTGGGCCTGGGCCAGTGTCCAGCGGTTAGCCATTACATACTCCAAAAAGGGGTTCATCCCGACAATGATCGTGGTTATACTTGTAAACTAAATCTTTTCAAAATGGTTTACAAGACAGATGTTCACGCCTGACGACCTCGATTTTGACCGCCAGCATATCTGGCATCCCTACACCTCAATGCGCGACCCGCTGCCCTGTTATCCGGTGGTGGCCGCCCAGGGTTGCCAGCTGCAGCTGGCAGATGGACGCGAGCTGGTTGACGGTATGTCGTCATGGTGGGCGGCGATCCACGGCTACAATCATCCGCGTCTCAACCAGGCACTGCAGCAGCAGATGGCGCAGATGTCACACGTGATGTTCGGCGGTATTACCCATCCGGCAGCAGTCGCGCTGAGCCGTCAGCTGGTGGCGATGACGCCTGAAGCGCTGGAGTGCGTGTTTCTGGCTGACTCCGGATCCATTGCGGTGGAAGTCGCGATGAAAATGGCGCTGCAGTACTGGCTGGGTCGCGGCGAGAGGCGCCAGACATTCCTGACGCTGAAGCGCGGCTATCACGGCGATACGTTTGCGGCGATGGCGGTATGCGATCCGGAAAACTCAATGCACAGCCTGTGGCGTGGCTATCTGCCGGAGCATCTGTTTGCCGCTGCGCCGCAGTGCGGTTTCACTGATACATGGGATGATGCCGATTTCAGCGACTTCGCCCGGCTGGCGGAGCAGCACCATCGCGACATTGCCGCGGTGATCCTGGAACCGATTGTGCAGGGTGCGGGCGGGATGCGCTTTTACCATCCGCGCTATCTGCAGCAGGTGCGGGCGCTGTGCGATCGCTACGGGCTGCTGCTGATCGCCGATGAGATCGCCACCGGCTTCGGCCGCAGCGGCAAGCTGTTTGCCTGTGAACACGCGGGCGTGACACCCGACATTTTATGCCTCGGTAAAGCGCTGACCGGCGGGACGATGACGCTCGCCGCCACGCTGACCACGCGCGAGGTGGCTGACACCATCAGCCGCAGCGCCGCTGGCTGCTTCATGCATGGCCCGACCTTTATGGGCAACCCGCTGGCGTGCGCAGTTGCCGCTGAAAGCCTGGCCATGGTGGCGGAAGGCGAGTGGCAGACGCAGGTCGCGGCGATTGAGCTGCAGCTGCAGCGGGAGCTGCTGCCGCTGCAGCTGCATCCCGCCGTGGCGCAGGCGCGCGTGCTGGGTGCCATTGGCGTTATCGAAACGCATCAGCCGGTGAATATGGCCGCGCTGCAGCAGTTCTTTGTTGAGCGCGGCGTCTGGATCCGCCCGTTTGGCCGGCTGATCTATCTGATGCCACCTTATCTGATTTCTGCGCAGGCGCTGAGCCAGCTCACCCGCGCCATTCGGGACGCGCTGGATCACACCGGCCATTTTCAGCCCTGACGCCGCTGGTATCTGCGGCGGTTTTGCACCATGATGGCCTTCCGCGATTAGCAAAAAGGAGGAGTTATGCGCCTGTTTAGTCAGGATTTTAACGACGGCGATAAGATGCCAGAGCGCCACGTGTTTAACGGCATGGGTTATCAGGGCGATAACCTGTCGCCCCATCTCGCCTGGGATGAGGTGCCGGAAGGCACTAAGAGCTTTGTTGTCACCTGCTACGATCCCGATGCGCCCACCGGTTCCGGCTGGTGGCACTGGGTGGTAGCCAATATTCCGGCTGAGGTCACGGTGCTGCCGCAGGGCGCCGGTTCCGGCGTGGCAGAGCTGCCTGAAAGCGCCATCCAGACCCGTACCGACTTCGGCCAGACCGGCTACGGCGGCGCCGCACCGCCGCAGGGTGAATCACACCGCTACATTTTCAGCGTGCACGCGCTGGACGTGGAGACGCTGGATGTGGATGAAGGCGCCAGCGGCGCAATGGTCGGCTTTAACGTGCATTTCCATGCGCTTGCCAGCGCATCGGTTACGGTAAAATACGCCTGATCGCACCGGGCGCGCTTCGCTGCGCACCCTGATAAAGGTCGCCTCTGAGGGCGACCTTGCGTGACATCATCACGCCAGCGCGAGGATCGCTACCCACATCGGCCCCTGCCCGACCGCATAACGCGCCAGCGGCTGCAGCAGGCCACGCTCCGCAATCCGGTACACTTCAATATGATGCGATTTCTGTCCCGCAGCCACCAGGTAAGCGCCACGGCTATCGATATTAAAACCGCGCGGCTGCGTTTCCGTTGGCTGATGGCCCTCAATGGTCAGCGCATCGCCCGCTTCACTGACGCTGAACACGGTAATCGTGCTGCTGGTGCGATCGCAGGCGTAGAGCGACCGGCCATCCGGTGTGATATGAATATCTGCCGCCCAGCGTGTGCCGCTGAAATCAGCCGGCATCATATCCAGACTCTGTACGCACCTCATCTCGCCCTGCAGTGACCAGACATCCACCGTGCTGTTGAGTTCATTGACCACATAGCCATAAGCGCCGCCGGGATGAAACGCCATATGGCGCGGGCCTGCGCCTGCGGCAGTATTGACGTCTGCCTGCGCGTGCGGCGTCAGCGTGCCATCCTGATGCAGCTGAAAACGGCAGATGCGATCCTGCTTCAGCGCCGGCACCAGCAGCGTCTCGTTATCCAGGTCGATGTTGGCGGAGTGGCATCCCTCAAGGCCGTTGATCACCTGCGACGGGGCCTGCGGCAGGCCGTTCTCATCCAGCGGACTGATGCTGACGCAGGCGTCATTATAGGAGCCGCAAAAGAGAAACCGGCCTTCGCGATCGGTGGAGATATGCGTCGGGCTGCCTGGCAGCGGCGCTTCACCCGCCAGCGTCAGCGTTCCGTCTGCGGCGATGCGGTAGGCGAGCACGCGAAAATCGGGACGTACGCCCACATAAAGAAAATCTTTTTTCGGGCTCACCACCATTGGCTGCACCTGACCGGCCACATCGGTAACCTGCAGTAGCGTCAGCGCGCCATCTTCCTGAAGCTGCCAGGCGTGGATCTGCTGGCTCTCGGGACTGGCGGTATACACGACTTGTTTCATGCGTTTTTCCTTATTCGCTGCCTGATGAAAGGGATAACTGTAGCCTGTTTCAGCCGGCTACGCTGGCGGGATTTTTGCCCGCTTTTTTGTCTCAGCGCGGCTGGCAGGTGTAGACTTGATGCCTGGTTATTCAAAGACGGAACCCGTAATGAGCTATCGCGTAATCGCCCTCGATCTGGATGGCACCCTGCTGACACCCAATAAAACTATTTTGCCTGAATCGCTGGAGGCGCTGGCCCGCGCGCAGCAGGCGGGCGTTAAAGTGCTGATCGTTACCGGTCGCCATCACTGCGCTATCCACCCTTTTTATCAGGCGCTGCAGCTTGATACACCCGCAATCTGCTGTAACGGTACCTATTTGTATGATTATCAGGCAAAAAAAGTGCTGGCCGCCGATCCGCTGGCGAAAAGTCAGGCTGCAAGGGTAATAGAGATGCTTGATGAGGAGAACATTCACGGTCTGCTGTACGTCGACGATGCCATGCTCTACCAGGAGCCGACCGGTCACGTCACCCGCACGCTGAACTGGGCGCAATCGCTGCCGGAAGCGCAGCGTCCGCTGTTCCTGCAGGTGCCCAGCCTGGCGCAGGCGGCACAGGATGCTGAAGCGATCTGGAAGTTTGCCCTGTCACATCCGGATACCCGCGCATTACAGCAGTTTGCTGAACGCACCGAAGCGGAGCTGGGCCTGGCGTGTGAATGGTCCTGGCACGATCAGGTTGATATCGCCCAGGCGGGTAACAGCAAAGGCAAACGCCTGGCGCAGTGGGTGGAGAGCCAGGGCTTCAGCATGCAGGAGGTGCTGGCGTTTGGCGATAACTATAACGACCTTAGCATGCTGGAGCAGGTGGGACTGGGCGTTGCAATGGGCAACGCCGATGACGCCATCAAAGCGCGCGCGGCCGAGGTGACCGGCACCAATCTTGAGCCGGGTATTGCAGAGATTATTCGCCGGGAAGTGCTGTGACGGCAGCCGCCTCCGTCAGGCAATAACTGAAACGCTTTTGAGCTGGACATAGAGCCACTGATCGACGCGAATGCCCAGCTCATCGCGTGCCCACGGCGTGATGCGTGCCCAGAGCTCGCTGCTGCCGATGCGGACCCTGACTTCGACCTGATCGTCAATATCCAGCAGCTCCATGACCTGCGCAGGCAGAATGTTACGCACGGAGGTATGCTGGGCTGGCTGCAGCGCCAGTGAGACATCGGCTGACGCGATGCGAATGCGCAGCGTGCTTTTTGCTGGCAGGTTAACGCGACTCACCCAGATATGCTGATCGCCCAGCAGCAGTGCGGTCATGGGGTAGTAAGGATGCTGCTCCAGCACCTGCACGCGCAGCACGCTGGTGCGTTCGCTGACCGGCAGCCAGGGGCGCATTGCGCTGCTGCTCCAGACTTTCTCCAGCGGGCCTGCCGCTTTAACGCTGCCGTTATCCAGCACCAGCACGTTGTCCGCGAGCTGCACAATCTCATCCAGGCTGTGCGAAACGTAGAGCACCGGCACGGCAATCTGCTTTGTCAGCTGCTGCAGCCACGGCAGCAGCTCACGCTTGCGCGGCAGATCCAGTGACGCCAGGGGTTCATCCATCAGCAGCAGATCGGGCGCACTCAGCAGCGCCCGGCCAATCGCCACGCGCTGTTTTTCACCGCCTGAAAGCGTGGCCGGAAAGCGATCCAGCAGCGCATCCAGTCCCAGCAGCGTCACCAGCTGCGCAAACTGCGGCTTCATTGATGCGGCCATGCTGTACTGCAGATTGCCGCGCACCCGATAGTGCGGAAAGAGTCGCGCGTCCTGAAACACATAGCCGATACGTCGCTGCTCCGGCGGCAGATTGATGCCGCGCGCGCTGTCAAACAGCAGCCGCTCATTGATCTGTATGCGGCCCAGCTGCGGCTGGGTCAGGCCGCTGATAGCGTTGATCAGCGACGTTTTACCCGCGCCCGAGACGCCAAACACGGCGGTAATACCGTGCGCCGGCAGCGTCGTATCCAGCTCCAGCAAATGATCACCCAGCCGCTGGGAAAACTGCAGCGTCAGCATCAGGCGATCCCCCAGCGTTTGCGGCCCCAGCGCGCCAGTAATTCTGACGCCACCAGCGACAGCAGCGCCAGTGCGATAGCCACCGCACAGAGCCGCGCGGCGGTGCTTTCTGCACCCGGCGTTTCAATCAGGGAAAACATCGCGGAAGGAATGGTACGGGTTTCTCCGGGGATATTGGAGACAAAGGTGATCGTGGCGCCAAACTCCCCCAGCGAACGGGCAAACGCCAGCACGGTACCGGCAATAATGCCCGGCAGCGTCAGCGGCAGCGTAATAGTAAAGAAGACCCGCCAGCGCCCCGCTCCCAGCGTTCGCGCGGCCTGCTCCAGCCGGGTATCCACCGCCTCCAGCGCCAGCCGGATGGCGCGCACCATCAGCGGAAATGCCATCACCGCCGCCGCCAGCGCCGCACCGCGCCAGCTGAAGGCGAAGGTAAAGCCAAACCACTCCCAGAGCCAGGCACCGATCGCGCCGCGACGTCCCAGCGCCAGCAGCAGCAGATAGCCCACCACTACCGGCGGCAGCACCAGCGGCAGATGCACCAGGCTATCGAGCAGCGTTTTACCCGGAAAACGGCAGCGTGCCAGAATCCAGGCCATGAGAATGCCAAACGGCAGGCTGCACAGCACCGCCACGCAGGAAACTTTCAGGCTGAGCGCAACAGCCTGCCACTCGGGATCGCTCAGTATCATCTTTTTGGCGTAAATCCATACTGTTTAAAAATAGCCGCGGCCTCGGGCCCCTGCAGATAGTGCCAGAAGGCGCTGACCGCCGCGTTCTGATGCGCTTTGACTATGGCCATCGGATACTCCACCGGCGGATGAGAATCGGCGGGAAAACGCCCGGCAACCATCACCCCTTTACTTGCGACGGCGTCAGATCCATACACGATGCCATAGGGGGTTTCGTTACGCTCAACCAGCGCCAGCGCGGCGCGCACGTTGCTGGCTGGCGCAAGCTGTGACGCGAGCTGCTGCCAGGCGCCCAGCTTCTGCAGCGCTGCTTTGGCGTAAATCCCGGCGGGCACATGTGCCGGATCGCCCACCGCCAGACGCTGCCCCTGCAGCAGATTTTTCCAGTTGGTGGCGGCAGAGATGGTTACGGGTGCCGCGCCGGCAGCTTTAGGCGCGATCAGCACCAGATCGTTACCCAACAGCGTTACGCGCGTCTCCGCTTCAATACTCTGTTTTGCCGCCGCGTCATCCATCCACTGCTGATCGGCAGAGATAAAGAGATCGGCCGGCGCGCCCTGTTCAATCTGGCGTGCCAGCGTAGAGGAGGAGGCAAACGAGGAGACCACTTCGGTCCCACTCTGCTGCTGATAGCGGGTAGCGATCTCCTGCAGCGCATTGGTCAGTGATGCTGCAGCAAACACCGTAATTTTATCAGCCGCCACCGCCTGGCCCGCCAGCGAAAGGGTCAGCGTAGCCGTAGCCAGCCAGTAAGAAGATTTGTTCAGCATGTAAGACTCCCTGTTTCGTTGTATACCGAATAATACAACGCTTGGGCAGATGCCGCTATGCGCAGCATGCGGATAAATATTATCAGAGTGGGTATCGGCAGGAGCGGGCGGAAATTGATAAAAAAACGCCCGCAGCGTGCGGGCGGGTCAATCAGTGCTGTGAGCTTTTCGCCGGGCGGTCATTGCGGCGGCCAAATTTGGAGATAATGTTAAACACCTCTCCGAGGCCGTAAATCAGACCCAGCATAATCGCCATCACAATCGGCACCATGATGACCGCGACGGCCAGGCTTTTTATCAGTTCCAGCATGGAAACCTCACGCAGAATTTAAAAAAGTGATTGTAGCGGCAGCGGAAAAAAAGGCGCTGCCCTTTTCGTGCTTTTACTTTACGCCGTACACTACCCGCTTCCGACTAAAGGAGCTGACATGCAAGCCGATCTCTCACTTCATATTCGTCTTCAGCAGAAACTGTTTGCCGATCCGCGCCGTATTGAACTGCTGCGGCGGGTTGCTGAGACGGGGTCAATCAGTCAGGGTGCCCGGCTGGCGGGCATCAGTTATAAAAGCGCCTGGGACGCCATCAACGAGATGAACCAGCTGGCGGATGAGACGCTGGTTGAGCGGGCTACCGGCGGCAAAGGCGGCGGCGGCGCCCGTCTGACGCGCTATGGCACACGACTGATCCAGCTGTTCGATCTGCTGGCGCAGATCCAGCAGAAAGCGTTTGATGCCCTGCAGCAGGATAACCTGCCGCTCGACAGCCTGCTGGCTGCGATTGCGCGCTTCTCGCTGCAGACCAGCGCGCGTAATCAGCTGTTTGCCACCGTGCGCAGCCGTGATAACCGGCCGGTGCAGCAGCATATTGAGGTGGTACTGGCCGATGGCGTGACCCCGGTTAACGTGGCGCTGACCGCGCGCAGCGCGCAGCGGCTGCAGCTGGTACCCGGAAAAGAGGTGCTGGTGCTGATTAAAGCGCCGTGGATCCGGCTCGGTGACGAAGGAGAACCCGGCGATAACGCCCTCTCTGCTCAGGTCAGCGCCATTGAAGAGGGAGAAGAGATGAGCGAAGTGCTGCTGACGCTGAGCGGTGGTGAAACGCTGTGCGCTACCCTGAGCGCAGCGCAGCTGGCGCAACAGCCGCTGCGGCCAGGCGACGCAGTCACCGCCTGCTTTAGCGCTGAACAGGCGATTATTGCCACGCTAATCTGACGCCTCTGCCCTGATTGACTTCCGTAGCAGCGGCCGTTACAACAGTAACAACGATGCACAAACCGGAATAAATCATGTCTTTATTGCAGATTTCGCAAGGCACATTTCATCTTAGTCACCATCGCGCGCTCAGCATTAACGCGCTGACCGTTCAGCGCGGTGAGAGCTGGGCCTTTGTTGGCGCTAACGGCAGCGGTAAATCTGCCCTGGCCCGGGTGCTGGCAGGTGAACTTAACGCGGGAAAAGGCCACTTCAGCAGCGATTTTCGCCGGCCGATTCGCCTCTCATTTGAGCAGCTGCAGCAGCTGGTGAGTGAGGAGTGGGAGCGCAATAACACCGATATGCTCAGCGAAGGGGAAGAGGATACCGGCCGCACCGCTGCAGAGATCGTCCAGGCGGACGTCAGCGATGAAGCCCGCTGCCGCGCGCTGGCGCAGCAGTTTGGTATCCAGGATTTGCTGGATCGCCGCTTTAAATATCTTTCTACCGGTGAAACCCGCAAAACTCTGCTTTGTCAGGCGCTGATGGCAGAGCCGGATCTGCTGATCCTTGATGAGCCGTTTGACGGGCTGGACGTCGCGTCGCGCGCCAGCCTCACCGCGCTGCTGCAGCAGCTGCATACGCAGGGCTATACGCTGGTGCTGGTGCTGAACCGGTTTGAAGATATCCCCGATTTCATTCAGCAGGCGGGCGTGCTGGCAGAGTGCACCCTGACCCACGCCGGTGACCGCAGGACGCTGCTGGCGGAAGCGCTGGTGGCCCAGCTGGCGCACAGCGAACGATTGCAGGGCATGGCGCTGCCGGAGGCAGATCGCCCCGATCTGCTGCCGGCGCTGGCCGTTGACACGCCACGCGTAATACTGCGTCATGGCAGGGTCGCCTATGATGATTGTCCTATCATCGATAACCTCAGCTGGCAGGTTAACGCCGGCGAACACTGGCAGATTACCGGGCCAAACGGCGCCGGCAAATCCACCCTGCTTAGCCTGGTGACCGGCGATCATCCGCAGGGCTACAGCAACGACTTAACGCTGTTTGGCATCCGGCGCGGCAGCGGCGAAACCATCTGGGATATTAAGCAGCATATCGGCTACGTCAGCAGCAGCCTGCACCTTGACTACCGGGTAAGCTGCAGCGTGCGCACCGTGGTGCTCTCCGGCTTTTTTGACTCGATTGGCCTTTACCAGGCCGTTTCAGAGCGGCAGAAAGCGCTGGCGCGTCAGTGGCTGGCGCTGCTCGGCATGGATAACGCGCTGGCAGATGCCCCTTTTCACAGCCTCTCCTGGGGTCAGCAGCGGCTGGTGCTGATTGCGCGCGCGCTGGTTAAACATCCCGCCCTGCTGATTCTGGATGAGCCGCTGCAGGGGCTGGACCCGATTAACCGTCAGCTGGTACGCCGCTTTACGGATGTGCTGATTGGTGAAGGCCGCACCCAGCTGCTGTTCGTCTCGCACCACGCTGAAGATGCGCCGCGCTGTATTACCCATCGCCTCAGCTTTGTCAAAACCCCGCAGGGTTACTGTTATCAGCAGGAGGCGTTGCGCACGCCGCAGCCCTGACCGCGTTCTGCCCCGCTTACTCTGCCCTGCCGATCGCCTGCTCCGTCAGGCAGGCGACCGGTGCCTCACCTGCCAATGTAATCGCTACCACTAATCTGTGCTAATTTTGAATCCATTTGTTTCACAGACCGCAAAATTAAGAATAAGCGACTTGTGTAAACGATACCATTTATCCAGACTTGATCACGCTTTTGCCTGCGGGCATATGCTAGTTTGAGCGCAGAAAACGTTTACTGTTTGCCGTTACCAGGACAAGTTATGCAAAAATTTAATCCGGTGGATCATCCGCATCGCCGCTATAACCCGTTAACCGATCAGTGGGTCCTGGTGTCACCGCACCGGGCGAAACGCCCGTGGCAGGGCGCGCAGGAGACGCCAGCGCGTGAGACGCTGCCGGCGCACGATCCCGACTGCTTTCTGTGCGCGGGCAATACCCGTATCACCGGTGATAAAAACCCTGATTACACCAACACCTATGTTTTTACTAACGACTTTGCTGCGCTGATGGAGGAGACCCCGGATGCGCCGCAGAGCGACGACCTGCTGATGCGCTGTGAAAGCGCCCGCGGCACCAGCCGGGTGATCTGCTTTTCGCCCGATCACAGCAAAACGCTGCCGGAGCTGTCGCTGAGCAACCTTGAAGCCATTGTTGCGACCTGGCAGCAGCAGAGCGCTGAGCTGGGACAGCACTATCCGTGGGTGCAGGTGTTTGAGAACAAAGGCGCGGCCATGGGCTGCTCCAATCCGCATCCGCACGGTCAGATCTGGGCTAACAGCTTTCTGCCTAATGAAGCGCAGAAAGAGGATGATAACCAGCGCCGTTACTATGCCGAAAAAGGCACGCCGCTGCTGCTGGATTACGCGGCACGCGAGCAGCAGGATGGCAGCCGTACCGTCGTGGAGACGGCACACTGGATCGCCGTAGTACCGTGGTGGGCCGCCTGGCCGTTTGAAACCCTGCTGCTGCCAAAAACGCACGTAAGACGCCTGACCGAACTCAGCGCAGAGCAGAGCAGCGACCTGGCGCGCGCGCTTAAGCTGCTGACCAGCCGCTATGACAATCTGTTCCAGTGCTCATTCCCCTATTCGATGGGCTGGCACGGCGCGCCGTTTACCGAAGAGGCCGGCGATCACTGGCAGCTGCATGCGCACTTCTATCCACCGCTGCTGCGCTCGGCAACGGTGCGTAAATTTATGGTCGGCTATGAGATGCTGGCTGAAACCCAACGTGATTTAACGGCGGAGCAGGCAGCAGAACGTCTGCGCTCTGTCAGCGATATCCATTTTCGTGAGGCGCAATAAATGTCTTTGAAATCGACTACCCGGCAGCTGTTCGCTGACACCTTTGGTTATGCTGCCACCCATACCATTCAGGCGCCGGGCCGCGTTAATCTGATTGGTGAACACACCGATTACAACGACGGCTTTGTGCTGCCGTGCGCTATCGATTATCAGACGGTAATCGCCTGCGCACGCCGCGACGATCGCCAGGTCCGGGTGATCGCCATGGATTATGACAACCAGCAGGATAGCTTCTCGCTGGATGCGCCGATCGAACCGGTAAAAGAGCCGATGTGGGCCAACTATGTGCGCGGCGTGGTGAAACACCTGCAGCAGCGTGACGCCGGCACCGGCGGCGTGGATATGGTGATCAGCGGCAACGTGCCGCAGGGCGCCGGCCTCAGCTCCTCTGCGTCACTGGAAGTGGCCGTCGGCACGGTATTCCGTGAACTCTGGCAGCTGGATCTCGATGGCGCGGCGATTGCGGTCAACGGCCAGGAGGCGGAGAACCAGTTTGTTGGCTGTAACTGCGGCATTATGGATCAGCTGATTTCAGCACTCGGCAAACAGGATCACGCCATGCTGCTCGACTGCCGCACCCTGGCGACCCGTGCGGTGCCGATGCCGGACAACGTCGCCGTGGTTATTATCAACAGCAATTTCCGCCGCTCGCTGGTAGGCAGTGAATATAATACCCGCCGCGAGCAGTGTGAGACCGGCGCGCGCTTCTTTAACAAACCGGCGCTGCGCGACGTCACGCTGGAGGAGTTTGAAGCACGCGAGCATGAGCTGGATAAGCTGGTGGCGAAGCGCGTGCGTCATGTTATTACCGAAAACGCCCGGACGCTGGAAGCGGCCGACGCGCTGAGTCAGGGCGATCTTGAACGCATGGGCGAGCTGATGGCGGCTTCACACGCCTCTATGCGCGACGATTTTGAAATCACCGTACCGGCAATCGATCAGCTGGTGGCGATTGTTAAACAGGAAGTGGGTCCGCACGGCGGCGTGCGCATGACCGGCGGCGGCTTTGGCGGCTGCATCGTGGCGCTGATGCCGGCAGAGCGGGTAGATCAGGTCAGAGCGGCCGTGGCGGAAAAATATGAAGCGCAGACCGGTATCAAAGAGACCTTCTACGTCTGCAAGGCCTCAGAGGGAGCGGGTCAATGGTAAGCGACGTCAACTCCCATGCGCCAGACGGACAGCCGTGGCGCATCACGGTGCTGCGCAACCGTCACGGCATGGTGGCCACCTTTATGGACTGGGGTGCCACCTGGCTTTCGGCGCGCGTGCCGATGCAGGATGGCAGCGTGCGTGAAGCGCTGCTGGGCTGCGCCACGCCGTCAGATTATCTGCATCAGGACGCCTATCTCGGCGCCACGATTGGCCGCTACGCCAACCGCATCGCGCAGGCTGAGCTAAAGACGCTTAATCTGAAGCTGGCTGCCAATCAGGGGCCGCATCAGCTGCACGGCGGGCCGGAAGGGTTTGACAAACGCCGCTGGCAGATTGTCAGCCAGAGCGACAGCAGCGTGCACTACCGGCTCGACTCGCCGGATGGCGATCAGGGCTATCCGGGTAATCTTATCGCCTCCGTGACCTATGAACTGACGGAGGATAATACGCTGGCGATCCGCTATCAGGCGGAGACCGATCGCGCCTGCCCGGTTAACCTGACAAATCACGCCTACTTTAACCTTGATGCGCATCATGGCGACGCCCGCCAGCATCGGTTACAACTGCAGGCAGATCGTTACCTGCCGGTAGACAGCGCGGGCATCCCCGCTGCGCCGCTGAAAGCCGTTGCGGCGACCAGCTTCGACTTCCGCCAGCCTAAGCGCGTGGCGGACGAGTTTCTGGCTGATGCCGATCAGCAGGCGGTCAAAGGCTACGATCACGCGTTTTTACTGAACGCGGCAGGCGACATTACGCAGTGTGCCGCCGGGCTATGGTCCGCTGACGGCGCGCTGCAGCTCAGCGTGTTTACCACGGCACCTGCTCTGCAGTTCTATACCGGCAACTACCTGGCGGGAACGCGCGCCCGCGAGCAGGAGAGCTATACTGCTTTCCAGGGCATTGCGCTGGAGAGTGAATTTTTACCCGATTCGCCTAACCATAGCGAGTGGCCGCAGCCCGATTGCTGGCTGCAACCCGGTGACATCTGGCGCTCAGAGACGCGGTATCGCTTTACGGCACACTGAGACGACGGCTGAAAAACGCGCACTGCGTATGCGACAGACTTACGCCGTGCGCCGTTTTCCGTTATGGTATGGCGCTATCAGTGTGCCGCCGCTTCAGGCGGCCGCAGCCGGGTTCATTACTAATCTACTTAAGCATTAAGGAGTAAAGCTATGGCCGTAACTAAGCTGGTTCTGGTCCGCCACGGCGAAAGCCAGTGGAATCAGGAAAACCGCTTCACCGGATGGTATGATGTGGATCTCTCTGACAAAGGTCGTACCGAAGCGAAAGCGGCGGGTCAGCTGCTGAAGAAAGAGGGCTTCGTGTTCGATTTCGCCTATACCTCCGTGCTGAAACGTGCCATCCACACCCTGTGGAACGTGCTGGATGAACTGGATCAGGCCTGGCTGCCGGTAGAAAAAACCTGGCGTCTGAATGAGCGTCATTACGGTGCGCTGCAGGGTCTGGATAAAGCAGAAACCGCGGCTAAATATGGTGATGACCAGGTTAAGCAGTGGCGTCGTGGTTTTGCCATTACTCCGCCAGAGCTGGATCGCAGCGATGAGCGTTTCCCCGGCCACGATGCACGTTATAAATCACTGACCGATGCACAGCTGCCAACGACCGAAAGCCTGGCGCTGACCATTGATCGCGTTATCCCTTACTGGAACGAAACCATTCTGCCGCGCATTAAAAGCGGTGAGAAAGTTATCATCGCCGCACACGGTAACTCGCTGCGCGCGCTGGTAAAATATCTCGATAACATGAGCGAAGATGAGATCCTCGAACTGAACATCCCGACCGGCGTGCCGCTGGTGTATGAGTTCGATGAAAACTTCAAGCCAATCAAACACTACTATCTGGGTGATGCCGATGAGATCGCAGCGAAAGCCGCGGCCGTGGCAAACCAGGGTAAAGCGAAGTAAACCTCCGCAGTAAACCTGAAGGCCAGACGTTTGTCTGGCCTTTTTTATGACTTACTTTCAGCCGCGACGGGTACGGATCGCCTGCGCCAGCTGACGCAGCGCTGTTTCCGTATCTTCCCAGCCAATACAGGCATCGGTTACGCTCTGGCCGTACACCAGCGGCTTCCCGCTCTCCAGGCTCTGATTGCCTTCAACCAGATGGCTCTCAATCATCACGCCGGTAATCGCCTGCTCGCCGCCGGCAATCTGCTGTGCCACATCTTCCGCCACAACCATCTGCCGCTGGAACTGCTTGCTGCTGTTGGCATGGCTGAAAT
Organism: Pantoea sp. PSNIH1; assembly: GCF_007680655.1. NCBI lineage: Bacteria > Pseudomonadati > Pseudomonadota > Gammaproteobacteria > Enterobacterales > Erwiniaceae > Pantoea > Pantoea sp. PSNIH1. The sequence goes on from NZ_VEIP01000001.1 coordinate 1,299,372, forward strand.
CGATCATCACCTGCGGACGCAGGCCCGCTTTTTCCAGCCCGCTCTTCACTGCCGCAACGTGCTCAGCGCTGTAGTTTGGCTCTCTGCCGCCGCGCAGGATGATGTGGCAATCTTCATTGCCGCGCGTCTCAACGATAGCCGAGTGCCCATATTTGGTTACTGACAGGAAGCAGTGCGGCGCGCTGGCCGCGCCAATGGCGTCAATAGCGACTTTGATCGTGCCGTCGGTGCCATTTTTGAACCCTACCGGACAGGAGAGACCGGAAGAGAGTTCGCGATGCACCTGCGATTCGGTGGTGCGTGCACCGATGGCGCCCCAGCTCATCAGATCGGCCATATATTGCGGCGTGATCATATCCAGAAACTCGCCGGCAGCCGGCAGACCGGTGTCGTTGATATCCACCAGCAGCTTACGCGCCAGACGCAGTCCTTCATTAATCTGAAAGCTGCCATCCATGTGGGGATCGTTAATCAGCCCTTTCCAGCCCACCGTGGTGCGCGGCTTTTCAAAATAGACGCGCATCACCACTTCCAGCTCGCCGCTCAGCTCATCGCGCAGCGTCAGCAGGCGTGCAGCGTACTCTTTCGCCGCTGCCGTGTCGTGGATTGAGCAGGGACCGATCACCACCAGCAGGCGATCGTCCTCGCCATGCAAAATGCGGTGAATGGCCTGACGCGCCTGCGATACGGTCGCCGCCGCGCGCTCCGTTGCCGGATATTTCTCCAGCAGCGCTACCGGGGGAAGTAACTCTTTGATCTCTTTAATGCGTAAATCGTCGTTCTGGTAATCCATACTTATTCCATTCAGATTTTCGCCCTGCGTGCGCCGGACGTAACCCCTTCAATCTATCCCTTCAGCCGGCATGAGTAAATTAAGAGCGTTATGAAAATGCTTTTGTCTCATTTGCATTTATAGAGCCATAGACTAAGCTTTTAAACGTAAGCACTGAGGAACGAGTCGCTTACACTATATATTTTTACGCCGAACACTCCTGACGAAATTTAATTTCGTTACGGCCCGCTTTTTTCGTCACACAGCACCCGTGGGTGTCAAACGGCAACTATCCATTTATTACAGGAGCATAATGATGAATAAGTTTGCAATTGTTTTTCTGACGGCAGCAATGACTCTGGGTAGCGGTGCAGCGATGGCTGCAAACAACAATGGACAGGCCAACGCATCAGCTGAAGCGGGTGCGGCAGCGGGCGGCGCAAAACAGAATCTGCCTCCGCACAATGTTGATAATAGCGATATCAACACCGGCAACACCAATACCAACGGCGCAGCAATGTCAGGCACTGAGTCAGGCGATATGTCTGCCAAAGAGGTGCACAAAAACACCATGTGTAAAGATGGCCGCTGCCCGGACATGAACAAAAAAGTCGAAACCAAATCGGGTAGCGACAACGTGAATACCAAGACCGACGGCACAACTCAGTAAGAGATGTCTCTGCGGTAATCAGGGCGAGCGCAGGCTCGCCCTTTATTTTTGCCGGCCCCGCTTTTCCGCTATGCTAACCGCCATGAAATTCACAGGAACGGTGACATGGCTACCCTACTGCTTATTGACGATCACCCGCTGGTTGAAGTCGCACTTCAGGCTGCCTGCCAGCACGCCCCTATTCCTCTGCAGCTCTATGCCGCCGCTGATGAATCTCAGGCACGCGCCTGCCTGCAGCAGCATAATATTGACGTCATTATTCTTGATATCGGCCTGCCGGATTGTGATGGTCTGGAGCTGCTGCGCCGCCTGCGCGCCCGCGATGCACAGCGCCCGGTGCTGATCTACTCTGCACAGCAGAGCCGCCACACCTTACTGAGCGCCGCTTCGCTGGGGGCGGCAGGCTATGTGGTGAAAAGCCAGAGCATGGCTCAGCTGCTCAGCGCCATCCTTGCAGTGCTGGGGGGACAGCAGGCCTTTCCGCCGCTGCCGGAGCGCCTGGACCTGCCGCTGACGGAGAAAGAGCAGCAGATTGTAGCGCTGCTGGTGCGCGGCCTCTCTAACCTGCAGATTGGTGAGCAGCTGCATATCAGCAATAAAACCGTCAGCACGCATAAAAAAAATATCATGGCCAAGACCGGCGTAACCTCGGTGGTTGAGCTGGCTGAACTGTGGAAAGCGCAGCAGTGAAGCGGCTCTGGCTGCTCTGCTTGCTGCTGGTAGCCGGCGCACGCGCTGAACTGCTGCCCGCCAGCAGCGTCATGCTGCCTGCGGTTATGCCGGTGCCTCACGCTGCGCCACCGCCCGCCACGCAGCTGCGCGTGGCGGTGCCGGTGCAAAATAGCGCGCCCTGGTCGATGCGCATCGGCGATCGCCTGTGGGGCATTGATGCTGACTATCTCAGCGCCCTCAGCCAGCAGAGCGGCGTACGGTTTCAGCTGCAGGGCTACCCTGACCGGAGCGCGCAGCTGCAGGCGCTGAAGCGCGGTGAGGTGGACCTAGTTTTGACGACTGAAAGCGCACCGCTGCCTGCCGGCGCCTCGCTCAGCGCCAGCTGGTTCAGCACGCCGCTCCGTATTTACCGCAACCGTGCAAATCAGCGCGCGGTAATGTTTAACAGCGATAACGCTCAGCTGACGATTGCCGGCAGCACGCTGACGCAGCTGCCGCCGGAGCTGGCAGCGCGCCACCGCTGGCATCCGCTGGCCGGCAACTTACAGGCGCTCTACGCCCTGCTCAATCAGCAGAGTGATTATCTGGTCGCCGATGAAGCCAGCGCCGGCTTTCTGCTCAGCCAGCTGCAGCAGGGAGAGATCTACCAGATCACCGCCGATCCGGATGCGGTACTGACGCTGCGCACGATCGCCCGCGATCCGGCGCTGACAACATGGATCGATGCGCAGCTTCGCCTGCTGCCGGCGGAGTTCAGCCGGCAGGTTGCTCAGCGCTGGAGCCCGCCGCTGCCGCGCTATCAGGATACGCAGACGCTGATGCTCAGCCCGGCAGAGCAGCAGTGGCTGGCGGCGCATCCCGTTGTCACCTACGCCGCCGCGCCAGATAATGCCCCCTGGAGCTACCGGGACGCCAGCGGTAACGCGCGCGGCTTTGGTATTGACCTGCTTAATGCGCTGGGCCAGAGCACCGGTATCCGCTTCACGCCGCGCTGGGTCGCTAACCCGCAGCAGGCGCAGGCGCTGCTGGCACAGCAGGCGGTGATGCTTACGCTGCTGGAGCCTCTGGATACGCCCGATGCGGCCTCCACTACGCTTCCGGTATGGCGTGCTATCTGGGGCGTTTACAGCCGGATGCCGCTTGCGCCTGCCGACTGGTCCTCGCTGCAGGGCAAACGTCTTGGCGTACTGCGCGGCGATCTGGCCCGTCAGCTGCTGCCGCCGGGTATTACGCCACAGTGGTTTGACGACCGCACCCGGCTCTGGCAGGCGCTCGGCAGCGGACAGATTGATGCGCTGGTGGATAATGTGATCTCAGCACGCTGGCGGCTGGCCAGCCGCGATGACACCGCGCTGCGTCTGGCGTTTGCCGCCAGCGATATCGCCTGGCCGATGGCGCCCCGGGTAACCCCGCAGCAGCCGCAGCTGCGCGCCCTGCTCGATCGCGCGCTGCAGCAGATACCGCCAGAAACGCTGAACCAGATGCGGGCAAGCTGGGCGCAGCCGCCGCAGCCCGGCAGCACGATGATGATGCGCAGCATACCAAAACTGCTGCTGTTTGCAGCGGCGCTGATTATTGCAGGGCTGCTGCTGCTGCAGCTGCGTCACGTGCTGCAGCAGCGGCGTGAACGGCGGCAGCGCGCAGAAGCGGAGCGCGCCAGTGCGGCTAAAAGCCAGTTTCTCGCGACCGTCAGTCATGAACTGCGCACGCCGATGCAGGCGATCCTTGGCCTGCTGGAGCTGGAGCAGCAGCAGCATGTGCCCTCACGGGTCGCGCTGATGCACAGCAGCGCCCGCTCGCTAATGGCGCTGCTGAACGATTTGCAGGATCATGCGCGGATTGAGAATCAGAGTTTCCGCCTGAATCCGCACCCGCTGAATCTCTCCCGCTGGCTGCAGCAGCAGCGGCAGCTTTACCATCCGCTGATGCGCCCCGGCGGTCCGCAGCTGCGCGTAACGGCCCTGACGCCGCTGCCCGCCAGCGTGCTGCTGGATAGCGATCGCCTGCAGCAGGTCATTAATAACCTGGTGGCTAATGCACTGAAGTTCACCCGTGAAGGCGAAATAAGCCTTACGCTGGCGGCAGAGGAGCAGATTACACTTGTTGTGACGGACAGCGGCAGCGGCATTCCGCTCAGCGAACAGGCACACCTGTTTGAGCCATGGTATCAGGCGCCGTCTGGCCGGCGTCATGCGGTACAGGGCAGCGGTCTGGGGCTCTTTATCTGCCGGGAAATCGTACAGCGAATGGGCGGTACGCTGCAGCTGAGCTCTGCGCCGGGCCAGGGCACACGCGTCAGCGTAACGCTGCCGCTGACGCCCTGTGACATTGCGGATGCCGGCGACGATCCGGTCTGGCCGCGCTATCCGCAGCTGCGGGTGGCGATTGTTGACGATCATCCCGTTAATCTGCTGGTGCTGCAGCAGCAGCTGGCTGCTTTTGGCATTCAGGCTGAGACCTTTGATGCGGGACGCGCCCTGCTGCTCGCCGATGCCAGGCAGCCGTTTGATGTGCTGTTTATCGATCAGATGATGCCGCATCCCGATGGCCTGACGCTGCTGCGCATTCTGCGCCGCCGCCAGCGGCAGCGACCACACCCTGCCCTGCGCGTGATCTGTTCCGCCGACGTGCAGCGCTTGCGCCTGCCGCTGCAGGCGCATGAGGCGCAGCTGGTGAAGCCCGTTACGCTGCAGGCGCTGGCCGCGCTGCTGGCGCAGGCGCAGTCCGATCCGCTGGCGCAGCTGCCGGCAACGCTGCAGCAGCTGGCTCAGCACGACGCCAGCTGGCTGCCGCGCATCTGTGAAACGCTGCAGCGCGCCGTTACGCAGGATCGCGATGCGCTGCTGCAGGCCAGCGGGCAGCGCGACTGGGCGGCGATTGAAAAAGCGGCTCACCGCCTGAAAGGCAGCTGGCTGATGCTGGGCATTGAAGATGCCGCCGGAGCGTGTCAGCAGCTGATTGACGCCGCGAAACAGCAGCAGCTCCATCCTGACACGCTCAATTTACTGATATTATTAACCAACAGGCTACTCAACCAACTGGAACGCTATGGCACACTCTCACTCTCACGGTGACCACAATGCTAATCGCACCCGCCTGGCGGCGGCGTTTAGCGTCACGGCACTGTTTATGCTGGCCGAAGTGATCGGCGGCCTTCTTTCAGGTTCACTGGCGCTGCTGGCCGACGCCGGACATATGCTGACCGACGCCGCCGCCCTGCTGATGGCGCTGCTGGCGGTGCAGTTTGCGCGCCGTAAACCCAATGCGCGGCATACCTTTGGCCTGCTGCGTCTGACCACCCTGGCGGCGTTTGTAAACGCGATTGCGCTGCTGGTGATCACCGTGCTGATTGTCTGGGAGGCGATCCGGCGTTTTACTCATCCGCAGCCGATTGAGGGCGGCCTGATGCTCGGTATCGCTATCGCCGGGCTGTTTGCTAACCTGCTTTCATTCTGGCTGCTGCATCGCGGCAGCGGCGAGAAAAATCTCAACGTGCGCGCCGCCGCGCTGCACGTCATGGGCGATCTGCTTGGTTCGGTGGGCGCCATTGCCGCCGCGGTTATCGTTATGCTTACCGGCTGGACGCCCATCGATCCGATTCTTTCACTGCTGGTTTCCGTGCTGGTGGTGCGCAGCGCCTGGGCGCTGCTGCGTGAAAGCCTGCATGAGCTGCTGGAGGGTGCACCGGTGAATATCAATATTGATAAGCTGGCGCGCGAGCTGAAGCTGAACATCGATGAGGTGCGTAACGTTCACCATATTCACCTGTGGCAGGTGGGAGAGAAGCCGGTGCTTACGCTGCATGTTCAGGTGGTGCCGCCGTACGATCACGACGGCCTGCTGCGAAAAATTCATCACTATCTGCATCAGCACTATCAGATTGAACATGCCACGGTGCAGATGGAGTATCAGGCGTGCAGCCTGCCCGACTGCGCGCTCGGTTCAGAACACGCCGCTGATGACGATCATCATACGGTGCTGGACGGACACGCGCATCATCATCACTAACCCGCCAGCGCACGTGAGCCCTGCTCGCGTGCGCTCTGTATCCACAGACGCGAGCCGTTCAGCGCAATCAGCGTGAGAATGGCGTACTCCAGCGACATCGCATATACCCCCTGCCGGGCAAAAATCATTACGCTAATGACGTTGATGACGACCCACAGCAGCCAGTTTTCGACATATTTACGCGTCATCAGAATCATTGCCACGACAGAGAGCACCATCATGCAGGAATCCCAGAAGGGAAACGCGTCAGGCTGCAGCTGCGGCATGCTGACCTGCAGGCCGATTCCCTGCATGATCTGCACTGCGCTGCGGGTAAGGAAGCCAAACACCACATCGATATAGCGCGTCATCAGCGCAATCGCAATAACGCAGGCGGCGCCCCATGCCAGCGCTTTCGGCGGCGACAGCCAGCGAATTTTTAACGCGCGCTCATGGTCACTGGTTTGCCGGCTCCATGCGTACCAGCCATAGAGATTGGCGACAAAGAAAAAAAGCTGCAGCAGCAGGCTGGCGTAGAGCTGGATCTGAAAGAAAATCACCGCAAACAGCGTGACGTTGATCAGGCCAAACAGGTAGTTACTGATTTTTTCCTGGCTTGCCAGCCAGATACAGAGCAGCCCGGCCAGCGTGCCGAACGCTTCAATCCATGAGAGGTCGTATCCGCCGGCGCCCAGAGGGATATGTACCAGGATATTTTGCGTGCTGAAAATGTCCATTACTGGCTCCTGTGCCTGAAATGCAGGGTGCGTAAAAGAGCGGTTCGCCTGCCGCCGATCCGGTGGCGCACTACCGCATCAGTGTTTTATGTAATTAACAACAGAAGCCACGAAAATACTACAAAGCATAATAAATCGCTATTTAGTTTTTTATACTAAACAACCGGCGCACCCGGCTCTTTACCTGCCCGCTCCAGCTCCAGCAAAAACGCCTTAACCGGCAGGCCACCGGCAAAGCCGGTCAGTTTGCCGTTGCTGCCAATGACGCGGTGGCATGGAGCCATAATAGAGAGCGGGTTTTTGCCGTTGGCAGCCCCCACCGCGCGTACGGCTTTGGGATGCCCAATCTGCTCGGCTATCTGCCGGTAGCTGCGCGTCTCTCCAAATGGGATGGTCAGCAGGGCGGCCCATACCTTTTGCTGGAACGGCGTGCCGGACGGGTCGTAGCTCAGGGTAAAACGCTGCCGGGTGCCGGCAAAATACTCCTGCAGCTGACGCTCCGCCTCGCACAGCACCGGGTGCGACTCGTTACGTGACAGCGGCGTCAGCGGCACGCGCTGCGATCCTTCATTTTCCCACAGCACGGCTGCCAGGCCTTTATCGCTGGCAATCAGCGTCAGCTCGCCGACCGGCGTCACGATGGTTTTAGTATGGTACATAACAGATCTCCGCAGTGGATGACTCCCGACTATTATTGCATTAATCGCGCCGCAAACTGGCTGTTTTCGGACAGGCACATAAACTGATTAGCTGTCCGAAAGCAGCGTGTTTCCGCACCCGGACTGCGCCATGATGCCCTTTATTTACCGGAGAAGACGATGCTTGATCCTGAAATTGCTTACCAGGCGCTGACGTCGCGCGACAGTCGCTTTGACGGGCTGCTCTACGTGGGCGTAACCTCAACCGGTATTTACTGTCGTCCTGTCTGTCCGGTGCGCAAACCGCTGCTGAAAAACTGCCGCTTTTTTCATAACGCAGAAGCAGCGGAAAAGGCGCGCTTTCGCCCGTGCCTGCGCTGCCGCCCGGAGCTGGCGCCGGGATTTGCGCCGGTAGATAACCATCACCGCATTGCCGATCGTCTGATCCGTCGCGTTGAAGAGGGCATGCTGGAGGAGCAGACCTCGCTGGCAGATATTGCCGGTGAGTTCTTTCTGAGTGAACGTCAGCTGCGGCGCGTTATTCAGCAGGAGCTGGGCGTTTCGCCGCTGGAGCTGCGTCAGACGCGGCGTATGCTGCTGGCCAAACAGCTGCTGACCGAAACCGCGCTGCCCGTAACGGAGATCGCTTACGCCAGCGGCTTTCGCAGCCTGCGCCGCTTTAATGATGTGTTTCAGGCGCGCTATCACATGACGCCTTCCGCGCTGCGTAAGCGGAGCCAGCCGGAAGGCGCTGCGCTGCCACAGCAGAGCGCCACCCTGCAGCTGAGCTACCGTCCACCCTATGACTGGGCGGCGATGCTGGAGTTTCTTGAAGCGCACGTCATGAAGCAGGCTGAGTGGGTGGCCGATGGCGCTTATCACCGCACCGTCGCGCTGGGCGGCTGTCGCGGCTGGGTGCGCGTCAGCGCCCTGCCCGATAAGCATGCGCTGCAGGTTGAGTTCACTACCACACTGACGCCGGTGCTGCCTGCCCTGCTGCGCCGGCTGCGCGATCTGTTCGATCTGGATGCTCAGCCGCAGGCGGTGAGCGAGCTACTGGGCCGCGATCCGCTGCTGGCAGAGAGCCTGGCGCGCCACCCGGGCCTGCGCGTGCCCGGCGCGTTCGATGCGTTTGAGTTAAGCGTGCGCGCGATTCTCGGCCAGCAGGTTACGGTAAAAGCGGCTGTAACGCTCAGCAGCCGTCTGACGGAGCGCTTTGGCGAGCCGCTGGAGACGCCCTGGCCAGCGCTCTCCCGCCTCTCTCCGGACGCGGCCACGCTGGCAGCAGCAACGGTCGATGATATTGCGGTGCTCGGCATAGTCAGCGCCCGTTCAAATGCGATTATCGCACTGGCCCACGCCTGCGCCAGCGGCGCGCTGCGCTTTAACGGATCTCTGCCGCCGGATACCGTACAGCAGCAGCTGCTGGCGCTGAAGGGGGTCGGCCCGTGGACCGCCAGCTATATCGCCATGCGGGCGCTACGCTGGCCTGATGCTTTCCCGAAAGAGGATATCGCTATCCGTAATAATCTCGGTGGCGTAACGGCCAGAGAGGCAGAGCAGCTATCGCAGGTCTGGCGGCCATGGCGCAGCTATGCCGTGCAGCATATCTGGAAAAGCCTGATGCCCGAAAAAGCCTCCCGGAAAAAGCCGGCACGGTAGCGGCCAGGGCGCCATAAATGGCGCCCCTGCGGATAGATGGGCATATTCCGTCAACGCAAACGCATTACCGCTCCTCATACCCGTAGGGGTCGCATTAATGCGCCCCTGGCGTGTTAATGCGACCCTGACGCGTTCATTAACCATCGGGGGTTATACGCGGCCAGGACGCCATAAATGGCGCCCCTACGTATGGATGGGCATATTCCGTCAATGCATTACCGCTCCCCATACCCGTAGGGGTCGCATTAATGCGACCCTGGTGTATTAATGCGCGTCTGTGGGGGGGCATTACCGTACTGCGGAAAACGAAAAAAGCGCCCGTTGGGCGCTTTTTTCTGAATCTGGTGGGTCGTGCAGGATTCGAACCTGCGACCAATTGATTAAAAGTCAACTGCTCTACCAACTGAGCTAACGACCCGCTGTGGAAGCGGCTTACAACTTTAAACTTGATGGTGGGTCGTGCAGGATTCGAACCTGCGACCAATTGATTAAAAGTCAACTGCTCTACCAACTGAGCTAACGACCCATCAAGGTTGTGAAGCTAACTGAAGAACCCGCCTGAACCTGTGGTTGAGATGGTGGGTCGTGCAGGATTCGAACCTGCGACCAATTGATTAAAAGTCAACTGCTCTACCAACTGAGCTAACGACCCATCTTCAGCGTCGCCGATACGCATTTACATATGTCCCGGCAACGGCGGCATATATTACTGATTTAGCGGGAGGGCGCAACCCTTATTTTCCCGCAGATAGCTCAACTGCTTACCTTTCAGGCGGCAAGACCAGAAATCAGGCGAAATCTGGTCTTTTTCGTACAAATTACAATCCGGCCAGCCGCTTTTGCGCCTGCTTTGCTGACTCACTATCCGGGAACTGCTTGATCACCTGCTGATAAACCGCTTTGGCTTTTGCCGTGTCTTTTTTATCCTGCATGATCACGCCAACCTTAAACAGCGCTTCCGCCGCTTTCGGTGATTTGGGATAGTTCTTCACCACCGTGGCAAAATAGTAAGCCGCATCATCCTTCTTGCCTTTGTTGTAATGCAGCTGCCCCAGCCAGTAGTTGGCATTTGGCTGATAGGTAGAGTCAGGATACTTCTTCACCCATGCCTGCAGTGCAGAGATAGCCTGATCGTACTGCTTCTTCTCCAGAATCAGCGCGACGGCAGCGTTGTAATCGGTATTTGCATCGCCGGTTTGTGCAGGTGCGGCAGCCGTATTACTGCTACCCGCATCAGCGTTTCCCGCTGCGGCACCGGCAGCATCAGCGTTACCGCCGCTCTGTGCAGCGGACTGGCTGCTGCTTAACGTGTCGAGCTGCTGGTAAAGCTGCTTCTGACGCTCAACCGCCTGGTTAAGCTGATAGCTGTTCTGCTGGATCTGCCCGCGCAGGGAATCGATGTCGCTCTGATTATCGCTCATCTGCTGCTGTAACTGCTGCAGCAGCTGCGCCTGAGCATTGGAGATACGTTCAAGAGTGGTGACACGGTCTTCGACCGAGCCTGAGCCAACGCTACTGATTGACGCCTGGGCATTAGCGGCCCAGGGGGCCGCTACGCCAACCAGTAACGACAGACCCGCAAGGGATAGTCTGAAGTTACTAATCATATGATTCTCTTAGTAAACCAGTACGGCACGACGGTTTTTAGCATACGCTGATTCGTCATGGCCCAGTACGGCTGGTTTCTCTTTACCGTAAGATACGATAGACATCTGATCGGCAGAGACGCCTTTGCCCTGCAGATACATTTTCACTGCGTTAGCACGACGCTCGCCCAGCGCGATGTTGTACTCTGGCGTGCCACGCTCATCCGCATGACCTTCGATAGTCACTTTGTAAGACGGGTTGCCGCGCAGGAAAGCTGCGTGCTGATCCAGCATCTGAGCATAGTCAGACTGCACGTCATACTTGTCCAGACCGAAGTAAACGATGTTGTTCTGCTGCAGCTGCTGCATCTGCAGACGCGCCTGCTCGTCAGAAGACATGTTGCCGCCGTTCATGCCAGCGCCAGAGCCCGCACCGTACGCACCATCAGCACCCATACCGGACTGATCGTTGTTGTTGTTTTTGTGTGAGCTACAAGCAGCGACTGCAATCACTGGCAGAGCCAGCATTAAACCCTTCAGCATTTTGTTCAGTTGCATTTCTTTATCCTATTATTTTGTTTGCCATACATTGACTCCTCCGCCGACGAGGCAAGGGAGCGATGCATCACAGATACGGCGACCAGGCAGGTGATTTTACCTGTCCATCAGTTGCCGGAAGACGCGCTTTGAAACGCCCGTCAGTTGAAACCAGCTGCAGCACGGATCCCATCCCCTGAGTAGAGCTGTAGATAACCATGGTGCCGTTTGGTGCCAGACTTGGCGTTTCATCCAGGAACGTGTCCGTTAACGTCTGAACGGCTCCCGTTTCCAGATCCTGTTTGGCGACGTGCTGCGCGCCACCGGCGCTGCTGATCATCACCATGGTTTTACCGTCGGTCGACACATCCGCATCCTGGTTCTGTTTGCCTTCCCAGGTAATACGCTGTGGCGCGCCGCCGTTAACACCGACTTTATAAATCTGCGGTGCACCCGCCTGATCCGAGGTATACGCCAGGGTCTGGCTATCCGGGAACCAGGTTGGCTCAGTGCTGTTATAGCGGCCGTCTGTTACCTGACGGATCTGACCTGAGCCCAGGTCCATTACATAGAGATTCAGGCTGCCCGTTTTAGAGAGGGCGAAAGCCAGCTTAGAACCATCCGGTGAGAACGATGGTGCACCGTTGTGACGCGGGAAGGAGGCAACCTGACGAATAGCGCCATTTGCCAGCGTCTGGATCACCAGCGCTGATTTGCCACTCTCAAACGTAACGTAGGCCAGTTTGCTGCCGTCAGGTGACCAGGCCGGTGACATCAGCGGCTGCGGTGAACGGTGTACCACAAACTGGTTGTAACCATCGTAGTCAGACACGCGCAGCTCATACGGGAACTGGCCGCCGTTGGTCTGCACAACATAAGCGATACGGGTGCGGAATGCGCCTTTAATGCCGGTCAGCTTCTCAAAGACTTCGTCACTGGCGGTATGCGCCGCATACCGCAGCCACTGTTTTGTTACTTTGAAGGAGTTTTGTGCCAGTACGCTGCCCGGTGCACCACCGGTGTCGACCAGCTGATAGGCGACCTGATAGCTGCCATCGGCGTTAGGTGAGACCTGACCGACCACCACGGCATCAATACCCAGCGCGCTCCATGCGGCAGGCTGAACTTCCTGCGCACTGCCGGGCTGCTGCGGCAGACGTGAGCGATCCAGCGGATTAAATTTACCACTGTTGCGCACGTCAGCTGCCACAATACCGCCGACATCTTCTGGCGCCGCGCCAGGTCCGGCCCATTTAAACGGTACTACACCAATCGGACGGGCAGTGTTAACGCCCTGCGTAATTTCAATGCGTACTTCTGCGTGCAGCACAGCGGCCCACAGCAGTACAAAAAAACCTAAGGTTACACGAAGTGCCTGCTTCATCTTATCTCCCTTACCTGAACCTGAGTTCACGATAATTCGCACAGTTCCTGAAAAAACACGAGTATTTTATAGAATACGGCAAGCTAACCTTAGTTCAACCTGCCGTACGTTACTGCATTATTGCGGCCTGAAACGCATTGGTGCGTTTTTAAACACTTCATACACCGCCTGCGAAGGTGGCTTAGGAATACGCGCCTGCTTCGCAGCGGCAATGGCAGCCTGGCAAAGTGCCGGATCGCCCCCTTCCGATTTCACATCAATCAGCAGCCCATCGGGTGCCAGCTTAATACGTAAATCGCAGCTCTTACCGCGATAGAGATCGGCATCATAGAAGCGGCTTTGGATGGCGCTGGTGATCTGGCCCAGATAGGCGTTGACCTCAGCACCCGATGCACCCGCTTTCTTCTGATTGCCCTGCCCTGCTGCACCACCGCCGCCGGCTGCAGCGCCACTCTTCGGCGCGTTTTTACCGGAGGAGAGGCCGCCCAGCAGATCGTCAACATCGCTTTCGCCCTGCGCGGCTTCAGCAGCAGCCTTTTTCTTCGCGTCCGCGGCTGCTTTGGCTTTCGCCGCTGCATCTGCTTTTGCTTTAGCGGCTGCATCCGCTTTCGCTTTGGCAGCGGCGTCTGCTTTCGCTTTTGCCTCAGCGGCCGCCTTCTCTTTAGCCGCTTCAGCTGCTTTCTCTTTAGCAGCTTCCGCAGCTTTCTCCTTCGCCGCCTCTGCTGCTTTCTCTTTGGCTTCCTGCGCAGCTTTGGCTTTCGCCTCTGCCGCTGCTTTAGCTTTGGCATCGGCCGCTGCCTGCGCTTTCGCTTCCGCCTGTGCTTTAGCTTTCGCCTCAGCTGCCGCTTTCGCCTGCTCTGCCGCTTTCTCTTTTGCAGCATCCGCTGCCGCTGCTTTCGCCTGCTCTTCTGCCTGTTTCTTCGCCTCGGCAGCAGCCTGCTTCGCTTCAGCCGCTGCGGTTGCTTTCGCTTCTGCTGCTGCTTTAGCGCGCGCGTCTGCTTCTGCTTTCGCATCCGCTTTCGCCTGTGCGGCAGCGGCTTCAGCCGCTTTTTGCTGCTCCTGAGCCTGCTTTGCAGCCGTTTCGGCCGCTTTCTGCTGCTCAGCCTGCTGTTTAGCCTGCTCTTTCGCTTCCTGCTGCGCCTGCAGCCGCTCTTTTTCCAGCGCTTTCAGACGCTGCTGCTCGGCGGCCTGCTTCTGCTGTAGCTCTTCCGCCTGCTGCTGCGCCTGCTTTTTCCGCTGCTGTTCCGCACGCTGGCTGTCGCTCTGCTGATTTTGCTGACGATTATATTGTTCAACCACAGCCCCGGGATCGACCATGACGGCATCAATATCGCTACCGCCGCCGCCGCCGCTCGCTTCAATATGTTCGTTGAACGAGCTCCAGATCAGCAGCGCAATCAGCACGATGTGCAGCGCCACCGAAACGATAATTGCGCGTTTCAACTTCTGGTTCTGTTCGGTTGCCTTCGACACTCTCGGTTCCCAAAAACAAGTCGCGTTAAATCGGCTGCGTCATCAGACCGACTGATTTGACGCCAGCCTGATGAAGCAGGTTCAGCGCTTTAATGATTTCGTCGTAAGGCACATCTTTGGCCCCGCCAATCAGAAACACGGTTTTAGGATTGGCTTCAATACGACGCTGCGCTTCACTCACAACCTGCTCAGGCGGCAGCTGGGTCATACGATCGTGATCCACCACCAGGCTGTATTGTCCTACACCGGCCACTTCAACAATTACCGGCGGATTATCATCGCTGGCAACCGTTTTGGAGTCAGTGGCGTCCGGCAGATCAACTTCCACGCTCTGCGTAATGATTGGCGCGGTTGCCATAAAGATAAGCAGCAGCACCAGCAGCACATCGAGCAGCGGAACAATGTTGATTTCCGACTTAAGATCGCGGCGTCCGCGACCACGGGTTCTGGCCATCGTAAACCTCGACTTACTTCGTATTGTCGCTAGAGAAAGCCTGACGATGCAGGATAGCCGTGAACTCTTCCATAAAATTATCGTAACCCTGCTCCAGCTTGTTGACGCGCTGGTTCAGACGGTTATAGGCCATGACCGCCGGGATCGCGGCAAACAGGCCGATTGCAGTGGCGATCAGCGCTTCTGCGATACCCGGTGCCACCATCTGCAGCGTGGCCTGCTTGACTGCGCCCAGCGCGATGAAAGCGTGCATGATCCCCCATACGGTACCAAACAGACCGATATAAGGGCTGATAGAACCCACGGTGCCGAGGAAAGGAATATGGGTCTCCAGCGCTTCCAGCTCGCGATTCATAGAGATACGCATGGCGCGGCTGGCGCCCTCTACCACCGCTTCCGGCGCATGGCTGTTTACGCGATGCAGGCGGGCAAACTCTTTAAAGCCAGCGTAGAAAATTTGTTCCGAACCGCCCAGCTCATCACGACGCCCCTGGCTCTCCTGATAGAGACGCGAGAGTTCGATACCGGACCAGAACTTATCTTCAAAGGCGTCCGCTTCGCGTCCTGCCGCATTCAGAATGCGCGTACGCTGGATGATGATTGCCCAGGAGGCAATAGAAAAGCCGATCAAAATCAACATGATAAGTTTGACCAGAAGGCTCGCCTTCAGGAACAAATCAAGAACATTCATGTCAGTCACTGCTTGAACTCCGCGACAATAGACTTGGGAAGCGCAATCGGCTTCATCAGGTGTGGGTTAATGCAGGCGATCAGGACATCCGCCTCGTTGAGCACCCTGCCTTCAGCATTGACGATACGCTGGGTGAAGGTCATGGTTGCGCGGGTCATTGAGGTCACTTCGGTCTGTATCTCCAGAAGGTCATCAAGGCGAGCCGCGGCAATGAACTCCACCGTCATGCGCCGTACCACAAATGCGACCTGCTCTTCTAACAGGACGTGTTGATTGAAATGGCGCTGACGCAGCATTTCGGTACGTGCTCGTTCATAAAAAGCAAGATAGCTGGCGTGGTAAACCACACCTCCGGCATCGGTATCTTCATAGTAGACCCGCACCGGCCAGCGAAACAGCGTTGTACTCACTCTACATCCCGGTCTCATTTTTAAACGTTGCTACTATACGCAAGAGCGATCCGCTTGGGAATGGTCCGCCAGAGCCAGAAGAAAATAATTATCTGACGGTAACAACCAGAAGGAATTACTCAACATTTCCTGACCTGATACTGACAAAAGTCCTGGTCTGCAGTCAGGCGAGTGTGCCGTTAACAGGCACAAAAAAAGGGCCCGTCCGGACCCCTTTATTACCCCATGCTACCGGCCAGCATGCTGACCGATCAGGCGTTGTCATCCTGTGCACGGTTTGCATCTCTCTGCTCCAGCGCCAGGGCGGTGATCACACCTAATGCGCAGGCCAGCAGCGTGCCGAGGATCCAGGCAAAATACCACATGCAAAAGCTCCTTAATCAGTAGAGAGAGTGCGTGTTGCGTTCAATATCATCTTGGGTAATGCGACCGAACATTTTGTAGTAGCACCAGCTGGTGTAGGCCAGAATGATCGGCACAAAGATGAGTGCGGCAATGGTCATAATCTTCAGCGTCAGCAGGCTGGAGGTGGCATCCCAGAGGGTCAGGCTGCTACCCGGCACGGTGCTGGAGGGCATGATAAACGGGAACAGCGCAATACCGGCGGTCATGATGACGCAGGCCAGCGTCAGGGAAGAGAAGATGAATGCCCAGGCGCCCCGCTCGCCGCGCGAACAAAGTAGTGTAAGCAGCGGCAGAACAGCGCCCAGCAGCGGAAACGCCCACAGCAGCGGCATCTGCTCAAAATTACGCAGCCAGGCACCCGCCTCGCGCACCACCTCTTTGCCCAGTGGATTAGAGGCTGCGTGGTGATCGATAACGCTTTTCACTACATAGCCGTCAAGGCCATATTTTACCCACAAGCCCGCCAGCACAAAGGCGATGAGCATCACCAGCGCCCCCGCCTGCGCCGCGCTGCGCGCACGTAAATGCAGCTCACCGCAGGTGCGCATCTGCAGATAGGTGGCGCCCTGGGTCAGGATCATCGCCACGCTGATGACTCCCGCCAGCAGGCCAAATGGATTGAGCAGCTGGAAGAAATTGCCGGTATAGAACAGACGCAGATAGCTATCTGCATGAAACGGCACCCCCTGCAGCAGATTGCCAAAGGCGACGCCTATCACCAGCGGCGGAACAAAACTGCCGGCAAAGATGCCCCAGTCCCACACGGCACGCCAGCGCCTGTCTTCAATTTTGGATCGATAATCAAAACCCACCGGGCGAAAAAAGAGCGAGGCGAGCACCAGAATCATGGCGACATAGAAACCAGAGAAGGCGGCGGCATAGACCATGGGCCAGGCGGCAAACAGCGCACCGCCAGCCGTGATCAGCCAGACCTGATTGCCGTCCCAGTGCGGTGCAATCGTGTTGATCATAATACGGCGCTCGGTGTCGCTGCGTCCGAGCACGGGCGTCAGCATACCGACCCCCATATCAAAACCGTCCGCCACGGCAAAGCCGATCAGCAGTATGCCAATCAGCAGCCACCAGACAAAACGTAACACTTCGTAGTCAAACATGGTTGCTCTCCTTTAGCCGCGCTCTGGCTGCGTAGCGATCTGCACTGATTCATTGTGATAGCGGCCGGTTTTCAGGCTGCCCGGCCCCAGGCGGGCAAACCGGAACATCAGATACATCTCTGCCACCAGAAACAGCGTGTAGAGTCCGCAAATCAGCGTCATCGAAAACAGCACGTCTCCCACGGTCAGCGAAGAGTTCGCTACGGCGGTGGGTAACACTTCACCGATTGCCCACGGCTGACGCCCGTACTCCGCAACAAACCAGCCCGCCTCGATAGCGATCCACGGCAGCGGAATGCCATACAGTGCGGCTTTCAGCAGCCAGCGCTGCTGACCGATCCGGTCGCGGACTACGCTCCAGAATGAGAGGGCAATAATCGCCAGCAACAGCGCGCCGCACAGCACCATGATACGGAAGGCAAAATAGAGCGGCGCCACGCGCGGAATGGCGTCTTTCACCGCCTGTTGTATCTGCGCTTCGCTGGCATCGGTGACCGTCGGGGTGTAGCGCTTAAGCAGCAGGCCGTAGCCAAGATCCTGCTTGCTGGCTTCAAACGCGCGGCGGACTTCCGGGTCCTGATTGCCGCTGCGCAGCGCATTGAGCAGGCCATACGCTTTGATGCCGTTACGGATCCGCACCTCATGCTGCGCCTGCAGTTCTTTCAGGCCGGTAACGGGTTTATCCACTGAGCGCGTGGCGATAAGGCCAAGCAGATACGGAATCTGAATCGCATATTTGTTCTCCTGCGTCTCCTGATTCGGTATACCAAATAGCGTAAAGGCGGCGGGTGCCGGCTGGGTCTCCCACTCCGCCTCGATTGCAGCCAGTTTGGTTTTCTGGACATCCCCCATCTCGTAGCCCGACTCATCGCCGAGTACAATCACCGAGAGCACCGCCGCCATGCCAAAACTGGCCGCAATGGCAAAGGAGCGGCGGGCAAACGCCACATTACGCCCTTTAAGCAGATACCAGCCGCTGATCCCCAGAACAAACATGGCGCCAGCGGTATAGCCCGCTGCCACGGTATGCACAAATTTCACCTGTGCGACCGGGTTAAGCACCAGCTCTGAAAAGCTCAGCATTTCCATACGCATGGTTTCAGCGTTGAATGCTGCGGCGATGGGATTTTGCATCCAGCCATTGGCCACCAGGATCCAGAGCGCAGAGAGGTTGGATCCCAGCGCCACCAGCCAGGTGACCGCCAGATGCTGAACTTTGCCCAGCCGATCCCAGCCAAAGAAAAACAGCCCGACAAAGGTGGATTCAAGAAAGAACGCCATTAATCCTTCGATGGCCAGCGGCGCCCCGAAAATATCGCCGACGTAGTGGGAGTAATAGGACCAGTTAGTGCCGAACTGGAACTCCATGGTAAGTCCGGTGGCCACGCCCAGCGCAAAGTTGATGCCAAACAACTTGCCCCAGAATTTGGTCATATCTTTATAAATCTGTTTGCCCGACAGCACGTAGACGGTTTCCATGATCGCCAGCAGAAACGCCATACCCAGCGTTAATGGTACGAACAGAAAGTGGTACATCGCCGTCAGGGCAAACTGTAAGCGCGACAGCTCGACAATATCTAACATGAGAACTCCTTACTCTTCGCATGCCGCTGTGTTGCCGGACGGTAAACGGCGCAACAGCGTGCAGGAACGGCTGATTATTAATTCCGGTTTTATTACCCGCAGATAGCGCAATCTGCGGCCCGAAATGAGCGAGTAATAGTGGTGATAATTCCCTGAAAATATCGCCTCACATTTCTGTCATGCAGGCGTCAGCGTCAGATGCCACAATATTGATCCGGGGGCATACGACTCAGACGGCTGTTATCCGTGGCAAAACTGTGATTTGATGCAGCGCAATTTATACCGGCCGGGTTGTTTTTAGCCAGCAGTAAAGTTTGCTATAACACGC
Organism: Pantoea sp. PSNIH1; assembly: GCF_007680655.1. Lineage (NCBI taxonomy): Bacteria > Pseudomonadati > Pseudomonadota > Gammaproteobacteria > Enterobacterales > Erwiniaceae > Pantoea > Pantoea sp. PSNIH1. Next base: position 1,318,477 of record NZ_VEIP01000001.1, read on the forward strand.
TATTATTTGATCTGGATTAAGATATAAAGTTTACGAATATGTATCCTGAAAGAGTTGTTAAAGCGATGTCAAAAGCTGCCGCGTTTAATTAAAATTACGATTACCTTTTCTGTGAGTTATTAACTTTAAAATCCGCCGCGCAGGATAATAAATAAAAACCGCTACGCTGCAGGCATAAAAAAAGCCACCCGCAGGTGGCTTATGCTTATTCAGTCAGCGCAATCAGTTAGCAGGCAGAACTGCTTTTACCGCATCACCGATATCGGCCAGGCTGCGGACAGTTTTCACACCTGCCGCTTCCAGCGCAGCAAACTTCTCGTCAGCCGTGCCTTTACCGCCGGCAATGATGGCGCCAGCATGGCCCATACGTTTGCCTTTCGGCGCCGTTACGCCTGCGATATAGCCGACAACCGGCTTGGTGACGTGCTCTTTGATAAAGGCTGCCGCTTCTTCTTCCGCGCTGCCGCCGATTTCACCGATCATCACAATCGCTTCGGTCTGCGGATCGTCCTGGAACATCTGCAGAATATCGATGAAGTTAGAGCCCGGGATCGGGTCGCCACCGATACCGACACAGGTAGACTGGCCATAGCCAATATCTGTGGTCTGCTTAACCGCTTCATAGGTCAGGGTGCCGGAACGTGACACGATGCCCACGCGGCCTGGCTGGTGAATGTGGCCTGGCATAATGCCGATTTTGCATTCGCCTGGGGTGATCACGCCAGGGCAGTTAGGGCCAATCATGCGCACGCCTGCTTCATCCAGCTTCATTTTCACAGTCAGCATATCCAGCGTCGGGATACCTTCAGTGATGGTGATGATCAGCTTGATGCCCGCGTCGATCGCTTCCAGGATACCGTCTTTGCAAAACGGAGCCGGAACGTAGATAACCGTGGCCGTTGCGCCGGTCGCTTCTACCGCTTCACGCACGGTATTGAACACCGGCAGGCCCAGATGGGTAGTGCCGCCTTTACCTGGCGTTACGCCGCCAACCAGCTGCGTGCCATAGGCCAGCGCCTGCTCAGAGTGAAAAGTCCCCTGGCCACCGGTGAAACCCTGGCAGATGACTTTGGTGTTCTTGTCGATCAGAATGGACATTATTTACCCTCCGCTGCAGCAACAACACGCTGTGCCGCGTCTGTCAGGCTGGTTGCTGCAATGATGTTCAGACCGCTGTCCGCCAGTTTCTTAGCGCCCAGCTCAGCGTTGTTACCTTCCAGACGTACCACTACCGGCACGTTGACACCCACTTCTGCCACTGCGCCGATGATGCCATCAGCGATCAGATCGCAACGGACAATACCGCCGAAGATGTTAACGAATACCGCTTTTACCGCATCGTCAGAGAGGATGATTTTGAAGGCTTCGGTTACGCGCTCTTTGGTTGCGCCGCCGCCGACATCAAGGAAGTTTGCAGGCTGGCCACCGTGATGCTTCACGATATCCATTGTGCCCATCGCCAGACCCGCGCCGTTGACCATACAGCCAATGTTGCCTTCCAGCGCGACATAGTTCAGCTCCCACTGCGTTGCGTGCGCTTCGCGTGGATCTTCCTGGCTTGGATCGCGCATTTCGCGCAGTTCAGGCTGGCGGAACAGCGCGTTGCCGTCTGCACCCAGCTTGCCATCCAGGCAGATCAGGTCGCCCTGCTTGGTGATCACCAGCGGGTTGATCTCAACCATCGCCAGATCGCGCTCCAGGAACATGGTAGCCAGACCCATAAAGATTTTGGTGAACTGGCTGACCTGCTTACCGGTCAGACCCAGTTTGAACGCCAGTTCGCGGCCCTGGTATGGCTGCGGTCCCGCTAACGGGTCGAGCGCCATTTTGTGGATCAGGTGCGGAGTCTCTTCCGCCACCTTTTCAATTTCCACACCGCCTTCGGTTGATGCCATGAAGATCACGCGGCGCGTAGCGCGATCGACGACCGCACCCAGATAGAGTTCCTGATCGATATCGGTTGCCGCTTCAACCAGAATCTGGTTAACCGGCTGGCCCAGCGCATCTGTCTGATAGGTCACCAGACGTTTACCCAGCCAGTGCTCAGCAAATGCACGGATCTCTTCTTTACTTTTCACTACCTTCACGCCGCCCGCTTTACCACGGCCACCGGCATGAACCTGACATTTCACTACCCACGGGCCTGCGCCAATTTTTGAGGCGGCTTCTTCGGCTTCACGTGGCGTGGTGCAGGCATAACCAGTCGGTGCTGGCATACCATACCGTGCAAACAGCTGCTTCGCCTGGTATTCGTGTAAGTTCATGATGTTCTATCCATTCAGATCTGAAACATTTAAATGTGGGCGCGCATCGCTGCGCGCCCGGCGAAAATCAGACATCCAGCAGCAGACGAGCCGGATCTTCCAGCATCTCTTTCACTGCGACCAGATAGCCTACCGATTCACGGCCATCGATCAGACGGTGATCGTAAGAGAGCGCCAGATACATCATCGGCAGGATCACCACCTGACCATTGACCGCCATTGGACGATCTTTAATGGCGTGCATGCCCAGAATGGCGCTCTGCGGCGGGTTAATGATTGGCGTTGACATCAGCGAACCAAACACGCCGCCGTTGGTGATGGTGAAGTTACCGCCGGTCAGCTCTTCAACTGTCAGCTTGCCATCACGGCCTTTCACCGCCAGCTCTTTAATTTTCTTCTCGATATCCGCCATGCTCAGCGCATCCACATCTTTCAGCACTGGCGTCACCAGACCGCGCGGCGTAGAAACGGCGATGCTGACATCGAAGTAGTTGTGGTACACCACATCTTCGCCATCGATAGAGGCGTTCACTTCCGGGAAGCGCTTCAGGGCTTCAACGACCGCTTTGATGTAGAAGGACATAAAGCCCAGGCGTACACCGTGACGTTTTTCAAACGCCTCACCATACTGCTTGCGCAGATCCATGATGGGCTTCATGTTGATTTCGTTGAACGTGGTCAGCATGGCGGTGCTGTTTTTCGCTTCCAGCAGACGCTCAGCCACGCGTTTGCGCAGGCGGGTCATCGGCACGCGCTTCTCGCTGCGGTTAGCAACCGGAGCCGGAGCCGCCGCTTCAGCAGCCGGAGCCGCTTTCGCTTCCGGCTTTTTCGCCAGGTGCTTTTCAATATCTTCGCGCGTCAGTCGGCCACCCACGCCGGTGCCTTTGATTTGGCTGGCGTCGAGATTGTTTTCCGCGATCAGACGGCGTACAGCAGGGCTCAGCGCGTCGCTGCTCTCTTCTTCCAGCGACGCGGACTGGCGCTGTGCCGGTGCAGATTCATTGCTCTCAACTTTCGCTGAGGTCTCTTTCCCGCCGCTGTTGCCCTCTTTCAGGCGACCAAGCAGCTGGCGCGAGGTGACGGTAGCACCCTCTTCTTCCAGCACGGCTTCCAGAATACCATCAGCAGCAGCAGGAACTTCCAGCACCACTTTATCGGTTTCAATTTCGACCAGCACTTCATCACGGCTGACTGCATCGCCAGGTTTTTTGTGCCAGGTTGCAACCGTTGCGTCCGCTACGGATTCAGGTAAATCGGGAACGAGAATTTCTACGCTACTCATTTTCTTTCCTTTTTATTAACCAAGGTTCAGCGCGTCGTTGACCAGGTCTTGCTGCTGTTGTTGATGTACGGACATATAGCCCACGGCCGGTGAAGCAGATGCCGGACGGCCTGCGTAACGCAGCGACGCACCAAAGGGAACCACTTCGCGGAAATGATGCTGACTGCAATACCATGCGCCCTGATTGAGCGGCTCTTCCTGACACCAGACGAAATCCTGGACATGGGCGTAATCTTTTAACGCTTCCTGTACCGCTTTGTGCGGGAAAGGATAGAGCTGCTCGATGCGCACAATGGCAACATCGCTCTGCTCGTTTTTGCGGCGCTGTTCCAGCAGATCGTAGTAGACCTTACCGGAGCAGAGCACCACGCGTTTAACCTGCTGCGGATCGAGCGCATCGATCTCGCCAATCGCCGGCTGGAAGCTGCCGTTTGCCAGATCGTCCAGGCTGGAGATCGCCAGCGGATGACGCAGCAGCGATTTCGGCGACATCACAATCAGCGGACGGCGCATACCGCGCAGCGCCTGACGACGCAGCATGTGGTAAACCTGAGCCGGGGTAGATGGCACGCAAACCTGCATATTCTGCTCAGCGCAGAGCTGCAGATAACGCTCCAGGCGCGCTGAGGAGTGCTCCGGACCCTGACCTTCATAGCCGTGCGGCAGCAGCATCACCAGGCCACACATGCGGCCCCACTTCTGCTCGCCCGAGCTGATGAACTGATCGATAACCACCTGTGCGCCGTTGGCAAAGTCACCAAACTGCGCTTCCCAGATGGTCAGCACGCGCGGCTCTGCGGTGGCGTAGCCATATTCAAACGCCAGTACCGCCTCTTCCGACAGCACGGAGTCCCAGACTTTGAACTCTCCCTGACCATTATGAATATGGTGCAGCGGCGTATAGGTAGAGCCATTCAGCTGGTTGTGGATCACCGCATGGCGGTGGAAGAAGGTGCCGCGTCCGGAATCTTCGCCAGAGAGACGCACCGGAATGCCTTCATCCACCAGCGTGGCGTAGGCCAGATTCTCTGCCCCGCCCCAGTCAAACGGTTTGTTGCCTTCCGCCATCTCTTTGCGGTCGTTGTAAATTTTGGCCACGCGCGACTGCACTTCAACCGCTTCCGGAACCGTGCTGATACGGCGCGCCAGCTCCTGCAGGCGTTTCAGCTCAACCGTTTCCGGGTAGCTCTCATCCCACTCGTGGTTGAGATAAGGGGACCAGGTAAACGAGTGCAGGCTCATCGGGCGCCATTCCGGCACCACGCACTCACCGGCATCCAGCGCATCGCGATAGAGGTTAACCAGTTCAGTGGCATCTTCCTGCGAGGCTACGCCCTGGCTCTGCAGCCGGTCGGCGTAAAGTTTACGCGGCGTCGGATGCTTTTTAATCTTCTGATACATCAGCGGCTGCGTTGCACTTGGCTCATCCGCTTCGTTATGGCCATGACGGCGATAGCAGACTAGATCGATAAAGACATCACGCTTAAAGGTGTTGCGGTAGTCGAGCGCCAGACGGGTAACAAAAGCAACGGCTTCCGGATCGTCCGCGTTCACGTGGAAAATAGGTGCCAGCACCATCTTACCGATATCAGTACAATAAGGCGTGGAGCGCGCATCTCTTGGATTTGACGTGGTAAAGCCAACCTGGTTATTGATCACAATACGCACCGTACCGCCAACTTCATAACCACGCGCCTGCGACATGTTCAGGGTTTCCTGCACCACACCCTGACCAATTACCGCTGCGTCACCGTGAATAGTGATAGGCAGAACTTTGTTACTGCCCGGCTCGGAGAGACGATCGAGGCGGGCGCGTACGGAGCCCATGACAACCGGGCTGACAATCTCCAGATGCGACGGGTTAAACGCCAGTGCCAGATGCACCAGGCCCCCTTCGGTTTCAACATCGGAAGAGAAGCCCATGTGGTATTTCACATCACCGGTACCCAGATGCTCTTTGTGCTTGCCGGCGAACTCATCAAACAGATCCTGCGGCTTTTTGCCCAGTACGTTGATCAGCACGTTCAGACGTCCGCGGTGCGCCATACCCAGCACCACTTCGCGCGTGCCGCTTTTCCCTGCGTGGCGAATCATTTCGCGCAGCATAGGCACCAGCGCATCGCCACCTTCCAGTGAGAAGCGTTTGGCGCCGGGGAATTTCGCCCCAAGATATTTTTCCAGACCTTCGGCTGCGGTCAGCTCTTTCAGGAAGCCTTTTTTCTCTTCCGCGCTGAATGAAGCCTGTCCAGCCACTGATTCAAGACGCTGCTGGATCCAGCGCTTCTCTTCAGTATTGTTGATGTGCATATACTCTGCGCCAATCGACCCGCAGTAGGTCTGCTGCAGGGCGGCGTAGAGATCGGCCAGCTTCATCGTCTCTTTGCCAATCGCAAATGAGCCTACGTTGAAGCTTTCCTGAAAATCGGCGTCGGTCAGATCGTGAAAGGCCGGGTCGAGATCGGCCACGATATCCTGTTTCCACAGGCCAAGCGGATCAAGATTAGCGTGCTGATGGCCACGGAAACGGAACGCGTTAATCAGCTGCAGGACTTTAACCTGTTTGGAGTTAGCGGCCGGATCGGTAACGGTAGAGGTGTAGCGGGTGGCATCCTTCGCCAGGCGGCGGAAATAGTCACGCGTCGTGGAGTGAAACTGCTCTGGTTTTACGCCGGTACCTGGCAACTGCTGGAACAGGTCGCGCCACACTTCATCAACAGAGTCAGGATCGGTCAGGAAATCCTCATAGAGTTGCTCTATGTAAGACTGGTTCGCGCCGGCCAGCCAGGAGGAGTCCAGCCAGGGTTTCATCGCGCTGTTCTGCATTGTGATCCCTTAAGCATTAAGCTGCTTTTTATGAGGTTTCATTTGTTGCCGCTTTCACGGCTTGCCGTAGTGAGTTCAGCGATACGAACCTGTGCGCTACCGGCGCCGGGCCCGTAAGGGAACCTTTATAAGCGTGGTCAGCACCGCGCTTATAGAGGCTTCCATACGCTGCCGGGAACCTGAGTTCCCGGCAGGACTTCTTAGCTTTACGCCCCGCGCTGCAGCAGCATCGACTTGATATGGCCGATGGCGCGCGTCGGGTTCAGCCCTTTCGGACATACGCTCACACAGTTCATGATGCTGTGACAGCGGAATACGCTGAAAGCATCACTCAGATTGTCGAGACGCGCATCCGTTTCCGTGTCGCGGCTGTCAATCAGGAAGCGATAGGCAGCCAGCAGACCGGCCGGACCGATAAACTTATCCGGGTTCCACCAGAACGACGGGCAGGAGGTTGAGCAGCAGGCGCAGAGAATACACTCATACAGGCCATCAAGGTGCTCACGCTCCGACGGGCTCTGCAGATGCTCACGCGCTGGCGGATTCTCACCGTTGTTCAGCAGGAACGGTTTGATTTTCTCATACTGCGTATAGAACTGGCTCATGTCGACCACCAGATCGCGCACCACCGGCAGACCTGGCAGCGGGCGAATCACGATCTTTTTACTGCCGTTACCCAGTGCTGAGACCGGAGTAATGCAGGCCAGACCATTTTTGCCGTTCATGTTCAGACCATCTGAGCCGCAGACACCCTCGCGGCACGAGCGACGAAACGCCAGCGTTGGATCCTGCTCTTTCAGCCGAATCAGCGCATCCAGCAGCATCATGTCGCGCCCGTCTTCCGACTCCAGGGTGTAATCCTGCATGCGCGGCTTGTCATCGACGTCCGGGTTATAACGGTAGATTGAAAATTCGAGTTTCATCATGACCTCCGCAATTAATAGGTACGCGCTTTCGGCGGGAAGGCCGCGCGCAGTTTCGGCTGCATGTTCACCTCACGGCGCGTCATGCTTTCCGTTTGCGGAACATAGAGACTGTGACACAGCCAGTTTGCATCATCACGCTCCGGATAGTCGAAGCGGCTATGTGCGCCACGGCTTTCAGTGCGGAAGTTTGCGGCAACCGCAGTTGCATAAGCGGTTTCCATCAGGTTATCCAGCTCCAGACATTCGATACGCTGCGTATTGAAATCGGGTGAGCGGTCATCCAGACGCGCACTCTTCAGACGCTCGCGAATCGCTTTCAGCTCGGCCAGGCCTTCACGCATGGCGTCACCTTCGCGGAACACCGAGAAGTTGTTCTGCATGCAGCGCTGCAGCGCTTTGCGGATTTCCACCGGATCTTCACCCGTGGTGTTATTTTCCCAGCGATTGAAGCGCGCCATCGCCGCATCGATCTCTTCCGCGGTAGCATCGCGCAGCTCGCCCTGCTCAGCGATACACTCCATCAGGTGCACCCCTGCCGCGCGACCAAACACCACCAGATCCAGCAGTGAGTTACCGCCCAGACGGTTAGCACCGTGCACCGATACGCAGGCAATCTCACCGACCGCAAACAGGCCCGGGATCACTTCATCTTCGCCCTGCTCGTTCACGCGCAGCGCCTGTCCGGTTACGCGGGTCGGAATACCGCCCATCATGTAGTGACAGGTTGGAATAACCGGAATCGGCTCTTTAACCGGATCGACATGCGCAAAGGTGCGCGACAACTCAAGAATGCCAGGCAGGCGCGACTCAAGCACCTCAGCCCCAAGATGATCGAGCTTCAGTTTGATATGCGGACCCCACGGGCCATCGCAGCCGCGACCTTCACGGATCTCAACCATCATTGAACGCGCAACAACATCACGGCCCGCCAGATCTTTGGCGTTTGGCGCATAGCGCTCCATGAAGCGTTCGCCATGTTTGTTCAGCAGATAGCCGCCTTCACCACGGCAGCCCTCGGTGACCAGCACGCCCGCACCCGCAATACCGGTCGGGTGGAACTGCCACATCTCCATATCCTGCATCGGTACGCCGGCACGGATTGCCATGCCAACGCCGTCGCCGGTATTGATGTGTGCGTTAGTGGTGGACTGGTAGATACGTCCCGCGCCGCCGGTTGCCAGAATAGTCGCTTTGGCTTTGAAGTAGACGGTTTCACCGGTTTCAATGCAGATAGCGGTACAACCCACAATCGCACCATCTGCGTTTTTCACCAGATCCAGCGCATACCATTCGGAGAAGATGGTGGTTTTGTTTTTCAGGTTCTGCTGATACAGCGTATGCAGCAGTGCGTGACCGGTACGGTCAGCGGCCGCAGCGGTACGTGCGGCCTGCTCGCCGCCAAAGTTTTTGGACTGGCCACCAAATGGACGCTGATAAACGCGGCCATCGTCTAAACGGGAGAACGGCAGTCCCATATGCTCCAGCTCCAGAATCGCTTCCGGACCGGTTTTACACATATATTCGATCGCGTCCTGGTCCCCGATGTAGTCGGAACCTTTTACGGTATCGTACATATGCCATTCCCAGTTATCGTCATGGGTGTTACCCAGCGCAACGGTAATGCCGCCCTGCGCCGATACGGTATGGGAACGGGTTGGAAAAACTTTCGATAACAGGGCACAGCTCTGGCCCGACTGGGAGATTTGCAGTGCCGCGCGCATACCCGCGCCACCTGCGCCGATCACCACGGCATCAAATTCTCTGACTGGCAAATTCATTTACACACCCCACACAACAACAGTGCCATAAACGGCATACGACAACAGCGCGACCACAATAACCAGCTGCAGCAACAAACGCGGCGCCAGCGCTTTCACGTAGTCAGTCAGTACCTGCCACATACCGATCCAGCCGTGAACCAGAATGGAGAACAGGGTCAGCAGCGTAAACACTTTGGTGAAGGAGGAGGCGAAAAAGCCGCGCCAGACATCATAGGTCAGCGTATCGGTCATGACGACGAAACCGAGCAGATAGATGATGTAGAGCGTAATCAGGATTGCGGAAGCACGGACCAGAAGCCAGTCGTGGATACCGTTGCGTCCTAAAGCAGAAGCATTGCTTACCATACGAGGACTCCAGCCAGAATTGAGAGCACGACAGTGATAACAAAAACCGCCTGCGCGGTACGGGTTCCCACCTGCAGGGTCTCTGCGGTAAAGCCAAAATCTGCCAGCATATGACGGATACCGCTTGCCGCATGGTAGGCCAGCGCGGTCAGAATGCCCCACATAATGAATTTGGCAAAGAAGCTATCCATGATGGATGCCGCCTGCTGAAAACCTTCGGGAGAGGAGAGAGAGAGACCCAGTAACCAGAGCAGAATTCCGAGAGCGACAAACGTAATCACGCCGGAGACGCGGTGGAGAATGGACGATATTGCAGTAACGGGAAACCGGATCGTCGTGAGATCCAAGTTAACAGGTCTTTGTTTTTTCACGGTTTTGCCCACACAGCTCTTTTTTATTTTGCTTCCTCCGGTCCTGAGTTGCAGCAGAGCACTGAGCGTGTTCAGACAACAACCGCCACCAAAATAGCAACATCCAGTGTTAAATGAAGCGGGTAAAACGCTGGGTGGCTCCTGGTGTCAGGGTATTCCGGAGACCTGGCGGCAGTATAGGACGATCACATTCTGATTACAATTCCCCTACAATCTGTTTGGTCACATTTAAGCTGAACAGTGATCAGGGTCACGATTTTCACAAAATATACATTTTTAATTATCTGATTTGACAATAGATCAACATTTCAGTTACAAACAATCGCACTAAAGCCCTATGATGCACAAAAGTTATGGGGATACACTTTCCCCTAAGCTCAAGTTATGTAACATTGCCCTAACGAGCAACATAAACCGTCAGGTTATTGGTTACCAAGAAGTTATGTCGTGACAGGATCTTTAACATCTGCGATGAGCGCCATGTCATGTCCGAATATCCTTGCCCCGGATGCCTTAGTACTGCGTAACCTCATTACGTGCAGGTTATTGCCAGGTGATAATCTGAAGCGAGTGGTGTTACGCAACATGCGAACTATTCTGGTGTCTAAAGATCCTTACTTACCCAGGCGCTATGGAGACGAAAAATGACAGATAAAAAAGTGACGCTGACCCTACAAGACAACAACACGCTTGAACTGGATGTGATGCAAGGCACGCTGGGACAGGATGTTGTTGACGTCCGCGCCCTTGGCTCACAAGGCCTGTTTACATTTGACCCCGGCTTTACCTCTACCGCGTCGTGTGAATCCAAAATAACGTTTATTGATGGTGATGAAGGCATTCTGCTGCATCGCGGTTTCCCGATTGACCAGCTGGCGACCCACTCAAATTATCTGGAAGTCTGTTATATCCTGCTGTACGGCGAAGCGCCTACTCAGGAGCAGTTCAAAGAGTTCTGCACGACCGTTACCCGTCACACCATGATTCACGAGCAGATCACCCGTCTGTTCCACGGTTTCCGTCGTGACTCACACCCGATGGCCGTTATGTGCGGCGTAACCGGTGCGCTGGCCGCGTTCTATCACGACTCGCTGGATGTAAACATTGAGCGCCATCGCGAAATCGCTGCGTTCCGCCTGCTGTCGAAAATGCCTACCATGGCAGCCATGTGTTACAAATATTCTATCGGTCAGCCTTTTGTTTATCCGCGTAACGACCTCTCCTATGCCGGCAACTTCCTGCATATGATGTTTGCCACACCGTGTGAAGAGTACAAAGTGAATCCGGTGCTTGAGCGCGCGATGGATCGTATTCTGATCCTGCACGCCGATCACGAACAGAACGCCTCCACCTCTACCGTACGTACCGCAGGGTCATCCGGGGCTAACCCGTTTGCCTGTATCGCGGCCGGTATCGCTTCACTCTGGGGGCCGGCACATGGCGGCGCCAACGAAGCTACCCTGCGTATGCTGGAAGAGATCAGCACCGTAGAGCACATTCCGGAGTTTGTGCGCCGTGCTAAAGATAAGAATGACTCGTTCCGCCTGATGGGCTTTGGTCACCGCGTTTACAAGAACTACGATCCGCGCGCCACCGTGATGCGTGAGACCTGCCATGAAGTGCTCAATGAGCTGGGTATGAAAGATGACCTGCTGGAAGTGGCGATGGAGCTGGAACACATTGCGCTGAACGACCCCTACTTTATCGAGCGTAAACTCTATCCAAACGTCGATTTCTACTCCGGCATCATTCTGAAAGCGATGGGCATCCCTTCTTCAATGTTTACCGTAATCTTTGCGATGGCGCGTACCGTTGGCTGGATTGCACACTGGAAAGAGATGCACGATGAAGGCATGAAAATTGCCCGTCCGCGTCAGCTCTATACCGGTTATACCGAGCGTCCGTTTGAGTCAGCGCTGAAAAAATAAGCGCCGTCACGCCATAAAAAAGGGCAGATTCTTCTGCCCTTTTCTTTTGCCCGCAATCTGCCCACGTCTGGCTACAGCTGGCACCCCGGACACCAGTAAAAAGGACGTGATGAGAGCACGCCTTTCTCAATCAGCGTACCGCAGCGCCGGCACTTTTTGCCCTGCCGGTGAAAGACTTCAAAGCGAAACGCCGCCTCTTCATGATACTTCTTCATGCTGCCACGCATTTTGTAAGAGAGACGCGGGATCGCCAGCAGCGCGTCACTGAGCCTGTCGAGCTGAGCGTCATCCAGATCCTGCGCCCGGTGCTGCGCGCGCAGTCCGGCGTGCCACAGGATCTCCACCCGCAGATAGTTACCCAGCCCGGCCAGAAAAGCCTGATCCAGCAGCAAGCCGCTGAACTGCCGGCGCCGGAACCGCGGCGAAAGCAGGCGTTCGCGCACCTCCGCGACGGTCAGCGTGGCATCCAGCACATCCGGCCCGACGCGCTGCAGAAACGGGTGTGCACCGAGCGTGTCCGCATTCAGCAGTTCAATATCAGACGCGCTGTAAAGCAGAATGGCTTTATCGGCGCTCTCCAGCCGCACCCGCAGCTGCCGGGTGGTCGCGGGCTGCGTGCCTGCGGCAACGACCCGCCAGACGCCGTAGAGCTGATTGTGACTGTAAAGCGTCAGGCCATTAGAGAAGTGGGTCAGCAGCGCTTTACCGCGCGTTTCAATAGCGTTAACCGTTTCGCCCAGCAAGGCGGGCTCATAGGTTTTCAGCGATGGAAAAGCAAACCACACATCGGTAAGGGGCTTGCCCACGATAGCGGCTTCCAGCTGATCCGCCGCCCGGCGGATCTCCGGTCCCTCTGGCATACAGACTCCTGATTAGTGTGTTGCGCCACCCGCAACACGGATGTCGTCATGGGTGTTCATCATGACCTGAATGGCGATCTCCAGCGCCTGCGTCACGCTGCTAACGGACATGCTCGGCGCGCCAGGATGATTCACCGCCTGCTGCGGCATCCAGGGAATGTGCATAAATCCGCCGCGTGCCGGACTGCCGTGGGTGTGCAGCCAGTGCAGCAGAGAGTACATCACGCTGTTGCAGGTAAAGGTGCCGGCCGTTTGCGAAACCGAGGCGGGAATGCCTGCCTCCCGCAGCGAGGCGACTATCGCTTTAATGGGCAGCGTGGCAAAGTAGGCCGCCGGGCCTCCCGCTACGACCGGCTCATCCACCGGCTGCTGCTGCTGGTTATCGGGGATACGCGCATCGTGAATATTGATTGCTACCCGCTCCAGCGTAATATCGCAGCGACCGCCCGCCTGCCCCACGCAGAGAATGCCATCGGGCTGCAGCGTAGTCAGCGCGTCAGTCAGCACCGCACCGCAGGTTGCAAACACCACCGGCAGCTGGCGTACCACTACCCGCACGCCAGCCAGCATTTTACCGTCAAAGTCGCGCACCGCCTCCCAGGAAGGATTGAGACGCTCACCGCCAAACGGCTCAAAAGCCGTTAACAACACCGTTTTCATTACTGCCTCACAAAAACATCAGGAAGTAGAGCAGGAAAATATTCACTAACAAGAGTAGTACACCGGTAGGAACCTGAGCCTTGATCACCGCATTCCGATCCGGCAGCTCCAGCAGGCGCGCGGGCACGATGTTGAAGTTTGCTGCCATCGGTGTCATCAGCGTCCCGCAGTAGCCGGAAAACATGCCGATCGCCGCCATGACGGCCGGGTTTCCGCCATGCTGCAGCACCAGAATCGGGATGCCGACGCCGGCCGTCACAATCGGGAACGCGGCAAAGGCGTTGCCCATTACCATCGTCAGCAGCGCCATTCCTCCGGCATAGACCGCCACCGCAATCAGCCGGTTATCCACCGCCAGATAGTGTTCAGTGAGATGCGAAATCGCGCTGCCGACGCCGGCGCTGGTAAACAGCAACCCCAGCGTGGCGAGGATCTGCGGCAGAATAAACGCCCAGCCTACCGCATCCAGCAGGCGCCGTGTCTCCTGCATCGACTGCAGCGGCTTTTCCCGCGTAAACGCCAGTGCAATCAGCCAGCCCAGAATACAGCCCACCATCATTGAAAACAGCGTCACCAGCGTAGCGTGGTTGCCCGCGCCAAACACCTGCTCCTGCAGTCCGGGAATATGATTAAACGCCAGTACGCCAATCACCGTAACCAGCGGTATCGCCAGGGCGGGTAAGAACAGCTTATTGCCCAGCCGTCTGGCGCTGGCCTGTTTCTCCTCATCCGTACGCTGATGATAGCGCCCGAGGCGTACCCCACCACAGCCGGCGATCAGCGCCATCACAACCACGACCACCCCGGTGGCAATATGCAGCCAGCGGCGGCCCAGCTCAGCGTCGCCGGCCCACTGCCCTGCCAGCTGATAAGCGCCATCACCAATCAGAAAAATCAGGCCATAGAGCGCCCAGAAGAGACCGGTGGTCAGACGGCGCGGATTGGCGCGGTCTCCCCAGGAGAGCAGCGCCACCACCAGCAGAATCGCCCCTGCCAGCCACATCAGATATTGTTGCTGAAACATTACTTCTCCTCCCTGGCGTGCAGCGCCTGCTGATTCAGCGCACCCAGCTCACGCGACAGCTGGCGATCCAGCCGCACCAGCCGGGCCGAGTGGATAAGAAAGGCGCACAGCGCGGTCGGGATGCCCCACAGCGCAATATGCAGCGGCTCGGTGGTAATGCCGGCTGATTCCTGCATAAAGTTATGCATAAAGATAATCGCGCCGAACGCGACAAAGATATCCTCACCAAAGAAAAGGCCGACGTTATCCGTTGCGGCAGACATGGCGCGCAGCCGGTGACGTATCTCCGGCGAAACCTCACCATAGCGGTTCTCCGTCGCCCCTTCCGCCATCGGTGCCAGCAGCGGACGCACCATCTGCGGATGGCCGCCCAGGCTGGTCAGCCCCAGCGCGGCGGTTGCTTCGCGCACAAACAGGTAAACGATAAGCAGACGGCCGGCGGTGGCAGTTTTGATCTGCGCAATCCAGCTCTGGGCACGCTCTTTCAGCCCGTGGCGTTCCAGTAATCCGATTACCGCCAGCGGCAGCAGCAGGATCAGCGGCAGATTGCGCGTATTGAGAAAGCCGGAACCGAGTTTTTCCAGAATGTCGCCGAGCGGCATCTGCGCCGCGAGGCCAGTAACAAAGCCCGCGACGATCACCACCAGCACCGGATTAAAGCGTAATAAAAAGCCAATAATGATGGCCAGGATCCCCAGCAGGGGCCAGAGGTTGACAACGTTTTCCATGATTTTCCTCACTGAAAACAAAAAAGCCCGGCCGTAGCAGGCCGGGCGAAAAAGGGACGTTATGCGCTGCTGACGGCAATCTGCTCAGCAGCAAACGCGGCACGCAGCGTACGGGCAAACTGCAGCGCGTGTGCGCCATCACCGTGCAGGCAGACCGTCTCCGCGTTGACGGCGACCCACTCACCGCTCACGCTTTGCACCTGCTGCTGCTTTACCATAGCCAGCGTCTGCGCCAGCGCCTGGCCGGCATCCTCAATCAGCGCGCCTGGCTGGCTGCGCGGCACCAGCGCCCCGCTCGCCAGATAGCCGCGATCGGCAAACACCTCTTCGCGGGTGCGCAGGCCATACCGGGCACCTGCCGCAATCAGCTCGCTGCCCGCCAGGCCAACCAGAATAAGCTGAGCATCCACCGCCCGTACTGCCCGGGCAATCGCGTCAGCGAGCTGCGGATCGGCGGCGGCCTGGTTATAAAGCATGCCGTGCGGCTTAACGTGAAACAGCCGCGCGCCTTCACTTTCCGTCATGCTTTTCAGCGCGCCAATCTGATAGATCATCTGGGCATAGACTGTCTCCGGCGGCAGCTGCATCGCCGTGCGACCGAAGTTCTCGCGGTCGGGAAAGCCCGGATGAGCGCCAATCGCCACCCCTGACGCATTGGCCCAGCGCACCGACTGCAGCATGGTCTGCGCATCACCGGCGTGAAAACCGCAGGCGATATTGGCAGAGCTTACCAGCATCAGCAGTTCCCGATCGCTGCTGCTGCCTTCGCCGAGATCGGCATTCAGATCAATTTTCATGCGTAAGCCCCCAGGCTATCTGATCCAGCGCGCGCTGCTGCTGCTGTTTCGCCAGCAGCGCCTCCTCCAGCGTGCACGGAATAAAGTGAATCGGTTCGCCGAGCCGGATTTGCGCCAGCTGATAAATATCCGCCTCGATAATGCAGGCGATCCGCGGATAGCCGCCGGTGGTCTGTGCATCCGCCATCAGCACAATAGGCTGACCGTTTGGCGGCACCTGCACCACGCCAGGCACCAGACCATGTGAGAGCAGATCGCGCGTGGCGGTCCGCTGCAGGCTGTCGCCCTGCAGGCGATATCCCATACGGTTACTCTGCGGGCTCAGTTTCCACGGGTTACGCCAGAATGCCTCCTGCGCCTCCTGGGTAAATTCGCTATATTCCGGACCCGGCAGCGCACGAATGCGGTTCCCCCACAGCAGCTGGCGCACGCCCGCCGGCTGGCTGAAGCGGCGGGTTGGCTCGCCCAGCGGCAGACGATCGCCATCCTGCAGCCTGCGGCCCTGCCAGCCGCCAAACGCAGCTTTCAGATCGGTGCTGTGCGAGCCCAGCATTTCTGCTACCGCAAACCCGCCGTTTACCGCCAGATAACTGCGCATGCCGCTGGTTGGCATGGATAGCGTAAGAACCTGACCACGCCGCACCGGCAGGCGCCATCCGGTCCAGACCGGCTTGCCATCCAGCTCAGCGTTACAGGCGGCTCCCGTCAGCGCAAACCAGCCGTCGCGCTGAAACTCCGCCCTGAACTGACCCAGCACAATCTCCAGTACCGCGCTGTTCTCGCTGTTACCCACCAGCATATTTGCGGTACGCATGGAGGGCTCATCCAGCGCACCGCTCAGGCTGACGCCCAGCTGACGCCAGCCGTGCCGCCCGCGATCCTGTACCGAGGTCATTAACCCGGCGCGTAAAATATTCAGCATATGCCCTCCTTCTGCGGCACAAACCGAACGCGATCGCCGGGGCGCATCAGCGTGGGCGGCTGCTTAAGCGGATCAAACAGGCTGAGTGGCGTATGGCCAATCAGCTGCCAGCCGCCGGGGGCAGCCAGCGGATAGATACCGGTCTGACTGCCGCCAATCCCCACTGAACCAGCCGGGACGGCCACGCGCGGCTCGGCGCGACGCGGCGTATGCAGTCGCGTATCCAGGCCGCCCAGATAGGGGAAACCAGGCTGGAAGCCAAGAAAATAGACAATGTAGTCTGCGCTGCTGTGCAGCTCTACCACCTGCGGCGGCGTCAGCCCGGCGCGATCTGCCACTTCTGACAGATCGGGTCCGGCACTGCCACCATACACCACCGGGATCTCAATCAGCCGGGGATTATTCTGCAGCTGCTCTTCACCCTCTTCCCACCAGCGCTGCAGACGCTCAATGGCGTCCTGCGCATCAATTTGTGACTCGCGCAGTATCAGCGTGAGGTTGTTCATACCGGGGATCACCTCCTGCACCTGCTCATCCTGCTGCAGTCGTTCACATAATCCCCAGATGCGCTGCTGACTGGCGAGCGAAACCGGCGGCGCCAGTTCCAGTACAACCGCCCGCTCTCCCAGTAAATAACAACGTGCCTGTTGCAAAACCCACCTCCCGATCGTGAATAACGCGCGCCGGCAGACGTGCTGCGGCACGATAAACCTTTCACATAGCTGCTCAGGTTCAATAGGTTATGCAAAAGTGGCGGAGATGTGTCAACCAGTTTGCGCCCGGCGAGCGGACGCAGAGAGAGAAAAATCAGGCAGGATTGTCGATATCGATAAAGGTAACATCGAGGTGGTAATGCTGCGCCAGCCACTCACCCAGCGCTTTGATACCGTCGCGCTCGGTCGCGTGATGGCCCGCGGCGAAAAAGTGCAGCCCCTGTTCGCGCGCGCTGTGAATGGTCTGCTCAGAGACTTCGCCCGTAATAAAGGCGTCAACGCCGGCCGCGGCCGCGTTGTCGATAAAGCCCTGACCACCGCCGCTGCACCAGGCCACGCGTTTGATCAGCGCGGGTGCGTTATCACCGCAGTGCAGCGGCGTGCGTCCCAGGCGCTGCGCGATTTTTTCTGCCAGGTCGCTGCCGCTGAGCGGCGTGCGCAGCTCACCCCAGGGCAGCAGCGGCTCGATTTCACCCCTGACGTCGATATCAAACAGGCGCGCCAGCTGCGCGTTATTCCCCAGCTGCGGATGCGCATCCAGCGGCAGATGCCAGCCATAGAGATTAATATCGTTAGCCAGCAGCGTGCGCAGACGCTGTCGTTTCATGCCTTTTATTGCCGGGGCTTCGTTTTTCCAGAAATAGCCGTGGTGTACCAGAACGGCATCGGCATTCCGCTTTACCGCTTCATCCAGCAGCGCCTGGCAGGCCGTAACGCCGGTAACCACTCTTCTGACTTCACTGCGTCCCTCAACCTGCAGTCCGTTAGGTGCATAGTCGCTAAACGCGCTGCTGTTTAGCTGCTGGTTAACGATTTTTTCCAGCTCAATGTTATTCATAAAGGCTCCGTCATCGCCTCAGGCCGCGCCGCGTGCGCGTTCAAAGGCGTCTAATGTCTTTTTGCGTGCCGCCTTATGTTCCACGATTGGCAGGGGATAATCGAGTTTCTTGTTATTTTTCTTCGCCCAGACGTGCGGCTGATGAATATCGCTGTCGGGCACATCTTTCAGCTCCGGCAGCCACTGCCGGATAAATGCGCCCTGCTTATCGAACCGTTCACCCTGGGTTGTCGGGTTGAAGATACGGAAATAGGGAACGGGATCGGTGCCGGTAGAGGCTGCCCACTGCCAGCCGCCGTTGTTAGCAGCGAAATCACCGTCAATCAGCTGTTCCATAAAGTAGCGCTCGCCCTGCCGCCAGTCGATAAGCAGATCTTTTACCAGAAAGCTGGCGGTGATCATGCGCAGCCGGTTGTGCATCCAGCCAATGCTGTTCATCTGGCGCATACCTGCATCAACGATGGGATAGCCGGTTTTGCCCGCTTTCCAGGCGTCAAAATGGGCGCTCTCTTTCTGCCAGCTGACGTGATGAGTCCAGTCGATAAACGGCTGATGTTTACAGAGCGCCGGATAGGCCACGATCAGATGGCGATAGAATTCCCGCCAGATCAGCTCACTGATCCAGGTAAAGGCTTTTCCTCCTTTCAGCGCATCAGCATGCTCTTTCACAATCCGATGCAGACACTGCCGGGGTGAGAGTACGCCGGTTGAGAGATAGGCTGACAGCTGGCTGGTCCCGTCGCTGGCAGGTGTATCGCGCTCTGACGGATAATCCAGCACCGGCTGTCTGGCAAACGCGCGCAGGCGTTTTAACGCCGCCTGTTCGCCGGCCGGAAACAGCTTTTCATCGGGTTTTTCAGTCGGATAATCAAATGCGGGGATCTTTTTCAGGCTGTTCAGCGGCGCATCACCGCGCGCGGCAGGAGCGCTATGGCACTCTGGCATCCCCTGCTGCAGCCGTTTTACAAACGCTTTGCTGAACGGCGTGAAGACTTTGAACGTCGTATTATTGCCGGTCTGCACGCTGCCCGGCGGCAGCAGCAGGCTGTCATCAAATCCCTGACAGGTAATACCCTGCTCATCCAGCTTTTTTTCGACGGCAGCGTCGCGCTCGCGCTCGTTAATTTCATACTGATAGTTGTAAAACAGCGCATCCACCCGATGCGTTTTGCAGAAGTCGCTCAGGTAATTAACCGAAGCAGCAAAATCATCGCACTGATGAAAATGCAGCGGAATGCCGCGTTCCGCCAGCGCCTGCTGCAGCTCACACAGGTTCTGATGAATAAAGGTCGCCTGTTTTGCTGACATGCTGTGCTGCCGCCACTGTTTCGGCGTGGCGACAAACAGCGCCATGACGTCAGCCTTTTTATCATGACACGCTGCCGCCAGCGCGCTGTTATCGTTAATACGCAGATCGTTGCGCAGCCAGAGCAGGTGTGTGGTCATGGGGCCTTGTCCTTATTGTCCGTAACGCAGGCGCAGTGCTTCCGGGTAGGGATCGAAATAGCGCTGCTGCGCCAGCCAGGGATGCGGATACTCAGCCATGTAGTGTTTCAGCATAGTAATAGGGGCCAGCAGCGGCTGAACGCCACAGCGATAGCGATCGATCAGCTGCGCCAGTTCCTGACGCTGAGGAGAGCTGAGTTTTGGCCGGAAATAGCCCTGTACATGCATCAGCACATTAGTATGATTGCGGCGCGATGCGCGATGCGACATTAGCTGCATCAGCCGGTTACGGTACTCAAACGCATACTCTTCCAGCGACGCCCATTTATCCATAGCGGCCACAAAGCGTCCCAGTTCGCGATAGGCATCCTGCGCGTGCGACAACAGCAGCAGTTTGTACCGGCTGTGAAAGGCGATCAGTTTGTGCCGCGTCAGTCCGCTGCGCCACATTTCGTTGAACTCATGCAGCGCAAATACGCGCCCGGTGAAGTTTTCGCGCAGAACCGGATCGTGCAGGCGGCCATCCTCTTCCAGCGGCAGCCAGGGCATCTCCTGCTGTAAAAAAGAGGTAAAGATGCCGATGCCCGATTTGCGATTATTGTTTGTGGCAGGATCGTAAACGCGCACCCGCTCCAGACCGCAGCTGGGTGATTTGGCGCAGAGAATATAGCCGCAAAGATGGTGCAGCGATTTGACGCGCTCCGCTGACCAGCTGCGCATTTCGCTGGTGACTTCCTGATTGTCATCTTTGCTGAAACAGATATGGATCTGATCGTCGCCCTGCTTCACCAGCCTCAATGCCGGACGCGGTGTGGGCAGGCCGATAGCCATCTCAGGACAGACGGGCTCGTAGCGCACAAATTGCGCGAGTTCGTCCGTTGCAAAGGCAAAACGCTTGTGGCCGCCATCAAATCGGACGCTATCCCCGAGCAGGCAGGCACTGATGCCGACAGGAATTTTCTCGCTCATACTTGTACAACCTCCAGAATCTTGTAGAGGTTTAAGTGTAGCGCAAATGACGATGAATGGCAGGATGTAGCAGGCGCTATAAGGAAAATTTTGTCAAAAAAAGCGGCCGCTTCGGGTAAAAGCGTCCGCCTCAGTCAGAAAAACTCTGTTACCAGTAAATACCGCCAGCGATTTCGGACTGCGCCAGCCATACCGGCTTGGTACTGGTTTTGCACCAGATGCGGTGCAGGTAGCTATAAAAACGCGCACGATCGCGGCGGAATAGCATAAAAGGAAGCGCCGCAACGCCTGCAATCAGCACCAGCGTGCGCCGTATAACGATTTTTGGCAGTGAATAGCGTTTATCCATTGCGTTCCTCCTGAGCAATCTGTTGTAAAGTGTGATCTGCCGCAAATATTACTCCTGGCTGCTCACTTTTGCTACTCATCAGACCACTTATTCTGAACTTTTTTTGACCATTTTCCGCTTCACAGAATGGCGTTACAACAGTGTGAATAACGGGTTATTTTATTGGGGTAAATCGCTGCGCGGACGCCGCTGCGGTTTATTGCTAAAGTAGAGAAAACCGTGTCGCAGGAGCCCACGTGACAACCATTTTGATTGTGGAAGATGAAAAAGAGATCCGCCGTTTTGTACGCCTGGCGTTAGAGAGCGAAGGCGTAAAAATTGTCGAAGCTGAACAGCTGCAGCGTGGTCTGATTGAAGCGGCAACGCGCAAGCCCGATCTGGCGATCCTCGATCTCGGCCTGCCTGACGGTGATGGCATCGCGTTTATTCGTGAAGTACGCCAGTGGAGCACGATGCCGGTTATTGTGCTTTCAGCCCGCAGTGACGAGCAGGATAAGATCGCAGCGCTGGACGCGGGTGCGGATGATTATCTGACAAAACCGTTTGGCATTGGCGAACTGCTGGCCAGGGTGCGGGTGGCTTTACGTCGTCATCAGGGCAGTCAGCCCGATGCGCGCGTGCTGTTTGGTGAAGTCTGCGTTGACCTTGCTGCACGCCGTATCACCCGCAGCGGTCAGGAAGTGCATCTGACGCCAACCGAGTTTCGCCTGCTCAGTCTGCTGCTGAATAACGCCGGCAAGGTGCTGACGCAGCGCCAGCTGCTGAATCAGGTCTGGGGCCCCAATGCGGTGGAACACAGCCACTATCTGCGCATCTATATGGGCCACCTGCGTCAGAAGCTCGAAGAAAACCCGACGCAGCCTGCTCACCTGCTGACGGAAACCGGTATCGGCTACCGTTTTATGCCATAAAAAAAGGCCGCAGCAGCGGCCCTTTTCACGGTATCACCCTCAGGCGTTCTTCAGAACTTCGCTGACAATTTCCACCGCTTCTTTCTCAATCAGCTCGCGATGCTCAGCGCCAAGGAAGCTTTCGCAGTAAATCTTGTAAGCATCTTCAGTGCCGGACGGGCGCGCGGCAAACCAGCCGTTCTCCGTCATGACTTTCAGTCCGCCAATAGATGCGCCGTTACCCGGAGCAGCCGTCAGGCGTGCGGTAATCGGATCGCCCGCCAGCGTATCAGCGCTGACCATCTCTGGTGACAGCTTTGACAGCGCGGCTTTCTGTGCCGAGGTCGCAGACGCCTGCAGACGATTGTAGCTTGGCGCGCCAAAGCGCTCCGCCAGCTCATCATAGTGCTGCTGCGGATTTTTACCGGTCACCGCCGTGATTTCAGCGGCCAGCAGGCAGAGAATAATGCCATCTTTATCCGTTGACCAGGCTGAACCATCAAAACGCAGGAAGGAAGCCCCCGCGCTCTCTTCGCCGCCAAAGCCAAAGCTGCCGTCGAACAGGCCATCAACGAACCACTTAAAGCCCACCGGTACTTCTACCAGCTTGCGCCCGATATCATTAACCACGCGGTCGATCATCGCACTGGAGACCAGCGTTTTGCCCACGGCAACATCACTACCCCACTGCGGACGATGCTGGAAAAGATAGTTGATAGCGACGGCCAGGTAGTGGTTTGGATTCATCAGGCCAGCTGGCGTGACAATACCGTGACGGTCATAATCGGGATCGTTGCCGAAGGCCAGATCAAACTTGTCTTTATACGCCAGCAGACCCGCCATCGCGCACTCTGATGAACAGTCCATGCGCACCACGCCATCTTTATCCAGATGCATGAAGCGGAAGGTCTGGTCGATAGCGTCATTAACGATGGTCAGATCGAGGTTGTAATGCTCAGCGATACGCTGCCAGTAAGCCATACCTGAGCCGCCAAGCGGATCGACGCCAATTTTCAGTCCCGCTTTCTGAATCGCCGGGAAGTCGATAACCTGCGCCAGTCCTTCAACATAAGGCTGAATCAGATCCTGCTCAACAATGTGGCCGCTCTGCCACGCCTGATCCAGCGGCAGACGTTTCACATCCTGCAGACCGCCTTTGATCAGCTGGTTAGCGCGATCTTCCACCACTTTTGTGACGTTGGTATCAGCCGGCCCACCGTTTGGCGGATTGTATTTAATGCCGCCATCTTCCGGTGGATTGTGTGAAGGGGTGATCACAATGCCGTCAGCCTGCGCGCCGCCGCGTTTGTTATGCTCCAGAATAGCATTGGAGATAGCGGGCGTTGGCGTGTAGCCGTTATCCTGCTGCACGATGACATCCACACCGTTCGCCGCCAGCACTTCCAGTACTGACAGAATAGCGGGCTCAGAGAGCGCGTGCGTATCTTTGCCCACGTAGCATGGACCCGTAATACCGTTCTTTTTGCGCTCTTCGGCGATCGCCTGTGCGATAGCCAGAATGTGCTCTTCATTGAAGCTGTGACGTCCCGCGCTGCCGCGGTGGCCAGATGTGCCAAATTTCACCGCATGGTCCGGGTTAGCCGCATCCGGCTTCAGGACGTAATACTGCGAGGTTAATTGTGCAACGTTAATCAAATCGCTCTGCTGGGCAGGCTGCCCGGCACGGGGGTGATTGGCCATTGGCGCTTCTCCCTGACGCTTCAGTTTAAATGGTGCCGCAAACTTTCTCTGTCAGCTCCGGAGGGAACTGCATAGCCAGCATGATGTGCTCCACCATGCTGCATTTACGGCCTGTATTGGTGTTTGTGATGACCCAGTAAGGTGTACCTGGCACATGCTTAGGTTTGGTATGCGTGCCATTTTGCAGCAGCGTATGCTCATCACCGGCAAAATAGACGCGCGTACGTCCCTGCAGCGATGCGGTAGCATCGGCAAATGCATCAGGATCGAGACGATAGAGCGTTGACAAAATCAGCATAAAGCGGTTAACCGCTTTTTTCTGCTCGGCATACTCATCTGACAGCATCAGCTCGCGCATGGCACGCACGCGGTCCTGCGGACGCGCTTCAGGCTCTGCTGCTGCTGTCGCCTCTTTTACCGGGGCCGTTACTGCTGGCGCTGCTGCAGCGCGCGAGCTGGCGGTAAATTTCAGCATGCGACGCAGTATGTCTGAGGCGCTTTCACCGATGTGCTGCGTGTGGCTGGCAATATAACGGTAGAGTTCTTCGTCAACTTCAATCGTTTTCATCTTATTCCGTACGAGTCTGGCAACTAGCAGAATCCCGCATTCTGCAACGCCCTTACCGGTAGCGGGCACGCAGAGAGCCTGGGATCTGACATATTGATTATAAAGTTAAATCCGCAATAGCTGATAGCGCTGGCAACGTTTACGGGCAAAAGTCAGAATATGCCCTAATACCTGGCGACCGCCACCCGGACAGGTAGAATCATGATACCCTAACCCACGCTCTCAACTGTAAGAACTTTAGCCATGATTTTGAATGCCCGTCTGCAAACTGCACAATCTGATTCTCACAGCGCACCGGTTTTGCTTATCCATGGCCTGTTCGGCAGCCTGGATAACCTTGGCGGGCTGGCGCGTGGCGTAGCCGATGCGCGTACTACGCTGCAGGTGGATGTGCGCAACCACGGTTTATCGGCGCGCAGCAACAGCATGAGCTATGCTGCAATGGCGCAGGATATGGTTGATACACTGGATGCGCAGCAGATCACGCAGGTTGATGTGATTGGCCACTCGATGGGGGGCAAAATCGCTATGGCACTGAGTGCGCTGGCGCCTGAACGCGTTGGCAAGCTGGTGCTGATTGATATCGCTCCCGTTGACTATCAGACGCGCCGGCACGATGAGATCTTTGCGGCGATTCGCGCGGTATCCGCAGCCGGCGTGACGCGCCGCAGTGAAGCCGCAGCGGTGATGCGACAGTTTATCCCTGAAGAGGGGATCATTCAGTTTATCCTGAAGTCCTTTGCTGAAGGAGAATGGCGGTTCAACGTGCCGGTATTATGGGATAACTACGCGACGATATCGGGCTGGGAACCTATTCCCGCCTCGGCTCATCCGGCGCTGTTTATTCGCGGCGGCGACTCTCCTTATCTGGATAATCACTATCGGGCCGCGCTGCTGGCCCAGTTTCCTGAGGCGCGGGCGCAGGTCATTGCCGGTGCCGGGCACTGGGTGCATGCAGAGAAGCCTGATGCCGTGTTACGTGCCGTGCGGCGCTTTTTTACGCTCTGAAAGCAAAAGCTTACTGCGCTATGTTTAAGATTGGCGTCACGTCTGACGCTGGAGTATGATGTCGCGCTAAAATTTTGCCACGGTGGTCAGACACTGTGGCTGGCCGATAATGTGTTTAATCGCGCGGCGCCGTTCGCGCCCACTCAGTTTCGCAAATCATGGCAAAAGAACAGACAGACCGTACCACGCTTGATCTCTTTGCAGACGAGCGACGACCGGGCCGCCCGAAAACCAGCCCGCTGTCGCGTGATGAGCAGCTGCGCATTAATAAGCGCAATCAGCTTAAACGCGATAAGGTTCGTGGGCTACGGCGCGTGGAGCTCAAAATGTCCGGCGAAGCGGTTGACGCGCTCAATACGCTGGCTGAGCAGCAAAATATCAGCCGCAGCGAGCTGATTGAGCAGATGCTGCTGACGCAGCTCAAACTCATATAATTTATGCAGACCGCACACTGGAACACAAACTCTGCGCTTTGCGCGTTCCGCGCTTTTTCAGGGTCTGCTATCATTCGCTTATCTGTATAGTCTGTTGACTTACTCTCACATTCAGGATTTAAGAGGCTACCTAACCCATGGCAATCGTAGGCATTTTCTTCGGCAGCGATACCGGCAACACTGAAAACATTGCAAAGATGATCCAGAAACAACTGGGTAAAGATGTCGCCGAAGTGCATGACATTGCTAAGAGCACGAAAGAAGATCTGGAAGCGTTTGATATTCTGCTGCTGGGTATTCCTACCTGGTATTATGGTGAGGCGCAGTGCGACTGGGATGACTTTTTCCCGACGCTGGAAGAGATTGACTTTAATGGCAAGCTGGTTGCGCTGTTTGGCTGTGGCGACCAGGAAGATTATGCCGAGTACTTCTGCGATGCGCTGGGTACGATTCGCGACATTATTGAGCCAAATGGCGCAATCATCGTGGGCCACTGGCCTGTTGAAGGTTACCACTTTGAAGCCTCTAAAGGTCTGGCCGATGAGAAGCATTTCCTCGGGCTCGCCATCGATGAAGATCGTCAGCCAGAGCTGACGAATGCGCGCGTCGAAGGCTGGGTGAAGCAGATTTTTGATGAGCTGCAGCTTAAAGAAATTATTGAGGCATAATGTGTTGCCGTTACCCGATGCAGGCACGGTTAACATCGGGTAACGGAATTGCCTATAAAAATAATAGCTACGCTTTTTTAACTTTTCCCTGCAATTCTGTAGAATACCCGCAACGGTTAACGGCTTATTCCTCTGTCAGCAGGCTGAGGCTGAGTGAACTGAGAACCCAGCACTGTATAATCCCGCCGGCGACAGCAAGAGCGTTACTCCCGCCTCTGGTGATTTCTTTAGCATTTGCCTGGTTTCTATTCGCCTGCCCCGGTTCTATAATGAGACGCAAATGAGAATGCGCGTTAACCACACATTCAAGGCTGTTAAGCCGCAAATGACTAGCAAAGTAACAGGACAATATCCGCATGACTGACAACAATTCCGCATTGAAAAAGGCTGGCCTGAAAGTCACGCTGCCCAGATTAAAGATTCTGGAAGTGCTTCAGGAACCCCAGTGCCATCACGTCAGTGCGGAAGATTTGTACAAACGCCTGATCGATATGGGCGAAGAGATTGGTCTGGCCACGGTATATCGCGTTCTGAACCAGTTTGACGACGCGGGCATTGTAACCCGTCATAACTTCGAAGGCGGCAAGTCCGTTTTTGAATTAACGCAGCAGCAGCATCACGATCATCTTATCTGCCTGGACTGCGGTAAAGTGATTGAGTTCAGCGATGAGTCGATCGAAACGCGCCAGCGCGAAATCGCGACCCGCCACGGCATTAAGCTTACTAACCATAGCCTCTATCTGTATGGTCACTGCGAAGTGGGTGACTGCCGGGAAGATGAAACGCTGCATAACGATAAATAACGTCAGCTACGCTGCAAAATAAAAAAACCGGTGCAGGCACCGGTTTTTTTGTTGCTGCAGTTCAGGCGACCAGTGTCTCCTGCAGATAGCGCCAGCGCGGATTTTCCGTTGTGCAGTCCAGCACCGCCAGCGAAATACGGCTGTGGCTCTCGCCGTTCAGTATCTGCAGTTCGCGATACTGAATGGTGACCTCTTTTTGCTGCTCAGAAATGATTGCATGTTCGCTGGTCGCGATGCGCATTCCTTCACGCTGTCCGCACAGGCGGCGAAACAGATCTTCAACGTCATTCAGATTCAGCTGTCTGCCCTGTGGCGTAACCATCCGGAAATCAGGATGGAAATGCGACAGCAGCAGTCCCATGGTATCGTTGCTGACATCCGCATGATTAAAAATACGTTCAATGAGCTGATGTAAAACCACAACGCTATGTTTGGCTTCCTGAGCGAGGCTTGTCATTATTTTTCCCTTTTTGCTAGCCACAGACCAAGTCCGGAGTGCGCATAGCCTACCTGAAAAAAAGGATTTAACACGGTCAAATGCGTTAATTTTTTTAAAGTCAGACAAGTCGTAAACCCGCATACCAGCTCGATTTTATTTAACGCAGAATAAATGGTTGCCGGGGAGCAAAAGAGGATAATAAAAAAGGGCGAATGCTCGCCCTTATATAATTTTATGATGCCGGAAGCGGTTATTATTCGCTGCCGATCTTCGCCCAGGTATCACGCAGGCCTACCGTGCGGTTAAATACCAGCGCTGATGGCTGCGAGTAGACGCTGTCCGCGCAGAAGTAGCCTTCACGCTCAAACTGATATGGCGAAGTTGCTGCCGCTTCGCGCAGTCCTGGCTCCACAAAGCCCTGCTTAATCTGCAGCGAGTCCGGATTCAGGGTCGCGAGGAAATCCTCTGCCGCGCCCGGGTTAGGCACGCTGAACAGACGATCGTAGAGGCGGAACTCAGCGGGCAGCGCATGAATTGCGGAGACCCAGTGGATCACCCCTTTTACTTTGCGGCCATCAGCCGGGTCTTTGCTCAGCGTATCCACATCGCAGGTTGCATAGATGCAGGTGATGTTGCCCGCCTCATCTTTTGCCACGCGCTCAGCGCGAATCACATAAGCGTTACGCAGGCGCACTTCTTTACCCAGTACCAGACGCTTATACTGCTTGTTAGCTTCTTCACGGAAATCTGCGCGATCGATCCACACTTCGCGGCTGAAAGGCACGTCGCGCGTTCCCATCTCCGGCCGGTTAGGATGGTTTGGCATGGTGATGATCTCATCATGCCCGGCAGGCAGGTTTTCAATCACGACTTTAAGCGGGTCGAGCACGGCCATAGCACGCGGCGCATTTTCGTTGAGGTCGTCACGAATGCATGACTCCAGCGAAGCCATCTCAACGATATTGTCCTGTTTGGTGATACCGATGCGGCGGCAGAACTCACGAATTGATGCCGCGCTGTAACCACGACGGCGCAGGCCTGAAACGGTCAGCATGCGCGGATCGTCCCAGCCTTCAACCCGCTTCTCGCTCACCAGCTGCGTCAGCTTGCGCTTCGACATCACTGCATATTCCAGATTCAGGCGCGAAAATTCATACTGCCGCGGATGCACCGGAATCGTGATGTTATCCAGCACCCAGTCATACAGGCGACGGTTATCCTGAAACTCCAGCGTACAGAGCGAATGCGTGATCCCTTCCAGCGCATCGGAGATGCAGTGCGTGAAATCGTACATCGGATAGATGCACCACTTGTTACCGGTCTGATGGTGCTCGGCAAACTTAATGCGGTAGAGCACCGGATCGCGCATCACAATAAAGCTGGAAGCCATATCGATTTTGGCACGCAGGCACGCCTTACCCTCTTCAAAGCCACCATCGCGCATTTTCCGGAACAGCGCCAGGTTCTCTTCGACGCTGCGATCGCGATACGGGCTGTTTTTGCCCGGCGCCGTCAGCGTGCCGCGATACTCGCGGATCTGCTCGGGTGACAGTTCGTCAACGTACGCCAGTCCTTTGTTGATCAGCTCGACAGCATAATTAAACAGCTGATCAAAATAGTCGGATGAGTAACGAATGTTGCCGCTCCACTCAAAGCCCAGCCATTGCACATCATTTTTGATCGACTCGACGAACTCCATATCCTCTTTAACCGGATTGGTATCATCGAAACGCAGATTGCATTCCCCCTGATAATCCTGTGCGATTCCAAAGTTCAGGCAGATCGATTTTGCATGGCCAATATGCAGATAACCATTGGGCTCTGGCGGGAAACGGGTATGCACACTACTGTGCTTACCGCTCGCCAAATCTTCGTCGATGATCTGACGAATAAAGTTCGTTGGGCGGGCTTCAGCCTCACTCATCTCAAAATCCTCAAACAATAACGGGTGATTTTACCTCGAAGTAACGGAGTATGATCCACAAAGCGCTGAAGGGAAACAACCGTTTGTTGGCGCTTTTAAAACAAAAAAGGCAGGAATCGCTTCCTGCCTTATCGGTTAGACGCCCGGGGTTAGTTTTTCACCTCATAGAGCGGCGTTTCGCCGGCAACGACCGTGCCGGTTGCCAGCAGCGTAAGACCTGCGAAGTCGTCGCTGTTGCTGACCACCACCGGACTGATCATCGAGCGCGCGTGAGCGTTCAGATAGTCCAGATCCATCTCCAGGATCGGCTCGCCAGCGGTAACGGTCGCGCCCTCTTCCACCAGCCGGGTAAAACCGCGCCCTGCCAGCGCAACGGTGTCCAGCCCCATATGCACCACTATCTCAACGCCGCTCTCTGTTTCCAGACAGAAGGCGTGATTGGTATTGAAGATTTTCACTATGGTACCGGCAATCGGTGCCACCACGCGGCTATCCGACGGCTGAATGGCCAGGCCATCACCTACCGCTTTGCTGGCGAACGCTTCATCCGGCACCTTATCCAGCGCCACTACATGACCTGATACCGGTGCCAGCAGCGTGGCAATCGCCTTATGTGTAGCCGCGGGCGCAGGCGCTGCTGCTGCCACAACCGGTTTAGCCACAGGCGCAGCGCTGGCGGCCGCCACCGGGCCTTTGGTCAATACGGACTTCATCGCAGTAGCGATACTCTCCGCCTGCGTACCCACAATAATCTGCACGCTCTGCTTATTAAGACGAATAACGCCTGAAGCGCCGATACGTTTTGCCACACCTTCGCTGACCTGTGCGGAATCTTTCACGTTCAGGCGCAGGCGCGTGATACAGGCATCAATATGCGTCAGGTTTTCAGAGCCGCCGACGGCAGCAATATAGCGACGCGCCAGCGATTCAGTCGCCGTTTCACCGCTATTTTCAGGCGTGACATTCACATCATAACCATCGGTTTCATCATCCGCTGCCAGCTCGCGGCCCGGCGTCAGCAGATTAAATTTGCGGATAGTGAAACGGAAGACGACGTAATAGATCACGAAGAAGACCAGGCCCTGCGGGATCAGCATCCACCAGTGCACCGCCAGCGGGTTACGCGACGAGAGCACCATATCTACCAGGCCGGCGCTGAAGCCAAAGCCGGCAATCCACTGCATGCTGGCCGCAATAAACACGGAAATACCGGTGAGTACCGCGTGGATCACATAGAGCACCGGGGCCACGAACATAAAGGAGAATTCCAGCGGCTCAGTGATACCGGTAAAGAATGCGGCAAAAGCGGCTGCCAGCATAATGCCGCCCACTTTTGCCCGATTCTCAGGACGCGAGCAGTGATAGATAGCCAGTGCCGCACCCGGCAGGCCAAACATCATGATCGGGAAGAAGCCTGCCTGGTAGCGACCCGTAATACCCGGAATGCCGCTGCCGTTAGCAATAGACTGCGCGCCGCCGAGGAATTTTGGAATGTCGTTAATACCCGCAACATCAAACCAGAACACGGAATTGAGCGCGTGGTGCAGGCCAACCGGGATCAGCAGTCGGTTAAAGAAGGCGTATACCCCCGCCCCGACAGAACCCAGTTTCTGGATATGTTCCCCAAAGCTTACCAGACCACCGAAGATCACCGGCCAGACGTACATCAGGATAAACGCCACGACAATCATCAGGAAGGAGACCAGAATCGGTACCAGGCGACGCCCGCTGAAGAAAGAGAGCGCTTTAGGCAGTTCGACATGGCTGAAGCGGTTATACATCTCCGCCGAAAGGATACCCACCATGATACCGACAAACTGGTTTTCAATTTTGCCAAACGCCGCAGGCACCTGCTCAAGCGGCATTTTCTGGATCATAGCGACTGCAGCAGGCGAACAGAGCGTGGTCACCACAAGAAAGCCAACAAAGCCGGTCAGGGCCGCTGCGCCATCTTTATCCTTAGACATACCGTACGCGACACCAATCGCAAACAGTACCGACATATGGTCGATAATCGCGGAGCCTGACTTTATCAGCAGTGCCGCCAGTGCGTTACCTGCCCCCCAGCTGTCGGGATCGATCCAGTAGCCTACCCCCATCAGGATAGCGGCCGCCGGCAGCGTGGCCACTGGCACCATCAGCGCACGGCCGACTTTTTGTAAATAGCCTAATATACTCACCTTGTTCTCCCCCTATGAGACTGGCGTATCCCCTGGTACGGGTTGGTTTTATTATCCCGGCACCTGGCGTGTTGATAAGACGATTCTCTGCGAGATGCAGTGTAAAGATAAATTAATTCGCCTCGCAAATTAAAACCGCTCCAGTTGTGACTTTTATCACCTTAATAGCCAATATAAGTCGCTTAATACTGGTCACTGCCACAAACTTATTTTATGATAAAAAATATCAACCGCTCTTTTTCGCTGTAGCCTGCTGATAAACGCGTTAACCTCATTCACACTTGATCACGGCTGCTACAGCATATTCTTTTTATCTGTTTAACCGAGGTGCACTATGAGACTGATTCCGCTGGCTACACCTGCTCAGGTTGGCAAATGGGCAGCCCGCCATATCGTCAACCGGATTAACGCCTTTAACCCAGGCCCTGAGCGTCCCTTTGTTCTGGGATTGCCTACGGGCGGCACGCCGCTGGAAGCTTACAAGCATCTGATTGAGATGCACAAAGCGGGCCAGGTCAGCTTTAAGCATGTTGTCACATTCAATATGGATGAGTATGTCGGTCTGCCGAAAGCGCACCCGGAAAGCTATCACAGCTTTATGTATCGCAACTTTTTCGATCACGTTGATATTCCGTCAGAAAACATCAATCTTCTGAATGGCAATGCGGAAGATATTGACGCAGAATGTCGCCAGTATGAAGAGAAGATTCGTGCGTTTGGTAAAATCCACCTGTTTATGGGTGGTGTAGGCAATGATGGCCATATTGCGTTTAATGAACCCGCCTCCTCGCTCTCATCGCGTACACGTATAAAAACGCTGACGCATGATACGCGTGTCGCTAATTCACGCTTTTTCGATGGCGATGTCAGCCAGGTCCCTAAATATGCGCTGACCGTTGGCGTGGGTACGCTGCTTGATGCCGAAGAGGTAATGATCCTGGTGACAGGCCACGTCAAAGCGCTGGCGCTTCAGGCCGCGGTAGAAGGCAACGTAAACCATATGTGGACCATCAGCTGTCTGCAGCTGCATCCAAAAGCGGTTGTGGTATGTGATGAGCCAGCGACAATGGAACTGAAAATTAAAACGGTAAAATATTTCCGCGAGCTTGAAGCGGAAAATATGCAGGGCGTCTGAGAGCACGATGTAGAAGCCTGCTGTCGTTGACAGCTGGCGCAGCCGGGAGAGAGATAATGTACGCATTAGTAAACGGTCGGATTTTTACCGGCTATGACATTCTGGACGATCACGCGGTAGTTATCGCGGACGGTATTATTGATCGGGTTTGCCCGCGCGCCATGCTGGATGCAGCGCTACCGCAACAGGATATGGCCGGCGCGTTTATCGCTCCCGGCTTTATCGACCTGCAGCTCAACGGCTGCGGCGGTGTGCAATTCAACGATTCGCCTGAAGCGCTGAGCATGGAAACGCTGGAGATAATGCAGCGTGCTAATGAAAAGTCAGGCTGTACCAGCTTTCTTCCAACGCTGATTACCAGCAGTGATGAACTGATGAAGCAGGCGGTGGAAACCATGCGCGCCTGGCTGACAACGCGCCAGAATCAGGCGCTGGGTTTGCACCTTGAAGGTCCGTGGCTCAACCGGGAGAAAAAAGGAACGCACAATCCGGCTCTGATACGCCAGCCCGATCCCGCACTGGTCGACTACCTTTGTGCCAACGCGGATGTCATTACTAAAGTCACGCTGGCGCCTGAACAGGCAGGCAGCGAGGTTATTCGTCAGCTCAGCGCAGCCGGTATCATCGTTTCTGCCGGTCACTCTAATGCGACCTATGCCGAGGCAAAAGCCGGCTTCAGCGCTGGCATTACCTTTGCGACCCATCTTTATAATGCGATGAGTCCTTTTAGCGGCCGTGAACCTGGACTGGTCGGTGCGCTGTTTGATTCGCCTGATGTATACTGCGGCATCATTGCAGATGGCTTACATGTCAATTACGCTAACGTGCGCATGGCAAAACGTCTCAAAGGCGAACGGCTGATTCTGGTTACTGACGCGACTGCGCCGGCAGGTGCTGCGATTGATAAATTCATTTTTGCAGGTAAAACAATATACTATCGCAATGGTCTGTGCGTGGATGAGCATGGAACCCTGAGCGGTTCAGCACTGACAATGATTGAAGCAGTGCAGAACAGCGTAGAGTATTGCGGCATTGCCCTGGATGAGGCGTTACGTATGGCAACGCTTTATCCGGCAAGAGCCATGGGCGTGGAGAAACAGCTGGGCACGGTAGCAGCAGGAAAAGCCGCCAACCTCACTGTTTTTACCCGCGATTATCAAATCATCAAGACGTTCGTCAATGGAGAGAGCGTCCTCAGCGAGTAAGCATTGAATGACCACTGGCGGCCAGACTCAAATAGGAAATGTCGATCTTGTCAAACAACTCAATAGCGCAGCCGTTTATCGGTTGATCGATCAACAGGGGCCGATTTCGCGCATTCAGATTGCCGATCTCAGCCAGCTTGCGCCCGCCAGTGTCACTAAAATTACCCGTCAGCTGATTGAACGCGGTTTGATCAAAGAGGTCGAGCAGCAGGCCTCTACCGGCGGTCGCCGCGCCATCTCCATTATCACGGAAACCCGTCATTTCCATACCATCGGCGTCCGTCTCGGACGCAACGACGCCACGCTTACCCTGTTTGATCTAAGCGGCAAATCGCTGGCGCAGGAAGATTATCCGCTACCGGAGCGCACGCAGGAGACGCTGGAGAACGCGCTGTTTAACGCTATCAGCGCGTTTATCAACGTGCATCAGCGGAAAATTCATGAGCTGATCGCTATTGCCGTAATCCTGCCCGGGCTGGTCGATCCGGTTAAAGGGATTATCCGCTATATGCCGCACATTGCCGTCAGCCACTGGCCGCTGGTTGCCAGCCTGCAGCAGCGGTTCAGCGTGACCAGCTTTGTAGGGCATGATATCCGCAGTCTGGCGCTGGCTGAGCACTACTTCGGTGCAAGCCGCGACTGCGCTGACTCGATTCTGGTGCGGCTGCATCGTGGAACCGGTGCCGGCATTATTGCTAACGGACAGATTTTTCTCGGCAGTAACGGTAACGTGGGTGAAATTGGCCATATCCAGGTCGATCCGTTAGGCGAACGCTGCCACTGCGGCAACTTCGGCTGTCTGGAAACCATCGCCGCAAATGGCGCGATTGAAAACCGCGTACGCCATCTGCTGAATCAGGGATATCCAAGTACGCTGTCGCTGGATAACTGCCTGATGCCGCAAATCTGTCACGCTGCTAATCAGGGCGACGCGCTGGCGTGTGAAGTGATTGAGTATGTGGGGCGTTATCTCGGCAAAGCGATTGCCATTGCAATCAACCTTTTTAACCCGCAAAAGGTGGTGCTGGCGGGCGAAATCACCGACGCCGACAAAGTGTTGTTTCCCGCCATCGAGAGCTGTATCAATACGCAGGTGCTGCGTGAGTTTCGTAAAAACCTGCCGGTGGTGCGCTCACAGCTGGATCATCGCTCCGCGATTGGGGCGTTTGCGCTGGCAAAACGCGCTATGCTGAATGGCATTCTGCTGCAGCATCTGCTGGAAGATTAATTGTAACCTGCCTGAGCAGGCCTGACGGGATCTTGTATGACCATTAAAAGCGTAATCTGTGATATCGATGGCGTGTTGATGCATGACAACACGGCCGTGAAAGGGGCTAATGAATTTCTGCAGCGTAT
This sequence comes from Pantoea sp. PSNIH1, assembly GCF_007680655.1. Taxonomy (NCBI): domain Bacteria; kingdom Pseudomonadati; phylum Pseudomonadota; class Gammaproteobacteria; order Enterobacterales; family Erwiniaceae; genus Pantoea; species Pantoea sp. PSNIH1. The sequence continues at coordinate 1,353,814 of NZ_VEIP01000001.1, forward strand.
CCTGGAAAAAGGCATGCCGCTGGTCGTGCTGACTAACTATCCGTCGCAGACTGCTCAGGATCTGGCCAACCGTTTCTCCAACGCCGGCGTCGACATTCCTGACTCGGTGTTTTATACCTCAGCCATGGCCACCGCTGATTTCCTGCGGCGTCAGGAGGGGAAAAAAGCGTATGTGATCGGAGAAGGTGCGCTGGTTCATGAACTCTACAACGCCGGCTTTACCATTACTGACGTCAATCCTGATTTTGTTATCGTCGGTGAAACCCGCTCGTTTAACTGGGATATGATGCATAAAGCCGCGTTTTTTGTGGCTAACGGCGCGCGCTTTATTGCGACCAATCCGGATACCCACGCGCGTGGATTTATTCCCGCCTGCGGCGCCCTCTGTGCCGGTATCGAAACCATTTCGGGCCGTAAGCCTTTTTATGTTGGCAAGCCCAGCCCCTACATTATGCGGGCGGCGCTGAACAAAATGCATGCGCACTCTGAAGAGACAGTGATCGTGGGTGATAACCTGCGCACCGATATTCTGGCGGGCTTCCAGGCGGGACTGGAAACTATTCTGGTGCTCTCTGGTGTTTCCACCCTGAGCGATATCGACGCAATGCCATTCCGCCCCGACTGGATTTTCCCTTCCGTCGCCGATATCGATCTGTTCTGACCGGCGCCGTGCACCTGCTGACGCCCTGCCCACCTGCCGGTGTGCGGGGCGTTACTGTTTTTGGCGCCTGATGATAAAAAGAGCTAAATCGGCAAATTATTAGATATCATCTAAAAAAATAGCCTTTATTTTGGTGTATATTCAATTTATTCACCTGTGCAACACTCTATTTATCATAAAAACGTTATTTTGCTTGCGCAACCACCATCAATTAGCGCATTTTCTTATACATCACGCAGCGCAGGCTGCCGGACAAATGCAAAATAACATCGCCACAGGGTGAGATCAGGAGTCAGTTATGTGTTCGATTTTTGGTGTGCTGGATCTGAAAAGCGATCCTGTTGAACTGCGCAAGAAAGCGCTGGAGTCTTCCCGTCTGATGCGTCACCGCGGCCCGGACTGGTCCGGGGTGTTTGCAGATGATAAGGCTATCCTGGTGCATGAGCGCCTCTCAATCGTTGACGTTAACAACGGCGCGCAGCCTCTGTATAACGCTGACCACACTCACGTACTGGCCGTGAACGGCGAAATTTATAACCATCAGGCGCTGCGCGCTGAGCTGAGCGATCGTTATGCGTTTCAGACCGGCTCCGACTGCGAAGTGATTCTGGCGCTCTATCAGGAAAAAGGCGTCGATTTCCTTGATGACCTGCAGGGTATGTTCGCTTTCATCCTGTGGGACAGCGTTAAACAGCAGTACCTGATTGGTCGCGATCATATCGGTATCATTCCGCTCTATATGGGCAATGATGAGCACGGTAACCTTTACGTGGCGTCTGAAATGAAAGCGCTGGTTCCGGTCTGCCGCTCTATTAAAGAATTCCCGCCGGGAAGCTTCCTCTCCAGCACTGATGGTGAGATCCGTCGTTACTGGCAGCGCGACTGGATGGATTTTGCAGCGGTTGCGCAGAACACCACCGATGCTGCAGGCCTGAAACATGCGCTGGAAGAGTCAGTAAAAAGCCATCTGATGTCTGATGTCCCTTACGGCGTGCTGCTCTCAGGCGGACTGGACTCTTCAATCATTTCGGCCGTTACCAAGCGTTTTGCGGCTAAACGGGTGGAAGATGCTGATAAGAGCGACGCCTGGTGGCCACAGCTGCACTCGTTTGCTGTGGGCCTGGAGGGTTCACCCGATCTGAAAGCTGCGCAGGCGGTCGCCGATCATCTCGGTACCGTACACCACGAAATTCATTTCACGGTACAGGAAGGCCTGGACGCGATCCGTGACGTGATTTACCACATCGAAACGTATGATGTCACCACGATTCGCGCCTCAACGCCGATGTATCTGATGTCACGCAAAATCAAGGCGATGGGTATCAAGATGGTGCTTTCTGGTGAGGGCGCAGATGAAGTATTTGGCGGCTATCTCTACTTCCATAAAGCACCAAACGCCCGTGAGTTCCATGAGGAGAACGTGCGTAAGCTGCTGGCGCTACATATGTTTGACTGCGCGCGTGCGAACAAAGCGATGTCAGCCTGGGGCGTAGAGGCACGCGTGCCGTTCCTGGATAAAAAATTCCTGGATGTGGCAATGCGCATCAACCCGGAAGATAAACTGTGCGGCAGCAACGGGAAGATGGAAAAGCACATTCTGCGTGAATGCTTCTCATCGTATCTGCCGGAGAGCGTGGCGTGGCGTCAAAAAGAGCAATTTTCTGATGGGGTCGGTTACAGCTGGATCGATACGCTGAAAGAAGTGGCGGCGAAGCAGGTCAGCGATCAGCAGCTGGCAACCGCACATTTCCGCTTCCCGCACAACACGCCTGGCTCAAAAGAAGCGTATCTCTATCGCGAAATCTTTGAGGAGCTGTTCCCGCTGCCGAGCGCAGCAGAGTGCGTGCCTGGCGGACCTTCTGTGGCCTGCTCTTCTGCTAAAGCGATTGAGTGGGATGAGGCGTTCAAATCCATGGACGATCCTTCCGGCCGTGCCGTTGGCGTACATCAGTCCGCGTACAAATAAGCGCATCGCCGGATAGTGTAAGGGACCCGCTGCGGTCCCTTTTTAGTTGCAACTGACGCGGATGTGATCGAAAATTGCTGAATAAAGCGCCAGCCTGGTTACAAGCCAGACAAACAGGCGCCGCAAGGTAAAAAACGGCAAAAAAACTGTTGACGCTACAAAGCTCAATACGCATAATGCGCCCCGCAACGCCGTTGAAGGTAACGCGAAAAAAGATGGCTACGTAGCTCAGTCGGTTAGAGCACATCACTCATAATGATGGGGTCACAGGTTCGATTCCCGTCGTAGCCACCATCTTTTTTGCGGGAGTGGCGAAATTGGTAGACGCACCAGATTTAGGTTCTGGCGCCGCAAGGTGTGCGAGTTCAAGTCTCGCCTCCCGCACCATTTCAGTCTTCGGCAGCCGGATGGGGTATCGCCAAGCGGTAAGGCACCGGTTTTTGATACCGGCATTCCCTGGTTCGAATCCAGGTACCCCAGCCAATCCGATATGTTTTCGTGGATACGCGTTAACAGATGGGATATCGCCAAGCGGTAAGGCACCGGTTTTTGATACCGGCATTCCCTGGTTCGAATCCAGGTATCCCAGCCAGCATCGGGAAAAGCAGTAAAGCAGTATTATGGCTACGTAGCTCAGTCGGTTAGAGCACATCACTCATAATGATGGGGTCACAGGTTCGATTCCCGTCGTAGCCACCAGATAATTGGGGTGTCGCCAAGCGGTAAGGCACTGGTTTCTGATACCAGCATTCCGGGGTTCGAATCCCTGCACCCCAGCCATACAAAGACAATTTGATCAAACACCTATTGGGGTGTCGCCAAGCGGTAAGGCACTGGTTTCTGATACCAGCATTCCGGGGTTCGAATCCCTGCACCCCAGCCAAATTGCACAACAGGCCCGCTTTTGCGGGCTTTGTTGTTTCTGACGTTCTGAAACGGCAGGGCTTTCTGCCAGCGCGCCGCGCCAGCAGTAAGCGTGGGTGAGGTCAGAGTCCCAGCGCGTAGCGCAGCGCACGACGCTTCAGGCCGCCGGCACGCTCTGCCGCCATCAACCCCAGATTACGCGCCAGGCGCAGCGGCGGCAGTGAGTTGCTGAACGCAAAATAGAACAGATCCATGCCACCCTGCATCAGCAGATTATCGCGATAGCGTTCACGCTGATAGCGCTGCAGCACCGCCATTCCTGACCACGTCTGCGCCTGACTGCGCGCCTCAGTCAGCACGGTAATCAGCGCATCCACGTCGCGATAGCCCAGGTTAACGCCCTGCCCCGCCAGCGGATTAATCGTATGCGCAGCATCGCCCACCAGCGCCAGGCCCGGCATGACGTAGCGCGTGGCATGACGCCGGACCAGCGGAAACGACGCCGCGCTCTTTATCTGAAAACGGCCGAGACGGGCCGGGAAATTCAGCTTTACCTCTTTCTCCAGCTGGCTCAGCGGCAGCGCCTGCAGTTGACGGATACGCGCGGGTGCGTCATACCACACCAGCGATGCATGCTGGTCAAAAAGCGGCAGAAAAGCTCGCGGCCCCTGCGGCGTAAACTGCTGCCAGGTAGCATCACCCGCCGGATGCTCACACTCGGTACTGATAAGCATGCAGGATTGCGCATAGTTCCAGCCGTGCACGCCAATGCCTGCCAGCTGCCGCACCCGCGAGTTAGCGCCATCCGCGCCAACCACCAGCCGGGCATCAAGCGGTGCGCCCTGGTCCAGGGTGATGTGCCAGCCGCCGCTATGCGGCTGCAGATCCTGCAGCGTTGCCGGGCACAGCAGCGCGACGCCATCCTGCTGCATCTGCTCCCACAGCGCCCGCTGCAACACGCGGTTTTCTACCATATAGCCAAGCACCGGCAGCCCCAGCGATGCTGCATCAAACGTGACGTGCGCGCTCTGCCACTCCCAGGTTTCCAGTTTGCGATAGGGCGCACTGCGCATCGTCTCTACGCGCGCCCAGGCGCCCAGCTGCTGCAGTAACGCAACTGAAGAAGCACCAATCGCGGAGATGCGGATATCAGGCTCGCAGCTGCTATCAAACGGCTCAGGTTCTGCACGCTCAATGACAGCGACGCGGAACTGCTGCTGCGCCAGCCCGCACGCCAGCGCCGCCCCCACCATGCCACCTCCGACGATGACCACGTCATACTGTCTCTCCTGCATCAATCCTCACCTTTCCTGTTGCCCTGACGCCCCACGGCGTTTGCTGATAAACAAAGTGTACCGGAAATCATCCGGAAGGGGGCTGAGCCGCTGCCACATCTTTTTGTGTCCGCGCTGCCTGCAGCAGCCTGGCTGTCACGCTGGTGCGCGAAGTATGACAGGTACGCTGGTCACATCCCCCCCAAAGCATTACACTATGCCCCCTGCACTTCCCTGCTCAGATTCAATGGCTGGTTCAATGACCAAAAAACTGCATATCAAAACCTGGGGCTGTCAGATGAATGAGTACGATTCATCCAAGATGGCTGACCTGCTGAACAGCACGCACGGCTACACTCTGACGGAGGAAGCCGAAGACGCAGATGTTCTGCTGCTTAATACCTGCTCTATCCGTGAGAAAGCGCAGGAGAAAGTCTTTCACCTGTTAGGGCGCTGGAAAAAGCTCAAAGCGGCCAATCCCGATCTTATCATCGGCGTGGGCGGCTGCGTGGCGTCGCAGGAAGGCGATAAACTGCGCCAGCGTGCACAGTGTGTTGATATCGTCTTTGGACCACAGACGCTGCATCGCCTGCCGGAAATGATCAATCAGGTACGCGGGAATAAAAGCCCGGTAGTTGACGTCAGCTTCCCGGAAATTGAAAAATTTGACCGTCTGCCGGAACCGCGCGCTGAAGGCCCGACGGCTTTTGTCTCCATCATGGAAGGCTGCAATAAATATTGCACTTTCTGCGTGGTGCCGTATACCCGCGGCGAAGAAGTCAGCCGTCCCTGCGACGATATCCTGCTGGAAATCGCCCAGCTGGCCGCTCAGGGTGTGCGCGAGGTTAACCTGCTGGGTCAGAACGTCAACGCCTATCGCGGCGCGACCTTTGATGACCAGATCTGCACGTTTGCTGAGCTGCTGCGCCTCGTCGCCGCCATTGATGGTATCGACCGCATCCGCTTTACCACCAGCCATCCGATTGAGTTCACCGATGACATCATTGATGTCTATCGTGATACGCCAGAGCTGGTGAGCTTCCTGCATCTGCCGGTCCAGAGCGGCGCTGACCGTATTCTGACGCTGATGAAGCGGGCGCACACTGCGCTGGAGTACAAAGCGATTATTCGCAAGCTGCGCGCAGCACGTCCTGATATCGAAATCAGCTCTGATTTTATCATCGGTTTCCCGGGTGAAACTCAGCACGACTTCGAACAGACCATGAAGCTGATCCACGACGTTAACTTTGACACCAGCTACAGCTTTATCTACTCCGCCCGTCCGGGTACGCCTGCGGCTGACCTGCCAGACGACGTGCCGGAAGAGGAGAAAAAGCAGCGCCTTTATATTCTGCAGGATCGTATCCAGCAGCAGGCGATGGCGATCAGCCGCCGTATGGTGGGTACCGTTCAGCGTATTCTGGTTGAGGGTACATCACGTAAAAATGTGATGGAACTGACCGGCCGTACTGAAAATAACCGCGTGGTAAACTTTGAAGGCTCGGTGAACATGATTGGCAAATTTGTCGATGTTGAAATCGTCGATGTCTATGCCAACTCACTGCGCGGCGTGGTCGTACGCACTGAAGATCGCATGGGACTGCGCGTGGCGCAGAGTCCGGCGGCCGTCATTGCCCGTACCCGCAAAGAGGATGAAACCGGCGTCGGCCTGTATCAACCCTGACAGTTAATCACTGTGCGGCAGCACGCAGCGTGCTGCCGCCTGTTTCATCCGCCACCCCTTGCATTCTGCAGCGGTCGCCCAAATATCTTTCCCTGCGCTTGCGTCCTGGTGCTGTCCCATAAATAATTTTGTCATACGCTTATGACGCGCACGCGCGGCATCCATACACCTTTTCAACTGGCCCTGTGTGACCCAAAGGATTCAATTGAATATCGAAACTCGTGAAATCGCCCTGGAACCCGCCGATAACCAGCGTCTGATGAGCCTGTGCGGTCCGTTTGATGACAATGTGAAGCAGCTGGAACGCCGTCTGGGCATCGAAATCAACCGCCGCGACAACCATTTCAAACTGGTGGGCCGCGCGCTCAGCGTGGAGGCCGCCGCGCATATTCTGCGTACGCTGTACGTGGATACTGCCCCGGTACGCGGCCATATTCCGGATATCGAACCGGATCACATCCATCTGGCCATTAAAGAGAGCCGGGTGCTGGAGCAGACCGCTGAAAGTGTGCCGGAGTATGGCAAAGCGGTAAACATTAAAACCAAACGCGGTGTGATTAAGCCGCGCACGCCGAATCAGGCGCAGTACATCGCCAACATCCTCGACCACGATATCACCTTTGGTATCGGCCCGGCGGGTACCGGTAAAACCTATCTTGCGGTTGCCGCCGCGGTTGATGCGCTGGAGCGCCAGGAGATTCGTCGTATCCTGCTGACCCGCCCGGCGGTAGAAGCGGGTGAAAAACTGGGCTTTCTGCCTGGCGATCTGAGCCAGAAGGTTGATCCCTATCTGCGCCCGCTTTATGACGCGCTGTTTGAGATGCTCGGCTTTGAACGGGTTGAGAAGCTGATGGAGCGCAACGTGATTGAGGTCGCACCGCTCGCCTATATGCGCGGTCGTACGCTGAATGATGCGTTTGTGATCCTTGATGAAAGCCAGAACACCACCATTGAACAGATGAAGATGTTCCTGACGCGCATCGGCTTTAACTCCAAAGCGGTGATCACCGGTGACGTGACGCAGATTGACCTGCCGCGCAGCACCAAGTCGGGTCTGCGCCACGCGATTGAAGTGCTGGCTGACGTCGAAGAGATCAGCTTTAACTTCTTCCACAGCGAAGATGTGGTACGCCATCCGGTAGTGGCACGTATTGTGAACGCTTATGAAGCCTGGGAAGAGGCGGATCAGAAGCGTCGTGATAAACTGGCGGAAGAGCGTAAACGGGAGTCGCTGGCCGCACAGGCTGTGCACTCCACACCACCACAGGAGCCGTCATGAGTACGGTAGTACTGGATTTACAGCAGGCCTGCGCCGACGCGCACGGCCTGCCGGAAGAAACCGCTTTTCAGCGCTGGCTGGAAGCGGCCGTTACCCCCTTTCAGCCAGAAAGTGAGGTCACGATTCGCCTGGTTGATGAAGCGGAGAGTCACGAGCTAAACCTGACTTATCGCGGCAAAGACAAGCCGACCAACGTGCTCTCTTTTCCTTTTGAAGCGCCGCCAGGAATTGAGCTGCCGCTGCTGGGTGATTTAATTATCTGTCGCCAGGTGGTTGAGCAGGAAGCGGCTGAACAGGGTAAAAGCACTGAAGCACACTGGGCACACATGGTCGTACACGGCACGCTGCATCTGCTGGGCTATGACCATATTGAAGACAGTGAAGCCGAAGAGATGGAGGCGCTGGAGACTGAGATAATGCTTGCTCTTGGTTATCCTGACCCGTACATTTCGGAGAAAGAAGACGCCTGAGCCGTGGGTTCAGGCTACTGTGCTGCCGGCGGGACGCGGGCAGCTATCCTTATCTAACAGCGAGATCGTAATTAAAACGCCATGAGCGACGACCATTCTCAAAACAACGACGCCCCCAGTAGTAAAAAGGGCTTCTTTTCCCTGCTGCTTAGCCAGCTGTTTCACGGTGAACCTAAAAATCGTGATGAACTGCTGGGTCTGATCCGTGATTCTGAACAAAAAGAGCTGATTGACCAGGATACCCGCGACATGCTGGAAGGGGTGCTCGACATCGCCGAACAGCGCGTACGCGATATCATGATCCCACGCTCACAGATGATCACCCTGAAGCGCAATCAGAGTCTGGAAGAGTGCCTGGCCGTGATTATTGAATCTGCGCACTCCCGTTTTCCGGTCATCAGCGAAGATAAAGATCACGTTGAAGGCATTCTGATGGCGAAAGATCTGCTGCCGTTTATGAGCAGCAGCGCTGAGCCCTTCAGTATGGAAAAGGTGCTGCGTCCTGCGGTAGTGGTGCCGGAAAGCAAGCGCGTTGACCGCATGCTGAAAGAGTTCCGCTCGCAGCGCTATCATATGGCGATTGTTATTGATGAATTTGGTGGCGTATCCGGCCTGGTGACCATCGAAGATATTCTGGAGCTGATTGTCGGCGAAATCGAAGATGAGTATGACGACGAAGAAGATCGCGACATCCGCCAGCTGAATCGCCATACCTACACGTTACGCGCGCTGACGCCGATTGAAGATTTCAACGAGGCGTTCGGCACCGATTTCAGCGATGACGAAGTGGATACGATTGGCGGTCTGGTTATGCAGGGCTTTGGCCACCTTCCGGCTCGCGGCGAGAGTATCACTATTGATGGCTACCACTTCAAAGTCGCTATGGCGGACAGCCGTCGTATTATTCAGGTGCATGTGAAAATTCCGGAAGATTCTCCACAACCGCAACTCGAAGACGAATAACTTTATGGCATCTGCCTCTCTTTTTTCCCGCCAGCGGGTGCGTCTGCTGCTGGCGCTGATAGCGGGTGCCACCGGCACCCTCGCCTTTTCTCCTTACGATTTCTGGCCTGCGGCGCTTATCTCCCTGGCGGGTTTGCAGGTATTACTGCTAAACCGTCGTCCTGCCCAGGCTGCAGCGCTTGGCTTTACATGGGGCTTTGGCCTGTTTGGCAGCGGCATTAACTGGGTCTATGTCAGCATCGCTACCTTTGGCGGTATGCCCGGGCCGGTAAACGTCTTTCTGGTGCTGCTGCTGGCAGCATATCTGGCGCTCTATCCGCTGCTGTTTGCCGTGGTGCTCAACCGCTTCTGGCCGCGTGCTACTCTATGGCGGCTGGCGCTGGCGGCGCCGGCGTTATGGCAAATCAGTGAGTTTCTGCGCGGCTGGGTCCTGACGGGTTTCCCCTGGCTGCAGTTTGGCTACAGCCAGATTGACGGTCCGCTGAAAGGTATTGCGCCACTTGCGGGCGTAGAGACCATTACCTTCCTGCTGATGATGATTGCCGGCCTGCTGGTCTTTGCCCTGCATCAGCGCAGTCTGAAAAGCCTGATTGTTGCCGCAGCCCTGCTGCTGCTGCCGTGGCCGCTGCGTATGCTGCACTGGTATCAGCCGCTGCCGGCACGCAGTGTGGACGTGGCGATGGTACAGGGTAATATCCCGCAATCGATGAAGTGGGATCCGCAGCAGCTGCGCGACACGCTGCGCGTCTATACCAGCTACAGTCAGCCCTATATCGGCAGTGCGCCGCTGATTATCTGGCCTGAATCAGCTATTACCGATCTTGAAAGTAACCAGCAGCCCTTTTTACAGGCGCTGGACGCGGAACTGCGCGCGCGCGGCAGCAGTTTGATCACCGGCATTGTTGACTCACGCGTTGAGGGTGATAACCGCTATCACGACTATAACTCCGTCATCGTGCTCGGTGGCAAACAGCCTTATAACTACCAGAGCCGTAACCGCTATCAGAAAAATCACCTGGTGCCGTTCGGCGAGTTTGTGCCGCTGGAGAGCCTGCTTCGTCCGCTGGCGCCGTTCTTCGATCTGCCCATGTCCTCTTTCAGCCGCGGTGCTTACATCCAGCCACAGCTGAACGTGGCGGGTTATAACCTCACCAGCGCCATCTGCTATGAAATCGTTCTGGGCGAACAGGTACGTGCCAACTTCCGGCCAGATACCAACTTCCTGCTGACGGTTTCAAATGATGCCTGGTTCGGCCACTCGATCGGTCCGTGGCAGCATTTTCAGATGGCGCGCATGCGTGCGCTTGAGCTGGGACGCCCGCTGCTGCGCTCGACAAACAATGGCGTTACGGCCGTGGTCAACGCCGACGGCGACGTTGAAAAGATGATCCCGCAGTTTACCCGCCGGGTACTGGAGGCGCGCGTAACGCCTGCTGCAGGCGAAACGCCCTATGCGCGCAGCGGTATCTGGCCGGTCTGGTTACTGACGCTGGCAGCGATCACCGCCGCCATTGCACGCCGGCGCGTCTGACGCTCGCGTCTCCCTGAAAGCGAAGCCACGGCTTCGCTTTTTTTTGTCTTTCCGCTGAAACATTCTCCTGCAATGCTGCGTAATGTGGCACGAAGCTTGCTGTTAACCATAACGACAGCGGCGAATCCCGGCAGCAGGCTTGCTGTCGTGAATTTCACGCACTGTTAACGGGCATGATTGCGCACTGAAACAGCGCAAGGCAGCTACATTGCCTTGTAATGGTGCGGAGCGGCTCGCAAAAAACAAACTTTTTTGTTTCATTGCGTTAACATTTCGCTATGTTAGTCCCCTATCCTGCGCGCAGTTGCGCTAAAGGATTATTAAAAAAGCAGCAGGACACAGACATAACATCACGCTCTGCGCAGTTTTATTCTGCGCGACATTCACACGAAGGAGTTGGAACATGCAAATGCGCAAAGTGGCCTTATCACTTCTGCTGTTGGGAGCAGCAGCGGGCGCGGCTCAGGCAGAAGATTTCACCGGCACGCTGAAAAAGATTAACGACAGCGGCGTTATTGTCGTCGGCCATCGTGAGTCATCCGTTCCCTTTTCTTATTATGACAACCAGCAAAAAGTCGTCGGCTATTCGCAGGACTACTCCAGCGCCATTGTGGCAGCGATCAAAGCCAAACTGAATAAACCCGATCTGCAGATCAAGATGCTGCCAATTACCTCGCAGAACCGTATTCCTCTGCTGCAGAACGGCACTTACGATTTTGAATGTGGTTCCACGACAAACAACGTTGAGCGTCAGCAGCAGGCGGCCTTCTCTGACACCATCTTCATCATCGGCACCCGTTTACTGGTGAAAAAAGGCGGTGACATTAAAGATTTCACCGATCTGAAAGGCAAAACGGTTGTGGTCACCTCCGGTACCACCTCTGAAATTCTGCTGCGCAAGCTGAATGATGAGAAAAAGCTCGATATGCGCATTATCAGCGCTAAAGATCATGGCGATTCGTTCCGCACGCTGGAAACCGGACGTGCCGTCGCCTTTATGATGGATGATGCCCTGCTGGCCGGTGAGCGCGCCAAGGCGAAAAAGCCTGATAACTGGGAGATTACGGGTACCGCGCAATCCAAAGAGGCTTACGGCTGCATGCTGCGTAAAGACGATCCACAGTTCAAACAACTGCTGGATGAAACCATTGCTAAGGCACAGACCTCCGGTGAAGCGACCAAATGGTTTGATAAATGGTTTAAACAGCCTATTCCGCCAAAAAACCTCAATCTGAATTTTGAACTCTCCTCCGATATGCAGGCCCTGTTTAAATCACCTAACGACAAGGCGCTGTAACGTAACAACGATAACAAGGGCGGCCAGGCTGCCCTCCTGATTGCTGAACATGCGGTACGGACAGACAGACTGCTGCGGGTCGTTCCCCTGCGGCAGGAAAAAAGAGACCGCTCAACAATCTTATGGGTAGCCTGGCTACCCTTTTTTACCGGAGCTCGTTATGGGTATCGACTGGAACTGGGGCATCTTTTTACAGCAGGCTCCGTTCGGCAATACGACCTACCTTGGCTGGCTGTGGTCCGGATTTCAGGTGACCGTCGCGGTCTCCTGCTGCGCCTGGATTATCGCCTTCCTGGTGGGATCGCTGTTTGGCATTCTGCGTACCGTACCGAATCGCCTGCTGGCTGCGATTGGCACCTGCTATGTAGAGCTGTTTCGTAATATCCCGCTGATTGTGCAGTTTTTCTTCTGGTATCTGGTGGCGCCGGAACTGGTTGGTGAGAAGCTCGGCATGTGGTTTAAGGCGGAGCTTGATCCAAACATTCAGTTCTTCCTCTCCTCCATGATCTGTCTCGGACTTTTTACCGCAGCGCGCGTCTGCGAGCAGGTGCGGGCGGCGATTCAGTCGCTGCCGCGCGGACAGAAAAATGCCGGACTGGCTATGGGGCTGACGCTGCCACAAACCTATCGTTATGTGCTGCTGCCTAACGCCTACCGGGTGATTGTGCCGCCGATGACCTCGGAAATGCTGAACCTGGTCAAGAACTCCGCCATCGCCTCCACGATTGGCCTGGTCGACCTGGCTGCCCAGGCGGGCAAGCTGCTCGACTACTCGGCGCACGCCTATGAGTCCTTTACTGCGATTACGCTCGCCTATGTCGGCATCAATCTGGTGATTATGCTGGTCATGGGTCTGGTAGAACGCAAAATTCGCCTGCCCGGCAACCTGGGAGGGAAATAATGTACGATTTTGACTGGAGCTCTATTCCGCCCAGCCTGCCCTACCTGCTTAATGGCATGGTGATTACGCTTAAAATTACCGCCGTCGCGGTGGTGTTCGGCATTATCTGGGGCACCATTCTGGCCGTTATGCGCCTCTCAACGTTTGCCCCGGTACGCTGGTTTGCAAAACTCTACGTCAACCTGTTCCGTTCAGTCCCTTTGGTGATGGTACTGCTGTGGTTCTATCTGGTTGTGCCGAGTTTTCTGCAGCAGGTGCTGGGCCTGTCGCCGCAGACGGATATTCGTCTTATCTCTGCCATGGTGGCCTTTGCGCTGTTTGAGGCTGCTTATTATTCGGAGATTATTCGCGCCGGTATCCAGAGCATCTCTCGCGGACAATCAAATGCCGCACTGGCGCTCGGCATGACGCAGTGGCAATCAATGAAGCTGATTATTCTGCCGCAGGCGTTTCGCGCCATGGTGCCGCTGCTGCTTACTCAGGGCATTGTGCTGTTCCAGGATACCTCACTGGTCTATGTACTGAGCCTGGCTGATTTTTTCCGCACCGCCTCTACCATTGGCGAGCGCGATGGTACCCAGGTAGAAATGGTTCTGTTTGCCGGTCTGGTCTATTTCGCGATCAGCCTGAGCGCGTCGTTGCTGGTTAGCTATCTGAAAAGAAAAAGGACAGTTTAAATGATTAGCCTGAAAAATGTTTCTAAGTGGTATGGGCACTTTCAGGTGCTGACCGACTGCTCAACCGAGGTAAAAAAAGGAGAAGTGGTGGTGGTCTGCGGGCCCTCGGGCTCGGGCAAATCCACGCTGATTAAAACCGTCAACGGACTGGAGCCGGTTCAGCAGGGCAGCATTCAGGTCAACGGCACTGAAGTGAACAATAAAAAGACTAATCTGGCCAAACTGCGCAGTCAGGTCGGCATGGTGTTTCAGCACTTTGAGCTGTTTCCTCATCTGAGCATTATCGATAACCTGGTGCTGGCGCAGGTAAAAGTACTGAAGCGCGATAAAACGGCGGCGCGAGATAAAGGACAAGCCCTGCTGAAGCGCGTGGGGCTCTCTGCCCACGCGGAGAAGTTTCCGGGGCAGCTTTCAGGAGGCCAGCAACAGCGTGTGGCCATCGCCCGTGCGCTCTGTATGGACCCGATCGCCATGCTGTTTGATGAGCCCACCTCCGCGCTCGATCCGGAGATGATCAATGAAGTGCTGGATGTCATGGTTGAACTGGCAAACGAAGGCATGACGATGATGGTGGTGACGCACGAAATGGGCTTTGCGCGTAAGGTGGCTAATCGCGTTATCTTTATGGATGAAGGAAAAATTGTCGAAGATACCCGCAAAGATGACTTCTTTAATAATCCGCAGTCCGGGCGCGCGAAAGAGTTCCTGGCAAAAATTCTGCACTAACCGCTGAACCATGCGCGCCGCCTGCACACACGCAGCGGCGCGCTGTTAACGCAATCTGTCAGGGTTCAAACGGCTGGCGCTGAAACTGATCGTGATTGCACTCAGGGCAGCGCGTCAGGCTTTCAGGCGTATAGATAGCGCGCGTAAAGCCGCAGTTTTCGCACACCAGATTACCCAGCCCCACCACCTCACCGCTCTGATAAACGCCGTGATGATGCAGGTCTTTAAACACCTCACGCCACTCCAGCTGACTCTTATCTGTGATATCCGCCAGCTCTTTCCACAGGCTCTCACGGATCACACGTAAAAAGACCGAATCTTCCAGCGCGCTCTCCGCTTCGGGATAGCTGCGGGAGAATTCGTAAAGATCGCGTCGCACCGCCCGCATTACTTCATCCACTTCAGAAGATGAGAGACTCTCGTCGGTCAGCAGATCCTGACGCGCTTCCGCGACCAGCGCGTCGATATCGCGTTCACCGTGCTCCAGTCGCTGGGTTAACGTTGCTACCGTGGTTCGATACGCCTGCGCCACGTTATTCATTTTATTCTCCTTTCTGCTGTGAGGGCTGCTGTAAGTTTAGCCGCTTTATCGCAAAAGCTCTGACGGTCATCGCGGAAATTGCAAAAGCGCGGAAGCCGCAACGCATTCCGCAGAAAAGCGGCGGAGAGGGACGGTGAAATGTTGTTGAGGGCGGGGCTTATGGGTATGCTATGCGGATCATAAGTAGACAAACCCGGCCTGTCCGATGCGGCGGTCAAGCCATCAGGCGACGATGTCAGCGGCTCTGCTGCTGCAACAGGCGGTCCGGGAAAACGATTTTTACTAAGGATCACAGGCAGCCATGCAAGAGCAATACCGCCCGGAAGAGATAGAATCCCGCGTCCAGCAGCACTGGGACGAAAATGAAACCTTCAAAGTCACCGAGCAGGAAGGCAAAGAGAAATATTACTGCCTGTCGATGCTGCCCTATCCTTCTGGCCGCCTGCACATGGGCCACGTGCGTAACTACACCATTGGCGATGTTATTGCCCGCTATCAGCGCATGCTGGGCAAAAACGTCCTGCAGCCGATTGGCTGGGACGCTTTCGGTCTGCCCGCTGAAGGCGCTGCGGTAAAAAATAATACTGCGCCGGCGCCATGGACCTACGACAACATCAACTACATGAAGAACCAGCTGAAGCTGCTGGGCTTTGGCTACGACTGGAGCCGTGAACTGGCGACCTGTCAGCCAGAGTACTATCGCTGGGAACAGTGGTTCTTCACCAAACTTTACGAAAAAGGCCTGGTGTACAAAAAGACCTCGGCGGTGAACTGGTGCCCGAACGATCAGACCGTGCTGGCTAATGAGCAGGTAATCGATGGCTGCTGCTGGCGCTGCGACACCAAAGTTGAGCGCAAAGAGATCCCGCAGTGGTTTATCAAAATCACCGACTACGCTGAAGAACTGCTTAACGACCTCGACAAGCTGGATGAGTGGCCGGAGCAGGTTAAAACCATGCAGCGCAACTGGATCGGCCGTTCAGAAGGGGTTGAAATCACCTTTGACGTTGCGCACAGCGACGAAAAGGTCACGGTTTACACCACCCGTCCCGATACCTTTATGGGCGCGACCTACGTCGCCGTGGCGGCGGGTCATCCGCTGGCGCGACAGGCTGCCGCAGGCAATCCGGTGCTGGCCGATTTCATTGCCGAGTGCAGTACGACTAAAGTCGCAGAAGCGGATATGGCCACGATGGAGAAAAAAGGCATGGCGACCGGCCTGTCTGCTATCCATCCGCTGACCGGTGAAGCCATTCCGGTATGGGTCGCGAACTTTGTACTGATGGAATATGGCACCGGTGCGGTGATGGCGGTACCTGGTCATGACCAGCGCGACTGGGAGTTTGCGACTAAATATGGCCTGAACATCAAGCCTGTTATCCGCAACCTTGATGGCACAGAACCCGATCTGAGCAGCGGTGCCATGACCGAAAAAGGCACGCTGTTTAATTCCGGTGAGTTTGACGGTCTGGATCACCAGGCGGGCTTTAACGCAATCGCCGACGCGCTGACGGCAAAAGGCGTTGGCGTACGCAAAGTTAACTACCGTCTGCGCGACTGGGGCGTTTCGCGTCAGCGCTACTGGGGTGCACCTATTCCGATGGTCACGCTGGAAGATGGCACGGTCATCCCTGCGCCAGAAGATCAGCTGCCGGTTATCCTGCCGGAAGATGTGGTCATGGATGGTATCACCAGCCCGATCAAAGCGGACCCGGAGTGGGCTAAAACTACCGTGAATGGTCAGCCAGCACTGCGCGAAACTGATACCTTTGACACCTTTATGGAATCTTCCTGGTACTACGCGCGCTATACCTGCGCTAACTACAACGAAGGCATGCTGGATCCGGCGGCGGCCAACTACTGGCTGCCGGTAGACCAGTACGTAGGCGGTATCGAACACGCCATCATGCACCTGATGTACTTCCGCTTCTATCACAAGCTGCTGCGTGACGCGGGCCTGGTTAACTCCGATGAGCCAGCAAAACGCCTGCTGTGTCAGGGCATGGTGCTGGCGGACGCGTTCTACTATGTTGGCGTTAACGGCGAGCGCAACTGGGTCTCTCCGGTTGATGTTACCGTTGAGCGCGATGATAAAGGACGTATTACCAAAGCAGTGGACAATCAGGGCCGCGACGTTATCTACGCCGGCATGAGCAAAATGTCGAAGTCGAAAAACAACGGCATCGATCCACAGCTGATGGTTGAGCGTTACGGCGCCGATACCGTACGCCTGTTTATGATGTTTGCATCGCCGGCAGATATGACCCTGGAGTGGCAGGAGTCTGGTGTGGAAGGCGCTAACCGCTTCCTGAAACGCGTCTGGAAACTGGCTTACGATCACGTAGCGAAAGGCGCAACTGTCGCGCTGGATGTCAGCGCACTGAATGATGAACAGAAAGCGCTGCGTCGCGATCTGCATAAAACCATTGCGAAAGTCGCAGATGACATTGGTCGTCGCCAGACCTTTAACACCGCTATCGCTGCTATCATGGAGCTGATGAACAAGCTGCTGCGCGCGCCGCAGGAGAGCGAACAGGATCGCGCACTGATGCAGGAAGCGCTGGTCGCCGTTACGCGCCTGCTCTATCCGTTCACGCCGCACGCCAGCTATGTCCTGTGGCAGGCGCTGGGTGGCGAAGGCAGCATTGATAATGCGCCGTGGCCGGTAGCGGATGAAGCCGCAATGGTCGACGATTCAATGCTGGTTGTCGTTCAGGTTAACGGTAAAGTACGCGGTAAAGTCACCGTGGCAGCAGATGCCACTCAGGAGCAGGTGCAGGCGCGAGCCGCACAGGAGCCACTGGTGGCAAAATATCTGGACGGCGTCACCCTGCGAAAAGTGATTTATGTCCCTGGCAAACTGCTTAACCTGGTCGTGGGTTAAGTTCAGGAGGAACTGTGCGACAACTAGTTATCAGGCTGTTTGTCCTGTTTGCGGTGCTGATCACCGCAGGCTGTGGATTTCATCCGCGCGGCACCACTCAGGTGCCACCGGAGATGAAAACGCTGATTGTACAGAGTGGCGATCCTTACGGCCCGCTGGCGCGCACCGTGCGTCAGCAGCTGCGCATCAACGATGTAAACATCATTGAGGACAGCAAAGAGGCCAGCGCAACCTACCCGACGCTGCGTCTGGGAGGCGTGCGGCAGGCGCGTGACACGGCTTCAGTGTTTATCAGCGGTACCACGGCAGAATATTCGCTGGTGATGACGCTGACCGCACAGGTCGTGCTGCCCGGCAAAGGGATTTACCCTATCAGCACCACGGTCTACCGCTCGTTCTTCGACAACCCTAACGCCGCACTGGCAAAGGATGCGGAACAGGATATGATCCTGCAGGAGATGCGTCAGCGTGGAGCAGAGCAGCTGGTGCGTAAACTGCTGACGGTCCATGCCGCGCAGCTCAATAATAAAGAGACGCTGCCGGAGCCGGAGATCATCGCCCCGGGTTCTGATTCACCGGAAGTGCCCTCCTCTTCCGCCACCAGTCTGCAATGATCAGGATTTATCCTGAGCAACTGCGCGCGCAGCTTCGTGAGGGGCTGCGCGCCTGCTATTTTCTCGCCGGTAATGAACCCCTGCTGATCCAGGAGAGTGCGGATGCTATCCGCGCTGCTGCCGGCAGTCAGGGATTTGAAGAGCACTTTTCGGTCACGCTGGATGCCCAGACTGACTGGCAGGCGCTTTTTGCCAGCTGTCAGGCGCTGAGCCTGTTCACCCTGCGCCAGACGCTGACGCTGACGCTGCCGGAAAACGGCCCGAATGCTGCGATGGCTGAGCAGCTGGTTACCCTCTCTGCCCTGCTGCATAGCGATATCCTGCTGGTGCTGCGTATGACAAAGCTGACCAAAGCGCAGGAAAACAGCGCCTGGTACAAAGCGCTGAGTCCGCAGGCGGTGCTGGTGCCGTGTCAGACGCCGGAACAGGCACAGCTGCCGCGCTGGGTCGCCGCGCGGGCCAAAGCGATGCAGCTCAGCGTCGATGAGGCAGCGGTTCAGCTGCTGTGCTACTGCTATGAAGGCAATCTGCTGGCGCTGGCTCAGGCGCTGGAGCGGCTGTCGCTGCTCTGGCCTGACGGCAAACTGACGCTGCCGCGCGTGGAAGCCGCAGTCAATGATGCGGCCCATTTTACGCCATTTCACTGGGTGGATGCGCTGCTGGCGGGGAAAGGCAAGCGGGCGCTGCATATCCTGCATCAGCTGCAGAAAGAGGAGAGCGAACCGGTGATCCTGCTGCGCACCCTGCAGCGCGATCTGCTGACGCTGCTGCATCTGCAGCGCAATCAGGCTAAGCAGCCTCTGCGCACGCTGATGGATCAGCAGCGCATCTGGCAAAACCGGCGCGCGCTCTTCACCGGGGCGCTGCAGCGGCTGGACGCTGAACGACTGCATCAGGCGGTACACCTGCTGGCTGAGCTGGAGCTCACCATGAAGCAGGATTATGGCCAGAACCTCTGGCCGCAGCTGGAAACGCTCTCGCTGCTGCTCTGTCAGCGTCACTTTCCGTCAGGATTACATTATGTCTGAACTCTGCGCCCTGTTTGGCGGCACGTTTGATCCGGTGCATTATGGTCATCTGCGTCCGGCAGAGGCGCTGGCGCAGCAGGTCGGACTGAAAAAAGTCACGCTGATGCCTAACAATGTTCCCCCCCACCGGCCACAGCCGGAAGCGAGTGCCGCACAGCGGGTGGCGATGCTGCAGTGTGCGATTGCCGACCGGCCGCTGTTTGATATCGACACGCGCGAACTGCAGCGTCAGACCCCCTCCTGGACAGTGACTACGCTGGAAGCACTGCGCCAGGAGCGCGGCCCGCGGCAGCCGCTGGGCTTTATCATCGGTCAGGATTCGCTGCTGTCGCTGCATAAATGGCATCGCTGGCAGGAACTGCTGTCACTCTCCCATCTGCTGGTTTGCAAACGGCCGGGCTATGCGACGGAAATGGGTTCGCCTGAGATGCAGCGGTGGCTGGAGCAGCATCAGACGCAGGACAGTGCGGCGCTGCATCAGGCACCGGCAGGCCATATCTGGCTGGCGGAGACGCCGCTTTATGCGATTTCTGCCACCGAGATCCGCCAGCGGCGCCATCAGGGAGAATCCTGCAGCACGCTGCTGCCGCCAGCGGTGATCGACTATATCGATCGCGCTGGCCTCTATCTGGATGCTCCGCCCGCCGGCGCGGGTAAATAACCCGGATATATATCTCCTCCGGTTGTAGCATGCTATACTGCGCCGCTTAATTTTTGGCTGCATTTCCGGGCATTCAGCCAGCCCGCATTACCTGTTTTTAAGGGGAACCTTTTGCAAGGCAAAGCACTCCAAGAGTTCGTTATTGATAAGATTGATGATCTGAAAGGCCAGGATATCATTGCGATTGATGTCCAGGGCAAATCCAGCATCACCGATTACATGATCATCTGCACCGGCACCTCAACCCGCCACGTCTCCGCTATTGCCGATCACGTTATGCAGGAGTCCCGCGTAGCTGGCCTGACTCCGCTGGGCGTGGAAGGTAAAGCAGCGGCAGACTGGGTTGTCGTCGATCTCGGTGACGTCATTGTGCATGTAATGCAGGAAGAGAGCCGTCAGCTTTATGAGCTGGAAAAGCTCTGGAGCTAAGCAGTGAAACTGCAACTTGTAGCCGTTGGCACCAAAATGCCCGACTGGGTTCAGACCGGTTTTATGGAGTATCTGCGGCGCTTTCCGAAAGATATGCCGTTTGAGCTGACTGAAGTTCCGGCCGGGAAACGCGGCAAAAACGCTGACATCAAACGCATTCTGGAAAAAGAAGGTGAAGCGATGCTGGCGGCAACAGGCAAAGGCAACCGTATTGTCACGCTCGACATTCCCGGACAGCCGTGGGAGACCCCGCAGCTGGCGCAGCAGCTGGAGCGCTGGAAGCTGGATGGTCGTGATGTCAGCCTGCTGATTGGTGGTCCTGAAGGCCTGGCTCCGGCGTGTAAAGCCGCTGCTGAACAGAGCTGGTCGCTGTCGGCGCTGACGCTGCCTCATCCGCTGGTACGCGTGCTGGTTGCTGAGAGCCTATACCGCGCCTGGAGTATCACCACGAATCACCCTTATCATCGTGAATAAACGCCCGACAACCTCCAGATAAAAACGCAGCGGATGAAACTACAGAGCAACGCTTTTCGCGATTACACTGCCGAACAAAAACTGTTTGTCCGCCGCGCCCTTGTGGCGTTCATCGGCATTCTGCTGCTCTCCTGCGTGCTGGTTTTCAACCTCTATCATCTGCAGATCCTGCGCTTTGATGATTACAGCACCCGCTCGAATGAAAACCGTATCAAGCTGGTGCCGGTCGCCCCGAGTCGCGGTATCATCTACGATCGCAACGGCGTTCCGCTGGCGCTGAACCGCACGATTTACCAGGCTGAACTGGTGCCGGAAAAAGTTGACGACCTTAAGCAGACGCTGCAGGCGCTGCGACCAGTGCTGGATCTGACTGACGACGATATCGACGCTTTTGAAAAAGAGCGCAAGCGCTCGCGTCGCTTTACCTCTATTCCGGTAAAAACCGGCCTGAATGAAGTACAGGTCGCACGTTTTGCCGTGAATCAATACCGCTTTCCCGGCGTGGAAGTTAAAGGCTACCAGCGCCGCTATTATCCTTATGGTCAGACGCTGACCCACGTTGTGGGATACGTATCGAAAATCAACGATCGTGACGTAAAACGCCTTGATGAAGAGGGCAAGTGGCCTAACTATGCCGCCACGCATGATATTGGCAAGCTAGGTATCGAAAACTACTACGAAGATGTGCTGCATGGCAAAACCGGCTATGAAGAGGTTGAGGTCAATAACCGCGGACGCGTGATACGCCAGCTGCATGAGCAATCCCCGCAGGCGGGCCGCGATATCTGGCTGACCGTTGACCTGCGGCTTCAGCAGTACATTGAAACGCTGCTGACCGGCAGCCGGGCGGCGGTAGTCGTCAGCGATCCGCGCACCGGTGAGATCCTGGCGCTGGTCTCCACGCCAAGCTACGACCCCAACCTGTTTGTCGATGGGATCTCCAGTAAAGATTACAAGGCGCTGCTCAGTGATGAAAACCGGCCGCTCTATAACCGTGCGCTGCAGGCTGCCTATCCGCCCGCCTCAACGGTAAAACCTTACGTAGCGGTATCAGCGCTGAGCGCGGGGGTCATTAACCGTAATACCAGCCTGTTTGATCCTGGCTGGTGGCAGCTGCCCGGTTCTGAAAAGCGTTATCGCGACTGGAAAAAGTGGGGCCACGGCCGTCTTAACGTGACCAAATCGCTGGAAGAGTCAGCCGATACGTTCTTCTATCAGGTCGCCTACGATATGGGCATCGATCGCCTCTCCGAGTGGATGACTAAATTTGGCTATGGTCATCGCACCGGTATTGACCTGCCGCAGGAGAGCGCCGGTAACATGCCGACGCGCGACTGGAAAATGAAGCGTTTTAAAAAGCCCTGGTATCAGGGTGACACCATTCCGGTCGGCATCGGACAGGGTTACTGGACCGCTACGCCGGTACAGATGAACAAAGCGATGATGATCCTGATTAATGACGGCGTGATCAAAGTGCCGCATCTGCTGCGCGCTACGCGTGAGGGCAGCGCCATGGTGCCTTATCGTCAGCCGCCTGATGCGCCGATTGGCGATATTCACTCCGGGTACTGGGAAATTGCCAAAGATGGCATGTATGGCGTCGCCAACCGGCCTAACGGGACTGCGCACAAAAGCTTTGCTGATGCGCCCTATAAGATTGCTGCCAAATCAGGTACCGCCCAGGTATTTGGTCTGAAAGAGAATGAGACCTATAACGCGCATAAAATTGCCGAGCGCCTGCGCGATCACAAACTTATGACCGCGTTTGCGCCGTACGACAAACCGCGGGTGGCCGTGACCATCATTCTGGAGAACGGTGGTGCCGGCCCGGCGGTGGGAACCGTGATGCGCCAGATCCTCGATCACATAATGCTGGGTGACAATAATACGGTGCTGCCTGAAGCCGCCCCGACGCCGCCCGGCTACGAAGGTGAATAATCATGTCGATGAACGATAGTCCGCAGAAAAGGACGATCTGGACGCGTATCCATATCGACCCGCTGTTTATGTTAATTATTCTCGCGCTGCTGACCTACAGCGCCATTGTGATCTGGAGCGCCAGCGGGCAGGATCCGGGCATGATGGAGCGTAAGCTGGGTCAGATTGCCATGGGCACGGTGATTATGCTGGTCATGGCGCAGGTTCCGCCGCGCGTTTATGAGAGCTGGGCGCCCTATCTCTATATTGTCTGCGTGATTTTGCTGATAGCCGTTGACGCCTTTGGTCATATCAGTAAAGGCGCACAGCGCTGGCTGGATCTTGGATTCGTCCGCTTTCAGCCGTCAGAGATCGCCAAAATTGCCGTGCCGCTGATGGTTGCGCGCTTTATTAACCGCGACGTCTGTCCGCCCACGCTGAAAAATACCGGCATCGCGCTGGTGCTGATCTTTATGCCCACGCTGCTGGTGGCCGCACAGCCCGACCTCGGCACCTCTATTCTGATCGCCGCTTCCGGCCTGTTTGTGCTCTTCCTGTCCGGTATGAGCTGGAAACTGATTGGCGTTGCGGTGCTGCTGGTTGCGGCCTTTATTCCGGTGCTGTGGTTTTTCCTGATGCATGACTACCAGCGCGATCGCGTGATGATGCTGCTCGATCCCGAAAGCGACCCGCTCGGCGCGGGGTATCACATTATTCAGTCCAAAATAGCTATCGGCTCAGGCGGGCTGCGCGGTAAAGGCTGGCTGCACGGCACGCAGTCACAGCTGGAGTTTCTGCCGGAGCGCCATACCGACTTTATCTTTGCCGTGCTGGCAGAGGAGCTGGGCCTGGTCGGCGTGCTGCTGCTGCTGCTGCTCTATCTGCTGCTGATTATGCGCGGCCTGATCATCGCCGCACGGGCGCAAACCACGTTTGGTCGTGTGATGTCAGGCGGATTAATGCTGATTCTGTTTGTTTATGTTTTCGTTAATATCGGCATGGTAAGTGGTATCTTACCGGTGGTTGGCGTACCGCTGCCGCTGGTCAGTTACGGCGGTTCGGCGCTGATCGTATTAATGGCGGGGTTCGGCATTGTCATGTCGATCCATACTCATCGAAAAATGTTGTCTAAAAGCGTTTAAGAGGCTGCACATGCGTAAGGACTGGCTTGGGGTTGCACTGGCGTCACTGGTATTAAGTGCCTGTACCACACAGGAACCGCAAACAAATACGCCGCCGCCACAGCCGGCGTATAACGGTCCGGTAGTGGAGATCCCGGGCGTTGAGCCGCGCTATGAACCGATTAATCCGGCTACCAGCCAGGATTACAGCGTGAATGGCAAAACCTGGCGCGTGGTCAAAAATCCATCTGACTTCAGCGAAGTTGGCCTGGCAACCTGGTATGGCGATGAGGCTAAAGGCAACCGTACCGCTATCGGTGAAACTTACGATCCTGATGCACTGACCGCTGCGCACCCTACCCTGCCACTGCCGAGCTACGTACGCGTTACCAATATGGCGAACGGCCGGCAGATTGTGGTGCGCGTTAACGATCGCGGCCCCTACATGCCCGGGCGCATTATCGATCTGTCACGCGCCGCCGGCGATCGTCTGAACATTTCTAATAACACCCGTGTGCGGGTCGATTTTATCAACGTTGCGCCTGATGGCTCACTCTCCGGCCCTGGTACAATTGGCACCAGGGTGGCGAAGCAGAGCTATGCGCTGCCTGCCCGTCCCGATCTCAGCGGCGGCAATGTGATGAACGGCGGCAGTGCGCCACAGCCGACAGAATCAGACGTACGCGAGGTTGATAACCGTTCGCTGCAGGGCGACGACAGCCTGGGTGCGCCGGTACAGAGCAGCGGCTTTCTGGGCGCGCCGCAGCCGTTAGCAACCGGCGTGCTGGAGGGCAGCGAGCCGTCTCCGGCCCCTGCGCCAGCACCCGCGGTAGCGGCACCTGCTGCTACCGCCGCCGCGGCCAGCGCGGGCGCACCGGCCAGCGGCAGCTTTGTTGTTCAGGCTGGCGCGCTGAACGATGCGGGTCGCGCGCAGCAGCTGGCCAGCACGCTCGGTAAGCGCTTCGGCGTGCCGGGTAAGGTTGAGACCAGCGGTAATGTCTATCGTGTTCAGCTTGGCAGCTTTGCCCGTCGGGCTGACGCCGCAGCGCTGCAGCAGCGCCTCAGTACCGAAGCGCAGATTAACGCCTTTATTACCACAGCCCGTCCCTGATAGTGACGGACAGTAACATTTACGGCTAAAACTGACCGGCAATGCGGGATGCTGCCCGATCCCGCATTTGCTATAGTAAGGCACTTTTTTCACCCTAACCCCACGGATGTTGTAGTCCTTAACATGAATACGCTGAAACCTTCTCGTTTGCTGAAACGCCTGACAGTGGGATCACTGGTCGCCCTCTCTCTCAGCCATGTTGCCTTTGCTGATGATATCAATCTCAAAACTATGATTCCGGGCGTGCCGGACATTGATGCTGAGGCTTATGTACTAATCGACTATAACTCCGGTAAGGTGCTGGCCGAAAAGAACGCCGATGCGCGCCGCGATCCCGCCAGCCTGACAAAAATGATGACCAGCTACGTCATTGGTCAGGCGGTTAAAGCCGGTAAAATCCATCAGGATGACATTGTTACCGTGGGTAAAGACGCCTGGGCTACCGGCAACCCGGTATTCAGGGGCTCATCGCTGATGTTCCTTAAGCCTGGCGATCGCGTGCCGGTCTCCCAGCTGACACGCGGCATCGTGCTGCAGTCCGGTAACGACGCCTGTGTTGCAATGGCAGATTACGTGGCTGGCAGTCAGGATGCGTTCGTTAACCTGATGAATAACTATGTCGGGGCGCTGGGTCTGAAAAACACCCATTTCCAGACGGTACATGGGCTGGATGCTGACGGCCAGTACAGCTCCGCGCGCGATATGGCGCTGATTGGTCAGGCGCTGATCCGCGACGTGCCGGATGAGTATGCTATCTATCGTGAAAAAGAGTTCACCTTTAACAACATTCGTCAGATGAACCGCAACGGCCTGTTGTGGGACAGCAGCCTGGCGGTAGACGGCATCAAGACCGGCCATACTGAAGCCGCGGGCTACAATCTGGTGGCGTCTGCCACTGAAGGCCAGATGCGCCTGATCTCCGCCGTAATGGGCGGTCACACCTTTAAAGGACGCGAGACCGAAAGCAAAAAGCTGCTGACCTGGGGCTTCCGCTTCTTTGAAACCGTGGCACCCCTGAAAGCGGGTAAAGAGTTTGCTTCTGAACCGGTCTGGTTCGGTAATACCGATCGCGTTCAGCTGGGCGTGGAGAAAGATGCCTATCTGACTATCCCGCGCGGCCGGATGAAAGATCTGAAAGCGAGCTATGTGCTGAACAACACCGAACTGCACGCGCCGCTGAAGAAAAACCAGGTGGTTGGCAGCATTAACTTCCAGCTGGATGGTAAAACGGTTGAACAGCGTCCGCTGGTTGTACTGAATGAAGTTGAGGAAGGCGGTTTCTTTGGCCGTATCATCGACTACATCAAACTGATGTTCCATCACTGGTTTGGCTGATTTACGGTTGAAAAACCACCAGCTCGCCCATAAATAAGATATGATCAAGGCTCTCGCCCAGGCGGGAGCCTGTTTTTTTAAGCACCGGAGCCAATATGAAAACCAAACTGAATGAACTGCTCGAATTCCCTACCCCGTTTACCTATAAAGTTATGGGACTGGCGCAGCCAGAGCTGGTTGATCAAGTGGTTGAAGTGGTGCAGCGGCATGCGCCTGGCGACTATACGCCTGATGTAAAGCCCAGCAGCAAAGGCAACTACCACTCTGTATCCATTACCATTAACGCGACCCATATTGAGCAGGTTGAAACGCTCTATGAAGAGCTGGGTAACATCGATATCGTGCGCATGGTACTGTAACACCGGCGCTGGCAAAGCCCGCTTTGCCAGCGTTATACTCAGGCTTTCCCTCTTTACCGGACCTCCGCTGTGTCTGCAAATACGCTTCTTGTACGCAACCTCGGCCTGCGCGACTGGCAGCCCGTCTCTGATGCCATGCATCACTTCACCGATACCCGCAATGCGGAAACGCCCGATGAGCTCTGGCTGGTTGAGCACGCGCCGGTCTTTACGCAGGGACAGGCTGGTAAAGCTGAACATCTGCTGATGCCGGGCGATATCCCGGTAGTGCAGAGCGATCGCGGCGGTCAGGTGACGTATCACGGCCCGGGGCAGCAGATCATGTACGTGCTGGTGGATATCAAGCGGCGCAGGCTGGGCGTGCGCGAGCTGGTTACGGCGCTGGAAGAGACCGTCATTGCCACCCTGGCAGAGTACGGCGTGACGGCGCGCGCGCGCGCAGATGCGCCCGGCGTCTATGTGGGTGATGACAAAATCTGTTCACTCGGACTGCGGATCCGTAAAGGCTGTTCATTCCACGGGCTGGCGCTGAATATCGCAATGGATCTGGCTCCGTTTCTGCGTATCAATCCATGCGGCTATGCCGGGATGCAGATGACGCAGCTGAGCCAGTTCCGGCCTGACGCTATGCCAGCTGATGTGCGTCCGCGTCTGGTGGCACACTTCGCGCGTCTGACGGGATTTGAAGAGATGGCGTGGCAGGATGAAAGCGCGGACTGACCTTGTCTGTGCGTGCGTATTTACAAAATTGTAACCTTTCTCACCGCATAGCGGCTGCTTATGCAGCGGCGAGATGATATAATTTTTGCAAATTTTTCAAAAAAAGTTGAAAGCCTGGTTCTCAGTTTGAGTGAGGAAGCTTTCAAATCGCAATCCCGATCGGAACCTGCAGATTTATGAGTAAACCAATTCAGATGGAACGCGGCGTCAAGTATCGCGATGCCGACAAAATGGCGCTGATTCCGGTGAAAACCGTGGTCACCGAGCGCGACGAAATTCTGCGTAAGCCGGAGTGGATGAAGATCAAGCTGCCGGCTGACTCCAGCCGTATCCAGGGCATTAAAGCTGCGATGCGCAAAAATGGCCTGCACTCTGTTTGCGAAGAAGCGTCCTGCCCTAACCTGGCAGAGTGTTTCAACCACGGCACCGCCACCTTTATGATCCTTGGCGCTATCTGTACCCGCCGCTGCCCGTTCTGCGACGTGGCACACGGTCGTCCTAACGCTCCTGATGCGAACGAGCCGCTGAAGCTGGCGCAGACCATTGCCGATATGGCGCTGCGGTACGTGGTTATCACCTCTGTCGATCGTGACGATCTGCGTGATGGCGGCGCACAGCACTTTGCTGACTGCATCACGGCTATTCGTGAGAAGAGTCCCAGCATCAAAATTGAAACGCTGGTCCCTGACTTCCGCGGGCGTATGGATCGTGCGCTGGAGATCCTCACCGCCACGCCGCCTGACGTGTTTAACCACAACCTGGAAAACGTGCCGCGCGTCTACCGTCAGGTGCGTCCCGGCGCTAACTATGAGTGGTCGCTTAAGCTGCTGGAGCGCTTTAAAGAGGCGCATCCCGATATCCCGACCAAATCGGGCCTGATGGTGGGCCTGGGCGAGACCAACGCGGAGATCGTGGAAGTGATGCGCGATTTGCGCCGTCACGGTGTGACCATGCTGACGCTGGGGCAATATCTGCAGCCGAGCCGTCATCATCTGCCGGTACAGCGCTATGTCAGCCCGGCGGAATTTGATGAGATGAAAGAAGAAGCGATGGCGATGGGCTTCACTCACGCCGCCTGCGGCCCGTTTGTGCGCTCTTCTTACCATGCGGATATGCAGGCTAAAGGACTGGAAGTAAAATAATCCTCTGCTGACATCCTCCTGATACAAAAAAACCAGCCTCTGTGAGTCTGGTTTTTTTTCATCACAACTTGTTACAGTTGTGCGGCCCGGGCACGCCTTTACTCTTTATGGCTGACGCGCTCTGCCGGGATCTCATCTGCACTGCTCTTTGCAACGGTGCTGTCGTCGTCTTTCATGGCTTTTTTAAAGCCCTTGATCGCCGATCCTAAATCACCGCCCAGCGAACGCAGCTTATTGGTACCAAATAACAGAACAATAAGTGCACCGATAATCAGCAGCTTGGCAATACTGATACCTTCCATACTCTACCTTCAGCTCTCACGTATAACGGACAGCCTTTATTAACGCGCACTCTGCGCCGGCACTCAACAGAATTCTGTAACAGAGTAAGATCGGATCGGTCACTCCTGACGCAGCTGCGGCGTGGCAAAGCGACGGTTCTCCAGCACCGGCAAAATGCGGCGTGCGTAAGCGAGTCGCTCCGCCTCAAGATCGGCGAAGATCAGCGTGGCAGATTCAGCAGCCTGCGCGATCGTCACCCCCAGCGGATCGATCGTCATGCTGTTGCCAATATTACGCGGCCCGCATTCACCAGTGGCGACCAGATAACAGGTGTTTTCCAGCGCCCGGGTCGCCGTCAGTAACGCCCAGTGACGCTCTTTCTGCGGCCCTCTGACCCACGCAGCGGGCAGCACCAGTACCTCTGCCCCGTCAAGCGCCAGGCGTCGCGCCAGCTCAGGAAAACGGATATCGTAGCAGGTCATCAGCCCGACCTTCATGCCGGCGACCTCAATCAGCGGCGGAATAGTGCTGCCTGCCGTAACGCGCTGTGATTCCTGCATCGCAAAGGCGTCATAGAGATGCAGCTTGGCGTAGTGCGCAATGATCCTGCCATTACGCAGGGCGATCAGCACATTTTGCGTTTTTCCTGCGGCAGCCGGTACGTGCACGCTCATAATCGTGGTGAGGCTGTTCTCTGCGCTCTCAGCCAGCAGCGCGCTGACAAACGGCCCATCAAGTGGCTGGGCCGCCTGCAGAATACGATCGGGATGCTCTCTGTCCTGCATCAGTACCGCTTCCGGCAGCACCAGCAGATCGGCTCCTCCTGCCCGCGCACGCTGCATCAAATCGCGACAGGTGACGATATTCTCCTGCCATTCGCTGCTGACGGCGAACTGCCCCATTGCCGCTCTCATTGTCTCTCCTCCGATACCGGTGCGCTAACAGAGATCTTTTGTATGGTAGCGCGGTGACTCCACATAGCCTTCACGTGCGTAAAACTGATTAGCTTTAAGCCGCGAAGCGTGACAGTGCACCTCCATACGATCGCAACCTCGCTGCCGCGCCAGCTGTTCAGCGTGGGACAGCAGCTGCTGGCCGCTGCCTTTACTGCGTTCACCTTCAGCAATGCAAAAGTAGCTGATGCGGGCAAAATCACCTGCCAGCGCCAGCTGCGGAATAAAATGCAGCGACAAAAATCCCAGTACCTGCGTTCCGTGTTCAGCCACCAGCAGGATCTCATCCTGATGAGTACAAAGCTGCGCCAGCCGCGCTTCAATAAAGTGCTCAGTGCCACTATAGCCAAGCTCAGCCAGCAGCGCGCTCAGGGCGAAACAGTCATCAGGCCGCGCCTCACGTATATGCATAGTGCTTCTCCTTGTATCGGGCTGATGTTTATATAGCCTGTGAACGGGAAAAGCTGCAAGCGGCAGTGGTTAAAACTCTGGTTTGTGAAGCATTAAGCGCACTCTGTGGCGTCATATTTCTGTCATCTGAGCTTAAGGCTGACTTAATCTTGCTTTGGCATGCTGAGGGAAATCACATCTGAGGCGAGTAGAATGAAAAACTGGATCCCACGTTCTTCGGAAGAGATGCTGGCACTGACTTTTGCTGCGGTAGTGGTAGCCGCCTGGCTGATCACCTGGTGGCAGAACTGAAAAAAGAATAAAAAAAACCCGCCATCAGGCGGGTTTTTAAAATTCTGACTGTTAACTTACAGAGCGGTAACGTTAGCAGCAGATGGGCCTTTAGCGCCGTCGGTGATTTCAAACTCTACACGCTGACCTTCAGCCAGAGTTTTGAAGCCGTTGCTCTGGATAGCAGAGAAGTGTACGAATACATCTTTGCTGCCATCTTCTGGAGTAATGAAACCGAATCCTTTGGACTCATTAAACCACTTAACGTTACCTTTGATCTTGGACATCTATATTACCTTTACATGAAAAATGGACACTAAACTGTGTCGTCATCTAGTACAGCAATTGCAGTGGCATTTGTCCAGTCCGAATTGATGAAAAAGTGATAAATATCGGATTTTTGTCTTTGCATCACACTTTTGCACTTATGTGCTCGCTTAAAACTGGAATCTGAGCCAGGCAAAATAGACGTTGCCGTTGTTATAAGTACCGGGAATGTAAGTCATTTGAAACGTGGCGGGTCCGTAGCCTACGGATGCCAGCGGCAGCACCAGCGGCACCGGAATATATTTCCAGTTATCGCGCGCGGTGAAGCCAGCCGTATAGCCAGCTCCCAGATGAAAACGCTGATCCTGCAGCGGACGCCACGTCGCTTCCCAGCCATAGCCGGCAATCGGTTCCCACTTGTTGAAGGAGTCTTTAAACGCCATCACGTAGAGCCCATTCCAGTTACCCTTATCGTCCCAGCGCGAGATGCCGCCCCCTGCCCCCCACGGCCGTTCGTTATATTTTCTGATGTGCGCATCATCATACGTCCAGCGGTTGTGCCAGGTGATGGCAGGCACATAAAGATCGTAATGCTGCGGCGCAGACCAGGTCTGAGCCACACTGTCGCTGAAACTATTCCATCCCGCTTTAAGCGCGGCGCCTGCCGTAGCGGCTGAGGCAGAAAATGAGACCAGTAAGGTCAACACGCAGCCCGACATGGCTGCTGAAACGTGTCGATTCACGGATAAAACCCTGTTATTACAAAATTTAATAGCGTGCAGAACCTCTGTAGCCAGCTCTGCAAAAGTGATTGCTGCATTTTTGCGTCTGAAATTGCCAAAAGTAGCGGTAATCCTTTTCAGATATAGCCTGAAATAACGCGCATGCAAGGGGCATATTGTACCTGCGAGAGCCGTTACGAATAAAACCGGAGTTAAACGAATCAGAAAAAGTGCTTTTGTGACATAAAGTGCAGTTTTGATAATCGGCTAAAAGCAAAAAAATGTTATTTATCATAAAATAACGTAAATTTTTCCTGTCACCATACAGATAAACAGAATTAATCATTTGAAGCCAGGGTCTGATTGCGATATTTCTTATTTTCCGGGAGGGAACAGGGAGAGAAACGGTGACGATTTGTTGCAGCCAGTGCGGCAGTAAAAAATTCTTTTATACGTGCCAGCGGAGTGAAGCTTCAGAGCCGGCAGCTCATCACGGCGCACGCTGTGCCGTATGCAGAAAGCCGCTAAACAGTTCGGATATTAAACCGCCTGAAATAGCCGTCAGAGAGACTATTGTACGCTATGCGCGATAACAATTTCAGGCACCCGCAGGTGCCTGAACACGTCAGAAAATCAGCTTGAATACACCCGTAATAGTCAGCAGCCCGACAATAAAGACAATCGCAATAATCCACAGAAATATTTTCATTATTCGCTCCTTCAGTTTGAAAATTTATGCATCCGCCGATGAGTATAGCTGAATATCCTGAACGCGCCGCACGCTGCCGGTACGCGTTTCGCTTCACCGGCCAGGTGAATAAGCCTGTGCTATTTCTGCGAGCAGGGTCGCAGCTCAGCCATTAACTGGCCCTGCAGGCGCTCTTTACAGATTTCGACGCGCTAAACTTAAAGCGCCTGTGACGGGCCTCAATGGTTATCTCTGTTAGCGAAACGAGGAGAAATTATGAGTACGATTAATACCAGCATGGGACGTTATAGCCTGAAGGCGAAGGAGGTCGGCAGCCATATTAAAGGGAGTATCGCTATTAACGACGAAGGCGGTACGCAGCTGACCATGCAGGAGTTTGATGAACACTATCTGGATGATGTGGTAAATAATGTCATCTACCCGGTAACGGGAGGCAATCGTGAAATTACCCGTGCACTGCGCGAGCAGATGGTAAAAGCGGGTTTTGAGCAGCCACATTAAGGCTGTCGGGCCACAATTCTGTGGCCCGTTATAAGCTGATTACAGCGCAGCAGAGAGCAGCAAACAGCCTGCCAGACCGCATACGGAAATAATCGTCTCCAGCGCCGACCACGATCGGATAGTCTCACCGATGGTGAGATTAAAATACTCTTTAAACAGCCAGAAGCCGGGATCGTTAACGTGCGAGAAGATAACGCTGCCGGAGCCTACTGCTATCACCATCAGCTCAGGGCTGGCACCACTGGTCACGATCAGCGGTGCAACAATCCCGCCAGCCGTAATGGCGGCAACCGTGGCTGAACCCAGCGCAATACGCAGGATCGCCGCAATCGACCAGGCCATAAAAATCGGCGACAGATTGGTCGCATGCATCATGCCCGCAATATATTTATCCACGCCGCTGTCTACCAGCACCTGTTTAAAGGCTCCGCCACCGCCAATAATCAGCAGCATCATTGCAATGATCTTGATGGAGTCGGTGATGGTGCCCATCACCTCATCCATGCTGCGTCCGCGATTCAGACCGAAGGTAAAAATAGCGATAAGAACGGCGATCAGCGTTGCCATAATCGGGTCGCCAAAGAATTCAGCGTAAGGCAGCAGTACGTGTCCTTTCGGCAGCAGCATCTCAGCCACCGCACGCAATGCCATCAGGATCACTGGCACCAGTGCGGTCCAGACGCTGACGCCAAATCCTGGCATCTCTGCTTCTGTAAAGGTTTTGGGATTCCACAGCCCTTCCGGAATTGGCTTATCGATGCCTTTCAGAAAACGCGCATACACCGGGCCAGCCAGAATCACGGTAGGGATCCCCAGCAGCGTGCCGTAAAGCAGCGTTTTACCCATATCAGCGTTAAACAGCGTCGCGATCGCGGTCGGACCCGGATGCGGCGGCAGAAAACCGTGCGTTACCGAGAGCGCGGCTGCCATGGGAACGCCGACGTAAAGCAGCGGCACGCGCGCTGAGGCAGCGATACTGAATACCAGCGGCAGCATCAGTACAAACCCTACCTCATAAAACAGCGCGAAGCCCACGGTAAAACCGGTCAGCACCAGCGCCCACTGGATATGCTTCTCACCAAATTTTGCAATCAGGGTGGTGGCGATACGCTGCGCGCCGCCGCAGTCAGCCAGCAGCTTACCCAGCATGGCTCCAAAGCCCATGATCAGCGCCAGGCTGCCAAGTGTCCCGCCTACGCCGGTTTTGATTGAGCCGATCACTTTATTGACCGGCATGCCCTGCATCATGCCCACCGCCAGCGCCACCAGAATCAGCGCGATAAAGCCGTTAAGTTTGAAGCGAATCATCAGCAGCAGCAGCAGCGCTACGCCGATGGCCACATAGAGTAATGGCATGGTTATTCTCCACTTTTTACGCGCGGCGTCAGTTGCCAGCGGGTTGCGTTGTACTACCGGATCGGCCAGATGCGGCCGGATGTTGCGAAATGCGTCATACTGTTACCGGTATCATGTTAAGGGCAACACCGGGCCGGTAACATCAGAGCAGCGGGCTGAATTTCGTTTTTGCGAAGGCGATCAACTTTTGCTCATTAAGCTACCGGCGTTTATACCTGCGTCAGCAGCGCTTTTCGCTACACTGGCTGCCCGAAATCAATCTGAAAGGATAGACAGGTGAGTGAGAACCTGATTGCACTTTACAGTAACCAGCGAACCCTGTGCGGACGCGGCAGCATTCGCACTCTGCCCGCGCTGCTGGCTGAGGAGCCGCAGCCTGCGCTGCTGTTTTGCGGCCGCTCATTTCTCAATAGCGAGACGTGGCAGCAGCTGAAGGGTGAGCTGCAACACGCTATTCAGGACTATGAAATAGTCAGTCATGAAGCTTCTCCGGAAGAGATTGACCTCTGGGTCGCGCGCTGGCGCGGACGGGTTAAGCGGGTGGTGGCGATTGGTGGCGGCAGCGTGCTGGATGCGGCAAAAGCGTTCTGCGCCATGATAGAGCATCCGCTGCCGACGGCGCGCTACCTGGAAAAAGTGGGGGATACACCGGTGCAGGGCGACACGCTGCCGCTGATCGCCATCCCCACTACCGCCGGCACCGGCAGTGAAGTTACGCAAAACGCTGTGGTCACCGATCAGCAGCACATCAAAATTAAAGCGTCGCTGCGCCATCCGAACTTTGTTCCTCCCGTCGCGATTCTCGATCCCGACCTGCTGCGCGGCGCACCTGATAGCGTCCTCGCTACCTGCGCAATTGATGCCTTTACGCATCTGTTTGAAGCGTATCTGTCAAAGAAAGGCAACATATTTACTCAGCAGATGGCGCTCAGCGGCCTGCGGCTCTTTTTTCAGGCCTGGCCTTACCTGAACCGCGCTGACCGGCAGGGTGACGAGGCGCGTGAGGCAATGATGATGGCGTCCTGGCTGGGCGGCCTCTGCCTGAGCAGCGCCGGCCTGGGCGTGATCCATGGCATCGCAGGCGAGTTGGGGGCGATCAAAGCGATTCACCATGGTGAAGCCTGCGGCCGCCTGCTGTTTCCGTTTCTGGATCAGCTGGCAGAAAGCGACCACCCTGAACAGCAGCGCCTGATGAGCACGTTTGCGGCGCAGCTGATGCCCGGCGCCTCCGCGCCTGCCCCGCTGGCGCTGAAAGCCTGGCTGCAGCAGCACGCTATTGTGCCGTTCTGGCAGGAGGGACCTGCGATCTCTGCCACAGAGGTGGACTGGATTGTCGCACGCGCCAACAGTAAAAATAGCCGGGTAACCTATAACAGCGCGCAGATGACCGACATGCTTGTTCAGGCGTGGCGCGTGCTCTGAGCCTGCCGGCGCGCTCTGCTCAGGCGAACGGGCCCTCACCTGCCAGCATCTGCTCAATGACCTGCAGCACGCCAGCATGATTATTATCCGCGGTGACATAGCGTGCCGCGGCTTTCACCCGCGCCGGCGCGTTCTGCATCGCAAAGCTAAATCCCGACTGCGTCAGCATTTCCAGATCGTTGCCACCATCGCCGAATGCCAGGACTTCGCTGCTCTCAATTCCCCAGCGCTGCTGCAGCAGACGCAGTCCGTTGGCCTTGTGGAGGCCAGGCACAATCAAATCTACTGAGCCGTGGCCGCTGGAGGTGGCCGCAGCCGATCCCTGGTGCAGCCGCTCAATGTCTGCCATTAAAACCGGCACATAGTCATCAGAGAGGTTCAGGGCAAATTTAAACAGTCGATCGTCGGCAATCTCATCCAGCGTCTCAATGGGCCGCAGGCGGTGACAATAATGCCGCATCTTCTGCAGCCACTGCGCGTCCGCACCGGCAAAGTAGTAGGCGCTGTTGCGACCACAGATAAGAAAGCGCAGGCCGGGATAGTTACCCTGCTGCAGCGTATCCAGTACGGCGTGCACCGCCTCACGGCTGAACGCGCCGCAGAAAAGCTCCTCTTCACTATCGAGGATCCACGCACCGTTCTCCGCAACAAACGCGATCTCATGCGCTATTTCCGGAAAAAAGGATTTCAGCTGGTAATACTGATTGCCGCTGGCGACGACAAACCGGATACCGCGCTGTTTCATCATTTGGTAGCAGGCCATGAACCGCGGACGGTCATACTGCTTACGGTCATCCAGAAAGGTGCCATCCATATCCACTGCTACCATTTTTACTGCGGCCATCATCACTCCTTAGCACATATGTATTAGCGGTAGCTCACAGAATAGCCTGGCAAAGGGTAAAAGCAGAAGCATAGCGGGAGGCGTGGTTCCTCCCGGCAAGAGATTAATCTAAGGCGCCGTTGAGTAATATAGCGGTGATGATGCCGGTTGCAGCCGCTACCAGCACATAATTGCCGTCGATAAAGGCCCAGTGCTCACCGCGCGGCGGTGCGGTGAGGCCGCGATCGCGCCAGTTATCCACGCGGTATCCGGCACCGCGATAGGCGGGTGGCATCGGCTGGCCGCGCCGGAACTCGTGCCCCTGCCAGGTAAAGCGGTCAGCGTGATGATGCCCTTCCGGCCCGCCCCGCTCGCCGTGACGCTCATTACCTGGCCCACGGCGATCGGCTTCCCGCCCGGATGCGTGCTGGCTTTCATGTGTATTCCAGCGGGGACCGCCAGGACCTTCTGCCTGACTCAGCGCAGAAAACAGCGTGCTGCATGCAATAAGGGAAATAGCGATCTGCGTTTTAATTTTTTTCATCATGGTCTCCATCACAGCAGCAATAAGTGCGCTGCCGGCAGAGACTATTAACCAGTCACGCAGCGAATAATAGTTCTTTCATTCTTAAAAACCTCATTATTACAGTAAATTACACTGCCTTAGCGCTTTCTTAACGAAGATGTCCGGCCGGATACAAATAAGTACCGCAGAGAAAAAAACATAAAAAAACCCGACCGCAGGGATCGGGTAAATAAAAATGTTTCATTATTCAGAAACAGGGAAACCCTGCAAATCAGAGGGTAAAACTGAAGCACACAACGCCACATCACCAGCATTGCGCGCGCAGAATAACACTTCACCGCTAAAACAATAAATAAAATTAATCGGATTTAGGAATATTACTTAACGCTGCCAGGCAGATTAACGCTGCTTATAAATAAGGTCAGTGCTCTGACCTCACGCCAGTGACGGAATTAAAATCTCATAAAAAACATAAAATTAAAATAATTACCTTTTGGGGCTGGCAACAGGAAAATAACTGCCCTTTCTGATCTCTGGTTTAACTGCGGATAACATTGTAAGTAGCACAATTAATTATCTGCTGGTCACTCATTGCGCGCGCCGGAATTACGGCTGCCGGATGTGCCGCAGCAGAGAAGCCGGATGCCGCGCCAGCGCTGCGGCAGGTCGTATCGGGCGACGGACCAGTTCGCCGCTGCAGTTCGGACAGCGCTGCAGCAGAACATGCTCAGCGCAGGTTGAGCAGAATGTGCATTCAAATGAGCAGATACGTGCCTCCGCGCTTTCCGGCGGTAAATCGGTATCGCACCACTCACAGTTAGGTCGCAGTTCAAGCATAGGGTTCTCCGGTTTAGCGCAGGCTCAGGACAGATTTTTATCCGTTACTGCATTCAATCATGTGAAACAGATTACATTCTGCGCCAGCCGTTCTATAGTTCTTTCGCTACGTTTATTTGCGAGGCTATGGAATGCGTGTTAAAGGCTTAAATATCGGTTTCTTTATTCTTATCCTGGCGATTGTCACCATCGCCTTTTTTGATGTGCTGTCACCTTATTTCTCTGCCATTCTCTGGGCGGCTATCCTGGCGGTGATTTTTGCCCCGCTAAAGGTGCTGCTGCGGCGTAAAATGGGCGACCGTAACGGGCTTGCCTCTTTTGTCACGCTGCTGATTATCTGTCTGATTGTATTTACGCCGCTGGCGATCATTACCTCATCGCTGGTGGTGGAGATCAATACCGTTTACGTCAAGCTGCAGAATAATTCAGCGCAGTTTCCGACGGTGTTTGCTGAGCTGCTGCAGCATCTGCCGGGCTGGGCGCAGCGCTATCTGGCCGACCACGATCTCAACAACTCTACCCAGATTCAGCAAAAGCTCTCTGAGTTCGCGCTGAAAGGTGGCCAGTATATGGCGGGCAGCGTGCTGCTGATTGGTAAAGGCACGTTTACCTTTACCGTGAGCTTTGGCGTGATGCTCTATTTACTGTTCTTCCTGCTGAAAGATGGTGCCTGGCTGGTGGGCCTGATCCTCGAAGCGCTGCCGCTCTCCACCTATGTGAAGCATCATCTGCTGATGAAGTTTGCTGCGGTGTCGCGCGCGACGGTGAAAGGAACCGTGGTGGTGGCAATTGTTCAGGGTGTACTGGGCGGCTTTGCTTTCTGGATCACTGACATCGACGGCAGCCTGCTGTGGGGTGCGCTGATGGCATTTCTGTCGCTTATCCCGGCGGTCGGATCCGCCATCGTCTGGGTACCGGCAGCGATCTTTTTCTTTGCCACCGGCGCGCTGTGGAAAGGCCTCTTCCTGGTCGGCTTCTTTGTGGTGATTGTCGGCCTGGTAGATAACATTCTGCGCCCGCTGCTGGTGGGCAAAGACACCAAGATGCCGGACTATATGATCCTGATCGCCACGCTGGGCGGCATGGAAATCTACGGCATCAACGGCTTTGTGATTGGCCCGCTGATTGCCGCTCTGTTCATCGCCTGCTGGAACCTCCTCTCCGGTCGCGATAACCGCGACAACGCCGAAGAGATTGATGAAGAGTTTATTGAAGAGGGCAAAACGCGCGAGTAGCGCTATGCGCTGAGCTGACTAAAAACCGCCTGCGGGCGGTTTTTTTATGACGGCGGCTGCGAACAAAGTAAATCCTATAACCGATCCAGACGCTGGCCCGATTTCTGCTGGCGCAAACTGCCGGATAAGCCAGTACCAGGGCTGATACTCTTTCAGATGTTGAAGGCTGTTCAGCCGCCACGTTCCCCACTGCCTTCACTGCCACACTCTTCAGCCCAGACCCACCAGCCAGAGATGCAACGATAGCCTTTTTCGGTCAGCGCGGCCTGAAGTGCGGCCAGTCCCTGCATCGCCGCCGTCGACGCCTGGATGCCCAGCCGGAGAACGCTGCCCCTGCCGTTCAGCAGGTCAAAATATCCCGGCCTGATTTGACCGGGGCCGCTGTTTATCAGGAATCTGATGGAGGTGATTTTCGGGCTTTACATTCGTCTATTTTGGCAAAAATCCATGAACCAGCTCCACCTGCGACAGCAGCAATAAGACTCATAACACCTGTTTTAAACACATCCTGCTCCTCCGGGAACAATTCCTTTACATAAAAAAAGTTAATAACTAATCTCAGTACGATCCCAGTGAGAAAAAAAATAGCCCAGCCATATAAAATACTTAATGCAAAAAGCATTATTGTAGGTCTTCTTTTCACTTATTTTTCTCCTGCTTATTAATAGCATCTTTAACCGCCCTTCCTGTAGCTCGAGATATATAAGCACTACCCACATCTGACCAAAAACCAGCAGAAGAGCTAAATTTCGGCAGGCTGAACGTATCATTGTTTCAGGTGTGTTTTTCCCGGCCTGCGCGCCAGACACTGCCGAAGCCACGCTGTCTCCGGTGAGTCCTCCGGCCAGCCCGCCTGCCAGTGTGCTAAGAGCGGATATAGTCTGTTTCTGCGTTTCGTCCAGCCTGCTGTAGTCATCAGTGCCATAGAGCGTTTTCGCTATCACGGAAGTTGCAGCGGATGCGCTCGCTGCACCTGCTGCATCGGCCAGGGCTGAATTACCTGATGCCTGCGCAACCACTGCGCCCACAACAGCATGTGCCATCAGATTCGCTTCCGGATTGCCTTTCGTCAGTCTGTGTATCTACTCTGCCAAGTAGGGTGCCGCCGCGCCCGTTATCGCCTGCGCCCGGCTGCCTCCCGCCACGAACGTCCAGGTCTTGACCCAACACGAAACCTCTCTGATGGGAATAAAGGTTGTATTATAATTTCATTATTATAAATAAATAATTTTGGTGACAATGCCGTAACGTCATAGACATTTTCAGCAACCAGCTTAATATTCGTCCTGAATATCGGTATATCAGCATTATCCGTCAGGACAAATACGTCTTGATTTTTTACTGTGCTTACGTTTAATACATCATAAAAATTATCATAATCACTATATTCCATCTCATTCCATACAACTCCCCTTGGGGTAATAGGGTATTTATTAAGTAAGTCAATGGCATTATTCTCCTCGTCACCGATAAGCAAATGAAAATCAGAAAACAATGCTTCTTTACACTCATCAAACAAAGTCATTATCTCTACTTATTTAATTGTTTCAATATAGTTTCAAAAACCTTTTCATTACCTTCAAAAGGTATGACTGTTTTAACTGCTTTACCAGGTCTTTTACCTTTCGAATAACCCCATGTATTAATGTGCGTCCCTTTTTTCTGGGTCATAATCAACCCACCAACCTAACTTGCCATCACTGGATTTACGACTAATAATTTTTTCATTGCCAGCACTTAATTCTAACCGACCAATAACAGGCTTTGAATCAATACCTAAATCATCGACCATATTTATGGCTTTATTTCTGGCTGTTTCCCAATTCTTTTCAGCTTTAAGCACCGTTTCAATACGGTTTCCGACTCCCGGAACTTTCTTACCCGGCAATATAATCCCGGCCAGCATCCCGCCCGTCGCTTCCAGTGCAAGCTGATTCCCGTCCGCTGCCTGTTTTACCGTGTCTGCCACTGCCGACCAGGTTTCACTTTTCAGCAGCGCTTTCACGCTGTCGGCTACCGCCTGGTTCTTCCCGGTCAGGTCGCTTAACGCTTTACTACAGTAGCTGTCTCCGGTTGCACAGGCCGCCAGGGCCATTGCAGCATCCGCTACGTAATCCACGCCACCTAATGCCGACTCACTGGTATTTGCTATAGTACCAATGATGGTGTTTGCGATGGCAGAGGTCGTACCATTACACAGCTTGTCCCTGACCTGTTCTTTCAGCGATTCAGCTGCCTGTTTCACCGTGGCACGCGCCTGGTCACCGGACAGTGAGTTATTCTCAACCGCATTCCTCCTCGCCTGTGCGCCCGCAACCACATCCGCCGTGCTGTTGCCCGCCAATCCGCCCGCAAGCCCTGCCGCAAGCGTGGCCAGTGCGCTGATGGTCTGCTTCTGATCTTCACTCAGGTTTTTACGGTCAATCCCCGGATAGCGGAATGCTGTTGCTACTTACCAGTGATAAGACTCCCGGCATAATATCCGGGAGTCTCAATGTCTATGGCTGGTAGTCTTCATATTCCCAGGCGAAAACTCGGGATAATTTTTGTGCTATCTCAATCCAGTTTTTGCCTTCGCATTGATCGATATAATCAGTGATAGTTTTGGTTATCTCTTCCAGGTCATATTTACGTACAAGGAGCGTATGCCGCATCAACTCTGGCACCCAATGATGTTTACAGAGCCATTCGGGTGTGTATATACGAAGATCGAAGTTGTCTGCACCAGAGCTATCTTCACATCCAATTCGCAATAATAAACGGAGAGAAAAATTAAGTTCATCTTCTGGATGAAATGTATCCAACTCAACGTCGTCATTTGAAATGCTTTTTAAAATAGCCTTCATTTTTATTTCCTATTTGATATCCAGATGGCCATTACCGATCTTAGTTTTGTCGCCGGTAGCAGGATCTATTTTAAACGTTTCAAAATTAGCCTGAGTACCAGTTGTTGCATATGAACTATTATCTTTTGAAGCAGGAAAACGATATACACGAGTACCATCAGCACTCATTAATCCAGATTTATCACTGGTAAGTCTTGCTCCATCGCCAACCCAGATTTTACCTAACTGATCGGCTTCTGCTGATGTTCCTGAGCCAATACCATAATTTAGCTTGCCATTATCACCTTTAATAACGGCTGCCAGTCTCGTATCCTGCTTCGCAATATTATTCAGATTCTGCTGCCTGAGTTCATCTTTTAACTTTGGATAGTTTGCAATGTTATAAGCAGAGACTTCATCGCTGGCCTTATTGATCAGCTTCGATGCCTCCGCTATATCGCCTTTCTTCAGTGCTACTTCTGCCGCTTTAATGGCCTTACCGGCAACATCACCTGCACCCGGTATAATACCCACCACCGCTGCCAGATAGTCAATAGCCGACTGCGCCTCCGCAAAACCTTTGATATCGCTCACAATCGGTACAAAATCAACGCTCAGCGAAGCCGTTGCTTTCAGCGCTTCACGCCGCTCGTTGTACATTTTCACTGAGCAGGTTTCGGCGCTCATGCCGCCACAGTTGGCCTTCTTATAGCGCTCGTTTTCGGCCTCAACGTACTCACCGGCCTTCTGCTCAAGCGTCTTGCCTTCAGACTGCGCCTGAGCGATATCAGCGAGAGAATTATTCTCAACCGCATTCCTCCCCGCCAGCGCGCCCGCCACCGCGCCCGCCGTGCTGTCGCCCGCTACTCCGCCCGCGAGGCCCGCCGCCAGCGTCCCCAGCGCGCTGATGGTCTGGCGCTGCGTCTCCGTCAGGTCGCTGCGGTCAGTGCCCGGATACATCTGCTGTGCGATGTACTCGCCCATCGCCGCCCCCGACGCTCCCGACAGCGCGCTGTTCCCCGCCGCGTAAGCCGTCACCGCACCCACCACCGCGTGCGCCATCAGGTTCGCCTGCACGTTCACCGAACCGTCCGCATTCAGCGTCTGTTTATGAATAACCTCTGCCAGGTACGGTGCCGCCGCGCCCGTTACCGCCTGCGCCAGACTGCCCCCCGCCAGGCCCTGCACCGCAGCCGTCGCCGCCTGAATACCCTGCTGAAGGGCGCTGCCGGTGCCAAAAGGCGCCGCGGCGGCTTTATAGCTGTCCGTTGCGGCCAGCGCTTTGTTGTAGTCAGCCCACTTCGCCTTCGGCGCGCCTTCGCCCGGCTCTCTGATATCCTTCGAGGCCAGCTCCGCCTTACCGGCATTCGTGGCCCTTATCTGCCCCTCCGCGCGCGCGATGTCCGCCGCCTGGTTGCCTATCTCACCTATCAGCTGCGCCGCCTGCAGCCGGTTCTGCTCCCTCTCTTTATCGAATATCGGCGACAGCGTCTGGTTCGCGTGCGCGGCGTCGCGGCTCAGCCCGCTCACGTCCTGCGACTGCTTATCTCCGTCGCGGATAACCAGCGCGCCCCCGCTCACCGCCGCATTCGTCAGCGAGCTGCCGCTGCCGCTGTGGTTCGCCCCCGTAAGCAGCCCGTTCGCCATGTTCCCCGCAAACTGGCCGCCGATGCTGCCCCCGGTGCTCACGCCCGCGCTCTGATGCTCCACCTTATAGTCCGCCCGGTTTTCGATGTCGCGCCAGCCC
Source organism: Pantoea sp. PSNIH1 (assembly GCF_007680655.1). Lineage (NCBI taxonomy): Bacteria > Pseudomonadati > Pseudomonadota > Gammaproteobacteria > Enterobacterales > Erwiniaceae > Pantoea > Pantoea sp. PSNIH1. The sequence continues at coordinate 1,397,329 of NZ_VEIP01000001.1, forward strand.
AGCGTGCCCGTCTCCAGACGGTTTTTATCCGCCGTCGCCGTCGAGCCGATAACCGCGCCGTTCAGCTGCGTGTGTCCTCCAGCCGTCACGTCAAAGCCGCCTTTCCCCGCGAACAGGCCGGTCTGCTCCTCCACGCTCTGCCAGGTGCTGTGCATCTTATCCCGGCTCAGGTTCACGTTCGCCGAGCCGGTCATCGACCCGAAGGTGAAGCTGCCCCCGGCGCTGGCGCTCTGCTGCTTCGAGTCGTAGCGGTCGCTGTCCTGCTCGCTCGTCAGCGTCAGGTTGCGCGCCACGTCCGCCCTGATTTTTTCGCCGCTCACCTGCGCGCCCTGAAGCGTGGTGTCGCGCCCGCTTATCAGCGTCACCTCACGGCCCGCGCTCACCTGCGTTTCTGTGTGGGTGACGCCGCTGCCCTGTTCGCTGCCTTTTGCCTTATTTGCGCTGGCGGAGACGCTGATGCCCCAGCCGCCCTGACCCGCGCCGATGCCCACGCCCGCCGTGCCGCCGTGGCTCTCGTTTTTACCCTCCAGCGACGAGGTGTTCGCGGCCGAAAGCAGGTTGAGGTCCCGGTTCGCCGACAGCAGCAGGTCTCTGCCCGCCTGCAGCTGGCTGCCCTGCACCGTCAGGTCGCCGCTGTCGCCTTTCACGCCGCTGCCGCGCGCCACCACGCTCAGATTATCGCCCGCCGTCAGGCTGCTGCCCTGTGCGGTGCGCTGCTCGCTGCGCTGTGTGGAAGTGGAAGACTGGCTACCGTAAGAGAGGCTGACGCCGATGGCGTTGTTGTTCTCCGGGCTGTCGCCCTGCGCCTCTGCCAGCCGGCCGGCCTGCACCGCCTGCACGCCGCTGAGCGCCGCTTTAGTACCCTGCAGCGCCGCCAGCCGTCCGCTGTCGGCAGACTTCGCCTCCTGCACCGTCTGCGCCGCCGTGTTCAGCGCGCTGCCTGCCGTGCCGGAAAGCGCCAGCGTCAGGCCCGAGGTTTTCTGCTCCACCCGGTGCGTCTGGCTGCTCTGGTTTTCCGCTGCGGTGATGCTCACCTCGCGGCCGTCCAGCGTCAGGTTTTTGCCCGCGATAAGATCGGAGCCGTTGATATCCAGCCGGTTGCCCGCCGTCAGCGACACGCTGCCGTTCACGCTGCCCACGGTGCTGCTCTGGCTGGTCGTCTCCTGCGCGGTGTCAGTGGTTTTCAGGCTCTGTTTGCCGTAACTGAAGCCGATACCGCCGGTGCCGGAAAACCCGCTCTTTTTCTCCTGCGCCAGATGCTGTTCACTGTTGCGTTCAGTCGCTCCGGTAACGCTGAGATCGTGGCCCGCCTGCAGGGAGAGATCGCCGGTACTCGCTATCTGGCTGCCCTGTACGCGCAGATCGTTGCCCGCCGCCACGGAAATAGTGTCGCCATTCAGCGAACTCCCCTGCGCCGTCTGACGCGAAATCTGGTCGCGTGTGGTTGTCGTGCTCTTCGACAGCCAGCCGCCGCTGCCCGTCGTCTTTTGCCGCTCGTCCAGATCCCGCGTGTTCTCGCCGTTTGTCAGTGTGACGTCATGTCCGGCGGTCAGCGCCAGCGCAACATCTGCCGACAGGGTGGCCGCGCGGGCATGGAGATCGTTGCCTGCCAGCAGCGAGAGATCGCCCTTGCTGACGACTTCGCTGCCGATCTCCTGCGTATTGCCCTGCTTCAGGCTGTTATCGCTATCCCAGACAAGCGTGTCCCGATTCGCCGTACTGACAGTATTGAGCGTCAGATCGCGTCCGGCCTTAATCACCGTCTGGCTATTTTCGCCGCTGTTAACCACCTGCGCCGCCGTGAGAGTGATATCACGTCCGGCCTGCAGTATCAGCCGGCCGTCGTCGCCCTGCACGTACATGCCTGCCACGCTATCCACCGTGGTCCGGTCGAACTGGTTTTCACCGTTCCGGCTGCTCACGCTGCGGGTTGTGCTGACGGTATTGATATCCCGTCCGGCGTGGGCGAGCAGCGAGTCGGTTGCCCCGATTACGCCGCCGATGTTATTGATATCTGCGCGGGCGAGAAGATCGACACTGGCGCCTTTGATCGTCCCCGCCATGTTGGTGATATTACCGGCGCTCAGCTTCACCACTTCGCGCCCGGCCAGCGTACCGCTGTTAAACAGGCCACCGCCCAGGTTCAGGTTGAGGTTGCGGCCCGCAATCAGCGCACCGCTGCCATCGACATCGCCTGGCTGAATGCGCGCATACACCTGCGGTACCAGCACCGTCTGGCTGGAGCCATCCGGCAGTCTGACCTGCGCATTAACCAGCCAGACAATATCTTTTGTCAGCAGTCCCATCTGCTCAGGCGTCAGCGCCACGCCTGGCGTCAGGTGATAGCGCTGACTAAAGGCGATAGCGTTGTTCATCAGCGCCTTGTACTGATCTTCGTCGTTGGTAAAGCCGCCCAGGTAGCGCTGCCCTGTCAGGTTCATGACCTGTTCCCGGATCAGCCGCTGCTCGTAATAGCCGTCACCCAGGCGCTTCAGTACGTTATCGCTGTTCTGCGTCAGGGCGTCCTGCATATAGTCGCTGCTCAGCCACTGCTTCTCCTGAGTAAAGCGCGGATCGGTCTCTACCAGATATTTCCCGCCGGGAGAGGGATTGGTTCTGAACAGGCTGTTGTCCGGCAGGCGCGTATCGGGCCCGACGATGCGGATCACGCTCGCGTTTTCCCCCTGGCTGCCGGGCACATCAAAATGCTGGCCGGGTTTAAGCAGCGCGGCAATGTCAGGCATGCTGCCTGTGATATGGGCATTCACGCCGCCCGCACGCCCCGTCGTGGCGTCGGTTCCCTCTGTGCTCTGTGGGACGAGCGAAAGGGGGTTGCCGCTCAGTTCACCGTGATCGACCAGCTCTCCTGGCTTCAGGGCAATCGTCTCAATCACGTCCGGCGGCGTGTAATCCGATGTGCTGTCGCCCTGCTCGTCGCCACCTTTATGACGGATGCGCTTGTAGTGAGTCACCTTACCGACGTCAGTCGTGATTCGCTGGCCCGCCACCTCGACGTTATTGAGATCGCGCGCGTTTATTGTCAGCGTATTGCCCGCGATAATCTGGCTCTTATCATTCAGCACGCGGTCAGCGTTTATCGTCAAATCACCGCCCGCGATAATCTTCGCCGGATCGCTTTCGGCGATCTGCGTCTCCTGCACCGTACGCGTGTAGTCATACTGGTAGAAGTTATCGTTATTGCTGCCGGTATTGCCTGGCGTGTTGAGATTAAGCAGTGAGTCGGCCGAGTTGCGGTCAACAAAGACGCCCGGCTCGCCAGCTTTCCAGCGAACGGTATCGCCCGAGTGCTGATACCCGGTAATCGCCTCCGAAGACACGGTTACCAGCCCGGTGCTGAAACGATCGTTGACGTTATTGATTTCACCGGCAGCCATCTGCATGTTGCCCGCTGACTCGATGGTGGAGCTGTGATTATTGAGGGTGCCCGCTCTGCCGGTTGCCAGGCCGTCAGCATTCAGCTCACCGCCCAGCGCCATATCGCCGGCACTGTAGATCAGGCCGTGGTCACGATTGTTCAGCGTCTGCACGCCGATATCCACCCGCTCACGTCCCGCCAGCGTGGCGGCAGTGCCGTTTTCCGCCAGGTTGTTGAAAATATTAGCCTGTACGCCAACGCTGTCGCCATAGAGCCGGCCACTGCCGGTATTGGTCAGCACCGACGCCTTCAGCAGCGTCTGTTTGCCGTCGATCAGCCCATAGTTGGTCAGCTGTCCGCTAAGCGTCAGCCAGTTCTGTCCGGCATTGATTTCGCCGGTGGCAGCGTTCAGCAGGTGGGGGGCGCGCAGATCGAGCTTGCCGCCCGCCAGCAGTTTACCGCTGTTGTCAACATCGCCTGCGGTTGTGAAGTTGAAATTGCCGTTGGCAATCATCTCGCCACGGTTGTTCAGGCTCTGCTGGCTGACCAGCGTGATGTCACCCAGGGAGAGGATCTGTCCGTCACCCGCCAGGCGATCGGCACGGATCGTTAGCGATCGGCCCGCTTTAAGGACGCCCTCCCGATTTTCCAGCGTCAGACTATTGCTCTGAGGCTGCGCCACTCTGAAGCTGCGCAGGCGACTCTCCGGCGTCAGGTCATTGCTCTGCAGCAGCAGATCTTCTCCGGCCGAAATCGTACCCTGCCGGTTATCGACCGAGCCACGGCTGCTGATGGTCAGTTGCCGATCGGCCAGTAACATGCCGCGCTGATTGAACACATCGTCGCTGTTGATCCGCAGGCTGGCCGCTTCAATCCCCTGCTGATCACCCTGAGTATCCTGATTGTTCAGCTGCAATGCGTTCAGCACGGCGTTCGCGCCACTGCGAATCAGGCCGCCCGCATTGTCTATCATGCTCTGCGCACTCACCAGCAGATCGCCAATGCTCTGGATCTCTCCGCCACGGTTATCCAGACGAGCCATTTCCAGCGAAGCCGCCTGCTCGCTGACGATGCGCCCGCCGCTGCGGTTATCCACTTCACCACTCTGCAGCGTAAGATCGCCTTTCGCGCCCACGGTTCCGGCCTGATTGTCGATCGCGCCGCTGTGCAGATGAAGATCGCTAAGGCTGTAGAGGGTGCCGCTCTGGTTATCGATCGCCTCGCCGTGGCTGTCGATAAGCACGCTACCGCCCTGCAGCAGACCTGCCCGGTTGTTGAACGCGGAGTGCGTGTCGAGGCTGAGCTGCTCCTGTGCCACCAGCGTGCCAGCGACATTATTCAGGCCGCCAGCCGCCAGTTGCAACGCGTTTCCGCTCAGCATCAGACCCTGCGTATTGTTTATCTGTCCGGCGCGGATAAGCATGTCGCCCTGGCTGATCACGCCGCCTTTTTCGCCGCTGTTCTGATTAAGCAGCGTCTCTGCGCCGATATCAAGCTGCGCACCGCTCTGGATAAGGCCGCCGTCACGATTATCGAGCGTATCGCCGCGCAGCGTTAGCGCCTGCTGCGCCGCCAGCTGGCCGTTACGGTTATCCAGTAAGCGGGCATCCACATGCCCGGTGTCGCTACTGACTATCCTGCCCTGACCGTTCTGCAGCGCATCCGCCGTGACGCGCAGCGTCTTACCCGCCCTCACAACGCCCTGCTGATTAGCCAGCTGTGCGCCTCGCAGGCTGAGATCGCCTTCACTCGCGATAAAGCCCTGCCGGTTCGCCAGGCTGTCCGCGTTGATATCGATCTGCCGGGCCGAGGTGGTGCCGCTATCAAGATCGACATCGCCACCGCGCAGGGTGAGCTGACCATTTGAGCGCAGCGATCCCTTACTGCCGCGCAGATTACCGGTGGTGATCGACAGTGTGCCGCGGCCTGTATGGGTGATGTCACCCGACTGGTTATCGATCGCAGCCGCATTGAGCGTCAGGTTGTCACTGTTAGTCGCGATACGGCCGCCCTGATTATTCAGGCTGCCCGCGAAACTAAGCGTGAGATCGTCACGCCCGGTTTGCAGGATCTGACCCTGCTGGCTGGAGAGATCGCGCGCCTGCAGGTTGAGCTTGCTGGCTGTCAGCGTGGCGCCATCGTTGTTCAGCATTTTTCCGGTGCGCGCGGTGAGCTGCTGCTGCGCGGTCAGGGTGCCGCTGCGCGTCGCGATATCGCCCTCGCGGGCGTCGAGCGTCAGGTTTTTACCCTCAGTACGGCTGCCGCTGAGGTCAATAGTCTGCCCGCGTGCGCTCAGGCTGCCGCCGGCCAGGTTTTTCCCCTGCGCGCGAAGCTGGCCCGTTGTCGTCAGGGTCAGATTGCCCGATTCACCAGGCCTGCCGTCATCCTGCACACCTGCCGCGAGAACGCCTGAAGCCGTGCTGTTGAGGCTGCCAGCCTGCAGCGTAACGTCATTGCGTGCCACAACAGAGCCGCGGTTCTGCACATCTGCCGCACTGGTTACCGACGCTTTTCCGCCAGAAAAGATCGTACCGCTGTTGCTGACCCCTTGCCGCGCGGCGAGCTGCAGATCGCTACGGCTCTGAATAGCGCCGCTGTTCTCAATGCGGCCATCAGCGGTGATAACCACCGAACCCGCCTGCGCGCCAATATTGCCCGCATTGCGAACGCCGACGCCCCTCTCCGTGCCGACCAGACGGATTTTTCCGGCATACATGCCGCCCAGGCTGGAGACATCAAGCGCCATCCGGGGTTCTGTAGCGGGCTCGTCGCTCTGCTTCGTGACCTGCTGGTGTGCGGCATCCACCTTGTTTCGTCCGGTGGTGACGCGAAGATCCCTGGCCCAGACGCTGGCATTGACCTTCACCGATCGGGCAATAATGTCGGTATAGTCCTGGCGTGAGCTGTCCATCCCCGCCCCTTCGACCACCACTTCACCACGTTCAACGTTAAAGCCCGTCAGGTTGCCATTGTTGAGCTGCGCCTGTCCGGTGGTCAGGGTGCCGCGACTGGCATTGATAAATCCGCAGCCGTTGCAGGTGATCCCGGACGGGTTGGCGATAACGACCTGGGCTTTCTGACCCGCGACTTCAACAAAGCCGTTGAGGCGGCTGGGATTGCGTGAGTTAACCTCATTCAGGATCACTTTGGCTTCGCCCCGGGCCAGCCAGGGATTGCCGCTTACCATACCGCCGAGTCCGGTCTGAACGTTTTTGTGGGAGTTGTTGAGGATCGCTCCCCGCTTTCCGACATCAAACTGACTATACGTATTGCGGGAAACACCGCCTGCGGAGGGCGTCTGGATATTGATCTGCGGCGTACCGCTGGCGCTGTTTATTATCGTGGGCCGCTGGCCGCCAGGCGCCTGTGCATCTGCCACAATGGCGGCGCTGGCAGGCTGTATCACGCCCATCGCCAGCCAGAGACTAAAACATAATGCGCCGACTCGGCCAGTGAGGCTGCTAAGCGTGTGGCTGAGACCTGACGCGCGTGCGCTGCCGGCCCGGCCTGATTTAGCAATATCCGGCACCACCATCAGCATGCCGCGGACTGTGTTAAAAATCACGCGGTAGCGATTTTTGTTCATCTAATATCCTTATCAGATTTGCGGTAACGCGGCGGCGAGCGGATGCTGCTGGCGCCACGTTTTTGCCGCTTTATGGGTCACGCGGCTGCCATGAAAGCTGAATACGCGCCTGCCGCGCTGCTCACCGCGGTGATCTAATGCCCGCCAGCAGGCATGAGGAAAGAGATCGCGCCGGATCAGGCGACTCATCGCTACGGTATGGCCAAATGGCGCGATCCAGTCGCAGCACCACATGCGTGTGCCACTGTTCCACGCGTCAGGCGGAAAATGGATAGCGGGCCGTGTAAGATAAAGCGCTTCGGCTTCTTCGTTCAGCCAGGCCCAGCTGAAGAAAAAAACCGGCGTACCGGCTTCAGCCACCAGCACATATTGTCGCTGTTTGATGATCGGCAGCAGCAGCGTCGGCAGGGCGTGCAGCGGCGCATCACGATGCAGCGGCGAGTGCATCCAGAGCCACACCGCCGATCCCAGTATTTCCGCTTCACTCTCTTCACCGCCCAGAATCAGCGGTGATTTAACCTCATACTTGCCTGCGCGCATTCTCAGTAGCTCCAGTTGAGGTTGAAGCCGAGCGTGACGCTGCTGGTGCGTAAACCGTCAGGCTTCGACAGCGGCGTCCCGATAAACAGGTCATAACCGGTATTCCAGGCCTGACCGCGCAGCCCCGCCACCCCGCCCGCCAGATGCTGGCCGGTCAGCAGCTCACTGCCCGCGCCGCCCACCTCGCCATAGTCCGCGCCCAGGTAGAACTCCTGTGCAGGCAGCGGCGTACTCCAGGCGATGTCATTGCGGACGAACCAGCCGCGGCTCGCGTTCAGCGTGCGTTCGCCGTCGAAACCGCGCACAGTCCAGCGGTTACCTATCGAAAACTGCTCCTGCGGCGTGAGCGGCGTATTACTCATCTGACGCAGGTATTGCGCACCGTAGCGAAAATGCTGGCTGCCGATGCTGAACGGCAGGCTGAACTGCGCATTGAGCTGAACGATTTTACTCAGCGCCGTCGCCTCGCCGAAATACTCCTCGGGTGCGGGCTGGGCACCGAACCAGCGCGTGCCGCGCTGATAGCTGATGCCCGCATCCAGCGTCGCCTGGCGGATATAGTGGCGGTGTTGCAGACCGATACGCCACGCCGCCGTCTGGCGATGCTGCACCTGAACTTCGGTGTCGTTGATATAGTTGCGGGTTTCGCGCGTCAGGACGTCATAGGTCAGCGAGGTTTTTTGCGAGCCGCTGCGATGCAGTACCCGGCTAAGCTGTAAATCGAGGCTCTGACTCTTTCCGCTATAGCGGTAGTCCTGATGGGCTCCGGCGACCGTCTGGTGATAGTCATAGTCGCTGACCGTTGCGGAGAACATCCAGTATCCAAACGGCACCGAGTAGTGGCCGATGACGTTTTTGCTGCCTTTACCGCCTTTGCCCTGCAGATCGTGCGTGGCCGACAGATAAAAAAGATCGCTCAGCGCAAAAGGGTTATCGAGCGACAGCGTGACGCCACCCAGATAGCGTCCGGTGCTGCGCGTACCGGAATCATCCAGCGAGAGACCGAGGCGCCACATCTTTTTCTGCTGCCAGCGTACCTCTATATCGCTCTCGCCCGGCTGTTCACCGGGCACGACCGACATATCGGCTACCACGGTCGGCAGCCGTTGCAGGTTTTCCAGCCCCTGTTCGATATCACGCAAATCCAGCAGATTACCGTCGCGGGCAGGAAATGCGCTGTAGAGCCACAGATAACGATCGCTACCCGGCGTCAGTCTGGCCTCCCGCACGTAACCGGGCAGGATCACCAGCCGTAGCGTGCCGCTGTTAAGGTCCTGCGAAGGTGCCAGCACCCGCGTAGTAACATAGCCATGATCAACCAGCCGGTTTTGCAGCGTACTCATCAGCAGATTAATGCCGCGCCCGCCCAGGCACTTTCCCTGCGCCTGGCTGGCAATAGCGTTAAGCGGCAGCCAGTGCGGCAGCGCCTGCTGCCCTTCAAGCACGATACGCGTGAGAGGAAAGCAGGGTTTTTCTGCAGGAAAAGAGAGGCGGCCAAAACCAGAAGCGGGCGGTGAAAGTCGCACATCAGGCGCTTTCGGCTCTATCTGCTGCTCCAGCGCCCGCTGGCGCTGTTGCTGCTGCCGGACCTGTTCACCTGCATCAGGCAAGGGCTCCGCAGTGGCCTCGCTGGTTATAAAAGCAGCAACCAGAAAAGAGAAACAGAGCGTAATTGATGTATCAGATGAAACCATCAGACAATCCTTGTCACGTAAACTAAACGCAAATCTTATTAATTAATATAAAAATTGCCGCATATTATTCACGAAAATGACCTGATAACAACGTCAGTATGGTTTTTTTTAAGCCAGATAATTCAGACTGATTAATCATTCTGCTAATTTTTCCGGGATGTATGTTATGCAGCAGCGAGAGTAGAGAGAGGCAAAAAAAAGGGCCATTATTTACTGAAAGGCCGGACTACTGGCAAAAGCGCATCCGTCTGCTGACTCAGGATAGGGGCGGAAAACCGAAAAAATCATGACCAGAGTCCGTTGCCCTGCAGGGTTCAATGCTTCTCCCCTGTCGGAATCAGAGCCAGAATTAAATCAAATTTTACAATATACTAACCCTCTGTAATTATTTACACTTGTCCTTATGGTTTGTAATGCCAAACTAAATAAGGATATCTATGCCCCTGACAGGACGTTCGGGCTCATTCGCCGTTGCGGATTCGCTCAATCACTATCTGCTCGCCTTTGAAAGCTGCGAGATCGTTGCAGACGTTAAATCTTTCGAAGGGCGAGAGTCCCTTAGCCAGCCCTATCGATTTATCATCCGCTTTACTTCATCCGTTCAGGATATACCACCTGAGAAAGTGATGATGCAGCCGGCAGTTTTTATGATGCGGGCCTGTTCCACGGCGTGCTCCCTCTTTCGGCCTGCTAAGGATCGCTGGCACACATTACGCAAAATTTATGGGGTTATCACCCGCCTTTCCCATATATCAACCAGCGTTGACGAATCAACGTATGAAGTCACACTCGAACATCCTCTGGCGCTGATGTCCAGCACGCACCGGTACGCTATCTATCAGCGGACGTCTGTTCCCGAGCTCGTCAATTCTGTCCTGAAGTCGCACGGCTTTAGGGATTATGAGATTGACATGAGCCTGCTGCAGTGGCGTTACCCCAGGCGTGAGATGATCGTTCAGTGGGGAGAGAGTGACCTGAGTTTTATCCGGCGTCTGCTTTCTGAAGTCGGGATCTGGTTCCGCTTCTGCAAACATGAAACTGCTGAAGAGATCACCGTCATCGTATTTGCCGATCAGCAGGCAGGCTACCTATCTGGCGCGAAAATTCAGTCGCTGCCCGGAGCAGGGTTAACAGGCGATACCCTGACAATATGGCAGATGCGCTGCCACTCAGCGGTGGTGCCTGCATCGGTACGTACGCGCAATTACGACTACCGGCAAAGCCGGCTTATTCCGCCGGAACATGAGGCGGACATGAGCGGTGAAGCTCCCTACACCACAGGCAGCGATTATCACTACGCTGATATTCAGCATAGCACGGGCGATCGGTGGAGCAGCATTCAGGGCGGAGATGCTGAAACAGCCTGGCACTATGCCCGCATCCGCCATGAGCGCCATCTGTCCGGCCGGACGTGTCTGGAAGCCATCACTGACGATCCCGCACTGCAGCCGGGCATGGTGGCTGAAATCGACGGCGAGCAGCCTGAAGCATTTATGTCCGGCTTTCTTATCGTTGAGAGCGTCTGCCGCGCAAGCCGGGCAACAGGCTATCAGACGGCACTCAGCGGTATTCCCTGTAGTGAGCGCGCCGCTTTCCGGCCGGAGCGCCTGCCAAGACCGGTTATCTCAGGAACGATTCCCGCCCGCGTCTCCGGCAGCGTTATGAACGATAGCCTTGCCCGTCCCGATAGTCAGGGGCGCTATCGGGTGAAATTCAGTTTTGATCTCGCCAGCTGGGAGAAAGGCAGGGAAAGCATGCCTGTCCGTCTGGCCCGCATCTACGCAGGCGATAAGTATGGCGTGCATTTTCCGCTGCTGGACAACACGGAGGTGGCAATCGCATTTGAAAGTGGCGATCCCGAGCGGCCTTACATTGCCCATGTATTGCATGACGCGCTAAATCCGGACGTCGTTAACGATAGTAACAGCACGCGCAATGTTATCCGGACAAAGGGGAAGAACAAAATCCGGCTGGAAGATGCGGCAGGCAATGAGCACATCAAGCTATCAACCGAGTTCGGCAAAACGCAGCTTAACCTCGGTCATATGGTCGATACCGGTCGCAAAGCACGCGGTAAAGGCGCAGAGTTGCGCACCGATCATCACGCCACCGTGCGTGCCGCAAAGGGGATCTACCTGACGACCGCCGCGCAGACCGGTGCACGCGGAACGCTGCTGGAGATGACCGACGCGATCGCGCATCTGGAGCAGGCGCTCAGCATAGCTTACAGCCTGCAGTCGTCGGCCGCCGGGGCCGGCGCTGACGGCGCTGACACTGCCCCGCAGCAGGCGCTGCAGCAGGCCGTTTCCGGGCTGGCGCAGCCGGGCATTCTCTCCTGGGGTGAAGCGGGTATTGCACAGGCAACACCTGAAAGCCTCCATCTCGCCGCCGGTAAAGATGCGGTGATCACCGCCGGCAGTAACGGCAGCGTCAGCGTGTTCAAACGTCTTTCTGTCGCGGCGGGCCAGGGAATTTCCGCCTTTGTGCGCAGGCTTGGCATCAAACTGATTGCCGCGTCTGGCGATATCACGCTTCAGGCGCAGCGCGGCCAGCTGGCGGCGCTTGCCGATCGGAACATGCAGATCGCCAGCGTCAACGGAGAGCTTCAGATAAGCGCCAAAAAAGGCCTGTATCTGCACTGCGGCGGCGGCGGGATCCGCCTGCACCCGAACGGCGGCGTAGAGATATTCTCGCCGGCGCACATTGAGCAGAAAGCGCCGACTCTTGTTTATCAGAAGGGGGAACCGGCAAAAATTGTCGATCCGCTGTTTAAAGATAACCCGCTGGCGCGCGGTGTACGCCTGTACCGAAACGGCGACCGGAAACACCCGCTGGTCAGCCAGCCCTTCCGCGTTACCCGGCCGGACGGCAGCACGGTGGAGGGTATCACCGATGCTGCCGGGCACTCTCCGCTGCTGGATCTTGCAGAGACCGAACAGCTGGTTGTTACGCTTATCAGGGAGGCAAAGCGATGACTCATCACACCTCAAAAAACAGCGCCTTTAACGATCCGGAACTGGGCAGCTTCATCGGCCTTAATCGCGATACCGCCGGCGGTATGCTGATGCAGGAGTTTCCTGTAAACAGCCCCCTGCCCTGTATTGTTATTCTTGTACACGGCGTCAACGACATCGGCGAAGCTTACGAAACGCAGGAGAAAGGGATTATTGCCGGGCTGAATACCCGACTGGCGCGCGACGACATGTACCCGCACCAGTGGAGTGAAATTGAGGGATTAACCGACCTGAAAGATGCGCCAAAGCGCGTGACGGCCAGCGGGCGATCGCCGGTTATTCCGTTCTACTGGGGCTATCGCCCGGTCGATCGTGAAACCTATAACGCAGACCAGCGGCGCTACCGTGATGAGGTCGCCCGCCTCGGGCTGGAAACAGTTCTCCCCTACGATGCGTTTCAGGAAGATGATCCGGTACGGCTGAAAAAGCTGAACGCTGAGGGACGCGGCTTCTGCAACGATAACTACGGCAACGTGCTGAACCTGGCAGCAGCGAAGAATGGCGGCACCTTTGCTAACGCAACCACCTGCATTCCTGACATGCTGGGGCCCGGCGCGAACGGCGGGGCCATCTGGATGGCGGGGATCTACAGCCGCAAACTTAACGGCGGGGACTTTACCCACCCGATTTATGGCAATCCGCACCGCATTTATCAGTTTTTTGCTGCTCAGCGGCTGGCAGATCTGATTCTGGAAATCAGAAAGAACCCCAGTACACGTCACGACACCATCAATATAGTGGCGCACAGCCAGGGCACCATCATTACCATGCTGGCGAATATGCTGGTCAGGCAACAGGTAGCTGATTATCCGGTTGCCGACTGCGCCATCCTCTGCCACTCCCCCTACTCACTTGATCCGCGGCTCATGGAAAATATGCTGCCCGGCAAGCAGCAGACGTCGCACGGGCGTCAGGAGACGCTGCGTAATTTCTGCCGGCTGATGGCCACAAATCCAAAGTATGACGCCACGGGTTGCTACCGGCCGGAGTTTGTCACAGCCATGTACCACGATACCACACTGTGGCGCAAACACCGCTGGAGCAGCGATCCCCGCTACAGCCGCAATAACTACGGCCGGGTTTATAACTATTTCTGCCCGAATGACGGCACGGTGTCGCTGTCCAGTGTGCAGGGCATCGGCTGGCGCGGTATTCCTGATACGCTCGCCGGCGGCATACCCAATCTCTATCAGCGCGCGTTCTGTCAGCACCACAGTACGGGCGGTAACGCGTCCGGTGCGCCTTTCAAAAAGCCTGCTTTCCGGCCCGGAGATTTTACGTATGACGGCTGGCCCACTAACGTGGCCTATCCAATGGAAAGCGGCGTGACTGAAAACGCCGAGGCCCTGCCTGAAGTGATAGAGCTGACCCTGATGGGGCACGATCGCAGCGGGGACATGAAATATAAAACGGGCGTTGGAGGCGAAGATCGCTATATCGACTACTCCGCCCGCGAGTATGAGAACGCCTGGCAGGTGACAGAGTTTCGTCCGGCGATCGGATTTGTTTATCCGCATCGCTCCGGTCAGCTGCTGTCTGAAACCGAGCTGGCTGCGGTCAACCGGTATTACGGCACCGCGTTTGTCTCCGGTCGCGTGGTCGGCAGCAGCACGCAGCGCTACCAGCTGAAGCGGCGTAAAACAAGCGAAGAAATCAACGAGATGGAAAAATATGGCGATCCGGTGAGGTTCAGCCAGCACTCTTCAATAGTGATGGATCAGAACGTGCAGGAAAAGGCTGTTGCCTACGACCTCGCCATCGGTAACTGCATGGCCTTTGAAGATCCCGCCTTCTGGCTCAATCTGCGCAAGCGCGCAGACTGGCGGCACGAGTTTAATCCGGATGCCAATACAAAGAAATATTACAAAACGGGCGTGCTGAATGAAGATATAACCAAAAAGTTTATGAATAAACCGGATCAAACTTTGCCGGCCGGTGAGTTCGGCGTGGTGAATGATTTCGGCCCGAAAACGCGCGTAGAGCCCGCCCGGCATCCGGAGGTGCATCATAAGGAAGTGCCTGTGCATCAGTGGGACATGCCGGAGCCGGCAGGCTATCGCGATGTGCCGGCAAAGAAAAAAACGGAGGGAACAGGATGGTAACGTTAAGGAAACACACTGTAATTACAGCGCTGGCAGCTTTGATTATGTTGACTGCCAGCGGCTGCAGCGGCAAGCCGCTGAAGAAACGGCAGACGCCGGTGCAGGTGGTGTACCGCTTTGACAACCACCGCTGGCTGGAGCTGCACGGGGTCGCCTGCGAGGGTGCCCTGTGGTTTGTGGATGAGAAGCGCGATATCCGCAGTGAGGTATCGTCACAGTTTTATCGCATCTTTACCAAGCCCTATATCAATGCCTCCGAGCGCTACATTGCCATTCCCAGCTGGGACTCTGCGCATTTCACCGTGTCCCGGGACTATGGCAGAACATGGACCCCTTCGTGGATCAAGGGGCGTGAAGATGATGAGGCGGGTTCTGATTCTCCGGAGTCTAAAAACATCGCTTCCCTGACCGTGGTCAACGACCAGGGGTTTCTGCTGACGAAGCAGGGGCACCTCTATATGTCCTCTCACCCTTTTGACGATCCGCGCATCATGCCGGGCGGAGATGGGATTGATTACAGCTATACATTTAAAGGCAAAGTTTACTATGACCGGCTGGACGCTATTCGTCCTGGCAAAGGTGAGAACGTTTCGCGCTGGGGTCTCCTTTATATCGACCCCCGCATCCTGCCAGTAAGAATGGAGCAGTATTACGCCAACTTCCAGAATCTGCCGACCCGGGTGCCGGAGGTAAAGGGCTATACGGGCTGGACCCGCATGCAGTGCGATATGAAGGCGGGAATGTGATTTCATTTGCACAAAAATAAATTTAACAGGACAGAGAGTAAGGATATTTCATGGATGGCGTTATTCGACTGGGAGACCGCCTGTCGGCGGGAGGCTATGTTACTGAAGCTTCAGGAGAGATGTTCGATGGTAAGCCGGTAATGCTGATCGGCGACAAAGCGCGGTGCAGTCAGCATGGTGAAACCGCTGCTGCTGAAGGGCATCCTGCCTGGATCATGAACGGCCGTCACGTTGTGACCCATCGTTGCAAAGTGGCGTGCGGATGCCTGCTATTAAGCTCTTTGCCCGAAGCAGGAGTGCGATAAATGAAATATTTCTGGAAGCCGTTGCTCTCTTGTCCGGAGAAAACGGAAATACGCTTTCCCCGTCTGTTTACGATAGCTGCAGGTATTGTGGCCCTTATATTGATGCTGATGTTCAGTGCCCTGACGCTTGAGAATGCGCAGCTAACGCTCAGCATGCTTATCTGGCGATTACTGGCGCTCCCTGTTGCGGTCTGCATGACGGTTGTTTCGCTATGCTTTATTTTTTTCAACATTCTCTGTTGCTGGCGTCTTTTGATGCAGCTTGCGTACTGCGGTGTTGAATCAGACTGGCAATCACGGGCTTCTGAATGGACGCTGCTGGCTGAACACACCTCAATCTTTCCGGTTGATAACGCAGCCCTGAAAATGCTCGGACTTGAAGGGAAAATGCCGGTGGATGGCGATATTCCCCTCAGGCTTTCCGTTGAGGATGATGAAAGGTCAGGCATGGGACGGATGCTGGTCACAGTGCAGCGCCTGCTGGAACAGCTGGATCTGACACAGATTGACGCCATCACCGAACGTCCTGAACTGTTTCTCTACATGGGTAATACAGCAGGATCTGTTCGCGATGACATCACATCGCTGGTCCGCTCTTTCCATGCCGCATTCCGCCATGCCAGCTTTCACTATTTTGACGACATGCCTGAACTGTCACTGGTTCAGCAGTGGACAGACGGGTCGTTTAACGGATTTCGTCTGCTGTTAATTGCCGAACTGCATGATGGCGATAATCGTAACTTTTGTGAATATGCCTGTGCACTGCTCTTTTCCCGCTACCGGCAAATAAGCGGAAACAGAGTGCCGGTCTGCTGTTTTAAAGGAATGAGCGCTCAAATTTATAACCTTGAGCGCAGGATTAATGCACTGCTGTCTGCCGGGCAAGTCAGGCCCGCTGACCTGCGGCACGTCTGGACCAGCGATCTGCAGGGAGAAAGTCTTAATTTGCTGAAAAATTCCCTGGCGGAGAACAATGCAGGAATTAACGTCCGGAGCTGGCAAAATATGCGGATAGCCGATACCTGGACGACGGGCTATCAGTGGCTGATGATGGACTGGGCAGCCATGGCAGTTCGTAACGGAGAACGTGCTCAGCTGCTGGCAGCAAGGGAGAAGAGAGGCGAGCAAATCACGTTTCTTCAAATGAACGGGAAACTTGCCCGGCCCGAGGACAATTACAGCCCTGCCTACATCAAAAGTCTCAAAAAGAGCGGCAGTCTGCTTGGCTGCAGTTTTATACTTGCCACCTCTCTGCTGCTTATGACAATCAGTATCGAGGTGGGATGGAGCTTTGAAAAAGATTTCTTTACCCGCAGCGCAGTATTTATCATGCCGATAATCTTAACGCTTTTATCTATCGGGTTTATGCTCGGGAAAAGTTATAAAAAAGAAGCTGAGCTCAACAGTTATTACGATTATGAGTAAAACATACTGTACGGTTTCAGCAACCGCGTCTGAAATCCTTATGTCACTGTATTGTTAATTCAGATAGCTGAGCCGCTATTGTTAACAGAGCGGCGAAAAACTGCGACGGCGACCCTCAGGCAGTCGTGTCCCAAATCTGTCCCATGCTGAAAATATGAAAGCTGGCGGAGTGGCGTAACTGCTTGATTTGACTTGGCGCGCCCTACAGGATTCGAACCTGTGACCTACGGCTTAGAAGGCCGGTGCTCTATCCAGCTGAGCTAAGGGCGCTGAGGAGTTGGGTCGGATTATACGTCGGGAAGCGGGTACGTCAACGTTTTTGCCGTTTCTGTGCAGCGGAGTGCTGCGGGAATAACCAATTTGCATCAATGGCGTTTGCGCCATTCGCTGAGCGACACGAGATTACTGGTGCCGGTGGATTCCCCTTCCAGCTCAATCCCTTGTGGCGTAAAGCGCGCATTATATTGCTCACGCAGCGCGTGCAGCTCCTGGCTGTCCGGCTCCAGCTGGCGCAGAAAGCCCAGCGCGAGCAGCAGCTGCTGGCGGCTGATGAGTGCCGGGAAACCGGCGCGGCTGAGGATCGCATGCCAGCGCTGGCTGTTCTCTTCGCTGCCGTCAACAATCAGTACCTGCCAGATCAGCAGTACCGCTGCGCCATTATGCAGGTGCGTTTCGTTATCGCGGCTGAGGTAGTCGGTAAACTCTTTCGCCGCCTCTTTCCCCATCATCGAGAGCATTGACTCCACCTGTACCGGCGGCAGCTGCAGCCGCTTGCTGAGCCGCTGGGCAGCGTGACGTGAGGCGGCGGTGATCAGCTGAAATCCAGCCACAAACACCACTGCCAGAGTGGCAAGCATTATCCAGATCATTACATCGTTCCCAGAGTGTCCTGCAGATATCATACCTATGCAGGCTGGCACGCGTCACCACGAAAAAAGCCTGAAAGCGCGCAGGCTGCTGAAACTGTGACTGACAGCTGCCCGCGCTTCTGCCAGAATAGGCACCATCCCCGATTTAACTCTCTACAGATGGATTTCCTCTCTGATGGCAGCAAAAATTATTGACGGTAAAACGATTGCGCAGCAGGTGCGTAGCGAAGTTGCGGAAAAAGTGCAGCAGCGCCTGGCGGCGGGCAAACGTGCGCCGGGTCTGGCCGTGATCCTGGTGGGCGAAAATCCCGCTTCGCAGATCTACGTTACGCATAAACGTCGCGCCTGCGAAGAGGTGGGCTTTGTCTCCCGTGCTTATAACCTGCCCGACTCCACCGGCGAAAGCGAGCTGCTGACGCTGATTGATGAGCTGAACAGTGACCCGGCGATTGACGGCATTCTGGTGCAGCTGCCGCTGCCGGCCGGTATCGACAACGTCAAGGTGCTGGAGCGCATCACGCCGGATAAAGATGTGGATGGTTTCCATCCCTATAACGTGGGTCGCCTCTGCCAGCGTGCGCCGAAACTGCGTCCCTGCACGCCGCGCGGTATTATCACGCTGCTGGAGCGTTATAACATCGATACCTATGGCCTGAACGCCGTAGTGGTCGGCGCGTCTAACATCGTTGGCCGCCCGATGAGCATGGAGCTGCTGCTGGCAGGCTGTACCACGACGGTTACTCACCGCTTCACCCGCGATCTGCGCCATCACGTGGAGCACGCCGATCTGCTGGTCGTGGCCGTGGGCAAGCCCGGTTTTATTCCGGGTGACTGGATCAAACCAGGCGCGGTGGTGATTGACGTCGGCATCAACCGGCTGGAGAGCGGTAAAGTGGTGGGCGACGTTGATTTTGCCGCTGCCGCTGAGCGCGCCTCTTACATTACGCCAGTCCCGGGCGGGGTCGGGCCGATGACGGTAGCCACTTTAATTGAAAACACGCTGCTGGCGTGCGAAGCGTATCACGACGTGGAGGAAGCATAATGGCGAGTTTCTCACTGGGTAAACATCAGCACGTTGATCTGTGCGATCTGCTGAAGCTGGAAGGCTGGGTAGAGAGCGGCGCGCAGGCCAAAGCGGTGATTGATGAAGGTGAAGTGCGCGTGAACGGGGCGATTGAAACGCGCAAGCGCTGTAAAATCGTCGCCGGACAGACGGTAGAGTTTGCCGGCCAGCGCATAACGGTGGTCGCATAGCAAAAAGGGCGAACCCGGGTTCGCCCTTTTTTCTTATTTACGTCGCCAGGTGGTGCCCTGCGGACCATCTTCCAGCACAATGCCGAGCGCGTTGAGCCGGTCACGCGCCACATCCGCCTGCGCCCAGTCTTTCGCCTGACGCGCGTCGTTGCGCATTTTGATCAGCTGCTCAATCTCTGCGACTTCGTCATTATTCGTCTGCGCTCCGCTCTGCAGGAACAGCTCCGGATCCTGCTGCAGTATCCCCAGCACATTCGCCAGCTCGCGCAATCTGGCCGCCAGCCCGTCAGCCGCCGCTTTATCTTCACTCTTCAGGCGGTTCACGTCGCGCGCCATATCAAACAGCACCGAGTAGGCTTCAGGCGTGTTGAAGTCATCATCCATCGCCGCGCGGAAACGCGCTTCAAAAGCTTCGCCACCGGCAGGCTGCGCGCCGGTATCGGTATGCCGCAGTGCGGTATACAGACGCTCCAGCGCCGCACGTGCCTGGTTGAGGTTATCTTCGCCGTAGTTAAGCTGGCTGCGATAGTGGCCTGACATCAGGAAATAGCGTACGGTTTCGGCGTCATAGTGCTGCAGCACATCGCGCACGGTGAAGAAGTTGCCGAGTGATTTTGACATCTTCTCACGGTCAACCATCACCATGCCGGAGTGCATCCAGTAATTGACATAGGGACCGTCGTGCGCGCAGGTGGACTGCGCCACTTCATTTTCATGGTGCGGAAACATCAGGTCAGAGCCGCCGCCGTGAATATCAAAGTGGCTGCCAAGCTGCTTGCAGTTCATGGCGGAGCACTCGATGTGCCAGCCCGGACGACCGTTGCCCCACGGCGATTCCCACGACGGCTCATCGGCTTTGGACATCTTCCACAGCACGAAATCCATCGGGTTGCGTTTTACCTCTGCCACTTCCACACGGGCACCCGCCTGCAGCCGCTCCAGATCCTGACGCGACAGCGCGCCATAATCGGTATCGCTCAGCACATCAAACATCACATCGCCGTTCTCCGCCACGTAGGCGTGACCGCGTTCAATCAGCCGCTCCACCAGCTCAATAATTTCCGCAATATGGCGCGTGGCGCGTGGTTCCAGATCGGGCGGCAGGATGCCCAGCGCGGCAAAATCCTGGTGCATCTCCGCAATCATGCGGTTGGTCAGCGTCTCAATGGTTTCGCCATTTTCGTTAGCGCGGCGAATAATTTTGTCATCAATATCAGTGATATTACGCACATACTTCAGCTGATAGCCAATATAGCGCAGGTAACGCGCCACCACGTCAAATGCCACAAACGTACGCCCATGGCCGATATGACAGAGGTCGTAAACCGTAATACCACACACGTACATGCCGATTTCACCAGCATGAATAGGTTTAAATTCCTCTTTCTGTCGACTCAGGGTGTTATAGATCTTTAGCATTGAACGGTTCCGTTTTTATCGTGTGCGGGAGACGCCTTCTTTGGTAGCCTGATATTGTGCCGTATTTTTCTGACTTGTGCATCGCTGAGATACCAGATGCCGTTGCCTTGCTGACGCGTTCCGGGAAATTATGTTATAAGAGGCGTCGACAAAATGCCCGTCCGCATGCGAACGCGGCAACTGATACTGAATACAACCTCCACAGGACGAATATAATGGTCACTTTCCAGACGAACCATGGCGATATCGTAATCAAAACCTTTGATGATAAAGCGCCGGCCACCGTACAGAACTTCCTGGACTACTGCCGTGAAGGTTTTTATGACAACACTATTTTCCACCGTGTCATCAATGGCTTTATGGTTCAGGGCGGCGGTTTCGAACCGGGCATGAAGCAGAAAGCTACTAAAGCTGAAATCCGCAACGAAGCGAACAACGGCCTGAAAAACACCAAAGGCACGCTGGCGATGGCGCGCACTCAGGCTCCGCACTCGGCAACCGCACAGTTCTTTATCAACGTTGCTGACAACGACTTCCTGAACTTCCGCGACGAAAGCCTGCAGGGCTGGGGTTACTGCGTGTTTGCTGAAGTGGTTGAAGGTATGGATGTCGTCGAAAAAATCAAAGCGGTGAAAACCGGCCGCAGCGGTATGCATCAGGACGTGCCGACCGAAGACGTTGTCATCCAGAAAGTGACCGTCAGCGAGTAATGTCGCGCACGCTGTTTATCGCAGATCTCCATCTGTGTCAGGAAGAACCGGCAATTACTGCCGGTTTTCTGCATTTTTTGCAGGGTGAAGCGCGGCAGTGCGAGGCGCTTTACATCCTGGGCGATCTGTTTGAAGCCTGGATTGGCGATGACGATCCTAATCCGCTGCATCAGCAGATCGCCACCGCCCTGCGCGCCCTGCCGGTGCCGGTCTATTTTATTCACGGCAACCGCGATTTCCTGTTGGGCAAGCGCTTTGCCCGCGCCAGCGGCATGACGCTATTGCCGGAGGAGAAGGTGCTGGAGCTGTATGGTCAGCGCGTGCTGATTATGCACGGCGACACGCTCTGCACGGACGATGCTGGCTATCAGCGCTTTCGCGCAAAGGTCCACCAGCGCTGGCTGCAGCGGCTGTTTCTGGCGTTGCCACTGCGTCTGCGGTTGCGCATCGCGACCAGAATGCGCGCCGGCAGCCGGCAGGCGAACCAGCATAAATCGCTGGCCATTATGGATGTAAACCCGCAGGCGGTGGCAGCAGCCATGCAGCGCCAGCAGGCTCCGCTGCTGATCCACGGCCATACGCACCGGCCGGAAATCCACACGCTCTCTCTGAATGGCCTTCCCGCGCAGCGCGCTGTTCTTGGGGCATGGCACAACGCAGGCTCGATGATCCAGCTGGACGCCAGCGGCATAAAACTGATCGCCTTCCCCTTCTGATTTTACGGGTGCAATTGCCCGTTTTCTGGCCGCGCAACCGTTTTCCTTGCTGCTATCTCATGCTATCCTCTGTGCCCTTCTTACCTGCCTCACCGGCCAGGTTCGTTTGTCTATTCACAGGAGTTGACCGCATGTCATCCACTGCCGCCCCGGCTCGTATCGCTATCGTCATGGGTTCCAGAAGTGACTGGGCTACCATGCAGTTCGCCGAGGAAATTCTCAACAGCCTGGACGTTCCCTTTCACGTGGAGGTGGTTTCTGCCCACCGCACCCCGGACAAGCTGTTCAGTTTTGCTGAAGGTGCCGCTGCGCATGGCTACCAGGTGATTATTGCGGGCGCCGGCGGTGCTGCGCATCTGCCCGGCATGATCGCAGCAAAAACGCTGGTGCCGGTGCTGGGCGTACCGGTGCAGAGCGCCGCGCTGAGCGGTGTTGACAGCCTCTACTCGATTGTACAGATGCCGCGCGGCATTCCGGTGGGTACGCTGGCCATTGGCAAAGCGGGCGCAGCCAACGCGGCGCTGCTGGCCGCGCAGATCCTGGCCACCCACGATGCGGCACTGGCATCGCGTCTCACCGCGTGGCGCCAGGCGCAGACCGATGAGGTGCTGGAGAATCCGGATCCGCGGGGTGAGGCATGAAGCCGGTATGCGTACTGGGTAACGGTCAGCTGGGCCGTATGCTGCGCCAGGCGGCTGAGCCGCTGGGCATTGCGGTCTATCCGGTGGGACTGGATGCGGAGCCCGCCTCGCTGCCCATTGCAGAGAGCGTGATCACCGCCGAGATTGAACGCTGGCCGGAAACCGCCCTGACGCGCGAGCTCGCCCGCCACCCCGCCTTTGTGAACCGCGATATCTTCCCGCGCCTTGCCGACCGTTTGACGCAGAAGCAGCTGCTGGATGAGCTTGGTCTGGCTACCGCACCGTGGCAGCTGCTGGCCGCACCTGATGAGTGGCCGGCGGTGTTTGAGAAGCTGGGCGAACTGGCGATTGTCAAACGCCGCACCGGCGGTTATGACGGTCGCGGCCAGTGGCGGCTGCGGGCGGATGAAACAGAGACGTTACCCGCTGAGTGCTATGGCGAGTGCATTGTTGAACAGGGCATAAATTTTAGCGGTGAGGTTTCGCTGGTAGGCGCGCGCGGTCAGGATGGCAGCATGGTATTCTACCCGCTGACACACAACCTGCACGAAGAGGGCATTCTGCGCACCAGCGTGGCGTTCCCGCAGGCGGATAGTGCACAGCAGCAGCAGGCGGAAACCATGCTGCGCGCCATTATGCAGGCGCTGGATTACGTGGGCGTCATGGCGATGGAGTGCTTTATCACGCCGCAGGGACTGCTGATCAATGAGCTGGCACCGCGCGTGCACAACAGCGGTCACTGGACGCAGAACGGCGCGTCCATCAGCCAGTTTGAGCTGCATCTGCGCGCCATTCTTGGCCTGCCGCTGCCGCAGCCGGCGGTATTCGCACCCTCGGTGATGGTGAATCTGATCGGCAGCGACGTAAACCACGCCTGGCTGGCGCAGCCGCTGGTGCATCTGCACTGGTATGGCAAAGAGGTCCGGCCTGGCCGCAAGGTGGGACACCTGAATCTCACTGACAGTGAGCCATCACGTCTTGCCACTGCCCTGCACGCGCTGCAGCCGCTGCTGCCGCCGGAATACGCCTCGGGCCTCGCCTGGGCGCAGGCGAAGCTCTGAGTTGCTGACGGGATCCCTCAGACAGAGGGATCCTGATTACGCCGCTTCAAAGCGCCGGAACAGCGCTTTGCCCTTCAGCAGTCGCACGCCCAGCCAGCCGCCGCACAGCGACAGCAGAAGCGCTCCGCACAGCGGTAGCGCAAACCACAGCGTCCAGTCGGGCTGCCAGGGAAAATCGAAAATTTTACGCTGCAGTGCCCACAGCGCGGCCTCTGCACCCAGCGCAGCCGCTATTCCGGAAACCACGCCGAGCAGAGCAAACTCACACCACAGCGTGCCGCGCAGCAGACGTTTGCTCGCGCCCAGCGTGCGATACACCACCAGCTCCTGACGACGCTGGCGCATGCCGATCTGGATCTGCGCCAGCAGCAGCAGGACACCGCACAGCGTCACCAGCACCACCATGATTTCCAGCGCCTGACTCACCTGCGCCAGCACCTGGCCAATCTGTTTCATGATGCTGCCAATATCGAGCAGGCTCAGCGTCGGGAACGTCCGGTTCAGCTGCGCCAGCAGCGCCGGATTATTCGCCATGCGGAAGCTGGTCAGCCATGTCTGCGGCTGCTGCTCCAGCGCGCCGGGCGGGAAGATAAAAAAGAAGTTAGGCCGCAGGCTCTCCCAGTCCACCTTACGCAGACTGCTGATGCGCGCGCTGAACGTCTGCGTATCGCCGCTAAAGGTCAGCTCATCCCCTGGCTTAACGCCCAGCCGCTGCGCCAGTTCGGCTTCAATCGAAACCTCCCCTGGCCGCGGGGGCCAGCTGCCGGCAAGCAGCGGGTTGTGATCCGGCCGCTGCGCCTGCCAGGTCAGATTGAGCTCGCGGTTCAGCGCATTATCCTGACGCGGATCGGCAGCTTTGCCGTTCAGCTCAACCAGACGCGCGCGCACGACGGGATAAAAGGTTTCCGGTTTGATCTGATGCTGCTGCAAAAAGTCACGCACCTGTGGCACCTGCGCCTGCGTAATATTCAGCAGAAAATAGTTTGGTGCATCCGGCGGCAGCTGCTGCTGCCAGCGATCGAGCAGATCGCCGCGCATAACCAGCAGCAGCGCCAGCAGCATAAAAGAGAGCGAGAACGCGGCCAGCTGGCTCAGCGTCATTGCCGGCTGTCGCAGCAGACGGTTAATGGCCAGCCGCAGCGCCAGGTTACGCACGACCAGCCGGCGCAGCAGCAGCAGCGTACCCCAGCCCAGCACGGCGAGCAGCAGCGCCAGCAGTACGATGCCGGTGAGCAGCGCCCAGAGCATTTTGCTGCCCCCCAGCAGCAGCGCCAGCAGCAGCACCACCACCAGCGCCATCGCCGGCAGATAGACGCGCAGCGGCCAGACGCGCGCCACCGCATCGCGCCGCAGTACGCGCAGCGGCTGGGTCGCCATCAGCAGACGATAAGGACGCAGCCCCACCAGCAGGGAAATAACAAACATGGTGCCCAGCGCCCAGAGCCATGGCCAGAGGCTGGCGGCAGGCAGCGATGCGGGCAGCACCGGCTTCAGCAGGGTAAGCAGCAGCAGTTCGATCCCCTGCCCCAGCGCGCTGCCGGTCACGCCCGCTAACAGCAGCACCGCCAGCCACTGGCCGATAATCAGCCGCTGCAGTGCACGTCGCGTGGCCCCCAGCGTTTTCAGCACCGCCACCAGATCGTAACGGCTGCGGCAGTAGTGGCTCATCGCTACCGCCACGGCCGCGATGGCCAGTAGCAGCGTCAGTAATGCCGACAGCAGCAGAAACTGCTGCGCGCGCTGCATGGAACGGCCCAGCGCATCCTCTGAGTTTTCGGTGCTTATCCAGCGTTCGCCCCCTTTAAGGCGCGGCTCGATCCAGCGATCGTAGCGCGCCAGCGGTGCGGCGTCGCCGGAAAACTTATAGCGCCAGCTCAGGCGGCTGCCGGGCTGAACGGCGCCGGTTTTTTCAACGTCCGCCAGGTTCATTAACAGACGAGGCGCCGTCTGGAAGGGATTGAATCCGCTGTCCGGCTCCTGGATCACCGTACCGGCAATGCGCAGCGTGGCGTCGCCGACCTCTATCGGATCGCCGACGCGCAGATCCAGCAGCGCCAGCAGACGCGCGGCGACCAGCACGCTGCCTGCCGCCGGACGCAGGCCCGGTGGCTCGGTCTGCAATGTACCAAACATCGGATAGGCGTCATCCACCGCTTTAACATCTGCCAGCTGCGGCGTCTCCCGCGCAAAGGTCATAGTGGTGAAGCTGAGTTGACGGCTGATCGCTAATCCCTCCTCACGCGCCTGCGTCAGCCAGGCTTCCGGCACCGGCCGGCTGCTGCGCAGCGTACGATCGCCCGCCATAAAGTCGCGGCTCTGCTGGCTGAGTCCTTTCTCCATGCGATCGCTGATGGAACCCAAAGCCAGCACGCAGGCCACCGCCAGCGTCAGCGCCAGCCAGACAATCAGCAGCGAAGGCGAGCGCCATTCGCGCCAGAACCAGCGCCAGATCATGCCTCCTCCCACAGCTTGCCGTCACGCAGCCGCAGCCGCCGATCGCAGCGCGCGGCCAGCTGCTCATCATGGGTCACCAGGATCAGCGTTGTGGCGTAATCACGGTTGAGCGAGAACAGCAGATCGGCAATGCGCTCCCCGGTCTGACGATCGAGATTACCGGTGGGCTCATCCGCAAACAGCAGGCCGGGACGCCCGCTAAATGCGCGCGCCAGCGCCACCCGCTGCTGTTCGCCTCCTGAAAGCTGTGCAGGAAGATGATGCAGGCGCGCTTTCAGGCCAAGCTGCGCCAGCAGCTCGCTGGCCTGTGCCCGGCTGTCGCGATCGCTCTCGCCGCGCAGCAGCGCCGGCAGCTGCACGTTCTCCAGCGCATTTAGCGTGGGCACCAGCATAAATGACTGAAACACAAAACCGACTTCGCGTGCGCGCAGCGCCGCGCGCTGCTCTTCGTTCATGCGGTGCAGCGGCTGACCCAGCAGATGAACCTCGCCGCTGCTGCCATCATCCAGCCCGGCGAGGATCCCCAGCAGCGTCGACTTCCCCGATCCCGATTCGCCAATCAGCGCGAGCGTTTCGGCTGGTTTGACAACCAGCTCAACTCCGGTAAGGATTGAGAGCTGATGCTCACCCTGACCGACGGACTTAGTAAGATGATGAACCGCAACAATGTTTTCCGCTGGCATTATCCCTTCCTGTGTGTGGTGCTGCTGCTGGTATCGCGCATCGCTGCAGCCGATACGCTGATGGTATTAGGTGACAGCCTGAGCGCCGGCTACCGGATGTCTGCCAGCGCCGCCTGGCCTGCCCTGCTCAGCACGCGCTGGCAGCAGCAGCCCAACGTCGTCAACGCCAGCATCAGCGGTGATACCGCCGGACAGGGTCTGGCACGGCTGCCTGCACTATTAAAACAGCATCAGCCGCGCTGGGTGTTAATCGAACTGGGCGGTAATGATGGTTTACGCGGTTTTCCGCCGCAGGCTATCGCGCAGGATCTGCGTGCGATTATCCTTGCGGTGAAAGCCGCTGACGCGCAGCCGCTGCTGATGCAGATCCGGCTGCCTGCTAATTATGGACGACGATACACTGAAGCGTTCAGCGCCATCTATCCGCGCCTGGCGGAAGAGTACAGCCTGCCGCTGGTGCCCTTTTTTATGGAGCAGGTCTATCTGAAGCCGGAGTGGATGCAGCAGGATGGTATTCACCCCAATCCGGATGCGCAGCCGTTTATTGCCGGCATTATGGCTGACGCGCTGGCTCCGCTAGTTAAGCATGACTCGCGCTAAGTCGTGCTATTTGACAGGTAAAGAAATGCAAAAATCGGTTTTGATCACCGGCTGCTCCAGCGGTATCGGGCTGGCAGCCGCCAGCGATTTACAGGCGCGCGGCTACCACGTGCTTGCCGCCTGCCGCCGCGCCGAGGATGTTGCGCGGATGACTGCTCTGGGATATACCGGCATCCTGCTCGACCTCGACGATGCCGCAAGTGTGGATGCCGCGGCAGAACAGGTGCTGGCACTCACCGGGCATTGCCTGCACGGGCTATTTAATAACGGCGGATTTGGCCAGTATGGGCCGCTGAGCAGCGTCAGCCGCCAGCAGCTTGAAAAGCAGTTCTCCACCAACCTCTTTGGTACCCATCAGCTGACGATGCGGCTGCTGCCGGCGCTGCAGAACAGCGGCGACGGCCGCATTATCAATACCAGCTCGGTGCTGGGACTGATCTCCACCCCGGGGCGTGGCGCCTATGCCGCCAGCAAGTGGGCGCTGGAGGCGTGGAGCGATGCGCTGCGTATGGAAGTGCGCGCCAGCGGCGTGCGCGTCAGCCTGATAGAGCCAGGACCGATCGCCACGCGCTTCACTGATAACGTGCAGCAGGGTGAACAGGAGAAGCCGGTGCAGAATCCCGGTATCGCAGCGCGTTTTACCCTGCCGCCGGAAGCGATTCTGCCCAAACTGCGCCATGCGCTGGAGAGCCGTCACCCTCGGCTGCGCTATCCGGTTACGCTGGTGGCCTGGGGCATGAGTTTTCTGAAACGACTGCTGCCGGGCTGGATGCTGGATCGCATTTTGTGCAGCAACTGAGCGGTAACATCAGTCAGCGCTTGAAGCGGGACACTTTATCCCCATATTCTCTTTACACTTTCTGCCAGGAGCGTTTTTCATGTCACACGCTTTGATCACCGACATCAATGAGTCCAATTTGCAGCAGACGCTGGAGCAATCCATGCAGCTGCCGGTTCTGTTCTATTTCTGGTCTGAACGCAGCCAGCACTGCCTGCAGCTTACCCCGGTGCTGGAGCGTCTGGCACAGGAGTATGCCGGCCAGTTCCTGTTGGCAAAACTCGATTGCGACAACGAGCCCGCGGTGGCATCACAGTTCGGTCTGCGCTCGCTGCCCACGGTTTATCTGTTCCAGAACGGACAGCCGGTAGATGGTTTCCAGGGCCCGCAGCCGGAAGAGGCGATCCGCGCGCTACTGGAAAAAGTTCTGCCGCGCGAAGAGGAGCTGAAAGCGCAGCAGGCTATGGAACTGATGCAGCAGAACAAGCCGCTGGAGGCGCTGCCGCTGCTGAAAGATGCCTGGCAGCTGAGCAATAAAAACAGTGAGATTGGCTTTCTGCTGGCAGAAGTGCTGATCGCCCTGAACCGCAGTGATGAAGCGGAAGCGGTGCTGGATGTGGTGCCGCTGCAGGATCAGGATACACGCTATCAGAGCCTGGTCTCACAGATCGACCTGCTGAAGCAGGCGGCGGATACGCCTGAGATCCAGCTGCTGCAGGAGCAGCTGAACGCCGAGCCGCAGAACGCGACCCTGGCTGCTAAACTTGCGTTACAGCTGCATCAGGTTGGGCGTAATGAAGAGGCGCTGGAGCTGCTGCTGGGCTTTCTGAAAAGCGATCTCGCTGCCGGTGACGGTGAAGTGCGCAAAATGTTCCAGGAGATCCTGGCCGCGCTTGGCACCGGCGACGCCCTCGCCTCGCGCTATCGCCGACAGCTCTATTCGCTGCTCTACTGACGGATACGCAGACGGGCCGAAGCGACTCGGCCCGGTAATCTGACAGC
The DNA here is from genome assembly GCF_007680655.1 of Pantoea sp. PSNIH1. NCBI lineage: Bacteria > Pseudomonadati > Pseudomonadota > Gammaproteobacteria > Enterobacterales > Erwiniaceae > Pantoea > Pantoea sp. PSNIH1. The sequence continues at coordinate 1,426,304 of NZ_VEIP01000001.1, forward strand.
CAGGAGGTTATATGCTGACCGCTATTCCTGTTATCATCGTGCTGGTGCTGGTGATTGTATGGGCCGGTATCAAGATTGTTCCGCAGGGCTATCAGTGGACGGTAGAGCGCTTCGGACGCTACACCCGTACGCTCTCGCCGGGGCTTAACCTGGTGGTGCCGTTTATGGATCGCGTGGGACGCCGCATCAATATGATGGAGCAGGTGCTCGATATCCCTTCTCAGGAGATCATCTCCAAAGATAACGCCAACGTCACCATTGATGCCGTCTGCTTTATTCAGGTCGTTGACCCGGCGCGTGCCGCCTATGAGGTCAGCAATCTGGAGCTGGCGATAATCAACCTCACGATGACTAACATTCGCACGGTCCTTGGCGGCATGGAGCTGGATGAGATGCTGTCGCAGCGTGACAACATCAACACCCGCCTGCTGCATATCGTTGATGAAGCGACAAACCCCTGGGGCGTCAAAATTACCCGCATTGAGATCCGCGATGTGCGGCCACCGCAGGAGCTGATCGCTGCCATGAATGCGCAGATGAAAGCTGAGCGTACCAAACGCGCCGATATTCTGGCTGCTGAAGGCGTGCGTCAGGCCGCCATACTGCGCGCTGAAGGCGACAAGCAGTCACAGATTCTGAAAGCGGAAGGCGAGCGCACCTCCGCTTTTTTACAGGCCGAGGCGCGTGAGCGGCAGGCAGAGGCGGAAGCGAACGCCACGCGCATGGTGTCTGACGCGATCGCCGCCGGTGATATCCAGGCCATTAACTACTTTGTTGCGCAGAAATATACTGATGCGCTGCAGAAAATTGGCGAAGCCGGCAACAGTAAAGTGGTGATGATGCCGCTCGATGCCAGCAGCCTGATCGGCTCGGTAGCGGGCATCAGTGAACTGCTGAAAGAGCGTTATGCGGAGCGGAGGCCGTAATGCTGATGGAGCTGATTGCCCATCCGCACTGGTTCTGGCTGACGCTGGGCGGGCTGCTGCTGGCAGCCGAAATGCTGGGCACCAGCGGTTATCTGCTCTGGTGCGGTATGGCGGCGCTGCTGGTTGGCCTGGCCGAGTGGCTGTGGCCCTTCTCGTGGGCTGGTCAGGGGCTGCTGTTTGCCGCGCTGACGCTGCTGAGTGCGCTGGGCTGGTATGGCTGGATGCGCCATCAGGCTGCAACGCAGCAACCCAACACGCTGAACCAGCGCGGTAAAGAGCTGATTGGCCGGCAGCTGACGCTGGAGACGCCGCTTAAAAGTGGTATCGGACATGTACAGATTGGTGACAGCAGCTGGCGCGTACAGGCAACAGACGATCTGCCCGCGGGCACGCGGGTGACGGTCACGGCGGTTGAAGGGATCACGCTGCTGATTCAGCCGCGTTTACCGCCGGAGTGACCGCAGCAGCCCGCCAGCTGATTCATTATCGGGCACTCGGCGCCCTCGTCGCCGGGACACGCCTCTGCCAGTGACAGCAGGCGCGCCCGCATGGCGTGCAGCTCCTCAATATGCGCTGCAATTTCTTCAGCCTTCTGCAGCGTGCGCGCTTTGACATCTGCGCTGTGCCGCGCAGGATCGTTGAACAGCGCCACCAGCTCGCGGCACTCATCCAGCGTAAAGCCAACCTGGCGCGCCTGGCGCAGCAGATGCAGCTCTTCCAGATGGCGTTCGTCATAGTGCCGGTAGCCATTTCCGCTACGCAGCGGCGGCGTCACGATCCCTTTCTCTTCATAAAAGCGGATCGCTTTACTGGTCAGCCCGGTTTTTCTGGCAACGTCGCTGATATTCATGCCGGCTCCTTGACCTTCCCCCGAATGGAAGGTTTACGCTTATAACTACTGTAACCGGTGCAGCCGGTCAACTCTGTTCACTAAGGAGACTATCATGTCAGACAGACAAACGCTGGCGCTGGAGGGGCTTTCCTGCGGCCACTGTGTCAAACGGGTTAAAGAGGCGCTGGAACAGCGCAGCGACGTCGAGCAGGCGGAGGTCACGCAGCAGGAGGCACGCGTGACCGGGACGGCCAGCGCCAGCGAGCTGATCGCAACCGTAGAGCAGGCTGGCTACCACGCCACGCTGCAGCCTGAGGCAACATCCCCAAAGTCTGATCCGTTGACAGCTCAGGAGCCGCCGCCGGAGGCGCTGACAACGGCCTCTCAGCCGGCAGAAGCGGCGCTGCCGGTACAGCATCTGCTGATTGATGGCATGAGCTGCGCCAGCTGCGTCAGCCGGGTAGAGAACGCGCTGCGCGCGGTATCCGGCGTCACGGAAGCACGCGTTAACCTCGGTGAACGCAGCGCGCTGGTGCTGGGTGAGGTTAACGCACCGGCGCTGATTGCCGCCGTAGACAAGGCAGGCTACAGCGCTGAAGTGATTGAGGATGAACAGCGCCGGCGCGAGCGTCATCAGGCGAACGCGCGGCAGGCGATGCGCCGCTTCAGCTGGCAGTCGGCGCTGGCGCTGGGGTTTGGCGTGCCGATGATGTTCTGGGGCATGGCGGGCGATCATATGATGCTGACGCCGGAGAATCAGACGCTGTGGCGTACGCTGGGCGTTGCCACGCTGCTGGTCATGATCATTGCCGGCGGCCACTTTTACCGCAGCGCCTGGCGCAGCCTGCGATTAGCCACCGCCACCATGGATACGCTGGTGGCGCTCGGCACCGGCGCTGCCTGGCTCTATTCGATAAGCGTGGCGCTGTGGCCGGAATTTTTTCCGCTGCAGGCACGCCACCTCTACTTTGAAGCCAGCGTCATGATCATCGGCCTGATTAACCTCGGGCACGCGCTGGAACAGCGTGCCCGTCAGCGCGCCTCGCGCGCGCTGGAGCGGCTGCTGGATCTGACGCCGGCGCAGGCGTGCGTGGTCACCGAACAGGGTGAGCAGCAGCTGCCGCTGAGCGCCGTCACCGCCGGTATGACTCTGAAGCTGGTCACCGGCGATCGGGTACCGGTGGATGGCGACGTCACGCAGGGAGAGGCGTGGTGCGATGAAGCGATGCTGACCGGCGAAGCCGTGCCGCAGGAAAAAGCGCCTGGCAGCAAAGTCTATGCCGGTACGGTGGTGCAGGATGGCACGCTGCGCTTTATCGCCAGCGCCACCGGCAGCCACACCACGCTGGCACGTATTATTAATCTGGTGCGTCAGGCGCAAAGCAGCAAGCCGGAGATTGGCCGCCTCGCCGATCGCATCTCTGCCGTTTTCGTACCGGTTGTGGTAGCGATTGCGCTGCTGAGCGGCCTCACCTGGTATCTGATTGGTCCACAGCCGCAGCTCGCCTATGCGCTGGTGATCATCACTACCGTCCTGATCATCGCCTGTCCCTGTGCGCTGGGGCTGGCCACGCCGATGTCGATCATCGCCGGCACCGGCCGTGCGGCAGAGCTGGGTATCCTGGTGCGCGATGCCGACGCGCTGCAGCACGCCAGCGAAACTGACACGCTGGTGTTTGATAAAACCGGTACGCTGACGCAGGGATCGCCGCAGATCGGCGAGATCTGCTGCTATGCTGACCGGGATCAACAGCAGATCCTGCAGGCCGCAGCGGAGCTGGAGCAGGGATCCACGCATCCGCTTGCCAGCGCGATCCTTGCTGCCGCGCCGCAGCCGCCGGCAGCAGAGATCACCCGCTTCCGGACGCTGCGCGGCAGGGGCGTGAGCGCACAGGTGGCAGGTCAGACCCTGCTGCTGGGCAACACGGCCCTGCTTGATGAGCAGCAGATTAACTATGACGCCGCCCGGGCAGATATCGAACGCATCGCGGCAAGCGGTGCTACGCCAGTGCTGCTGGCCGACGCGCACCAGCTGCTGGGCCTGATTGCGCTGCGCGATAATCTGCGGCCGGAGAGTAAAGCGGCACTGCAGCGGCTGCATCAGGCTGGCTACCGGCTGGTGATGCTGACGGGCGATCATCAGGCCACAGCCCGCGCTATCGCTGCTGAAGCGGGAATTGATGAAGTGATCGCCGGCGTGCTGCCAGAGGGTAAAGCAGAAGCCATAAGCCGACTGCAGCAGCAGGGGCGCCGGGTGATGATGATAGGAGATGGCATCAACGATGCGCCAGCGTTAGCGCAGGCGGATACCGGTATTGCGATGGGCAGCGGCAGCGATGTCGCGGTCGAAACGGCGCCGCTTACGCTGATGCGTAACGACCTGCATGGGGTAGCGGATGCCCTGGCGATTTCGCAGGCCACGCTGCGCAATATGCGCCAGAATCTGCTGGGCGCATTTGTGTATAACAGCCTGGGTATTCCGATTGCGGCGGGCGTGCTCTATCCCTTTACCGGCCTGCTGCTGAGCCCGATTGTCGCGGGGGCAGCAATGGCCCTCTCTTCCATCACCGTCGTCAGCAATGCAAACCGCCTGCTGCGTTTCACTCCGCCCGACCGGTAATAGCAGCCAGCGCGCTGTTTTTAGCCGAAATAAATCGTTAGCATGACGGTTTAACCGTAACAGGAGCGGACATGAACAGCCCTATCTGGCAACGTCTCTGGCAGCGGATCGCCGCGCTTTTTCCGTCTGCCTACCGCTGGCCGGCAATGGATATGCGTCTGGGCGACCGGCTGCTGCATCTGACCGGCAGTATCCATATGGGCACACGCAACATGCAGCCTCTGCCAGCCGGCCTGCTGCGTCAGCTGCAGAAAGCGGATGCGCTGATTGTTGAGGCGGACATCACGCGCGGCGGCTCTCCTTTTGCGGATACCGCAGATTTGCCGCCGCTGCACACCCGGCTGGAGAGCGCCACGCTGACGCGGCTGCAGACGCTCTGTCAGGATCTGGGGCTGGAGAGTGATCTCTTTGATACCCTGCCCTGCTGGCAGATAGCGCTGATGCTGCAGGCGCACCAGGCGCAGCGGCTCGGACTGCGTCCGGAGTATGGTATCGATTATCAGCTGCTGCAGGCCGCAAAGGCAGCGGGCAAGCCGATCATTGAGCTGGAAGGGCCGGAGACGCAGATCGCGCTGCTGAAATCCCTGCCGCAGGAGGGTCGGGCGCTGCTGGTGGATACGCTTGAGCACTGGCATACCAATGCGCGGCTGCTGCAGACGATGATCAGCTGGTGGCTTGAAGCGCCGCCCGCGCAGCAGCCGGTAGCGCTGCCCGCGACCTTTGGCAGCGAGCTGAGCGATACGCTGATGCGTAACCGTAACCAGCAATGGCGCGAACAGCTGCTGGCGCTGCCATCGGGTCGCTATCTGGTGGCCGTCGGCGCGCTGCATCTCTATGGCGATGATAATCTGCCCGGCCTGCTAAAACAGAAGCAGCCGTAACGCGACACCTGCGCTGCTCAGGAGTGGCCGAAGGATAAGACAAAAAAAGAAGGCCGATATCACTATCGACCTGTCAAAGAGGAATTTGTTTATGATTTTGGTTATCGCCAGGGTGAGTGGCGCGGGACAATTCTCGCGCAAAGTTCAGATTTTCGCCACTGTTATTAGCGCAATCTTTGAGAAGAATTTTTGTCGTAAGGATTAATGATGACCCCTGCAGTCAAACTTCTGGAAAAAAACGGCGTGGCGTTTACGCTGCACCCCTATGAGCATGACAGCCATGAAACGCATTTTGGCGATGAAGCGGTGCGCAAGCTCAACCTTGATGCGCGCCAGGTGTTTAAAACGCTGCTGGTCGCGCTGAACGGCGATGCGAAAGCGCTGGCGGTGGCGGTTACGCCGGTTGCATCCCAGCTTGATCTAAAAAAAGTGGCAAAAGCGCTGGGCGCAAAGCGAGCAGAGATGGCCGATCCGCAGCTGGCGCAGCGCGTCACCGGCTACCTGCTGGGCGGCATCAGTCCGCTGGGCCAGAAAAAGCGCCTGCCAACGGTGATCGATCGGCAGGCCGCAGAGTTTGCCACCATATTTATCTCTGGCGGTAAACGCGGCCTCGACATTGAACTGGCTGCAGAGGATCTGGCGCGGCTGCTGAATGCCACACTGGCCGACGTGGCACGCTGCGATTAATCGGGCTGCTGCGCGCAAAGCTGATCGATCATCCAGCGCCCGGCCGGGCCGGGCGGATTACGTCGCGACCAGACCACATCTACCGCAATATGCTGCGGCCAGCCGGGAACGCAAAGCTCTTTCAGGACCTGATGACCAAACTGATCCACCAGCCAGCGCGGCAGTACGCTCCAGCCAAACCCCTGCTCCGCCATCTCCAGCAGCAGCAGATACGTCGGCGCTGACCAGGTTCGTCCGGCAGCCGGCAGCGGTCCGCGCGTCTGTACCCAGGTGTTCAGCCGCAGCTGCCGCAGCTCGCTGAGCTGCGCCTCACTCACCTGAGCCAGCTGCGACAGCGCGTGATCCTGATGCAGAAAGATCGCCATCTGCGCCTCCACCTGCAGCCGGGCTACCGCCAGATCGGGCGGCAGCGCAGGCTGAGTGCGGACCACGCCCAGGTGCACCCGCCCCGCCTGCAGCAGATCCAGTACATCCTCATCCTCTGCAATCATGCATTCAAAGTCGATATCGGGGTAGCGGGCATCAAACCGCGTCAGCAGATGTTCATGATGATCGGCCTGCCAGAAATCGGAAATGGCCAGACTCAGGCGCGGCTCAACACCCTGCGACAGACGCAGCGCCAGTTCATCCAGCCGCTGACTGGCGGCCAGGATCTGCTGCACCTGAGCCAGCGCGCGTTCCCCCTGCGGTGTCAGCACCGGCTGACGGCCGCGACGATCAAACAGCGCAAAGCCTAAATCAATTTCAAGGTTAGCGATGGCAGCACTGATGGTGGACTGGCTTTTTGCCAGCGCGCGGGCAGCAGCAGAGAAAGAGCCGCTCGCAACAGTCTGGACAAATGCCTCAAGGGATTCCGGAGAGTATTTCATGGTTTACCATCGTTTTTTTCGATAGACACTCATTTTATCTCAGATGCGTGCAGTGCGAAAATGCGCGTTATTACGTAACCGGAGGTATTTATGCGTACCCGTTCGCTGAAAGAACGCATTCTGCACGCCGTGGGCTTTGAGGGCCTGGCTATTGTGACTATCGCGCCGCTGGCAGCATGGATTATGGACAAGCCGCTGTTCCAGATGGGCACGCTGGCGATTGCCCTTTCTACCGTCGCGATGCTGTGGAACATGATCTATAACACCCTGTTCGATCGCATCTGGCCGCCGCATCAGAAGCGCGGGCTGGGGCTGCGTGCCCTGCATGCGCTCTGTTTTGAAGGGGGATTTATCCTGATAGGCCTGCCGATCGCCGCCGGCATGTTGCATATTTCGCTGCTTAACGCCTTTTTAGTGGAGGTGGGATTCTTTCTGTTTTTCCTGCCCTACACCATGGTTTACAACTGGGTCTGGGATAAGCTGCGCCTGCGCTGGTTTGCGCAGCCATCCTGCCGCGCCTGATGCCGGGCGCGCGCTGCCTCCGGACGGAAGCAGCGCGCCGGTTACGCTTAATCCTGCGCCGCGCGCGGCCAGATCCATGCCAGGAACATACGCGGATAGCTGCGCTTGCGCTGCTTTTCCAGCGCCTTGTCACGCTCGCGTACCTGCTCGTCAGTCAGATGCACGACGGCTGGCGGCACAAAATCAGCGATTTTTAGCGGCGAATGCTGAGTAATATAGTCGCGCAGCACGTCAGCATCGCGCAGACCGCTGTTGCGGTAGCCCGCGCGCGCCGTCAGCGGCGGATAGCCGTCGCCGCCGCTGGCGTTAAAGCTGTTAGTGGCGAGACGATAGGTTTTTGTCTTCTCCAGCGGCTTACCGTTGATTTTGACATCACTCACTGAGGTGCCGTCGGCCACCAGGCTGACGCCGGCCAGCTGCGCAAAGCCGCCGGAGTTAGCTTTGATATTGGCGATGCGGGCAAGATATGCCTGCAGTTCCTCACCGCTCAGCGTGACCGACACCACCTGATTGCCAAACGGCTGCACCTGCAGCAGATCGCGCAGGCGCAGCTCGCCTGCCGGAAGCGATGTGCGGATGCCGCCGCCGCTGATCACCGCCACATCCGCTTTGGTCGCGGCGATCTGCGCTCGCAGGATCAGCTGCGCCAGATTGGTCTGCTCAAAGCGGACTTTATTGCGCTCGCCGACAAACAGCCCGTCACTGCGGCCAACGGCGACATCCAGCTGTTTACCGGCGCGCAGCTGGAAAGGGGTCAGCAGCTTCATCATCGCGGTATTGGGTACAATCGGCTCCTGATAAGGCAGCCAGGTTTCGCTGCCATCCTGGTTGGTGACTTTATGCTTCAGGTTAACCGGGATGAGCTGATAATTTTCCAGCGTCAGCTCACCGTTGCGAAAGGTAAAATCGCCGCGACCCACATATTTGCCCCACTCTTTAGCCTGCATGATCCAGACGCCATTCTGCCGATCGGGCTGGCAGGGCTGGCCTGGCTGATAATCCGGCACGCTGCGGTTAGCCTGCGCCATACAGACGGCATCGTGCGAGTGGCCGCCCACGATAACACTCAGGGTGCCGGGCGGCAGGCTGCGCGCCAGCTCAACGTCGCCCGGTGCGTTACTGCCGTGCTGACCGTCGTCATAATGTCCCATATGCGTCAGCGCGATGATCACATCAGGCTTTTCCGTGGCGCGCAGCTCCGCTACCGCTTTCAGCGTCTCTTTGACCGGATCGCGGATCTCAAGCTCTGCGACATTTTCCGGGTTGGTAATACGCAGCGTATCCGTAGTGGTCAGCCCGATAACCGCTATTTTCAGGCCCATACGGTTAAATATGGCCCAGGGCGAAAACAGCCGCCGATCGCTGCCTTTTTGATAGATATTCGCCGCGAGAAAGGGAAAACGTGCCCACTTTTTCTGCTGTTCCAGCACGCTCAGAGGCTTGTCAAATTCGTGGTTTCCCAGCGCCATAGCGTCATAACCCACCAGATTCATGCCGCGAATGTCAGGCTCTGCGTTCAGCACATCTGACTCCGGCACGCCGGTATTGATATCCCCGGCGGAGAGGATGAGCGCACCCCCTCCGCGCGCCTGGACATCATAACGCTGCTGGTCCATCAGGCTCTTTTGTGCTGCCAGCCCATACTCACCCTGCGCGTTACTCCAGAAATGGCCATGATGATCGTTGGTATGCAGGATGCTGAAGCGATAGCTGCGATCGGTTTGCCACGCCTGCGCCAGCATCGGCACCAGCAAAACCAGCAGCGCCAGCCAGCGCTTTTTCGGGGTAAGTAACAACACAACGCTCTCCTTGTTCGTTTTTTTCCACTGCATCGTGGACCTGACAGATTTCTGCCCTCTGTGTCGCACAGTTCCCTGCTTAACTCAAGCTGAAAGGCAGTACCCGCTGCTATTTTCATCTGCTCTCGCCGGCTGGGCCCGTCGGGGGATGCTGCGCTTTTTAACGCTGCTGTAATGCATTATCACTACCTGCACGCCAGGATAACTGCTGAAAATAGCGCTTCGGCACGTTTTTTATCGCATTTTTTCAGTTTATTCAGCTTTCATCCCGCAAATGTCTAAACGCTGCAGCAGGATTTGCATTACACTTGATTGTTACAAGCGGACACATTTGCACACAAGGAGACAGGCATGCATCACACCACACCGTTGATCACCACTATTGTCGGGGGCCTGGTCCTCGCGTTTCTCCTTGGCATGCTGGCCAATCGCCTGCGCATCTCTCCGCTGGTGGGCTATCTGGTTGCCGGCGTGGTTGCGGGCCCTTTTACGCCAGGCTTTGTTGCGGATACGAATCTGGCACCTGAACTGGCAGAGCTGGGCGTCATTCTGCTGATGTTTGGCGTCGGACTGCACTTCTCACTGAAAGATCTGATGGCGGTAAAGTCGATCGCCATTCCCGGCGCCGTGGCGCAAATCGCGGTGGCGACGCTGCTGGGAATGGGGCTCTCCTGGACCATGGGCTGGTCATGGATGACTGGCCTGGTGTTTGGCCTGTGCCTCTCTACGGCCAGTACCGTAGTGCTGCTGCGGGCGCTGGAGGAGCGACAGCTGATTGACAGCCAGCGCGGCCAGATTGCGATCGGCTGGCTGATTGTGGAAGACCTGGTGATGGTGCTGACGCTGGTGCTGCTGCCTGCCATCGCCGGCATGCTGGAACAGGGTAACGCCAGTCCGACCCTGCTGGCATGGGATCTGCTGCTGACCATCGGTAAAGTGGCCGCCTTTATGGTGCTGATGATGGTGGTAGGCCGCCGCGTTATCCCGTGGATCCTGGCAAAAAGCGCGGCTACCGGCTCGCGTGAACTCTTTACTCTATCGGTGCTGGCGCTGGCGCTCGGTATCGCCTTTGGTGCCGTAGAGTTCTTTGATGTCTCCTTTGCCCTTGGCGCCTTCTTCGCCGGCATGGTACTGAACGAATCTGAGCTGAGCCACCGCGCGGCGCGCGACACGCTCCCACTGCGCGACGCCTTTGCCGTACTGTTCTTTGTATCGGTCGGCATGCTGTTTAATCCGATGATCCTGATTGAACAGCCGCTGGCGGTACTGGGCGCGCTCGCCATCGTGGTGCTGGGTAAATCAATCGCCGCCTGGGCGCTGGTCACTCTGCTGGGGCACTCACGCCGTACCGCCCTGACCATTTCGGTCAGTCTGGCGCAGATTGGTGAGTTTGCCTTTATTCTCGCCGGCCTCGGCATTTCACTCGATCTGCTCAGCGAAGAGGGGCGCAACCTGGTGCTGGCGGCGGCTATTCTCTCCATTATGCTGAATCCTATCCTCTTCTCGCTGCTGGAGCGCTATCTGGATAAAACTGAAACCGCTGAGGAGCAGACGCTGGAAGAGGCGATGGCGGAAGAGAAACAGATCCCGGTAGATATCTGTAATCACGCGGTGATTGTGGGTTATGGACGCGTCGGCAGCCTGCTGGGGCAGCAGCTGCTGGAAGCAGATATCCCGCTGGTGGTGGTGGAAAACTCCCGCCCGCGCGTTGAAGCGCTGCGTGAACAGGGTATCAGAGCGGTGCTGGGCAATGCAGCACGCGCAGAGACCATGGAGCTGGCACGGCTTGACTGCGCCCGCTGGCTGCTGCTGACCATTCCGAATGGCTATGAAGCGGGTGAAGTGGTAGTGGCCGCACGTGAGAAGCGCAAGGATATTGAGATTATCGCCCGTGCGCACTATGACGACGAAGTCGCCTATATTATGGATCGCGGCGCTAATCAGGTCGTGATGGGCGAGCGTGAAATTGCCAGCAGCATGCTCAATGTGCTGAAAAAGGAGATCGCCGTTGAGCCGATCTCCCGCGAATGCCCGATTTGATCGGGGATCGCTGACTGCAGGGGCGCACTGATGCGCCCCTTTTTACTGCGCGCTTATCTGTCCCAGTAAGACTCTTCCAGGCTATCTTCCCGCTCCGGCAGGCCGCGCGTCAGGCGCGGTGAATGCTGGTTCAGCACCTGATAACTCACGCGGTTAGCATATTTGCACACCTGCGCCAGCGAGGAGTAGGTCAGATATTCACGCGCATGTTTGCTGGAGTTGGGGACTTTGAGGCGATGGAAGTTGTTCGCCGTGATATCGTGCAGCAGCGCTGCCAGCGCCCCGTCCCCTGCCCCGTTGGTATTCATGATCTTTTCCGGTCCGCCCATGTAAGGCGCGATATGCGAGAAGATGCGCAGCGGCTGCTGACAATCCTGCTGGCGCATCGCCCGGCTGAACTCATACTGGTTGAATTCCGCAATCGCGCCCGGCAGCAGCGGGTGATTCGTTTTGCGCTTAAATTCATCTTCAGTGAAGCCCGCCATGTAGAGCCCGGTCGGACCGGCGGTGCAGAGCACCAGATCGACCCACTCCAGCGCCATATCAGCTGCCAGCAGCGGATCCTGTTCATCGGTCAGCGCAAACGCTTCTTCTTCGTTCATCGCGACAATAGAGACGTGATCGCGCAGGAAATCACGCCAGAACTGCGGGTTATCCTGAATGACATATTTTGTACCCAGCGTTAACACCACCGGCACATTATGCTTTTTCGCATACGCAATGGCGCGCAGCGTGGCGTCCGGCATCGGTTCACCAGGCTGGCAGCGTACCAGATAGGAGGTCAGCACCAGCGCTGACGCCCCGGCAATCACCTCTTCCGGGATACTCTCCGCCTGCAGCCGGTTCATCAGCCCCGGACTGATCGCGAAGGTCCGTTCACCGTGCTCGCCAATCAGGGTAAAGCAGCGGCCAATCGCGCCGTCCACGCCCTGCAGGAAGTTCAGATCCATACGGCTGGAGGTGTTGCAGAGATAGCGATAGGCGTAGCCGCCAATCTGGATGTTATTGCACATGACGCCCAGCAGCACGGAACGATCGTCAGCCAGCACCGAGTAGTTGTGCAACGTGTTGCCAATGGTGCCGCCGGCAAACTGGTGGCTGATCAGCTGCTCGCGCATCAACTCGTTATAGAGCGCTTCCGCCGTCGCGTCGTCAATCACCAGCGAATGCCCGGCACTCAGGCCGTAGCGCTGCAGGAACGCGTCATCAACTTTGGCTTCGATATCCACCAGCGTCTGGTCGATACCCACCACCCAGCTGCCCTCCTCCTGCTCCTGCTGAATAGCCTGCAGCAGCGGATCGCGCGCGTTGACGGGAAAATAGTGTTTGGATTTACGTTTGCCGGGAAATTTCATGAAAAGCAGTCATCAGGGAAAATCAGGCAGAGAAGCATATCATACTCTCTGCCTGATGCGCTTAGCGGCGCGCGTTGACCAGCTGTACCATCATCTCAATGTGCTCGTCATCAGCGTTAAGCGCGGGAATATATTCAAATTTTTCGCCGCCTGCATGCAGGAAAATTTCACAGTTTTCACCGCTGATCTCCTCCAGCGTTTCCAGACAGTCCGCCGCAAAGCCGGGGCTCATGACCTGCACGTGCTTAATGCCTTTGGCCGGCAGACTTTTCATGGTCTCATCGGTGTAGGGCATCAGCCACGGCTCACGCCCGAAGCGCGACTGAAAGGTCATCATGATTTTTTCAGGGGCGATATTCAGCGCCGCCGCCAGTGCGGCGGTGGTATCTTTACAGCGCTGCGGATAATCATCGCCTTCATTGGCGAAACGCTGCGGAATGCCGTGGTAAGAGAGCACCAGCAGATCCGGCTCGCCGTGGCGGGCAAATGAGCGCTCAACGGAGGCTTTCAGCGCGGCAATGTAAGCCGGATGCTCAGCATAGTCGCGAATAAAGGAGACCTGCGGCAGCGAGCGCAGCGGTTTAAAGCTGCTGGCCAGGCCATCCCACACGGCGGCAACGGTAGAGCAGGAGAACTGCGGATAGAGCGGCAGCACAATCAGGTGCGTGACGCCCTGATCCAGCAGGCGATGTACCGCTCCGTCCAGGCTCGGCTGACCATAGCTCATGCCCAGCTCGACCGGCATGTCCACGCGCTGCGCCAGCGCGGCACGCTGCCGCTTGCTGAATACCATCAGCGGCGATCCCTCTTCCATCCAGACGGAGGCGTAGAGTTTCGACACGCGCGGCGAACGAAACGGCAGAATAATAAAATTAAGGATGGGCCACCATAGCCAGCGCGGCGTATCAACCACGCGCGGATCGCCGAGGAACTGCTTCAGATAGCGTTTCACCGCCGGGGTGGTAGGTGCTTCAGGTGTGCCTAAGTTAACCAGCAGAACACCGGGCTTATCTTGCCTCATTCTGTTTCCTTGATATCGCAACGAAGAGTGGTGAATCGGGGGAAATTGTAGCGGAAATCACGGGCGGGAAAAGCAATTGCTGTAAAAGGGCCAGGCATCCGGCCCTTTTGGTACTTAGCCGAGGATACGGCGCAGTTCTTCACTGACGTCAGCCACCGGGCGGGTGCCGTCAATTTTGTGATAGGCGGTGTTACCCGCTTCCGCTTCTTTGCTGTAATAAGCAATCAGGGGCGCTGTCAGCTCATGATACTCAACCAGACGCTTACGCACGGTCTCTTCCTGATCGTCTTTGCGCGTGGTCAGCTCTTCACCGGTCACATCATCTTTACCTTCCACTTTTGGTGGCTTGTTTTTGATGTGGTACACGCGGCCAGAAGGCGCATGCACGCGACGGCCCACAATGCGATCGACGATCAGCTCGTCCGGCACGGCAAATTCCAGCACGTAATCGACTTTGATGCCCGCTTCTTTCATGGCGTCAGCCTGCGGGATGGTGCGTGGGAAGCCATCGAGCAGGAAGCCGTTTTTGCAGTCTTCCTGCGCGATACGCTCTTTAACCAGCGCAATCACCAGTTCATCAGTCACCAGTTTACCGGCATCCATGATGGCTTTCGCCTGCTGGCCCAGTTCGGTGCCTGCTTTTACTGCGGCGCGCAGCATGTCACCGGTAGAGATCTGCGGAATACCGTAGTTCTCCATAATATACTGAGCCTGAGTGCCTTTACCTGCGCCCGGTGCCCCGAGCAGAATAATACGCATTGCGTAATTCCCCTTGCGAATCGCATTGATCAATCTATGAAGGCCAAGAACATACCATTATGACCCGCCAGCCACAAGGCAACGGGCACGCTATCACTGGCCCGCCTACTGTGACCTGCTTTGGGATGAAGCGCCAGCTGAGGGATTGATTTTAGGAATTCAGGCTACGCAGCAACAACGCTTTCAGCTGCTTTTTCAGCGTCGCGGTGACGTTTGTATGTTTGCTGCCGCTGCCGCGCAGGCTGGCCGGGATCAGCAAACGTCCGGGCAGCCGCCGGATCTCCGGCGGCAGGGTAACATTATGCAGCGCCGGCGGCAGATCAATCAGGGCAAATGGCAAACCGGGCTGCTGCAGTGAGGCGAGCGGTAGCGGCGTTTCGAGCGCAAACCGGTCAACCATGGCGATATTAAACGGCTTCCACTCAGCGCTCTCCATCATCGTCAGCGCCTGCTGCGGCGCGCTTCCCAGCGCCAGCCCCTGCTCTATCAGCCGCAGTTCGCTGCGCACCAGCGTGCTGAATTTTGTCGTGCGCAGCGCAATCAGTACCAGATCGTCGCTCAGCGCTGCATGGTGGTTCAGGTGTGCGACAAACAGATGGGAGCCGGCAATCAGCGTTTTGTGCAGCGCGCTGGCAAACGACCCGGAAGCGTCGGTCACGCCCTGACTCTGGCAGGCGTCGAGCGAGCGCACCCGCCCTTCCGCCAGATCCACATGCTCTATCAGGGCGATATTTCCCGCCATCATCGGGACGGCGGGCAGCACGCTCAGCTCGCTAACCGGATGGTGCGAGGCGTAGCGTGTCTGATTACGCGCCTGCTCCTGGCGTAAAAAAAGCTGAGAGAGCACCACCCGCGCAATATGCAGCGTGGGCGCAAAGAAGAGATCGTAATTTTCCAGCCGGTAGTAGCGGGATAGCTGGCTGCGCAGCCGATCGCATATCGCCGCCCTGGCAGAGGCGTTTTGTGAGGCCATCGCGTAACGTTTCCCTATATTAGCTGCGAAGTGGTGCTTTCCGGCAGATAAAACGCGTGGCTGATACATAGCCAGCCCGTCCCGTCAACCTGCCAGAATCTGGAGCAGAGGTTAGGGCAATGCGGCTGGACATTAAAATGATATAAACTGACAATCCCTGTTAGGTTTTTACACAAGGGACGAGTATGACCGCGCTTCCGTCACTACGGGCGCTGCGCTATTTTCATCAGGCAGCGCTGCACAGCAGTTTCAGCACGGCAGCGGAAACCCTGCATGTCACCCACAGCGCCGTCAGCCATCAGGTGCGCCAGCTGGAGAGCTGGATGGGCAAACCGCTGTTTGTACGCACTAACGGACGCGTCAAACTCACCTCGCATGGCGAACGCCTTCTGGTCAGCTGTCAGAAAGCGTTCAGCGAACTCGCCACCAGCTGCGAAAGCATACGTACCGGTATGCGGCATCACCTCTCTGTTTCCTGTGCGCCCAGCTTTCTCTCTCAGTGGCTGATCCCGCGTATCAGCAGTTTCTATCAGCGCTACCCGGATATCGACGTGCAGTTTCAGTCACTGGTTGAGATCGATCAGCTGCGCAGTGAACACACCGATGTGCTGATCCTGAGTTATGAGCAGCAGCCCGATGATGATATTGAAGCCACGCTTATCAGCGATGACGCGATTGGGCCGCTCTGTGCGCCCCACTACGCCGAACGCCTGCAGAGCGCGCGCGATCTGCAAACGCTGCCGCTGCTGCATGCGGATACCCGGCTGCACGCCTGGGCTGAGTGGGCAAAAAACAGCGGCGCACGCGGTGATTTCTGGCGTGGCAAACACTTTGATAATCTGATGCTGGCTATTCAGGCCGCCAGAAGCGGTCTGGGGATCATGATGGCCCCGCGACTGCTGGTGCAGCAGGAGCTGGAAGCGGGCGCGCTGATTGCGCCGCTGGGCTTTGTGCGCATCGATCGCGCGACCTGGATGATGGCCAAACGCTCGCGCGAGCAGAATGCAGAGATCCGTCTGTTTCGCGCATGGCTCAGAGAGCAGGCGCAGTGCTGACGCCATAAAAAAGGGCGCCATTAATGGCGCCCTTAGCTGTTTTATTCGCTTCGCGCTGTGCGGCGTTACGCCGTCAGCAGCTGGTTCATGCGGCGGATAAACTGGTTAGGATCGTCCAGCGTACCGCGCTCAGCCAGCAGCGCCTGATCCAGCAGCAGTTCAACCCATTCGGCAAAGCGCGCCTCATCCTGGGTATCCGCTACGCGTTTCACCAGGCCATGCTCCGGATTGATCTCAAAGATATATTTCACTTCCGGAACATCCTGACCGGCGGCGGCAAACAGCTTCGCCATCTGGGTGGTCATTTCGTTAGCATCAGTGGTGACGATAGCAGGCGTATCGGTCAGACGATGCGTCAGTCGCACCTCTTTAAC
The DNA here is from genome assembly GCF_007680655.1 of Pantoea sp. PSNIH1. Taxonomy (NCBI): domain Bacteria; kingdom Pseudomonadati; phylum Pseudomonadota; class Gammaproteobacteria; order Enterobacterales; family Erwiniaceae; genus Pantoea; species Pantoea sp. PSNIH1. The sequence goes on from NZ_VEIP01000001.1 coordinate 1,443,017, forward strand.
GCGCTCGCCCAGCAGCGTTTTCACGCGCTCAACAAACGGCTCCAGCGCTTTTTCCGCTTCTTTCTGCTCTTCGGTCTCTTCATCCGCCAGCTTGCTCAGCGACTCATCAGCTTTGCTTACTGACTGGAACGTTTTACCTTCGAACTCGGTGAGATAACTCATCATCCACTCATCGATACGATCGGAGAGCAGCAGTACCTCAATGCCTTTTTTGCGGAACAGCTCCAGATGCGGGCTGCTTTTCGCCGCGGCATAGCTGTCCGCCGTGATGTAGTAGATCTTCTCCTGACCTTCAACCATGCGGCTCAGGTAGTCATCCAGCGATACGCTCTGCTCGCTGCCTTCGCTCTGCGTGGTGGCAAAACGCAGCAGTTTAGCAATCGCCTGCTGATTGGCGCTATCTTCTGCCGGTCCCTCTTTCAGTACCAGACCAAACTCTTTCCAGAACTGCTGATACTTCTCTGCATCATCTTTTGCCAGTTTTTCCAGCATCTGCAGGCTGCGCTTAGTCAGCGCGGCGCGCAGGCTCTGGGTGACACGGCTGTCCTGCAGAATTTCACGTGAGACGTTAAGCGGCAGATCGTTAGAGTCAATCAGACCGCGCACAAAGCGCAGGTAGTTCGGCATGAATTGCTCAGCGTCATCCATAATAAACACGCGCTGTACATAAAGCTTGAGGCCATGCTTGCTGTCGCGGTTCCACATATCGAACGGAGCACGCTGCGGGATGTAGAGCAGGCTGGTGTACTCCTGCTTGCCTTCCACGCGATTATGGCTCCAGATAGCCGGATCGCTGAAGTCATGTGCAATGTGCTTGTAGAACTCGTTGTACTCGTCGTCGCTGATCTCCGCTTTATTACGCGTCCACAGCGCCTGGGCTTTGTTGACCTTCTCCCAGGTTACGGTGTCGTTCTCTTCATCTTTGGTTTCGATCTCTACCGGCAGTGCGATGTGATCGGAATATTTGCTGATGACGTTACGCACGCGCCAGGCGTCAAGGAAATCATCTTCCCCTGCGCGGAAATGCAGCGTGATCTCGGTACCGCGATCGGCTTTTTCGATTTCTGCCAGGGTATATTCGCCCTCGCCTTCTGACTCCCAGAACACGCCCTCGCTGGCCTGTGCGCCGGCAGCGCGGGTGCGCACGGTCACTTTGTCAGCAACGATAAAGGCGGAGTAGAAACCCACACCAAACTGGCCAATCAGCTGGCTGTCTTTCGCCTGGTCAGAGCCCATAGACTCCAGGAACGCTTTGGTGCCTGATTTAGCGATAGTACCGAGGTTTTCAATTACCTCATCGCGACGCATACCGATACCGTTGTCGCTCAGCGTCAGCGTCCGTTTCTCCTTGTCGACCGAGATACGCACGCGCAGCTCGCCGTCGCCTTCATAGAGATCCGGAGTGGAAAGCGCGCGGAAGCGCAGCTTATCAGCGGCATCAGAGGCGTTGGAGATCAGTTCACGCAGGAAAATCTCTTTGTTTGAATAGAGGGAATGGATCATCAGGTGCAGAAGTTGTTTTACCTCTGACTGGAAGCCACGCGTCTCTTGTCCTTTCATGGTCATTGCTACCTCAACAGAATCGGGGTTGATCGAACGTTGAGGAAGATATGGGGATGGCGGGAAAATTTTCAAGCCGGTTTCAGTGAATGAAACCGGCGAGTGCTTAGAATTTAATCTTATGACGTCCGGCAAGAGAGTGCGACAGCGTGGTGCCATCAACCATCTCCAGCTCGCCACCTACCGGTACACCGTGCGCGATACGGCTGGCGTCAACGCCATACTGACCGCACAGCTCAGCGATATAGTTGGCGGTCGCTTCACCCTCTACCGTGGGGTTGGTCGCCAGGATCACCTCCTGCAGCGTCTCATGTTCCAGACGCTGCTCCAGGCGATCGAGCCCGATATCCTGCGGACCAATCCCATCCAGCGGCGACAGATGTCCCATCAGCACAAAGTAGCGTCCGCCAAACTGGCCGGTCTGCTCAATGGCGTGAATATCTGCCGGGCTTTCCACCACGCAAATCTGCCCATTCTGCTGCCGACGGGCGTTAGCGCAGATGGTGCAGATCTCCTGTTCGGTGAAGGTACGGCAATCGGCACAGTGGCCGATTTCCGACATCGCGCGCGTCAGCGCCTGAGCCAGACGCATGCCACCGCTGCGATCGCGTTGCAACAGGTGAAACGCCATGCGCTGCGCTGACTTAGGGCCTACACCCGGCAGACAGCGCAGTGACTCCATTAAGGTTTCAAGCAGTGGACTGGTCTGCATCAGAACGGCATCTTGAAGCCAGGCGGCAGCTGCATACCGGAAGAGACAGAAGCCATCTTCTCTTTCTGCGTCTCATCGATGCGACGCGCCGCATCATTAAAGGCTGCAGCAATCAAATCTTCCAGCATATCTTTGTCATCTTCCAGCAGGCTGGGATCGACTTCCACGCGACGGCAGTTGTGCGCGCCGTTGATGGTTACTTTAACCAGACCCGCACCCGATTCGCCCGTAACTTCCAGCGCGGCGATCTCTTCCTGAACCTTGGCCATTTTATCCTGCATCTGCTGGGCCTGTTTCATCAGGTTGCCCAATCCGCCTTTACCAAACATAGTTTTCTCTCTCTGCTGGGGCTGCGCGCAACCTCTGCGCGACAGCGTGATCATACGGGTCGGATACTCTCTTCATCCAGATCGGCATCAAAGAACTGCTGCAACATCTGAATGTGGGTATCACTTGCGAGCGACTGGCGCGCCTGCGCCAGCTTCTCTTCATAGATGGCCTGTCGCCACTCCAGCGGCGTCAGCACCGCCGGATTATCATCTTCCACGATGGTCAGTTCAACTTCCTGACCCGCCGCCTGGCTTAGCGCAGCCTGAATGGCCTGCCGGGCTGCCGCAGAATTGAGGTGTCGCTGGCTGCTGCGCAGATGCAGCGTCACGCTCTGTTCATGCTGCTCTTTCCACGCGTTGAGCGCCACCTGCTGCACCAGCTTTGGCAGCGTCAGCCGGGCAATTTCAGCGGTCCAGGCATCACGCAGCTGTGCTTCCTCGGCCAGCCGCGCAGCCAGCTCCGGCGTTTTCTCATGCTCCAGCGCTGAACGCAAGGCTTTTGGCGTTGCGACCGGCTCCGCTTTCTCCTCACTCTGCTGCTGTGCTTTCCAGCGGTACGCCTCCGGTTTTACCGGCGCGCTTGCGGTTTCGGGTGCGCGCTGCTGAACGCGCTCCGTCACCGTAGCCAGACGCTCCAGCGCCTGATTTGCCGGCCGCGCGGGACGCGCTGCCGGCTCACTCTTTTTTACTTTACCTGCCCCCTGACGCAGCAGTTGCGTACGCGCCTGCAGCAGCTGACTGGTGGTGTCCGGCAGATTGCCGGCAGGCGGAGCCTGCGGTTCTGCCGGAGCCGGCGCAGCGGGCGGCGCCATCTGCGGTTGCGTAGCCGGCGCCATCTGCGGTTGTGTAGCCGCAGCAGGCTGCTCAGCCGGGGCGGCGGCAGGTACCTGCGGTGCCGCCTGCGGTGCCAGCGACGGACGCGCCACCGGTTCAGCAAGTGTAGCCTGTGGATGGAAAGCCAGCGCGCGCAGCAGCGTCATTTCCACACCCAGGCGCCGATCGGGTGCCAGCGGCAGATCTTTGCGTCCCATCAGCAGCGTCTGATAGTAGAGCTGCACGTCAGCGGGTGGCAGGGTACGCGCCAGCTCACGCAGGCGCTGCGCTTCACTGAACTCTTCATCATTGAGAGAGCCAGGCAGCAGCTGCACCATTGCGATGCGATGCAGCAGCCGCAGCATCTCAACCAGCAGCGCTTCCCACTCTACTCCGCGCGAAGCGGCCTGATTCAGGCGCGCCATTACCCGTTCGCCGCTGCCCTCCACCAGCGCTTCAATCAGCGCCAGCGGCTGTTCATCATCCAGCGTGCCGAGCATCTGCGCGACGGTATCGCGCGTGATGCTGCCCTGCCCGCTGGCGATCGCCTGATCGGTCAGGCTCAGCGCATCACGCATACTGCCATCGGCAGCGCGCGCCAGCAGATGCAGCGCACGTGGCTCCGCGGCAATCTGCTCCTGCTCCAGCACATAGCTCAGCTGCTGCTGAATCTGTTCAACGTCCAGCGCTTTCAGATGGAACTGCAGGCAGCGCGACAGGATAGTGATCGGCAGCTTCTGCGGATCGGTGGTGGCCAGCAAAAACTTAACGTGGGACGGCGGCTCTTCCAGCGTTTTCAGCAGGGCATTAAAGCTGTGGCGCGACAGCATATGTACTTCATCAATCAGATAGACCTTGAAGCGACCGCGCGCTGGCGCGTACTGCACGTTATCCAGCAGATCGCGCGTATCTTCCACTTTGGTACGGGAAGCCGCATCGATCTCGATTAAGTCAACAAAGCGGCCCTGCTCAATTTCCCGGCAGTTGTCGCACTTGCCACAGGGCGTAGCGGTAATACCGGTTTCGCAGTTCAACCCTTTCGCCAGCAGGCGGGCAATAGAAGTTTTCCCTACGCCGCGGGTGCCGGAGAAAAGATAGGCATGATGAATACGTCCCAGTGATAACCCGTTGGCGAGCGCAGTCAGCACATGTTCCTGACCCACTACGTCTGCGAAGGCCTGGGGACGCCATTTTCGCGCAAGTACCTGATAGCTCATGTGGATGTGGTCACTGGATTGTATTGAGTTGGCACAGCAGCGCGGCAATCAGCCGGCAGCCACCGTCAGAAAAAGGGAAAAAATGCAGCTTCGCAAACCCTGTGTATTTGGGCAGTAGTTTACCAGCCACAGCGAAATATGCCTATACCCGTCTCGGGCAGGCGCAGGCAGAGTAACCTATGGGATAAGCACTGCGCTCTGCAAAACGGCAGAGCGCAGCAGGCCTTAGTGGCCGGGGAAGCTGACGAGGCTGTAGCAGTTAACGCCCAGCGCGGTCAGGCGCGCTTCGCCGCTGAGATCGAACAGATTAATGACAAAAGCGGCATCGTTGACTTCGCCACCCGCGCGGCGGATCAGTTTTACCGTCGCCTCAATGGTGCCGCCGGTTGCCAGCAGATCGTCGATGACCAGCACGATATCGCCGGGTTTAATCGCGTCTTTGTGCAGCTCCAGCGCATCCGTACCGTACTCCAGCTCATAGCGCTCCTGCCAGGTTTCACGCGGCAGCTTGCCCGGTTTACGCACCGGTATAAAGCCTACGCCCAGCCCCAGCGCTACGGGTGCACCAAACAGGAAGCCGCGCGCTTCTGTACCCACCACTTTGGTGATGCCTTTGTCACGATAACGCTCAACCAGAATGGAAATCGCCGCCGCATAGGCCTGCGGATCTTCCATAAGGCTGGTCACGTCGCGGAACAGAATGCCCGGCTTCGGATAGTCGTGAATACTTTTGATGCTGTTTTTGATCAGTTCAAGCTGCTGCGCAGTTGCGGTCATAAAGGTTACGCCTGGAAAAATATCTAAAACGCGCAGCTTCAACAGCGCCAATACCCGGAGACCGGGTTAAGCGAAGTCGTTTCACAGAGGGAAGCCACGCACGAAGATGCCCAAATCTAAGCAAACAGCGGCCTAAATGCAACCCTGACGCGGTTAATGTTGCGTTGTCTCTTCTGCTACTACCGGGATACGCCACATAAAGAGCAGCAGTATCGCTAATAACACCAGCAGCAGCAGACGCAGCCAGAACAGCTTTACCAGCCAGAGCGAGAACGCAAAGGTGATGATAATCAGCACTATTGCCCGCCCCTTAGCGCCTGGCGGCATGGCACGATGACGCTGCCAGTGACGCAGATAGCGGCCAAAAGGCGAGCGCCACAGCAGCCAGTGGTGAAAGCGCGGCGATGAACGGGCAAAACACCAGGCGGCCAGCAACACAAATGGCGTTGTCGGGAGTAAAGGTAATACAATGCCCAGCGTGCCCAGCACTATCGCCAGCCAGCCAAGGCTCAACAGTAGAAAACGCTGCATGCCAGATGCCTGAATACTGAATATGCTCTTACGTTAACATGGAACCGAAGTGATGCCTCTCCTTTCCGCGCCTGAGCGGCTGCAAAAAATCGTTGAAACGCTGCGCCAGCGCATAGCACAGCAGCCGGACGGCGTCTGCAGAGTGCCGCGCTTTGATGCCGCACTGTTTCATACTAAAGGCACCCGCCTGAGCGACTATCTGCAGGAGCTGGAGCGAAATCTGCACCATCTGCAGCAAAAACAGCACAGCGCCGTGCAGCAGCAGTGGCTGGCGCAGCGGGTGCTGGATCAGCTGGCGGCACTTCAGCGCGAATGCGAAAGCCAGCAGCTGCGGCCGTGGCGGGAGCAGCCGCGGCGGGATACCCGCCAGCAGAAGCGTGTTGAGTATCAGGGGTATGAGACGCGGCTACTCGCCATGCTGCGCCAGCGCGAGGCGCATCTTGCCCGGGCAGAAACGCTGAGCGTGCAGCAGCAGCTGATGCGGGAAGTGGAGCAGCTGCAGGCGCGATTAAGCCGCTGTCGCGCTGCGCTTTATCAGCTCGATCTGCCCGCCGCGCAGCCGTAGCGCTGCACTTCTATACTCAACGCATAAGGCAGAAGGAGGAACCGGTGACGCTGATTATCTGGATAGTAACGGGCCTGGCCGCTGGCTGGCTCAGGCGCCTGCTGCTGCCCGGCAGGCCCGGCGGGATGATCCCCGGGCTGGTACTGGCCGCAATTGGCGCGCTGATTGGCGGCTATATTGCCACCTACTTTATGAATGGCGAAATCGGCACGCTGCATATCGCCGGCGTAGCTGCCGCTTTGGCGGGCGCAGTGCTGATGCTGCTGGTTGCAATAAAACTACGAATTTAGGAGAGAGTATGTCGCTTGAGAGCGCACCGGATGAGATTAAGCTGGCGGTCGATTTGATTCAGCTGCTGGAGGAGAACCAGGTGCCGCCCGCGACGGTGCTGGCCGCGCTGGCGATCGTCCGGCGCGACTATGAACAGAAGCTGGCCGCCGCGCATGCAGATTAACGCCCGCTCAGGGTCGGGCTCAGCCGCAGCATATCGAGAAACGCATCAACGATCTGCGGCGCTTCCGCGGCCAGGTCAAAACTGTGCGGATTAAACAGCCAGCTCTCCATCATGCCATTGATATAGCCGCGCATCAGCAGTGCCGCCTGACGGGTATTCAGCGCACCGGGCAGCTGTCTCGCTTCAATGCAGCTGCGCAGCACGGTTTCAATGCGGTCATAACACGCCTGCAGTAAGCCCTGCTGCATCGCCACCAGCGTTGACATTTCGCCCACAAACTCACATTTATGGAAGATAATCTCCATAAGTGCGCGTCTTTGCGCATCCTTTGCCGTGGCGTCAAGGATATAGATCAGCATCGAACGCATTACAGAAAGTGGATCGTCCGGATATTTTGTCTGATACTCAAGTTCCACATCGTCCAGCCCGGCGTCGCAGCGCAGCCAGATTTCCTGTAACAGATCGGCTTTATTTTTAAAGTGCCAGTAAATGGCACCGCGCGTGACGCCAGCCGCTGCGGCGATATCAGCCAGCGACGTGGCGGCCACGCCCTGTTCAGAAAAGTGTGCTAATGCGGCATCAAGAATTTGATTACGCGTTTCAAGTGCTTGCGCTTTGGTTTTTCGTGCCATAGGGAGCTGTTTTTACAAACTGGCAAGTTTACATACATTTGTGAATGTATGTACCATAGCATGACCCGTGTTTTAACGCAGCAATGGGTTTATCGGTTTGTGATCCATTGATCATTTGATATCGGACACTAGAGGTTTTATTTATGAATAAAAACAGAGGGTTAGTGCCTCTGGCGGCCGCCGTGATGCTTTCAGGCAGCTTTTTGTTAACAGGATGTGATGATGATAAATCTCAGCAAGCCGGCCAGCAGCAGCAGCAGCCGCCGGAAGTCGGGGTGGTCACATTAAAAGCTGAACCCCTGAAGGTCACGACTGAACTGCCTGGTCGCACTTCCGCGTTTCGCGTAGCAGAAGTCCGCCCTCAGGTGTCGGGTATCATTCTGAAGCGTAATTTTGTTGAAGGCAGTGATATTAAAGCGGGCCAGTCGCTTTATCAGATCGATCCTGCCACCTATCAGGCAGCTTACGACAGTGCTAAAGGGGATTTAGCGCAGGCGCAGGCTAATGCCCGCGTAGCGCAGCTCACCATCAAACGTTATAAGCCACTGCTCGGCACCAAATATATCAGTCAGCAGGATTACGACAACGCAGCGGCCACTGCGGCTCAGACTGCGGCTGCCGTGCAGGCTGCCCAGGCTAACGTTGAAACTGCCCGTATCAACCTTGCCTACACCAAAGTCACGTCGCCTATCAGCGGCCGTATCGGCAAATCCTCTGTGACGGAAGGTGCCCTGGTCTCCAATGGTCAGACTAACGCGCTCGCGACCGTGCAGCAGCTGGATCCTATGTATGTCGATGTAACGCAGTCCAGTGACGATTTTCTGCGCCTGCGCGCCGAGCTGGAAGCGGGCCAGCTGAAACAGACCGATGGTAAAGCTAACGTCACGCTGCTGATGCAGGATGGTAGCCCTTACAAGCAGTCGGGAACACTGGAATTTTCCGATGTCACCGTCGATGAAACCACCGGTTCGATTACGCTGCGCGCTATCTTCCCGAACCCGGATAACCGTCTGCTGCCGGGTATGTTTGTGCGTGCGCGTCTGGATGAAGGCGTGAACCCAACCGCGCTGCTGGTGCCGCAAACCGGCGTGACCCGTACGCCAACCGGCGATGCCAGCGCGATGGTTGTTGGCGCAGATAACAAAGTTGAAGTACGTAAGATCACTGCAAATCAGGCGTTTGGCGACAAATGGCTGGTTACCGATGGTCTGAAAGAGGGCGACCGCGTGATTACCGTCGGTATTCAGCGCGCGAAAGCGGGTGCGCAGGTTACGCCAAAAGAGGTCTCAGATGATGCTAAAGCAGCCCAGGAATCTCAGTCTGCTAAATCATCGTCATAACAGGAGCCGTTGATACATGGCTAAGTTCTTTATCGATCGCCCCATTTTTGCATGGGTGCTTGCCATCATCATTATGATGGCGGGTGCGCTGTCGATCATCAGCCTGCCGATTGAGCAATATCCCAATGTTGCGCCACCGGCGGTTGAGATCCAGGCATCTTATCCGGGTGCGGATGCAAAAACGCTGCAGGATTCTGTTACGCAGGTTATTGAACAGAATATGAACGGCATCGACGGGCTGATGTATATGTCCTCGAGCAGTGACTCATCCGGTACGCTGACGCTGACGCTGACCTTCCAGTCCGGTACCGACGCGGATATCGCGCAGGTACAGGTGCAGAACAAGCTGCAGCTGGCGATGCCGCTGCTGCCGCAGGAAGTACAGCAACAGGGGATTCAGGTTAAAAAATCCTCCAGCAGCTTCCTGATGGTAGCCGGTTTTGTCAGTGACGATGGCAGCATGACGCAGAACGACATTGCGGACTATGTCGCCTCTAATATCAAAGATCCTATCAGCCGTACCACAGGCGTAGGTGATACCCAGGTGTTTGGTGCACAGTATGCGATGCGTATCTGGCTCGATCCGCACAAGCTGAACAACTATCAGCTGACGCCGGTTGACGTCATCAGCGCGCTGCAGACGCAGAATACCCAAGTCGCTGCCGGTCAGCTGGGCGGTACACCGCCGGTGCCAGGCCAGCAGCTTAACGCCTCGATTATTGCTCAGACCCGCCTGACCTCAACCGATGAGTTTGGCAACATCATGCTCAAGGTGAACCAGGATGGTTCGCAGGTGCGTCTGCGCGACGTGGCAAAAATTGAACTGGGTGGTGAAAACTACGAAGTTATTGCCCGTTACAACGGCAAGCCCGCATCCGGTATCGGTATCAAGCTGGCGACCGGGGCTAACGCACTGGATACCGCAGAAGCGGTTAAAGCAGAGCTGGGTAAACTGGAGCCGTTCTTCCCGTCAGGCATGAAGACCGTCTACCCGTATGACACGACCCCGTTTGTAAAAATCTCCATTTTCGAAGTGGTTAAAACCCTGTTTGAAGCGATTGTGCTTGTGTTCCTGGTTATGTATCTGTTCCTGCAGAACTTCCGCGCCACGCTGATCCCCACCATCGCCGTACCGGTGGTGCTGCTGGGTACCTTCGCTATCATCAATGGTTTTGGCTACTCCATTAACACGCTTACGATGTTTGGTATGGTGCTCGCCATCGGCCTGCTGGTTGATGACGCCATCGTGGTCGTCGAGAACGTTGAGCGCGTTATGGCAGAAGAGGGACTGCCGCCGAAAGAGGCGACCAAACGCTCCATGGAGCAGATTCAGGGCGCGCTGGTCGGTATTGCGCTGGTGCTCTCTGCGGTATTTATTCCCATGGCGTTCTTTGGCGGTTCGACCGGGGTTATCTACCGTCAGTTCTCGATCACCATCGTTTCAGCGATGGCGCTGTCGGTGCTGGTCGCGCTGATCCTCACCCCTGCCCTCTGTGCCACCATGCTCAAACCGATTAAAAAAGGTGAGCATGGTAAAACCACCGGCTTCTTTGGCTGGTTCAACCGCATGTTCGACAAAAGCACCAATCACTATGTCGACAGCGTCAGCCATATTATCCGCAGTACCGGCCGCTATCTGGTGATCTATCTGGTCATTGTTCTCGGCATGGCGTGGCTGTTCCTGAAGCTGCCGACCTCCTTCCTGCCGGAAGAAGATCAGGGGCTGTTACTGGCACAGGCGCAGCTGCCAGCCGGTGCGACCCAGGAACGTACTCAGAAAGTGCTGGATCAGGTAACGGACTACTTCCTGACCAAAGAGAAAGATAGCGTCAATTCCGTGTTCACCGTTAACGGCTTTGGCTTTGCCGGCCGTGGTCAGAACACCGGTATCGCGTTTGTCAGCCTGAAGCCGTGGGATGAGCGTGGCAGCGCCGATCTGAAAGTACCGGCTATCGCCGGACGCGCCATGGGCGCACTGGGTCAGATTAAAGATGCCATGGTCTTCCCGTTCAACCTGCCGGCCATTATCGAACTGGGTAACGCCACCGGTTTTGACTTCCAGCTGATTGATCAGGGCAACCTGGGCCATGAAAAGCTGACCGAAGCGCGAAATCAGCTGTTTGGCATGATCGCCCAGCATTCAGATACGCTGGTTGGCGTACGTCCGAACGGCCTGGAAGATACGCCGCAGTACAAACTGATTATCGATCAGGAAAAAGCGCAGGCGCTGGGGGTATCGCTCTCTGATATCAACACTACGCTGGGCGCCGCCTGGGGTGGATCCTACGTCAACGACTTTATCGATCGCGGTCGCGTGAAGAAAGTGTACGTTATGGGTAAAGCGGATGCGCGCATGCTGCCGGATGACATTGGCAAATGGTATGTGCGCAACAGCGCCGGCAATATGGTGCCCTTCTCTGCCTTCTCCTCGGCGAAATGGCAGTATGGCTCACCACGACTGGAGCGTTACAACGGTCTGCCTTCCATGGAGATCCTCGGTCAGGCTGCGCCGGGCAAGAGCTCGGGTGACGCGATGGATATGATGGAGGAGCTGGCGTCGAAACTGCCAACCGGTATTGGCTACGACTGGACCGGCATGTCCTATCAGGAACGTCTGTCAGGTAACCAGGCCCCGGCGCTCTACGCGATCTCGCTGATTGTCGTCTTCCTCTGCCTGGCGGCACTCTATGAGAGCTGGTCTATTCCGTTCTCGGTGATGCTGGTCGTGCCGCTCGGCGTTATAGGCGCGCTGATCTTCACTACCCTGCGCGGGCTCAGTAACGACGTCTACTTTGTAGTCGGACTGCTGACCACGATTGGTCTTTCCGCTAAGAACGCCATTCTGATCGTCGAATTTGCGAAAGATTTAATGGATAAAGAGGGCAAAGGCCTGGTGGAAGCGACGCTGGAAGCGGTGCGTATGCGTCTGCGCCCGATTCTGATGACCTCACTGGCGTTTATCCTCGGTGTACTGCCGCTGGCGATCAGCAGCGGTGCCGGTTCCGGCGCTCAGAACGCAGTAGGTACCGGCGTAATGGGAGGAATGGTCACCGCTACCGCGCTGGCAATCTTCTTTGTACCGGTCTTCTTCGTCGTGGTGCGTCGCCGCTTCAGTAAGCATAAAGCGGACCTTGAAGGCAGCCATCCGGCTGAACACGCGAAACACTGATTGACTCCTTAATGAAAAAGGCCGCAGATGCGGCCTTTTTTTATGGTGCCTGATGACGGTTGCAATCGCGCTATAACGGGCGCATAATATTGTTATATTATAACATTACATAGGAATCGTCATATGAAGCCTGATATCCACCCGCACTATCGTCCGGTTCTGTTCCATGACACTACCGCTGATGAGTATTTTAAAGTGGGATCAACCATTAAAACTGAACGCACCATCGAGTTTGAAGGCGAGGTTCTGCCCTACGTGACGCTGGATGTCTCCTCCAAATCGCACGTTTATTATACCGGCAAACAAAAAGAGTTCGCCAAAGAGGGCAGCGCGGCGCGCTTCAACAAGCGCTTTGGCAGCTTCCTGACGCGCACCAAATAAAGGAGCAGTACGATGCAGGTCGTGAGTTCACTTCGGTCGGCTAAAACCCGCCACCGGGATTGCAAAGTGGTACGACGTAAAGGCCGTATTTATGTGATTTGCAAATCCAATCCACGTTTCAAAGCGGTTCAGGGAAGAAAGAAAAAGCGTTAATGCGTTGTGAGAGTTTGGCCGGGATGCTCCCCGGCCTTTTTTATTGCATGCTTTTCAGCATCGCTTCCGCGTTATGCCGAAATGCTGCCGTATAGGTCGCAGCCGGACCGCCAGCAGCGGAGAGCGCCTCCGGATAGAGTTCGCCGCCGGGCTGCGCCCCCGATTCACTGGCTATCTGTTTAACCAGGCGCGGGTCGGTCTGATTTTCAATAAAGTAGCGGTGAATATGCTCACGCCTGAGCTGCTTAATAATCTGCGCAACGTCGCTGGCGCTGGCTTCTGCTTCCGTGGAAAAGCCGACCGGTGCCAGGAAGGTAACGCCATAACGCTGTCCGAAGTAGCCAAAGGCGTCGTGGCTGGTCAGCACTTTGCGCGCGCTGCGCGGCACGGCGTCAAATGCAGATTTAGCCCAGCTGTCGAGCTGCTGCAGCTGCTGAATGTAGCGTTCGCCGCTGCGCCGGATGTCGGCGGCGTCCTGCGGATCGGCTTTTATCAACGCCTGCATTACGTTACGCGCATAAATTTCACCGTTCTGCAGATTGTTCCAGGCGTGCGGATCGGTAACGGTACTGCCCTCCTCTTCCATGGTACGCGTGCTGATGCCGCTCGATGCCACCACCACATCGCCGCGATAGCCTGAAGCCGTTATCAGCCGATCCATCCACCCTTCCAGACCGAGACCGCTGACAAACACCACGCTGGCCTGCGCCAGCGCCTGGCTATCCTGTGGCGAAGGCTCAAAGGTATGCGGATCGCCATCCGGCCCGACCAGCGAGGTGACACGCACATGATCGCCGCCAACCTGTTTTACGATATCGGCCAGCACGGTAAAACTGGCTACCGTGTTGATAGTACCGGCCTGCGTAAACGGGCTGACCAGCATCGCGCTGGTTATCAGGCTTAGTGCAATAAACTTCATTTGTATCCCCTTATCAGTATATTAACGACGACGCAGCACGCCGCCGCATGGCCCTGTCAGAACAGAGAGCAGAAACAGCCCGGCGGCACTCAGCACCACGGCTGGTCCGGCAGGCAGTGAGTAGTACCAGGAGAGCATCAGCCCGCTTAGCGCAGCAGCGATTGCCAGCAGCATAGCGATAAACAGCAATGGGGTGAGCCGACGGCTCCAGAAGCGGGCGCTGGTAGCGGGCAGCATCATCAGCCCGACGGACATCAGCGTTCCCAGAATCTGAAAGCCAGCAACCAGGTTCAGTACGACCAGCAGCAGAAAAAGCCCCTGTACCAGCGGTGCGCTCCAGCGGTTCTGCACCCGCAAAAAGTCGGGATCGAAGGCGTCAATGACCAGCGGGCGGAAAATCAGCGCCAGCGTCAGCAGCGTGAACGTGGCGATAGCGGCAACCAGAACCAGCGCACGAGTGTCGACTGCCAGCAGTGAACCAAACAGCACGTGCAGCAGATCCACACTGGAGCCGCGCAGCGAAACCAGCGTGACCCCCAGCGCCAGCGAGCCAAGATAAAATCCGGAAAAGCTGGCATCCTCTTTTAACGGGGTGTAACGACTGACGGCACCGGAGAGCAGCGCCACCACCAGCCCCGCCAGCAGTCCGCCTGCGCCCATTGCCACCAGCGACAGACCTGAGAGCAGGTAGCCAACCGCTGCACCCGGCAAGATCGCATGCGATAGCGCATCGCCTATCAGGCTCATCCGGCGCAGTGACAGAAATACGCCCAGCGGAGTGGCGCTCAGCGCCAGCGCAATACAGGCCACCAGCGCGCGGCGCATAAAGCCAAATTCGATAAAAGGCTGCAGCAGCGTCATGACGTCACCTGCACGCTCTCTGGTGAGTGATCCAGCGACAATTCTGTGCTGAAGTAGCGGCTGACCAGCGGCCTGTCGTGCAGGACCACCAGCAGCGTCGTGCCCTGCTGCTGCTGCTGCCGGAGCAGCGCCATCAGCAGAGTAGTGGTGGATGCATCGATAGCGCTGAAGGGTTCATCCAGCAGCCAGACCCGGCTCTGCTGCATCAGAAGCCGGGCAAAAAGGACCCGCTGCAGCTGGCCGCCAGAGAGCGTGGCGGGCTGCGCATCGGCAAATGCCCGCATCTGTACGGCGTCCAGCGCGGCGTCGATCTCTCTGTGCAGCGCCCGGTTAATGCCGCCAAACCAGCCGCAGCGCGGCCAGCAGCCGGTGGCAACCAGCTCATATACCGTAAGCGGAAAACGCGTCTCCAGTTCGCTACGCTGTGGCAGCCAGCCAATAGCACGGGCGGGCACGCCGATCGGGCAGGAGCCGGAGACCGGTGCAATTACGCCAGCCAGCGTTTTCAGCAGCGTTGACTTGCCGCTGCCGTTTGCGCCGGTCAGCGCGGTCATACTGCCGGCAGCCAGTTTTCCGTCGGGGATCGCGGTTATCGCCTGCCCGCGATAGCCGACCTGGAGCTGATTAAAGTGGATCATGCCGAGGTACCCCAGAAGACGCAGAGCATCAGCAGAGTAATAAGTATCATGACAACCATCAGACGACTGCCGACGGAAAGTAACAGACCGCTGTTGCGCATCGCATTCACCATTATGTTATAACATAACAATATGCTACTGGATTTAGCGGTGACGCGCGCGCAGAGAAGTGTTTCAAAAATTGATCGTCCGTGCCCCCGGGCAGATCGCCAGTGGCATTACCCATCGCAATAATCGCTGGTAGCGTCAATCACCTGCTTGCATTACAACCAGCAAGACTCAATGATAGCGGTACGATCTTTTTTTTACGGAATACGCTATGCAGGCTATTATTAATGTGGACGTTGCGGCAGATGAACATGACTGTGACAAACTTCGCAGCGTCATCCAGGGGAATATTCTTAAAATAGCTGAAGCGCTGGCCGGAGAGTTAGACTGGTATTCGCAGAGTGCTCAATTAGTTCCTGAAAGTTTTCAGGTACTATCTATTAAAACCATTAATCCAGATAGTTTTAAAATGCTTTATGAATTTTCCTGGGATTTATTTAATCCCTGCCTCGATTTGAACGAAACCTTTACCCGACATGAAGAAGTTATGTTCCACATAAAGCCCGGTGCGCTGGTGTTTGATGTGATTGACAATACGCGCCTCTCCCCTGCTGATGAATTGTAATATTTGGTAATTGAGGTGAGCAAAACTAATGATTGTGGATTACATTTAATAGGTCGCTGAATTATTTTTATTCGTGATCGCTCCCTGGTAGCTCTTTTAAATCTCGCCGCGTTGCGGCTCCTGTGCTCACTATGGAGGGAAAAAGATGGACGAATACTCACCGAAACGGCATGATATTGCCCAGCTTAAATTCTTATGTGAAAACCTGTATGACGAGAGTATGGCTACCCTGAGTGAAAATCATCGCGACTGGGTTAACGACCCTGCCTCCTCTGCTAATTTACAGCTCAACGATTTTATTGAGCATATCGCCTCTTTCACAATGAATTACAAAATTAAGCATACCGAAGACGAGTCGCTGATTTCTCAAATCGATGAATATCTTGATGATACCTTTATGCTTTTTAGCAGTTACAGTATCAATGCAAAGGATCTTCAGCGCTGGCAGCGATCCGCTAAACGCTTATTTAATATTTTCGCCGAAGAGTGTGCTTATCTTCAGCAACCGAGCCATTCCTTTTAGCATCAGAGTGAGAAGATTTTTTTCATGAGCAATCAAACCCTGACCAAGACCGACTATTTGATGCGTCTGCGTCGTTGTCGTTCAATTGATACCCTTGAACGGGTCATCGAAAAAAATAAGTATGAATTACCGGATAGCGAACTGGCAGTATTCTATTCAGCAGCAGATCATCGCCTTGCTGAACTGACCATGAACAAGCTTTACGATAAAGTGCCAGGCTCTGTGTGGAAATATGTTCGCTGATAAAGCGTGCAGTGCTGTTGAGTGACTGAAGCGGAATAAGGCAAGGGAGTGCCGTAAAATCCTGGAGAGGCGCGGCTATTTGCTGGCCCGAAATGGGTGGAGGCCCTGCCAGCTACATCCCGGCACACGCGTCGCCTGCTGCGGCTGCTTCCTTCCGGACCTGACCGAGTTCACAAGTTAGCGTTGCGGGAGAACCAACAGGGCCTCCATTGAGTGCTCTCTTTTCGGAGAGCGGGGGCATTATCAGCGAACGCCTGTGCAATTGCAAGGGTGAGCCAGACAACCGTTGTTTTCTTGAACAGGCGTACTCTGTCAGCTACCCTGCTTCTGGTTTCCCTCTGTTTCTTACTCCCGATAATGAATGATTCTCTGAATTTTGCCGCACGCGTGTGGCACATTGTGGCCGCAATACCGCGCGGTCAGGTAACCACCTACGGTGATATCGCCTTACTCGCCGGTTCACCGCGCGCTGCGCGTCAGGTCGGCGGTGTACTGCGTCGCCTGCCGCCGGAAAGCACGCTGCCCTGGCATCGCGTTGTTAACCGTTACGGACAGATTTCCCTGCAGGGTGACGATCTGCTGCGTCAGCGCGATGCGCTGGAGGCTGAAGGCGTCGTTGTCAGTGAGGAAGGCGGGATTGATATGGCACGCTATCGCTGGGAAATTTAATCAGCAGGCCCGCAACGGGCCTGCTGATGCTGCAGATTACAGGCTGGTCGGCGCCGGTACTGAAGCCGATGGCGTTACCTGAGTAGGCGACGTCGACGGAACCGTGGTAGCGGCACCCGGCTGCGTCGGCATTGCGCGATTGGCAACCGGCACCAGCAGCAGTTCAGCTTTGGTGCCGCCCTGATTGATCACTGGCTTTACCGTGTCCGTAACAAACGCCAGTTTGCCATCCATAGTGATGGCTGCGCTCAGCAGAATGCGCGCGTCTGGCTTAATGTCTGCCGGATTAAAGGGCAGAATAAACTGGAACGGTGACTGTTTGCCTTCGGTACGCACGGCACGCTGTGCCAGCACTTTAGAAGGCGCGTCCGCCAGCGACGCATCTGCCAGCGTAACGGTCAGTACTGCATCCGGCGGCAGCGCGATGCGCTGACGGATATAAACAGAACCGCTTACGTTAGGCTGCTTGATGGCCGACTGCTGGCTGGCAACCGCCGAGCCAAGCGTAGGCGTCGGAACCGGTTTGCTGTGGTCAGCACACCCTGTAATCGCCGCCGCCAGTGTCATACCGCTAATAACCTGCCAAAGTTTCATCGATGTCGTCTCCTTATGAACACTATGATTGTCGGCGGTTAATTTTTTAGCTGGCATTTCAACCGCCGATTGCTCTTAATTCTGGCACAGAAATCCGCATTGCGCCTGGCGCGTCGCCCGTCATCAGAAATCAGCGCAAATCCGTTGCGCAAACTGGTCGGATCTTTCACACTTGCGCCATATCTGCTGATGAGGACATGATTATGAGCCAGGCGCTGACTAACCTGCTTACGCTATTAAATCTGGAAAAACTGGAAGAAGGCCTGTTCCGCGGGCAGAGTGAAGATCTCGGTCTGCGTCAGGTGTTTGGCGGTCAGGTGGTGGGCCAGGCGCTCTATGCTGCTAAACAGACGGTGCCGGAAGATCGCATTATTCATTCATTTCATAGCTATTTTCTGCGTCCCGGCGACAGCCTTAAAGCGATTATTTACGATGTTGAAACGCTGCGCGACGGTAAAAGCTTCAGCGCGCGCCGCGTCAGCGCAGTCCAGAATGGTCAGCCTATTTTCTATATGACCGCCTCATTTCAGGCGCCTGAAACCGGGTTTGAGCATCAGAACAGCATGCCCCCGGTACCGGGTCCGGATGAACTGCCCTCTGAACGCGATCTGGCGCAAAAACTCGCCGCGCATCTGCCGCTGAAGCTCAAAGAGAAGTTTCTCGCTGAGCGACCGCTGGATATCCGCCCGGTTCAGATCCACAACCCGCTTAAGGGCCACGTGGCTGAGCCGGTGCGCCAGGTCTGGGTGCGCGCCAATGGCCAGATGCCTGCCGATCGCCGCATCCATCAATATGTGCTGGGCTACGCCTCCGACCTTAACTTTTTGCCGGTGGCGCTGCAGCCGCACGGCAAAGGGTTCCTGGAAGCGGATATGCAGGTGGCCACGATCGATCACTCGATGTGGTTTCACCGCCCGTTCGATCTCTCAGAATGGCTGCTTTACAGCGTGGTGAGCACGTCTGCCTCTGGCGCGCGCGGCTTTGTACGCGGCGAGTTCTATACGCAGGAGGGTACGCTGGTGGCGACCACGGTACAGGAAGGTGTTATGCGTCAGCGCGACGCATAAAAAAAGGGGCGACCTGGTCGCCCCTTTTCTTCATTTTTAGCTTACTGGTTATATGCGTTTTCGCCGTGGCTGTTTACATCCAGACCTTCACGCTCCTGCTCTTCCGGTACGCGCAGGCCGACAATCACATCCGCCAGCTTGAAGCCGATAAAGGCCACCACGCCGGACCAGACTACGGTAACGATACAGCTGAATATCTGGACCCAGACCTGATGCCCCATAGTGACGCCTTCCGCATAGCCAACGCCACCCAGTGAGCTGGAGGCGAAGACGCCGGTCAGGATGCAGCCGAGGATGCCGCACACGCCGTGCACGCCAAACACATCGCAGGGATCATCGACGCGCAGCCATCTTTTCAGCGTCGTAACGCCCCAGATGCCCGCGAGTCCGCCCGCCAGACCGATGATCAGTGCGCCGCCAACGCCCACGTAGCCACAGGCTGGCGTAATGGCGACCAGGCCGGCGATAAAGCCGGAGCAGGCACCCAGCAGCGAAGGCTTACCGCGCAGCGCCCACTCACCAAAGACCCAGGAGAGCACCGCACCGGCGGTAGCGACAACGGTGTTCACAAACGCCAGCGCAGCAATTTCGTTCGCCGATGACGCTGAACCGGCGTTAAAGCCAAACCAGCCGACGTAGAGAATGGCCGTACCGAGAAACACCATCGGCAGGTTATGCGGTTTAAACGCCTCTTTGCCAAAACCGGCACGCTTTCCGACCAGATACGCGCCCACCAGCCCCGCGACAGCGGCGTTGATATGCACCACGGTACCGCCGGCAAAGTCCAGCGCGCCATCCTGTGCCAGATAACCGCCGCCCCACACCATATGCGCAATCGGCAGATAGGAGAGCGTCAGCCAGACGCCGACGAAAATCAGCACCGCTGAGAAGCGAATACGCTCAGCCAGCGCGCCCACGATCAATCCGACGGTAATACAGGCAAACGACGCCTGGAACGCGACGTGAATATATTGATAAAAGCTGCCCATGACGGCTTTCAGCTCGATGTTTTTCAGCATCACCCACTGGAAGTTGCCGAAAAAGGCGTTGCCTTCGCTAAAGGCTAACGAGTAGCCATACACAACCCACAATACGCAGACCAGGGCAAAGGTTACGGCAACCTGTGTGAGCATGGACAAGACATTTTTACCGCGGATCAGGCCGCCATAAAACAGCGCGATGCCGGGAATTGTCATAAAAAGTACCAGCGCGGTACAAATCATCATAAAGGCGTTGTCCGCTTTATCTGCGACCGCAGGGGCAGCAGCCAGCGTCAGAGTGGGTAACAGCGCCAGGCTGGCAAGGCCCAGTTTCATCATCATTTTTTTCATTTTTTTCATCCCATCTCAAGTCAGAACCCGGATCAGAGCGCCGCTTCGTCAGTTTCACCGGTACGGATACGGATCACCCGCTGCAGCTCAGCAACGAAGATTTTGCCGTCGCCAATTTTGCCGGTGTAGGCCGCTTTACTGATGACATCAACCACTTCATCCAGCTGGTCATCTGCAATCGCGATATCGATTTTTACTTTTGGCAGGAAGTTAACGCTGTACTCGGCCCCGCGATAGAGTTCGGCATGTCCTTTCTGACGGCCGAACCCTTTAACTTCAGATACCGTCAGCCCCTGAATGCCAATGGAGGATAGTGCCTCACGGACATCCTCCAGCTTGAATGGTTTGATTACCACGGTAACCAGCTTCATACGTCCCCTCCGGATTAAACACAACTGCGCGATGTATACGCAGTGGTTAAAGCAAAGGGTGTGCCAGAAGTGCAAAACGCGGTTTAACGCGGCGGCGGTACAGGCTCAGCGCGGGGCGGCATTGCCGGAGAGAAAGAACGGTACGGGGGTCTGCACCTCTTTGGTGCTCAGGGCGTCAAAGAGGTGCAGAAGCGAGAAAAGAACGGGTCAGCATGAACAAAAAAGGTGCAACTCAGGCGGATGCGCCGGCCGCCAGCTGCTCGCCAGCCTGCTGCAGCTGATACATCTGCCAGTAGCGCCCCTGCTGCGCCAGTAGCTCTGTATGCGTACCGCGCTCGGCAATATGGCCGCGATGTAACACCAGGATTTGTTCCGCCGCCATAATTGTCGAGAGCCGGTGCGCAATGACCACCAGCGTGCTGTGCTGGCGCAAAGTGCGCAGCGCCTGCTGAATCGCCTGCTCGGTGCCGGAATCGATGTTCGCGGTAGCTTCATCGAGGATCAGGATCTGCGGCGGCGCGACCAGCACGCGAGCCAGCGCCAGCAGCTGTTTCTGCCCGACCGAAAGCGTATTGCCCTGCTCTCCCAGTCGCGTATGGATACCGTCCGGTAGCGCGCGGGCCAGCGTAGCGAGCTGCACGCTCTCCAGCGCCTGCCACACCCGCTCTTCAGGGATCGCCCGCCCCAGCTGTACGTTAGCCAGCAGCGTATCGGCCAGCACCACCGGATCCTGCTGCACCATGGCAATGCCGGTGCGCAGCGCATCGTGCGAGAGCGAAGAGACCGGACGCCCGTCCAGCACAATCGATCCGTGCTTTACCGGATAGTAACCCATCAGCAGGTTTGCCAGCGTGCTCTTGCCGCTGCCGGTATGCCCGACCAGCGCAACGAAGCCCCGTGACGGCACGGTAAAGGAGATATTGCTCAGCACGTCGCGATCGTCGCGATAGGCGAAACTGACGTCGTGCAGCGCAATTTCTCCGGAACGCAGCGGAGCACTTTCGCTGCCATACCCCTGCTGATGCGCATCAACCAGTTCAAAGATGCGCTCACCCGATACCACCGCCTGCTGCAGCATCGACTGCTGCGTCGTCAGTTCGATCAGCGGCTCATTCAGCCGGCCCAGGTAGGTGATAAAGGCATAAAGCACGCCGACTTCAAATGCGCCGGGTGAAGCAAAACTGAATAGCAGTAACAGGCCGCACAAAATCAGTGCAGAAAAGAGGCTAAGCAGCGGACGCAGCAGAAATCCGTCCAGCCGCAGCGTCTGCATGCGCGCCATATAATGGGCGCGACTCGCTTCGCTCATGCGTGCCCCAAAACGCGCCTGCTGCCGGAACTGCTGGATCACGCTCATGCCGTTGATCACTTCGTTAAAGCCGTTGTTGATATCCGCCAGATAGCTGCGAACCCGGCGGGCAATCGGGGTACTGTAACGCTGATAAATCAGCATCACGGTCAGCACCAGCGGGAAAATAACCAGCGCCACCAGCGCCATACGCCAGTCGAGCGAAAACATGGCGACCAGCATCGCGCCAATCAGCGCGGCGCTGCGCAGCACGGTGGCGACTACGGTGACATAGAGATCTTTAATAACCTCGGTGTCATTGGTGACGCGCGAAATAATCTGCCCCACCGGCTGGGTGTCGAACGCGCTCAGCGGCTGGCGCAGCGCCGCGTTCATGACATCAACGCGCAGCTGCTGCACCACTCCGATTGCCGCACGGTTAAACAGCAGCGCCTGAAAATAGTGCAGCGCCGCCGCCATAAGCTGCAGCAGAATAAAACTCACCAGTAATCCCGCCACGATGCCCCACGGCATCTGATGTCTGGCGATCAGGCGATCGATAAAATAGCTGACCAGCACCGGGCCGGTCACCTCGGCCGCCGCCGCCAGCCAGAGCATACCGGTTGCCAGCCACAGCGAGCGGCGCCAGGGTTTTCCGTATGCCAGCAGCCGTTTCAGCGTCGGCCACAGCCGCTGCGACTTAGCCATGCTGCGCTCCTGTTGCGGTTTCATCTTTGTTTTCACTCTCATCATCCAGCGCCGCTTCCAGCTGCTGATAGCGGTACATATCGCGGTACCAGCCCGGCTGCGCCGCCAGCTGGTCATGATCGCCTCGCTGCGCAACGCGCCCCTGCTGCAGCACCAGAATTTCACTCGCTTCCGTTAACGCCGAGAGACGGTGCGCGCTGATAATCAGCGTACGGTTCTCTCCCCAGATGCGCAGGTTATGCAGGATGTCATGTTCAGTACGTCCATCTACCGCAGAGAGCGCATCGTCCAGAATCAGGATCTCCGCCTCCAGCAGCAGCGCACGGGCAATCGCGATACGCTGCTTCTGTCCGCCCGAAAGCATGACCCCACGCTCTCCGACCTCTGTCTCATAGCCCTGCGGCAGGCGCAGAATATCCTCATGCACGCAGGCCATTCTTGCCGCCTGCTCAATCTGCTGCTGCGTGGCGTCGGGACGACCCAGCGCCAGATTGTTTGCCACGCTGTCAGAAAACAGAAACGGCGTCTGGCTCACTACCGCCAGGCGGCTGCGCCAGCTGTCCAGCTGCAGCTGCGCCAGCGGCAACTCGCCGTAGCGGATCTCTCCCCGATCGATATCGAAGTGGCGCTGGATGAGACTGAGCAGCGTACTTTTACCGCAGCCGGTCGGGCCACATAATCCCAGCATCTGCCCTGGCTGCAGCTGCGCGTGAATATCCTGCAGTACGGCATTTTCTGTCCCCGGGTAGTGAAAGGCGTCAATGGCGAGCTGCAGCACAGCCGGCTCAGGCGGTAACGTCAGGGTGCCGTCAGCCACTGCCGGCGCTTCAGCCAGCAGCGCGCGAATACGGCTCCAGGCCGCACTGCCGCGCTCCACGATGTTGATCATCCACGCCAGCGCCAGCATCGGCCAGATCATCAGCCCCAGATACATCACAAAGCTGGTGAGCTGGCCCAGCGTCAGGATACCGTGCCATACCATCCAGCCGCCGCCTGCGATCGCCAGCAGGTTGGAGAAGCCAACGGCGACGTAAATAATGGGATCAAATCGCGCATCCACCCGCGCAACATGCAGATTTTTACGTCCGGTATCGCTGGCGATGTCAGCAAACTGCTGCGACTGGTGATCTTCCAGTCCAAATGCTTTGATCATACGGATGCTGGTCAGGCTCTCCTGCGTCTGATCGTTAAGGCTGGAGAACGCCGCCTGCGCAACTTTAAAACGCTGATGCAGCCGGGAACCATCCCGCTGGATCGCCAGCGCCATAAAGGGCATCGGGATCAGCGCCAGCAGCGTCAGCTGCCAGCTTATCTGCGTACTCATGACCGCCAGCACTACCAGCCCCATGACCAGGGAGTCCACCAGCGTCAGCACTCCCTCTCCCGCTGCAAACACAACGCGGTCGACATCATTCGTTGCGCGCGCGATGAGATCGCCGGTGCGATGGCGCAGATAGAACGCAGGATGCTGCCGGCTTAGCTGACGATAAAAGTCCTCGCGCAGCTCTACCGCCAGCTGATACGAGGCGCCAAACAGCAGCACGCGCCAGACATAGCGCAGCAGATAAACGATAACGGCGGTCAGCAACATAACGCCGATCCACATCATAATCTGCCCGGCAGAGAGCCGCTGCTGCGTGACGCCATCGACAATTACGCCGACCAGATGCGGCGGGATAAGCTGCAGTAAAGCGATGATAATAAGCAGGCAGACAGCACCGGCATAGCGGCGCCACTCACGCAGGAAATACCAACTAAGCTGGCTGAATAATCGCACAATCTCTCTCTTTATTTACGCTTCAGGGCACAACGGGCAGCGCGGTTGAGTATTTAATCTCTTCCATCGCAAAGCTGGAGGTGACATCTATCAGGCCCGGCACGCCATTCACCAGCCGCTTATAAAACGCGTCGTAGCTCTTCATATCCGCAACCTGTATTCGCAGCAGATAGTCATACTCACCGGCCATACGGTAGAACGCCATGACTTCCGGCATTGGCTCAACCACGGCGACAAACTGCCTGAACCATTCGCTGCTGTGCTGCTGCGTTTTGATCAGCATAAACGCGGTCAGTGACAGACCGAGTTTTTCACCATCCAGCAGCGCTACGCGCGCCCGGATGATACCGTCATCTTCAAGTTTTTTCAGGCGCTTCCAGCAGGGCGTGGTGGTCAGATTGACCGCCTCTGCCAGCGCCTGCAGCGATAGCGTGCAATCCTTCTGCAAAAGGGCGAGCAGCTTACGGTCAATTTTATCTATCATCACGCCTCACCGGAGAATATTTTTCTCTGAACCGCCGATTATACCCTGGTTTTAGCAACCTCTTTTTCCTGCCCGTGCCGTACACTGGCGGCAATGAAAACCGGAGAGAATCGCCATGCAAACCCCCTGGATCCGCCACGCCATTAATGAGATCAACGCTGATATCCAGCGCTCGGCTGACACACACCTGATCCGCTTTACGCTGGACGATTTCCCGGGCATCTTTTTCTATCTCAAAGATGAGAGCACGCACCCCAGCGGCAGCCTGAAACATCGCCTTGCGCGTTCGCTGTTTCTGTATGGACTGGCTAATGGCTGGATCGGTGAAAAAACCCCGATTATTGAAGCGTCATCCGGCAGTACTGCCGTATCGGAAGCCTACTTTGCCCGGATGCTCGGCCTGCCGTTTATCGCGGTTATGCCGGTCAGTACCGCAAAGCGCAAAATTGAGATGATCCGTTTTTATGGCGGAGAGTGCCATTTTGTGGCTGATCCGTGCCAGCTCTACGCGGAGTCTGAGCGGCTGGCGCGTGAACTCAACGGCCACTTTATGGATCAGTTTACCTATGCCGAGCGCGCGACGGACTGGCGCGGCAATAATAATATTGCTGAAAGTATTTTCCGGCAGATGGCGCATGAGCCGTTTCCGGTGCCGCATACGCTGATCATGAGCGCCGGCACCGGCGGCACTTCCGCCACGCTGGGCCGCTATATTCGCTATCAGGGCTACTCCACCCGCCTGCTGGTTACTGACCCGCAGCATTCGGTATTTTTTGACTACTGGCACAGCCGGGACAGCAGTTTGCGCAATGCACGCGGCAGCCTGATTGAAGGAATCGGCCGCCCGCGCGTCGAACCCTCTTTTCTGCCCGACGTGATTGATGAGATGATCAAAGTCCCCGATGGCGCCACGCTGGCGGCTATGCTGCGGCTGGAACAGATCCTCGGGCGGCGCCCCGGCGCTTCAACCGGCACCAACTTCTGGGGCATGATGCAGGTGGCGAAACGCATGCGCGCCAGCGGTGAACGGGGCGCGCTGGTTACGCTGCTCTGCGACAGCGGCGAACGCTATCCTGACACCTATTACAACCCGGCGTGGGTTGCGGCGCAGATTGGCGATATTCAGCCCTGGCTGCAGGCGCTGCAATAAAAAAACCGGACATCCGGTCCGGCTCACGGCAAGACTCAGCCCCTGGGGGAGTAATCAAGGTGGGGCGTGGTCAGCCAGTGATTTAAATAGTGAGACACCGCCTGTGTCTCGCAATGTCCGATAACCGGCAAATGCGGCAGCGCGGCTTTAAGCTGATGCATCGCGTTGCCCATAACAAAGCCTTTACCTACCTGCTCCAGCATCTCGCGATCGTTCATCGCATCGCCAAAGGCCATACACTCCGCCAGCGGCAGATCGAGATGTTCGCACAGTCGCGCCAGCGCCGCGCCTTTATGGCAACCTGTCGGCAGAACCTCAAGACAGTCCCAGGCGGAAAAACAGATAGTGGCACGCGCGCCCAGCGCCTGCTGCAGCTCTTCCTGCAGCGCCAGCAGCATCTCGTGGGGTGCGATAAAACAGATTTTGGTGATGTTATTTCCTGACATCTGCTGCAGATCGCACAGCTGATAGCTAAATCCGCTCAGCGAGTGCGCCTCCAGCGCGCCAGGCAGTGGCTTATCAGTAAACCAGCCCTCGTCGGTAAACAGGTGAATGGAGGCTAGCGTTTCCCAGCGGGTTCGCATGACCTGCTCTGCGACGTCCGCCGTCAGATCGCAGCCATACAACTGGTTGCCCTGCGGGTCGTGAATACGCGTGCCGTTACCGGTTATCAGCCAGGCAGGCAGCGTGATCTGTGTACGGATCACCTGCATATCCAGCAGATGGCGGCCGGTGGCAAAAGCCAGAATCACATTGCGCTGCTGCAGCGCATGCAGGGTTTCCAGCGTCTCTTTACCTAACTGATGCGTGGGCAGCAGCAGCGTGCCGTCCATATCAAATGCTGCAAGACGAGCCATGCCTGTTCTCCTGTCGGGGGATGCTTTTACTATCGCCTGGTAATTACGGAACGAATAGTGAATACTTTTTGAAAACTGTTCCGGGTTTAACTATGCGTGAACTTCATCGTGTCAGCCAGTTTCAGCGGCTGTGGCACGCCAGCCAGGGAGAGACGCAGCGACTAAGCGTTGCCATGCTGGCTCAGCGCTGTTTCTGCAGCGAACGTCATGCGCGTACTCTGCTGAAAAAATGGCAGCAGGCGGGCTGGATCCGCTGGAGCAGCCAGCCGGGGCGCGGTAAGCAGGGTGAACTGCAGTTTCTGATCGCACCGGAGACGCTGCGCCAGCAGCTGCTTAACCGCCAGCTGCTGGCGGGCGAACCGATCCAGATGCTGCAGACGCTTGATCTGCCGCCGGAACGCCTGCTGCAGCTGCTGCAGCCACTGATGGGCGGGCACTGGCAGGATCGCATGCCGGTGCTGCGCATTCCTTATTATCGTACCCTGGCGTTCCCGGCCCCCCTGCAGCCTCTCGGCCGCGCTGAGCAGCATCTGGCCCGGCAGATATTCTCCGGCCTGACGCGCGTAGAAAACAACCGCGTCAGCGGCGATCTGGCGCACCACTGGCAGCATGACAGCAGCGGACTGAACTGGAGCTTCTGGCTGCGTCCGCAGCTCAGCTGGCATAACGGCGAGCCGCTGTATGCCGCGCAGCTGGCAGCGGTCCTGCAGCAGATTATCCGCAGCCCCGACGGCCGCGCGCTGCTTGCCAGCGTGGCGCAGATTGACGCGCCGCATCCGCTCACGCTGCGTATCCGGCTGCATCGGCCCGACTACTGGCTGCCGCAGCGGCTGGCCCATCAATTCTGTCTGCTGCCGCACCCCGACAGCCCGCAAACCGGCAGCGGCCCCTGGCAGCTGGTGCAGTTTACCCCGACGCTGCTGCGGCTGGAGAGCTATGCGCGCTGGCATCTGCAGCGCGCGCTGATCCAGCGTATTGAATACTGGATCACGCCTGCCCTGTTTATGCCGGAACAGGGCAACAGCTGCCGGCATCCGGTCCAGATTGCGATTGGCAATGCTGACGAACTGCAGCAGCTGCGGCCGGTAGACCGCAGTATCAGCCGCGGCTTCTGCTATCTGGCCACCCGCCCCTCGCTGCGTTTCAGTACGGCTCAGGCCCGGACGCTGATTACGCTGATCCAGCGCAGCGATGTAATCCGCCAGCTGCCGCTGGCAGAAGGATTGATTACGCCGAGTCACTCGCTGCTGCCCGGCTGGCCGGTTCCGCAGACCGGGGCGGACCCCGTTGCCCTGCCCGCCCGACTGACCCTGCATTACCATCTGCCGGTTGAACTGCACGTGATGGCGGAGGCGCTGGTCACGCTGCTGGCTTCACACGGCTGTGAGCTGAGCTGCGTCTTTCATGAGGTAAAAAGCTGGGGCCACGCGCAGGATCTCACCGCAGCGGATATTATTATGGGCGACCGGCTGATCGGTGACGCGCCGCAGTTTACCCTGCTGAACTGGCTGGAGCAGGACAGATTGTGGCAGCCGCTGCGCGACAGCTTTCGTCAGTCGCTTCAGCAGATCGCCCGTGAGCCAGACGACAGCGTACGCTCGTCCGCCGTTCAGCAACTTTTCCATACGCTGATGAGCGAAGGTTATCTGCTGCCGCTGTTCAACTACCGTTATCAGGTACTGGCGCCAGCGGGCGTTGAAGGTGTGCGGCTGACTTCACTGGGCTGGTTTGACTTTACCCGGGCGTGGATCCCGCCGCCAGCCGTCAGCCCTGTTCACTCCGGCGCTGACGCAGTACCATAAGAGACCACACCAGGAGAGATAAGTTAATGAAACGCGCCGTTGTCGTTTTTAGTGGTGGACAAGACTCCACCACCTGCCTGATTCAGGCTCTGCAGCACTATGATGAAGTTCACTGCGTCACCTTCGATTATGGCCAGCGCCACCGCGAAGAGATCGAAGTGGCGGCGGAGCTGGCACATAAACTGGGCGCGCGCGCGCATAAAGTACTGGATGTCACCCTGCTTAACGAACTGGCGATAAGCAGCCTGACGCGCGATAACATTCCGGTACCGGCCTATGAGGCTGATGCCAGCGGATTACCCAGCACCTTTGTCCCGGGCCGTAATATTCTGTTTCTGACGCTCGCTTCTGTCTACGCGTATCAGGTAGAAGCTGAAGCTGTTATTACCGGCGTCTGCGAGACCGACTTCTCCGGCTATCCCGACTGCCGCGATGAGTTTGTTAAAGCGTTAAATCACGCGGTCAGCCTTGGCATGGCTCGCGAGATACGTTTTGAGACGCCGCTGATGTGGCTGAATAAAGCAGAGACCTGGGCGCTTGCTGATTACTGGCAGCAGCTGCCGCTGGTGCGGACAGAGACGCTGACCTGCTATAACGGCATTAAAGGAGATGGCTGCGGAACCTGCGCCGCCTGTCATTTACGTGCCCGCGGGCTGGCGGAGTATCAGGACAATGCCGCCGCGATAATGACGGCAATGAAGCAAAAAAGCGGCCTGCGCTGAGTCAGCATGCCGCTGGCGTGGCGTCAGCGGTGACGCCACGGTTTAACGTCCGGCCATGAGAGTGGCCAGGCGTTCGCGCAGTTCTCCCTCCAGCGGCACCGCTTTTTGCGTCCGTAAATCGATACAGACAAACGTCAGCAGAGCGTCAGCCACCAGAGTGCGATCTTCTGCAAGCAGCACACGCTGTGCGATGATCCCGCTGCGACCGCTGAGCTGTGACACGTCACTTTCAATGACCAGACGGTCGCCCAGAACCGCAGGCCGGCGATAGTTGATGTTGATGTTTACCACCACGAACGCCAGTTTTTGCGCCATCAGCCAGTTAAAGGCGTCCGCTTCTTCCAGCCACTGCCAGCGCGCCTCCTCCAGAAATTCGAGATAGCGCGCGTTATTAACGTGCTGATAGACATCCAGATGATAGCCGCGCACTTTGATTGTGGTTTGCATCAACGCTCCTGAACAGGCTGAAATTACTAACTGGTTGGACCTGTTGAGCATAGCACAGCCTGTTGCCGGTCTTCACAGATTCTTCAGCGTCGCGAAGTGCTTCACAGTTTGAGCCGATCGCTGTTGCGTTCGACCAGCGCGCTGCCGATACCCGGCACCTCTTTGAGCTGATCCAGCGCGGTGAAGCGCCCATACTCTTCGCGATAGCTGACGATCGCCTGCGCTTTTTTCAATCCGATGCCATTCATGGCGCTCGCCAGCTGCTCCGCGGTAGCGTCGTTGATGCTGACCGCTCCGGCCGTCAGCGATGCGGGCGGCTTCGCCTGTGCTTCCGCGGGCTCTCCCGCCGCATGCGCAAGAGTGCTGCTGCAGAGTGCGCCGCCCAGCGCCAGTGTCAGACAAAATGCGTGAAAAGTAGATTTGTTCATGCTGTTTTTCTCCTTGTGTTTGACAGCATCAGCAGCGTGTCACAGCAGAGGATGTCCGGCAAAAGGCGAAGCGCAGAGATGGAAAAGGCCGCAGAAGCGGCCTTTGATTGTTGCAGAAAATTACCTTTTTTTGTGAGGCTTACTGGGCTTGTGCCGCTGCCCCATATTTGATCTTCGCCTCTTTGCGCAGGTTTTCAAGCAGCGCTTCAAATGCGATCTGCGCATTGTTCTGCGTCACGCCTTTGATCATCTCATCGACCTGGTTCTGCGGCAGGCTGCCGGCAGAGACTTTATCCAGCGCGACCAGTACGACGTTGCCCTGCATATCTTCGCTTACGCCCCAGGAAGGTTTATTCGCTGCCGGCTGCGGCAGTGAAAATGCGGTCTGGGCGACCGGATCCTGTGCGTTACGATCAACCACTTTGCTGCTGCTCAGCGTCAGTCCTGCCGCGCTCAGCGCCTCACTCTTGCCCGCTTTCAGATCGGCCAGCAGTTTATCTGCCTGCGCTTTAGCCTGCTGCGTCGCCTTATCGTGTTTGATGCGGTCGGTAACCTGTGCCTTCACCTGGTCAAGCGGTTTTACCGCTTCCGGTTTATGTTCGCTGATGCGCAGTACAAATGCGCGATCGCCATCCACGCTGATAATATCAGAGTTGCTACCCGGCGCGCCGTTCTGCCCGATTAAGCCGCCGCTGAAGACCGCCTGTTTAACCGCGTCAAAGTCGAGGTCGGCAGGCATATCATCACGGGTAAACCAGCCTGTTTCACTGACTTTAAGACCCGATGCCTGGGCTGCACCCGCCAGCGATTCATTGTCATTGCTGGCGGCTTCACTGACTTTCTGCTGCAGCTTATAGAAGGCGTCAAGCGCTTTCTCCTGCTTAACTTTATCTGCAATAACGTCATGCACCTGCGCCAGCGGCTTCACCTGCTCCGGCTGGATATCATCCAGACGTACCACCAGGAAACCGACTGAGGACTTGATCACGTCTGAAAGCTGGCCTTTCTGCGTCAGGCCGGCGTTTTTCAGCTCGTCCGGCGTGGTTGCAGGCTCCAGCCAGCCCATATCACCGCCTTTACGCGCGGAGATAGGATCGGCAGATTTGCTTTTCGCCAGGCTGGCAAAGTCCCCGCCCTGCTTCAGCGCATCCAGTACCGATCGGGCTTCCGCCTCAGTTTTGGTCTGTATGATGCTGTAACGGCTGCGCTGGGGCTGTGAATAGTCCGCTTTGTGTTGATCGTACCAGCTCTGAATGTCCGCTTCGCTGACCGGCTGCTGCATCGCTGCTGCATCCATTTTGATGTAGCTGACGCGGAACTGCTCCGGGGCCATAAAGCTGTTCTGATGCTGCTGATAATACTGCGCGATCTCATCGTCATTAACCGTCTGCTTCGCTGCCAGCGCATCCACGTTAATCACCGCCTGACGAATTTCCCGCTGCTGCGAGACTAAATCGGTCAGCTTTGTGGTTTCATCTTTCAGCATAAAATCAGTGTTAGCGATGGCGTTGATCAGCTGCTGATTAAGCAACTGCTTGCGCAGCGCTTCTGCATATTGATCGGCTGAGAAGCCCATGCTGGTGATCAGACCGTTATATTTGGCATTATCAAATTTGCCGTTGGTCTGAAACGCTTTCTGGTTGAAAATGGCCTGCTTTACCTGCTCATCACTGATGCCGAGATGCAGCTCGCTGATGTACTGATCCAGCAGCGCCTGATCCACCAGCTGTGACAGCGCCTGCTGGCGCATCTGCTGGATATACCCATCATTGCTCGCCAGCTGCGAGAACTGATCGCCCAGCATCTGCTGCTGACGATTGCGCTCGCTGTTAAACGCCTGCTCCAGCTCAGCCCGGCTGATTTCGTGGCCGTTAACTTTCGCAGCGTAATCGCCATTGCCACCTATCAGGTAGTTACCCACCCCGGTAAGCACAAAGGACAGGATAATCAATCCCAGAATAACCTTGAGCACGACATGATTCGACGCCGCGCGTAAATTGTCCATCATGGTATGACAACACTCCGCTGTAGTGTGAATGTAAAGCTCAGACACGATGCCATCATCGTGCAGCTGCAGTTCAGGCTGGCAGCTGGCAACCATGCGGAGACTGAAGCCACTGGCTTAAGCTGCGCATCAAATAAAAAAGGGCACATCAGTAATGATGTGCCCGTATGTTACATGAGAACGGCTTTTTCGTCCTCAATCCAGAGAAGAAAATGCTTCACTGGTTAATCCTGACTGGCTTAATTAACGGCGTCTTTCAGCGCCTTACCGGCGCGGAATCCCGGTACTTTGCCAGCCGGGATGGTGATCTCTTTACCGGTCTGCGGATTACGGCCGGCACGCTCAGCGCGCTCGCGCACAGAGAAAGTACCGAAACCCACCAGGGCTACTTCGTCGCCCTCTTTCAGTGCGCCAGAAACAGATTCGGTAAAGGCCTCCAGTACACGTCCGGCTGCTGCTTTTGAAATGTCCGCTTCTGCAGCGATTTTGTCGATCAACTGTGACTTATTCACTCTCTTCATCCCCTCTTTTATTATTCACTTTGCCCCGTCTCTTTACGCCGGAGCAAACGCGCAGCCAGTTATAACAAGCCTGTGGTGCTGAAACAACGGTATTCATCTTAATCGCCGATCCAGCAGCCCTCTAACTTAACAGGCAAAAAAAAGCTGGCAAGCCTGATTTGGCCTGCCAGCTTCGTTTTTTAGCCGCGTTTGCTGCTCAGCGCTATTTTGCCGTCACAACCTGCATACCGGATGGCGCATTTTCCAGGGCCAGATTCAGCACCTCTTCAATGCGTTTAACCGGGTGAATACTGAGATCGGCAATCACGTTTGCCGGGATCTCTTCCAGATCGCGCTTGTTTTCATCCGGGATCAGTACAGTTTTAATCCCGCCACGGTGTGCTGCCAGCAGTTTCTCTTTCAGACCACCGATAGGCAGTACCTGACCGCGCAGCGTGATCTCACCGGTCATCGCCACATCGGAACGGACCGGGTTACCGGTCAGACAGGAGACCAGCGCCGTACACATCGCAATACCGGCACTCGGACCATCCTTCGGCGTAGCCCCTTCCGGCACGTGCACGTGGATATCGCGCTTCTCGTAGAAGTCGCCGTTAATACCCAGTTTTTCTGCCCGAGCGCGAACCACGGTTAATGCAGCCTGAATCGACTCCTGCATAACCTCGCCGAGAGAACCGGTATAGGTCAGCTTGCCTTTACCTGGCACACATGCGGTTTCGATGGTCAGCAGATCGCCGCCCACTTCTGTCCACGCCAGGCCGGTCACCTGTCCTACGCGGTTTTCGCTGTCAGCGCGACCGTAATCAAAACGCTGTACGCCAAGGAAATCTTTCAGGTTGTCGCCATTAATTGTGATGCTCTTCTGAGTTTTATCCATCAGCAGCGCTTTGACCGCTTTACGGCATAACTTAGAGAGCTCACGTTCCAGGCTACGCACGCCTGCTTCACGCGTGTAATAGCGGATGATGCCGATGATTGCGCTATCGTCAACGCTGATCTCTTTCTCTTTCAGCGCATTGCGCTCAATCTGTTTTGGCAGCAGATGCTGCTTCGCAATATTGAGTTTTTCATCTTCGGTATAGCCCGACAGGCGGATCACTTCCATACGATCCAGCAGCGGTGCCGGAATATTCATGGAGTTGGAGGTCGCGACAAACATCACGTCAGACAGATCGTAGTCGACTTCCAGGTAGTGATCGTTAAACGCGATGTTCTGTTCCGGATCCAGCACTTCCAGCAGTGCCGAAGCGGGATCGCCGCGCATATCAGACGACATTTTATCAATCTCATCCAGCAGAAACAGCGGGTTTTTCACACCCACTTTCGCCATTTTCTGGATCAGTTTGCCCGGCATTGAACCGATATAGGTGCGACGATGTCCGCGAATTTCAGCTTCATCGCGCACGCCGCCCAGCGCCATACGCACATATTTACGTCCGGTCGCTTTCGCAATCGACTGTCCCAGAGAGGTTTTACCCACACCCGGCGGGCCAACCAGACAGAGGATTGGGCCTTTGATTTTGCTGACGCGACTCTGCACCGCAAGATACTCAAGGATGCGATCTTTGACGCGCTCAAGACCAAAGTGATCGGTATCAAGCGTCTCCTGCGCTTTGCGCAGATCTTTCTTCACCTTACTGCGCGCGTTCCATGGAACCTGCACCATCCAGTCGATATAGCCGCGCACCACCGTCGCTTCTGCCGACATCGGCGACATCATCTTCAGCTTCTGCAGCTCAGCTTCCGCTTTTTCACGCGCTTCAGATGGCATTTTAGCCGCGTCGATTTTACGCTTCAGCGCTTCATACTCGTCTGGCGCATCATCCATCTCGCCCAGCTCTTTCTGAATCGCCTTCATCTGTTCATTCAGATAATATTCGCGCTGGCTTTTTTCCATCTGCTTTTTGACGCGATTGCGAATACGTTTTTCAACCTGCAGCAGGTCGATTTCCGATTCCATCATCGCCATCAGATATTCCAGACGCTCGTTAACGTCGGACATCTCCAGCACGGACTGTTTATCCGCCAGCTTAAGAGGCATATGCGCCGCCACGGTATCGGCCAGGCGCGCCGCATCATCAATGCTGTTCAGCGACGTCAGCACTTCAGGCGGGATCTTTTTGTTCAGCTTGATATAGCCTTCAAACTGATTAATCGCGGTGCGCACCAGCACTTCCTGCTCGCGCTCTTCAATTTCTGGCGAAGTCAGATATTCAGCCTGAGCAACAAAGTGATCGCCATTGTCAGATAGCGTGGTAATGCGGGCACGCTGCAGGCCCTCCACCAGCACCTTAACTGTGCCATCAGGCAGCTTCAGCATCTGCAGTACGGACGCCACTGTCCCTACGGCAAAGAGATCGTTAATTCCAGGTTCATCCGTTGAAGCCTCTTTCTGGGCAACCAGCATGATCTTCTTGTCATGATCCATTGCTGCTTCCAGGCAACGAATCGATTTTTCCCGACCAACAAACAACGGAATTACCATGTGCGGATAAACCACCACGTCGCGCAGCGGCAACACAGGGATTTCAATGCGTTCAGAACGCTCAGGATTCATAGAGCTCTCTCTTAGTTTAATGTCCGCCAGGTGATGGGTACCGCGTAATACAGGCTGTATGCAGTTAAACCCACAGGATTATGAGTATATGGGGATGCTTGTCCGACATTCAATGTCACAGCGGTGAGAAAAGTAAAAGGGGAATAAAATTCCCCTTTTTTAAGATAACAACGTGATTTGGCTGCTTATTTATTCGCCAGAAGCTTGTGCTTCATGCTTTCCATAAATCAGCATCGGATCGGACTCGCCATCAATCACCGAATCATCGATAACCACTTTCTCGACATCTTCCATTGAAGGCAGGTCATACATGGTTTCCAGCAGCGCCGCCTCAACGATAGAACGCAGACCGCGCGCACCGGTTTTACGCGACATCGCCTTTTTAGCGATAGCCGTCAGCGCTTCGTCGCGGAACTCCAGCTCAACGCCTTCCAGGTTAAACAGCGCCTGATACTGCTTGGTGAGCGCATTTTTCGGCTCGCGCAGGATCTGAATCAGGGCTTCTTCGCTCAGCTCGTTCAGCGTAGCAACCACTGGCAGACGACCGATAAATTCCGGAATCAGACCAAATTTGATCAAATCTTCCGGTTCTACCTGTGACAGCAGTTCGCCTTCGCTGGCTTTTTGCGATTTGCCTTTTACTGTCGCGCCAAAGCCGATACCCGATCCGGTTTCTACACGCTGCGAAATCACCTTATCAAGGCCGGCAAATGCGCCGCCGCAGATAAACAGGATTTTCGATGTATCAACCTGCAGGAACTCCTGCTGCGGATGTTTGCGGCCACCCTGAGGCGGGACAGCGGCAACGGTGCCTTCGATCAGCTTCAGCAGGGCCTGCTGTACGCCTTCGCCTGACACATCACGCGTAATAGAAGGGTTATCAGACTTACGGGAGATTTTATCGATCTCATCGATGTAGACGATACCGCGCTGCGCCTTCTGCACATCATAGTCGCACTTCTGCAGCAGCTTCTGGATGATGTTTTCTACATCTTCGCCCACGTAGCCCGCTTCGGTCAGCGTAGTGGCGTCCGCCATGGTAAAAGGCACATCCAGCAGGCGCGCCAGCGTCTCTGCCAGCAGTGTCTTACCGCTACCGGTTGGGCCGATCAGCAGGATGTTACTTTTGCCCAGCTCAATACCGTTGCTGGTATCGCCATTGCGCAGACGTTTGTAGTGGTTGTAAACGGCAACCGCCAGCACTTTTTTCGCCTTTTCCTGACCAATAACATAGTCATCGAGATGGTGACGAATTTCATGTGGCGTTGGCAGAGCGCTACGCTCGCGATGGGGCGCAACCTCTTTGATCTCTTCACGAATGATGTCATTACATAAATCGACACATTCGTCGCAAATATAGACTGACGGCCCGGCAATCAGCTTACGGACTTCATGCTGGCTTTTGCCGCAGAAAGAGCAGTACAGCAACTTACCTGAACCGTCTTTGCGCTTATCTGTCATCAGCTAACCTCTTTTCGTTCTCAGACCTACTCTGGTGTACGGCACTGGCCGTACAACAACGGCCGGTATGCATGCAACTCATCTGCCTGCCCCCCGTTAACTATAGCGTAAGGGCCAGGCAGGTGCGTCTTATTGACGGTGTGTCAGTATAGAGTCAACCAGGCCATACTCTACCGCTTCGCTGGCAGAGAGGAAACGATCGCGTTCGGTATCGCGCTCAATCTGCTCCAGCGATTTGCCGGTATGCTCAGCCATCAGCTCATTCATGCGCTGTTTTACTTTCAAAATTTCACGCGCGTGAATTTCAATATCCGTTGCCTGTCCCTGATAGCCGCCCAGCGGCTGGTGAATCATCACGCGGGAGTTAGGCAGGCAGAAACGTTTACCTTTGGTTCCTGCCGTCAGCAAAAACGCGCCCATTGAGCACGCCTGGCCCATACAGATGGTGCTGACGTCCGGCTTAATGAATTTCATGGTGTCGTAGATCGACATACCAGCCGTAATCACGCCACCCGGTGAATTGATGTAGAGATAGATATCTTTTTCCGGATTCTCTGCTTCCAGAAACAGCATCTGCGCCACAATCAGGTTCGCCATGTGATCTTCAACCTGACCGGTCAGAAAGATAACGCGCTCTTTAAGCAGGCGGGAATAGATGTCGTAAGAACGCTCGCCGCGCGAGGTTTGTTCGACCACCATTGGCACCAGCGCATTAGTTGGTGCAGTAAATTCACGATCGCCACTGTATGACATTACCGTCTCCTGATAAATTTCATTGGCAACATTCTGTACCGATTCTACGTGAGACGCGCTGCGAAAACTATGCACAGCCGCCTCGTTCCGACATTTCAGGACGGTTAATCAGCCAGCCTCACGGTTCTCTCGCATTCTTCCTCTATCTGGGGATGCTGCCCGGTTGTTTCAAGCATAACAACCTTTTCTCTATTCGCTAACCTGGAAAAAGAGCATAACGGATAATTTGCCGCTTAATTAGTCAAATAGCGGTGCAGGAAGGGGGTTTTTATCATAAAAATAAAAAAGCCCGCGACAGGAGGTCGCGGGCTGAGCACATTCCGTTAAGTGATTAATCAGGCCGCAGAGGTCTGGTTCATCAGCTCCTGGAAAGAGGTCGCTTTGTCGGCGACTTTGGCCTTCGCCAGCAGAGCCTCGACCGCCTGCTCTTCCAGCGCAACGTTGCGCATGTTGTTCATCAGCTCGCTGTTCTTGCTGTAGAACTCGATAACTTCCTGCGGATCTTCATACGCAGAAGCCATCTCTTCAATCAGCGTCTTAACGCGATCTTCATCCGCTTTCAGCTCGTTGATGCGGATCACTTCGCCCAGCAGCAGACCTACAACAACGCGACGTTTTGCCTGCTCTTCGAACAGCTCACGTGGCAGTTCCAGCGCCTGCTTCTCATTGCCACCAAAGCGCTGAGCAGCCTGACGACGCAGCACGTCGATTTCGCCATCAATCAGAGCGGCTGGCACGTCGATGTTGTTCGCTTCAACCAGACCATCCAGAACCTGAGACTTCACGCGGTTACGGATAGCGCCTTTGAGCTCGCGCTCCATGTTTTTACGCACTTCTGCACGCAGGCCATCAACTGAACCATCTTCTACGCCGAAACGTTTGATGA
Source organism: Pantoea sp. PSNIH1 (assembly GCF_007680655.1). Classification (NCBI taxonomy): domain Bacteria; kingdom Pseudomonadati; phylum Pseudomonadota; class Gammaproteobacteria; order Enterobacterales; family Erwiniaceae; genus Pantoea; species Pantoea sp. PSNIH1. The sequence continues at coordinate 1,481,385 of NZ_VEIP01000001.1, forward strand.
AATCAGCGGTCAGTTCTGGCAGTTCACGGGTTTCAACTTTCTTCAGAACGATATCAAACTTCGCATCTTTCCCTTTCAGGTTTTCTGCGTGGTAATCGTCCGGGAATTTAACGTCGATAGTAAAGGTGTCACCCGCTTTCTTACCGGTGATGCCTTCTTCAAAACCAGGGATCATACGACCCTGACCCATCGCCAGTACGAAGTCAGACGCTTTACCGCCTTCAAACTCTTCGCCATCAACAGAACCGTTGAAATCGATGGTAGCGCGATCTTCAGCGGTAGCCGCTGCGTCAGTCTCTTTCCAGGTAGCCTGCTGCTTCTGCAGGGTATCCAGCATCGCGTCAACGTCTGCATCGGTCACTTCAACAACCGGTTTTTCAACTTCGATTGCGTCCAGACCCTGTAATTCCACTTCCGGGTAGACTTCAAACTCAACCGCATAGGTAAAGTCTTCGCCTTCTTTATACTCACCCGGCACGTAGTCAGGCGCGCCTGCTGGATTGATTTTCTCTTTGATGATGGCGTCAACAAAGTTACGCGTCATCAGCTCGCCCAGCACATCCTGGCGAACAGAGGCGCCGTAGCGCTGATTGATGATATGCGATGGCACTTTACCTTTACGGAAACCATCGATACGGACTTTCTTAGCCACTTCAATCAGTTCTTTCTTAACTGCAGCGTCAATGCTGTCAGCTGGAATAGTAATCGAAATGCGGCGGCCCAGACCCTGGGTGGTTTCTACTGAAACTGTCATTTTGTTACCTCAAAAAATCACGTGCTCGGTCAACTTCAGACACCACACAATTAATGCGCCGTATCCAATAACCGGGACGGCCTCTGCGGGCAGAACCACATCCCTGTCACCAGAAGCGTCCCGAAGACATTCCGGAAAAATAGACGCCGCATTATAGCGGCATCGCCGGAATGAGTCGAGGCTGCAAACTCACCACTTTTTAACGACTTTGCTGCTTTTTTGCGCCGCAGATCGCGTTTAGCGTCTGAGAAACTAAAAAACGGCCCGCAGGCCGTTTCAGGAAAGGTTGAAGATGCCAGCATCAGGCAAGCGTACCGGCACCCCGGCAGTTAGGCGAAGCCAGGACAGTATCCTGCAGCCCGTGCCACTCTTTTTGCGTGTAGGTATGCAGCGCCAGCGCGTGTACGCTGCCTGCCAGTTCCGCAGACAGTTCGCCATAGATGGCGCGATGCCGCTGTAAAAAGCGCTGGCCGGTAAAGTGATCGCTGACAATCACCACTTTAAAGTGACTTTCAGAACCGGCAGGCACGTTATGACGATAGCTTTCATCATGCACTTCGAGGTGTGCAGGTGTGAAAGCGTTGCGCAGCTTTTCTTCTATTTGTTCGCGAATCATTGTTTACACCCTCTCCGGCGAGCGCTGTGCCCCATCTGTTTAAATATTAGTAGGTTTTGCATTACTGCCCGGTAAAAATCAGAAAATATTCCCGCTCTGCAGCGCATCATAACCGGCAATCCGGGCGGGTCAACCTGCGGGTTTTCCTCCGGGCTGAAAAAAGCCTTTACAATCAATTTCCCGGTGGCTGGGGCTTTTTTCACCTCGCTGCAATGCTATGATGACGCCGGATTTATCTCCCAACCTAACGCTAATGAGAATGAGTATGTTGAAAAAACTGTTATTCCCTCTGCTGGCTGCTTTTGTTTTAGCCGGCTGTGCCAGCAACAGTACAACCCTGAACATTCAGCCAAAGATCCAGCTGCCACAACAGGATCCGAGCCTGATGGGCGTTACCGTCAGCGTAAACGGTGCCGATCAGCGCAGCGATCAGGCGCTGGCAAAGGTTAACCGCGATGGACAGCTGGTTACGCTGACGCCATCACGCGACCTGCGTTTTCTGCTGCAGGAAGTGCTGGAGAAGCAGATGACCTCCCGCGGATATATGATTGGCCCGAACGGCGCAGTGGATCTGCAGATTGTGGTGAATGGCCTCTACGCTGACGTCACGCAGGGTAACGTGCGCTACAGCATCACCACGAAAGCGGATATCTCTATTATTGCCACGGCGAAAAATGGCAACAAGCAGGTGAAAAACTACCGTCAGACCTACAGCATTGAAGGCGCTTTCAATGCCACCAACGACAAGATCACCAACGCTGTGAATGCGACGCTGAGCGATGTGATCGCCGATATGGCGCAGGACACCAGCGTAAACAACTTCATTAAACAGAACGCACGCTAACCGCTCCGCTGTCATCTGCCCGGCCGTCTGTGCCGGGCACTACCTCAGGCTGGCTATGACCTCTCACTATCTGCGAATATTTACCCAACGTAACGCGGCGGTACTGCTGCTGCTTGGTTTTGCTTCCGGCTTGCCGCTGGCGCTGACCGCAGGCACGCTGCAGGCATGGATGACCGTAGAGAATGTCGACCTCAAAACCATTGGCTTCTTTTCGCTGGTAGGACAGGCTTACGTTTTCAAGTTTCTCTGGTCGCCGGTGATGGACCGCTATACGCCGCCGTTTCTGGGACGTCGCCGGGGCTGGCTACTGCTGACTCAGCTGGCGCTGATTGCCGGCATTGTCGCGCTCGGTTTTATGCATCCGGCTCAGGATTTAACGCTGCTGGCGGCCATCGCCGTGCTGGTCGCATTCTGTTCCGCCTCTCAGGATATCGTTTTTGATGCGTGGAAAACGGATATCCTGCCGCCGGAAGAGCGCGGCAGCGGCGCAGCGATTACGGTGCTGGGCTATCGCCTGGCGATGCTTATCTCCGGCGGGCTGGCACTCTGGCTTGCCGATCGCTATCTGGGCTGGCGCGCAACCTACTGGCTGATGGCGCTGCTAATGATCCCGGGGCTGATTGCCACGCTGCTGGCTCGCGAGCCCGCTGCGGCTAAACGCGAGCCACATACGCTGCGCCAGGCCGTTACGTTTCCTCTGGCGGATTTTTTTCAGCGTAACAATGCCTGGCTGCTTATCACCCTGATCATCCTTTATAAGCTGGGAGATGCCTTCGCGGCGTCGCTGACAACAACCTTTCTTATCCGCGGCGTCGGCTTCAGCGCGGGCGATGTTGGCCTGGTGAATAAAACGCTGGGGCTGCTGGCGACGATTATCGGCGCACTCTATGGCGGCGTGCTGATGCAGCGTCTGAGCCTGTTTCGCGCTCTGATGCTGTTTGGCATTCTGCAGGCCGTATCGAACGCCGCTTACTGGCTGCTGGCGGTTACCCCGCCCCACCTCTGGAGCATGGCCAGCGCGGTGTTTATTGAAAATCTGTGTGGTGGCATGGGAACAGCAGCCTTTGTGGCGCTGCTGATGACCATGTGTAATAAAGCGTTCTCTGCCACCCAGTTCGCTCTGCTCTCAGCGCTGGCTGCTGTTGGCCGCGTTTATGTGGGTCCGGCCGCCGGCTGGCTGGTTGAGCTATGGGGCTGGTCAGCTTTCTATGCGTTTACCGTTGTGGCTGCGCTACCGGGACTGCTGCTGCTGTGGCTTAGCCGCACCACGCTTCTTCAGATGCAGCAGAGCGGCACGTTTATTCCGCGTACCAGCTGGCCTGTGGGCTATCGCTGGATTGTCCGCCTGTTCACCGCAGGCTGCGCGTTACTGGGCTGCTGGCTGCTGACGCTGGCGCTAACAGCTGCAGGCGCAGAATCGCTGACTGCGCTGCTGACGCCACTGTTTGAGGCGGGCATCGGCATTGCCGTTCTGGCCGTTATGCTGGGCGTGGTACTCGACTGTCTGGCTCTGAGGAAAACCCACCGGCTCGCTGAGCGATAGCCAGACACTATTTGCAGGCGCTATTTATTTTGTTTAAAAATAGCACCTGCGAATTAGCGCAAATAGCATTTTTTTCATCGCGAAATAAAAACATTAATTTAACAACATCGGGCGATATTTAAATCCGGTGAGCAATCAGTTTGTGGAAAAATTATCGCTCAAATGATGCATAATTGTTAAATAAGTGAGCATTAAAAGTACGGTTTATGCTTTCCCTGTTTTTTCTGCGGTTTCTGTCATTGCTTTTTGTTATATTGCCGCCAACTGCTTGTCGCGGTTAATAATTTGTCACTCTGCGTAACATCTGTGACTCCCTTAGCAAAAGGTGTCAACACCCTTCTGACACATCCTTAAGCTGGTTTACACTGCATAAACCTTACCGTAAAATGCGCGCACACTTAAACGACAATAGAGCCCTTGTCATTGAGGTCGTTAAATGAGACTCATGAAATACAATAAATGTTTGGGGATTTTGTCATTAATCGCAGGCGCTGTATTACTCAGCGGCTGCGATAGTGCGTTGTTAAATCCCAAGGGACAGATTGCAATGGAGCAACGTTCACTGATTCTGACAGCCTTTGGCTTGATGATGATTGTCGTTATTCCGGCAGTCTTAATGGCTGTTGTGTTTGCCTGGAAATATCGGGCGACCAATACCGAAGCGAAGTACAGCCCTAACTGGTCACACTCTAACAAAGTGGAAGCCGTGGTCTGGACCATTCCGATCCTGATCATCATCTTCCTCGGCGTGCTGACCTGGAAATCAACGCATGCGCTGGAGCCGGCTAAACCGCTGGTCTCTGACGTTAAGCCTGTTGAGATCGATGTGGTTGCACTGGACTGGAAATGGCTGTTCATTTACCCGGAACAGGGTATTGCCACCGTTAACCAGATTGCCTTCCCGGCAAATACGCCAGTTAACTTCAAAATCACCTCTAACTCCGTGATGAACTCGTTCTTCATTCCTACGCTCGGCAGCCAGATCTACGCCATGGCGGGCATGCAGACCAAACTGCACCTGATCGCCAATGAGCCAGGAACGTTTGACGGTATCTCATCAAACTTCAGTGGTCGCGGTTTCTCTGGCATGAAGTTCAAGGCCATTGCAACTAAAGATGATGCGGAATTCCAGCAGTGGGTTGCCAAAGTTAAAGCGGCACCTAACACGCTGACCACCATGGATGAGTTTGAGAAACTGGCTTCGCCAAGTGAGAATCATCCGGTGGAATATTTCTCAACTGCGAATCCTGAACTCTTCAAGCAGATTATTGATAAGTTCAAGATGAGCCACGGGAAAATGGACATGTCACACGAAGGCATGGACATGAATCACGCCGCTGCTGCGGGAACCGGGGAATAATACGATGTTCGGAAAATTAACACTGGATGCAGTGCCGTACCATGAGCCTATTATCATGGTTACGGTCGCCGCTATCATCATTGGTGGTCTGGCGCTGGTTGCCGCCCTCACCTATTTTGGTAAGTGGAAGTATCTGTGGTCAGAATGGCTTACCTCCGTTGACCACAAAAAACTGGGTATCATGTATATCATCATGGCATTCGTCATGCTGCTGCGCGGCTTTGCCGATGCAGTAATGATGCGTACCCAACAGGTTATGGCTTCTGCCGGTGAGGCGGGTATTCTGCCTCCGCACCACTACGATCAGATCTTCACCGCTCACGGCGTGATTATGATCTTCTTCGTGGCAATGCCATTTGTTGTAGGTCTGATGAACATCGCGGTTCCGCTGCAAATCGGTGCCCGTGACGTTGCGTTCCCGTTCCTGAACAACCTGAGCTTCTGGTTTACCGCGGTCGGTGTGATCCTGGTGAACATCTCTCTGGGTGTGGGCGAGTTCGCGCAGACTGGCTGGCTGGCTTATCCGCCGCTTTCTGGCGCGGAGTATAGTCCTGGCGTCGGGGTCGACTACTGGATCTGGAGTCTCCAGCTTTCAGGGATCGGGACCACGCTGACCGGTATCAACTTCTTCGTGACCATTCTGAAGATGCGTGCGCCGGGCATGGACCTGTTCAAAATGCCGGTCTTTACCTGGGCATCACTCTGCACCAACGTCCTGATCATCGCTGCGTTCCCGGTTCTGACCGTGACGCTGGCACTGTTGACGCTTGATCGTTACCTCGACTTCCATTTCTTTACTAATGATATGGGCGGTAACATGATGATGTACGTCAACCTGATCTGGGTCTGGGGTCACCCGGAAGTGTACATCCTCGTTCTGCCGGTCTTTGGTGTCTTCTCTGAAGTTACCGCGACGTTCTCGAAAAAGCGTCTCTTTGGTTACACCTCACTGGTGTGGGCAACCATCGCCATTACCGTACTGTCGTTCATCGTCTGGCTGCACCACTTCTTCACCATGGGTGCGGGCGCTAACGTTAACGCCTTCTTCGGTATCATGACGATGATCATCGCGATTCCGACCGGGGTGAAAATCTTTAACTGGCTGTTCACCATGTATCAGGGTCGTATTGAGTTTAACTCAGCGATGCTGTGGACCATCGGCTTCCTGGTGACCTTCTCAGTCGGTGGTATGACCGGCGTACTGCTGGCCGTACCGGGCGCAGACTTTGTCCTGCACAACAGCCTGTTCCTGATTGCACACTTCCATAACGTTATCATCGGTGGTGTTGTCTTCGGTTGCATGGCCGGTGTGACTTACTGGTTCCCGAAAGCATTTGGCTTCACGCTGAACGAAACCTGGGGTAAACGCGCCTTCTGGTTCTGGATCATCGGCTTCTTTGTTGCCTTTATGCCGCTGTACGCACTGGGCTTCATGGGTATGACCCGTCGTCTGAGCCAGGATATCGATCCACAGTTCCACTCGCTGCTGGTTGTTGCAGCTGGCGGTGCGGCGCTGATTGCCTGCGGTATTCTGTGCCAGCTGGTTCAGTTCTGGGTATCGGTACGTGACCGCGATCAGAACCGCGATCTGACTGGTGACCCGTGGGGCGGTCGTACGCTGGAGTGGGCAACCTCTTCACCACCACCGTTCTACAACTTTGCTGTTATCCCTCATATCCACGAGCGTGATGCGTTCTGGGAAATGAAAGAGAAAGGCGAAGCGTACAAGCAGCCAGAAAAATATGAAGAAATTCATATGCCGAAAAACAGCGGCGCGGCCATTGTTATCGCTGCATTCGTAACAGTCTTCGGTTTCGCCATGATCTGGCATATCTGGTGGCTGGCGGGTCTCACTTTCCTGGGCACCATCGTGACCTGGATTGTGAAGAGCTTCGATGAGGACGTGGATTACTACGTTCCGGTTGCTGAAATCGAGCAGATCGAGAAGAAGCACTTTGATGACATCAGCAAAGCAGGTCTGAAATAATGTCGACTCAAACCGTAAAACACCACCACGACGCCCATGCGGAGCATGGGCATCACGATGCAGGAGCCAATAAAGTCTTTGGCTTCTGGATCTACCTGATGAGTGACTGCATTATCTTCGCAACGCTGTTTGCGACCTATGCAGTAATGGTCAACAACACTGCCGGTGGCCCGGCAGGTAAAGATATTTTCGAACTGCCGTTTGTGCTGGTTGAAACCGCGCTGCTGCTGCTGAGCTCCATTACTTATGGAATGGCAGTGATTGCGATGAACAACCAGAACAAAGGTTCGGTCATTGGCTGGCTGGCCCTGACCTTCCTGTTCGGTGCCGGATTTATCGGGATGGAAATCTATGAATTCCATCACCTGATTGCGGAAGGCTTCGGTCCAAACCGTAGTGGCTTCCTTTCTGGCTTCTTTACTCTGGTTGGTACGCACGGTCTGCACGTTACCTCTGGTCTGATCTGGATGGCGGTTCTGATGTTCCAGATCGCTAAACGTGGTCTGACTGAGAGCAACCGTACCCGTATCATGTGCCTGAGCCTGTTCTGGCACTTCCTGGATGTGGTGTGGATCTGCGTATTCACCGTTGTCTATCTGATGGGGGCCATGTAATGAGTCATTCTGTAAACGAACATGGTGCATCACACGGTAGCGTGAAGTCTTACATGATCGGCTTCATCCTCTCTATCATCCTGACGGCGATCCCGTTCTGGATGGTAATGGATGGCAGTGCCTCACACGGCACCATCCTGGGTGTGGTTCTGGTGTGTGCAGTGGTTCAGGTGCTGGTGCACCTGGTCTACTTCCTGCATCTGGACAGCAAATCAGAGGGTGGCTGGAACATGGTGGCCATTGTCTTCTCAGCAATCATCATTCTGATTGTTGTGATCGGTTCACTGTGGATTATGTGGAACCTCAACTACAACATGATGGCCCACTAAAGAGTCACGCGTAATGATTAAGCAATACCTGCAAGTAACAAAACCAGGAATTATTTTCGGAAATTTAATTTCTGTCATCGGTGGATTTCTGCTGGCCTCTAAAGGCAGCATCGATTATCCCCTGTTTCTCACCGCGCTGGCTGGCGTATCGCTGGTGGTCGCATCGGGTTGTGTATTCAACAATGTGATTGACCGCGATATCGACATCAAAATGGAGAGAACGCGGAACCGGGTTCTGGTCAAAGGCCTGATCTCGGCGAAAGTAAGCCTGGTTTATGCCACTGCGTTGGGTATTGCTGGCTTTGCGTTGCTGTATTTCGGCGCCAACCCGCTGGCCATGTGGCTGGCGGTCATGGGCTTCGTGGTCTATGTTGGCGTTTACAGCCTCTATATGAAGCGTCATTCGGTCTACGGAACGCTGATCGGCAGCCTCTCCGGTGCTGCGCCACCGGTAATTGGCTACTGCGCAGTCACCAATGAGTTTGATGCTGGCGCATTAATTTTACTGGCTATCTTTAGCCTGTGGCAGATGCCGCACTCCTACGCGATTGCCATCTTCCGCTTTAAAGATTACCAGGCCGCCAACATTCCGGTTCTGCCGGTGGTGAAAGGCATCTCTGTGGCGAAAAATCATATTACGCTCTACATTCTGGCGTTTATGATTGCCACGCTGATGCTCTCACTGGGTGGTTATGCGGGCTACAAATATCTGATCGTGGCTGCGGCGGTCAGCGTCTGGTGGCTGGGTATGGCACTCTCAGGTTACAAAACCTCAAACGATAAAGTCTGGGCGCGTAAACTGTTTGTGTTCTCTATCATCGCCATCACCGCGCTGAGCGTCATGATGTCAGTTGACTTCATGGCTCCCGCATCCAAAGACCTGCTCACTTACGTCTGGTAAGCGGGCACCGTCACTCTGAGAAAGGGCGCGATTTTCGCGCCCTTTCTTTTTGTTACCACTGCTTAAAAACAAATGTTTTACCCGCCCTCCCCTGCTCCCTAAAATGGGTGCTAAATGCCCGAAATAAATCGATTTGCAGCAACAGGGTGTTACTGGCTGCTGCAGCATGGTGCATGACAGGCAGACACTTACAGAGGTTGGAATGAACGACAATAAAATGACGCCGGTAGAGCTGCGCGCTACATGGGGTTTAGGTACCGTTTTTTCCCTGCGTATGCTCGGAATGTTTATGGTTCTGCCGGTACTTACTACTTACGGCATGGCGTTGCAGGGTGCCAGCGAAACCCTGATTGGTCTGGCAATTGGTATTTATGGTCTGGCACAGGCCATTTTTCAGATCCCCTTCGGGCTGCTTTCCGATCGTATCGGACGCAAGCCGCTGATTGTCGGCGGCCTGCTGCTGTTTGTCCTTGGCAGCGTGATCGCCGCCACGACAATCTCAATCTGGGGCATTATTCTTGGTCGCGCGTTACAGGGCTCCGGCGCTATTGCCGCCGCCGTAATGGCGCTGCTGTCCGATCTCACCCGTGAGCAGAACCGCACTAAAGCGATGGCGTTTATCGGTATCAGTTTTGGCGTGACCTTTGCGATTGCCATGGTGGCCGGACCCATTGTCACGCACGCGCTGGGGCTGCATGCGCTGTTCTGGATGATTGCGCTGCTGGCAACGCTGGGTATCGTTATCACGCTGCTGGTCGTGCCGAATGCGCGCGGTCACGTGCTTAACCGCGAGTCCGGGATGGTAAAAGGCAGCATTCGCGCCGTGCTGGCCAATCCCAGACTGCTGAAGCTTAATATCGGCATTCTCTGTCTGCACGTGCTGCTGATGTCGAGCTTTGTCGCCCTGCCCGGCCAGTTTGAACTGGCAGGCCTCCCGGCAGCTGAGCACTGGAAAATCTATCTGGTGACCATGCTGGTTGCCTTTGTCGCCGTAGTGCCGGTCATTATCTACGCCGAAGTAAAGCGCCGTATGAAGCGGGTTTTTGTCAGCTGCGTGGCGCTGATTATCATTGCGGAAATCGTTCTCTGGGGAGCAGAAGGCCACTTCTGGACGCTGGTGGCTGGCGTGCAGCTCTTTTTCCTCGCGTTTAACGTAATGGAGGCCATTCTGCCCTCGCTGATCAGCAAAGAGTCACCGGCTGGTTATAAGGGCACCGCCATGGGTATCTACTCCACCAGCCAGTTTCTTGGAGTGGCGATTGGCGGCAGCCTCGGCGGCTGGATTTTTGGTCATATTGATGCGCAGACGGTATTTCTCATCGGAGCGATTATCGCTGCGGCCTGGCTGTTTGTTGCGATGTCGATGCAGGAGCCGCCTTACGTCAGCAGCCTGCGGCTGGTACTGAGCGACGCCGTGCTGGCCGTGCCGAATCTGGAAAAACGTCTGAAAGCTCAGCCTGGCGTGGCATCCGTATTTATCGTGCCGGAAGAGAAAAGCGCGTATATCAAAATCGACAGCAAAGTCACGAGCCGCGTTGAGATAGAGGCGCTGCTCGCCAGCTGCTGAATCTGAAGCCCGACCACTGCGTCGGGCTTTTTTTACAGCGATCTATCCGGCATGGTGCGCTGTCGATCTATCGCGGTACGGCGTGCGCCAGAGAGGATTAATCGCGGAAGTTTTTGAACTGGAATGGCTGGCCGAGGTTGCCACCGCGCACCAGCGCCATCGCGCCCTGCAGATCGTCGCGAGATTTGCCGGTCACGCGCAGTTCGTCGCCCTGAATCTGCGTCTGCACCTTAAGCTTGCTGTCTTTGATCAGCTTCACCAGCTTTTTGGCAACGTCGCTTTCAATGCCTTTTTTCAGTTTGGCTTCTACGCTCCAGCTTTTACCGCTGTGTTCAATCTCCTCCGGCACCTCTATCGCAGCGTTTTCAATACCGCGCTTCAGTAGCTTTTCACGCAGAATATCGACAATCTGCTTCACCTGAAAATCGGACTCGGTGGTGATTTTAATCGTCTCGTTCTTCTCATTCAGCTCAACGCTGGCGGTGACGTTACGAAAGTCGAAGCGGGTTGAGAGTTCACGGTTGGTATTTTCTACCGCGTTGCGGACTTCCTGCAGCTCGACTTCGGAAACGATATCGAAAGATGGCATCTTTTCTTCTCCTGATACTAAAGTGACATGCATAATACGCGTCTTGCTGCGCTAATAAAACACGCGGCAGCTCAAAGCTATACTGAGTATGTGATGTGAAAATACCCCGCCAGCAGGAGGCAGAATGAAAATTACCGTGCTGGGTTGCGGCGCGCTGGGGCAGGTCTGGCTGACTGCGCTGGCCCGTCAGGGTCACGACGTACAGGGCTGGCTGCGCGTGCCGCAGCCCTACTGTTCCGTTAACGTCACCGATCTGCAGGGCGAAGTGAGCAATCACACCTTTATCGCCAACGATCCGCTGTTTCTGGCGCGCAGCGACCTGTTGCTGGTTACCCTGAAAGCGCCACAGGTTTCGCCAGCAATTAAAAATCTTCAGAGCGTGCTGCGCGCGGACATGCCGGTTTTGCTGCTGCATAACGGTATGGGAACGCTGGAGGAGCTGCGCGATTTGACGCAGCCGCTGCTGCGCGGCATCATCACCCATGCGGCGATGCATGACGGGACAGTGATCCGCCACGTGGCGGCTGGCATCACGCATATCGGACCGGTCAGCTGTGACGCCGCGCCGTTGAGCCATCTCGCGGATCTGCTGCATCAGGCATTACCTGACGTTGCCTGGCATGATGATATTGCTTCCGCCTGCTGGCGCAAGCTGGCGGTGAACTGCGTTATCAATCCGCTAACGGTAGAGCATGAGTGCCTGAACGGCGCGCTGCGCGCCTGGCCGGAGCAGATCGATACGCTGTGCGACGAGCTGGCGCTGCTGCTGACGCGTGAAGGACAGCATATGGACGCAGAGACGCTACGCGCCATTATTTATGACGTTATCGACACGACTGCCGCCAATGTCTCTTCTATGCTGCAGGATATCCGTACGCAGCGACAAACTGAAATTGATTATATTACCGGCTATCTGCTGCGCCGCGCGCGCAGTCAGGGCATTACGCTGCCGGAGAATAGCCGCCTTTATGATCTGGTAAAACGTAAGGAGTCACAATATGAACGCCAGCCCATCCGTACTGGTATGCCTCGCTCATGGCAGTGAAGAGACCGAAGCGGTCACCACCATCGACGTGCTGGTGCGCGGCGGCATCACTGTCACTACCGCCAGCGCAGAGAGTGACGGCACACGGGAAATTATATGCTCGCGCGGCGTGCGCCTGCTGGCTGATGCCCCTCTGGCAGAAGTGGCAGATAACGATTTTGACGCCGTTGTTCTGCCCGGTGGTCTGAAAGGTGCGGAGACGTTCCGCGACAGCCCGCTGCTGGTGGAAACGGTGCGCCAGTTTCATCTGACAGGCAAAATTGTGGCGGCTATTTGCGCAGCGCCAGGCACGGTACTGGTGCCGCACGATCTTTTTCCGGTCGGGAATATGACCGGCTTTCCGGGCCTGAAAAAGACAATTCCGGATGCGAAATGGATGGAGCGCCGCGTGGTATGGGATCCGCGCGTCAATCTGCTCACCAGCCAGGGACCGGGTACAGCGTTTGATTTTGCATTAAAGCTGGTGGATCTGCTGCAGGATAAAGAGACCGCACGCGAAGTCGCCTCACAGCTGGTGCTGGCGGCAGGCATTTATAATTATCAGGAGTTCGACGAGCGCGAATAAAGTGCGCCTCTGCGAATTCCGTTGCGCGAAATTAATTCCGGTATCACCGTAGGGGTGCATTAATGCGCCCCTGGGCCGAATCGGATGCCGCACATAAACCAGGGCGCCATTAATGGCGCCCCTACGAAGCCAGACGTAGGGGGCGCATTAATGCGCCCCAACAAATTCCGGTGATATCCCGGCGGATAATCCCGGTGGCGCCCCTGACGTGCTATGGGCGATAAACTTTCACGTTTGTAAAACCCTGCTCGTGCAGATAAAGCGCCTGCAGTTTGCTCATCACGCCACGATCGCAATAGAGCAGCCAGGTCCGGTTCTGATCCAAATCGCCAAACTGCGTGCTGAGCTTATAGAACGGCAGCGACTTCACTTCCACGCCGCTGAGATCCAGCGGGGAAGCGTCCTGCTCGTCAGCGGCACGGATATCGAGCACCACATCGTTAGTGCCAAAAGAGTCCACGGTCTCTACTTCCACCACTTCTTCTTCGGTCTGTTCAGCAATCTCGCGGATATCGAGATTAGTCGCTTCCTGCACCACGCGCTGAAGAATATCGAAGTTGAAATTCTGCTCTTCCGCTTCAATTTTGCCTTTCACCGCTTTAACCGTCGGGCTCTTTGAGATAACGCCGCAGTATTCCGGCATGGTGCGGGCGAAATCTTCCGTACCGATCTGCCGCGCCACGTTAATAATATGCTCTTTATCGTGTGAAATCAGCGGACGCAGGATCAGCGTATCGGATGCGTTATCGATCAGGCGCAGGTTGGTCAGCGTCTGGCTCGATACCTGACCCAGCGCTTCGCCGGTCACCAGCGCCTGTACACCGTAGCGCTCGGCAATCATTGACGCAGCGCGAACCATCATGCGCTTCAGCACCACGCCCATCTGCCCGTCATCAACGTTTTCCAGAATCTCGCCGACGACCGGCTCAAAATTGATGGCGACAAAGCGCACGCGGTGTGAGCGGCCAAAACGATTCCACAGATAGTGTGCTACCTGACGCACGCCAATCTCATGCGCCGCGCCGCCAAGATTAAAGAAGCAGTAATGTACGCGGCAGCCGCGTCGCATCAGCATATAGCTCGACACACCGGAATCAAAACCACCGGAGATCAGCGACATCACATCTTCCTGCGTGCCGATTGGAAAGCCGCCCAGCCCTTCAAAGCGACCGGTGATCAGCAGCAGACGATCGTCTTCAATCTCCAGATTAACCGTCTCATCCGGCTGCTTCAGCTGCACGCGCGCGCTGGCGATATGCTGATTCAGCCCGCCGCCTACATAGCGTTCCACATCCTGTGAACTGAAGCTGTGGGTGCCGCGACGTTTTACGCGCACGCTGAAGCTTTTATTTTCCAGGCGCTCACGGTTCAGCGCCAGCGTCTGCTCAAAGATATCGTGCATATCGGTGTAAGCACGATCTTCAACGGCGAGCACGTGGTGGATACCAGGAATACGCGTCAGCTCATCCACAATGATTTCACGCAGCGCTTCATTTTTAGCGCGCACTTCAATGTGATCCCAGTGACGCACCACCTTGATATCCTCATTCAGAGAACGCAGGGTATTGCGGATATTGCCGGTAAGAATTTTGATAAAGCGCAGCCGCACCGACTGACTTTTGATGGTGATTTCAGGGAAGAGCTTGATGATAAACTTCATGGCGACACAGCTTCGTTGGGCAAATAAGTGCTAAAATCATCAGCACTTAGCTGGTAAGATCATAATATTGCGGGGATCGCGAGAGCGTCCGCATCCGAGGCGCAAAAGTATACCACCTTTACTGCGTGACTGCTTCTGCTACCGCAATCACATTCAACATTTTGCTTATTATTCCCCGTCGGCTACCATGACCGATTGCACGAAGATGTCCCAAACTGTGAGTCGACACTGATTATGCCGAAAAAAGCCGAAGCGCCCGTGAGTTTTGAAACCGCCCTGCAGCAGCTGGAGCAGATTGTGAGCCGGCTGGAAAGCGGCGAGCTGCCGCTGGAAGAGGCGCTGAATGAGTTTGAGCGCGGTGTGCAGCTGGCGCGCAGCGGTCAGCAGACGCTGCAGCAGGCTGAACAGCGCGTACAGATCCTGCTGAGCGATGATAAAACGGCCGACCTTACCCCTTTTACGCCGGATAACGACTAATGGATTTTGTCCAGCTACAGCAAACCTATCATGAGCGCGTAAATCAGGCGCTGACACGTTTAATAGATCCACTGCCTTTTCAGAGTTCCCCGCTGGTGAATGCCATGCATTATGGGGCACTATTAGGAGGTAAGCGTCTGCGTCCTTTTCTGGTCTATGCCACCGGTGAAATGCTTAACGCCGACGCAGCCAGCCTTGATGCGCCTGCCGCCGCCACAGAGTGTATTCACGCCTATTCGCTGATTCACGACGATCTGCCGGCGATGGATGATGACGCGCTGCGCCGCGGACAGCCTACCTGTCATATTCGTTATGGTGAAGATACGGCCATTCTGGCGGGCGATGCGCTGCAAACGCTGGCCTTCTCTATCCTGGCTGATGAACCAATGCCGGGCGTCAGCGCGGCGACGCGCGTGAGAATGATCTCTGAACTGGCGCAGGCCAGCGGCGTTGCCGGTATGTGCGGCGGCCAGGCGCTGGATTTAGCGGCCGAAGGCAAACAGATCGATCTGACGCAGCTTGAGCAGATCCATCGCCACAAAACCGGCGCGCTGATCCGTCTTGCCGTGCGTCTGGGCGCGCTGGCTGCAGGCGAGCCGGCTCGCCTGGCGCTGCCGCTGCTGGACACCTATGCTGATGCTATCGGCCTGGCGTTTCAGGTGCAGGATGACATTCTGGATGTCACCGGCGACACCGCCGTGCTGGGCAAAACCCAGGGCGCCGATCAGGCGCTGGGCAAAAGTACCTACCCGGCCCTGTTAGGGCTTGAGGGCGCGCGTATAAAAGCGCAGGCGCTCTATCAGGAAGCTTTGGGGGCGCTGGAGATCCTCGCCGGTCAGGGCTATGACACAAGCGTATTACAAGCGCTGGCAAGCTTCATAATTGAACGCGATAAATAACTTTCATAATGAGTCTCTGATGAGTTTTGATATTGCAAAATACCCGACACTGGCGTTAGCAGGCACGGTGCAGGAATTACGTTTACTGCCGAAAGAGAAACTTCCGGCCCTGTGCGACGAGCTGCGTCAGTATCTGCTGGATAGCGTCAGCCGCTCATCCGGCCACTTTGCGTCGGGTCTGGGCGTTGTCGAGCTGACCGTCGCATTGCATTACGTCTACAACACCCCGTTTGACCATCTGGTCTGGGACGTAGGCCATCAGGCTTATCCGCATAAAATTCTGACCGGACGCCGCGATCGCATCGGCACCATCCGGCAGAAAAACGGCCTGCATCCGTTTCCATGGCGCGGTGAGAGCGAATATGACGTCCTGAGCGTTGGACACTCTTCTACCTCTATCAGCGCCGGTCTCGGCATGGCGGTGGCCGCCGAGCGGGAAGGCAAAGGTCGCCGCACCGCCTGTATCATCGGCGACGGCGCCATTACCGCCGGAATGGCGTTTGAGGCGATGAACCATGCCGGCGATATCAAGCCCGATATGCTGGTGATCCTCAACGACAATGAGATGTCGATCTCCGAGAACGTCGGCGCGCTGAATAACCGCCTGGCGCAGATCCTCTCCGGTAAAACCTATTCGCGCCTGCGCGAAGGCAGCAAGCGCGTGCTGGATGGTCTGCCGCCGATTAAAGAGCTGGTGAAGCGCACCGAAGAGCATCTGAAAGGCATGGTGGTGCCCGGCACGCTGTTCGAGGAGCTGGGCTTTAACTACATCGGTCCGGTTGACGGCCATGATGTACTGACGCTGGTCAGCACGCTGAAGAATATGCGCGATCTTAAAGGTCCGCAGTTCCTGCATATCATGACCAAAAAAGGCAAAGGCTATGCCCCTGCCGAGCAGGATCCTATCGCCTGGCATGCCGTACCGAAGTTTGACCCGGCCAGCGGTGCGCTGCCAAAAAGCGTGCCTGGTCTGCCGAGCTACTCGAAGATTTTTGGCGACTGGCTGAGCGAGATCGCCGCTGACGATCCGCGCATGATGGCGGTCACGCCGGCAATGCGTGAAGGGTCCGGCATGGTGAGTTATTCGCGCGCCTATCCGCAGCAATATTTTGACGTGGCGATTGCTGAACAGCACGCCGTGACCTTTGCTGCCGGCATGGCGATTGGCGGTTACAAGCCGGTCGTGGCGATTTACTCCACCTTCCTGCAGCGCGCTTACGATCAGGTGATCCACGATGTGGCGATTCAGCAGCTGCCGGTGCTGTTTGCTATCGACCGCGGCGGTATTGTCGGCGCGGATGGTCAGACGCATCAGGGCGCATTTGATATCGCCTATCTGCGCTGCGTGCCCGGCATGGTGATTATGACGCCAAGCGACGAGAATGAGTGTCGCCTGATGCTCTACACCGGCTATCACTATCAGGCGGGTCCGAGCGCGGTGCGCTATCCGCGCGGTACCGGTACCGGTGCCACGCTTGAGCCACTTACCAGTCTGCCGCTGGGCAAAGGGGTGGTGAAGCGTCAGGGTGAAAAGCTGGCGATCCTCAATTTCGGCACGCTGCTGCCGGATGCGCAGGCCGCGGCTGAAGCACTGAACGCCACGCTGGTAGATATGCGCTTTGTGAAACCGCTGGATGAAACCCTGATTCGCGAGCTGGCGCAGAGCCATGATGCGCTGGTGACGCTGGAAGAAGGTGCCATCATGGGTGGCGCCGGCAGCGGCGTAAATGAGTTTGTGATGGCGAAACGCCTGGCCGTGCCGGTGCTCAACCTTGGCCTGCCAGATGAGTTTATTCCACAGGGTACTCAGGAAGAGGTGCGTCACGACTATCAACTGGATGCCACCGGCATTCAGCAGCAGATCGCTGCCTGGCTCGCGCAATAACTCCCCTCTTCGCTCCTGCTGCTATGCTTACGGAATCCTTTTCCCACGCATAAGAGCAGGAGCTCTCAATGAAAACCGTTCGTTTAGGCCAGACCGATCTCCAGGTATCCCGACTCTGCTTAGGCTGCATGACCTATGGCGATCCGATGCGCGGCAACCACGCCTGGACGCTGCCGGAAGAGAGCAGCCGGCCGCTGATCAAACAGGCGCTGGACGCGGGGATCAACTTTTTTGATACCGCCAACAGCTATTCTGACGGCAGCAGCGAAGAGATCCTCGGACGCGCGCTGAAAGATTTCGCGCGGCGCGATGACGTGGTGGTCGCGACCAAAGTTTACTTCCCGCTCAGCAACCTGTCGCAGGGCCTGTCGCGGCAGAATATTCTGCAGTCGATCGATGACAGCCTGATGCGACTCGGCATGGATCATGTGGATCTGCTGCAGATCCACCGCTGGGACTATGCAACGCCCGTTGAAGAGACGCTGCAGGCGCTGGATGAGGTCGTGAAAGCGGGTAAGGCGCGTTATATCGGCGCCTCTTCCATGCACGCCTCTCAGTTTGCTCAGGCACTGCAGCTGCAGCAAGATCATGGCTGGGCGCGCTTTGTCAGCATGCAGGATCAATACAATCTGATCCAGCGCGAAGAGGAAAAGGAGATGCACCCGCTCTGTCAGCGTGAGGGCATCGCCGTGCTGCCGTGGAGCCCGCTGGCGCGCGGCAAACTGACGCGCCCCTGGGGGGAAACTACCGCACGCTCGGTCTCTGATAATGTGATGGAGAAGTTGTATACCGGTACAGAAGAGAACGACGCCGCGATTGCGGAGCGACTGGCCACCATTGCCGCGGAGAAAAAGGTGACGCGCGCGCAGGTCGCACTGGCATGGCTGCTGCATAAACCCGCCGTGACCGCCCCTATTATCGGCGCTTCACGTGAGCAGCAGTTTGCCGAATTGGTTAAAGCGGTTGACGTTGAATTGAGTGCGGAAGATATCGCCGAGCTGGAGATGGTCTATCAGCCGCATCCGGCTGTAGGGTATGAGTAAGCAATTGATATCCGCATAAACCAGGGCGGCATAAATGCCGCCCCTACAAAAACATGACGTAGGGGGCGCATTTATGCGCCCCTGGCCGAGCCATGTACCGCGGTTATACGTATCGATACGCCTGAAACCAGGGCGGCATAAATACCGCCCCTACAAAATATACGTAGGGGGCGCATTCATGCGCCCCTGGCCGAGCCATGTACCGCGGTTATACGTATCGATGCGCCTGAAACCAGGGCGGCATAAATACCGCCCCTACAAAATATACGTAGGGGGCGCATTCATGCGCCCCTGGCCGAATCATAT
This sequence comes from Pantoea sp. PSNIH1, assembly GCF_007680655.1. Taxonomy (NCBI): domain Bacteria; kingdom Pseudomonadati; phylum Pseudomonadota; class Gammaproteobacteria; order Enterobacterales; family Erwiniaceae; genus Pantoea; species Pantoea sp. PSNIH1. The sequence continues at coordinate 1,500,369 of NZ_VEIP01000001.1, forward strand.
ACCGCGGGTTATACGCATTTATGCGCCCCTGGCCGCCCTTACAGCAGCAGGCCGGCGCCGTATAATACGGCTGCGGAGACTACGCCGGCGATGATATCGTCGACCATAATGCCCATTCCGCCATGAACGTTCTTATCGAACCAGCGAATAGGCCACGGTTTCCAGATATCAAAAATCCGGAAGATGACAAAACCAGCCAGTACCCACCAGCCGTTAAGCACCGGGATCGCCATTAGCGTGATCCACATGCCGACAAACTCATCCCAGACGATGCTGCCGTGATCGTGTACGCCCATGTCACGCGCGGTGCGATGACAGAGATAGACGCCCACGCTGATACCCACCAGCACCACCAGCGAATAGAGCTGCAGCGGCAGAAACGTCATCAGCCACCAGAACGGGATCGCGGCCACCGAGCCTACGGTACCCGGCATAAAAGGGCTTAATCCGCTGCCAAAACCGGTTGCCAGCAGATGCCAGGGATTGCGCATCCGCAGGCGACTTTTCGCTACATCTTTATCGCGCGTCAAAATGGTCAAATCCTTTATGGTTAAAGCGGCGCGGCTTGCCGTGCTCCAGCAGCGTCAGCCCTTCCGCTTCCGGGGCGATCTGTCCGATGCAGGTATAAGGTGCGCCAAGCCGGCCCAGCGCCACATCCAGCGCGCCGCGGTTAACTTCAGGCACCGTGAAGCAGAGTTCATAATCTTCACCGCCGCTCAGCGCCCAGCGCAGCACCTGCTCCGGCGCAAAATGATCGCGCAGCGTAGCGGAGAGCGGCAGCGCGTCGAGATTCAGGCGTGCGCCAACCCGGCTGGCCGTCAGAATATGGCCAAGATCGGAAATCAGGCCATCAGAGATATCGATCGCCGAGGTAGCAAGGCTGCGCAGCGCCTGGCCCTGCAGCACGCGCGGCATCGGACGCAGATGACGCTTGATCAGCACCTCGTGCACCGCCGGATCGTCAAGGCGATGATGATGCTGCAGCAGCGACAGTCCTGCCGCGCTGTCACCCAGCGTGCCGGTAACATAGATCCAGTCACCCGGCTTTGCACCGGAGCGCTTCAGCGCGCGCCCGACAGGCACCAGCCCGTGAATACCCAGCGTCAGGCTGAGCGGACCGCGCGTGGTGTCGCCGCCAATCAGCTGCATATCGTAGTAGTCGAGCAGCTCAAACAGGCTGTCGCTGAAGCCCGCCAGCCAGGTCTCATCGACCTCAGGCAGCGTCAGTGCCAGCGTCAGCCATGCCGGATCGGCGCCCATCGCAGCTAAATCGCTGAGATTTACCGCCAGCGCCTTGTAGCCGAGATCGGCCGGATGGATATCGCGTAAGAAATGGACGCCCGCCACCAGCGTATCGGTGCTGATAGCGAGGGTCTGTTTGTCAGGAACGTTTAGTAACGCACAGTCATCACCAATGCCCTTCTCCACGTCGCGACGGGAGCTGGTTACACGGTTGAAATAGCGTGCGATCAGTTCAAATTCACCACAGGACATAAATCAGGTCTCAATGAAAAAAGGCCGGTTACCCGGCCTTCTGCACTACTTTCTGTTTGGTCGTATTTGCGGAGCGGCTTTATCCAGCACGCCGTTGACAAACTTATGGCTGTCTTCAGCGCCAAACACTTTTGCCAGCTCAATACCTTCGTTGATGGCGACTTTATAAGGCACATCCGCACGCTTGCTCAGCTCATAGAGCGAGAGGCGCAGGATCGCTTTTTCTACCTGACCCAGCTCTTCAAGCTGGCGCGACAGCCAGGGTTTCATCAGGCCATCCAGGTACGCGCTGTTGGTCGCCACACCGGCCAGCAGTTCGCGGAAATAGCTAATATCGACGTCTTTGACGTCTTGTTCCGCCAGAAACTGGTATTCCACATCGGCAATGTCGTTGTTGGACAACTGCCAGGAGTAGAGCGCCTGGACAGCGCACTCACGGGCGCGACGACGAGCAGCAGGTTTCACAAAATTCCCCTTACAAAAATCAGGCTTTAATGGCTTTCAATACGTTGATCATTTCAAGTGCGGTCAGCGCGGCTTCTGCGCCTTTGTTACCCGCTTTCGTGCCGGCGCGTTCAATCGCCTGCTCGATATTTTCGGTGGTCAGAACGCCGAAGGTGACCGGGATTTCGCAGCTCATTGCCACGTTAGCGATACCGGAGCTCGCTTCACCTGCCACATATTCGAAGTGGGCAGTGCCGCCACGGATCACCGTGCCCAGCGCAACAATCGCGTCGTGCTTACCGGTATTCGCCAGCGCGCGCGCGGCCAGCGGCAGCTCATAGGCGCCCGGCACCCAGACCACGGTGATGTTTTCAGCTTTAACCTGACCGATACGCTTCAGCGCATCTACCGCGCCATCCAGCAGACTGTCATTAATAAAGTTGTTAAAACGCGCAATCACGATGGCAATTTTAGCATCAGGCGTGGCAACAGCAGCTTCGATAACGTTCATACATATCCTTTGGGTGTGTGTTTTATAGCCCCCGCAGAAGGGGGCGGATTCTATCATACTCTTTAGCCGGGCGCTCAGGCTTTTCCGTGCATGCTTAACGCAGGGTCAGGGTAAGACGCAGATCGTCACCCACTTTGCGCACATCACGAAAATCGAGGCGCGGCGCGGCGCTCAACGCCTCCAGTCCGGGGAGCGTACAGAGCCCGCGTCCGGCGTCGCCAAGCAGCACCGGTGCGATATAAATAATCAGCTCATCCACCAGTCCGGCCTGAATCAGCGCGCCCGCCAGGCCCGCTCCCGCCTCGACCCAGACACTGTTAATCTGACGCTGACCGAGCAGCATCATCATCGCGACCAGATCAAGCTGTTCGCCGCGCGGCGGCACCGCAATCTGCGTTACGCTCTCCGGCCACGCGGCGTCATCAGGAGCGGTACGCATCAGCCAGCTCTCACCCGGCTGATGAATCAGCCGGTGCTGCGGCGTCACGCGCTGCTGGCTGTCAACCACCACCCGCACCGGCTGCCGCAGAGTCTGCGTATCCAGCTGCTGGCGAACGCTGTCGCTGAGTTCATCTGCGCGTACCGTGAGTGATGGATCGTCGGCCAGCACGGTGGCGCTGCTGGTAAGAATGGCGGAACTCTGCGCGCGGAACTGCTGCACATCCCGGCGGGCGGCCGCCGAGGTGATCCACTTGCTCTCACCGCTCGCCATCGCTGTGCGCCCATCCAGTGAAGCGCCAAGCTTGAGCTGTATCCAGGGAAACCCGGTGCGCATACGCTTGAGAAACCCGCGATTGAGCGCTTCCGCTTCCGCCATCATCAGCCCGTGACTGACTTCAATTCCCGCCTGCTGCAGGCGCCAGAGACCGCGCCCTGCGACCTGCGGGTTAGGATCCTGCATGGCGGCCACCACGCGGCTGACGCCAGCGGCAATCAGCGCATCGCAGCAGGGTGGCGTCCGGCCATGATGGCTGCACGGCTCCAGCGTAACGTAGGCGGTTGCACCGCGCGCCTGCTCTCCGGCCATGCGCAGCGCATGCACTTCAGCATGCGGTTCACCCGCGCGCTGATGCCAGCCTTCGCCGACAATTGTGCCGTCACGCACGATCACGCAGCCGACGTTGGGGTTTGGCGTGGTGGTGAAACGACCGCGTCGCGCCAGTTCCAGCGCGCGCGCCATATAGCGAGCATCGGTCATGATTCAGTCCTGTAAGCGGGCGATCTCTTCGCCAAAGTCGCGGATATCTTCAAAGCTGCGGTAGACCGAGGCGAAGCGGATATAGGCGACCTTATCCAGTTTTTTTAGCTCTTCCATCACCAGATTGCCAATCAGCTTGCTGGCAATCTCACGTTCGCCGGTCGCACGCAGCTGGGTTTTAATGTGATTGACTGCGCTATCGACCGCATCAGCACTGACGGGACGCTTCTCCAGCGCCTTCATCATGCCGCTGGTCAGCTTATCTTCGTTAAAAGGCTCACGCACGTCGTTGCTTTTTACCACGCGCGGCATCACCAGCTCCGCCATCTCAAACGTGGTAAAGCGCTCATGGCAGACCAGACACTGACGGCGGCGGCGCACCGAGGAACCTTCACTGACCAGGCGTGAGTCGATCACTTTGGTATCCACAGCGGAACAGAATGGGCAATGCATGACGTTTCCTGTCGCGAGATTTTGGGCCACACAGTGTAACGCGAACTCACATTTAACAAAACAGAGGCCGCCTGCCTGGCGATTTTTTCAGCGCTCATAACCGCTTCTGCCAGCAAATTTCAAAAACGCACTACGCTTAAAGAGCCAATCCGGCACAATCACAGGAGGAACTATGGGTCTGTTTAACTTCGTCAAAGAAGCAGGAGAGAAACTGTGGGACAGCGTGACAGGCGGTGATGACTCCAGCAAAAAGCTGCAGGATCATATCAACAAGCTCGGCCTGCCAGACAGCGATAAAGTCAACGTCAATGTGCAGGGTGATACTGTAACCGTCAGCGGCGACGGCATTTCACAGGAGCTCAAAGAGAAGATTCTGGTGGCAGCGGGTAACGTTGCCGGCATCACTAAAGTGGATGATAAAGTCACCGTCAGCGACACCGCACGCGAAGCTAACCTCTACACAGTGAAGAAAGGCGACACCCTGAGCGCTATTTCCAAACAGGTCTACGGCGATCCAAATCAGTACAACAAAATCTTCGAAGCTAACAAGCCGATGCTGAGCCATCCGGACAAAATCTATCCGGGCCAGGTACTGCGTATTCCGGAATAAGGTGCGGGAGAGAGCATGAGACTCAGGAGCTTTCCGGTTCCGGCAGTGCTGTCGCTGCTGCTGCTGAGCGGCTGCAGCACTCCGCCTCCTGCCCCGCAGGTCAGAGAGCTGCATCAGGAGGTGAGCCAGCTCAATCAGCAGATGCGTCATCTCACCCGCCGCGCCAGCGCGCTGGAGCAGCAGGGCCAGCTTAACAGCCGCTCCACTCAGGGCGCATGGCTGGTGCCCGGTTCCGCGACGCCGGTTGATCTGGAGACGCAGCTGGGTACGCTGCGTCTCGCACTGCTGAACGTGAGTGCAGAAGCAAACGGCAGCCAGGCCAGCCTGGTTATCCGCTCTGCTGATGACAAGCCGGTACCCGCGCTGAGCGCGACCGTGGTGTGGGGTGAAAGCGATCCCGCCAGTGGTCAGCCGCTGGCCGCCGACAGCCTGAGTCAGCGCATCAGCGTGCCCGCCAGCCTGATGCCGCGCAGCACGGTAACAGTGCCGCTGCACCTGAGTGGCCTGACACCGGATCGGCTCGGCTATGTGCGCGTACATGAGGTAACGGCAGACGCCGCGCCATAAAAAAAGGCCCTTCCGGAGAAGGGCCTTTTTGCATCGGTCAGCGCCGGGCTTACGGCAGAATAGAAGGCTGATCGGCGCCCTCTTTTTCCACTTTCTGCACCAGCATATGCTCACGCTTCATCCCCAGCTTCAGCGCCAGCGCTGAAGAGACGTAGATGGATGAGATCGTACCGATCGTCACACCAATCAGCATCGTGAGCGAGAAGCCTTTCAGCAGCGCGCCGCCAAAGATGAACAGGATCAGGATCATCGCCAGCGTGGTGATAGAAGTGATCAGGGTACGGCTCAGCGTCTGGGTCAGCGACACGTTGGTGATATCGTAAGAAGAACCGCGACGGATCTTACGGAAGTTCTCACGAATACGGTCAGAAACCACAATCTTATCGTTAAGCGAGTAACCAATCACCGACATCAGCGAGGCAACGATGGTCAGATCGATTTCAATGCTGAACAGCGCCAGCAGGCCGCAGGTGATGATAACGTCATGCGCCAGCGCCAGCACGGTGCCCAGCGCCAGACGCCATTCAAAGCGAAACCCGATGTAGATAAGAATAGCGATCAGCGCAGAGAGCAGCGCCATCGCCCCCGCCTGCGCCAGGTCGCTACCTACGCTTGGTCCGACAAACTCAATGCGTTTTACCGTCGCGTTCTGCTGCGTGGTCTGATTGATAGAGGACAACACCTTGTTGCCCAGCTCCTGACCCGCATTGCCGGTCGCAGGTGGCATCCGCACCATCACGTCGCGGCTGCTGCCGAAGTTCTGCACCAGCGGCTCGTCAAAGCCCGCTTTTACCAGACCTTCGCGCAGCGCATCGAGATCTGCAGGTTTCTCCAGGTTAATCTCAATCACCGTACCGCCGGTGAAATCGAGTCCCCAGTTAAACCCGCGCACGCCGATAATGGCGATTGACGCCACGATCAGCAGACCCGAGATGATAAACGCCAGCGTATCCCAGCGCATAAAGTCTACGACCTTACGCCCGTGGTTCAGCTGTTCAATACTATATTCCTGTGCCACAACGCACTCCTCAGATAGACAGCTTGTTGATGCGTTTGCCGCCGTACACCAGGTTAACGATGGCACGGGTGCCGACGATAGCGGTAAACATCGAGGTTGCAATACCGATAGCGGTGGTGATTGCAAAGCCTTTGATGGAGCCGGTACCCACCGCATAAAGAATGATGACTTTAATCAGCGTGGTGACGTTGGCGTCGACGATACTGGAGAAGGCGCCTTTGTAGCCCTCATGAATCGCCTGCTGTACCGAGCGTCCGTTACGCAGCTCTTCTTTAATACGTTCGTTAATCAACACGTTGGCATCTACGGCAACCGCCAGCGTCAGCACGATACCGGCAATGCCCGGCATGGTGAGCGTGGCGCCTGGCAGCAGCGACATGATGCCGACAATCAGCACCAGGTTACACAGCAGCGCGCTGGTCGCAATCAGACCAAACTTTTTGTAGAACACCACCATAAAGATGATCGAAGCGATCAGACCCCACAGGCAGGCTTCCAGACCCTGGGTGATGTTCTGCTGACCCATAGTCGGGCCAATGGTACGCTCTTCGACAATCTGAATCGGCGCAATCAGCGCACCGGCACGCAGCAGCAGCGACAGCTGACGCGCTTCGTTCGGGTTGCTGATACCGGTGATGCGGAAGCTATTACCCAGCCGTGACTGAATGTTCGCCACGTTGATCACTTCTTCCTGCTTCGCCAGAATCGCTCTGCCGTTGGCATCTTTCTTGCCGCTGTCCTTGTACTCCACAAACAGGGTCGCCATCGGCTTGCCGATGTTGTCCTTGGTGAAGTTCGACATGATGTTACCGCCCGCGCCATCCAGTGAAATATTCACCTGCGGCTGGTTGTACTCATCCATGCTGGACGTGGAATCGGTGATGTGATCGCCGGTAAGAATGACACGCTTATAGAGCACAACCGGCTGCCCTTCCCGCGTTTTCTTCACTTCTGAGTCACCCGGCACGCGTCCATTTGCCGCAGCACCCGGATCTACGCTGGTATTAACCAGACGGAACTCCAGCGTCGCGGTGGCACCAAGGATCTCTTTTGCCCGCGCGGTATCCTGGATACCCGGCAGCTCAACCACGATGCGGTCGGCACCCTGACGCTGCACCAGCGGCTCAGCAACGCCCAGCTGGTTAACACGGTTGCGCAGGATATTAATATTCTGCTGTACCGCATATTCCCGCGCTTCGCTCAGGCGCGCATCGGTCATCACCGCGCGCATTGCATCGCTGCCCGCACTGGTGAATACCATATCGCGGTGGCGTGGCGTCAGGTAGCCGATCGCGTCATCGCGGCTTTTGGCGTCGCGGAAACGCACTTCCACACCGTAGTTAGCGAGTTTGCTGACGTTGGTATAAGGAATATTCTTTTCACGCAGATCGCTGCGCAGGCCGTCTGCATTCTGCTCCTGCAGCTTGCCCAGCGCGGTATCCATATCCACTTCCATCAGGAAGTGCACCCCGCCCCGCAGGTCCAGACCGAGTTTCATCGGTTCCGCTGCCAGCAGAGTGAGCCAGCGCGGCGTGGCCGGTGCGAGATTGAGGGCTACCACGAAATCGTCACCCAGCGCAGTTGTAAGCGCTTCGCGCGCGCGCAGCTGCACATCGGTGTTAGCGAAACGCGCCAGAATAGCGCCATTTTCCAGTGCGAGGGATTTGCTCTGAATGTTGTCTTGTTTGAGTACGTTCTGGATCTGATCCAACGTCTGCTCACTGGCGGCGCTTCCGCGCGCACCAGTGATCTGAACGGCCGGATCCTCACCATAAAGGTTAGGAAGCGCATACAGCAGGCCGATAAGAATAACGGCGACCAGCATGATGTACTTCCACAAAGGATAACGGTTTAACACGGCAGTTCCCTTCGGGAAGATAAAATTACAGCGCCTTCATCGACCCTTTCGGCAGGACGGCGGCCACGAAATCACGTTTAATCACTACTTCAGTGGTGTCGTTCAGGGCGATAGCGATATAACCGGTATCAGCAACTTTAGTGACACGACCCACCAGGCCGCCGTTGGTCAGCACTTCATCCCCTTTCGAGATGGAGTCCATCAGCTTTTTATGATCTTTGGCGCGCTTCTGCTGCGGACGCAGGATCATGAAGTAGAAAATCAGACCAAAAACCACCAGCATGATCACCAGAGAATACGGACTTCCCTGTGACGGAGCGCCCGCTGCTGCGACGGCGTCAGAAATGAAAAAGCTCATTTAATTTCCCTCATTGATAGAATAATCAGACGTTTAACGGTGGAACCGCTTTGCCCGTCCGTAGGTAGAACTCGCTAACAAAGTGCTCTAATTTACCCTCTTCGATAGCCTGGCGTAAACCCGCCATCAGACGCTGGTAATAGCGCAGATTGTGAATCGTATTCAGGCGTGCGCCCAGTATTTCGTTACAGCGATCAAGATGGTGCAAGTAGGCGCGACTGTAATTGCGACAGGTGTAACAATCACACTCCGCATCCAGCGGCGCGGTGTCATCTTTATACTTCGCGTTGCGGATTTTCACCACGCCGTCGGTAACAAACAGATGACCGTTGCGCGCGTTGCGGGTAGGCATAACGCAGTCAAACATATCGATACCGCGGCGTACGCCTTCCACCAGATCTTCTGGCTTTCCGACGCCCATCAGATAGCGCGGTTTATCCTGCGGAATTTGCGGACAGACATGTTCCAGAATACGGTGCATATCCTCTTTCGGCTCACCCACCGCGAGGCCGCCCACAGCGTACCCATCAAAGCCAATCTCTACCAGACCTTTGACGGAGACATCTCGTAAATCTTCGTAAACACCACCCTGGATAATCCCGAACAGCGCATTTTTATTACCGAGCGAATCGAAGCGATCGCGGCTGCGTTGTGCCCAGCGCAGCGACATCTCCATCGAACGTTTTGCATAATCCCAGTCAGCCGGATATGGCGTGCACTCATCGAAAATCATCACGATATCGGAGCCGAGATCGTACTGGATCTCCATCGACTTTTCCGGATCGAGGAAGATCGGATCGCCGTTGATCGGGTTGCGGAAATGCACGCCCGCTTCGGTGATCTTACGGATATCACCCAGGCTGAATACCTGGAAGCCGCCCGAATCGGTCAGAATCGGTCCCTGCCAGTTCATAAAGTCATGCAGATCGCCGTGCAGCTTCATGATCTCCTGCCCCGGACGCAGCCAGAGGTGGAAAGTGTTGCCCAGCAGGATCTGCGCACCGGTCTCTTTCACTTCTTCCGGCGTCATGCCTTTAACGGTGCCATACGTGCCCACCGGCATAAATGCCGGAGTTTCAACCACGCCGCGATCGAAAACCAGACGTCCGCGACGCGCGCGTCCGTCTGTTGTATCTAATTCAAATTTCACATTAACCTCATCAGAGAAACAGTCTGATTTACCCGACTGTAGCCGTGCCACCCGCAGGCGGCACCGGAACATTAAGGGTGTGTGCTTCCGACAGGTTCGTCAGGAGCGTGCGGATTACGGGTGATGTACATCGCATCCCCGTAGCTAAAGAAACGGTACTGTTCGGCCACCGCGCTCTGGTACGCCGCCATGGTGTTTTTATAGCCGGCAAACGCAGAAACCAGCATAATCAGCGTCGATTCCGGCAGATGGAAGTTGGTAATGAGCGCATCGATAATCTGGTAGCGATAGCCAGGATAGATAAAGATCTGCGTGTCATCAAAGAAAGGCGCCAGCGGCGCATCCTGACTCGCCTGAGCGGCGCTCTCCAGCGAGCGCACCGACGTGGTCCCTACCGCGACAACTTTATTGCCGCGTGCTTTACAGGCCAGCACCGCGTCAACCACATCCTGCGGCACCTCTGCATATTCCGAGTGCATGATATGGTCATTGATATTTTCAACGCGCACCGGCTGGAAGGTACCGGCCCCGACGTGCAGCGTCACAAACGCCATCTCCACCCCTTTGGCTTTCAGCGCCTCCAGCAGCGGTTCATCAAAGTGCAGCCCGGCGGTTGGTGCTGCCACCGCGCCAGGACGGGCGCTGTATACCGTCTGGTAAAGCTCGCGATCGGCCTCTTCATCCGGGCGATCGATATAGGGCGGCAGCGGCATATGGCCTACGCTATTGAGAATATCGAGCACCGCGCGTTCATCGGTAAAGGCGATCTCAAACAGCGCATCGTGCCGCGCCACCATGGTCGCTTTTACGCTCTCATCGTCGCCCAGCAGCAGCTCAGCGCCCGGCTTTGGCGCCTTTGAGGCACGCACGTGTGCCAGCACCCGCTTATCATCCAGCATACGCTCTACCAGCATTTCAATCCGGCCGCCGCTGGCTTTACGTCCATAGACGCGCGCCGGGATCACCCGCGTATTATTGAACACCAGCAGATCACCGGGATTAAGCTTCTCCAGCACATCGGTAAAGACACCGTGCGTCAGGGCGCCGCTCGGGCCATCAAGGGACAGCAGACGGCATCCGCTGCGCTGCGCCTGGGGATAGTGGGCAATCAGGGATTCGGGCAACTCAAAGCTAAAATCGGCGACACGCATGTATAACTTTTCCGGACTCAAAAACAGGCGGCATAGTTTAGCGGAAAAGTGGGAAATTCTGAACAACTGGCTGCAGAGACGCGATTCTGCCTATAATAGCGCATGAATTTTCTTGCTCACCTTCATCTTGCCACGCTGGCAGAAAGCTCGCTGCTGGGCAACCTGCTGGCCGACTTTGTGCGCGGCAACGTTCAGGCGCAGTGGCCGGCACCGGTTGCAGCGGGGATCGCCCTGCACCGCCGTATCGATGTGCTGACGGACAACCTGCCTGAAGTGCGTACCGCCCGGCAGTGGTTTCGTCCGGAAACGCGGCGCGTAGCCCCGATTACGCTTGATGTGATCTGGGATCATTTTCTTGCGCGCCACTGGCAGCAGTTCCAGCCCGATATCTCACTCGCCGCCTTTAGTGAGGCTGCACAGCAGCATATTGTGCCGCAGCTGGCGGGAACGCCAGAAAGCTTTATTGAGCTCAACGCGGTGATGTGGCGCGAACGCTGGTTTGAACACTACGCCGAACCGGCGCGGCTGGAGCGGGTGCTGCGCGGCATGGCGTATCGCCGTCCCCGTCTTGCGGCGCTGCGCGACTCCTATCAGGATTTTGTTGATCACTATGACGCGCTGGAAGCGCTGTTTTTTGCTTTCTATCCGCGTCTGATGGCGGATGCTCGCGCACAGCGCCTCTGAATCCATAATCCGCGCCAATACCTCCTCTCCCCTCTTGCCAGCCGCATATATCTGCGGCTTAATGAAGCCTTTCTTAACTTTACCAGACCCGGCCACACCACCATTCCGCCTGTTCAGGCACGTCTGGTTACTACACCAGCCAGAAAATGATAAGAGGGAAACATGTCATCAGCTACGTTAACTGAATTAGAGGCGCGCTATCAGTTTGCCTGCGAGGTCGCCAGAGCCGCTGGCAGTCGCGCCATGTCGTGGTATCAGCAGCGTAACCAGCTGGTTGCAGAATATAAGAAGGATTTACAGGATCTGGTCAGTGAGGCTGACCGCAACGTTGAGGAGTTAATCCGGCACCTTATCCTTGAACGCTTTCCTGAAGACGCGGTTATCGGTGAGGAGAGCGGCGGAGACGCCGGACAGGCACGCTTTATCTGGGTAGTTGACCCGATTGATGGCACCAGCAACTTTCTCAGCGGGCTGCACAACTGGTGCGTGGCGCTGGCGATTGTGTGTGAAGGCGAACCGGTTATTGGCGTGGTATGCGATCCCAATCATCAGGAGATCTTTCACGCCTGCCGGGGCAAAGGCGCATGGATGAACGAGCAGCGTATCCGGGCACACAGCGCCGGCCAGCTGAGCCAGGGGCTGTTTGGTCTGGGCTGCTCCACCAGTCAGCCTGCGGCTCCACTGCTCGACTTTATCAGCGCGCTGCTGCAGCAGGGCGGCATGTTTATCCGCAACGGTTCCGGGGCGCTGATGAGCGCGTGGGCGGCGGCCGGGCGGCTGACCGGCTATTACGAAGCGCGCATGCAGCCGTGGGACGGCCTGCCAGGCATCGTACTGATGCGGGAAGCGGGTGGAGAGACCAACCGTTATGAGCAGAATAATGGCCTGACGCAGGGCAATCCGGTGCTGCTGGCTAACGCCACGCTCTGGCCGCAGATCAATGCGCTGCTGGCGGAGCCGCTGACGTGAAATCGCTGCTGATATTGCTGCTGCTGCCGCTGCTCGCCACCGCAGCCGATCGCTGGCAGCTGGAAAAGGTGGTGGAGATCGGCCGGCACGGCGTACGTCCTCCGACGGCGGCTAACCGGGCAGAGATTGAAGCGGCCACGCAGCACCCCTGGCCGCGCTGGAGCACGGCGGATGGCGAGCTTACCGGTCACGGCTACAGCGCGGTGGTCAATAAAGGACGCTGGCAGGGTAACTACTACCGTCAGGCGGGCCTGCTCCACGCGGGCTGCCCTGACAGCCGGCAACTTTATGTGCGCGCCAGCCCGCTGCAGCGCACGCGGGCCACGGCACAGGCGCTGACTGACGGCGCGTTTCCCGGCTGCGGTGTGCCGGTGCACGTTGTTGCCGATGGGGCGGATCCCCTGTTTCAGAGCGATAAATTTCCATTTGCCCGGACCGATCCTGCCCGCGAGCAGGCAGCGATTGCCGCACGGGCTGGCGACCTTGCTGCGCTGCAGCAGCGGCTGCAGCCGGCGATCCGGCAGCTAAATGCGGCGGTCTGTGACGGCGATTGCCGCTTTTTTTCGCGCCCGTGGCAGCTGAAGCAGACCCGGAGCGGCCACAGCTATATCCAGGGATTAAGCGTCATGGCGAGCATGGTGGAAACGCTGCGTCTCGGCTGGAGTGAAAATCTGCCGCCAGAGGCGCTGGCGCAGGGGCGCCTGAACAGCGCGCAGCAGATTACAGCGCTGCTGCCACTGCTCACCGCAAATTACGATCTGAGTAACGATGTCCCTTATCTGGCACAAAAGCGCGGCTCAATATTGCTCGATGCGGCGATCGCGGCGCTCGAAGATCGTCCCGGCTCGCCCGATACCCGCTGGCTGCTGCTGGTAGCCCACGATACCAATATCGCAATGGTGCGCACCCTGATGAATTTCAGCTGGCAGCTGCCGGGCTACGCGCGCGGTAATATCCCGCCGGGCAGCAGCCTGGTGTTTGAGCGCTGGCGCGATACGCGTGACAACAGCCGCCGGCTGCGCATTTACTTTCAGGCGCAGAGTCTGGATGCGCTGCGCCAGCTCGCGCCGGTGGATCGGCAGCACCCTTTACTGCAGGCAGAGTGGCATCAGCCAGACTGTCACGACAGCGCCATCGGCACGCTCTGTCCTTATCAATCGACGCTGGCTCAGCTCAGGCAGGGAGTCGACAGCAGCGCCCTCGCCCCCGTCACATGGGCTCCCTGAGTCAGTTGCACCTTTGTTCAGCCCGCCATGCGGGCTTATCAGTTTCCCGGCCGCCTCTTCGTTCTGCTGAAGCGTTTTTATGGCTGAATTGCGATAATTCTATATTTGTCCGCTGTGACATAACGCTATGAAATTTAGCGTATTCTGAGTGCGTCAATCATCCCTTAGTTTTGACCTATTTTTCCGTTTTGGTTCTATTTTTCGGCGACAGGATGCGCCGAATACTTTTTTTCCCATAAAAAAAGTCGCCACACAGGGCGACTCTTTTCTTTTTAGCCTGACGCTCAGCGTTTCTGCTTTTTCACCAGCGGCCACGCCAGCAGCAGCAGCACAATCCAGGCAAAGCCCACGTAGAGTGAAATTCGCGTATCAGGGAAATAGCCAATCAGCGCAATGATAAAGGCGAGAAACAGCACGCCTGCCCAGGTGGTGGCACTGCCGCCCGGTACGGCAAACTGCAGCTGCGCCGCCTGCGCCTTGCCAATTTTGCGCCGGAATGCGATCTGCGACAGCAGGATCATGATCCATACCCAGACCGTGGCAAAGGTCGCCAGCGAGGCGATCACCAGGAAGACTTTTTCCGGCATCAGGTAGTTCAGATAAACGGCGATAAGCATCGCAAACATCATCACCACCACCGTCACCCACGGGATGCCGCGCGAAGAGACTTTCTGGAACACTTTAGGCGCATGGCCCTGCTGCGCCATACCGTGCAGCATACGCCCCACGCCAAACACATCGCTGTTGATGGCAGATAGCGAAGCGGTCAGCACCACAAAGTTAAGAATTGACGCCGCCGCAGCGATACCCAGATGCTGGAACGTCAGCACAAAGGGGCTGCCCTCGGTACCGACCTGATTCCACGGGTAGATCGACATGATGACAAACAGCGTACCCACATAAAACACCAGGATACGCAGCGGCACCGAATTGATCGCGCGCGGAATCGATTTGGCGGGCTCATCCGCTTCACCGGCGGTAATACCGATGATTTCGATCCCGCCATAGGCAAACATCACCATCTGCAGCGAGAGCAGCATACCCACAATACCGTGGGCGAAGAAGCCGCCGTTGCTCCAGAGATTATGGATCCCGGTCGGCGTTCCGCCGTTGCCGATGCCCCAGAAAATCATGCCAAAGCCCGCCACAATCATGATGATAATGGTGGCGACCTTAAAGAAAGAGAACCAGAACTCTACTTCGCCAAACACCTTCACGCTCATCAGGTTGATGGCGCCGATAATCAGCACTACCGACAGCACCCAGATCCAGTGCGGTACATCCGGAAACCAGACGCCCATATAGATGCCAAACGCGGTGACATCCGCGATCGCCACAATCAGGATCTCAAAGCAGTAGGTCCAGCCGGTGATATAGCCCGCCAGCGGACCGAGATAATCCTGCGCATAGCGCGAAAAGGAGCTTGATTGCGGATTGTTAACCGACATCTCCCCCAGCGCACGCATGATGATATAGGCCACCGCGCCACCAATAATATAGGCCAGTAAAACGCTGGGCCCCGCCATCCTGATAGCATCCGCCGAGCCGTAAAACAGCCCGGTACCGATTGCCGATCCCAGCGCCATAAAGCGAATATGGCGCGTGCTCAGTCCGCGTTTGAGCGTGTTGGTTTCTTGCATAACAAACAGGTCCTGTGAAAATGAAAAAACCACGGGCAAGCCCGTGGTCGGAATGAACAGCCGTGTCGTTTACTGCCGGACGACTACCTGCTGTGGTCCTTTAACGCGATCCACGACGGCAGCAATCACCATCATTGCCAGCGAAGGCGGCAGCCAGGCGAGTCCCTGATCGGCCAGCGGCAGATGCTGGCTGAACAGCGGCAGTATCTCTTTAAAGCTGGTGGTTTTGATTGCATCCACAATGCCAAACAGCAGGCTGACCAGCATGGTTGGCGCAATAATACGCGAGCTGCGGTTCCACCAGTTGAGGGTGAAGCTTAGCACTATCAGCACGATACAGGGCGGATAAATTGCTGTCAGCACCGGGATGGAGATCTGAATCAGATGGCTCAGCCCCAGATTTGATACCACCATCGAGAACAGCCCCAGGATAAACACCAGCGCTTTGTAAGAGAGCGGCAGATACTGTGCAAAGAACTCAGCGCAGGCGCAGGTCAGGCCAACGGCCGTTACCATGCAGGCGATAAAGATCAGCGCCGCGAGGAAGAAGCTGCCCATGCTGCCAAACGTCTGCTGTACGTAAGCGTGCAGAATGGCGGCGCCGTTGGCGTTCTGGTCAACCAGGCCGGCACTGCCGGAGCCGAGCTTGAACAGGCTCAGGTAGACCAGCGTCAGTCCGACACCGGCGATCAGGCCAGCCAGCATGGTGTAGCGCGTCAGCAGTTTCGCATCTTCAACGCCGCGCGAACGCGCCGCATTCACAATCACGATACCAAACACCAGGGCGCCCAGCGTATCCATGGTGAGATAGCCATTTACAAAACCGGTAGAGAACGCCGCGCGCTGATAGTCTGCCGTCGCAGGCGCAATACCGCCCGCCGGCCAGACCAGCGCGGCAACGCCGAGTATGGTCAGCGCGACAATTTTCAGCGGCGCCAGCACGTGGCCGACGGTATCCAGCAGCTTGCCCGGATAGAGGGAGATCCCGATGACCAGCGCAAAGTAAATAAGGCTGTAGATAAACAGCGGCAGCGGGCCGTCACCGGTCAGCGGAGCGATACCGACTTCAAACGAAACGGTCGCGGTACGCGGCGTCGCAAACAGCGGTCCCACGGCCAGATAGCAGACCGTCGCCAGCAGCAGACCCGCTGCTTTACCGATTGGCGAACTGAGCGCATCAATGCCGCCGCCAACGCGCGCCAGCGCGATCACGGTCATGACCGGCAGGCCGACCGCGGTCGCGAGGAAGCCGAGTGCGGCGACCCAGACGTGTTCACCAGACTGAATTCCCACCATCGGTGGAAAGATAATGTTGCCTGCGCCAACGAACAGGGCAAAGGTCATAAAGCCCAGCGCAAGGATGTCCCTCGAGGTTAAACGGTATGTCATAACTTCTGTCGTGCCTGTAGCTGATGTTGCGGTGGAAGTTGAGTTTGTGTTGTCCCCTGATTGCGCGATAACAATGGCTTAGCTGGATTACCCAGTGCGAAATGCGGGCCGAATCGAGACAGCGCAGGTGATTTAATCTGCTTTTCTTCTGTTCACAGAGGGATGAATCGACAACGGCGCAAATTAAAACGTTTATAGCGGAGAAAGACAATACAGGATCGGAAAACCAGAAGGATATCGCGCATAAGCGTATGCAGGCAGTGAATATGGGCGAAATAGCCGCTAAACACCCCAGATGATTTGTTTAAAATTCAGACAAAGCGAAAGTTGTTCTTGCATAAGTGCGGTTTCGGATGCACAAAAGGCGCGATTTACGCGCCTGTCTGCACAACTTTACACTCTCACCACACCTGTTTAGCGATATCCACTACCAGACGGATCTTCTGCCACTGCTCCGCTTCGCTCAGGCTATTACCCTCTTCGGTGGAAGCAAAGCCGCACTGCGGGCTGAGGCAGATCTGATCGAGGCTGACGTACTGCGCCGCTTCCTGCAGCCGCGCTTTGACCTGTTCAGGATCTTCCAGCGCGCCGGTTTTGGTCGTGATAAGGCCGAGTACCGCTTTCTGATGACCTGGCTTAATAAAGCGCAGCGGCTCAAATCCGCCGGAGCGTTCATTGTCATACTCCAGGAAAAAGGCATCGATATTCACGCCGCCAAACAGGATCTCCGCGACCGGCTCATAGCCGCCTTCTGATATCCAGGTCGAGCGGAAGTTACCGCGGCATACGTGCAGCCCGACGGTGAGATCGGCCGGTTTATCTGCCAGCGCCGTGTTCAGCACCTGCGCATAAGTGCGGGCCAGCGCCTGCGGATCGTCGCCGCGTGCGCGGATCTGCTCCTGCTGCTCCCCGGAGCAGAGATAGGCCCAGACGGTATCGTCCAGCTGCAGATAGCGGCAGCCGGCAGCATAAAACGCGGCAATGGCGTCTTTATAGGTCTGCGCCAGATCGGCAAAGTAGGCATCCAGATCGGGGTAAACCGTGGCGTCGATAACCTTGCGGCCGCCGCGGAAATGCAGCACGCTCGGGCTGGGAATCGTCATTTTAGCGACCGCGTCGCCGGCGATACTCTGCAGAAAGCGGAAGTGTTCCAGCATCGGATGCGCCGGATTAAACGAGACTTTACCGGTGACTTTTACACCGTGCGCTTTGGTCTGTACGCCGTTGAACTGGATCCCCTGCTCCGCTTCGAACAGCTCTACGCCATTCAGATCGCCAAAGAAATCGAAGTGCCACCACGCGCGACGGAACTCGCCGTCAGTGACAACCTGCAGGCCATTGGCACGCTGCTGCGCGACAACATCGCGAATAGCCTGGTCTTCCACTTCGCGCAGCTGCTCAGCGCTAATCTCACCACGGGCGTGCTGTTCGCGCGCCTGTTTGATCGCAGCGGGACGCAGAAAACTGCCGACGGTATCGGCGCGGAACGGGGCGTGCTGAGCGGGCATAGATTCTCCTTGCAGACCGGTAGTTGCGGTCAGGTATAATTTCTTCTGGTTATTTCAGCCATCTGGATGGCTATATGTCCAAAGAGTGCCACGCTTCCGCGCGCGGGGCAACGGAAGAATTTTCAGCAGACATGAAGAAAATTCATTTTCCTGAGCACGCGCTTGCTGCTTATTCAATGGCCGCCCGCGCAGCGGAGATTTGCGCATCGGAGAGAGGTAAATAGCCCGCTTCCGCCACCCGCCGCTGTCCCTGCGACGACAGTACCTGATGCAGAAATGCCGCCACCAGCGGCGGCAGCGGCTTGCCCGGTGGTTTGTTCACGTAAATATAGAGCGGCCGGGACCAGGGATAGCGGCCGCTGCGGATGGTATCGGCATCGGGCATGATGCTTTCGCCGGTCCGGGTGACAATCGGCACGATCTTCACACCGCTGAGATGAAAGCCAAAGCTGGCGTAGCCGATACTCTCTGGCGTGGTCGCAACCGCCTGCACCACGGCAGCCGAACCGGGAAACTCCGCCACGTCAGCGCGAAAATCGCCGCGGCAAAGCGCCTGCTGCTTGAAGAACCCCCAGGTGCCGGAGGCAGAGTTGCGGCCAAAGCGCTGGATGCGCCGCTGCGCCCACTTATCATCTGTCACGCCCGTATCGCCCCAGCGCTGCGGAACCTGCGTGCCGCCGCACAGCCGGGTAACAGAATAGAGCGCATCAAGCTGCGGCTGGCTGATACGCTGCAGCGGATTAGCCTGGTTCACCACCACGACCAGCGCATCCATGGCGACCGGTACGGCGAGCGGCGGATAGCCGTAGCGGGCAATAAACAGCTGTCGCTCATCGTTCTGCATCGGCCGGCTCATCGCGCCCAGCTGTGCGGCTCCCGCTGCCAGCGCCGTTGGCGCGGTCGAAGAGCCCGCCGCCTGTACCTGAACGTTGACGCCGGGCGCCTGCAGGCTGAAATCTTCCCCCCACAGCGTCATCAGATAGCCCAGCGTATCTGACCCGGCGCTGCTGAGGTTGCCGGCCAGCATCGCTTTTTGCGCCTGCGCCAGCACAGAGAAGAGCAGCAGAAGTGTGAACAGCAGAGATTTCAGCATGGAGCCGCCGTCAGAGAGAAGAAGAGCGCTATTGTGGCAAGCCTGCGAAAACGGCGCAATGCAGATTACCCCGCCCGCTCCTGCGCGGCCTCTTCCACAATCAGACGCGACGGCAGCAGAAAGCGAAAGCAGGTCTCCTGATGCGGCCAGCTGCTGATCTCCAGCCGCGCACCGTGATGGCTCAGCGCATGCTTGACGATCGCCAGCCCCAGTCCGCTGCCCCCGGTAGCGCGCGACCGCGCTTTATCAACGCGGTAAAAACGCTCCGTCAGGCGCGGCAGATGCTCCTCGCTGATGCCGGGACCGTTATCGCAGACTTTAAACTCCGCTCCCTGCCGCGTGCGCAGCCAGCTGATATGAATATGCGTGCCTTCCGGCGTGTGGTTAACCGCGTTATAGACCAGGTTAGAGATAGCGCTGCGCAGCTGCTCGTCGTTACCCAGTACGCGCAGGTGAGGATCGGTATGGAAGTGAATAACATGGCGCCCCTGGCTCAGCGTTTCCGCTTCGCGCTGCAGCAGATGCAGCATGGCCGGTACATCGACCCGCTCTTTGAGATCGAGCGCCGGGGCCGCCTCGATGCGCGACAGCGTCAGCAGCTGCCTGACCAGGCTGTCCATGCGCCGGGTCTGCTCCTGCATCGTGCCCAGCGCTTTGCTGCGCGTGCGCGCATTCATCGCCTCATCGTCCATCATCTCCAGATAGCCCTGCAGCACCGTGAGCGGCGTACGCAATTCATGACTGACGTTGGCAAAAAAGTTGCGGCGGGCGCCCTCCAGCTGATGCATCTGGGTCACATCGCGCGCCACCATCAGCCACTGCCCCTCGCTGTAAGGCATCACGCGGAACTCCATGTGCCGCTGATTATTCAGCACCACCGTCAGCGGCCGGGCAAAGTCGCGCTGGCGGATATAGCGGGAGAATTCAGGATAGCGCAGCAGGTTGAGAATATTCTGGCCGTTATCCTCCGGCCAGCGCAGCCCCAGATGCTGCTGAGCGAGGCCGTTGCACCAGAAAATGGTGCCCTCTTCGGTGGTGAGCACCACGGCATCCGGCAGCGACTCCGCGCCGCTGCGAAAACGCCTGATCAGGTTTCCCAGCTCGCGGCGGCGACGGCGGTTACGCAACTGCATCTGGTAGAGGCCATAAAACAGCGGTTCCCAGCTGCCGCGCCCGGTGGGCGGCGTCATTGAGCGGTCGACCCACAGCCAGTGGGAGAGCCGCATCAGATTAGTAAAGTGCCAGGCCAGAACGCCTGAGACGGCTGCCAGCAGCCACCACGGCAGATAACCAAACAGCAGGCCGAACAGCAGCGCAGGCAGACAGGCCAGCGCCAGCTCGGTCAGTAATCGCTTCCAGGAGAGGCGTTCCAGCACGGTAGCAGGCTCCGTTTAGTAGCGGGCAGAGAAACGATACCCTGTTCCGCGTACGGTTTGCACCATACGATCGTGGCCGGAGATTTCCAGTGCTTTACGCAGGCGACGAATATGCACATCTACGGTGCGATCTTCGACATAGACGTTGGTGCCCCAGACGTGGTTCAGCAGCTGTTCGCGGCTGTAGACCCGCTCCGGATGCGTCATGAAGAAATGCAGCAGCTTATATTCGGTTGGCCCCATCTCCAGCGGCGTGGTCTCTGACATCACGCGGTGTGAGGAGGGATCGAGACTCAGCCCCTGCATCTCAATCACCTCTTCGACCGCCATCGGAGAGATGCGCCGCATGACGGCTTTGATACGCGCCATCAGCTCTTTCGGTGAGAACGGCTTGGTAATGTAATCATCTGCGCCTACTTCCAGTCCACGTACGCGATCCTCTTCCTCACCGCGCGCGGTCAGCATCATGACCGGGATATCGCGCGTCATGGCTTCGCGCTTCAGATGCTTGATAAACTGGATGCCGCTGCCGCCGGGCAACATCCAGTCCAGCAGGATCAGATCGGGCCAGGGTTCAATCAGCCGGCTAATCGCGCTGTCATAATCTTCCGCTTCAATAGGCTGATAGTCGTTCTGTTCCAGCACAAAACATAACATTTCCCGGATGGGCGCTTCATCTTCCACAACCAAAATGCGCTTGGCCATTATTGCTCCTGCGAGTGTGACGGGATGTCACTAGGATATGCGGCGTCATTATGCGTCAGTTTTATGACACTTTTATGAAAAACCCGGCCGGTAAGCAAGAGATAAAAACCACCCTCGCACCGGCAAAAACGTCTTTTTTCCTTTGTGCCCGAAGCCGTTATACTGGCCGCCAGCTTTCAGGCAGGACACCCCATGCGCATTATTCATACCGCAGACTGGCACCTCGGTCAGTTTTTTTACAGCAAGAGTCGCGCCGCCGAACACCAGGCTTTTCTTGACTGGCTGCTCCGGCAAATTGCTGAGCATCAGGTTGATGCACTGATCGTGGCAGGCGATCTGTTTGATACCGGTTCGCCCCCCAGTTACGCCCGTGAAATGTTTAACCGGTTTGTGGTCGCGCTGCAGCCCAGCGGCTGTCAGCTGGTTGTGCTGGCGGGCAATCACGATTCAGTCGCCACGCTGAATGAGTCGCGCGAACTGCTGGCCTGCCTTAACACCCAGGTGATCACCAGCGCTACCCCCGGCGGTGAACAGCAGGTGCTGACGCTGACGCAGCGCGACGGATCGCCGGGCGCGCTGCTGTGCGCCATCCCCTATCTGCGCCCGCGCGATATTCTGCGCAGTCGGGCCGGTCAGTCCGGTCGCGACAAGCAGTTATCGCTGCTGCAGGCGATCGAGCAGCATTACCAGCACTGCTATAGCGCCGCCGTGGCAGAAAGAGAACGGCTGGATGAGCCGCTGCCAATCGTCGCCACCGGCCACCTCACTACCGTGGGCGTGACCAAAAGCGACGCGGTACGCGATATCTATATCGGCACGCTGGATGCGTTTCCGGCGCAGGCGTTTCCGCCCGCAGACTACATTGCACTCGGCCATATTCACCGCGCGCAGCGGATTGCCGGCACGGAACATATTCGCTACAGCGGCTCACCGATCCCGCTCAGTTTTGATGAGAGCGGACGTGATAAAAGCGTCTGGCTACTCGATTTTGGCCGCACGCTGGAGAGCGTAACCGCGCTGACCATACCCGCCTTTCAGCCGATGCAGATGCTAAAAGGTTCGATGGCAGAGATTGAGGCGCAGCTGGCCCAGTTTGCCCGCTATGAGGGATCGCTGCCGGTATGGCTGGATATCGAGATCACCACGCAGGAGTACCTCACCGATCTGCAGCGGCGTATTGAACAGCTCACGGCCACGCTGCCGGTAGAGGTGCTGCTGGTGCGCCGCAGCCGCGCGCTGCGTCAGCGCAGCCTGGAACGGCTGACAAATGAGACGCTGAGCGAACTGAAAGTCGAAGAGGTTTTTGCCCGTCGCCTGGCACAGGAGTCAGAGCTGGACGCGCAGCAGAGTGACGGACTGACCCGCCTGTTTCGCAGCGCGCTGGCCGCCCTCGAGGATCCATCCGCATGAAAATTCTGACGCTACGTTTTAAAAATCTCAACGCGCTGCGCGGTGAATGGCTGATCGACTTCCGCCAGGAGCCGTTCGCCAGCAACGGTCTGTTTGCCATCACGGGCGCTACCGGCGCCGGCAAAACCACGCTGCTGGATGCGATCTGCCTGGCGCTCTATCACCAGACGCCGCGCCTTGGCGGGCTGTCGCAGAGTGAGAATCAGCTGATGACGCGCGACACCGCCGAGTGTCTGGCTGAAGTCGAGTTTGAAATCAAAGGTGAAGCCTGGCGCGCCTTCTGGAGCCAGAACCGGGCGCGCGGTCAGGCTGACGGCAAGCTGCAGGCGCCGCGCGTGGAGCTGGCGCGGGTCGCTGATAATCAGATCGTGGCGGATAAAGTCGGCGATAAGCTGAAAGCCATAGAGTCGCTCTCCGGGCTCGATTTTGCCCGCTTCACCCGCTCAATGATGCTGTCACAGGGTCAGTTTGCCGCGTTTCTCAACGCCCGGCCCGGCGAGCGTGCCGAACTGCTGGAGGAGCTGACCGGTACCGAAATTTATGGCGATATCTCCATCCATATCTTTGAACGCTGGCGCGCGGCGCGCGGCGCGCTTGAGACGCTGCGCGCCCGTGCCGGCGGCATCGCGCTGCTGGATGAGGCGCAGCGGGCGTCGCTCACACAGCAGCTGGAGACCTTAAGCGCGGAGGAGCGCGCGCTGAATGCACAGCTTACGCAGGCGCAGACGCAGCAGCAGTGGCTGGCGCAGGCACAGCAGCTGACGCAGGAGCAGCAGGACGCTGACGCGGCGCGCCAGGCAGCGGAGCAGGCGTGGCAGCAGGCGTCCGCAGAGCGCCAGCAGCTGGCGCGCGCCGAGCCGGCAGAGAAGCTGCGCGCCGGACTGCAGCTGCGTGAACAGCTGCAGCAGGACAGTGATGCACAGCAGCAGCTGGTCCGGCAGCTACAGGCGCAGCAGCAGCAGGCTGAAACCACGCTGCAGCAGGCGGAACGCGATTATCAGCAGGCGCTGCAGAAGCGCGATGAGGCGGTGGAAGCCGGACAGCAGCTCGAAACGCTGCTGACTGAACAGGTGCTGCCGCTCGATCAGCAGATAGCGCGCACCGCGCAGCAGCTGAGTGAACAGCAGCAGCAGCTGACGCAGCAGCAACAGGCGGTCGCCCGCAGCGAACAGGCGCTGCAGCAGCAGCAACAGGTGAGTGAACGCTTACAGCTACAGCTGGCTGAACAGCAGGCGTGGCGCACGCGCGAAGCGGCTACCGCCGGCTGGGGACCGGAGCTGGCGCGCTGGCAGGCTGATATCGGACACCTTGAGGAGCGTGAACAGGCGGCGACGCAGCTTGCCGGACAGCAGCAGCGGCAGCAGCAGCAGCTGGCGCAGCTACAGCAGACGCTGGCAGCGCGTGAACAGGCGGCTAAGCCATTAGCGCAGGCGGAGACGGAGAGCCGCCAGCGGCGCGAACAGGCTGAGCAGGCGCTGACCTCTCTGGAAAATCAGCAGCGCAGCGCCGATCTGCGCAATGCTCTTGCGCGCTATCAGCAGCAGCGCGCCCCGCGTCAGCAGCTGACGCTGCTGGCCGCGCAGTGGCAATCGCTGCAACCGCAGCGCGTACAGCGGGCTGCCCGGCTGACGCAGCTGCAGCAGAGTTACCTGCAGGGTGAAGAGACACTGCAGAAACTGCGCGACAGCTGGAAGCGCGAGCATCAGGCGCTGCTCGATCTGCGTCGCCTGTGCGAACTGGAACGGACCATTGCCCGGCTCTCTGATGAGCGCGCCAGACTACAGCCTGACGCCCCCTGCCCGCTGTGTGGTTCCTGTCAGCACCCGGCGGTAGCGGACTATCAGCAGCTCCGGCCGGATGAGAATCAGCAGCGGCTTACCGCGCTGGAGACGGCAGTGGCGCAGCTGAAAGAGGCGGGCACGGCACAGGGCGAACAGCAGAAACTCTCTCTGCAGCAGCAGCAGGCGCTGGAAGAGGAGCTGGCTGAACTGGATCGCCAGCTGGCCACCATCGATACCAGGTGGCAGGCGCTGTGCACCCCGCTGGGGCTGCACTTTACGCCGGCGCAGCATGCAGAGTTCACTGCCTGGCAGCAGCAGCTGGAGGCGCAGGAGCTGACGGAGCAACAGCAGCTGCAGGCGCGTGAAGAGGCGGCGGCAGTGCTGCAGCAGGCTAAAGATGCCCATCTGCAGCAGCAGCAGCGGTGGCAGCAGCATCTGCAGGAGCAGCAGCTTGCACAGCAGCAGCGGGAGAGCGCACAGCAGCAGCTGGCCGATCTGGAGCAGCGTTTCAGAGATGAACAGCAGGCGCTGCAGCACGCTGCGGCGCGGCTGACGGAGCAGCTCGCGGCCCATCAGCTTCGCCTGCCGGAACCCGCCGGACGCGCCAGCTGGTTTGCCGCACAGCAGCAGCGCTGGCTGCGCTGGCAAGAGAGTGAGCAATTACTGACTTCTCTGCAGCCGCAGATCGCCAGAGCGGGGAGCGAGCAGCATAGCCTGCAGCAGACGCTGCAGCGTGAACAGCAGCAGCAGGAGAGCCTGCAGCACGCTCTGACGCTGATGCAGCAGCAGCAGCAGGATCTGCAGCAGCAGCGCAGCCAGCTGTTTGGCACGCGCAGCGTAACGGAGGCGCGCCGGCAGCAGCACACGCTACTGCAGCAGCTGGAACAGGCGCTGGCAGGGGCGCTGCAGCAGTGGCAGCAGGCGCAAAGCGGACTGCACAGCCTGCAGGGTCAGCTGGCGCAGACGTACAGCCAGCAGGCCGCCCTGACGGAGCGCCTGCAGCAGGCGCAACAGCAGTTCAGCCAGGCGCTGCGGCAGAGCGAATTTGCTGATGAAGCAGCACTGCACGCGGCGCTGCTGCCGGAAGAGGTGCTGCTGCCGCTGCGCGCCCGTCTGCAGCAGCTGGAGCAGCAGCGTTTGCAGCAGATTGCTCTTTATGAACAGCTGGAGCAGCGGCTGGCGCAGCAGCAGCAGCAGCGTCCCGCTGGCTTCAATGATGAACAGGCTGCCGCTCTCAGCCAGCAGCTGGAGACATTACGCCTGGCGCTGCGTGATAACGCGCGCCAGCAGGGAGAAGCGCAGCAGCAGCTGCAGAGTGATGCACACCTGCGTCAGCAGCAGCAGGCGCTGCTGGCAGAGATCGCCGCCGATGAAGCTGAGCTGGTGCAGCTGAGCCGCCTCAACGATCTGATCGGTTCAGCCAAAGGTGACAAGTTCCGCCGGTTTGCGCAGGGGTTAACGCTGGATCATCTGGTCTGGCTGGCGAATCGTCAGCTCGATCGCCTGCATGGTCGCTATCTGCTGCAGCGACGCCTCAGCGATGAGCTGGAGCTTGAGGTGGTGGATACCTGGCAGGCGGACGCAACCCGCGATACCCGGACGCTTTCGGGCGGTGAGAGTTTTCTGGTGAGTCTGGCGCTGGCGCTGGCGCTCTCCGATCTGGTCAGCCACAAAACCCGCATCGAATCTCTGTTCCTTGATGAAGGGTTTGGCACGCTGGATGCTGAGACGCTCGATACCGCACTCGACGCGCTGGATGCGCTTAACGCCAGCGGGAAAACCATCGGCGTGATCAGCCACGTTGAGGCGATGAAAGAGCGTATCCCGGTTCAGATCCGGGTGCGGAAAATGAATGGTCTGGGATACAGCAAGCTGCAGCTGCCGGGGGAGTAACCTGCGACTGATTCTGGTTCTGCAGAGAGTCAGAGGAATGCCATAGCTTTCCGCCCGGCGCGCGGTAGACTCAGCGGCTGGCTCCCGTTTTTCAGGTTCTGTTATGAGAATAAATTTGATCGCCGCCGCAGCCGGTCTGCTGCTGGCAGCGCTGACGCTGACTGGCTGCGCCCGTCCGCCTGCCACGCCGCCAGCCGCATTAAGCAACCTGTGCGAGCCGGACGTGGCACCGGAAAGCGCCTCCTGCCACTGGACGCGCAGCGTTCAGCATCAGCTTAACCAGCAGTTTCGCGATGCGGCGCACTACGCCGGACAGCAGTGCTGGCTGCGGCTGGAGTGGCAGGCCAGCGGGCGCTTTGCCGTTACCCAGACGCAGGGAGATGAGGCGCTGTGCCTGCGCGCCTGGCAGCTGGTTGGCCAGTCCGCCGCGCTACCGCCGCCGCCCGATCGCACCCAGCCAGCGTGGTTTGGCTTTGCACCGCGTAAGTCATAACGTCGCCTGTCCCTCCAGCGGCCAGAGCCACGCTGCGCCGCGAACGCCGCTGGAATCACCGTGCAGCGCTTTACGCACCGGCGTTTCACACTCGCGGCCAAACACCCAGGGTTGCATCAGGCCGGGCAGCGTCTGGTAAAGACGATCCACATTGCTCATTCCGCCGCCCAGCACAATCACGTCGGGATCGAGCAGATTTACCACCTGCGCCAGCGATTTCGCCAGCCGCTGTTCGTAGCGGCTCATCGCCTGCTCTGCCAGCGGATCCTGCTGCGCAATCAGCTGCATAATCTCCGCACCGCTGAGCGCCTGCCCGCTTAACCGCTGGTAATCGGTGGCAAAACCGGTTCCGGAGACAAAGGTTTCAATACATCCCCGTAAGCCGCAGTAGCACGGTACCTCCTGCTGAAAGCGCTGCTCGTCGGCATCCATCCACGGCAGCGGATTGTGCCCCCACTCGCCGGCGTTGCCATTGACCCCGATACGCGACACGCCGTTCATGGCGATCCCCGCGCCGGATCCGGTGCCGATGATCACCGCAAACACCAGCGGCTGACCGGCGCCGGCGCCGTCGGTGGCTTCAGAGACCGCCAGACAGTTTGCATCATTGGCAATACGCACCTCCCGGCTCAGCGCCTGCGCCAGATCTTTATCCAGCGGCTGTCCGTTCAGCCAGGTGGAGTTGGCATTTTTAACCCGCTGCGCATAGGGCGAAATCGAGCCGGGAATACCGACCCCGACGCTGCCCCGCTCTCCGGTCTGCGCTTCGGCCAGACGAACCAGATCCGCCATCACGCCGACCGTAGCAGCGTAGTCGTTGCGCGGGGTATTCACGCGATGACGGAACAGCTGCGTGCCGTCATCCGATAAAGCAATAACCTCTGTCTTGGTGCCGCCTAAATCGATACCGATACGCACGGGTTATTCCTCATTATTCACATGGGGTGGAGATACAGTAGAGGGGCGATTCGGGAAAGGCAATGAAACCCGGCGCAGGTTTCGCTATCATGCGCGCTCCCTGTTTGAGACTTGTGCGCCCGATCGCACCCACGGTAAGGAATCCCGATGTTGTGGTTTAAAAATATGATGGTTTATCGTCTGAATCGTGACCTTCCGCTGTCCGCAGACGATCTGGAAAAACAGCTTGATGCATTTACGTTCTCACCGTGCGGAAGTCAGGATATGGCCCAGACCGGCTGGGTATCGCCGATGGGTAACCGCGGGGAAGCGCTGGCCCATGAGGTCAACGGACAGATAGTGATCTGCGCCCGTACCGAGCAGAAAATTCTGCCTTCACCGGTCGTGAAGCAGGCGCTGGATGCCAAAATTGAGAAGCTGGAGGCGGAACAGAGCCGCAAGCTGAAGAAAACCGAAAAAGATTCGCTGAAAGATGAAGTGCTGCACAGCCTGCTGCCACGCGCTTTCAGCCGTTTCAGTCAGACCTTTCTGTGGATCGATACGGTCAATAACCTGATCGCTGTTGACTGCGCCAGCGCCAAAAAAGCGGAAGATACGCTGGCGCTGCTGCGCAAAAGTCTCGGCTCGCTGCCGGTCGTGCCGCTGACCATGGAGAAGCCGATTGAGCTGACGCTGACGGAGTGGGTGCGCGGCGGCGACCTGCCCGCAGGCTACGCCCTGATGGATGAGGCGGAGCTGAAAGCGCTGCTGGAAGATGGCGGCGTGATCCGCTGCAAGAAGCAGGATCTGATCTCCGATGAGATCGCCAACCACATTGAAGCGGGCAAAGTGGTGACCAGACTGGCGCTCGACTGGCAGGAGCGAATTCAGTTTGTGATTGCTGATGATGGTTCAGTAAAGCGCCTGAAATTCAGCGATACGCTGCGTGAACAGAATGATGATATTGATCGCGAGGATTTCGCTCTGCGCTTTGACGCTGACTTTACGCTGATGACCGGCGAACTCGCTGCGCTGATCGCCAGCCTGACCGACGCACTCGGCGGCGAAGCACCACGCTAATCAGGCATAAAAAAAGCTGCAGCCTGAAGGTTGCAGCTCTGTCTCTCTTGCGCCGTTTACAGGTAGCGGCAGAGATAGGAGGTAGGCTCAGCTACCTGCAGATGAAACTCACTGTGGCCAGGGACATTAAATGTGCTGCCCGCCTCATACCACTTCCACTCCGCCTCACCTGGCAGCAGCACTTTCAGTGCGCCGCTCACCACCGTCATCTCTTCCGGCTGGCCGGTGCCAAAGGTGTACTCGCCTTCAGCCATAACGCCTACGCTGGCGCGGCCGATGGTCACGCTGTCGAACCCGATCGATTTCACTTTTCCGTCGAAATAATCACTGACATTGAGCATGCTTTTTCCTCGCAGCACATGAAGGTTATCAGCAGATTACAAGGGAAGCCCTCAGGGTGTCACGCAAATAAATCGCTGCTGGCGCAGCGGCAGGAAAATTCAGGAGAGTGCGGAGAATTCACTGGCGTCCCTGCCAGTGCGGCTTATTCTTTTTCCACATCTTCGTAGCGATCTTTCGCATCCTGCGCTTCCTGCTCAGATTCATGCTCGCTGATCAGGGAGTTCTCTTTAGGATGATCGGCACGCAGTTCATACCAGGTAACTTTTTTACCTTCGGGCCCTTTTTCGACGGCCACAACACGGGCTTCACGCGGATAGGGTGGTCTGGATGGCATCGTTTTCCCTCTCTTATCAGTGTTCCACACGGCAGTGGCGATCCGCTGCCTGTTACTGAGTATAGACCAGCATGCATTGATGCCAGTAAAGCGGGAGTTTTCTGATAAAAATCAGCTGGCGCGGGCCAGCGCGAGCGAACGGATGATCTGTTCTGCAACCTGCTCTGGCGGCTGCATGGCATCAACCTGATAGTGGGCCGCCTGCTGATAGAGCGGCGCGCGCAGGCGCAGGATCTCATCCATCTCCTCGGCAATTGGCTGGCCGGTAAGCGTGGGCCGCTGCGCGGTTTCAGGCTGCTGCTGCAGCCGGTTCGCCAGCGCTTCCGCCGGTGCGCTGAGCCAGATCACATGCCCCCGCTCGCGCATAAAGCGGCGGTTCACTTCAGCCAGCACCATCCCGCCGCCGGTGGCTATCACCGCTGCTGGCGTGGTGACGGCGCGCAGCGCCTCGGTTTCGCGCGCGCGGAAGCTCTCCCAGCCTTCGCTGGCAACAATTTCAGCCACGCTGCGCTGCGCGGCCTGCTGCAGGTAGTGGTCGGTATCGCAGAAGGTGTAATTCAGCATGCGCGCCAGCACCTGGCCGATAGTGGTTTTGCCGCATCCGCGTGCGCCGATAAGATAGATGGGTAATGACATCCGGGCTTATTCTCCGCCGTGCTCTGCCGCGCCGGCAGGCGATCAGGTCAATAATGCGTCGCATAATATCCGGATTTTATTTCAGCAGCCAGTTTCAAAGCACAAAATACGCGCACTCTGGCGGCTGCTATAATTAGCTCACTGAATTTACAGCGAAAAACCATGCGCATTTTGTGCATTACCCGGGCGGTGTAAGCGGGCAACATTTGCTTACCACGTCAGTGATTTACTTTCGCGCCCCCTGCCCGCATATAGATAGCCTTAACGCCAACGGAGGTTCACCATGCAAAATCAGGAACAGCAACTCATTGAAAATCTCTTTAGCCGGTTAAAACAGGCCGGTGAGCAGAGTAGCCCGCGCGATGCGGGCGCGGAACAGCTTATCCGTCAGCATCTGCAGAACCAGCCCGACGCGCCCTACTACATGGCTCAGGCGATTCTGATTCAGGAAGCTGCGCTGAAAAAGCTGAATGCCCGCATCACCGAGCTGGAAAATAACCAGGCACAGCAGCAGGCTCCGCAGCAGAGCGGCGGCTTTCTTTCCGGTTTATTTGGCGGCGGTTCGCGTCAGCAGCAACCGCAGCAGCAGCAGCCTGGCTGGAACAGCCCGCCCCCGCAGTATGCGCAGCAGCCAGCCGCACCGGCCCGCGGCACGGGCTTTCTCGGCGGCGCGCTGCAGACGGCCGTGGGCGTGGCAGGTGGCGTGGTGATGGCGGATATGCTCACCAGCCTGTTTCATCACTCGCAGCCGGAGGAGATCGTGAATATTATCAACGAACCGGCGCTGCCGCAGGTGGATGAGAACCTGGATACGTTCAACGGCAACGACAGCAGCAATGCGTTTCTCAGTGACAACAGCAGCTGGAATGACAACAGCTTTGCCGACAACAGCGATCTGAATGATTTTGACAACGGCGGCTTTGATGATGATGACAGCTTTGTCTGATCAGCGCTGACGCAGCCACTTGTCGAGTTCGTTGGCAAACAGCTGGCGGTCACGCGGGCTCAGCGCCGCCGGACCGCCGCTCTGAATGCCGCTGGCGCGCATCGTTTCCATAAAATCGCGCATGGTCAGGCGCTGCCGGATGGTATCAGGCGAGTAACGCTCGCCGCGCGGATTCAGCGCGGCAGCCCCTTTTTCCAGCACTTCTGCCGCCAGCGGAATGTCGCCGGTGATCACCAGCTCGCCGGGCTGCACGCGCTTCACAATTTCATTGTCCGCCACGTCAAAACCGGCCGCGACCTGCAGCGTCTTCAGAAAGGGTGAAGGCGGCACGCGCAGCGGCTGGTTAGCGACAAAGGTCACCGTCACTTTTGTCCGTTCGGCAGCGCGGTAAAGTACCTCTTTAATGACCACCGGACAGGCGTCAGCATCGACCCAGATTGACATAATGGTTTCCCTGTAATGAATCACAGGCGCGATCTTGCCGCGCTGGTCAGGAAAGGCAATCGATATTTTGCCGGCACTTGTTATTCACGAGCGCTGACGTAAGCTAACCCGCAGCGAAATCAATACGATTAAGGAGAGAGCGATGCTGGAGAAAAAAATCGGCTTTATCGGCTGCGGCAATATGGCCCGGGCGATTATCAGCGGCCTGGTCAACAGTGGGCTTATCGCCCCGGCCAATATTCTGGTATGGGACCGCAAAGCGGAAACCAACCAGCAGATGGCGCAGCAGTACGGGATCAGCGCGGCGGAGAGCGCAGAAGCACTGGCGCGCGAGGCGGATATCCTGTTTGGCGCGGTCAAACCTGATGTGATTCTGAAAGTGCTCAGCGATCTGGCGGGCGTGATGAAGAAGGATGCGCTGGTGGTCTCGATTGCCGCAGGCGTGACGCTGGATTCGCTGGCCGGCGTGCTGGGTCACGATCGCAAAATTGTGCGGGTGATGCCCAATACGCCGGCGCTGGTCAATGAGGGCATGACCTCGGTGACACCTAACGTGCTGGTGGAGCCGCAGGAAGTGGACGATATCGTCGCTATTTTTGAAAGTTTCGGGAAAGCCGCCGTGGTCAAAGAGTATCTGATCCACGCGGTTGTGGGCGTCAGCGGCTCTGCTCCGGCATATGTATTTATGTTTATTGAAGCGATGGCCGACGCGGCCGTGCTGGGCGGCATGCCGCGCGCGCAGGCGTATCAGTTTGCCGCGCAGGCGGTGAAAGGTGCTGCGCAGATGGTGATCGAGACGGGCACACATCCTGCTGAGCTAAAAGATCAGGTCTGCTCGCCCGGCGGCACCACGATTGAGGCGGTAAAAGCGCTGGAAGAGAATGGTTTTCGCGCGGCGGTGATGAACGCCATGCAGCGCTGCATGGCGAAGTCAGAGGCGCTGAGCAAAGCGTAATCGCAGCCCTCTTCTGTCGGCGATCCGGTCCTCTTTCCTGAACTGAGGACCGGAATTAAGCCGGGCAGTTACGCGGTGTACTGCTCATAGAGCGCCACGCCCTGCGCCAGCGTCAGCGGCTGCTGCATCTGTTCGATTAGCGCGGCGGTAAGCGTGTACAATCCGGCCGAGCAGACCGCTGCAATTCTCCCCTGCTGGCAGTAGAACGCAATAAACGTCTGGTCATCCAGCGAACCCAGCAGACGATATTCATCCCACTCTTCGGCATGCCCGAGATATTCGTAACGGGTGCCGTAGTGCGCCGTCCAGAAAAAAGGTACGCGGTCGTACTCAATCTGCTTATCCAGCATATTCAGCGCGGCAATCCGCCCCTGCTGGTGAGCCACGCGATAGTGCTCGATGCGCTGTTCGCCATCGGCGGTGGGATAGGTGGCGATATCGCCGGCGACCCAGACGCTATCCGTAACCCGCAGCTGGCGATCGGTCAGGAGGCTGCTATCCTCCTGCAGCGTTAAGTCATGCACAAACCCGGTTGCGGGTCTGACGCCGGTGCCGAGCAGCACCCGCCGCGCGGGCAGCGTTTTGCCTCCTTTCAGGCGTACCGCAGTGACTTCACGCTCTCCCTCCAGCGCCTCCGGCTCACCCTGCTCAAAGATAACGCCGTTGCTGCGGTGCAGCGCATAAAAATGCTCCGCTATCTCTTTGCCAAACTGTTTTACAAACGGCAGACGCTGGCGGGCAACCACGGTGACCTTGACGTCACGACTGCGCAGCGCTCCGGCAACTTCCATACCGATAAAACTGTTGCCGACAATCACCAGCTCCTGCGTTTCATCGACATCGTTCAGCAGCGCCTCAGCCTGATCGCGCGAACGCAGCAGGTGAACGCCGGCCAGATCCCGGCCGGGAATATCCGGCGCCTGCGGTACGCCGCCGGTCGCCACCAGCAGCCGGTCAAACCTCACCTGCTCTCCGCTTTTCAGCGTTAGCGTCTTTGCACGCGCCTGCAGCTGCACCACCTCATCCTGCAGCAGTTCGACCGGCCCCAGCACATCCTGCTCCAGCAGCGCAGGGACATCCTCAATAGCCATTTTGCCCGACGGCACAAACTTGCTGAGCGCGGTACGGTCATACGGGGCCGCGGCCTCCCGCTCGATACGAATAATCTGTCCGCTGAATCCCTCATCGCGCAGCGTCCAGATTGCCGCGGCGCCCGCCGCTCCGCTGCCGAGAATGACATAGACTGGCGCGCTATCTGCCGCAGCGGGTGCGGATGCCTCAGAAAGCGGCTGTTCACTGACCAGCACCTTGCCCTGCTCGATCCGCACCGGATAACGCGTCAGGTTGGCCAGCGCCAGCGGTTCACACATTTTTCCATCCTGCAGCTGAAATACCGCTTTGTGCCACGGGCAGATCAGTTTGCCGTCACAGACGGCCCCTTCCGCCAGCGGCGCGCCGGCGTGCGGGCATTTGGCCTGAAACGCCTGCACCTGATCGCCATCGCGAATCAAAATAATGTCGGTCTCGCCCACGCTGAACGGCGCGGGCTGCTGCTGCGCCAGCGCGTTAAGCTCTGTGATAGATTGATAGCTCACACCTTGCTCCTTTATTATTTTCGGATGCGGGATGACAAACCCCTGCAAAGAGTAAGTGTGGCAAAGCGTGGGAAACTGGCAGGAAAAATAAAGCAAGCGGCAGCTAAGTCATTAATCAGATGCCGCTTTTATCATCAGGCGCTTTTTTTCAGGCAGGTGCTCATAAAGGTTTTGCGCGCATCGCCCGAGAGATCTTTTTCCCCGGCTGCACTGTTGCAGCTTTTCATTTTCAGCTGCTGCGGCGTCATATTGCCGAGCTTGCTCTCTTTTTTCAGGCAGTCGCTCATAAACGTTTTGCGCTCATCGCCTTTCAGATTTTGCGTGGCGGCGAGCTGATTACAGCGCGCCATCTTCTCCTGCTGCGGCGTTTTTTCTGCAGCGCCGGCGCTGCCGACGGTAAACAGCAGCGCAGCGCCAGTCAGAATCAGTAACGAATTTTTCATTGCCGGGATCTCCGTGTAGGGGGGCTTTATCAGTCTGGCACGAAAATCAGTAACACAGCGGCAAATCGCTTACGCGCGCTTACTGGCGAGGGTATTTGAGTAATTTTTCGATGTAATTTCGCAGCAGCACCGCATCAGCGCTCTCAGCAACCGGCGCGGCGGGCGGCATCGCGTTTTTAATCGCGCTGGCGATTTGATGGTGCTGTTCCGCATCCAGCTGGCGCAGCATGGCAGTCAGTACTATCTCCAGCGCCTCGATCTGTACCACCAGATCTTTGGACGCCTCTTCTTTCTCCGCCAGCCTGAGCAGGAGTTCTGCAATCAGATTTTTCATGCAATGAACTCGATAAGGAAAGGAGTGCTGACGTTAGCACTGAGCAGAAGAAAACAACAAGCGCTTTTCCTCACTTTTGTGAATAAATAAGCCTTAAAAAAGCGTAACAATTCAACATCTAATGGCGAAACGTTTTGCTGCAGCAGGCAGCCTGCTGCAGATCCTGCTTTTTTGTCACGGTTTCAGCAAAGACCGCTTTACAGCTGATGCTATTTCCATCAATGTGAGCGCATTACAATTTCAGAGATATCATCATGACTTCTGCGCTCTCCTTAGCGGCTATTCTGGCGCGTCGCGACTGGGAAAATCCGGTTATCACCAGCCTGCACCGTCTCGATACCCATCCGCCCTTTGCCAGCTGGCGCGATGAACAGGCCGCCCGCGAGGATCGCCCGTCGCCTTCCCTGCAGTCGCTGAACGGTGAGTGGCAGTTCAGCTATTTTACCCAGCCTGAAGCGGTGCCGGAGAGCTGGCTGCAGCAGGATCTGCCGGATGCTACGGCGCTTCCGGTACCGGCTAACTGGCAGCTGTACGGTTATGATGCGCCAGTTTATACCAATGTGCAGTACCCTATTCCGGTTAATCCGCCGTTTGTGCCGCAGGCCAACCCTACCGGATGCTATTCGCTCACATTTACTGTTGATGAGCAGTGGCTGCAGCGGGGCCAGACGCGCATTATTTTTGACGGTGTTAATTCGGCCTGCTTTGTGTGGTGTAACGGACACTGGCTTGGCTACTCTCAGGACAGCCGTTTGCCGGCGGAGTTTGACCTTAGCGCCGCGCTGCAGGCAGGCGAAAATCGCCTGGCCGTGATGGTGCTGCGCTGGTGTGACGGCAGCTATCTGGAAGATCAGGATATGTGGCGCATGAGCGGCATTTTCCGCGATGTGACGCTGCTGCATAAACCGGACGTCCGCTTCGCGGATATCCAGCTTGAAACCGTGCTCAGCCCGGAGTATTCGCAGGGTGACTTGCGCGTCAGCGTCAAGCTTGATGCCAGCCAGACCGCGCTGGCAGGCTGCCATATTCGCGTCTCTTTGTGGCTGGGCGATACCTGCATCGGCACGCAGGAGCAGGCGCCCGGCAGCGCCATTATTGATGAGCGCGGACGCTATCCGGAGCGGGCCACGCTGCGGCTGCCGGTGAGTCAGCCACGGCTCTGGAGCGCGGAGACGCCCCACCTTTACCGCGCGGTGGTCACACTGCTGGATGCGCAGCAGCAGGTACTGGAAGCGGAAGCGTATGATGTCGGGTTCCGGCGCGTCAGCATTGAGCAGGGCCAGCTCTGCCTGAATGGCCAGCCGCTGCTGATCCGCGGCGTTAACCGCCATGAACACCATCCGGAACGCGGTCAGGTAGTGGATGAGGCCAGCATGCGCCGCGATATCGTGCTGATGAAGCGGCATAACTTCAATGCGGTGCGCTGCGCCCACTATCCTAACCATCCGCTCTGGTATCGCCTGTGCGATCGCTACGGTCTCTATGTGGTGGATGAGGCAAATATTGAAACGCACGGTATGCAGCCGATGAACCGGCTCTCTGACGATCCGCGCTGGTTTGCCGCCTTCAGCGAGCGGGTTACGCGTATGGTACAGCGCGACCGCAACCACGCCTGCATTATTATCTGGTCGCTGGGCAATGAATCCGGACATGGCAGCACGCATGACGCCCTCTACCGCTGGGTTAAAAGCAGCGACACAACGCGTCCGGTGCAGTATGAGGGAGGCGGCGCAGACAGCAATGCAACCGATATTATCTGCCCGATGTATGCGCGGGTCGATCAGGATCAGCCCTTCCCGGCCGTGCCCAAGTGGTCGCTGAAAAAGTGGATTGGCCTGCCGGGTGAACAGCGCCCGCTGATCCTGTGTGAATATGCGCACGCAATGGGGAACAGCTTTGGCGGCTTTGCCAGATACTGGCAGGCGTTCCGTGAGTTTCCGCGTCTGCAGGGCGGCTTTGTCTGGGACTGGGCCGATCAGAGCCTGACGCGCTACGACAGCAGCGGTAATGCCTGGCAGGCGTACGGCGGCGATTTTGGCGACACCCCTAACGATCGTCAGTTCTGCATGAATGGCCTGGTCTATGCTGATCGATCGCCGCACCCCGCCCTGTTTGAGGCGCAGCGCGCGCAGCAGTTTTTCCGCTTTGACCACGACGCCACGCAGCCGGGCCGCATCACCGTTACCAGTGAATATCTGTTCCGGCACAGCGATAACGAGCAGCTGCGCTGGTGCATTGAGCAGGACGGCGTGCCGGTTGCGACCGGCACGGTGCCGCTCGATATTGCGCCGCAGGGCAGTCAGCAGATTGAGATTGCGCTGCCGTCAGGCCTGCAGGGTGCCGCGTGGCTGAATGTTGCAGTGCATCAGCCGGACGCTACCGCCTGGTCCGACGCTGACGCCCGCGTGGCGTGGGATCAGTGGCAGCTGCCTGCCGCGCTGCCGCTGCGCCTGCCGGCGATTGGCGACAGTGCGCCGCAGCTGCTTATGCAGCCGGAGGAGATTGAAGTGGCGATCGCGCAGCAGCGCTGGCGCTTCTCGCGCCTCAGCGGTGAGCTGACCGCGTGGCTGGTGGGTGAGCAGCAGACCCTGCTGACGCCGCTGCAGCCCTGCTTTGTCCGCGCGCCGATTGACAACGATATCGGCACCAGTGAAGCAGCCAGCGTGGATCCCAACGCCTGGGTCGAGCGCTGGCGGCGCGCCGGCTACGAAGAGCTTGAACCGGTGCTGCTGGCGATGCAGGCCGACAGCCTGGCGCACGGGGTACAGATTGAAAGCTGGCATCAGTGGCGCGTGCAGGAGCAGGTCTGCTTTACCACGCACCAGCGCTACTTTATCAGCGCCCGCGGTGAGGTTACGCTTTCCCTGACGGTGGAGCAGGCCGCCGGATTACCGCCGCCGGCGCGTATCGGCTGGCGCTGCCAGCTGGCGCGCTCGCCGGAGCAGGTCAGCTGGCTGGGTCTGGGTCCTCACGAAAACTATCCGGATCGCCAGCTGGCAGCGCAGTTCTCCCGCTGGCAGCTGCCGCTTGCCGATCTTACCACCGACTATGTTTTCCCCGGTGAGAATGGTTTGCGCTGCGGTACCCGGCAGCTCGACAGCGGCAGCTGGCAAATCAGCGGTGATTTCGCCTTTTCACTCAGTCGCTACAGTCTTGAGCAGCTGCGCGATACGTCACATCGTCATCTGCTGCAACCGGAAACAGGCTGCTGGCTGCATCTTGATGGTTTTCATATGGGAGTTGGCGGCGATGACTCCTGGAGCCCAAGCGTCAGTCCGGAATTCCTGCTGACGCAGCAGCGCTGGCAGATGACGCTGACGCTGCATCAGGACGATCGGCAAATGTGAAAAAATATGACGAAACGTTGCTGACAAGCTTAAGGCGCGCAACTATGTTTAAAAAATAACCAGACGCGCGGCCACGTTTGCGGGCACGCCGTTCAGGTTCTGTTGCTGCCGCCTGCTGGCGGCACGCCGTGTTGTCTCTGCGGAGGTCAGCCATGAGAACCTATCCTGACAGCGCCAGTCGGGCGATTACCGACTACTTCAACACGCCTGCCTGGCACATGCCGCATGAGAGCGATCTGCTGGCGGCTATTATGCGGGAACTGATGGCCGAGGGGCAGCCTGCGACCAGTAAAGCGGTTATTGCGCGGGTCATTGAAAAGCTGGAGTTTGAGGGCGATGAGCAGCGTCTGCAGAGCTACCGGACGCTGCTGGCACAATTACTGGGCAGCGAGCCGGGAGCCTGAGGGATGATTTATTTTGCGACCCGCAGCTGATCGGCTTCGCTGACGACGGCTTTACCGCTCTGACGATGGTAGAGGCAGAGTTCACGTCCGGTGCGGTTTTTCATGTGCTTTTGCGGATAGCGTCCCTGCAGCAGCAGCGCGTCATAACCGGTGCGGTCGTCAAACTGCACCGGCTTACCCACAATTTTCGCCTGCGCCAGCGTACTGGCCAGCAGGCACGCCTGACGGCTCTGCTGCTCATTTTCCTGCCAGGCAGCTTCGCCGGATGCATGCGCCAGCGGGGCCAGCAGCGTTAACAGCAGAAAGCCTGAAAATCTTTTCATCATTACCTCTTGTTGCAGTAGCGCGTTCGCCGGTTAAAAAAATTCCCGCCGCAGCGGGAAGAAACAAGACGAACAGTGCATGTCTGAGATGACGAGGCGATCTCTGTTTGTCAGAGTATCCTCGCCGCCGGGCATGACAACCCGATGACAGTCGCGTGTCCGTCTGATGTCAGCCGCAGTAGACGCGGGTGATATTGCCCTCTTTATCGCCCATGAAATTGAGCCGGTGCAGATTAAAGTCCATGGTGACGGCACCGTTCCAGGGGATCGCGCGTACCGGACCCGCAAATTTCTGGCTGCCGATTGCAGTCAGCGGCTGGCCGACAAAATGCTGATACTGCGATGCGCGGCACTGATCGGTTTCCGGATCCACGCTGGCCTCAGCCTGGGTACTGTTTTTTCCGGCAGACTGACAGGCGCTCAAGGCCATGGCAGCGGTTAGCAACAGGACTTTTCCACAATGCGTCACAACTCTCTCCTTCGAACAGATAACAATGTCGCCTCTGAGAGTAGCAAAGCGCGGCGCCTAAACGAACGCTAACGGCTGAAAAAATGCCCGTTTACACGCCGGAAACGGCTATTTTCTGCGACCAGTTTAGGATTAATCGCACTAAATGACTCACTTTTGCCCAGAAAAAAACTATCATTTCTAAGAATCATCTGAGGAGGCTTACTATGGAACTCATGATTTTTATCGGCTGCGCTATTCTGATGACGTTCGTGGCTGTTCGCGTTCGTTAACGCGCTGGCCGGTGACCGCCAGGCACGCCCGTCGGGTATCTGCCCGCCGTGCCTGGTTTTTATTGTAAAGCTCAGGTGGTACTGAAATCTGAGATCGCGCACCTCGACAGCACTCAGCGCCATTGCTACTATGCCATTCCCCCTGCCCGCTGAGTCGCCTATGGATACTCAATCCGACAAAGTCACCTTAACCCTGTTTTATGCGGGCTGCTTTGTTGTCTATTACCTCGTAACGATGCTGATCACGCTCTTTCCCAACTATAGTGCGTTGCGGAATGATGGCCTGCTGGTGCCGGTACTCTGCCTGTTTGAGTTCGCCGTGATCTATCCGCTCTACCGCTTTTATTGTCAGCGGCGCAGCGATATTCCGCTGGGTGCCCTGCGGCCTCTGCAGACGCTGCTGTTTATTGGTGCCCTGTTTCTGCTGATGGTGGCTCAGACGCAGTTTTTACAGCCGGAGGGCTGGCTGATTGAGCAGAGCCAGCAGGGGCGCAACTCAATGCTGATTTTGCTGCTGACGGCAGTACTGCTGGCGCCGGTATTTGAAGAAGTGCTGTTTCGCGGCTTCCTGCTGCAGGCGTTTCTGCTCTGGGCGCCCCGCAGCCGCTTCGCCTGCATGCTGCTGACGTCGCTGCTGTTTGCGGCGCTACATACGCAATATGTGCACTGGGAAACGCTGGTAGCGCTGACGCTCTTTTCGCTGCTGCTCTGCTATGCGCGCCTGCGCAGTAATAACCTCGCCCTGCCCATTTTCCTGCATACGCTGAATAATCTGATTGCGATCCTGCCCGCCTGGTTCTTTGCCTGATCGGCTTCACTGTTTACCTGGGCACTCCTCTGCCGCCGCGCATTTTCAGTTACTATCACACTTACACGTGAAGGGATGATGGGACGGAAAAATGATTACAATGCTGGATGTGGCCCGGAAGGCTGGCGTCTCTAAAGCCACCGTATCGCGCGTACTGGCGGGTACGCGCTACGTCAGTAAAGCGACACAGCAGAAAGTATTTCAGGCGATCGAAGAGACCGGCTATCGTCCTAACCTGCTGGCACGCAGTCTGGCAACGCAGAAGTCACAGAATATTGGTCTGATTGTCACCCACTCCCTGTTCAATGGCCCCTATTTCAGCGAGCTGCTTTATCAGACCGCCA
Source organism: Pantoea sp. PSNIH1 (assembly GCF_007680655.1). Taxonomy (NCBI): domain Bacteria; kingdom Pseudomonadati; phylum Pseudomonadota; class Gammaproteobacteria; order Enterobacterales; family Erwiniaceae; genus Pantoea; species Pantoea sp. PSNIH1. Next base: position 1,541,321 of record NZ_VEIP01000001.1, read on the forward strand.
CCCTGACCAATAACTACGGGCGCCAGCTGATTCTGGCGGACGGTAAAACCAGCGCCGACGATGAACGGGCGGCCATTGAATTTCTGCTCGATCTGCGCTGTGACGCGATCATTATCTATCCGCGCTTTCTGGATACGGCCGCGCTGGAAGCGCTGATTGAGCAGCACGCCATTCCGATTATGGTGGTAAACCGGCAGCTGACGCAGCATGCAGAACACTGCGTCTGGGCCACACATCAGCAGAATACCTTTGATGCCGTACGGTATCTGATCCAGCGCGGGCATCAGGATATTGCCTTTATTACTGGCCTGCCGGGCTCGCCCACCGCTGCCGCACGGCTGGCGGGCTATCAGCAGGCGCTGGCTGCCCATCAGCTGCCCTTTGAGCCTGGCCGGGTCATCCAGGGCGCATGGACCTCGCTCAGCGGTCAGCTGGCCACACAGCAGCTTCTGGCGTCGCAGATCGCGTTCAGCGCGTTGATGGCGAGTAATGACGATATGGCGATGGGCGCGGCACTGGCGCTGCACGAGGCTGGAAAACGGCTGCCGCAGGATGTCTCTCTGGTGGGTTTCGATGACATTAATATGGCCGCCTTTTTTCTGCCGCCGCTGACCACGGTACATGTGCCGGTTGCTGAAATGATCCAGCACACGCTGGCGCAGCTGGTCGCCATGCTGGAAGGCAAGCCGGTTAGCGTGTTACCGCCCTTTAGCGGGCGGCTGATTGAACGCGCGTCGGTTGCTGACGGACCCGCGCGGCGCGATCAGTAGCTGACCGCGTCGTCGAGCGTAGCGCCGTTGCTGGCAATAAGCTGCTGATACCAGAAAAAGCTCTTTTTACGATAGCGCGCCAGATCTTTCAGGTCATGTTCATCGCGGTTTACATAGATAAAGCCGTAGCGTTTACCGATCCCCTGATGGGTACTGACCAGATCGATCGCTGACCAGGGACAGTAGCCAAACAGCACCACGCCATCCGCAATCGCCAGCCGCAGCTGCCGCAGATGATCGCGCAGATAGGCGATACGATAATCGTCATGTACTTTGTTGCCCGCTTCCAGCGTATCAAAGGCGCCCAGGCCATTTTCCGTGACAATCAGCGGCAGCGCATAGCGCGCGTAGATCTCACGGGCGGTGATGCGAAAGCCGACCGGATCGATATACCAGCCAAACTGATTCTGCGACAGATGCGGATTATTGCAGCCGACATACACCGTGCTGTCGATGCCCGCCATCTGCTGATCCGCTTTCTGCTTACTGTTGAGTTCACCGCGTGCCGCATCCGGCAGGTCAGCGCTGACGGTAGCGGAGGCGTAGTAGTTAAACGCGATAAAATCGGGTTTGCCCGCTGCAATGATCGCCATATCATCCGCCGCAATCTCCGGCAGCCAGCCGCGCTGCTGTAAAAAGGCCCACACCACCGCGTTGTAACGTCCGTGTACCGCAAGATCGAGATAGAGCCAGTTACGAATGGCTGAAAAATTATCGGCGGCCAGCACATCTTCCGGCCGTGAGCTGGCGGCGTAAACGCAGGAGATATTCGGTGCCGGGCCGATTTTTGCACCCGGCAGACGCTGATGACAGGCGATCATCGCCTGTGCCTGCGCCAGCATCATATGGTGATTCTGCTGATAAAGGGTGCGCTGCACATCTTCTGTGCCCTCTGCCAGCGTGCCGATGACCTCGCCCTTGAGGATCATCATGTTCTGCTCATTGATGGTCAGCCAGTATTTTACCTGCTTGCCATAGTGTTCAAAACAGGTGACGGCAAAGCGCTCAAACGCTGCGACGGTGCGCCGGTTTGACCAGCCGCCCGCCTGCTGCAGCGCCCACGGCAGATCAAAATGGTAGAGCGTGACCAGCGGTTCAATGCCGTGCCGGCAGATTTCATCAATCAGCTGCTGGTAAAACGCCACGCCAGCCGGATTAAGCTCGCCGTCGCCGTCGGGATAAAGGCGGCTCCAGGCAATCGAAAACCGGTAGGTTTTCAATCCCATTTCGGCCAGCAGCGCAATATCCTCTTTAAAGCGGTGATAGTGATCGCTGCAGACGGTAAAGTCAGTGACGTTATCGCTGAAGCGCGCGTGGTCGATGACTGACGGTCCTTTGCCATCCGTATTCCATGCGCCCTCAACCTGATACGCCGACGTTGATGCGCCCCAGAGAAATCCATCCGGGAACGCACCGGGATTATGATGCTGCATAGCTGCTCCTTACTGTTGCGCCGCCAGTTCACGACGCAGCTGAATGATCTCTTCCGCCAGTTCGCGACAGAGCATGGCGTTCATCAGATGATCCTGGGCATGTACCATAATTAAATTGACCGGAATTTTGCCGCAGCCCTCATCAGCACCAATCAGTTCGGTCTGGATACGATGCGCCGCTTTTGCCGCCTGCGTGGCGGCCGTGAGCTGTGCGTCCGCTTCACTCCACGCCTGATTACGCGCCGCACGCAGCGCCTGCATGGCGCAGGAGCGCGCCTCTCCCGCCTGAATGATCAGCTCCATTACCGTGGTTTCATCAATTTCCATCATGACTCCTTAGCCAGTTGTGCCGCTGCGGCCTGCTCCTGCTCCTGTTGCAGCAGCTGGCGCTCATACATCTTGAAAAACGGGTAGTAAATAAGCGTGGCAATCGCCACCAGCACGGCGATCAGCACGATCACGCGCCAGTCCCAGCCGGTTGACCAGGCGGCACCAATCGGAGCGGGCGTGGTCCACGGCGCCAGTGAGACAACGTGATTAATCAGGTTAGTTTTGGTGGCGGTCCAGGCGATCACGGCGTTAACCAGCGGCGCAAGCAGAAACGGAATAAACAGGATGGGATTCATCACCACCGGTGAGCCAAATATCACCGGCTCGTTGATGTTAAACATGCTGGGCACAATACTCAGTTTGCCAATTGAACGCAGGTGCGCTGAACGGCTGCGCAGATAAAGCAGCACCAGTCCCATAGTGGAACCCGATCCGCCTATCACAATAAAAAACTGCCAGAAGGGTTCAATAAACACGTGCATGACCGGCTCTCCGGCGTTCAGCGCCTGCTGATTCAGCCCGAGATTGGTCAGCCAGAACGCCTGCAGAATGCCCCCGACGATCACCGCACCATGAATGCCGGCAAACCACAGCATATGGCACAAAAGCACCGCAACCAGTACCGCGGGCAGTGAATCAGATGCGGAGATAACCGGCGCGAAGATGGCCATAATCGCCTGAGGCAGCAGCATGCCAAACTGCGCCTGCACCCACAGGCTGAGCGGAAATAGCGTGAGAAAAATGGCGACAATCGGGATCAGCAGATCGAACGACTGGCGGATTTTTGGCGGAACCTGCTCGGGCAGCTTAAAGCCGATATGGTGTTTCTGCAGGAAATGCATCATTTCTGTGGCAAACAGCGCCACCAGAATCGCCGTGAAGATCCCTTCACCACCCAGCGAGCCTACCGGCAGTGTCTTGTCACTCTGGGGAGCTGCCACCACCAGAAAAGCCATCAGCGACAGGCTGGCCGCCATAAAACCGTTCATTTTGTAGCTGGTGGCAAGGTTATAGGCGATAGCGCTGGCGATGTAGAGCGCCATAATACCCATCGTCATGTTGTAGGGCATCATGATCTGCGCTTCATGCGCCTGCACCATACCCAGCCACCATTGTGCGAAGGCCCATGAACTGTCGGCAGAGAATGGCGGATGGGCAAACAGCAGCATAAACGAGCCGACAATCAGAAACGGCATAGAAGCGATGAAACCATCGCGAATTGCGATGACGTGACGCTGGCTGGAGAGGCGTCCGGCGAATGGGCTGATGCGGTTTTCAATGACGCCAAATAAAGATTCACTGATGCTGCTCATGGGCAAGCTCCTTGCAACAGGCAACAAGAGAATTAACCTGCGCAGCAGCTGCGCAGGCGGAAGAATTATTTGAGTGCGGGCGTTATTTTCAGGGGTGAATCAGTTTTAATGAATCTGCTAATATTTTTTCGCCGTTCATCATGCCGTAATCCATGCTATTTATGACGGCGATAGGCTTATTAAGCTGCTGGGCTATCGGAGCGAAATCAGCCAGTTTATATTTAATTTGCGGACCAAGCAGGCAGCAGTCAAAACCCTGAATTTCTTCATTAAACTCCTCTATTCCCACTGCTTTTATCTCAACATCAACACCCTGCTCTTTTGCCGCTTTTTCCATTTTCTGCACCACCATGCTGGTGGACATTCCGGCGGCACAGCACAGTAAAATCTTTGGCATGATCGTTTCCTTTGAATGATGTTTAATTAACGAATACACAGCCAGAAGATTTTCTGCAACCGGTTTCAGATCTGGATACAGAAAGTGTGAGAAATATCAAAACTCAATCCGGATAAATTAACTGGCAGAAAAATAGTGCAGGAGAGTGATTATACAGGGGCAGGGGCATAATTGCATGAAACAGCCGTCTGGCCGTCGCCGCAGCATCGGTTAGCTGCAGCAGAACGTGCCGGACGGCTGAGGCTGTCAGGAGATAGCAGAATCTTTATGTTTATCCGCTTCAAAGTGACTCTTGAACTGCTCATAAATGGAGATCATATTTGACGCATCGCCATGCAGAGGGCTTAATTTTCCGGCACGGACCAGCTCGATAACCAGCTGCAGTGCAGCCTGTTTTGGACTGCTGGCAGGATGGGCAATATCAGACATGCTTTTCTCACTCGTTTAATAGGGGTCAGCTGCACAGTTTAGCCTGGATTGTGCCGGGTTTGGATGCGCAGCGCGCTGCTGGCAGACCGTTCGGATAAAAAAGCCGCTCGGGGTGTTCATTGACCTGTGAGGCAATTGTCTATACTGGATCAAAAAAGGGAACACACAGCCACACATTCCGTACCAGCGCGAAGGTGTTAAAGGAGCCCGGTTATGCTGATTGGTTTTGTTTTATTAGTGAGTGCCTGCGGGCACGATGCCTGTGACGCGTTGCCGGTATCAGAGCGTATTTATCCGACAAAAACGGCCTGTGAAACCATGGCCAATCGCATCTACAAAGTCCGTCCTAACGTGGTCTTGCTGTGCGGCGAGGTTCATCGCTGAATTGAGGCCAGGATTTACTGCTTTGCTCACATTTTAGCCAGTCGCCATTGCAAGCGCTGGCAATAAGGTTCAAAATATAAGCTGTTTTACACTATCATCGTTGTGAATCCCATGAAGAAATCGCGCCCCCGCCGTCCTGCCGGACGCTGGGTTTATTACATTTTGTATGACGGTATCCTCTGGCCCTGCCCGGTGCGCTGGGAGTGGGAAAATGGCTTCGATGGCTGGCTTCCCTTCTACTATTCACCCACGTTTGAGTTTGTGGCGGGCGATCCGCGCAAGGCGTATCGTATTGCGCGCAGCAGCCTGCGTAACGTGCGTGAAGCGCTGCATGATGCGGAGTATGCCTGAGTGCAGAAACAATGATGCGCCCGCAGGCGCATCGTTAAAACATTGACCGTTGCGCGGTGCGCAATCAGTTATTCAGCGTGTAATCCAGCGTGATTTCCGCATTCAGCAGCTGCGATACCGGGCAGCCCGCTTTCGCTTTCTGAATAATCTCGTCAAAGGCATCTTTATCCACGCCTGGCAGCGACACGGTGCTGGTCAGTGCCACTTTAGTGATGGCAAAGCCTTCGCCTTTTTTGTCCAGCGAGACATCGGCGGTGGTGTCGATGCTCTCCGGCTTATGGCCGGCATTGCCCAGCATCAGCGACAGCGCCATGGAGAAACAGGCAGCGTGTGCGGCACCAATCAGCTCTTCCGGGTTGGTCCCTTTCCCGCCTTCAAAGCGCGTATTAAAACCATACGGCTGCTGATTCAGTACGCCACTCTCTGTGCTGACGGTACCTTTACCTTTGATGTCACCTTCCCAATGGGCCGATCCTTTCTTGTGAATGGTCATGTCATTCCTCCTGTTAGTGGACAGCACTGAGTATAGACAACCCGCTCTGTTTTGCCTGGCTCAGCGCACCGCGCGCGGGCGCGCGGGCTGTAAACCCGCCTCGCTCAGCAGGGCGTTAGCCTGTACCAGCGAATCCTGTGTGATATCCGCGATCGATTTTGCGCCGGTCAGCGTCATCGCGACCCGCATCTCTTTTTCAATCAGCGTCAGCAGATTTTCCACGCCGCGCTGGCCGTGTGTGGCGAGCGCATAGATAAAGGCGCGTCCCAGCAGCACGCTGTCGGCACCGAGCGCCAGCATGCGCACCACATCCAGACCGCTGCGAATGCCGCTGTCTGCCAGAATGGTGATATCGCCTTTAACCGCATCGGCGATGGCCGGCAGCGCACGCGCTGACGAGAGCACGCCATCGAGCTGCCGTCCGCCGTGGTTGGAGACCACGATGCCGTCAGCGCCAAAGCGCACCGCATCGCGCGCATCCTCCGCATCCAGAATGCCTTTAATCACCATCGGCCCCTCCCAGAAATCGCGGATCCACTCCAGATCCTGCCAGGAGATAGAGGGATCGAAGTTGTTAGCCAGCCAGCCAATGTAATCCTCCAGGCCGGTGGGCTTGCCGAGATAAGCTGAAATGTTGCCCAGATCGTGAGGCCGGCCGTGCAGCCCGACGTCCCACGCCCACTGCGGGTGGGTGGCTGCCTGCCAGTAGCGGCGCAGCGCAGCGTGCGGCCCGCTCATGCCGGAGTGCGCATCGCGATAGCGCGCCCCCGGCGTGGGCATATCGACCGTAAACACCAGCGTGGTGCAGCCGGCTGCTTTGGCGCGCTCCAGCGCGTTACGCATAAATCCGCGATCGCGCAGCACATAGAGCTGAAACCACATCGGCCGGTTGATGGCTGGCGCCACCTCTTCGATAGGACAGAGCGAGACGGTAGAGAGCGTAAAGGGGATCCCCTTCTGTGCCGCTGCCCGCGCCGCCTGCACCTCCCCCCGGCGCGCATACATGCCGCATAACCCCACTGGCGCCAGCGCCACCGGCATCGCCAGCGTCTCATTAAACAGCCGGGTTTCCAGACTCAGCGCGGACATATTTTTCAGCACTCGCTGACGCAGCGCGACGTCTGAGAGGTCAGCCACGTTGCGCCGCAGCGTATGCTCAGCATAGGCACCGCCATCAAGATAGTGGAACAGGAACGGAGGCAAAATGCGCTGCGCTGCGGCGCGATAGTCACTGGCAGCAGAGATAATCATCAGGTGTTCTCCTTACGGGTCGCTGCCGTTTCGCCCGGCAGGCGGGTGATGCGCGCCTGACGCGCTTCATCTTCATGCAGCGTTTTCATCGTGGTATGGACAAAGCCGAGGTGATCCATCGCCGCCTGACGCGCGGCGGCGGCATCGCCTGCCATCACCGCATCAAACATTGCCTGATGCTGCTCATTGAGGCGGTTAAAAATCACCGGCTGGGTATACATGCGCTGACGGCTGTGCAGTACCGATGACTGCAGCAAATCGAAAAAGCCGCGCATGGTCTGCAGTAAGACCAGATTGTGTGAAGCCTCTGCAATCGCGAGATGAAAACGCAGATCGGCCTGCGCGGCGAGATCGGGATCGCCGCAGTCGTTCAGCCGCAGCAGCGCATCAAAGGCGTAGCGCAGTTTTTCTTTATCCGCTTCCGTTGCGCGCAGCGCGGCGTGCCAGGCGGTGCTGGCCTCAATGGCGTGGCGCGCCTCCAGAATATCCCAGCGGTAGTCGGGATCGGCCGCCAGCAGCTGACGCATCGGCTCGACGATACGCTGTTCTGACCAGGGTTCCGGCGGCTGACACAGCCAGGTGCCGCCGCCGCGTTTGCTGATCAGTACACCGCTGTTAATCAGCTGCTGAATCGCCTCGCGCAGGGAGGAGCGCGAGACGCCCAGCAGCGCCGCCAGCTGGCGCTCGCCCGGCAGCCGCATGCCGGGCGTCAGCTGCTGCGCGCCGATCCAGGCGCTGAGACGTTCGCGCAGCGGCGCGCTCACGGGATCATCCACGTCAGCACGTAGGCCTGCAGCGTGGTGATCACCCCGACCATGCAGGTAAAAATCAGGCTGTGTTTCACGGTAAAGCGGAACAGATCGGACTCTTTCCCCACCAGCCCGACCGCCGCGCAGGCGATCGCAATCGACTGCGGCGATATCATCTTACCGGTCACGCCGCCGGTGGTATTAGCGGCCACCAGCAGAATATCGGATACGCCAATCTGCTGCGCCGTGGTCGCCTGCAGCGCGGCAAACAGCGCGTTGGAGGAGGTGTCCGATCCGGTCAGAAACACGCCCAGCCAGCCGAGAAACGGTGAGAAAAAGGTAAACGCCTGCCCGGTGTGCGCCAGCGCCAGCGCCAGCGTAGCAGAGAGCCCGGAGTAGTTAGAGATAAAGGCAAACGCCAGCACCATGCCGATAGAGTAGATCGGCAGCGCCAGCTCTTTCAGCGTCTCTGCGAACGTCTGCAGCGCCGCGCGCGGTTTCATCCGCAGCCAGAGGATCGACAGCAGTGCCGCAACCAGAATCGCCGTGCCGGTGGCTGAAACCACATCGAATTTAAACAGTGCAGCGTACGGCGTGGCCTGACTCACCACCGGCGGCATCCGCGCCACCAGCTCATGCAGCAGCGGTACCGGCACGGTAAAGACCCAGTCATAGAGTGCGCCGCCTTTGGCAAACAGCGCCTTGAACGGCGGAATACTCCACAGCGTCACCGTCGCGGTAAGGAACAGAAACGGCATCCATGCGCGCACAATCTGCGCCAGCGTATAGCGCTGCGCTCCGGGCATGGCGTCAGCTGCATCGCGCTCTTCAAAACGGAAAATGCGTACCGGCTGCCAGCGACGTAAAAACAGCGTCAGACAGATCAATGAGGCGAGCGAGGAGATAATATCGGGCAGCTCCGGCCCGAGGAAGTTGGAGCTCAGGAACTGAGCAATGGCAAACGATCCTCCCGCCACGATCACCGCCGGCCAGGTCTCTTTCACCCCGCGCCAGCCATCCATGATCGCCATAATCCAGAACAGCACAATCAGCGTCAGAAACGGCAGCTGTCGCCCGGCCATCTGGCCAATCTGAAAGCTGTCCAGCCCGGTGACCTGCCCGGCCACAATAATCGGAATCCCCATCGCGCCGAACGCTACCGGCGCCGTATTGACAATCAGACAGAGGCCCGCCGCATAGAGCGGTTTGAAGCCCAGCCCGACCAGCAGTGCAGCGGTAATGGCCACCGGCGCACCAAACCCTGCCGCCCCTTCCAGGAAGGCGCCAAAGGCAAAACCGACGATCAGCATCTGCAGGCGCTGATCCGGCGTGATCGACAGGATCGACGCGCGAATAATGTCGAACTGCCCGGTTTTAACCGAGATTTTATACACAAACACGGCGGCAATGATGATCCAGGCGATCGGCCACAGGCCATAGAAAAAACCATACACCGCCGACGCCAGCGCCTGCCCCACTGGCATGCCATACAGCAGCAGCGCCACCAGCAGCGCCAGCACAACGGTCGCCGTGCCCGCCTGGTAGCCTTTGAGCTTGAGTTTAATCAGCGCAAAAAAGAAAAAAACAATCGGTATCACTGCGACCAGGCTGGAAAGCCACAGATTATTAAGCGGATCATAATTTTGCTGCCATACCTGCATGCCATTATCTCCGGAGGAGTGAAACCGGCACGGTGCAGCAAAACATGCACCGTGCAACAGTGCCCGTGACGCGCTGAAAGTGGTCGGACCGCATTCAGGAAACCGGGCTTATGGCGTCAGATAGTTAATGCGTTGTTAACTGAAAGCAACGCATTGCGGGAGAATTTTGCAGCAGTGTGACCAGGCAAAAAGGTTTTAGCGCTTTTGGTAGGACCAATCAGCGCGACACGTGAGTAAATGCGCCGGTATAGCTGTGCGGATGAAAGTGCAGGTTCCGTTCGCTACGGGGCACCGGGGCCGGTTTCGTTCGCCGTCCGCTGCGGCGGCAGCCTCCGCCCCGGCACGGCGATGCTGCCCCGGGGCCGGTTCCGTTCGCCGTCAGCTGCGGCGGCAGTCTTTGCTCCGGCACGGCGACCGGGCAGAGGGCGCCAGGCCGCGCCCTCTGCACTCCCCGGCCCTGCGCCAGCCCCGCCCGCCGCTGCGCGGTTCCCTCGCTCACGCCCGCTTCCCTGGGACCGGCCGCTATTCGCTCCTGCTCACCGCGCCCTTTCGCCGACGTCCTGTCGGCTCATCCCGGAACCGTGCCCTCCCTCGGCGGACCCGGATGGCGCTTCCCCCGGCTGCTGCTTTTTTTCTCTTCAATAAGTGTCTTATGGCTGAAGGTTCTGTAGAAAAGCTTCAGCGCACACCAGACCAAATTTAAAAAATGAAATTAAGGGTTTGCAGGCGGGGAGAGTGGCGCTTCCAGCCGCTGCCGCTCTTTTTTCTTTATGTTGTTTTTCATGGCTGGCAGTCCTGCACCTGAGCTTCAGCGCACACCAGACCAAATTTAAAAAAAACAAAATGAAGAATTTGCAGGCGGGGAGAGGGGCGCTATCCGCAGCGCCGGGCGCAGAGTGACGGCCAGGGCGAGCCGGCAGGACGCCGGCGAGAGCGCGGGCTGAGCAGGAGCGAATCCGCGCGGTCCGTTAAGGCCGGAGGGATAAGTCCGGGAATTCGCGAGGACGGCGCGGGGCGCGGATTGCTAAGGGGCGCGCCCACCCGCCCCTTAGCCCGTCCGCATGCGGAGATGCCGCTGAAACTGCCAGAAGCCTGGCGGGCGGAACCCCCTAGGTGCCTCGCGCTGCTTAGCGCACAGCTCTGCCCTGGCGGGCGGAACCCCTCCGGTGCCGCGCTCAGCCCTGCCCTGACGGGCGGAACCCTCTCAGTGCCCCGCGCTGCTAAACACCCAGCCCAAAAACAAAAAAGCCTCCGGCTGGAGGCTTTTGTCTTACTAACCGGCGACACCCGCCGCTGCATAGCGTTTTACGACAACATCTGAATGGCCAGCGCGTAGAGGCGCTGATGATCATCGTCACTGACTGGCTCTTCTTCCGCATAACAGGCGATCATTGAGCTGACTTTATCAGAGGATAAAGCTTCTCCATGAAGGTGCAGCGTTAATACGGCGCGGCCGACGATTTTCAGAATGTCTTCGCTATGTCCCTGGAGACTATGACTCAATGAAATTGACCTCTGAAGTAAATTCGTTCGCCAAATGGCGCGCTCAATATAGATCAGAACAACAAGGGTTTTTAATAAGAATTTCCTTATGCTGCGTAATATATAAGCCTGACCCGGGGGAAATTTATCTTAAATTGCCGCTGAAAAACGCACTAAAAGCGTTAATCTCCTTATTTGCTGAGTGATTTTTATACGCCAACGGATCGTTACGGATAATAACTTATTAAAACTTTGCAACAATAAGCCCCCTGATGCGGGACAGGCTTTTGTTCTCTCTCCGGCCGTATGCATCAGGCGAATTACCGTTGCTGCCCGCGTGGCTTTCTGCCAGACTGGCCGCGTTATCTTCCCTCCTATCTGAGACATCTTTGTGACTGCTTTTTCAACCCTGACGCAACTGCCCGCCAGCCAGCTCGACAACCTGCGCGATATGGGCTTTGATGCGATGACGCCTATCCAGGCAGCGTCGCTTCCCGCCATACTTGCCGGCCGCGATGTGCGTGCGCAGGCGAAGACCGGCAGCGGCAAAACCGCTGCGTTCGGTATCGGCCTGCTTAATCGTATCGACAACAGCCAGTTTCATACCCAGGCGCTGGTGCTCTGCCCGACGCGTGAACTGGCTGAACAGGTCAGCAATGTGCTGCGTCAGCTGGCACGTTTTACGCGCAATATTAAAATTCTCACGCTGTGTGGCGGCCAGCCGATGAGCGCACAGCGCGATTCGCTGGTGCATGCCCCGCACATCGTCGTCGGCACGCCAGGCCGACTGCTGGATCACCTTAAGCGCGACAATCTCGATCTCAGCCAGCTGCAGACGCTGGTGCTCGACGAAGCCGACCGCATGCTGGAGATGGGTTTCCGCGACGATATGGAAGCGATTATTGGCTTCACGCCCGCGGCACGGCAGACGCTACTTTTCTCCGCCACCTGGCCTGACACCATTGCCAGCCTGAGCCAGCGTTTTCAGCGCGACGCGCTGGCGGTTGCAACGGAAACCGAAGCGGAGCTGCCTGCGATTGAGCAGCAGTTTATCGAAGCGAGCGCAGGCGAGCGCGTTAACCTGCTGTGCGCCCTGCTGAGTCAGCACCAGCCCGCCTCCTGCGTGGTGTTCTGCAACACCAAACGCGAGTGCGATGATATTGCCGCTGCGCTGAACGATCGCGATATCAGCGCGCTGGCGCTGCATGGCGATCTGGAACAGCGCGATCGTGAGCGCGTGCTGATCCGCTTTGCTAACGGCAGCAGCCGCGTCCTGATTGCGACCGACGTAGCCGCACGCGGTCTGGATATCAAATCGCTGGCGCTGGTCGTCAACCTTGAGCTGGCGTGGGATCCGGAAGTGCACCTGCACCGCATTGGTCGCACCGGGCGAGCGGGTGAAAAAGGGCTCGCGGTGAGCTTTGTGGCACCTGACGGCATGGCTCGCGCCCATGCGCTGGAGGATTACCTGCAGCAGAAACTTAACTGGGTGGCGGCCGCTACCTTAAAAGGCAGAGCGGCACAGGCGCTTCCTGCGGCCATGATGACACTCTGTATTGATGGCGGACGCAAAGCAAAAATCCGTCCGGGTGATATCCTGGGCGCGCTGACAGGCGAAGCGGGCTTCAGCGCCGATCAGATCGGTAAAATTGACCTGACACCGTCGCACGCCTATGTCGCTATTGCGGCAGCGCAGGCGAAAAAAGCGCTGATCAGGCTCAAAGAGGGCAAAATCAAAGGGAAAAGCGTACGCGCGATTCTCCTGAAATAGTATGGCCATAGCGTGAGGGCGATCGCGCCCTTGCGCTAAATCTTCCCCTTCTCCCTTCATTTTTCGCGCGCCCTGCCGATAAGTTAATCATGGCACTTCCGCCCTCTCCCTGCTCCGCCCAGATTCTGCCCCGAGGCCATGATGGATAATTTTCAGAAAGAGATCGACGAACGCGCAAACCTGGCGCTGTCCAACAAATTTGAACTGCTGCTGTTTCGCCTGGGTTCCGATCGGCTGAAAGGCAAATCTGAGCTGTATGGCATCAACGTGTTCAAGCTACGCGAAATTGTGCCGATGCCGGCCATCACGCGCGCCGCTGGTATGAACTCACCGCTACTTGGTATGGCCAGTATCCGGGGGCAGTTTATTCCGGTCATCGACCTGCCGGCCGTAACCGGCTGCAAGCCCGAAACCGGTCTGAATCTGCTGCTGGTTACCGAATATGCGCGCAGTACCCAGGCGTTCGCGGTGGAGTCGGTAGAGAATATTGTACGTCTCGACTGGAGTCAGGTGCATACCGCAGAAGCGGGGATCAGCAGCCGCAATATCACCAGTATCGCCTGCCTTGACAGCAATGGTGAGAGCAATAACCTTGCTCTGGTACTCGACGTAGAGCAGATCCTCTATGACATCATTCCTTCGGTGCGCGGCGTTGAACCTGACGCTAAGACCGCGAAAAACTTTAATCTGAAGCCCGGCGCAGTCGCTATCGTGGCGGAAGATTCTAAAGTGGCTCGTCAGCTGCTCGAACAGGGGCTGAAGAGCATGGGTATTCCGGCCCTGATGCACAATACCGGCCTGGAAGCGTGGATAAAAATCAACGAAATTAAGAAAGAAGCGCAGGCCAGCGGCGAATCGATTCACGATAAAATCGCCCTGGTTCTGACCGATCTGGAGATGCCGGAGATGGATGGCTTCACGCTGACGCGTAATATCAAGCGTGATGATGCGCTGCGTCATATTCCGGTCGTCATCCACTCTTCACTTTCCGGCAGCGCCAACGAGGATCACGTTCGCAAAGTGGGCGCCGATGGTTATGTGGCAAAATTCGAGATCAATGAGCTCTCCAGTGCCATTTTCAGCGTGCTGGAAAAACAGCGCTGAATCCGCCCTGTTTCTCCCTTCCCCTTGAGGCGCGACTATCGCGCCTTTTTTATTGTGGTTATTCCTCCCGCCCCGAAACAGTACCGCTTATTCATCACTATTTAGTATTGCTAACCGATCTTCGCTGCCGCGCGCAAAAATTAAAGTAAATATATTAGTTACCGATAACTGTTGCGCCTGCGCCGGAGTTTTCGGGGATAGCCTGCGCAGACAGATTTCTCTTTTTCTTTTAAAAACAGTCTATCGCAGCAGATTATCCACCTGCTGACGCATCCTATTACTGTCTGATTTCTGGCAAACAGGGAGAACCAATGTTGAGCATCAAGAATATGAAAGTCGGGGTACGCCTGGGCATCGCCTTTGGCCTGGTCGTGGCCCTGTTAATGGTGGTGGGCGTTACGTCGTGGCTGAAAATCAGCAATATCAAAACCGGTATTACCTCTATTGTAGAAGATCGTTTTGTTAAGGTTCGCCTCGGCTTCGACGTGCGCGATGGCGTTAATGATCAGATCAAATATCTGCGCGGTATCGTGATTGATACCACCCGACCGGAAAATAATGTTAAACGCTTTGCTCAGCTTGCGGATGCGACGGCGCAAACCAACAGCGCGATGAAAAAAATTGAGGCCATCCAGGTCACGCCGATAGGCAAAAAGAAAATTGCCGGATTACTTGCCGCCAGCAAGCTGTTTGAACAGCAAAAAAATGAGGTGCTGGCGCTGGTGCGGGATGGCAAGACAGAGGAAGCCAGCAACTACGTGCTGAAAAAGATTACTCAGACGCAAAATACCTTTTTGCTCAGCGCGGCCGCTTTTGCTGACTCTCAGGCCAGCCAGCTCCATCAGGAAGGGGTCGGCATCATTGAGGATGGCACCACGGCGATTCAGGTTTCCGTAATTTTCACGGCTATCGCCATCGCTGCCGCCGTGCTGCTGGGCCTGCTGCTGACCCGCTCTATCGTGCGTCCGCTTAATGAAGCTGTCGCCGTCGCCAGCAAAGTTGCCGCCGGCGATCTCAGCTCGCGCATAACGGTCCGCAGTAAAGATGAAACCGGCGTGCTGATGCAGGCGCTGCAGACCATGAACGACAATCTGATGACCATCGTCTCTAACGTGCGCGCCGGCTCCGATACCATCGCCGTTGCCTCTAATCAGATCTCCAGCGGCAATATCGATCTCTCTTCGCGCACCGAGCAGCAGGCGAGCTCGCTGGAAGAGACCGCTTCCGCGATGGAGCAGATGACCGCGACCGTGAAGCACAACGCCGATAACGCGCGCGAAGCAAACTCGCTGGTCTCAAAAACCTCTGAGGTGGCTAAAGAGGGTGGCGTGGTGATGGAGCAGGTTATCGATAAAATGGAGGCGATTACTTACTCCTCGAAGAAGATTGTCGATATTATCAGCGTCATCGACTCTATCGCTTTCCAGACCAATATTCTGTCGCTTAACGCCGCCGTTGAGGCAGCGCGTGCCGGCGAACAGGGACGCGGCTTTGCCGTGGTGGCATCGGAAGTGCGTAACCTGGCCCAGCGCTCCGCCTCCGCCGCTAAAGAGATTAAAGTCCTGATTGAAGATTCCGTGACCAAAGTTGATGAAGGCAGCCGCCTGGTGACGCACGCCGGATCTACCATAAGTGAAGTCGTCAGCAGCGTGCAGAGCGTGGCTGAGATTATGAGCGAAATTACCATTGCCAGCAGCGAACAGAGCAGCGGCATTGGTGAGATTAATCAGGCTATTACGCAGATGGAAGCGGTGACGCAGCAGAATGCCTCGCTGGTGCAGGAAGCATCTGCCGCCTCGCAGGCGCTGCAGGAGCAGGCCGATCGGCTGGCGCAGTCAATGAGCGTGTTTAAAACCGCGCTGGCGTAATGCCCACGGCCGGGCCGCCGGTGACGGCGACCCGGCTGCGGTCAGTTGAACAGCGACCAGGCGACAGAAGAGATCGCCAGCACTCCGATAATCACCACAAAGAGGTTGCTGATTTTCCCGCTGTACTGGCGCATTGCCGGCACTTTCTGAATCGCATACATCGGCATCAAAAACAGGATCGCCGCGATAACCGGCCCGCCCAGCGTTTCAATCATGCCAAGAATACTGGGGTTCAGCGTGGCCACCAGCCAGGTGGTCAGCAGCATAAACAGCGTGGTCAGCCGGTTCAGCTTCTGCGGCGCGATCGCTTTACCCCGGCTGCGCAGCGATTTGGTGACGATGCCGTTAAAGCCTTCGCGCGCCCCCAGGTAGTGACCCAGGAACGATTTCGTGATCGCCACCATCGCGACAATCGGACCCAGCCAGGCGATCATCGGCACCTGAAAATGGTTAGCCAGATAAGAAAGAATGGTAATGTTCTGCGCTTTGGCCGCCTGCAGATCGGCTGGCGACAGGCTCAGCACGCAGCTGAACACAAAAAACATCACCGTGACCACCATCATCAGATGCGCGCTGGCCAGTATGCGCGAGCAGCGTTTTTCCGCACCGGCGCCATATTCGTCGCGTTTTGCGACGGCAAAAGACGAGATAATCGGCGAATGGTTAAATGAAAAAACCATCACCGGAATGGCCAGCCACAGCGTCATCCACAGATTGCCGCTGCCCGTTGCCTCGCTAAACGACAGCGTCTGCAGCGCGGCACCGTGCCAGTGCGGAACCAGCCAGGCGGCCAGCAGCATCAGGACGGCAACAAACGGAAAGACCAGAATACTCATCGCCTTCACGATCATCTGCTCGCCAAAGCGCACGATAACCATCATCCCGCTGATCAGCAGCAGCGACAGCAGCGCGCGCGGCGGCGACACCAGGCCAAGCTGATGCACAATAAAACTGTCTACGGTATTGGTGATGGCCACGCTGTACATCAGCAGAATGGGATAGATAGCAAAAAAGTAGAGCAGCGTGATGATTTTACCCGCCCCGCTGCCAAAGTGCTCTTCCACCACGTCAGTGATATCTTCGCCCGGATTTTTACCCGAGAGGACGAAACGCGTCAGCGCGCGGTGCGCATAGAAGGTCATCGGGAACGCCAGTACGGCCATGATCAGCAGCGGCAGCAGCCCGCCCGCGCCGGCGTTAATCGGCAGAAACAGCACTCCGGCACCAATCGCCGTACCATACAGACCCAGCATCCACACCGTGTCACTCTTGCTCCAGCCCCTGGCCGCTCTGGCGGTTGCCAGCGTGCTGGTTTGTGAGTTGTTCATCACTCTCTCCAGATTCATCATTATTGCAGCCGGTCTCCGGCTCTCTGTTCACGGTCAGCCGCTGCGGGCTGCCGTTTAACCGCGCTCATGCTATACGTTTTTGTCACCGTGCGGGGGTCACAACGCAAGATACGCGTCACAAAAGCAGCAAAAATGCGCAGGCTGGTAAATTTATGCTTTAAAAATGCACAAAACCGGCGCGCAATCGATTGCCTGACGTTATTTGACCTGAGTCACAAAAATTGTGCAAGTGAAGGTAGTAACCGGTGAGTAAAAGCAGCAGTCTCTCCCGGCTGCTGCCCTCTTCTGCCAGAGACAGAGATCGGAAGGCAACGCCGGGAGGGTCAGGGATCAGAATGCGCGCATTCTGTATAACGCATAGAGGAAATAGTACGCTGTGAGTGAGTTCAGATTCATAATCATGTACTTCAGTTTTTCATTTTTATTCAGCAGCGTGAAGATACCTTTTGAGTATTTTCCGCGCTTTATCTGTTCTATTTCTGTTGCGATATCTGCCGGTGAAAAGGATGCGTGATACATGGCAGTGACAATCTGCATATCCAGCGCCAGCACGCGCTTTGAGATCCCTTTCAGAAAGTGGTCCAGTTCGCTGGCCTGATATTTATCGACGATAGTGTCATACAGCGCGGTCAGCGACTGCTTACGCACCTTTAATTCACTGTACTGCACCTTCTGCTTGGAGAGCGATCCGCTGGTATCTTCATAGTGATAAGCCGCGTTAGGCGTAATCAGGAAGTTACTGATGCAGCTGAAATATTTCAGGTTAAACAGCAGATCTTCACTCATTGAGATCCCCTCCAGAAAGCGCAGGTTCAGGGATTCAATAATCTCCCGGCGGTAGCATTTATTATGCAGATAGCCGATGTTGTCGCTGATCTCCAGCTCGCCCAGCACATAAGGGATATCGTGCTGGCTGAAAAAGCCCGCCTGCGAAACCTTGCCAATGCGATCGTCATTCAGGTGGCCGACCATCAGGTCTACGGTTTCAGCCGGCCAGGCGTTGAGATTCTGCTTAAAACTCATCAGGAAATTGTCATCGACCCAGTCGTCGGCGTCCAGGAAGAGCACGTAGTCGCCACGCGCCTTTAACAGCCCGGTATTGCGCGCAGCGCTGACGCCGGCGTTGATCTGCTCCAGCACGGTTATCTGCGGATAACAGGCAAACTCAGACAGAATCTGCGCGCTGTTATCGCGGCTGCCGTCGTTAACCACCACCACTTCATAACTGCTGAACGTCTGGTTCAAAACGCTCAGCAGCGTGCGCCGGATGGTATTTTGTGAGTTATAAACGGGAATGATGATACTGAAGAGCGGATTGTCATTCATGATAAACTCTCTTTGCTGTCTGAGGTTTTGTAATTGCTAAATAACTGCCATAGCTTCCTGGGGTTGAAAAAAACCTGGTGGATCCGCGCCACGGGTTGCGCGGTGAAAAAATAATTAAGCAGGGAGAAGGAGACGAATTCGGTAATCACCACGCTCAGTGCAGCGCCGGTCAGGCCGTAATGCGGCACCAGCAGCAGTGAAGAGATCAGGCAGATAACCAGCACCGCGAAGGTCTTTTTGATCAGGAAGCGGTAGCCGTTATATTTCACAATGAAGCGGTCCATCACGCTGCTCAGCACACCGCACATCGCGCCCACGCTCAGCAACAGCGTCGGGGCTACCGCATCCAGATAGGCAGCGCCATAAAAATGGCCAATAAACCAGCCTGACAGCAGCCAGATCGCCACAATCACCAGCGCGGAGACGCCAATCACCAGCAGATGCAGCTGCTGCGCTTTAACGATCGCCCGCTCGCGGTTGCGCTCGGCAAAGAAAGCGGGATAAAACGACGCCAGCAGCGCGGCCGGTAAAAATACCCACGCCGTGGAGAGCGTCAGCGCCACAGAGAAAATGCCCGCCTCTTTTACGCCGAGGAAGTAAGAGACGCTTACCTGGTTGACGCGCGTATAGATGCCGACTGCAATGGCCGAAATAACCAGCGACATGCCTGATGCCACCATATAGCGCGAATATTGCTTCAGCTGACGCAGCGCCGGCAGCGGTTCATGGCGGTGCTGGCGCGTAAAGAGCGCGAGCTTAATGACAAAGGGAATAAGGGTGGCGAGCACAATCGGGATCGCCAGATAGTGCGGATCCAGCTCCAGCCAGGAGATAAGGAATCGCACCGAGAGGCTGATCGCCAGCCCGATAACGTTAGCGATCACATTGAGACGGGCATTGAGCATCGCCTCGTTGTAGATGTTAACCAGATCGAGCGCCGAGAAAAGGCAGGCCAGCGCAGCGGCACAGATAAAGACCACCGCGTCCGGGCTCCACTCCGCTTTCATGATCAGCATGCCGCTGATTGCCAGGACGCTGTAGACGCCCAGCACCAGCAGGCCGGCAGCCATCATCAGACGAATACCCGAACGGTGATTCTGCGCAATGCGCTTCAGCAATATGACATCGCTGCCCATTACCGCGATGCTCTGCAAAAACTGAAAAATCAGCATTGAGAGTGAGATAATGCCGAAGGTGGTCGGGCCGACATATTTGGCGACGTAAGAGGTCACAAAAATCAGGCCAAACACGGCGATCAGCTTTTCAGCGATCATCCACATTGAGTTTCTGAGTTTCTCTTTCATTCCGGTTCCCCTTACGCTTTACGCGCCAGGCGGCGCAGCTGTGAAATGCCGCGCGGGCTGACAAAAAAGAGGGTGAAATAGAGGCTCCAGGGATTCAGCATCGGGCCGGACGAGAGATAAGCGCGGAAACTGCGGCGATACAGCGCGATATAATCTTCAATAAAGGCACCGCTGAATTCACGGCTGTTGAGCCCTTTGCTGATATAGGAAGAGGTGACCTTGAGCACGAGATGGTAGTAGTAGCGATGGTGCTGCCGGGTCATAAACGCCTTCATCCGGCCAAACGAACGCGCAAAGGAGAAGTGTTTTTCCCGCAGCGCCGAACGGGTGGCGGAGTTGTCCGACTTTACGTAGTGGTAGACCACGCGTTCGGTGACGATTACCTGCTGGTTCTGCAGCAGATAGAGGTAGTTCATCACAAACAGCAGATCTTCGAAGTTGAAGATCTCCTCGTTAAAGCGCAGCTGATGCTGCCGGATAACGTCCGCGCGAAATACCTTGTCGCAGATGCCGTGACGGGGATGGAAATAGAGCACGTCGTTGACCGCTGCCGCCGCGCTCATCTGCCGCGATGCGTCACGGTTGGCAGGCTGATCCAGCGGCTCACCGGCAGGCGTAAAATGCTGCGACTCGCCGATACACATGCCGATATTTTCCTGCATCAGCCCAGCCCAGGTGGCAAAGGCGTCGTGCGGCAAAAAATCATCAGCGTCTAAAAAACAGATAAATTTACCGCGTGCGCTGCGCAGCCCCTGATTACGTGCCGCAGAGACGCCCATATTGGACTGTTCAATGATGTGAAACTGCGGATGGTGCGCAAACCGCTCAAGAATGGCCTGCGACGTATCCGTTGAGCCATCATTGATAAATATCGCTTCAAAGCGCATTTCCGTCTGCTGCAGCAGACTATTAATGCTTCTTTCCAGATAAGCAGCTGCGTTATACACCGGCACAATGACGCTCAGTAACACGTCGTTTACGGGATTTTGCATGAGACCTCAGAACTCGTTTTGTCAGTATTAATAAGGCGAACGCAGCGGCGTTAAACATTGCCGTTCAGATAACGCGCGTGCCTGATGGCATATTCCTGCGTCCGGCTTAACTGTATTCCGGATTTTTTTCGGAGTTTCCTCAGTAAGGAATTCCGCTAATTAAATAAATGAATACTCAATGTAATAATAAGAATTTCGCCAGCGCTGCACGCCAGAACTATTTATTATTCGTTTGTAAATGCATACCGCTGACGACGCGCAGCTGCCTGCGCTTCACCCTGCAATCCGGCTGGATGGCGGGCAAAGAGTGGCGGCTTTAGCGTTAGCTTCAGCTGGATATCATTCTTTATCAATAAGTTATCAGCGACTGACCTGCCACACTCTGCGGCGCGACGTCGCGCAAATCGTTTTACCGACTTTTCAGCGGCCTTAACGTAACGTGTGGCAACATTAATGATATGTGCTGTGCGCCCTGCTCTTTTATTATTCCGCTGCGTCTGTTGCGCCGCGTGAGAAGCAGGAGGCGTTAATCCAGTATGGCTATCGCAGCCATACTGCAATGGGCTTCAGGCCCTTAAAATGCGATCTGTTTCAAAACTTTAAACGGCATTCTCTCCGCTGAACAAGCCAGGGTCAATGGGGAGGTCAGGAAAACAGAATTTACGCAGCGACCCTGCCGTTAATTAAAATGCAGATTGATTAGCTTTAATAAAGGAATATTACGCTGACTGATAAGATAAACGCGTAAAGGTCACCAGGATTAATATCAGTAAAAAAAGATCGCGATTCCGCTGTAAATCACAGCACCGCAGCGCTACAGCGACTTAGGTCAAATAATGGTTAAAATAAAATCACTTTCTGCCGATAACGCTATCAACAGAACAACCGGTGAGCCAGTAAATGATTTCCCTGCAAACCAACCTTTCTGCCCTCAACGCGGTGCAGAACACAAACAAAAGCCAGTCAGCGCTGGGAACAGCGATACGTAATCTCTCTTCCGGGATGCGTATCAATAGCGCAAGTGATGATGCGGCAGGCCAGGCGATAGCCAACCGGATGCAGAGTCAGCAGCGCGGTTTGCAGCAGGCGCAGCGCAACGCAGGCGATGGGCTGTCGCTGGTAAATACCACTGCCGGCGCTCTGGATGAGATCAATAACCGCGTTCAGCGGATCCGGCAGCTGGCGGTACAGGGACTGAACGGTACCCTTTCGCAGAGTGACGCCGACTCCATTCAGGGAGAGATCAACCTTAACCTGAAAGAGATCGACCGTCTGAACAGCACGGCTGCGTTTAATGGCATCAAAACGCTCGACGGCAGCGCCGGACAAATCGGTTTCCAGGTTGGTGCCAACGATCGTGAAAAGATTACGCTGGACCTTTCCGCGCCGGGCTTTAGCGTCGGCGCGCTGGGATTGAAAGATCTGGTGATTGGTGGCATCAGCGGCAAAGTGACGCCGGTTAACCGCGTGACCGGCCTTGCCACCAATATGAATTTCACCAATCCGGCTATTACTGTGACCTATACGCCTTCGTCAGGTGCGCCGCAGCTGATGCGCAGCAGCGCGGATAACCGGCAGTATGTGCAGAGCACCGGCGCTGACGGCAAGCCGGTATACTATCTGGCGGCGGTAAGCGCCCGCTGGGACACCGCTAACGCCGCCGGAACGGTGGCAATCAGCCGCGCCACATCCGCCCCGCTCTACAGCAGCGTAAACACCATAGCGGCGCGTGCTATTCCGGCCGTTAATTTTCAGCAATCGGATGGCACTGCGCTTGCCGCTACGCCCGCCGCGCATCTGACCGTTGATAACGGCAGCTATTATGTTGAGCAAGGCGGTCTCTATCACGCTGCCACGCTGGACTTTGGCAGCAGCGGAAATGTTATTGCGCAGGTCACCAGCGCCCCGACAAAAAGCAGCGCCGATTTTGCTACGCCACCGGCTGCTGTAACGCAAACGCCCGCTATCGATACCAGCAGCGCCACGCTCAGCTTTACGGATGCCAGCGGAAATAGCGTGAGTAATGCGCGGCTGCTGCAGAGCGGTTCACAGTACGTGATGGAAGTTGATAACGGCGGCGGTAATTATCAATATTTTAACGCAGCGGTGGCCGCACATACTGACGAGAACGGCAGCAGCTCGCTGGCTATCAGCGCGGTCAGCAGCAGCGCTATCAACAGTTTTAGCAGCGTAAACAGCGTAACCGGTACAGCTTACGTCACGCTGGACCCGGCAAACGTTGAGTTGCGCTATACCGACGTCTCAGGCCAGAGCGCCAGCGACGTGCTGCGACTGGACGCTGACGGCAACTACTATATGGATGCGCCGGATACCGGCATTGATAAAACAGCGACCTTTGTGACCCACGACAGCAGCGGCAGTATCATGCTGAAAACGCTGCAGGGCACCGGTGATATTCAGATCTATTTTCAGGCGGGCATCTCTTCAACCACTGATGCCTCAACCAATCTGACGACGATGCGTGTTTCAGAGATGGGCGATGAGATCCGCCTGAAGCACCCGGACGATCCGCTGGCAACGCTGGATCGCGCCCTGGCGCTGATTGACAGCCGGCGCAGCCAGCTGGGTGCGATTGCCAACCGGCTGGAGTCGGCGCAGCGGCTGCAGAGCCAGAGCACAACCGATTACGCAACAGCCCGCTCGCGTATTGAAGACGCTGACTATGCGCAGGAAGTGTCAGCGATGGCGCGTCAGCAAATTCTGCAGCAGGCCGGTAACTCCGTGCTGGCAAAGGCGCAGCAGGAACCGCAGCAGGTGCTTAAGCTGCTGCAGGGGTAAGGGGCAACCGCCCCTTTTACTCGTCAGCCGGGGCGATACTGATAATATCGAACTTCGCCACGCCATCTACGCCGGTGCCGGGAGTTTTCATCATCGCAAGATCCTGCAGCACCGCTTCATGCGCCTCTTCATCTGAAGGCTCATTTTCGCTCTCCAGTATCACCTCTTCGCGCTTTTTAACGTCGCCATCCTGATGTTCATAGGTCACTTTGTATCGGGTACTCATTGCGCATTCTCCTTTTCGGGGGGAACGCTAAGTCTGGTCAACGGATGAGAATACGTCCAGCTGGGGTCTGCCGGAGGCTGTGTTATGCAGATGCTGAAAGGGGAAGAAAAAATAATCTATAAGAGATGGAATTAACTGGTGCCGGAAACAGGAGTCGAACCTGCGACCTTCGCATTACGAATGCGCTGCTCTACCAACTGAGCTACACCGGCAATGGGGCGGGAACTACGGGGAGTAAAAATAGGAAATGTGACGCGCGGCGTCAAGATGCGGTGATTCAACCGCCCGCTTTTTCAGCAGCGCCGGCGCGTTTTCCACCACAAAAAAAAAAGGCGAGGCCGGAGCCTCGCCAAAAAGGTGCTGGCCTTAATCGTAATAAGGCAGCTTACGATCAACACCGTTGATATTGACCAGCACAAAGCCCGAAGGGGCCGTTTTATTGGTGGGATTACCCGCTGCCGTCGCGACAGTGAGCACCCCTTTCTCATTGGCACCAATGCCTGCTACGCCGTTATGAAAACCAAAGCGTGCCGCTGGCTTCAGCGTGCCCATTTTGGTGGTATCGGTCACCACCGAAAAGTCAGTCTGGAACAGCGAGCAGGAGCCTGACTCAAAACGCGTTGGCCCGGTGGTTTTCAGGTTAATCAGCGTATCACCGCTTTTGGCGCGCAGCTTAACCCACACCACCGCATAGGTGGTGCCGACCCGGTTGTAGCGGATATCCATCACCGCAGGCTGGCCCATATGCCAGGCGTCAGCCCAGACGGTATCCAGCCGCTGCAGGTTGATCCAGGTTTTACCGGTGCCGGCCATATTGACCGGCGACGCCGCCGTGCCGGTGGGCTGGGTCGCATCCGCTTTACCAATCAGCTCCATCACCCACTGCTGGTTCGCCACCGGGAAAAAGAGCTGTCCCAGGCGATACCAGTTATCGGTATCGGTGTTATTGGTGACTTTATGGCCGCTGTAGTAACCCGTGCGCAGGGAGCCGGTGATAATAGTGCCGTGGTTCTCCTCACGCCGGTAGCCATACTCAAACGTCGAGAGCCAGCGCGTGCCCGCCAGGTCGTTGGAGATAGTGGCACCCGACTGCAGGCCAATCTGGCGCATGATCACGCGGGCGTTATTGAGGTTAAACGGCGAGCCGCAATCCTCAATGTTCAGCGTATCGATGGTCCAGCCGCCGTCGGAGAGATCGCCAGGGTTACGCGTATGCTCAATCCAGACGTTACGCATAATGCCCTGCGTCACGCGCGGCATATAGAGCGTGGCGTCACCGTAACCGGTCTGGAAGTTACAGTTGCAGATCTCAATCGCGGTGGAGTGGTCCCACTTACCTTTTGGCGAGTTTGACCAGCCGATGTCGAATACGCGCCCGTAGGTCCACAGGGTGTAGATCTGGTCAAACTTGCTGTCGAGGGTATCCAGCACTTTAATGACGGTCCCGCCGCTATTCTGCGCGCGGAAACAGTAGATATTTACCGTAGAGCCTTCGATGCAGGTGTTTTCGAAGAAGGGCTGCACGTTGGTACACAGCTCGGCTGTGATAGTGCCTTTGTTGGTATTGGTATCGGCGGACGCCTGACCATGCCAGGTGATCCCTTTGATCGCGGTGCGGCGCGCCTTCACCTTGAACACCGTATTGGCGCTCTTGTCGGAAATGATCGTGGTACGCGGTAGCGAACCCAGCTCCACATCATCCCCCTGCAGGCCAAAGAAGGCGACCTCAGTATCACTGATATCTATCGGGTTAATCAGGAATTTACCGCCCGGAAAGCGCACCGGCAGATCGCGGATATTGCCGCTGTAGCCCTGGGTCCACGCCAGCATGCGTTTGAAGGGTTCGGTGTCATTGGCGTAGCCATCCCCCTTCGCACCAAAGTGGTAGACGTTGAGGTCTGCCGGGTCGTTGATCACGCGCTTCCAGTAGAAGCCATTACCGACCGCCAGCGTACCGCCATCGTCAGCCGCCGTGGTCGTCCCGATAAAACCGGTAAAGTCACCGCCACCGCGAAAGTTTGAGTCCGCATTGTAGCGGCGCAAAAACGCAGAATCGCCGTTTTTAGCAGGTGCAGTGGTACGCAGTTCAGCAAATGAATTAACTTCGATCATGTCAGCCTCCTCGGCTTATACAGGGGTATTGGAATAGCGTCAGAAGGAGCGGCGTTAGCGTGCCGGCGTGCGGCAGTGCCGATCCCAGAGGTCGTTGTGATTGTTAATGGCACGCACGGTGCGAATATCCATGCGATCGGCGTCACTGCCGTGGGTATAAATGGGTGAAAACAGAGAGCAGGCGGAGTCGATAACGACCGGCGCCTCAGGGCTGGTGGTACTTCGATTGCTGCAGCTTGTCACGAGCGGCAGCATCATCAAGATTACTGTTGCTGATTTCCACACGTCGGGCCTCCTCACGCAGCTGCTGCTGCTGCTGGTTAACCGCTACCGCCTGCGCCGCTGTTTTTTCTGCGCGTTCGGTGTCTGCTTTAGCCTGCTGCTGCACTTTGCCGATCTTTTTACCGCCAGCGTAGCTGGCTACCAGCGCGGCGATGATGCCGAACAGCGCCGCCAGCCAGTGCCAGCTGCCCGCCAGCAGGGAAAGAAGAAAACTCATGATTTTTCCTCCAGCGCGCTGCGTTTTTCCGCCAGATTTTTCTGTCGCACAAACTGCGCCATAACGCCCATTGCCACCATAAAGGCACCAATTAACCCCAGGTAGTTGTGCGGCAGAACCTCTTTGACGTCCGGCGGCAGCGCGTTCCAGGCATCGAGCGCGGAAGCGGGAAAAGATTGCGCCCACGCGCTGAGCATGGAGCCGAGTGAAGCGAGCCACACTGACCAGGTTTTAAACAGCAGGCGCGCGTGTTTAACAAACTCCAGCGTGGTGAAGCGCTGCAGCAGGAGCAGCAGTATGATTGCCGCCAGTACCGCAATGATGAAGATCATCCACTTCATGTTCATAGCAGCCCCCGGTAGATGTCATAGGTGCCGCTGCGCATCGCTTCCGCATGCCGCCGGGCGCGTCCGGCTGTCTGCCGCGCCCAAAGGCTATCCAGCATGGCATTCGCTGCGGCGTCAAAGTCGCCCTGCGTGACCGAGGTGAGCATGCCGCGAAACAGCGCAAGCCCCTCCACGCCCATCTGATACGCCATGCTAATCAGCACGTCACTGCGGGCATCGTTGCACTTCAGCAGCGCCTGGCGGATCAGTTCGCGCTGTTGCATCTCCTGCACTTTTTTCTCCACAATGCACTGCTTCCAGACGTCCCCGACGCGGCGCGGCACCTGAAAGATGTAGTTGCTCAGCGAGGCGCCCTTTGGTCCGATGCGGATGCCGCCCGCCACGGTGGGAAAGCCCTGCGTATCCAGATAGGGCGCTTCGCGATAACCCTCTTCAAAATTTAAAATGGCAATAATCTGGCTCATATCCGTTCCTTCTTTGAGGCGCAACACGGAGTACGCTGCGCACAGGGTCAGCACACTTAAACGTCACTGATCGGTCAGCCATTCGCGCACGCCAGATTCAAGCGCAACGCTCAAGCGTGGTTAAACAGTGAGCAATGTAAAAACGTTCCGTTCAGAACTGGAAAAGCAGGAGAAACTTAACGGGTAGCGTAGAGATGAACGTGGGGTAAACAGCAGTTATCGAAACTGGCGCTTTCACTGTGCGAGCGTCCCGGCGCCAGTACGGCACGCTCTACTCTGGATCGAATCTCCCGCTGACAGATACGTTCAGCAGTGCGCAGCGTGACGTCATCGCATTCGAGCCCGAGTGCGTTGTCGATAGTACGGTTCAGACGTGCGAGTGGCTGGCGTCGTCGATGACGCCGGGTTCGTGCATTACCGGTAAACGCTGATTTGCCATATTGGATAATCGCCATAACTCCTCCTGTGAATGAGTTTTTGGCGATGGGGTGGCAAACGCGGCCTTCCGGCAGAGGCCGGTGCGTCCGGTGTGCCACTGGAATCACCCACAATCCGCTTTCCCGGTCGTTAAAAAACGGCCAGGAAAAAGCAGAGAGAAGTGAAGGCAGGAGACAACTGACAACGCTGCTGAGTGCGTATCCACCCCATCCCAAAATACACTGATTTTGAGTGGGTAGTTTCGCGCTTGTGCAGCGCCTCAATTGTTTAAGAGCGGGCCCATCCGGGGGCAACGATTTCGTCCATCTATGGTCAAATTATTAACATGTTCTAATACTTTGGCAAACACCAACAGTTAATTTTTTATTTACCAGCAGTTAAATTTATGATTTCAGCCGGGTTATTTTTTTCTGCCGATGCCGGCAACGGCTCAGCCCAGGATCTGATAATCACGTGCCTGGCTCATGATGACGCGGGCGATCACCTGCAGAGAATCGGCTTCATCCAGCGTCAGATACCAGGTCTCATAGCGCTTGTTATCTGAGATAACGGCCACTTTTTTATGCTGCAATTGCAGGCGTTTGAGATAGAGCTGATCGTCAAGCGTAAACAGATAAATTCCATCGCCATCAAAGTGATGTACGCTGATATCGACAAACAGCTGATCGCGCGGTGCGAAGGTGCCGGCCATTGAATCGCTGTTCAGCGCAATAAGCCGGATGCTTTCTGCCGGGCGGCCATTAAACAGCACGCGCGCCTCATCCAGACCATATTCTATCGCCTGAATGGTCTCTACCAGCTCATCGCGCGCGGCAATGCCCTGCGCGCTGCGCTGGCCGATATCCAGGCTCTCCACGCGGAACATATGCCCGGCGGAGAGCAGACGCTGCTGCGAAAGCCCGGCATCCGGTTTCTCCATACCAAACTGCAGCCACTCCACGCGCACGCCCAGCAGATCGCTTAGCGCTAACAGATTCCCGTCATCCGGAATCGACTGACCGTTGAACCATTTCCATACCCCCGGCGTTGAAATTTTGCATCCTCTTTGCTGCAACGCCTTTGCAACCTGTTTGTTTCGTCCATGTCCGACAATTCCCGCACTTTCGCATGCGGCAATCAGCCTGGCAGTAAAAGCGTGTTTTGTACTCTCTTTTTTAACCATCAGTTAATTGTCTGCCATCAGTAAAAGACTGAATGTTATTTTGGTTTTTGCTACCAGTTCATTTTATATTACCGCTAGTTTACTACCCACGCGATATTATCAATGAAGCTGGAGGATCATTATCCTCGCCCGTCTGCGCTAAACCAGCAATGAATGTGTGACAGCTTGTTCTGACTGAGGTTTTCAGGAATCTTCTGTTAAACCCGGACCAGCGCTTACACAAAAAAATGGGTGAAAAGCGGCTGACGCGCCACAGATGACAGATAAATTTCAGAAAGCTGTGATATTGAGTGGATCTAAAGCAAAAAAAATGGGTACCTGTACAGGTACCCATCTGAGGCGGGCAGGACGGCTAGCGGCGCAGCGTATCGTCGCCCCAGCCAATCCATTTGTAGGTGGTCAGCGCTTCAAGCCCCATCGGACCGCGCGCGTGCAGTTTTTGCGTACTGACTGCCACCTCAGCGCCCAGACCAAACTGGCCGCCGTCGGTGAAACGGGTACTGGCGTTGACGTAGACCGCAGAAGAGTCCACCTGCTGAACAAACGCATTCGCGTGCCGGATGCTGCGCGTCAGAATGCCGTCGGAGTGCTGGGTGCCATATTCACGAATGTGCGCAATCGCCTCATCCATGTCCGCTACCCGCTTCACGTTGAGATCGTTTGACAGCCACTCATCGCGATAGTGCGCCTCGCTCACTGCGACGACGCTGGCCGGCCCTGTCTGCAGCTGCGCCAGAATATTGGCATCGCCGTGCAGCGTAATCTTTTCCTGCGCCATACGCTGCAGGAAAGCTGGCAGGAAACGATCGAGTTGATCCTGATGGATCAGCAGCGTCTCCAGCGAGTTGCAGGCGCTCGGCCGCTGTTTTTTGGCGTTAACGATGATCTCAAGCGCCGGCGCGATCTCCATCGTCTCATCAAGATAGAGATGGCAGACGCCGATACCACCGGTGATCACCGGGATAGTGGAGTGTTCACGGCACAGCTTATGCAGCCCTGCCCCGCCGCGCGGGATCAGCATATCGACATAGCGATCCAGCTTCAGCAGCTGACTGACCAGCTCGCGATCCGGATTTTCAATCGCCAGTATGGCCCCGGCTGGCAGGTTATGTTTTACCAGCGCACGCTGAATGACTCTGACCGTGGCCGCATTGGTGCGCCATGTCTCTTTACCACCGCGCAGGATGGCTGCGTTGCCGGTTTTCAGGCAGAGAGCCGCCACATCAACGGTGACGTTCGGACGCGCTTCGTAAATAACGCCCACTACGCCGAGCGGCACACGACGCCGTTCAATACGCAGGCCGCTGTCGAGCTGGCCCCCGTCAATAAGCTGTCCGACCGGATCGGCCAGCTGGCAGACCTGCCGCACATCATCGGCGATACTCTTCAGCCGCTGCGGCGTCAGCGTCAGGCGATCGAGCAGTGCCGCGCTCATGCCGCTCTGCCGCGCGTCGGCCAGATCCTGTTCATTCGCCGCCAGAATCTCTGCGTGATCCGCCTCCAGCCCTTCAGCCAGGGTGAGCAACACCTGATTTTTCTCTGCGGTGGAGAGCGCCGCCAGCGCGTACGATGCCGCCCGCGCCGCCTTACCCATTTCCTCTAACATTTTCTGCTCCTTAGCTGACAACCATGTCGTCGCGATGCACGGCAACCGGGCCATATTCATAACCGAGAATATCACCGATCTCCTGGCTGTGATGTCCGGCGATCATGCGCATCGCATCGCTGTTGTAACGCGTCACGCCGTGGGCGATATCGCGTCCCTGCAGGTTGCGGATCCGGATCACCTCACCGCGTGAGAAATTTCCCTGCACCTCGCGGATGCCTTTAGGCAGCAGCGAACTGCCGCGCTCCAGCACCGCCGCCAGGGCACCATCATCAATGGTGATTTCGCCGGCCGGCGGCGCGCCGAAGATCCAGCGCTTGCGGTTCTCCAGCGGCGACTGCTGCGCATGAAAGCGCGTGCCGACCGGTTTGCCGTTCAGCACATCGCTAATCACATCGGGACGGCTGCCGGCAGCGATAATCACATCGATGCCGGCGCGACAGGCGACATCCGCAGCCTGCAGTTTGGTTGCCATACCACCGGTGCCTAATCCTGACACGCTGCCGCCCGCCAGCGTCCGCAGCGCATCATCAATCTGGTGCACGTCGCTAATCAGCTGCGCCTCCGGATTCGTGCGCGGATCGGCGGTAAACAGCCCCTGCTGATCGGTCAGCAGCAGCAGTTTGTCCGCTCCGCCCAGCATTGCCGCCAGCGCCGAGAGGTTGTCGTTATCGCCAACTTTAATTTCCGCCGTGGCGACCGCATCGTTTTCGTTGATCACCGGAACGATGTGGTTATCCAGCAGCGCGCGCAGCATATCGCGCGCATAAAGAAAGCGTTCGCGATCTTCCATATCCGCGCGCGTCAGCAGCATCTGCCCGATATGGATGCCATAAATAGAGAACAGCTGCTCCCACAGCTGGATCAGACGGCTCTGTCCCACCGCAGCCAGCAGCTGCTTTGAGGCGATGGTCGGTGGCAGTTCGGGATAGCCAAGGTGTTCACGTCCGGCCGCAATCGCGCCGGAGGTGACAATAACAATGCGATGTCCCGCCGCGTGCATTTGTGCACACTGGCGAACCAGCTCCACCATGTGCGCCCGATTCAGCCGGCGCGAACCGCCGGTGAGAACGCTGGTACCCAATTTGACCACCAGGGTCTGACTGCCACTCATATTTTCCTGCCATCTGAGAAAAAATCCGCGAACGGACGTTTTATCAGGAGTCAGCAAGGAAGCCAACAGCCACGCCGGGAAAAGCGCGAATTTCCGCAGGCCAGTCAGCACAACTTAACCGCCTCATTCACCCCGATTGCGCAAATCTGTCATAAAACCTTCATCAGCGATCGGTAAAACGTCCCGTGTTTTACAAACCTTTTCACGGGTACATACTTTTTTTACTCATCGGGATTGATAGCAAATGAAGAAAAGCACACTGGCACTGGTTGTTTCCGCACTGGCTCTGGCCACAACGGCACAAGCCGCAGAAATTTATAATAAAGACGGCAACAAACTGGATCTCTACGGTCGCGTAAAAGGGATGCATTATTTCAGTGACAATGCAGGCGCGGACGGTGATAAAACTTACGTGCGTCTCGGTTTTAAAGGTCAGACGCAGATCAACGATCTGATGACGGGTTACGGCCAGTGGGAATATCAGTTTCAGGGCAACCGCTCTGAAGGCAGTGACGCGAACAACGGCAACAAAACCCGTCTCGGCTTTGCCGGCCTGAAATTTGGCGACTACGGCTCAATCGATTATGGCCGTAACTACGGCGTGCTGTATGACGTGGAAGCCTGGACCGACGTCTTCCCTGAGTTCGGGGGTGACGGCACCGCGCGCACCGATAACTTTATGGCGGCGCGCACGTCAGGCGTGGCAACTTACCGCAACAGTAATTTCTTTGGTCTGGTGGATGGCCTGCGCTTCGCCCTGCAGTATCAGGGTAAAAACGACGCCGACAGCGCGAACAGCCGCGGCAGCGCAGCGGATACCAGCACCCAGAACGGCGACGGCTACGGCGCATCCCTGGGCTACACCATTGGCGATAGCGGCGTCAGCCTGATGTCAGCCATTACCTCATCCGATCGCACCAGCCAGCAGCAGCAGGCTGGCCTGCTCGGACGCGGCGACAAAGCGGAGTCCTGGGGAGCCGGTATTAAATATGATGCCAACGCCCTCTACCTGGCGTCCATCTACACCGAGACGCGCAACATGACGCCAATCGGCACGCGCGGCTTTGCCAACAAAGCGCAGAACATTGAAATGGTGGCGCAGTATCAGTTCGAGTCCGGTCTGCGTCCGTCACTCGGCTATGTACAGACCAAAGGCAAGGATATTGAAGGCGTGGGTGATGAAGACCTGGTGAAATATGTTGATCTGGGCCTGACGTACTACTTCAATAAAAACATGTCGACCATGGTGGATTACAAAATTAATCAGCTGGATGACAACAACAAGCTGGGGCTGAACAATGACGATGTGGTTGCCGTTGCGCTGACCTATCAGTTCTGATTACCCGCTGCGGTATCGACACCCTGACAACGCAAGAGCCGGCGCATGACCGGCTCTTTTTTTTATGTTATGCGCTCAGCTTAACCGGCTCTTCTTTAAAACCAGCTGCGGGACGCAGATCGAGCTTCTGCTCGTGCAGCATCGCTTTCAGCCGCTCATGAAAGTTACGCAGGGTGCTCTCTACACGCTCGTTGTTCTCTTTACCTTTAATGGTTGTCACACTCCAGTCGCCCTCTTTATCAAACAGGCCGAAGTGATATTCGTAGGTAAAGTGATCGCTGTGCGCATCCAGCGTCATCCACCAGCCCCAGAACTCGCGGCTCTCCGGTGCAGGCTTTACGTTAACGCAGGCAGCCAGGCAGTCAAAAAAGAAACGCGTATCTTCGCATTTTCCTTCACGGATGTACGGCCCCAATTCGGTGAAGCGCTTAAGCAGGCGACTACGGGGGTGACCACTCGGTAACGTCATGCTAATTCTCTCCCTCAAATAAACCGTAAAAAAAGCAGCGCGCTGAGCAAAAGGCGCAGCGCGTAATATGCCGACATTAAGTTTTAGCAGAGGTTTTGTGTTTTGCCAGTTACCGCTGCAACTGTTTGCTGAGCCAGTCACAAATCTGATTCAGCGCTTTCTCAAAACTGTGAAATACCGGTGAAGCCGGAATAGCCAGCGTTTTGCCCTGCGCCGACGAACCGGCAATCAGGCGTGAGTCCTCCTCCGGGCTGAAAAGATCGTCCGGCCAGTAAGCGGCCAGCATCGGCACCGGGGTGCGGCGTCCCAGCAGCCCCTGTACCTTCAGCGAATAGCGATTCAGCTCAATGCGCAGGTTGCTGTCGGACGTTGACGCCATACCCAGCCGGCTCGCCAGCATATCCATATACATGTCCGGCAGCTGCTGCTGACGCGCCGCGTCAACAAACACGCCGTGTACCATCGCGCCCAGCGTGGCCACGGCACGGATACGCGGTACTTCAAGCC
Source organism: Pantoea sp. PSNIH1 (assembly GCF_007680655.1). Classification (NCBI taxonomy): domain Bacteria; kingdom Pseudomonadati; phylum Pseudomonadota; class Gammaproteobacteria; order Enterobacterales; family Erwiniaceae; genus Pantoea; species Pantoea sp. PSNIH1. The sequence continues at coordinate 1,575,160 of NZ_VEIP01000001.1, forward strand.
AGGCGAGTCGGGTCGCAATATTGGCACCAAAGCGGTAGCCAAACAGCGCCACGCGGGTGTGATCGATCCACGGCACGTTGCTGAGCTCGCGCAGAACCTGCTGATGCAGATGGCTGGTGTCCTGGTTTAGCGTCCATTTACTGCTATAGCCAACCGATGGCATATCCAGCGTCAGCATAGCGATACCGCGCGGGGCCAGGTAGTCATGAAACAGCCGATAGTGATCGCTCTGCAGCGAATCAAGCCCCCCGCACAGCATCACGGTGGGATAAGGTGCGCTGGCCTGCGCCGGCATATGCAGAAACCCGGTAACCGGGCTGCCGCCACTGACAGGAAACGTCAGCGATTTCAGCTCGCCCGGCAGCCGCCGGGTCGCCTCTTCATAGGCGCGATTAGCCAGCACCTGCGCCTGATCAGCCAGCTCATCGCCTTTAATATAGGGATAGGCCGCGAGGCTGTAGAGATTCGCCGCATGCAGCCACTGCTGGCCCGCTTCATCATGCTGCTCGCTCTGCATCGCCCGCTGCTGCCAGAGCGCCGCCTGCTTTGACCACTCAAAATTCCAGTTGCCACCGCGATAGCCGATTACCGTATCCAGCAGCGCCTCATCGGTGTGTTCAAAGCGGCTGACGGCGATGCGCGCCAGGACTTCGCTGATCTCCTGCGGTGACAGGCCGCGCCATGTCCAGAGCAGCTTGTTAAGCATGCGATACCAGCCGCGCTGAGTATCCCCCTCCAGCGCGTTATGCACCTGTGCGGTAGCGTGATGCTGGCGGCGCACCAGGGAAGAGGTTTCGGGATGTTTAAAACGCGGCTTGAATAACTCTTCGCTAAGATTTTTTTCGGCCATCTGATGGTTTCTCCTGCGGCGGTCGCATAGATGGCTATGAGTTTACTGCACCCGCCCCGGCTGCGCGAGGCGCGAATAGCACAACGCCCGGCTTAACCGGGCGTTGTTTGCGTTGCATCAATCAGCTTTTGACGATTGGCGGAATATAGACCACGCCCATGTCCCACGGCTGTTCGATCCAGGTGTTCTGCGGGATATCCACAATGTAATCATCCACCAGCGCGCGGCCAGCAGGCTTGGCGAAGATGGTGCAGAAACGCGCTTTCGGATACATATCACGGATCGCCTGCGCAGTGCCGCCGGTGTCGACCAGATCGTCGATAACGATAAAGCCTTCACCGTCGCCTTCGGCGCGCTTCAGCACTTTCATTTCGCGCTGGTGATCGTGATCGTAACTGGAGATGCAAACGGTATCGACGTAGCGAATACCCAGCTCACGCGCCAGCAGCGATGCCGGAACCAGACCGCCGCGGCTTACCGCGATGATGCCTTTCCACTGTTCCACAGGAAGCAGGCGCTGGGCCAGTTTACGGGCATGAATCTGCAGCATGTCCCAGGTTACGACGTATTTTTCGCTCATAAAAGGAATCCCAACCACCAAAAGTGGCTTAAAAATATGCAAGGGGGAAAAGGTTGCGCGAGATTATAAGGATCTGACGCGTTAAAAACCAGCATCCGTCACACTGGTTGCAGGTTTTTAGCGCGCCTGATGACGCGCCTGCGAATAAAGGGTGATATTCTCTGGCTCATCACGTCAGATGAGCTGACGGCGATCTTAAACCGGAAACTGCGTGCGAGCGGCCTGTCCGCCACGCTGATACAGGAGACGCGTTGTGTCTGAATTGTCTCAACTCTCCCCGCAGCCGCTGTGGGATATCTTCGCCAAAATCTGCTCCATTCCCCACCCTTCTTATCATGAAGAGGCGCTGGCTGAATATGTGGTCAGCTGGGCCAAAGAGCAGAATTTCTGGGTCGAACGCGATCGGGTCGGTAATATTCTGATCCGCAAACCTGCCACGCCCGGCATGGAAAACCGCACGCCGGTTGCCCTGCAGGCGCACCTGGATATGGTGCCGCAAAAGAACAACGATACCGCCCACGATTTCACGAAAGATCCGATTCAGCCGTGGGTGGACGGCGAATGGGTGAAAGCGCGCGGCACCACGCTGGGTGCAGATAACGGTATCGGCATGGCGTCAGCGCTGGCGGTACTGGCTGACAACAGCCTGACGCACGGCCCGCTGGAAGTGCTGCTGACCATGACCGAAGAGTCGGGCATGGATGGCGCGTTTGGCCTGCAGCCGGACTGGCTGCAGGCAGAGATCCTGATCAACACCGACTCTGAAGAAGAGGGTGAGATCTACATGGGTTGCGCGGGCGGCATCGACTTTATTACCACGCTGCCGCTGAGTCGCGAAGCGGTGCCAGCCGGCTATGAAACGCTGAAGCTGACGCTTAAAGGTCTGAAAGGTGGTCATTCCGGTGCGGATATCCATCTTGGTCTCGGCAACGCGAACAAACTGCTGGCGCGTTTCCTGGCCGCCCATGCCCGCGAGCTGGATCTGCGTCTGATCGACTTTACCGGCGGCACGCTGCGTAACGCGATCCCGCGTGAAGCCTTTGCCACGCTGGCCGTTGAGAGCCACAAAGTGGACGCGCTGAAATCTGCGGCGATGCACTTCCAGGCGATACTGCTCAACGAGCTCGGCAGCAAAGAGAAGCATATTGTGCTGCAGACCGAGCCGCTGGCGCAGCAGGCTGAGGCGCTGAGCGCAGAGAGCCGCGATCGCTTTATCAACCTGCTCAACAGCACCCCTAACGGCGTGATCCGTAATTCAGACGTGGCGAAAGGCGTGGTTGAAACCTCGCTGAACGTGGGTGTGGTCAGCATGGATCAGGCTAACGCTGAAATCATCTGCCTGATCCGTTCGCTGATCGATACCGGCAGAGAGTGGGTGGTAGAGACGCTGACCTCGCTGGGCGCGCTGGCGGGCGCGCAGACTGCGCCAAAAGGCGGTTATCCGGGCTGGCAGCCTGACGCTGACTCACCGGTCATGGCGCTGACGCGCACCACCTACGAAGCGCTGTTTGGCAAAACGCCAAACATTCAGGTGATCCATGCCGGTCTGGAGTGTGGCCTGTTCAAGAAACCGTATCCGCATATGGATATGGTCTCTATCGGACCGACCATTACCGGCCCGCACTCGCCGGATGAGCAGGTGCATATTGAGAGCGTTGGCCTCTACTGGAAGCTGCTCACTGCGCTACTGAACGCGATTCCGGCAAAAGCGTAATCGATGCCGCTCCCCTGTCCGCTTGCCGGGCGGGGGAGATTTCAGAGTCCCAGCAGCAGCTGACGCTCCAGCTGCGGGTCCACCAGCGTAACGTGCAGTCCCACCAGCCTTACTCCGCGATCTGCCCGACGCGCCTCCCAGACCTGACGCGCCACCGCCACCATATCCTCTTTATTCAGCACCGCCCAGACGTGCTCCTGCGTGGTCTGCTGAAAATCGCTGAACTTAAATTTCACCCCCTGCCGGGCGATCTGCTTATCTGGCCGGATAGCCCCCAGACGGCGATCCAGCTCCGCATAGAGGTAGTCGATAATCGGCAGGCACTGCTCCCAGTGGTGGATATCTTCCGGCAGCGTACGCTCTACCCCCAGCGACTTACGTTCACGTTCGACGATCACTTCGCGGTCATCGATGCCGTTGCTGCGTTCCCAGAGCGAGCGGCCAAACTTTCCGAACCGCTTCAGCAGCAGCGCCAGATCGGCGCGCTGCACGTCAGCACAGGTACGCAGCCCCATCTCTTCCAGCTTTTTGGTCGCCACTTTGCCCACGCCCGGGATCTTGCTGAGCGGCAGCTCATGCAGAAACGCCGGCACCGCCTGCGGGGTGATCACATACTGGCCGTCAGGCTTATTAAGGTCGGAGGCGATTTTCGCCAGAAATTTGATCGGTGCGATGCCGGCTGACGCGGTCAGTCCGGTTTCGCGCAGAATATCCGCGCGGATCGCCTGCGCCATCAGCGTCGCCGACCCCTGGCAGTGCAGACTGCTGGTGACATCCAGATAGGCTTCATCCAGCGAGAGCGGTTCAATCAGCGGCGTGTAGCGGAGAAAGATGTCGCGGATCTGTCGCGAGGCTTCTTTATAGGCGTCAAAGCGTCCCGGCAGCAGGCGCAGGTGCGGACAGAGACGCAGCGCGGTCGAGGTCGGCATGGCGCTGCGCACGCCATATTTGCGCGCCGGATAGTTAGCGGTACTGATCACTCCGCGCTGAACGCGGTTGCCGCCAATCGCGATAGGGATATCCCGCAACGACGGATCGTCACGCATCTCAACCGCTGCGTAAAAGCAGTCCATATCGACATGAATGATTTTGCGCATACCCCCTCCGGACACTGGCTAAGTATACAGTAGCGAAGGCGTTGAGCAATCGTCATCGGCACCGATGCCGCGCCTGAGCGCTTTTACTCCCCGATGCATCACAACTTTGCGCCATTTTGTTGCCCGCTATCTTGATTAAAAGCCAGACAATGTTAATGTTGCGCAGCGATAGCGGATATTTCCGATAATGCAACTGAGTGACGCTGCGCGTCTGAGTTTTTCTTCACTTCAAGGTACACACAGAATGGGCAGAATCGCACTGCTGTTCGCGATGATTCTTATGCCAGTCCTTAGCTGGGCAATCACACCTGAACCCGCACAGCCGCTGGCTCCGGTAAGCAAAGAGTTAAAAAAACAACTGCTGGGTACACCGGTGTTTATTCAGATTTTCAAAGAAGAGCGTACGCTGGAGCTCTATGGCAAAATCGGTAATGAATATCGCCTGCTGGACAGCTATCGCATCTGTAATTTTTCCGGCGGACTCGGTCCCAAGCGCCGCCAGGGCGACTTCAAAAGTCCGGAAGGTTTCTACAACGTCAAACTCAATCAGCTGAAACCTGACAGCCGCTTTTACCGCGCCATCAATACCGGTTTTCCTAACCAGTACGATCGCAGCAAGGGCTATAACGGCAACTATCTGATGATTCACGGCGACTGCGTTTCCGTGGGCTGCTACGCCATGACCAACGGCTCAATGGATGAGATTTTCAACTACGTTAATGCGGCCCTGCGTAACGGCCAGCAGGAGATGCAGCTGAATATTTATCCGTTCCGCATGACGGAAAGCAATCTTCAGCGTCATCGCTATTCGACCTACATCGATTTCTGGCGCGAACTGCAGCCGGGCTACGCCTATTTTGCTAAATATCACGTACCGCCCAGCGTTAACGTCACCGCAACGGGTCAGTATGCGGTGAACAACACGCCGGTACTTTCTGCACCGGACGCGGCGTCCAAATCATTCCTGGCGCTCACCCAGGCAAAATAGTGCCCACTCGCCTGGCGCTATCCGGTGCCAGGTTTCATTTCCGGTCAGCGGCTGCGTGGCGATAACCGTCACCACATCATGCGGCGTGGTCTGCTGCTGGAAATCGATCTCCACATCCTGATCCAGCAGGCGCGCTTTACCAAACGGCGCGCGCCGCGTGATCCAGTAGAGATTGGTGGAGCAGAACGCCATCAGATAGCGACCATCCGATAGCAGCATATTGAAAACGCCCTTTTCACGCAGCTCGCCGGCGATTTCAGCGATATAGCGGAACACGGCGGGCCAGTTACCTGGCGTGCGCGGATAGCGCGCCTGCAGCTGTGAGAGGATCCAGCAAAACGCCTTTTCACTGTCGGTCTCCCCCACCGGGCGGAAGTGGCCGCTGTCGAGCTGGCGATAGCCTTTAAGCTGTCCGTTGTGCGCGTAAGTCCAGTTGCGGCCCCACAGTTCGCGGGTAAACGGATGCGTATTCTCCAGCGAGACTTCGCCCCGGTTTGCCTGACGGATATGCGCGACCACCGAGTGCGATTTGATCGGATACTCCTGCACCAGGCGGGCAACCGGTGAATTTACGCTCGGCAGCGGATCTTTAAACGTGCGGCACCCTTTACCTTCATAAAAGGCGATACCCCAGCCATCTTTATGCGGTCCGGTACCGCCGCCGCGCTGCACCAGTCCGGTAAAACTGAAACAGATATCCGTAGGGACATTGGCGCTCATCCCAAGCAATTCGCACATAGCTTCCCCCCTTCTCACCCCTCCCGGCATGCGGGAAGGCAGCGTAAATTACTTAACCATCTCTTTTTCAATCAGCAGCATCAGGATATGGATCACTTTAATGTGGATTTCCTGAATGCGATCGGCATAGCCGAAATGCGGAACCCGGATCTCAATATCCGCACTGCCCGCCATTTTGCCGCCATCTTTGCCGGTCAGGGTGATCACTTTCATTCCCTGCGCGCGCGCGGCCTCAATCGCTTTGATGATGTTAGCGGAGTTGCCGGAAGTGGAGAGCCCCAGCAGCACATCGCCTTCGCGCCCGACCGCTTCCACGTAGCGCGAAAACACATGGTCATAGCCGAAGTCGTTGCTGACGCAGGAGAGATGGCTGACATCAGAAATCGCAATCGCCGGGTAGCCAGGACGATTTTCGCGATAGCGGCCGGTCAGCTCCTCGGCAAAATGCATCGCGTCACAGTGCGATCCCCCGTTACCGCAGGAGAGCACTTTTCCGCCCGCTTTGAAACTATCTGCCAGCAGCACCGCAGCGCGCTGAATAGCGTGGATGTTCGCGTCGTCACTTAAAAATCGGGTCAGGGTGTCGGCGGCTTCGTTGAGTTCCGAGCGAATGATGTCCTGATACATAAGAGATGTCCTTTAGCGGAGAGGTTAACCCGGCAAGTTTAACGGAATGCCACAGGGGCGCAAAGCGCTGGCAGCAGGGAAAACGCGTCTGCCACAGCGTAGCCAGGCGATAAATGCGCCAGCCGCGATGATTTTGTGAGCCTGGTTGTAATTGTGATGTAAAGGAATTGCTTATTAAGAGCGGCTGCTCTAAACCTGTGACTAACAGGTCAGACCTCTTACTACTTACGGAGCGATTCACTATGCTGCTGGTTTCCATTGTGGCGACGCTACTGCTGGTTAGCGCCCTCTTTTATCATCAGATATCTCTGCGTCTGAGCAGCGCCATCCTGCTGCTCTGGACCGCTGCCATGGCCTTAACCGGCCTCTGGAGCGCCTGGCTGCTGCCGCCGCTGGCGCTGCTCCTGCTGCCGCTTAACCTGACGTCGCTGCGCCAGCGCCTGTTTTCAAAACCAGCCCTGCGGGGCTTTCGTAACGTCATGCCGCCGATGTCACGCACAGAGCAGGAAGCGATCGATGCCGGCACGACCTGGTGGGAAGGCGACCTGTTTCAGGGCAAGCCGGACTGGCAGAAGCTGCACAACTATCCGCGCCCGCACCTCACCGCTGAGGAGCAGGCGTTTCTGGATGGTCCGGTTGAGGAAGCGTGCCGTATGGCAAACGACTTCGCGATTACTCATGAGCTGGCCGATTTGCCGCCGGAGCTGTGGGCCTATCTGAAGCAGCACCGCTTTTTCGCCATGATCATCAAAAAAGAGTATGGCGGACTGGAGTTTTCCGCTTATGCGCAGGCGCGCGTGTTGCAGAAGCTGGCTGGCGTCTCCGGTATTCTGGCAATCACCGTCGGCGTACCGAACTCTCTGGGACCGGGCGAACTGCTGCAGCATTACGGTACTGAGGAGCAGAAAGATCACTATCTGCCCCGTCTGGCACGCGGCGATGAGATCCCCTGCTTTGCCCTGACCAGCCCGGAAGCGGGTTCTGATGCGGGCGCCATTCCTGATACCGGGGTGGTCTGCATGGGCGAGTGGCAGGGTCAGCAGGTGCTGGGCATGCGCCTGACCTGGAACAAACGCTATATTACGCTGGCACCGGTTGCCACCGTGCTGGGCCTGGCGTTTAAACTCTCCGATCCCGATGGTCTGCTGGGCGATAACCCGGAGCCGGGAATTACCTGTGCACTGATCCCGACCCATACGCCGGGCGTGGAGATTGGTAATCGCCACTTCCCGCTCAACGTGCCGTTCCAGAACGGCCCGACGCGCGGCAACAACATTTTCGTGCCGATTGACTATATCATCGGCGGCCCGGCGATGGCCGGTCAGGGCTGGCGCATGCTGGTCGAGTGCCTCTCGGTCGGGCGCGGCATCACCCTGCCCTCTAACTCCACCGGCAGTCTGAAAAGCGTGGCGCTGGCCACCGGCGCTTATGCGCACATCCGCCGTCAGTTCAAAGTGGCGATTGGTAAAATGGAAGGTATTGAAGAGCCGCTGGCGCGTATTGCCGGTAATGCTTACGTTATGGACGCGGCCGCCACGCTGATCACCACCGGCATTATGCAGGGTGAAAAGCCCGCCGTGCTCTCTGCGATTGTGAAGTATCACTGCACCCACCGCGGCCAGCGCGCCATTATTGACGCGATGGATATCGCGGGCGGCAAAGGCATTATGCTCGGAGATAACAACTTCCTCGCCCGCGCCTATCAGGGTGCGCCAATCGCCATTACGGTTGAGGGCGCTAATATCCTGACGCGCAGCATGATTATCTTCGGCCAGGGTGCCATTCGCTGCCATCCCTGGGTGCTTAAAGAGATGGACGCGGCGGCGAAGAACGATCTCTCCCGCTTTGACCACGCGCTGTTCAGCCATATCGGTCACGTCGGCAGCAGCGCGGTACGCAGCCTGTGGCTCGGCCTGACCAACGGCCGCACCAGCGCCGCGCCGACGCGTGACGCCACGCGCCACTACTATCAGCAGCTTAATCGTCTGAGCGCGAACCTGGCGCTGCTCTCCGATATCTCCATGGCGGTGCTCGGCGGCAGCCTGAAGCGGCGCGAGCGCATCTCTGCCCGCCTTGGCGATGTGCTGAGCCAGATGTATCTGGCCTCCGCCACGCTGAAACGCTATGACGAAGAAGGCCGCCATGAGGCCGATCTGCCGCTGGTGCACTGGGGCGTGCAGGATGCGCTGCATCAGGCAGAAGTGGCGATGGACGATCTGCTGCGTAACTTCCCGAACCGTCTGGCCGCCGGTGCGCTGCGCCTGGCTATCTTCGCCGGCGGCAAACGCTGCCTGCCGCCGTCAGATAAACTTGATCATAAACTGGCGAAGCTGCTGCAGCTGCCTTCTGCCACCCGCTCCCGCCTTGGCCGCGGTCAGTATCTGACGCCAGCTGAGCATAATCCGGCGGGCCAGCTGGAGCAGGCGCTGCAGGATGTGATGGCGGCAGAAGTGATCCACGATCGCCTCTGTCAGCAACAGAAAAAGCATCTCTCCTTTACCCGCCTTGATGCGCTGGCGCAGCGGGCGCTGAAAGAGGGGCTGATCGACGAGAGCGAAGCGCAGGTGCTGATCCGCGCAGAAGCAAGCCGGCTGAAAGCCATTAATGTAGATGAGTTCGTGCCGGAAGCCCTGGCCGCACCGAAGCCACAACCCCGGCCGCGGGCGCAGCCCAGCGAAGCGGCATAATCCCGACACCAGGTGCCAGACGCCTCCTTACGGAGGCGTTTTTTTTTTTGCCTGCGCCAGCGCCTACGCGGCCTGGCGAATGCGGGCAACCAGCGCCTCTTCATCCGCAATATGGTCAGCGGCCAGCATCAGGGTGCGCCCCAGCGCCAGCGCGCTGTGCAGACAGGCGTTGCGCATCTCCTCATCATCGATACCGGAAAAATCACTCAGCGTGATAGCGCTGAGGCTGCGCCGGATCAGCGCTGCACCGCTGTAGCCGAGAGCGTCATGCCAGACCGACTGCAGCAGCAGCTGGTCACATCCGGGCCAGCTGAAGAGCGCTTCGCTGCCGACCCGGCGGCGAAAGCTGGCGGAAAATCCGCGCCACAGCTGCTGAACTGCCTGCAGATGCTGCTCGCGCGCATCGGCGGCTTCGCGCAGCGGCAGCTGGCCGGGGGCAGCGCAGTAGTGGATCAGCAGATCGCTTAACGCCCCGCTGACGGCAAAACCGACAGGCGCAGCGCAGCCATGCTCAGGCAGCAGCGTTTCCGGACGGGTAAGAAAACGCCAGCGCAGTACACCGAGGATTTGCTGCAGCGCCTCATCCTGCTGCAGCTCCGCCGCCAGCCCCTGCAGCGTAACCGGCACCGTCGCGGGCTGCCAGTTGAACAGCTGTTCCGCCAGCCGGCGTGCCGCTCCGTCATTTATCCCGGTTGATGCCGCCAGCAAAGTCTGCGCCAGCGCCTCGCCGGCGGCGCTGTTGTCATGAGGTTGTGCCATTACCTGCTCCTGTAAAAGCTGCATTTAGCCATCTAAGCGTCTCGATTGCCAAAGAGTAGCATCCTGATTATAGTGTCAGCAATACAGGGTTTCTTATCACGCTGCTTATGCGCAAGGCCAGCTTACTATGACGCCATTTGATCTTATTCCCGACAGCAAGCTTCCCGCGACCGGCACCACGATCTTTACGCAGATGAGCGCGCTTGCCGCCCGGCACGGCGCCATTAATCTTTCCCAGGGATTTCCCGATTTCAGCGGCCCCGCCCTGCTGCAGGCGTGGCTGGCGCATCACGTCAGTCAGGGAGCCAATCAGTATGCGCCGATGATCGGCACGCCGGAACTGCGCGACGCCATAGCGGATAAAACCGCCGGGCTTTATGGCTACCGGCCCGACGCCGGCAGCGACATTACCGTGACCAGCGGGGCGACGGAAGCGCTCTACGCTGCCATTACCGCGCTGGTGCGCCCCGGCGACGAAGTGATCTGCTTTGACCCCAGCTACGACAGCTATGCGCCCGCGGTAACGCTGGCGGGCGGCGTGATGCAGCGCATCGCCCTGCAGCCGCCTGAGTTTCGCGTCCCCTGGCCTGCGTTTCGCGATCGGCTCAGCGCACGTACGCGGCTGGTGATCCTGAATACGCCGCACAATCCCTCCGCTACCGTCTGGCAGCAGAGCGATCTGGAGGCGCTGTGGCAGGCGATTGCGGATCGGGAGATTTATGTGCTGAGCGATGAAGTGTATGAGCATATCTGTTTCAGCACGGCAGGCCATGCCAGCGTGCTGGCGCATGCCGGACTGCGCCAGCGCGCGGTCACCGTCTCCTCATTTGGCAAGACGTATCATATGACCGGCTGGAAAGTGGGCTACGCCATAGCGCCACCCGCTATCAGCGCCGAGCTGCGTAAGGTACATCAGTACCTGACCTTTTCCGTCAATACTCCGGCCCAGCTGGCGCTGGCGGATATGCTGCGTCAGCAGCCGGAACACTACCGGACGCTGCCTGAGTTTTACCGTGCGCGGCGCGATCGTCTGACGCAGGCGCTGGCAGCCAGTCGCTTTCAGGTATTACCCTGTGAAGGCACCTATTTTTTACTGCTGGACTACAGCGCGATCTCCGATCTCGATGACGTCAGCTTCTGCGAGTGGCTGACCAGAGAGGCGGGCGTCGCTGCTATCCCGCTGTCGGTGTTCTGCGCTGATCCTTTCCCGCACCGGCTGATCCGCCTGTGCTTTGCCAAACAAGAGGCGACGCTTGACGCCGCCGCGGAGCGCCTGTGCAAACTTTGAAGATTACTCTGCTGCAGCAGCCGCTGAGCTGGATGAACGGCGCCGCTAACCTGCGTCACTTTGATCGGCTGCTGGAAAAACTGAGCGGACGCGATGTGATTGTGCTGCCGGAGATGTTTACGACCGGCTTTGCCATGGAGGCGGCACAGGCTTCGCTGCCGCAGCAGGAGGTGGTGGCCTGGCTGCAGCATCACGCGCGGGCCACCCAGGCGCTGATCGGCGGCAGCGCGGCCATTCAGACAGAAGCGGGTGCGGTAAACCGGTTTCTGCTGGTGGAGCCAGACGGCACGCTGCATCAGTATGACAAACGCCATCTGTTTCGTATGGCGGAGGAGCATCAGCACTATCTGCCGGGCGAACGCCGGGAGTTGGTTTACTGGCGCGGCTGGCGCATTCTCCCGCAGATTTGCTACGACCTGCGCTTTCCGGTGTTTTCCCGCAACCGCAACGATTACGATCTGGCGCTCTATGTGGCCAACTGGCCGGCTCCACGCGCGCATCACTGGCAGGCGCTGCTGATGGCGCGCGCCATCGAAAATCAGGCGTATATCGCCGGCTGTAACCGGGTGGGCAGCGACGGCAATCATCATCGCTACCGCGGCGACAGCCAGATTATCTCACCGCAGGGGGAGATCCTCGCAGCCGCTGAACCGTTCACCCCGGCACGTCTGGATGCGGAGCTGTCGCTGGAGGCGCTGCAGGCGTACCGCGAGCGCTTTCCGGCGTGGCGCGATGCTGATACGTGGACGCTGGAATAGACCGCCGGCCGGCACCGGTAACGCCGGTGAGAAAAGCAAAAAAACCGGAAGCGCGTGGCTTCCGGTTCTGTTTTTACACGGGCGTATCAGGCGCGATGCAGCGCAGGATAATTACGCCAGATCGAAACGGTCCAGGTTCATCACTTTCGTCCAGGCGGCCACAAAGTCATGGACAAATTTCTGCTTCGCATCGCTGCTGGCGTACACTTCCGCCAGCGCGCGCAGGATGGCGTTAGAGCCGAACACCAGATCGGCGCGCGTGGCGTGATATTTCACTGCACCGCTTTCACGATCGCGTCCTTCAAACAGCTCCGCGCGTTCATCAGTGGCGCGCCATGCGGTGCGCATATCGAGCAGATTGACAAAAAAGTCGTTGCTCAGCACGCCCGGGCGATCGGTAAACACGCCGTGCTGACTGCCGTCATAGTTGGTGCCGAGCACGCGCAGGCCGCCCAGCAGCGCCGTAAGCTCCGGCGCACTCAGCGTCAGCTGCTGCGCTTTATCCAGCAGCAGAGTCTCCGTTGAGGAACCGCTCTGCACGCGACGATAGTTACGGAAGCCATCGGCCAGCGGCTGAAGCACGTTAAACGACTCAATATCGGTCTGATCCTGACGCGCATCCACGCGGCCTGGCATAAACGGCACCTGTACCGCCACGCCAGCGGCGGCTGCCGCCTGCTCAATACCGACGCTGCCCGCCAGCACAAGGATATCCGCCAGTGAGAGCTTGCCGGACGCCTGCTGGATCTGCTGCAAGACCGGCAGCACATCGCTTACCACGCCGGCATTGACCGCCCAGCCGTTCTGCGGTGCCAGCGCCAGACGCGCACCGTTGGCCCCTCCGCGCTTATCGCCGCCACGGAACGTTGAAGCGGATGCCCAGGCCACGGAGACCAGCTGGCTGACGTTCAGGCCCGATGCGGCAATCTGCGCTTTAGCCTGCGCAATATCATCAGCGCCAGGCTGATGCACCGGCTGCGGTAACGGATCCTGCCACAGCAGATCTTCCTTCGGTACTTCCGGGCCGAGGTAGCGCGCTTTGGGTCCCATATCGCGGTGAGTCAGCTTGAACCAGGCGCGGGCGAACGCTTCATTAAACGCCTGCGGATCGTTCAGGAAGCGGCGCGAGATCTTCTCAAACTCCGGATCGAAACGCAGCGTCAGATCGGTCACCAGCATGGTGGGCTTGCGCTTTTTCTCCGGCTCAAACGGATCGGGGATGATCGCTTCTGCATCTACCGCTTCAAACTGAATCGCGCCCGCCGGGCTGTGCGTCTGCACCCACTCATATTTGAACAGATTTTCAAAGAAGTAGTTGCTCCACTGGGTTGGCGTCTGCGTCCAGACCACTTCCAGACCGGAGGTGATGGCATCTGCGCCGGCGCCGCTGCCGTAGCTGTTGTGCCAGCCAAAGCCCTGCGCTTCAATCGGCGAGGCTTCAGGATCGACATCAAGGTGGCTGGCGGCCGCCGCCCCGTGCGTTTTACCCAGCGTATGCCCGCCAGCGATAAGCGCGACGATCTCTTCATCGTTCATGCCCATGTTGCCAAAGGTGGCGCGGATCGCCGGTGCTGCAGAACGCGGATCGCCGCTCGCTTCCGGGCCCTCAGGGTTCACATAGATCAGGCCCATTTCGGTGGCGCCCAGCGGGGCATTTGCGAGGCTCTCGGGATGACGGTGGGCCAGCCACTCTTTTTCATGGCCCCAGTCCACATCCATATCCGGCTCCCAGACATCCTCACGACCGGCACCAAAACCAAAGGTACGGAACCCGGCGTTCTCCAGGGAGACGTTACCCGCCAGAATATAGAGATCGGCCCAGGAAATTTTCTGGCCATACTTCTGTTTTACCGGCCAGAGCAGGCGTCGTGCTTTATCAAGGCTGACGTTATCGGGCCAGGCGTTGAGCGGCGCAAAGCGCTGCTGTCCGCGTCCGGAGCCGCCGCGGCCATCAATGGTGCGGTAGGTGCCGGCGCTGTGCCACGCCATACGAATAAACAGGCCAATGTAACTGCCCCAGTCGGCGGGCCACCAGGATTGTGAATCGGTCAGCAGCGCGCGGATATCCGCTTTTAGTGCCACGTAGTCAAGCTGGCTGAACGCTTCGCGGTAGCTGAAATTTTCATCCAGCGGATTAGAGCGGCTGGAGTGCTGATTCAGCAGGTCGACCCGCAGCATATTAGGCCACCAGTCGCGGTTCGAGGTGCCGCTGCCGGCGCCGCGTGCAAGCACGCTCTTCTCTTCTGACGCTCCATGATGAAAAGGACATTTTCCGGACGCTGCAGCATTATCGTTATGGTCTGGCGTGCTCATTATTCGGCTCCATTGGCTTCACGTTTTGCGGTTAAGATAGCGGCACTCAGGAGCAGAATATATTTGGATGGACCGAAAGCTTTGATAGCTTTTGTCTTTCAAAAAGAGGTTTTGTGACAGGCTGCACAAAATGAAGCGCGACCGTTCAGCTGCCGCGATAGGTGGACCAGGACCAGGGGGAGATCAGAAACGGCAGATGATAATGGCTGCCCGCCCGTCCGATCACAAAGTCTATCTGCGCGCTGACATAGAGCGCATCGCGCCCGCCAGCGGCAAAATAGTCGCCAATCTCTGCCGTCAGCCGGTAGTGCCCCGGCGCTAAAGGTTCCGGTGTTAAATCGCTGATACGCCCGTCGCGATCGGTTTCTCCTTCACTGACCGGAAACCACCCTTCCGGGCTGTTCTGCTCCAGCGAGACGGCAACGCCTGCGGCCGGTGTGCCGAGCGCGGTATCAAGAATGTGCGTGGTGATGGTGCTCATATGATGCTCTCCTTAAGCCGTAACAGGGTAATTTCCCGCAGCTGCGCCAGCGTCTCCTGCTGTTCGCACGCTTTATTATTGTTAAGCCTGCGCTGCAACTCTGCCAGCATCTGCTCCGCGCTGCGTCCGCTGGCCCGGATCAGAAATACCCGGCCAAAGCGTGCTTCATAGGCCTGATTCCCTGCGCGCATCGCGAGCTGCAGGTCGCGGTCCGCCTGCTGCATCGCAGCCTGCTCCTGACGCGACAGCGTGGCCTCATGCGCCGTACCCAGGGCTGCTTCACCAATACGCGGATGGGCGCTGAGCGCCTGCTCCAGCTCCGCCTGTTGCCAGCGCTGCGCCAGCTGCTGCGCCTGCCCGGCCAGCGCACTCAGGGAGGCATAGGGCCGTGCGGCCACCAGCGCCTGCTGCCAGGCAGCAATGGCGACGCAGTGCGCGATCGCCTGACGGGCGTCAGCCTCATCCGCCTGATTAAACTCATTCAGCTTCATGCCCGCTCCCTTATGCCTGCGCCAGCGCGGTTACCGCCTGCAGATACGCCTGCACGCCCAGCGCCACGTCGTTCGTATTTACCGATTCCGCCGGATGGTGGCTGATACCGTGATGGTTACGCACAAACAGCATACCGACCGGCCAGCGCTCCGCCATGGCTATTGCATCATGGCCCGCCCCGCTCGGCAGTGCCAGCGTGCAGCCCTGAACGGTTTCAACCGCCGCGCCCAGCGCCTGCTGCAGCCGTTTATCGCACGGCGTCGCGGCAATGCGGTAATATTCGCTGGCGCTGAAGCTCACCCCGCGCCGCAGCGCAATCGCCTGCGCCTGCGTTAACAGCTGCGACAGGTGCCGCTCCAGTGGCTCATCCTGCGGGCCGCGAATATCCAGCGACAGCTGCACCTCTCCCGGAATGACATTCACTGCGCCAGGCTGACAGCTGAGTGTGCCGGTTGTCGCCACCAGCGGCGCCTGCGTCGCCTGTTCGATAAACAGCATCCACTCGGCGGCGGCGGCCAGCGCATCTTTACGCAGCAGCATCGGCACAGTGCCGGCGTGTCCCGCCTCGCCGCTAAAATGGCAGTTAAGGCGGCGCGCGCCGTTGATGGCGGTGACCACGCCCAGAGCTAAATCCGCCTCCTCCAGGCAGGGCCCCTGCTCGATATGCAGCTCCAGATAGGCGGCGATCTCGCTGACATGACGTGCTGCGAGACTTACCTGTGCGGCATCCAGCCCGGCATCCTGCATCGCGGCGGCGACCGTAATGCCGTTGCCGTCGGGATGAGTGATCCAGCTCTCCGGCCAGCTGCCGGTCAGGCCGCGGCTGCCCAGCAGCGTAATGCCGAAGCGGGTCCCCTCCTCATCCGCAAAACCCACTATCTCGACCGCCAGCGGCAGGCGCTGCCGGCGATCGTGCAGCCACTGCACGGTTTCAATTGCGCTCAGCACGCCCAGCATGCCGTCATAGCGTCCGGCGTTGCGCACGGTATCAAGATGGGAACCGAGCAGCAGCGCCGCTGCGCCCGGCTCGGCCGCCTCATAGCGGCCGCAGATATTGCCCACGGCATCCTGCCAGGTCCGCATGCCCGCCGCCTGCATCCACTCCGCCACGCAGGCGTTAGCGCGCAGGTGCTCCGGAGAGAGATAAACGCGCGTCAGGCTATCCTCCTCCTCGCTGATCTCCGCCAGCGCATCACAACGCGCCATAATGCGCGCGGCGGCCGACTGCGCCTCTTCAGCGCTCATCTGGCGTGCACTCATGCTTCGCTCCCGTAGCGATCCCAGGCGGCCTGCAGCGCCGCACCCTGCGGCGTACCAAAACCGCAGTGCTGCAGTACCGCTTCAAGCGCGCTCAGGGTCTGCATCACGCAATCTTTACGCGCGTTGTAGCCCATGGTGCCGATGCGCCACACTTTGCCGTGCAGCGGACCAAATGAGGTGCCGATCTCAATGCCAAAATCGTCCAGCATCAGTTTGCGCACCTGGTCACCGTTCACGCCCTGCGGAATGACAACGCCCAGCACGTTGTTCATCTTGTGCTGCAGATCGCCAAAGGTCTCCAGTCCCATGCCCTGGATGCCTTTCAGCAGCGCGTCACCATGCAGCTTGTGCCGGGCGATGCTGTTATCCAGCCCCTCCTGCAAAATGATGCGCGCGCATTCCCGGGCACCAAACAGCGCGCTGGTCGCTTCCGTATGGTGATTAAGCCGCTCCGGCCCCCAGTAATCCATGATCATGCCGAGATCGAAATAGTTGGAGTAGATCATCTCGTCATCACCATCCTGATGCGCCGCCGTGCGGATCCCCTCCTCCACGCATTTACGCTTGCGGATGATCTCCTCCATCTGCGGGCTCAGGGTAACGGGAGAGGTGCCGGAGGGACCGCCCAGGCATTTCTGCATGCCGGCAGAGACCGCATCCAGCCCCCAGGCATCAGTTTCCAGCGCGTTACCCGCCAGAGAGGCGGTGGCATCGGTATAGAACAGTACGCCATACCGGCGACAGATAGCGCCCAGCTCCGCCAGCGGCTGCAGCATAGTGGTTGACGTGTCGCCCTGCACCGTCAGCAGCAGGCGCGGCTTAACCCGTTTGATCGCATCCTCAATCTGATCCGGCGAGAACACTTCGCCCCAGGGCACTTCAATCGTATGCACTTCCGCCCGGCAGCGCCGCGCAATCTCGCACAGCAGATGACCAAAACGGCCAAACACCGGCACCAGTACCCGATCGCCGGGACGGATAGCGGAGAGCAGAATCGCCTCGATGCCGGCGCGTGAGGTGCCGTCAATCAGCAGCGTCCAGCGGTTTTCGGTGCGAAAAATGCCACGATAGAGCGCCATGACTTCATTCATGTAGTGCGTCATCGCCGGATCGTACTGCCCGAGCAGCTGGCTCGACATGGCGCGCAGCACGCGCGGGTCGGCGTTAATCGGCCCTGGCCCCATCAGCAGACGCTGCGGCGGATTGATCTGAGAGAACTGATGAATGTCCATAGTGAATTCCTTAATGGCCCCGCTCAGAGGCGTACGGTCGAGATAAACTGTTTCAGTTCGGCGGTCTGCGGCTGCGCAAACAGCGTTTTACTGCTGCCCTGCTCCCACACCCGCCCCTGATGCATAAATACCACCCGGTCGCCCACGTCGCGGGCAAAATTCATTTCATGCGTCACGAGTATCAGCGTCATCCCCTCCGCCGCCAGCTGCTCCAGCACCTTCAGCACCTCGCCCACCAGCTCCGGATCGAGCGCGGAGGTGATCTCATCGCAGAGCAGCACTTTTGGCTGCATCGCCAGCGCCCGGGCAATCGCCACACGCTGCTGCTGGCCACCGGAGAGGCTGGCCGGGTAGTAGTCCAGTCGCTCACCCAGCCCCACTTTTTCCAGCATTTTTGTTGCCAGCTGCCGGCACTCCGCCGCGCTTTTTTTCAGCACGCGGCGCGGTGCCAGCATCACATTCTCCAGCGCGGTCATGTGCGGAAAAAGATTGAAATTCTGGAACACCATACCGACCGAGCGGCTGATTTCACGCGCCTGAGATTCACGATGCGTAATGGTCATGCCGCCCAGCTTAATGCTGCCCTCCTGGTAACCCTCCAGACCGTTCATACAGCGCAGCAGCGTGCTTTTACCGGAGCCGCTGCGGCCGATAATCGAGATCACTTCGCCATTATCGATATCCAGATCAACCCCTTTCAGGACATGATTCTCGCCGTAGTATTTCTGAACCTGATTAATGGTGATGAGCGGCATGGAATTTTTTCTCCAGGTACTGGCTGTAGCGCGACAGCGGATAACACATCAGGAAGTAGCCAAGCGCCACGAGGCCAAACACCTTAAACGGCTGATACGTGACGTTGTTTAAAATAGTGCCGGCTTTCGTCAGCTCGATAAAACCGATGATTGAGGCCAGCGCGGTGCCTTTGATCACCTGCACCGCAAAGCCCACCGTCGGCGCAATGCCGATGCGGATCGCCTGCGGTGCCACGACGCGGCAGAGCGTCTGGCCGAAGTTCAGGCCGAGGCAGCGTGACGCCTCCCACTGACCTTTTGGCAGCGCGCGTATGCTGCCGTACCAGATATCGAGCAGAAAGGCGCTGGTATAAAAGGTCAGCGCCAGCGAGGCGGCGGTCCACGGCGCCACGTCCACGCCAAACAGCCCGACGCCAAAAAACGCGAGAAACAGCTGCATCAGCAGCGGCGTGCCCTGAAACAGCGCGGTATAGCCCTGAATCAGCCGCGTCAGCCACGTCTTTTTCAGCAGGCGCAGCAGCAGCAGCGGCAGCGTCACCAGCGTGCCGCCGGCGAAGGCCACCAGCGACAGCAGCAGCGTCCAGCGTGCGGCCAGCATCAGATTGCGCAGAATGTCCCAGTCGGTAAAGGTTGTCATGCCGGCTCTACTCCAAACCATTTACGCCCCAGCGCCAGCAGCAGCTGACGCATCGCAACTGACAACGCCAGATAGAGCAGCGTGGTCACCAGGTAGACTTCAAAACTCAAAAATGTGCGGGACTGAATCAGATTGGCCGCAAAGGTCAGCTCCTCATAAGAGACCTGCGACACCACCGATGAGCCGAGCATAACGATGATGCACTGACTGACCAGGGCCGGATAGATGCGCTGCAGCGAAGGTGGCAGCACCACGCGCAGAAAGGTCTGCGCGCGGCTTAAACCCAGCACGCGCCCCGCTTCCCACTGTCCTTTCGGCGTGACCTGAATGCCGGCGCGGATAATCTCTGTGCTGTAAGCGCCGAGATTGATCAGCATTGCCAGCAGCGCAGCTTCTCCGGCGGTAAGTTTTACCCCCAGGTTGGGCAGGCCAAACACGATAAAAAACAGCTGTACGACAAACGGCGTATTGCGGATCAGCTCCACATAGACGCCCCAGAGGCGGCTGGCCCAGCCTGGCCTGCCGCTGCGCAGCGCTGCGCCGAGGATGCCGAGGCTGACGCCACCGAGCGTAGCCACCACCGTAAGCTGCACAGTGACCCATAGCCCGGCCAGCAGTTCCGGCCAGTAAGGCCAGAGTTCAGCGAAATTTAGCTGCGCCATGACTCAGGCACCGAGCGAAGCGCGCAGCGGCGCTTTCAGCCACTCTTCCGAGAGCTTATTCAGCGTACCATCCTTTATACCCTGTTCGATCAGCGTATCGACCTCTGCTTTCAGCGCCGGCTCATTCTTCTTCAGACCGATAAAGCAGGGAGAATCTTTCAGCATAAACTGCGCCACCGGCGCTTTTGCCGCGTTCTGCCGGGTAATGGCCGCCACCACCAGATTACCGGTTGCCACATACTGCACCTGACCGGAGAGATAAGCCGAAAGCGTGGTGTTGTTATCTTCGTAACGCTTGACCTGCGCATCTTTCGGCGCGGCCGCGCTCAGCACCATATCTTCAACCGCGCCACGCGTAACGCCGATCGTTTTGCCGCTCAGTGCGGCGGCATCCTTCAGCGTCTCACCTTTCGGCCCGAACACGCCGAGGAAAAAGGGCGCATAGGCGCGGCTGAAGGCTATGACCTTTTCCCGCTCCGCATTTTTACCCATGCTGGAGATCACCAGATCGACTTTGTCCGTCTGCAGATAAGGTACGCGGTTGGCACTGGAGACCGGCACCAGCTGCAACTTCAGTTTCATCTGCTTTGCCAGATAGCGCGCCATGTCGATGTCATATCCCTGCGGCTGCAGATCGGTGCCCACTGATCCAAACGGCGGGAAATCCTGCGGCACTGCGATGCGGATCACGCCGCGCTTTTGAATATCCTGTAGCTGATCCGCCTGCGCGCTGCCTGCCTGAGCCAGTAAAAGCGCCGCACCCGCTACCGCCAGTAAAACCTTTTTCATTATGCACCCCGGTGTGTTGAACGTGAAACAAAAGATTCTTACAGGCAGTGACTGCAACTAATGTGCCAATCAAAGCGACAGAAAAAAACCGGTAACAAACCGGCATAAAAGGGGTCAGCAGCAGGAAAAATCGGGTACTGGCGTACCCTGCTTCAGAGATTCAAAACGGTGCAACGCACCATTTCAGTGCCCGCTATCGGTGTTCCAGCTCATCCAGATGCTGATAGAGATCGGCTATCTGATGAATACGCTGCCGCCCCTGCGACAGGGTTTCATGCAGCAGCGCGTTTGCCAGTAAATTGACCAGGCTCATGGCTGAAGCGTAACTGTCGAAGGCAGACACGCTGTCAAGCGGTGCACAAAGCTGCCAGCGTGCCACGCCCTGAATCCCCTGCGCCTGCGGCTCCGAGAGCGCCAGCAGCGGGATATCACGCTGCTGCAGCTGCTGCATCAGCGGACGCAGCAGGCGCGGACGTCGCCGGAACGCCATCACCACCACCATATCGTCCGGGGTAATATCCACCAGCTCTTCGCCCAGCGTCTGGCCCGGCTGCGGCAGCAGTACCACGTGGGCACGCGCCTGCAGCAGCTGCTGACGCAGATGCAGCGCGACCGGATACGCGTTGCGCATACCGATGATAAAGACGCGTTTTGCGCTGCCCAGTGCGGCGATGACGTCGCTTAACTGCTGGCTGTCGATACGGTTGATCCACTGCGTGAGGTTTGCCATCTCCTGCTTATAGTGGCGCGCCAGCAGCGTGTTGCCCTGCACCGCATCGCGGTTGTCGGTGAGCGGCATTCCGCTCTGCCGCAGGGTGCGCAGCTCATCGCGCATATCTTTATATTTTTCATAGCCAAGGCGCCGGAACAGCCGGCTTACCGTTGCTTTGGAGACGCCGCTTAGCCGCGCCAGTTCAGCACTGTTGTAGCTGATCAGGTCATCAAAATGGTCAAACACAAAGTCAGCAATGCGCTGCTCCTGAGGCGACAGCTGCGCGTACTGGCTGCGCAGGCGTTCATCGAGTTGTTTCATGCGTTGTCCTGTAACTTTCGTTTCACCCTGCTCTAGCATAAATCGATCCAGCACCCACCGACAGAAAAAGTGGAACAGCTCTTGCTTATGTTTACGTCAGGGAATGCCGCCGCAGCGGGTTTGGCAGCTGTGCCGGATGGAGATGAGCAGAAATCAGCCGGGAACAATTATGATTCAGAGCAACATGGCCCCGCAGGGCATGGTCGTCACCCCCCATCATCTGGCGAG
Source organism: Pantoea sp. PSNIH1 (assembly GCF_007680655.1). Taxonomy (NCBI): domain Bacteria; kingdom Pseudomonadati; phylum Pseudomonadota; class Gammaproteobacteria; order Enterobacterales; family Erwiniaceae; genus Pantoea; species Pantoea sp. PSNIH1. The sequence goes on from NZ_VEIP01000001.1 coordinate 1,597,128, forward strand.
TGAAAGCGCCCTTGCCGTACTGCGCGACGGCGGCAGCGCACTCGAAGCGATGGTCGCCGCCGCCGCAACCATTGCGGTGGTCTATCCGCATATGAACGGGCTGGGCGGCGACGGCTTCTGGCTGGTGGTGCCGCCTGAAGGAGAACCCGTTGCGATTGATGCCAGTGGCGCCGCCGGCTCGCTGGCGACAATGCGTTTTTATCAGGGCCGGCAGACGATCCCGCATCGCGGGCCGGAAGCGGCGCTGACCGTCGCCGGCACCGTCAGCGGCTGGCAGGAGGCGCTGACCCTGTCACAGGAGCTGGGCCATGCGCCGCTGCCGCCACACCGTCTGCTGCGCGATGCTATCCGTTACGCTGCCGACGGCATACCGGTTACCGCCTCGCAGGCGGCCGCTACCGCCGCAAAAGCGCCTGAGCTGCAGCATCAGCCCGGCTTTGCCGCCACGTTTATGCCGGACGGCGGACCGCCACAGCCGGGCAGCCGCTTTACCCAGCCTGCGCTGGCGGCCACGCTCAGCCAGCTGAGTGAAGAGGGGCTGGAGAGCTTTTACCGCGGCCGGCTGGCGCGGTCGCTGGCAGATGACATGCACGCGCTGGGGATGCCGGTCACGCTGAACGATCTGCAGCAGCATCGCGCCCGGCGCTGCACCCCGCTCCACCTCGCACACAGCGAAGGCGATATCTGGAACATGACGCCGCCGACGCAGGGGCTGGTGTCGCTGGCGATTCTGGGTATTACCGATCGTCTGGATATGGCGCAGGCTGATGAAGCTCAGACGCTGCACCGGATTGTGGAGGCGACCAAGCAGGCGTTCAGCCTGCGCGATCGGCATATCACCGATCCGCGCCATAGCGATACCGACGTGCAGGCGCTGCTCAGTGCCGATCATCTTGCCAGCCTTGCGACCAATATTGATGACCATCGCGCCGCGCCGTGGGGAACCGGACGCGGTCCGGGCGATACCGTCTGGATGGGCGCCATCGACAGCAGCGGGCTGGCAGTCTCTTTTATTCAGAGCATCTACCACGAATTTGGCAGCGGCGTGGTGCTGCCAGGCAGCGGCATCACCTGGCAGAATCGCGGCGCGGCGTTCAGCCTGCAGCCCGATCATCTGCTGGCGCTGCTGCCGGGCAAGCAGCCGTTTCACACGCTTAACCCTGCTGCCGCCCGCCTGAAAGATGGCCGGGTCATGGTGTATGGATCGATGGGCGGAGATGGTCAGCCGCAGACGCAGGCGGCCATTTTTACCCGTCACGTCATTCAGGGTATGCCGCTGCAGCAGGCGGTCAGTGCGCCACGCTGGCTGCTGGGGCGCACCTGGGGCGAGGCCTCTGACTCACTCAAACTGGAAGCGCGCGTAGCGCCGGAAACGGTGGGTCGGCTGCGTCTGCTGGGTCATCAGGTTGAGCTGCTCTCTGACTTCAGTGAAGTGGTAGGCCATGCGGGCGCCGTAGTGCGCCACACCAGCGGCATGCTGGAAGGCGCTTTCGATCCGCGCAGCAACGGCAGCGCAGCCGGTTTTTAACAGGAGAGACTCATGACCGAATCCGCAGAGTGGGCGAACTATGTCGCTCAGATGGAGCAGATCCTCGCACTGGATCTGGATGACGCACGTCGTGCTGAGCTGCAGCTGCAGCTCAGCCGGATTGCGGCTATAGCCGCGCCGCTGATGGCGCTGCCGCTGGACGATCGCCTGGAAGTGGCCGGGGTATTCCAGCCATGCGCCTGACATCATTATCGATCGCAGCGCTGCAGCGTGCGCTGCAGCAGGGTGAAATCGGGGCCGCTGAGATTGCCCGCCATACGCTGGCGGCGATTGAGCAGCATAACCCGGCGCTCAACGCCTGGACGGCGATCACCGGGCAGCGCATGCTGCGCGAGGCTGAAGAGCTTGACCGGCAGCGCCTGCGCGGTGAAACGCTGCCACCGCTGGCGGGTATTCCGTATGCGGTAAAAAATCTGTTTGATGTAGCCGGCCATACCACGCTGGCGGGTGCCAGCCTGTTTAGCACGCGGGCGGCGGCGCGTGCAGACGCCTGGGCGGTCAGCCGGATGCGTGAATCGGGCGCGCTACTCTCCGGTATGCTGAACATGGATGCCTACGCTTACGGCTTTACCACCGAAAACAGTCACTATGGCGCCACCTGCAACCCGCGAGATATCACGCGCATCGCCGGTGGATCATCCGGCGGCTCAGCCGCCGCGGTAGCGGCCGGACTGGTGCACTTTTCGCTCGGCAGCGATACCAACGGCTCGATTCGCGTACCGGCGTCGCTGTGCGGCATCTTCGGCCTTAAGCCCACCTTTGGCCGCCTGTCGCGCAGCGGTACGCAGCCGTTTGTCGCCAGCCTCGATCATATCGGCCCGTTTGCCCGCTCGGTTGAGGATCTCAGCCTGGTTTATGATGCGCTGCAGGGCCGCGACGCAGAGGATGCGTTTCAGCTGACGCGGCCGCCGGAGTTGGTCAGCGACCGCCTGCAGGCGGGCAGCGACGGGCTGCGCTGCGCGACGCTGGGCGGTTTTTTTACCACCTGGTGCAATGATGAGGCGCGCGCGGCGGTAGCGGTAGCCGCCAGCGCGCTCGGCGCGGCAGAAGAAGTGACGCTGCCCCAGGCCGAACTGGCGCGCGCGGCCGCGTTTATCATGACCGCGGCGGAAGGCGGCAATCACTATCTGCCCGCTCTGCGCACCCAGCCAGAACGCTTTGAGCCGAATTCACGCGAACGCCTGCTGGCCGGCGCGATGCTGCCCGCCGCGTGGTATGTGCAGGCCCAGCGTTTCCGGCGTCACTTCCAGCAACAGGTGCTGCCGCTGTTCGACCATTATGACGTGCTGATCGCCCCCGCCACGCCCTGTACCGCCACCACCATCGGCCAGGAAACCATTCACATCAACGGTCAGGATTTGCCGACACGCGCCAGCATGGGCATGCTGACGCAGCCGATTTCGTTCGCTGGCCTGCCGGTATGTAGCGTACCGCTGCTCACCGCCAGCGGCTTACCGATTGGCGTACAGCTGATTGCCGCGCCGTTTAACGAACAGCTGGCGCTGCGCGCCGCCTGGGCGCTGCAGCAGCAGGGCCTGACTTACGATCAACCTACTTTAATGGATATCTGATAATGACGACGGACAGGATAAACGATCCGGATACCGTTGCCGCCGTAAGCGCTGCATTTTATCGCTACGAGCAGGCGCTGGTGAGCAATGATGTCGCGGTGCTGGACGAACTGTTCTGGCACGACGCGCGTACCGTCCGGCTGGGTGCCGGAGAGAATCTGTACGGGATTGAGGAGATTCGCGCCTTTCGCGCGGCACGACCGTCAAAAGGGCTCGATCGCACGCTGCGCAATACGGTGATCACCACGTTTGGCGATGACTATGCGGTGTGCAGCACCGAATTCACCCGCGAGGGAACGGCGCGTATCGGACGGCAGCAGCAGACGTGGGTGCGGCTGCCGCAGGGGTGGCGCATTGTGGCCGCGCAGGTCAGCCTGATGAGTGAGTAAGCGCGTCAGCCCTCACCCCTGCGGTGAGGGCATTATCAGGGCGCGGGATGTACCGTCATCCAGTGATCGGCAATCTGCTGGCGGGTGCAGATCCACACCTTTTCATGCTGCTGAATGTGATCAAGAAAAAGCTGCAGCGCGCGGAATTTTCCCGGCCGCCCCAGCAGGCGGCAGTGCATGCCGACCGACATCATTTTCGGGGCGCGCTCTCCTTCTTCATACAGCACATCAAAGGTATCACGCAGGTAGGTGAAGAAGTGTTCGGCGGTGTTAAAGCCCTGCGCCGTGGCGAAGCGCATGTCGTTGCACTCCAGCGTATAGGGGATGATCAGATGCGGTTTGACGGTGCCATCCTGACGTGTGACCTGGGTCCAGAACGGCAGATCGTCACCGTAATAGTCGCTGTCGTAGCTGAAGCCGCCCTGCTCTGCGACCAGCCGGCGAGTGTTCGGACTGTCCCGCCCGGTATACCAGCCCGTCGGCGCTTTGCCAAACAGTTCGGTCAGCACGTCGACCGCCTGCTGCATATGCTGCCGTTCGGTTTTCGCATCCATTCCCTGGTAGTGGATCCAGCGCCAGCCGTGGCTGACCACGTCATAATCCGCCGCTTTAATCGCGGCGACAATTTCCGGGTGCCGCGCCAGCGCCATCGCCACGCCAAACACCGTCAGCGGCAGACCACGCTTCTGAAACTCATGATGAATGCGCCAGAAACCGGCACGCGACCCATACTCATACAGGGAATCCATCGACATGTGGCGATCGGCGTAGCTGGCTGCGCCAATGATATCGGACAGAAACTGCTCCGAACCGGCATCGCCATGCAGCACGTTATTTTCTGCGCCCTCTTCATAATTGAGTACGAACTGTACCGCCACCCGGGCATTATCGGGCCACTGCGCATGCGGCGGCTGGCCACCATAGCCGATCAGATCGCGCGGATAATTTTTGTTGAAGCTGTACTCTTTCTTTTCAGATGCGTCATTCATTCAGTCAGTTCCTGTTGTCACACCTCAGCCAGACCTTAGTTTAGGTGCTGAAAGGCGCCGCTGAGGGGTTTTTGCAGCGGATAAGCGAGATCGCCATGCTTGCTGGTGCCCAGGCCAAGCGCCACCAGCGCCTCTATCATTTTTACCGCCGCGCTGACGCCATCGATCACCGGCATATCCAGTTCGCGGGTCAGATCCTGCGCCAGCGACGCCATGCCGCCGCAGCCCAGCACAATCGCGCCGCTGTTATCTTCACGTTTTGCCTGAATGCAGCGCGCCCGGACTTTCTCCTGCGCCACGCCGCTGCCATCCTCCAGCGCCAGTACCGGCAGATCGATGGCGTGCAGCGCCGCACAGTGGTGCGTAAAACCATACTGCTGCAGCAGATGGCGGGCGATCACCAGCGTACGCGGCAGCGTGGTGACGATGGTAAAGCGCGTCGCCACCAGCGTGGCGGTATGCATTGCCGCTTCGGCAATACCGATTACCGGGCCGCTGGCCAGCTCGCGCGCCGCCAGCAAGCCGGGATCGCCAAAGCAGGCGATCACATGGCCGCTGACGCCCTGCGCTTCGCCACGCTTAATCTGCTCCAGTACGCCGATCGCGGCTATCGCCTCATCAAAGTGTCCCTCTATGGAGGGTACGCCCTGCTGCGGACAGACCGCCAGAATGTCCGTGCCCGGTGCCGCCACGGCGCGCGCGGCCGCACCAATAGTTTCAGTCATTGCCAGGCTGGTATTGGGGTTGATCACCTGTATCAGGCTCATGATAGGGCTCCTTTATGACCGGCAAATAACCGGCTGAAATCGGGCAGCGTTTCACCGCTGCGCTCAAAGTGCAGGCTGGAGAGAATGTGGTCGAAGTGGTGCGTCAGCGCCTCAGTCAGCGCAGGCAGCGCCCGCTGGCGCAGCAGATCGACCAGCCTGTCGTGATGATCGCAGCGGCAGCCGTGCTGCCAGGGCGTGCCCCAGGCGGCAATCACCAGCGATGAGCGCTGGGTCAGGCGCGTGATGATATCGGTCAGCACCTGATTGCCGGATATCGCCTGCAGCTGGATATGAAACGCGGCTGAAAGACGAATGGCAGCCGCGCCGTCATTCTGCTGATGCGCCTGCTGCTCCTGCGTGATAATCGCCTCAAGCGCCGCGAGGTGTGGCGACTGCAGATGCGTCAGTACAGCGGGCAGGTTGGCGCACTCCAGCATGCTGCGCGTGGCAAAGATATCGCGTGATTCCGCCACATCGGGCGTGCTGACCTGTGCACCACGTCCGGGCGACAGCGTGATCATCTGCACCGCCGCGAGGCGCTGCAGCACTTTACGAATGCCGGTACGGCTGACGCCAAACACCTCTGCCAGCGCCTCTTCAGGCAGCTTGCTGCCCGGCGGAAGCTGGTGCTCAACGATGGCACTAAGCAATGCCTGAAAGATCGCTTCATCTTTTTCAAACGGCACAGCGCGCGGCTTCACTGCGGATTCATGATTCATTACCTGCTCCGGAAAATAGCTGACTGCCAGATATCGTATACACTCCTTTCATTTTTTGTATACAACAAATCACTTCTGGCCTGGATCCTGCAATAGCTCTTTAAACGGTGAATATTTTCCCCATCATGGTGAGAGGAGCAGGTTTCATGCCAATTCATACTGAAGTGACGCCAGCGCAGGCTGATGCCCGCGCGGCCTATAGTCCACGCCTGTGTAATGAGGATCTGGCTCCGACGCGCCAGCAGAACTGGACGTGGTACAACATCTTTTCTTTCTGGATGTCCGATGTGCATAGCATGGGCGGGTATGTGGTTGCCGCCAGCTTTTTTACGCTGGGGCTGGCAAGCTGGCAGGTATTGCTGTGTCTGCTGGCCGGGATCGGTATCGTGCAGCTCTGTGCGAATCTGGTGGCAAAACCCAGCCAGATGGCGGGCGTGCCCTATGCGGTGATCTGCCGCCAGGCATTTGGCGTATTCGGCGCCAATATTCCGGCCGTGATCCGCGGACTGATCGCTTTTGCCTGGTACGGTATTCAGACCTATCTGGCGGCGAATGCCCTGATGCTGGTTCTGCTGAAGTTCTTCCCGGCGCTTAATAGCATGACGCAAAGCAGCTGGCTGGGGCTGTCGCTGCTCGGCTGGTGCTGCTTTGGCATCATGTGGCTGCTGCAGGCGATGGTGTTCTGGCACGGCATGAACGCCATTAAGCGCTTTATCGACGTGGCGGGTCCGGCAGTCTATGTCGTGATGGTCGCGCTGGCGGGCTGGATTGTATACAAAACTGGTCTGGCGGGTATCTCTTTTACGCTGGCCAGCAAATCACTGAGTGCCGGCGAACAGACCTGGCAGATGATCACTGCAACCGCCCTGGTCGTCTCCTACTTTTCCGGTCCTCTGCTTAATTTCGGCGACTTTTCGCGTTACGGCAAAAACATGAGTGAAGTTCGCCGCGGCAACCGCTGGGGATTACCGTTTAACTTCCTGCTGTTCTCCGTGGTTACGGTAGTGATTGTCTCCGGCACCCAGTCGCTGTTTGGCAGAATGATCACCGATCCGATTGAGACGGTAAGTATGGTAGGCAACGACCTGGCCGTCGCTATCGGCCTGCTGACCATGATCACCGCCACCATTGGTATCAATATCGTGGCGAATTTTGTGTCACCCGCCTTCGATTTCTCTAACTGCTCCCCGCAGAAGATCAGTTTCCGCACCGGTGGCATGATCGCCGCGGTGGGTTCCGTGCTGCTGACGCCGTGGAATCTGTTTCAGTCACCTGAACTGATCCACTATACGCTGGATGTGCTGGGCTCGTTTGTGGGCCCGCTGTTCGGTATCCTGATTGCGGATTTTTATCTGATTAAAGGCGGCAGCGTAAGCGTTGATGACCTGTTTAACGCCACGCCGCAGGGACGTTACTGGTACCGCAACGGCTTTAATCCCAAAGCGATCGCGGCGCTGCTGCCGGCGGTCGGGATCTGCCTGACGATAAGTTTTATTCCGGCGCTGCATGCGGTAGCTAACTTCAGCTGGTTTATCGGTGTGGCGCTGGGGGCAGGCTGCTATCGCTGGCTGGCGCGGTCAGAACGGGTCGTACCGGTCTCGTATCGTCCGGAAGCGACGCTGCAAAAAGAGGGTGTATAGTGCTGGCTGAATAGCAGACAGCAAAAAGCCGATTCATTTCTGAATCGGCTTTTTTAAATAGATTGGCGGAACGGACGGGGCTCGAACCCGCGACCCCCTGCGTGACAGGCAGGTATTCTAACCAACTGAACTACCGCTCCGCGCTTTGTTCCCCGTCGGGAACGAGGCGCATATTAATGGCAGCCCCCTCCCCCGTCAACGCTTTTTATATCAAAATGACACGTTTGCCGCTTTTTTCAGCTCGCCGCTGTTTTTAGCAGCAAAATCAGTGCATCAGACGCGCCACAGACAGCTGCCACCTTTTTTTGTGACCAGATCGAGGCGGCTTTCGTGCGCCATGACTTCTTCATCACTGGCATTAATCACGCGCAGGCCTGAACCGGGGCGGCTGATACGCTGAATATGCTCCCCTTCAGCCTGATTACGCTGGTCGCCCTCCATGGAAAATGCCAGCGACGTCTGACCGCCGGTCATGGTCAGGAAGACTTCCGCCAGAATTTCGGCATCCAGCAGTGCGCCATGCAGCGTACGTTTGCTGTTGTCGATTTCATAACGGTTGCACAACGCATCCAGGCTATTACGCTTGCCCGGAAACATTTTACGCGCCATCGCCAGGCTGTCGGTGATTTTGCAAAAGCTTTCAGTTTTGCCGATATCACGCTGCAGCATGCCAAACTCATAGTCCATAAAGCCGATATCAAACGAGGCGTTATGGATCACCAGCTCAGCTCCGCGAATATAGTCGAGAAACTCATCGGCTATCTGCGCAAAGGTGGGCTTGTCGGCCAGAAACTCATCGGCGATGCCGTGAACACCAAACGCTTCCGGGTCCACCAGCCGGTCGGGCCTGAGATACATATGGAAGTTGTTGCCGGTCAGGCGACGGTTGATGACTTCAACCGCACCGATCTCAATGATGCGATGCCCCTCATAATGAACCCCGATCATGTTCATGCCGGTGGTTTCAGTATCGAGGACAATCTGGCGGTTATTTGCAGTGATCATAGGGCTCGTTTTGTGTCAGACTTGGCGTTTTTTCAGAGGGAAGTCTACCAGAGATGCGCAAACAGGTAGAAATTTTCACCGACGGTTCCTGCCTTGGTAATCCGGGACCGGGCGGCTATGGGGCTATTGTACGCTATCGCGAGCATGAAAAGTTATTCAGCGCGGGCTATCGCCTGACCACCAACAACCGTATGGAGCTGATGGCGGCCATTGTCGCCTTAGAGGCGCTGACGCAGCCGTGCGACGTGGTCATCAGCACAGACAGCCAGTATGTCCGCCAGGGCATTACCAGCTGGATCCACAACTGGAAAAAGCGTGGCTGGAAAACCGCTGATAAAAAAGCGGTTAAGAATACTGACCTGTGGCAGCGTCTGGATACGGCGCTCAGCACCCATACCATTAAATGGGAGTGGGTGAAGGGGCATGCCGGCCATCCGGAGAATGAGCGCTGCGATGAACTGGCGCGCAGCGCTGCCGGTAATCCGGCACTGGAAGACATTGGCTATCAGGTTGCATCCTGATCCTGCGTTTCGCGAAACTGACGCGTAGCGTTTACTACCGGACGCAGCTGCGCACTGCTGCGCGCCGTTTTCATTTTAGCTGGCGTAAGCGGGAACGTGCGCTTGCGGGCCACCACGATGTTCAGACACCCCAGAGCGGGCAGATGCGCACTGATCATCCTGCCCCCCTGTCGATGCCACGGCACCACCTGAAAACGCGTGCGGTACACCACTTCATAATTCAGCAGGCTCAGCCAGTCCAGCAGACGCACCTGGCTGAACATTCTGCTGTTCCAGGGCGCTCGCCGGCTCAGACCCGGAATCGCTTTGCTAATCCCCAGCAGGCTGAAAGGATTGAAGCCGCTGATAATCAGCCAGCCATCATCAATCAGCACCCTGTCCACTTCGCGTAACACGCGGTGCGGATCCTGCTCCCATGCCAGCGTGTGCGCCAGCAGGCAGGCATCGATTGATTTAGACTCAAACGGCAGCTGAGCAACGCTGGCGAGCACCTGCAGTGCGTCGCCCTCACTGCCAACATTGACCTGATGAGATATGGCACACTGGCTGGTATTGATTTCTGCGCTCAGGCTGCCAATTTTTAGCATATGGAAGCCATAAAGCCTCGCCAGCCAGGGCTGTAGCTGCTGGGTTAACGCATCGCGAAAGTACTCTCCCCAGGGCATATCATTCCAGGTGCGCGGCGCGGTCAGGATCTGGCGTGTTTTCGCTGGCTTCATGCTCTACCATCTTCCTTTAAGACAACCAGAGAGGTGTTTATGAATCTTACCAGTATTCCCGCATTAACGGATAACTACATCTGGACGCTGACCGATGACGCCGGCAGCTGCCTGATTGTTGACCCCGGTGAAGCCCGGCCGCTGATTGAAAAAATTGAAGCCAATCGCTGGACGCCGGTGGCTGTTCTGCTGACACATCATCATCAGGACCATACCGGTGGCGTCGCTGAACTGCTGCAGCGTTATCCTCAGCTTGAGGTATATGGCCCTCAGGAAACGGCGGCTAAAGGTGCGCAGCATATTGTTCATGAAGGTGAAACCGTTACGCTGCTCGGCCTGCCTTTTCAGGTCATCGCCACACCGGGCCACACTTTAGGACATATCTCATATTACAGCGCACCTTATCTTTTCTGCGGCGATACGATGTTCTCAGGCGGCTGCGGACGACTTTTTGAAGGTTCAGCAGAACAAATGTTCCATTCCTTTCAAAAACTTAATCAACTTCCCGCCGATACGCTTATCTGCTGCGCACATGAATATACTTTATCTAACATGAAGTTTGCTGCTGCAATTTTACCCCATGATCCGAAAATTCTGGCCAGATATCAGGAAATTAAGGATTTACGGGCAGAAAATCGCACTACTTTACCGACAAAACTGGCGCTGGAACGTGAGATAAATTTATTTTTACGCACACAAGATGCTGATTTACAAAAAGCTTTAGCAATTAATGTGGAATCCGCCCCGTTATGGCAGACTTTTGCTGAATTGCGTAATAAGAAAGACCAATTTTAATTTTTTGGGTTGTGTTGTGTCGGTACGTCACGTATAGTTGCTCGTCTTTTAAGCGAACTACTGACACACACATGAAGGCTAAAGCGATATTATTACTCGCCTCAGTCTTGCTGGTCGGATGTCAGGCATCACGGAATGACGCCAATATCCCCGCTCAGCATGCACAGAGCCTGTCTTCAGCTGGTCAAGGTGAAAATGGAAAGTACGGAAATCGCTTGTTGTCGCCGCGCTGGCAAGATGATGGAACCAGCCTCGCAGAAGACACCGATCTCTGGAATCTCATTAGTGACGAGTTGAAGATGGGGATCCCGGAAAATGCCCGGATCCGCGAACAGAAAACAAAGTTTTTAAAAAATAAGAGCTATCTCCACGATGTAACATTACGGGCAGAGCCGTACATGTACTGGATTGTCGAGCAGATACAGAAACGTAAAATGCCGATGGAACTGGTACTGCTACCCATAGTGGAGAGCGCTTTTGACCCTCACGCAACCTCTTCCGCCAATGCCGCAGGCATCTGGCAGATTGTTGCGCAAACGGGCAAAAATTATGGTCTGAAACAGAACCGCTGGTATGACGGACGCCGTGATGTGGTGGCCTCAACCAAAGTAGCACTGGATATGATGCAGCGTTTGAATCGCATGTTTGATGGCGACTGGCTACTGACGGTGGCAGCCTATAACAGCGGCGAAGGACGCGTGTTGAAAGCGATGAAGCAGAATAAGGCACGGGGTAAGCCGACTGACTTCTGGCATTTATCACTGCCGCGCGAAACAACCATCTATGTCCCGAAAATGCTGGCTTTAAGCGAACTGCTCAAGAACAACAAGCGTTACGGCATTAAACTGCCAGCCCCTAATGAAAGCCACGCGCTGGCGCGTGTGGAAGTGGGACAGCAGATGCAGTTAACTCAGGCTGCAGAAATGGCGGGTATGTCGCTCAGTAAACTGAAGACATTTAACGCCGGGTATAAAAACGGCACGACTGCGCCAAACGGACCGCACTATATTATGGTGCCTAAGTCCAATGTGGCACAGCTGCGCAACTCTCTGGCCTCCGGAGATATTGCCTCCGTGCAGCCTGTTGAACTGGCTAAAGCCAGCGCAGCCGGTAACAGCTACAAAGTACGTAAAGGCGACACGCTATCCGGTATCGCCAGTAAGCTGGGTGTCAGCATGAGCTCGCTAAAACAGCAGAACAATCTGCGCAGTGCGGCAGTGCGTATCGGCCAGACCCTGACGGTTAGCGGTACGACAGCAGCATCGCAGTTGGCAGATAACGGCAACAGCATCACCTACCGCGTTCGTAAGGGTGATTCTTTTGCCAGTATTGCAAAACGTCACGGCGTTAACACGCAGGACGTAATGCGCTGGAACAGCGACGCGAAGGATATACAGCCGGGTGATAAGCTCACTCTGTTTGTTAAGAATAGCGCAACGCCAGATACCTGATGCACTGAAAAGGCTGACATTTGTCAGCCTTTTTTCTTTATCGGCATAGCATCATCTATAGCAGTGCCGGCCAGAGCGTCTCGTCGTTACAGGCGGGTGCGTTTAGCGCGCAACAGTGACGGGGTTAAACTCTACCAGCAGCGGATTATGATCGGAGGCACGGGTGACCAGCACCGCTGCTTCACTCACTTTCATATCCCGGTAAAAGACAAAGTCGAGCGGCCGGCCAAACGCTTTACGCCGGTGATCGTCTGTAAACGCCACTTCCCGCAGAGACATGGCGCGGGCAAAGCGATAGAGCGCGTTCATCCGCTGACGACTCCATGCATTAAAGTCCCCTGCCATTATAACCGGGCCACGGTGATGCCGGATCTGCTCTCCTATAGGCCCCAGCTGCTTACTGTATACGTCCACACCCAGACTGAAATTAACCGCATGGATATTCACTACCATCAGCATATCGCCGGTTGGCAGAGGGTATGCAGTGACCAGCGCGGATTTTGCCAGCCTTAGCAGCGGCTCGCGCTCGCGCAACGGGCAGCAGTAGACCGGATGCGCCGATGCGAGCGTCATCACCCCTGACGGGTGCTGAGGCAGCACAAAAGCGGGCACCTGATCGGCTGCGAGATAATTGCTGGTAGCAAACTGGATCAGTTCAGGCGTGGTTTGCGCCTCCTGCAGGAGGACCAGATGGGCATCACGACCGAATCCCTGCAACACCGACATCCAGTCAGCGCGCTGCTGCTTGAAGATGTTCCATACCAGCACCCGCAGGGTGGGATCGGCCGGCAGCGGCTCCCCTGGCGGCAGACCCTGACCCAGATGCAGCATCGCACCCGGCGGAAAAATTCGCTCCGCTGGCTGGCCTGCTATATAGCGCATTGCATAGGTTTTCTTTCGCACTTTACCGCCTGGCTGATAACAACAAAAAGTTCACACTGACTGTTATAGGGATTTTAGCGCGGGGTTTCAATTCGTGGTATCGAATGTCGGAATTCACCTCACGACAAAGCTTCACAATGCCGGAGGGAAAAAGAGAATATGAAAAAGCCCTGACTTTAACAGTCAGGGCTTCTCAATATAGTGGCGGAACGGACGGGGCTCGAACCCGCGACCCCCTGCGTGACAGGCAGGTATTCTAACCAACTGAACTACCGCTCCACCGATTCTTTACTGCCCTCAGGACCGCGCCTGAAGCCAGGTGTTTCGCCCTCTCCGCGTCACCGGGAGGTCACGACCAGAAGCTCTGGTCTTAATTGGATGCCTGGCAGTTCCCTACTCTCGCATGGGGAGGCCCCACACTACCATCGGCGCTACGGCGTTTCACTTCTGAGTTCGGCATGGGGTCAGGTGGGACCGCCGCGCTGTGGCCGCCAGGCAAATTCTGTTATCCGGCAAAACAAGCTGAAAATCGGTCTCGCAAAACGCCTCTGGCGTTGTAAGGTTAAGCCTCACGGGTCATTAGTACCGGTTAGCTCAACGCATCGCTGCGCTTACACACCCGGCCTATCAACGTCGTCGTCTTCAACGTCCCTTCAGGGCTCTCAGGGAGCCAGGGAGAACTCATCTCGGGGCAAGTTTCGTGCTTAGATGCTTTCAGCACTTATCTTTTCCGCACTTAGCTACCGGGCAGTGCCACTGGCGTGACAACCCGAACACCAGCGGTGCGTTCACTCCGGTCCTCTCGTACTAGGAGCAACCCCCCTCAATTCTCCAGCGCCCACGGCAGATAGGGACCGAACTGTCTCACGACGTTCTAAACCCAGCTCGCGTACCACTTTAAACGGCGAACAGCCGTACCCTTGGGACCTACTTCAGCCCCAGGATGTGATGAGCCGACATCGAGGTGCCAAACACCGCCGTCGATATGAACTCTTGGGCGGTATCAGCCTGTTATCCCCGGAGTACCTTTTATCCGTTGAGCGATGGCCCTTCCATTCAGAACCACCGGATCACTATGACCTGCTTTCGCACCTGCTCGAGCCGTCACTCTCGCAGTCAAGCTGGCTTATGCCATTGCACTAACCTCCTGATGTCCGACCAGGATTAGCCAACCTTCGTGCTCCTCCGTTACGCTTTGGGAGGAGACCGCCCCAGTCAAACTACCCACCAGACACTGTCCGCAGCCCGGATGACGGGCCCACGTTAGAACATCAAACGTTAAAGGGTGGTATTTCAAGGATGGCTCCACGCGGACTGGCGTCCGCGCTTCGAAGCCTCCCACCTATCCTACACATCAAGGCTCAATGTTCAGTGTCAAGCTGTAGTAAAGGTTCACGGGGTCTTTCCGTCTTGCCGCGGGTACACTGCATCTTCACAGCGATTTCAATTTCACTGAGTCTCGGGTGGAGACAGCCTGGCCATCATTACGCCATTCGTGCAGGTCGGAACTTACCCGACAAGGAATTTCGCTACCTTAGGACCGTTATAGTTACGGCCGCCGTTTACCGGGGCTTCGATCAAGAGCTTCTCCTTGCGGATAACCCCATCAATTAACCTTCCGGCACCGGGCAGGCGTCACACCGTATACGTCCACTTTCGTGTTTGCACAGTGCTGTGTTTTTAATAAACAGTTGCAGCCAGCTGGTATCTTCGACTGGCCTCGGCTCGGGGAGCAAGTCCCTCCACCTACGCGCCAGCGTGCCTTCTCCCGAAGTTACGGCACCATTTTGCCTAGTTCCTTCACCCGAGTTCTCTCAAGCGCCTTGGTATTCTCTACCTGACCACCTGTGTCGGTTTGGGGTACGATTTCGTGTTGCCTGGAGCTTAGAGGCTTTTCCTGGAAGCAGGGCATCAGTTACTTCAGCTCCGTAGAGCCTCGTCGTCACGCCTCAGTGTTAAAGAAGACCGGATTTGCCTGGTCCTCACACCTGCACGCTTAAACCGGGACAACCGTCGCCCGGATAACCTAGCCTTCTCCGTCCCCCCTTCGCAGCAACACCAAGTGCAGGAATATTAACCTGCTTCCCATCGACTACGCCTTTCGGCCTCGCCTTAGGGGTCGACTCACCCTGCCCCGATTAACGTTGGACAGGAACCCTTGGTCTTCCGGCGAGCGGGCTTTTCACCCGCTTTATCGTTACTTATGTCAGCATTCGCACTTCTGATACCTCCAGCGGCCCTCACAGGCCACCTTCTGCGGCTTACAGAACGCTCCCCTACCCAGCAAACTCGCGTTCGCTGCCGCAGCTTCGGTGCATGGTTTAGCCCCGTTACATCTTCCGCGCAGGCCGACTCGACCAGTGAGCTATTACGCTTTCTTTAAATGATGGCTGCTTCTAAGCCAACATCCTGGCTGTCTGTGCCTTCCCACATCGTTTCCCACTTAACCATGACTTTGGGACCTTAGCTGGCGGTCTGGGTTGTTTCCCTCTTCACGACGGACGTTAGCACCCGCCGTGTGTCTCCCGTGATAACATTCTCCGGTATTCGCAGTTTGCATCGGGTTGGTAAGCCGGGATGGCCCCCTAGCCGAAACAGTGCTCTACCCCCGGAGATGAGTTCACGAGGCGCTACCTAAATAGCTTTCGGGGAGAACCAGCTATCTCCCGGTTTGATTGGCCTTTCACCCCCAGCCACAGGTCATCCGCTAATTTTTCAACATTAGTCGGTTCGGTCCTCCAGTTAGTGTTACCCAACCTTCAACCTGCCCATGGCTAGATCACCGGGTTTCGGGTCTATACCCTGCAACTTAGCGCCC